>JBBQZX010000011.1:0-151513 GCA_038207335.1 Chthoniobacterales bacterium | reverse complement strand
GTTGAACAGCAATTACCGGCAGTTCGTGCGCGGCTACGCCGTCACGTCCTATGCTTCGCAAGGCAAGACGGTGGACTACGTGCTGTTCTCGGATTCCGCGGTGCGCGCGGCGACGAATCGGCAGCAGTGGTATGTGACCATCTCGCGCGGTCGGAAAGGCATCAGGATTTTCACGAGCGACGCGGATCAGCTTCGCGAAAACGTGGCGCGGTCGGGCGACCGTGAGCTTGCACTCGATCTGCATCGGCGCGGCGTCGCGCAGCGAAAGCGGCTCCCGTGGCGCTTCGTGCGCGGGATTGCGCGCGGAGGCCAGCTCGCGGCCGACGCGTGGCGGAGATTCAAATCCATCGCCAAACGGAGAACTCAACCCGTCGAGCAACGCGAAGCAATCACCCCATGAAAAAGCGCAAGCCAGCGAGCGCCGAAAATTCCGGGGACGCGGCTCCTCCAGCCGAGCCCAGCTTCGTCGCTTGGGAAAACAATCCGCAGGCACAAGCGCTACGCGTCGATCTGCAAAACGGCGCTTTCTTCGTCCTGCCATACAGCCACTTCGCGTTTGCTCACCTCCAACGCGAGGGAGAGGGCGAAATTCTGTGCGTCACTTTCAGCTCTCACGAGGTTCGCGTGACTGGCCGCAACCTGCGCGAACTCGGACTCGCACTCCAAAAACTCGGCGTCGATTGGATCAGAGAAGCGCCAGCGCGTTACGCCGGCCTCGTTGCGCCGGGCTGCGCGTTCATCGAGCGAATCGAAGTCGCAGAAATCAGCGAAGACGATGCGCCACATGATTAAGTGCGCGAGTTGTTCTCGCGGCGGCAACTCACCCGGCGAGACCCTCCATCCAAGAGGGTCGGCTCTAGCCGGGGGAGTTGTGAGTAACTCGCAGAGTTATTCAAGACGCGGGAAACAACCGCCTTCGCGAGATTGAAGTGCGCCCGCACCTCGGCATTTGTCACACTCTCGAATAGATGGATTACGAAGGCCCGCTGCGCATTCCAAAAAATGAAAAACTCTCGGCTGTGGAAGCCGACGTGGAGGCGAGATTTGCCGCGCAGATTCAAGGGCGGCTGGATGAGACGATTGCGAAATACCTCGCGCGGTTCGGCAGCGTCATCGACACGGATCGAGCACGCGAACTCTGCGCCGACTACCGCGCGACCAAGGCGACGCGAACGCGATTCTCCCGCGCGGTTTACAATCCCGCCAAAGCCCTCGCCGATGAGATTTATCGGCGTGAGATTCGCGGAATCGCGCCTCGCGAACGTCGCCGCATTCTGTTCACGAGCGGTGGCACCGGTGCGGGGAAAAGCACGGCTTTGATTTGGTTGGCCGAAACCACCGGTGCCGATGACCGAGCTAATTTTCTCGTGGACGGCACCTTGTCGGATCACGCTGCGGCGCGGGCAAAGATCCGGCGGGCGCTCGCGCTGGGCTACAGCGTGACAGTTCTCCACGTCCACCGGGAGTTTCGCGAAGCGGTGCGCGGGGTCGTCAAGCGGGCTGTCGAAGATGGCCGGGCCGTCACCCTGGACAACATCGCGGCGACGCATTTTCGCTCGAAGGAAACGCTGTTCGCGCTCGTGGCGGAATTCGGGGCGAGGATCAATGTGCGCGTCGTCCAGAACGCCAACAACGAAGAGGTGCGACCGATTTCACTGGTAGAAATGGCGGAGTTGCGGGGCGAGCCCGTTGACCAATTGCGCGAAATGGCGCACACTCTGTTCGCCGATGAGTTCGCCAGCCTCAAAGTTGATCGTCCGGAAATCTATGAAGCCTTCCTCCAAGCAGGTTCTCGCCGCTAAGATCAAACCACGCAAGCCGTCTGCTGACGAGAGCGCCGTGGCCGACCGCATGGTTGAGAGCGTCGTCACCGGCCTGAACGCCTTCAAGCGGACGGGAAAGTTTCCAAAGGTTTACTGACACTTGGAGGAGCGGGTCAGTCGCGCGGAAAGGTGGCAGCGATCTGCGCGCGAATGGCTTCGATGTCAGCGGGGAGGGGTGGCACTGGTTCCGCGTTGCGACGCGGATGATTTGCATACCATCGCGCGATGCGATCCTGGCGCGTCAGGCCGTCTTTCGCGAGCAATGCGGCAGCCTTCACGACCGTCGATGACGGGTTGAAAAAGACGACCTTTCCGGCGCTGGCCCCTCGATCGACCGCGAATCCGTGGCAGACGAACAGCGCATCGGCGTAGCACGAAACAATGCGTTTCTCTTCGTGTCCATCGACGAGCGCTCGGAGCGCGTAATTGTGCGCTGTGCGGCTGCTGAAAGTCACTTTGCAGTTGTCCCAATGGCAGGCTTCAAGCCGTGCCTGGAGGCTGAACGCTTTCCGCTTCAGCGCCGGTTGCGGCGCTTTTATCTCTTCCCGCGACATCGCGACATCGCGCCGCGCACCGTTTGGATCTGGCTGCTGTATTCCGAAGGAATCCTCTTCATATGCATTGTCACAGAGTCCGTGATTTTCTCCTATTTTTTGGCCGCTCTCACCGGCGTTCGGCGGCTGCACCGGGGCGGGAGCAGCTTGCGGCGAGGAGACGCTTTGTTTCTTCGGACGGCCGCGCGGACGTTTCATCGCGTCGTCCGGCACCTGGCGGGTGCGCGGTCTTCCACGAGGCCGACACGCGACCGGACTTGCGGGAATGGTCGGCGTGATTTTCTCTCCGTCAGACGAGAGGGTGGTGTAGTTGTGGAGCCGATTTCCGCACCGGTCGTAAAAGAGCGAACGCTTGTCGAATTTGAGCTTGTCTGGATCGGCCACGATGACGCCCCAGCTTGCCTTCTCCGCGCCGCGCTTTTTGCGCTGCTTCGTCTCGAACGCGAGACCGGTCGCACGCCGCAGCTCTGAAAGCTCACGGGTCGCATGTTCGCGGCTGTAGCCGGTGAGCGCGCAGAACGCCTTGAGGTCCACGTCTCCCCAAATCGGTGATCGGTCTGCGACATTGAAAAGCCATCCCTTGAGTCGGGCGCGACAGGTCGCTGCGCGGCCTGGGCGGCGGCCCCGGCAACGTGTGCGACTTTCATTTTCCTGCCGGGATGAGGGCGCACCTCTCCGGTTAGAAAAACTCGGCATTTTTCTTGACGCGCGCGCCTTCGGAGCCAAGATTTGCCGTTGTTCAGCACGGGTTTATTCCTGACCCAAAAAGCTTTAGGGCTTGTCGAGCGACCAACTCAGCAAGCCCTGTTTGCTGGGTAGATGGTTGAATTAGGTGATGTTCATAAGTCACCTCCTTGGTAGTGGGTTTGCGCCATTGTCAGGCTCCCGTTTGGGAGCTTCCCGGAAGTCGAAATGGCCTCGCTCCGAACGTGAACGGAAGGATTCTCGCGGGCTGTCGGCCATGATCGAGCGACGGACCTCCCGCGCCGAGTAAGCCGGGAACGCTCTGAAAGCGCGGGCCTACAATCGAGGGAGGCGCGCAGTGCACCGGACAGGCCGCATCTACCTGGGGGCCAGGCGTCCGACCTCTTTCCACTTGCGGTGCGGCAAGAGTTTGGAGTCCGATATGTCCACCCGCCAGCGCGCAGTTCGTTATCCGATGTCCTCGAATAACTCTCGATCCGTCAGAGCGAGGAAATCGATTTCACGGGCGCTTGTTTCAAGCTGAACTGCTTGACCTTCCGCAGATTCACCTTCCCCGTTTGAAATTCAAGAGCACTTCACGCCACTCTCCTCCGCCTAGCGAACAACAAAGTCCGCGTCCTCGCTTTCCAGAGACGCGGCGCAGGTCCAGAGGCGCGGCTGGCGGAGAACCTGGAGGTCTCTAGCTTAGAACATCTGGTGGCCCCGCTGGTGGCCCCGGCAAAAAAAACTCATGCCGCGCGGTGCCTGCGTGTGCCGCACATTTGCGGCCCGCAAACCCTTTCCCACAAAGGCTTTCCGCTCGTCATGCCGCCCTGTTCCCGGTTGTGCCGCACCCTGCCGGATTGTGCCGAAAACGCCCATTTCTTTATGGGGTTCAAGAGGTCGCTGGTTCGAATCCAGTCGGCCCGACCACTTTGGAGCGCTTATCAATTGCGTCGATGCGGCTCGGGCGAGCATGCACGATCAATTTTCCCGTCGGGCTCCATCGGCACGTCGGCCTGAGCGAAGTCGCGCAGCATCTCATCGGGTGATTTTCTTCACGCATTTCGCCGCCGGGCGCGGCTCGGTTGCATCGACGAGGGTGAGAAAGGCGCGCACGTCGATCGGTTTGGTGAAGTACTCCGTTGCGCCGGCGGCGCGGAGGCGCTCGATCTGCGCGGGGGTGGCGTCGGCGCTGACCATCACGATTGGGAGCTGAGCGGTGCGGGGATCGGCGCGTAGTTGGCGGAGGATTTCGTCGCCCTGAATGTCGGGC
Source organism: Chthoniobacterales bacterium (assembly GCA_038207335.1). GTDB lineage: Bacteria > Verrucomicrobiota > Verrucomicrobiia > Chthoniobacterales > Chthoniobacteraceae > CAIURC01. Next base: position 147,176 of record JBBQZX010000011.1, on the reverse strand, counting down.
AGGTGGAGATCGAGCAGCACGAGGTCGGGCTGGTGCTGGCGCGCGAGTTCGAGGCCGATGCTGCCTTGCATGGCGACGATCAGCTTGATCTCGGGCCGCCGCGCGAGGATGCGCTCGACGAGGCGGAGATTGGAAAGATTGTCCTCGATGTAAAGCAGCGTGCGCGGGGCGGTGGAGCGCGGCATTTCCGCGATGGTGCGGATGCGGGCTTCGAGGCTGAGCGTAGCGGCCTCGCTCGTCAGCTGAATGAGCGGCAACTCCACCCAAAAAGTCGTGCCTTTGCCGGGCTCGCTTTCGACGCCGATCTTGCCGCCCATCGCCTCGACGAGGTGCTTGGAAAGTGACAAGCCAAGGCCCGCGCCTTCAATGACCGTGTCCGAGACATTGAGACGCTCGAAAGGCACGAAAACTTTCGCGAGGTTTTCAAGCGAAATGCCGTGCCCCGTGTCCGCGACCTTAATGCGCAGGAAGTCTTCGATCTTTTCGCACGACACCGCGACGCTCCCGCCCTTTCGGTTAAATTTCACGGCGTTCGACAGCAGATTGAGGACGACTTGCTTGAAGCGCCGCGCGCTGGAAAGCACCTCGCAGTCGAGGTCGCCGGTGAGCGGCTCCAGCCGCACGCCGCGTTCGGCAGCCTGCGGTTTCACGAGGGAAAGCGTCTCTTCCAAAGTCTCCCGCACGCTCACCGGTTCGGGTGTGAGCGCGAGCTTGCCGGCTTCGACGCGCGCGATATCGAGCACTTCGTTGATCAGCCCCAGCAGATGGTTTCCCGCACCTTGAATGCACGCCACGCTCTCCTTGTCTTCGAGGCTGAGGGCGTCCATCTCCAGGAGCTGCGCAAAGCCGAGAATCGCGTGCAGCGGCGTGCGCAGTTCGTGGCTCATGCGGGAGAGGAATTCGCTCTTCGCGCGGTTCGCCCGCTCGGAGTCCTCCATCGCTTTCTGAAGACTTTCGGCGGCGCGCTTGCTGTCTGTCCCATCGCACTGAAAGCAGATGAAGTGCGTCAACTTTCCATCTTCACTCCGGATCGGTGAGATCTGGGTGGACATGATGAAGTCACTTCCATCCTTTCGATAATTGACTGCCTCGAAGTGGAATTCGTCACCCTTGATCAAGTTTGCCCGCACACCATCGAGAACTGAGCGCTCCGTCTTTTGTCCCTGCGTGATTCGCGGCGTCTTGCCCATCACCTCCTCGCGAGAATATCCGGTGAGCGCCGTGAATGCGGGGTTGACGAAGATAATCTCCGGTCCCGGCAAACTAATCTCTGAGGTGGTGATGATGACGGACTCGCTGCTTTGCTCCACCGCCGCCTGCAACAGTCGCAGACTCTCCGTCGTGCGGCGGCGCTCGCCGATTTCGTAGCGCAGCTCCAATTCGCTGACCACGAGTGCTGCCAGGCTCGCGAGCATCTCCGCCGCGTCCGGGCGAAATTGCCGGGGACTCGTGTCGATGATGCTGAGGGTGCCGAGGTTCAGCCGATTTTTAGTCCTCAGCGGCGCGGCGGCGTAAAAGCGGATGTGCGGCGCACCAGTCACCAAGGGGTTGTTGACGAAGCGCGGATCCTTCCGTGCATCGGGCAGGACCATCACTTCGTCCCGCAAAATGGCATACGCGCAGAAGGCGATACTCCTGCCCACTTCGCGCGTCTCCAGACCGAAACACGACTTAAACCACTGCCGGTGTTCATCGATCAAAGTCACCGTTGAGATCGGCACTTTGAAGATCCCGGCCGTGAGTTTGGTGATGTCGTCAAATGCCTTTTCCGGCGGAGTATCGAGCACCGCGTACCGCCTGAGTTCCGCGAGGCGCTGGACTTCATTTGGAGGAAGCGGAAAGCTCATGGCGCGGTTTCGTTTCGCGCCTCCCGTGCTGTCCACCCCAGCCGAACAATGCTGTTTAACACCGTGCGCACTGTTCGTATCGCCCCGTTTGCACACCTCGTCAACTCCGGCTTTTGCGACGTGCGCGACGTGGCGGCGAATACCCGGCATCTTCAAATCACAAGTTGCAGCCGAAGCGCGCGAATCCTCGTCCATGGGGACGTGCTCTGCCCGGCACCAAGCTGTTAGGCGGGAGTGAAAGCGGCCAGGGCAGCGTAAATTGCAGCAGTTTCTCGCTCGAGGGCGGCGAAAGTTCGGTCGCTGTGTTCATAGTTTTCATCGAGCGCCTGCGCCTCGAGTTTCTGGGTGAGCTGGCGGGCATGGTGCGCTCCGAAAGCTCCGAGCGAGCTCAGCAGCGCATGCGCGGAGCGGGCCACGTCCGCGGATGCGCGGAGCGCGATCGAGTTGCGGAGATCGTCGGCCAGACGCGGCGTGTTTTCGTGGAAAAGCGCGATCATCCGCTGCATGAGCGGTTCGTCGTCATCGACTTGGTCGAGCAGTTCTGCGCGGCTGAAGATTCGGAGCGCCGCCGGGATATCGCTTTCGGCCTTGTGCTTCGTGCTCGCTCCGTTGCCGTTCGGCTTCAGAGTCGCGGTGGAGGACGACTTCGGTATCGTGGCGAGCAGCGCGAACAGCTCGGGCTTTTGCAGCGGCTTGGAAAGATAATCGTCCATCCCGGCGGCGAGGCAGCGCTCGCGGTCGCCTGTCAGCGCATGCGCTGTGAGCGCCACGATCGGCGTGTGCATGCCGAGCGGCGTTTCGGTGGCCCGGATGCGCTGCGTGGCTTCAATGCCGTCCATCTCGGGCATCTGCACGTCCATGAAGATGAGGTCGAACGGCTCGCGCGTGGCGGCTTCCATGGCTTCGCGGCCATTCACCGCGTGGATTACGGAGTGCCCGCGCTTCGTTAGAATCGCAGTCGCGAGGGCGTGGTTGATCACGTTGTCCTCGGCGAGAAGGATGCGGAGGCCAGCCTTCTCTTTTTCGCCCTTCGTCCTCGGTGCGTCTCCGTTCACCACAGGACTCGAGGACGAGAGCGAGGATGACGCCACGCCAAACCAGGCGGTGAAATGGAACGTCGTGCCGAGGCCGATCTGGCTCTCGATCCACACCTTGCCGTGCATCTGCTCGACGAGTTGCCCAGCGATGGCGAGCCCGAGGCCGGTGCCGCCGTAGTTCCGTGTGGTCGAGCCATCGACCTGCTCGAAGGCCTTGAAAATCAGCCCCTGCTTTTCCGCCGGGATGCCGATGCCCGTGTCCTTCACCGAGAAATGCAGGCACCGTTCGCCATCGGCCGCGGCCTCGAGTTCGATCTTCACCGTGATCGATCCGCGCTCGGTAAATTTCAGCGCGTTGTCGGTCAGGTTGCATACGATTTGTCGCAGCCGCAGTGCGTCTCCGACGAGCCCGTCGGGGATGTCGTGGGCGATGTGGGTGACCAACTCAATCCGCTTCCGTCCGGCCCGGAAGACGAGTGGCCGGAGGAGGTCCGCGACGGTTTCGCGCAAATTGAAGTTGATGGCCTCGAGTTCGAGTTTGCCCGCTTCGATTTTGGAGAAATCGAGGATGTCGTTGATCAGCCCGAGCAGCGCCTTTCCGGAGGAGTTCGCCATGGTCAGGTAGCCGCGCTGCTCCTCGGTCAGGGAACTTTCCAGCACCAGCTCGGTCATGCCGAGGATGCCGTTCATCGGCGTGCGAATCTCGTGGCTCATGTTCGCGAGGAACTCGCCTTTCGCGCAGTTGGCGTCCTCGGCCGCTTTCTTTGCGCGCAGAAGCTCCACCTCCGCTTCTTTTCTCGCGGAGATGTCGCGCGAAACCGACAGGATTTTCTGTGGCTCGCCGTCGTCGCTCAGCACCGGCGTCAACACGACTTCCCACCACCGCGGTGCCCCTTTTTCCGTAGGGCATGAGCCGCTGAAAGTCCCGACGCGTTTGCACCTGGCCTCCTCTACCGCCACGAGCGCCGACTGCCGTTCGTCCTCCGGCCAAAGATCGGCCCAAACACGGCCGCGCAAAACTTCAAAATCATCGATCTCCATGATCCGCTGGCCGCCTTCGTTCATCCACAGCAGCTCGCCTTTGAGGTTGAGAATATTGATGCAGTCCTGGCTGCTATCCATCACCCGTCGGAGCAGTTCTTCGCTCTGCGTCAGCGCGAGTTCCGCCCGTTTCCGAGCGGAGATATTCTCGTGAGCCACGACCACCCGCACCGCGCCTTCGCCATCGCCCTCGAAGCGGGTCACGCGCGCGATGAACCAGCGCTCCTCATCGGGAGCGTGGCACGGATATTCCATCTCGAAGGAAGATCGCGTCCCGTCCATGACCGACCGGATGCCCGCCGCCATCAGCGGGGCTTCCTCCGAGAATGGGCCGCGGGCCTCATCGCACAGCTTCAGGTAATTGTCGCCGACGCCGCGCAGGTGGCTCTGGCAATGGTTTCCATCCGCGAAGCGCTTCCAAGCATCATTCACGCCGATGATCTTTCCGTGCTCGTCGAGAATGGCGATATTCGAGGAGAGCGCGTCGAGCGTGGATTGGAGAAAGCGCTCGGACTCCACCAGCGCGCTGGCTGTCTCAAGGCGATCGGAAATGTCCCGCACGATCCCGGTGAAAAACGCGCCTTCGTCGGTTTTCCACGTCGAGAGCGTCAGTTCGATCGGGAATTCTCCGCCGTCCTGACGCAGGCCAATCAGCTCGACCGTCTTGCCGCTCGCGCGCATCTCGTCGGTCGCCGGGAAGCGCGCCATCCAGGCGCGATGCATGGCGCGGAGCCGCTCCGGCAAGATGATCCCGAGAGGCTGGCCGAGCACTGCTTCCTCACGTTGGCCGAAGGTCTTCTCGGCGCCGCTGTTCCAGAAGATGATATTGCCCGCGCTGTCCGACGAAATGATCGCGTCTCCGACCGATTGCGTGACCGCGCGGAACTTCTCCTCTGAGACCCGCGCCTTTTTCTCGGCCTCTTTGCGTTCTTCCAACTCGATCCGGAGGCTGCTTTCCGCGCGAACACGTTCGAGCTGATTAACCACCAACGCTGCGAGGTCGGTGAGCAGCGACACCTGCGCAGTCGCTAACTCGCGAGGGACCGTGTCGATCACGCATAGGGAGCCGAGCTGGAAGCCATCCGAAGTGCGGAGCGGAGCCCCCGCGTAGAAGCGAATTCCGGGCGCGCCTGTGACGAGCGGGTTCGTGTCAAAACGCGGATCGAGCGTCGAGTCGGGCACGACCAGGACCTCTTGGCCGAGGATCGTATGCGCGCAAAAGGCGACACTCCGCGGAGTCTCGCTGACTTCGAGGCCGCAGGTGGATTTCAGCCACTGCCGGTCTTCATCGACCAGCGATACGAGGGCGATCGGCGATTGGAGCATCGCCGCCGCCATACGGGTGACGCGGTCGAATGCCTCGTCGCGCGGCGTATCCAGGATGTCGAAGGCGCGCAGGGCCGCGAGCCGTGCCGGCTCATTGGCGGGGAGGGGTGCGATCATGGCGACTCGGAGGGAGGGCGGGCGCTTGGGCGGAGGTGCTGGGTTTCCAGAAAGCCGACCTTCTCCGGCGTGGTCGCGGAAATGGCGAGGATGCGGTCGATCAGGGTCAGCAGGTGCGCGCCGCTGGTGAGGATTTGTCCGACGCTGTCCTTTTGCTCGGGCGTGTCGGCGTCCATTTCGAGCAGTTGGGCAAAGCCGAGGATGTGATTCATCGGGGTGCGCAGCTCGTGACTGGCGCGGGACAGGAATTCCTCCTTCGCGCGCATCGCGGCTTCGAGTTCCGCCGTGCGTGCGCGAGCGCGGCGTTCGAGATCGGCGTTGGACGCGCGGAGATTGGCGTGCAGTCCGAGGATGCGCTCGGCCACGCGCACGCGCGCAGCTAAGGCGTCCTTTTCAAACGGCTTGGTGACGAAATCGTCCGCGCCGGCGGTCATCGCCTCGAGATAGTTCGCGCTCCCGGAGCACGAGGTGAGCAGGATGATGTAGCTGTATTCCGCACGGGGCGCGGCGCGGATGCGCTGGCAAAATTCCAGCCCGTCGAGGTCGGGCATCTTCCAGTCCGAGATGACCAGCGGGTAGTCGCCGCTGAGCCACGCCATCCACGCCTCGATCCCATTCTTCGCCTCACGCACGGAATGCCCGAGCTTGGTCAGTGCGGAACTGAGAAGCAGTCGGGTGATGTCGTCGTCATCGGCGATCAAGGTATTCATTCTCATCAATGAATACAGCGCCCCCGGCACCCAAGGTGCCGCGTGAAGTGTGGACTTTTGCCTCCGGGGAAACCCCGAGCGGCACGGTTTCACGACCACAGAATCAGCTCACAGGTTCGGCCAGATGGGTGTAGAGTCGCCGGGCAGAGTGCTCCATCCCGCGTCGGATACCGAGATCGCGGAGCGCAGCAACCAAACCAAACCGCGCATGGAAAAACTCCGCATCCTGCTCGCCGACGACCATGAGGTTGTCCGGCAGGGCGTGCGGATTTTGATCGAAAAGGAAGCCGGCTGGGAAGTGTGCGGGGAAGCCGCCAATGGCCGCACGGCCGTCGCCCTCGCGGAGAAGCTCAAGCCCGATGTGGTGGTGCTGGATATCGGCATGCCAGAACTCAACGGCCTCGACGCCGCGCGGCAGATCAAGCGGGCGCTGCCGAAGACGGAAGTGCTCATCTTCACCGCCGAGGAAAGTGACCAGCTCATCCATGACGTCTTCGCCGCGGGCGCGCGAAGTTACATTTTGAAAAGCGACATCGGAGGGCACCTCGTCGCCGCGATCCGGGCCCTCGGAGAGCACAAGCATTACTTTACCAACCGCATCTCGGAGGTCGTCTTTGCGCGCTATCTCGATGGCGCGTCGGGCGCGGGAAAGGACAAGACCGAAGGCCTCACGCCGCGCGAGCGTGAGATCGTTCAGCTCCTTTGCGAAGGCAAAAGCAACAAGGAAGTCGCCGCACTGCTCGGCATCAGTATCAAGACCGTGGAAACCCATCGCGCCGCCACCATGCGCAAGCTGCGGCTGGATTCCTTCGCGGACTTGGTGCGCTACGCCATCCGCAACAAGATCATTTCGGGATAGCTACGGACAAACCCTCGGAGCAATCTCCACAGTCGCCGCGCCTGCGATTCGTCACGAATGCTAGCACAGTAGCGGCTATGCCCGGCCTCATGGAAACGAACGAAGCAACTCTCAACCTTCTTCCGAACATCAGCCTTTCGGCGATCCTTCCCCGGGCCGTGCCGGATGCGGTGCATGCCTGCAAGATTCTCATCATCGACGATGAAGAGCCCAATGTGCGGCTGCTCCAACGCGTCCTGACTCGCGCTGGATTCGAGAACTTCATCAGCACCACCAATTCGCACGAAGCCGCCGCGCTCTTCACAGACTTCCAGCCGGACCTCGTCCTCACCGACTGGCTCATGCCTGGGCTCGATGGCTGCGCGGTCATCGAGCAATTGCACGCGCTCACTGCCACCGATGACTACCTGCCCATCGTCGTCCTCACCGCGGACATTACACCGCCGACGAGGACGCGCGCGCTTCTCGCCGGTGCGACTGATTTTCTCACCAAGCCCTTTGACCAGAGCGAAGTCCTGCTTCGCATGCACAATCTGCTCCGCGCCCGGCTCTCGCATCTCACCATCCAGAGGCAAAACGCGACTCTGGAGGAAAGCGTGCGCCAGCGCACGATCGAGCTGGAGCGAGCACTGAGCGAACTCGGGCGCACGCAGCAGCAAGTCATCCAGCATGAGCGGCTTGCCGCGCTCGGTGCCATGGCTGGCGGCATAGCCCACGACTTTAACAACGCGCTCAGCATTATCATGGGTTTCGGCGAGCTGCTCCTGCGCGACGCCGAGCATGGCCTGACGAAGGAGAACGCCACGATGCCCCTGACCACCATCCTCACCGCCGCCGAAGACGGAGCGAAGATCGTGCATCGGCTGCGCGAGTTCTACCGGCCCGAGGAGGCGGAGGAACAGCGAATGCCCGTCGATCTCAATCGGCTCGTCGAACAGGCGGTCACGCTCACCCGCCCCCGGTGGCAGACCGACGCCACCGCCGACGGGCGGACGATCACCATGGCCACCGAACTGGGTGAAATCCCATCGATCACCGGCGACGCCGCGGAGCTGCGCGAGGCGCTCACCAACGTCATCTTCAACGCCGTCGATGCACTCCCGGAAGGCGGCACGATCACCCTCGGCACTCAGCGCGAGGGTGAAACCGTCGCCTTACGGATCACCGATACCGGCACCGGCATGAGCGAAGAAGTGCGGCGGCGCTGCCTTGAGCCTTTCTTCAGCACCAAAGGTCCTCGCGGCACCGGCCTCGGGCTCTCGATGGTCTTCGGCATCATCCTCCGCCACGGCGGCACCACGGATGTTCAGAGCGCACCCGGTCTCGGGACCACCTTCGCGCTGCGCCTGCCGGTGCCAAAAACCGAAAGCCTCGCAACCCTCGACGCCGCACCAGCCGCGCATGGCCCGTGGCGCATCCTCGTCGTGGACGATCAACCAATCCTCTGCCAGTTCGTCTGCCAGCACTTGCAAGACGACCTCCACACCGTCGAGACCGCGTTCAGCGGCAGCGAGGCGCTGGAGAAATTTCACGCCGGCCATTTTGACTTGGTCATCACCGATCACGTCATGTCCGAGATGACCGGCGAGCAACTCGCCATCGGCATCAAGGAAACCAGCCCGCACACGCCCGTGATTCTCCTCACCGGCTACGGCGGTGAGGTAACGCCCGGAAAACAGTATTCCGAGGCGATCGACCTCGTGCTCGCCAAGCCCCTTTCGCGCATCGCCCTCCGCCAGGCATTGGCAAAGGTGGCGGTCGTTCAAGCCAACACGGTTATGGATCGTGACGCCGAGCCGCGCGTATGACCCATCATTCTCGCTGTCAACCTCACGGCTGACGCTCAGCCGTCGAGGTTAACGGAACGCAGGCGCAAGGTAATCGCGATGACGAAGACGGAGCTGAAACGCATGTCGCCGACGACAGTCGGGCTGAGTAGCAGGCATCGAATCGGAGCACTGGCAAGAGACACGAAGAGTAGTGCCGCAGGCCGAGCTTTTCGAGTAGCTCGCTTCGTGGACGAGCGTGCTGTTGGGATCTTTTTCGTGTTGAAACGCAAATCACCAACGAGATCAGGCGCAGTTCCTGCTATCATTCATCACCATGATCGCGCTCATCCTCCTCGCAAGCATCTTTCTGATCGGTGGGATCGTGATGTTCGTCGAACTCAAGCGTGCCCCGGAGGGCTACCAGAACCGTGCGGGATTCCACTCAATCTGGAGAAATCGGAGCCGCAAACATGCCAATGTTTCGGACCTTTGGATCGCTAGACGGAGTGATCAACCCCGAGCTATTGGAACGGGTCTTCGGCCTGTCGGCCCTCGTTGAACGGGCGGACTTCGGTCGGGGGCTTTGGATGCAGGCGTTTGCCTCAGCGATTTCCTCGACTGCGGTAGTGCTCAATCCGTGCTCGACGACATAATGGATAATTTGGGAAGTGTTTTTGAGGCCCATCTTCTCCAAAATCCGGGTGCGATACGTCGAGATGGTCTTGGCGCTCAGGGAAAGTCGGTCCGCCACTTCTTTTATGATGACTCCAGACCCGAGCAGACAGAAAACTTGGAACTCTCTATCTGACAGGACTTCATGCGGGAGGTCGCCCCGTTCCTGTTTTAACTGGCGAGCCAGTTGTAGCGCCACCAGTGGGGTGATGAATTGCTGGCCGCGCAGTGCTGCCTCTACGGCCGCGACCAATTCGACGCCTGCGCAGTCTTTTCGAATATAGCTGGAGGCACCGAGCTTCAGCGCCCGCACTGCAAAAATTTCCTCCGAGTGCATGCTAACGATAATCACGGGTAGTTTCGGCTTGGCCCGCAGCACCTCCTTCAAGGTGTCCAAACCCCCGCGGCCGGGCATGGCAACGTCCAAAAGCACGACACTCCAGTCGCCATTCCATACATGTTGGAGAGCCTCGTTTCCGTCTGAGGCTTCGCCGAAGTCGACGTCGCCGAATCTTTCGGCGAGAACCTGCTTCAATCCCTGCCGGACCACATAGTGATCATCCACGATCAAGATCCGTGAACATTTTGCCTTCGTTGTTTTCAAAGCCATTTCGGTACCTCTCCGCACATTCAGAGCATGGAGTTCGAAGTGGATATGCTTTATCCTAGATTGCTCAATCCAAAAATAGTTTTCTTCCAGTCAAGGCCGATGGAGATCGATCTCCTCGCGGCCGCGAGATTTCCACTTCGGGCGCCGCACAGACCCGATGCCGCCCGGCATCGACCGCTGCCAGTCTGCTCTCGCTGCCTCCCCGCGCGAACGCGCTCAACTCACCGACCGCTTTCACGACCCAACGGGACTTTGAGAGTCACGGTGGTACCCGATCGGGGTGATCCGATGAATTCCAACTCTCCGCCGATGGCCGCAGCACGTTCCACCATACCCATCAGGCCATAACTCTTGGATCGCTCCAGTTTTTCCTTCCGAATCCCGCAGCCGTTGTCCTCGACCTTCATCAGCAGGTGCAAGTCGCGTTCGCCGAGGTGAACCTTCACCCTCGTTGCTTTCGAGTGCCGGGCAATGTTCGTGAGGATTTCCTGAAAAATTCTGAATACGGCCGTTGAGGAATTTGCCGGGAGGTCAGTCACCAGATTGCTTTCCCATTCGCATCGCAATGCCGCTCTCTTGGCAAATTCCTGAAGGTGAAACTCCGATGCAGCCACCAGGCCCAATTCGTCGAGCAGCGGGGGGCGTAACGCCGCCAGGATTCGGCGAAGCGACTGCAACGTCCAATGGATATGCTGTTCCATAGAGCCGATCTTTTCCTCCATCGGCTTCCTCACCTCGTCATCGACACTCTTCTCCAGTCGGCTGGAGAGCCAGTGCAGATCAATCGCCAGGGTGGTGAGAGACTGGCCCAGATCATCGTGGATTTCACGGGCCACGCTGATTCGCTCCTCCTCGCGAACCTGCTGAATCCTGGCTGTGAGTTCCCGCAACTGCTCCCGGCTTTCCCGCAGCTCCGCCTCGGATTGCTTTCGTTCAGTGATGTCGATCACGCTTCCTTCAAAATACAGCGGCTCGGAATTAACACCCAGCACGGTGCGCGCGAAAATCGCAATCCAGATCACTTTCCGGTCCGCCGTGTAAACTTCCGTCTCGAAGCCGGACACGGATCCTTCGTGTAGCATGAGCCGGACGAAGTCCGCACGCCGGTCCGGTGTGACATACAACTGCGTGGAAAGGTCGCTCAATCCTTGCATGAGCTCAGCCGGGCTGCTGTAGCCGTACATCTTGGCGAGCGCCGAATTGACCTCAAGGAACTGCCCTTCGATCGTCGATCGGAAAATCCCCTCCACCGCATATTCAAACACATCGCGATAACCCGAAGTGATCGGTCCATCCTGGGAGGCTTGTGCGGTTTCTGAGATCGCCATCAGGACCCGTTTGAGTTTTCCGGACGGAGGCATTGCCCAAAGCTTCCAGTGAACCGCTACCCGTTTGTCATCCTTGCTCGGAAAGCGGGCTTCCCCCTCGACTTCCGTCTGCAGTCCCTCTTGCAAACTCTTGAACGCCGCCGCCACCGGACCAATCTGTTCAAAGCGCCCGCTGTCGGTTTTGCCCCCACTCGCACCAACCTTTGGCAGGGACATCCGCTGAAGCTCACCCGGCGAGTAACCAAGAAGAACTTCGGCCACTTGATTCGCCCAAAGAACGGCCCCTTCCTCTCCGAGCAGGATTAATCCTAATTCGGAGCGCATGACCCGCGAATTATTTCGGAACGCTTCGACCCGCCGAAGCCGGGTCTGTGGCAGGCGGGGAAATCCGATCCATCGTCCCTCACCTCATTGGCTTGTGAAACGCCGGATGGCAGGCCCCGTTGCACCGCAATCGAGAAGCCCGCCGACACCGGAGCAATCCGAACTTGCCCCTCCGACGAACCAACGGTTAAACCGGAGCAGATGATCGTTGACTTCTTCTCCCCAGTACCGCACCCACGGTCAAAGCTCCTGACGAACAGGTGACAAAAGAAGAAGTTCAAGCGGCTGAGATTGGCTGGTTCTGCCTGAAGAGCCAGCCGAAACACGAACACATTGCCGCCGCGCATTTGCGCCAGATGCCGGGAATCGAAGTCTTCTCTCCCCGTCTCCGCTTTCAACGCGCTACCACCCGCGGGAAAAAGTGGTTTGAAGAGTCGATGTTTCCCGGCTACTTGTTCGCGAATTTTCACTTCTCCGAGCGATTCAGGGAGGTGCGCTCGGCAATGGGGATCAGCAGCATCCTTCACTTTGGCGGCAAATGCGCCAGGATTGATCCGGCCGTCATCGCCGCGCTCCGCCTGAGGACGAATCCCCTGCACATCGCGGTGATCGAGAGCACGATCAAAGAAGGCGACAGCGTGACGATCATCAAGGGTCCGCTGCGAGGACTCGAAGCCGTCGTCACGCAGATCCTCTCCGGGAAGGAACGCATCCGGGTGCTCATGGATTTCCTCGGCCGCGAAGTGCATGCGGAATTCAGGACGCCCGAGGTTCTCGCCGCCAGGCGCCATCCGCTTGCAGAATAACGCGCGCGCTTATCCGGCTCTCCCGGCTCTCGGGCTGATGGCGTCGATGCGGCATAAGATTTTTTGCGGGGAGCGAGTCGCTGCCTATTTCGAACAATTGCTACAGCATATCTAATGCCATCTCTTCGTAATCGAACTCAGAGGAGTCCAATGTGGCATGTGCAATACGCTGCGCCACAGTTTGTTGTATCGAACAATGTTAACGCACGTTTCGAAAGGCGCTCGCCGAACATTTAAGGTTTTTGTAATACCACCCGACGATCTCTTGGTAAATTCCCTCAGCGGCACGCGTCCCGGACGTAATTCTGTACGCCCTGTCACCGGCGCGAAATGAGTCCTGCTCCGCTTGTTGGGTCTTGTTCGCTCGGTTGGCATTCGGGCAAAGCGGCCTCTGGCGCCGTCATATGGCGCTGTTTTGCAGCGTGCGTGCGGTTGTGGTACAAATAATGGTTATCGATTTCCGCATGTCTGAAACATCCCCCCACTTCTCCGAGGTCCGCGCCCCCTTCAACGAAGCGCGGCCGGTCGACGACGATAAGAATGGAGTCTTTAAGTGGAAAGAGCTGCACGGAGGCTGCAAAACGCCGCAAGACCGCCCTGTCATGCACCAGGGTGCGACTAACCGGGCAGGAGAATCGCGAAAGATGGAGTGCCAGACTGTTGTAGAACGGCTGCGGGGGCAGGGCTGGAACCTCAATTGGTTTTCATACACCGATCGCGACGGACAGATGCAGTGGAGAGCGTGCGCGCGCAATGAAGGAACTGGGCGGAGTTTGACGGTGCAGGCGGTGGATCTGAGTGCGGCAGTATCGGGGCTGGAAGCCGTTTGCATCAGGATCAGCGCGGCCCAGTCAGACCCGCAGTGACGGAACCTCCTAGACTCACGGGTCCGGCGTTAAAAGGCGGAATCGCGGCCTCGCAAACCTTTGTCGAGATGCCGTGACCATCATCGCGTCAAATCGTGAGCCGTTCTCTCACGGGAGTGTGGCTTTGATTCGGGTAAAGAGTTTGCCGGAGACAGCGTTGCTAAGCGGCACGGTGACCACCACGGTGTCGGGCGCGGCGCCGTTTTCGGTGACGCTCACCATGATGCCTTGGGCATCCGGGCCGGAGCTGGCGGCTGCGATCGGAATGTCGGTCCAGTCGGCAAGGTTGCTGCCCCACTGGAGGACGAGCGCGGTGGTGGATTCGGAGGCGTCGTCACGGGTGAAGGCGACATAAATGTTGTCGTCATCCGTGCTTAGCCGCGGCTGCACGGCGGCGTTTGAAACGAGCGGGTTGCCGCCAAGGATCCACTCCAGGCCATTGGCCAGTCCGTCCCTGTCGGGATCGGCGTCAAAGGCGGATTCCTTGCCAGCAGTATTGTCGAGGCCATTGGCCCCGGCCCAAGTGTCGAAGGCTGTCTGGGGGCCAGCGGTGACATTCAGGATGCCTGTCCCGGTAATCAACGCGGTTTTGAAGGTGGCGCCCGAGGAAAGGCCGCCCCAGGTGCCCCGGAACTGAGGCACTCCGTCGATAGACAGCTCGCCGATCGTGTCCGTACCGGCGAAATTGAGATTCAGAATGGCGCCCGTGGTAAGATTCACCCCCGCGCTGTCAGCAAGGCCGGCATTGGCGATGGTCAGGGTGCCGGCGGAAACCGTGGTGGCACCAGCGTAGGTGGGTGGGCCGTTCAGCGTGAGGGTTCCGGTCCCGAGTTTGATGAGACCTAGGCTGCCGCCGATGGCATCGGGATGGGTGAACGCATTACCGCCGGTGACCTCGATGCCAAGCTGCGAGCCCACGTCAAAAATAGCACTAGCGAGAATTGAATCGAGATTCGCGCTGGCCCATTCGCCGGGGCCGCCGGCGCGCACGGCCAGGGTAGCACTAATTTGCACGGTGATTCTTCCAGCCACGTCCGCGCCGGAAATCGCTACCGGTTTGGTGACGAGCAGAGTGCCTTCGTGGACGGTGGTAATGCTGCCCCCGCTGATGCGATTGTCGGTGCCATTGAAGATCTGCGTCCCGGCACCCAGCTTGGTGATATCGATCGTGTTGGCACCGCCGGTGGTGATCGCGCCGTCCCATTGCGCCGTGCCGCCGAGTCCGCCGCTCACAGTGCCGTTCACGCCGATGTTCAGCGCCACCGCACCGGGGACGCCGTTGTTTTGCAGCAAAGCGCCGGAGCCCGTGAGCCCGTCGATGCCCACCGGGCTGCCGATCGTGCCTGACAAGTCGGCGGCGACGCCGGGGGCCACTTGCAGGCGATATTTTGTCCCGGGCTGCCCGACGAGGCCGCCGTCGCCCGCGCACTCGATGGTTCCGGTGAAGGTGGTGTACGCCACGGTTCCGGCGAAATAGGGATTACCGCCCACAGTATTGAGTCGAAGCGTGCCGGTGCCGCTCAGGTTGATCGTGGCATCGGCGTCATCTGTGGCGTTTCGAGGATAAAGCGCGTTGCTGTTCGAGCCTTTGTTCATTTCCAGCGTCGCATCGGCATCTATCCGGATTGTGCTGCTGGCACCGCCGCTGATCAGGACTTTCGACCCAACGGCCCGGACGACCCCCGCGCCGGAAATGACGAGTGTTTCGCCAGCATCGAATCCTCCCGCAAACTGCGTCGTGCTGCCTGCGGTCAATGTCTTCCCAGCGGCGACAGCCCATGTTTGCGAAGCGTTGATGTCAGTACGCAGCAACAGAGTGGCAGATTCATTCGAGGTGATCCCGTCACCGAGAATCGTGAGCGTCTCGCCCGCCGAAGTTGCGATGCTGTAGGTGCCGCTCCCTGCGGGATTGAAGCGGATCCCATCCGCCACGAGATTCGCGCCTGTGATAGTCGCCGTTCCCGCCACACCGTTTCCTGCTCCAAAGGTAACGAGATCGCCGTTCACGAACGGCGTGTTCGCACCCGCACGGAGCCACGGGTTGCCGAGCGTGTCCCAGACCCCGCCGCCGTCCTGAGGCCCCGCAATGCCCGCGTCCGCATCCCAAGTAACCGTCGCGCCATCGACAATCGTCAGAGTGAATGTGCTCGTGCCCAGGGTGGCGGCGGTGGGGCTGTCCAGCGTGACAACGACCGTCTTATTCGGTTCGGTGAGCGCGTCTTTGATGATCGTGATCGGAATGAACTTCACGGTCTCGCCCGGGGCGAACGTGAGAGTGCCCGGCGCAAGTGTGTAATCCACTCCGCCTCCCATCGCCGTCCCGCCGGTCGGAGCGTAATGCACGGTGACCGGTGCCGGATAGGACGCGCTCAGCGACACTGAAATGAAAGCAGGCGAGATGTTCTCACTCACCGCCGAAGCCGTCGCGGTGAATCCCACGTTGACCGGAGGCGGACCGTTGCCAATGGTCACCGTCGCGCTGCTCGCCGCCGGGGCAGCCCTGTAGGTGCCGCCGACGGTCAGGGTGAGCACGACATTTTCATCCGGTTCTGCGATTGCATCCGGGATTGGCGTAATCGTGATGGTGGCGGTAGAAGAACCGGCGGGAATCGTCGTTGTGGTGCCGATACTCGCATAGTCCGAGCCATTGGTTGCCGTCCCGGAAATCGTGTAATTGACGGTGAGGTCCGCGATTGTATTTCCATTGCGCATCATCGTGAACGTGCCAGGAACCGGACCCACCTCCGAGGCGCTCGGAGCGCTGGCCACCACACTCACGACCGGGATAGAAGAACTATCGTCATTATCCGCAATGAATACAGTGGCGCTGTTGGTGCTGCCAATGGTCGCCCCGGACGCGCTGGTGAGCGTGAGGACCACGGTTTCCATAGGCTCCGGCGTTTGATCATCGACCGGGGTCACCACCAAGTCCACATAGCTCTGGCCTGCAGGGATCACCACAGAATTGCCCAAAGCCCCGTAATCGCTCGGGCTGCTTGCCGATCCGGTCACCTGAAAATTCACGGTCAGATTATCGATTGTCGCACCCGACCGCGAAATGCGGAAGGTGCCGGTGTTCGGTCCGGCCTCGGACGCACTGGCATCGGTGGCGGTGACGCTTACGATCCCACCCGAGTCGTTATCGAGAATTGTGTGGGTGTGGGTCCTGAAAGCGTCCAGCACCGCATTGACCGGACTGTTCAGGGTGATCATTATGGTCTCGGCGGGTTCCACGAGGGTATCATCCTTCACCAACACAAAAATGCTTTGAGTCACCGTCCCAGGGGAAAAGTAGAGCGGTTGAGGTGGGTCATAGTCGTAGTCCGCCGGGCGGGTGGCTGTTCCGCCTCCAAAAGCGTAGCTCACAGTGACAGGGACCGAAGAAGCGGCACTAAGAGACACCGTGACCGTAATAATAAATTCGTCTTCCCGACCGCTGGACGTAGCGCTGGCAAAGCCAACCCCCACTAGACCGCCGTTATCATCGTCTGAAATGGTTACGGTCTGTGGAGTTATCGTGGCCGCCGAGTACGTGGAAGTTGCGGAGGGCGTCAAGGTGATCACCACCGTCTCGCTGTTCTCCTTGATGGCGTCGTCAATGGGTGTGACGGTCAGTGCAGCGCTGGCTGAACCGGCTGGGATAACGATACTGTTGCCGATCGGAAGGTAGTCAGCACCGTTGATCGCCGAGCCGTTGACAGTGAAATAAACTATGAGCGGATCGGCGGTGCTTCCGCTCCGGCTGAACATGAATGTTCCCGTGTCCGGCCCAGCTTCGGAGGCATTAGGGTCGGAAGCGGTGAGGGTAATGCTGGGAACGTCATCGTCGGAAATCGACACCAGTGCCGACCCCGGGTTTCCGACATTGTAGCCAGGGTTACTCAAAAGCGTGGCGACGGCGGTTTCTGTGCCTTCCACGAGGTTGTCGTTGAGCGGCGAGACTGGAATGTCGGCGCTAACCTGACCGGCGAGGATGATGAGGGCACCAGAAAGGGCAGAATAATCCGTCCCCGGGGTCGCGCTCCCGCTCATGGTGTAATACACTTTCAAGTTAGCAGCGAGGCTACCGTTGCGCGTGACCGTGAATGTGCCCGGATTGCCTCCTTCCGTCGCGATATTCTCGGTGCCAACGATCGTAACGGTGGGGGGATCGTCGTCCACAATGGTGGCCGTCGCCGAAGCCGGATTCCCTACGGTGTAAGCCGCGTTAGCAGTCGTGGTCACGATGACTGTTTCATTTCCCTCCACGTCTGCGTCATCAATGGCGTTGAAAGAAACCTCTACGTGAGTTTGGCCGGCTGGAATGGTTGCGATGCCGCTCAGCGTCGAGTAATCGACCCCGCCGGTCGCGCTGCCGCTTACTGAGTAGTGGATCGTCAGAGCTCCTGTACCGACGTTGCTCCGCGTAAACGAAAAAAGTCCGCCGTCATTTCCGGATTCGGGAGCAGAGTCATCCAGCGCAAAGACTTTCACAACGGGCGGCGTTGCTGCCTGGCTGTCCGCGATGGTGATGGTCGCCTCAGAGAACGACCCAATCGAGTAAGCGGGATCTTCGAAGATGGTCAAGGTGGCATCTTCCGGCCCCTCGGCTAACGAATCGCTGAGCGGCGTCAGGACGATGTTCGTGGAAGCCACGCCGGCCGGTATCGTCAACTCGAGCGACGAGGTCATCGCCGGAGTTGGCGTGAGGGAGTAGTCCGTCAGATAGGTCGCCCCTCCGGAGAGATTAAATCTCATCGTCACGGGGGATGCCAGCGAGCCTGACCGGCTAACAGTCAGCGCGCCTGGATCAAGGCCCACTTCCGAAGCTGAGGCGTCGACGGCAATGATGCTCAAAACCGGTTGCGCCGTGGCAATCCAGTTTTGACTGCTCAGATCCGGTCCCACGAAGACCGGATTGCTAAAGCCGGAGGCAGCGATTGTATATCCGTTTTTGACCGCGAACAGGTTGAAGCTGCCCGCCGGCAAATTCGCGAGCGTGTAGTTCCCGGAGCCATCGGTGTACACTCCGCGATAGGCCGCGCCGCTGAGGCCGTTGTAAATCCGCACACCCTCGAGTGGCTGTCCGTTGACGACAACCTGACCACTGACACGAAAAGTTCCTGTGGATCCCACCGTGATCACCAAACTCCGGCTCGTCACACCGCCTTTCATATCGCTGACCGCGCAGCGAACGACGTATTCTCCTGGCGAACTCCAGCTCTTGCTCACTGTCGGGGCGTTCGAGCCGAAAGTCTGGTCGCCAAAATCCCAGTAATAGGCCAGCAGATCGCCGTTTCCATCCGCTGCGGTGGCCGTGAAACTGACGGTGGTACCGGGCGCGACACTTGTCTGATCGGCGGCAACCGCTAACGTCGGTGTAGCGTTACTTGGAAAGTCGCCGAGGTTCACCTGCACATCGATCCATTTGTCCGAGCCAAGCACTCCCGTGGCAAGGGGTGTGATATGGATGCCTGCGGCGACGTCAGAAAAGGTGTGGCCAATGACGACTGGGGCATCGTCTTTGCCGTTGTTCGAGCTTGGGGTCCCGGCCGTGGAATCCAAGAGCACTGTCCCGCCCAGGCTGTTCCCGACGAATGTGCTGAACGGAGACCAGTTTAGGAGGATGCCGTTCTGGGTCCATGGATTGCCAGCCAGATTCTGGTGAAACTCTCCCCAATATTCCCGCGCGTAATCCTTTTTGATTCGTAGCGCATACCTCTGACCGCCAATCAGATTCGGAACATCGTACGCAAAAATCCGATAGTTGCCGGAACTCGTTACGGTTCGGACGAACGAGCCAGGCAGCCACTGCAGGTGATACTTGAACTCCGCATTGAAGGGGTGACTTGCGGGATCAGAATTTTGGGAACCCATCGTGTCGAAAGTATTTCCGTACTCGGCCGTGCTGCCCGGACCGATGATGCTGTCCCCACTGGCGTTCCAAAAGTTCGCATGCCACAACCCGTAATTGTGGCCGAGCTCATGAACGACCACATAGAGCAGCGAGTTTTGCAACACCAACCCCTTGCCGCCAATCGAGGCTTGCCCGGCAAAGGCGAATGTGGATCCCGGGATCGGGTTATTTCGCACGATGTCAAAGTCGTAGTTGGCGGTGTCGAAGCCGACGCCGAGGGCCGCGGCTCTGGCATCCGCCTGCAGTGTCAGGACAGATTGCCCGCTGTAGTAGGTCTTCGCCTGCGGTAGCATTAGCAAGGGTGTCACATCGCTGATGATTGACGTCGTGTTGTAGGAATAGCCCACATAGACTTGATTCACCTGATTCATCAGATGGATCGCGCCTGCTTCGGTGATGGGCTCCGAAGGATCATCCGGAAACGCGACGCGAATAAACAGCAGCCGCTTGGTGCCCTGCGTGTAGCTGTTGTCCGCCACAGGCAACTGCTGCTGGTCTCCGGTTCCCCCACCGACATCGCCCGCCGACGGTCCAGGCGGACGCTCATCTTCCTGAACAGCGAACGAGTTATCGATGGCGATGCCCTGCAGGGGAACATTTTCCTTTGAAACTTGATGAAGCCGCCGGCCATAGACAAAAGCCTCATATCTCCGATCGCCGATCGTCACCTGCCGCGACACTTCGTCCTCGTGTTTCTTCTCGTCGAAGCTACAGGTGATCGCCACCCGATAGTTGCCTCGGTCGTTGATCTGCTTCTCCAATTGGCGCTGGATTATTCCCGGCAACGGGCGTCGCATCGGCTCGGGCAAGGCAAGCGCCAGTGCCTGTTTGGGGTCCACTTTGATTAGTTCCTTCAGAACTCGGCGCCGACTTTTGGCGAGCGCTTCGCCGCGGGCCAGCAATGCTTCCCGCGCCGTCGGTTCCTCCGCGGCACCGTAGGATTTAACCCAATCGGAAAATTCGCGAAAGGTCCCGAAATCCTCTTTTGCTTCCAATTGAACCGGTCCTTTCAAACCCCCTTTCTCCGAAGGGGCAGAGCGGGAAATTTTTTCCGGCGGCGGAACAGACTCTGAGGCCGCCTGTACGACCGTCTCTCCGTGCGGACCTTCTTCCGCGAGCCGCCTCACTCCTCGTCCCAGCCGATCTTCCCTCTCTTTCGAAAGCCCGAAAAAGATCAATGCGCCGCCTGCCGCGACCATTAGACCCAACATGACTCGACGGGTTAAGATGTTCATTTGTGGCGGGAATTCGCTTCGAAGCGCGCCTCTTTTGAGGAGGAAACGTTTTCGGGAGGCGCTTTATGTTCTGAGAGGAGGGAAGATTCAACGCAAAAAAAGGGCGGGGCAAATGCCCCGCCCTTCCTTGCTAAGTAATGGTGGTCCTGCGAAGCGCTAGTGAAGGTAACGGCGGGCAGCACCCACGCCTGCAATGGCCATGCCAAGCATCAGAATTGTCGCACCACCATCGGGAACATCGGTATTGGCAGTAGTCTTGTAGATCAATTGATCCTGAGTTGAGCGAGTCTGGCCGGAGAAAGGCCCGAGGTTCAACGCATAAACTCCGTAGGTAGCCGCCGTATTTCCGTTATACGAATTTAATGCAAGGCCAGTCCCCCCCTGTCCGGGGCTCGGATTTGGAACGGTGGAAGCGATGCCGAGGGCGGCCTGCGCAGTCGTGATGAAGGAGTTGCTTGATTGATCCGTGGATATTTCACCCTCGAGCCACCAAATGGCATTTTGAAGTGCGGCCGCGGAGAGTTGCCGTACGGCTTGAGTGCCGCTGTAGTTATACCCTGCCAATGTACCCTTTGCAAACTGGCTGTAGAGCCAGCCGGTTCCGACGGAGACCGGATCTTGGGTGCTCGTCCCCCCCATGATGGCTGCAGAACTGATTTGGTAATCATAAGCACTTCCATAGCTGAAGTGCTCGTTGTATTCGATGCAGAACGTTTGGAACGTATTGGTGTTTGAGGCCGAAGCAATACCGGTCACCAGAGAGCTGTAGCTTGTGGTGTAAGCACTAAGGCTCCCGTCGCTGACGGTCGCCGTGAACTCGCCACCGATCCCTGACTGATAGTTGCCCGGCGAGAGAGCTACTGTGCTGACTGCGAACGCACTTGAAGCCGAGACGGCCATCAGAGCGACGGTCGCCAGCCCGCCCAAGAGTGTCTTGTTCATTTTCATATTCGTTTAATTTGATCGTTTGGTGTTTGATTTAGAATCCGCTCTGCCAAGGCTGCGGCTTCATTGACGAATTGATTGAAAGCGGTATCCGTGCCACTCACTGGACGAGCTCTTGAAAAATAAGCAGAACACACTATTCATGAGGTGTTTGTAGAAAATAAAAAAAACTCGTGGAGGTTGCTGGCGTATTTGAAAAGCCTAAAACTGTAAAATCATCCGACGCAGTTCGCGCGTTGAGCCGCCCCAGGGAGTCGTTGAGTTGTGGCAAAGATGGGCGCCGGACGATCGCCCGAGCCGCCTGCTCCATTCGACGTTCATACATCGATTTGCACAACAATGGATCGTCGTTGGTGCGCGAAATCAACGATCTTTCCGCCCGTCGCTGACGGATCTCGGCGACCCTCTCGCCGACTGGCTTAAAGCGGAAGAGTTGCCGCCGATCAGATCGGCTTGTAGCGGGACTTGGATGCAACAGCCGAACCGCGTCGGTGGCGGCGCCTCAAGGCCACCGACCAGGCCGTTGCGCGACACCAACCGCCCGCGGGCGGCGGCTATACGCCAGTGAAGAGCTGGGAAGTGATCGCTGAATATCTGCGCGGCCACGGCTGGAGCTTGAGTTGCCTCGCCTTCATCGTTCAGGATGCGGAGCCGGTGGAGGATGTGCGCCGTAAAAGGGCCGTCTCCACTTTACCATTCGCGCAAGGGCGATCACTTCTCGAGTTCGGCGAGGACTTTCTTTGCCTCCGGGGCGAAAGGCGCGGTGGGGCTCAGAGTCAGGGCCCGTTGCAAGGCGACCTTGCTTTCCTCGTTTGCCTTCCCCTGGCTTTGGGCCATGCCAAGGAAGTAAAAGAGCTCGCCATCGTCGGGGCGTTTCAGGCTGCTTTCGCGGAGAAAGAGGATTGCCCCGGGAAAGTCCCCGCGCCGATAAGCGATCTTTCCCAGAATTTTGGTCAGCTCGGGGTCGTCGGGAAGCGTCTCGCGGGCTTTCGACGCTTGCTCCTGGGCTTTCTGCTGATCGCCTTGATCGGTGTAAATTGCGGCGAGTTGTTTTCGGGCGGGAGCAAACTGGGGATTTGTTGCTAGGATTTTCTCGAAAGCCTCCTTTGCTTCCGGAGCGTGGCCAAGCTGCTCGTGGATGAGCGCAGCGACCATGAGGGCGGGCAGGAAGTCCGGCCGGGCGGCAAGCTCCTTTTGCACTTCAGCTTCCGCAGCCAATCGTTTCCCGGGGGTTTTGGCGAGATCAAGCATGGCGAGAAAGGACTGCGCTTCCTGAGCGGGTCCGCCTTTCAGACCGCCAGTCTGCACGGCGCGGCGCATGTTCTCCTCGGCGTCGTCCACACGGCCAACAGCGTAAACGGCACGCGCCAGCTCGAACAGGACGTCCGGGTTGGCGGACTGTTTTCGAGCAGCCTCCTGTAACAGGTCGGCGGCTCTGGCGTTGTCGCCACTCTGATATGCAAGAGTCCCCAGAATATGTGCGACGTCGGCGTCCGCAGGGGCCAGTTTTCTGGCTTCCGTGGCGAGCGCGAAGGCCTGCTGTGGGTTCTTGAGGCTGGAGGAGTAAAGACGGGCCAGAGCAAAGAGAACCGGGACGCTGCTGGGGTTGATTTTTCTGGCGTCCTCGTAGGCCTGCCGGGCCTTGTCAGGAGCCCCGGTGCTCTCGTAAGTCCGTCCGAGCCGAAGGAAGGCGGGAAGGTCGTCCGGTCGCTGGTGGATCCACTCCTGCAGGCTGGCGATCGCCGCCGGGTCCGCTGCGTTCGGATCGAGGTCGAGCAGAGCCAGCCGCTTCTCGGCTTGGTCGCGCCCCGGAAAATCCTGTTTGCGCTCCAACGCGCGCTGAAACGCCAGGCGGGCGGGCTCCTCCTGACCCATCATGAAATAGGCCATGCCCAGGTGGAATTGGACTTCGGGTTCCTCGGGAAGTTTGGGCGCGCATTCCTGCAACAGGGCCAGCGCTCGGGGATATTCATGCTGGCGAAAATAAACCCAGCCAAGTGTATCGGCGATGGACGGCGCCTGCGGAGCCAACTCTCGGGCCTTGCTGGCAAGGGGAAGCGCCTCGTCGGGCTTGCCCAGTTTGTCGCAGAGGAGGAAGGCCAAATTGTTCAACGCAGGAACAAAATCGGGAGCGATCTTGAGCAGCCCTTCATAGCTGGTGAGGGCCTTTTTTGTGTCGCCCTGCTTCTCGAGCATGACCGCCATCTGCATCATCACCGGGACGTTATTCGGCTGTACCTTCAGCGTCTCCTCCATGTTGGCCATCGCCTCGGGCACCCGATTGCTGACGAGGTAGATCTGGGTCAGGAGGTCGTAGGCGGTGCTGCGGCTTGGCTCCCACTCGAGCGACTGCTTCAATGCGGCCTCCGCGTCCTTGAGGTTGTTTTGGGCCATGAAAATCCTCGCCTCAATGATCTTGGCACCGCCCGACTTCGGCATCTTCTCAAGGAGAGCGTGAACGCGATCCATCGCGGTCGGATAGGCTTTGTCGATGAGGTCCAGGTCCACCAACTGGTAGGTGACAAGGAGGTCGTTGGGGGACAGAACGGCAGCCCGGTCGAAGGCTTTCCGCGCTTCGGCATTCCCTTTGCCACCCGGTTGCTGGCGGAGAGTCATCCCGATGAGGAAGGGTACGTCCGGAACCTTGGGGAACTTCTCTTCCATGGCTGTGTAAAGCTTCAGGGCTTCATCCAGTCTTCCCTGGGACGTGTAGGCGCCGCCGAGGAGCAACTGGGCGCGGGTGATTTCCGGATGCTTTAACACGAGAGATTGGAGGAGAGGAAGGGCCGTGGCCGAATCCCCCTTCTGGACAAGAAGCTCAGCCTGGAGCAGAGCCGCCTGGGTTAAATTCGGGTTCAACTTAAGGCTCTCCTGCACACTTGACGCAGCTTTGGCAGGGTCTCGATTTTTTAGGTAGGCCAGCGCCAAATCAAATGTCACTTCCGCGGAGCCTTCATAAACGCGCTTCAGTTCCTCCGCCTCCTTAAGTGCATCCTCCGGCTTGCCTTGCACCCGCGTCAGGCTGGAGTGGAGAACCCGGGCCTGATAGTTCCCCGGGTCCTTGGCGAGGATGCGGTCGACAATTTTGGTGCATTCTGGGAATTTCTGACCGTCGAACTCCAGCCGAGCAAGGTAAAGCCAGACCGGAGTCGAATCCGGGACTTTCACGGTGAATTGCTCGAGGATTTCCCGGCCTTCTTTCGGGGACCCCGTGTTGATCTTGAACTCCGCGCGGCGCAGGCAAACCGCGGCATTGAGCGGCGCCAGCTGCGCAGCTTTTTGGAAAAATTGGTCGGCCTTCTCGAGATCCTTTTTCATCCAATACACCAAGGCCCATGCAACATGGACCTGGCTGGACTGCGGCTCCAGGGAGAGGGCTTTCCCCAAGGATGCCTCTGCGGCCGGCAAATCGTTCTTGCGGAGCGAGATGCCCGCCATGGCCAGATGCCAGGCCGCACGGTCGGCGGCCTGGGCCTCGAGCTTCGTCAGGCGTTGCAGCGTGTCGGAATGATCGGCCGGCGTGACGGAACTGTCGGCCAAAAGGGTGATGGCTTCGTCATTCTTGGGGTCTCGATCGAGGATCTCAATTGCCTCCTTGCGCGCATCCGGCAGCCGCCCGGCCGAGAGGAAAATCTGTGCCAGCTTGAGGCGCACTCCGAGGTCGTTCTTGTCCAGTTCGCGAACACCGAGAAGATAGGGAAGAGCCTGCTCGATCTTGCCCGCGTCGAAATAAATCGTCGCAAGATGTTTGACGGCCTCGAGATTGGCGCGATCCAGTTTCAGAGCGTTGAGGTATTCGATCTCCCCCTTCTGAAAATCTTTTGCCTCGAAGTATCCATTGGCACTTTTCAGATAGCGATCGACCTTCGATTGCTTCGAGCAACCCGTGGCGATGAGCAAGGCGGCGGAAAGCAGGATCAGGAAAATGCAGCGGCTCCGGTTCGAGAAAGACATCGGCGATTTCATGATTTGATTCATTTGGCAGGCACCTTCATGGAAGCCAAGGTTTTCCCAAAGTCCATTGAGAAGCAGAGCGAAGGATACCCGCTTCTGACGGGTTTGGAGTAATTCTGGAGCGTGGGTTTCGTCAAGCTCCGCTGTGAGAGGTTATGCCTCGGCTACACCGCAGAGTGCTCAGCGATCCTCCATCAAGCTTGTGCGCGACGCAACCGCGACGCGGCAGAGAGCGTCGATCAATCCCCGAGCCGAACCATGATGCCTTTTCCGAGCGCAATGAGACCATCCATCAACAAACAAACCGGGCAGAGGACTCCGTCCTCTGCCCGGTCAACATTATTTTGAAATCAATTACTTAAGCCATTGCCAACTTCCGGCGCAAAACTCCCAACCCCACCACCGTCATGCCCAGCAAGGCAACGGTAGACCCGCCATCGGGAACGGACGTGGCTGATGAGAACGAAATTCTTGAGCTAGATCCTGAAGTGCTCAACTGCCAAGTCCCAAAGGTGGGAGTGTAGCTACCACCAGAAATACTGGCAATTCCTTGTCCTTCGACGACTCGCTGACTGCCCGAGAGCATGTTCATGGTCACCGACGTCAACTCGAACGAATATGTGGTGCCGCCATCTATGAATGTCCAAAATGGGCTGACCGCCAACGGACCGACGGTACTCACGACACCGATCGCCGACCCTCCGACCAAGTTGGTGAACGTCGCAGTTGTTCCCAAGCTGATACTATCGTAGCTCCCAGTGGAGATCGCAGTTTGGACTACGACAGGGTTCGTGAAAGTAATCCCGTCCCCCAAAGCCGCAGTTGAGTCTGCTGCACCCAACTTCATCGTCCCGGTGCCAGTAAAAATGACTTCTCCGTAAATTGGTACTGCCTGAGATTCGGATGCACACAGCGTGAGAGCCCCGATCACCATTGCCATTTTGTAGAATGTTTTCATGCTTTTGTTAATCTTAGTTTGTTGTTTTCAGTTTGTTCCTTTGAGCGCCTTGCAGATCCGGCATTTTGAGTTTTAGCACCTCGCATGCCACCCTCGTTTTTTCACGCGCCTCCTGATGTTTTTAAAAATCGTAACTGTCTCAAAACCAGATATTAACAATTTTCGAAATTTTTTATTCATTTTCGTGCGGTGGGTCGCCTCTAACAAGAAAGTGTAAAAAACGCCGACAGTAGTTTGGATTTCCGTCAATTCCTTAGCCCGTCCGGGTTTCTAAGCCTGTTGATCCCATCGGGGCGGAGACGATGTGGTGCGCGCCGCGACGCGCCAAAATCCGACGCAATAAGCGGCTTGCGGCTGACTTCCAGATCAAATCTCACGCTTCCGCGGGCCTGAAAAAGGCGTCCTCGGAGGGCGCCGATAAGTCTCAAGTACACAGAAGTGGCCGTCATCCTGAAATGCTTCGAATTGGGTGTGATCAATCCGCCTTCGCTCCGCAGCGGTTCAGTCGCTCTTACAGAGAATTCACGCCTCTCTTAAAAAGGGTGCATTACCGCCGGTGCTCAGTCCCGATCATCCTCCCGCTTCTTGATCCCCAGCTTTTCCATCAATTCATAAAAAGTCGGCCGGCTGATCCCGAGCTCTGCCGCCGCAGGGGTAATTTTGCCCGCATGGCGTTTCAAAGCCTGTTTGACCATTTCGCGCTCCACAGCTTCCCGCGCTTCCTTGAGCGTCGCCGCGGGCACTACTCCAAGGGCGGCGTTCAATTCCATGTCCTCGATCGTGATGCGTTTTCCTTCCGCCATGATCACCGCCCGCTGGATCGCGTTCTGCAACTCGCGGATGTTTCCTGGCCACGGATGGAGATTGATCGCTCGTAACGTGTCCGGGGCGAAGCTGAGCGCCTTTTTGCCGTTTTGCGTGGCGAATCGTTGCAGGAACTCGTTCGCGAGAAGCCCAATGTCGTCCCCGCGTTCGCGGAGGGGCGGCAGGAGGATCGCGACGACCGACAGCCGGAAAAACAAGTCCTCACGAAACTTCCCCTCCGACATCAACTGCTTCAAATCCGCGTTGGTGGCCGCTACGATCCGGGCATCGCTTTTGAGATCCTTGCGTCCTCCGACCCGCTGGAAGGTGCGCTCCTGGAGGAAGCGGAGCATCTTCACCTGAATCACCGCGGGCAACTCGCCGATCTCATCGAGGAAAAGGGTGCCGCCCTCGGCGCTTTCCACGAGCCCCTGGCGGGATGCGTGCGCGCCGGTGAAGGAGCCCTTTTCATGGCCGAAAAGCTCGCTTTCGAGGAGGTTTTCCGGGATGGCGTTGCAATTGATCGGGACAAACGGCGCGTCCTTGCGGCTGCTGCGCCGATGAATGGCCAGCGCGGCCAGTTCCTTGCCCGTCCCGCTTTCGCCAAGTAGGAGCACCGGGGCGCTGGTGGGTGCCACTTTGCGAAGCAGGGCGAATACGCCTCGCATTTGCGCACTGCTTCCCAGAATTCCCTCGAAGGAATCGGGGCCGGCAGACCGCTGCATGTCGTGATACTCCCGCTCGAGTTCTGCGACATAAAAGCACCGACGAAGCAGAAGTTTCACCTCCTCAATCTCCACCGGCTTGCCGAGCACATCGTAAGCACCGGCGCCCACCGCGCGGAGTGCGTTCTTTTTTTCGGCCTGTCCAGAAACGATGATGACCTTCGCATCCTTGTCCATCTCCAGGATGGCGGAAAGGACCGCCAGTCCCTCGTCGGGGGAATTTGGATTGGGTGGCAAGCCCAGATCCAGCATGGTCACCGCAGGCTGTCTGGCTTGGAAGGCTTTCAGAGCTCCGGCGCGGTCTTCGGCCATGGCGATTTCGTAGTCCTGGCAAAGCGCCCACTTCATCTGGGTCCGGATTTCCTCGTCATCGTCCACGATGAGCAAAGTGGGTTTCATAGGGCCTCCGGTTGAAGTGGCAGAAAGACGCGAAAAGTGGTGCCTTTCCCGGATTCACTCTCCACCTGAATGCTGCCACGGTGCGCTTCAACGATCATTTTGGATTGGAACATGCCGATGCCGAGACCTTTCTTCTTGGTGGTTTGAAAGGGACGGAAAAGGGAGTCTGTCATGAAAGCCGCGCTCATTCCGCATCCCGTATCGGAGACGGACAGAATAGCAAGGCCGTCCCGCTGTTGGGTTTGGATCGTGATCCGGCCTGCCGAGCCAACAGCGTCGCCGGCATTGAGAAGGAGATTGGTGATGACGCTTTGTAGCAGTTCCCGATCGGCGGGAAAATTGGGTAGATGATGAAGATCTTGCACGAATTCCACACCCGGCATGCCGTTCAAGCTGTTTAGTGTCTCGGCGACCAGTTGATTCAGGTCCGATTCGACGGGACTGACCTCGAGTTTGCGACGTAATGCGCTCAGGCGTTCGATGAGATGGTTGATACGGCCCACTGTCGCGGCAATTCCGCGCAGGGCATCCTCCCGGAACGTGGGGTCATTGAAATGCACCGGCAAATTCTGCAGCATGAGGCTGAGGCTGGATGCGGCATTTTTCAGGTCATGCACGAAGAACGCTGACATCGTCTGAAAGGCCTCAAGCTCTTTTCCTGCCATTAGCTCTTTCGTGAGCCGCAGGTTCAGGATGGACGCAGCCACCTGTTCTCCGATGCACTTCAGCAGGTCCGCTTCCTCCGCGCTATACCGCAGACCATTGACTCGATCCGCAAGCACTGCGCAGCCCAGATGTCGGTTTCCCGCCACGAGCGGCACAGCGAGGCGATTCCCGCCATGTGGAAATTGAGTCGGGCACGCCTCTCTCAACGCTCCTCCCCAGTCCTCCTTCGTCTTCTCCAAGTCGAACGGTTCGAGGTGCTTCCGCAACCCGCCGAGAATCGAGGAGCACTCCGCCAGACCCGTCGCGGTTTCGGCGGCTGCGCGCCGAAATTGAGACGTGGTGGCCCCGAGGACTAGCCGATCTTTCTGGTCATCGACCAACCAGATGGTGACGGACAAGACGTCGAACGTATTTGAAATCGATTTCGCGGCTGCGGCGCAAAGGTCGGATTCGTTCGCGACATTGGAAAGCCCCCGCGTAAATTCCGTCCAAACCTTGCGGTAATCGTGCTCCGGCCTGCGCAGATGGAGACTCACGAATCGCCGAGTCCTCTGCCGGAGACGATCGGACAAAAGGAGCACGCCTAGCAGCGCCACCGCCAAAAGGAGCACGAACGCTTGGGCCGGGAAGCTTGCCGCCCCCCCTCCGAACTCGCCGATCACCTGCGCCAGCACCCCGACGATCGTCAAATAAGCGCCGACCAGGATCACCGTGACGGAACTCTGCAACACGGCTCGTGACGGATAGACGTCCACGATATTCGCCAACCCCCCTCGGGCGTAGGCAACGGCAATCATCGCGCACCCGATGAGCAGCCCGCATGAATCGACCACCGTCAAATCGAGCGTATTTCCCGAAAAGAGCAGCGCCTGGCTCCGCGTGTAGATTCTGGCGGCAAAAACCACGCCAAGCCCGAGAATCACAAACTTGATCCGCCAGCGCATCATCCCTACAGCCGAGCGGAAAGTGCCTTCGAGATTGACTAGAACGAGCACCGTGGCGATCAAGAGCAGCACGTGCAAGGCTTTCGCCGGCATCCCGATCTTAAGCCACCACCCGTGCGCCGGGGCGGTGAGGGGCAAAACCGCAATCAGCTCGTTCCAAAAGCCGAGCGATAATCCAATTGGGAGGAGGAAAACCACGATGAGAACGAACCGCCACTTGACCAGGAATTCCGCGTAGTTCCCACGCGAATAGGTGAGGCTGAAGCACAGCCAGAGACCGGGCATTAGCGATCCCATCACCAAGGCGAGCGTCTGCCAGTAATCGACGTTGGCGGGCAGTTCAGTCTGCATGCTCAGGCCGCTTAACGCGCTTTCCAGCGCCAGTGTCCCAATCCCGGCGATGAAACACCAACTGGCGATCGAGTGCCTCCGGCGGATGATCAAGGCAGCGGCCAAGGTGCCACTGAAAGTCGCTGCTAAGAAGGCGACGAGGGAATTCGAATTCATCAACTAAAGGAAGAGTGTGGCAGGAAAAATCTACTGCCTGAACCGGCGTCTGGACATCGTCAAGACGAGCCGGTCACGGTCCTGTGCGAACGATACACGGACGACGTAGTTTTCTGCGAGTCCTCAGTCAGACCAAGTTGAGCGAGCCGGATCCGCGCCCTCTCAATGCCCACAGTTTTCGGCGTCGCCACAAAGGGAAAACGGCAAACTCGACAATTTTCATCGTCGGGTATCGCGGCTGCTCTTACGGGAAGGGTGAAGAATTATCTCCAGAAATGCAACCGGACGTGGCGAGCGTTCGCTGCCGGCATCTGCATCCTGCTGATTCTGGGTGCGGCCACGCATTCGACCGCCTCGGAAAACGTCAGCCTCGCATGGGACGCCAGCCCCGACGCGGACATCGCCGGCTATCGGCTCTATTACGGGAACGCCAGCGGCGATTATTCGGACGTAATCGACGTTGAGAACACGACTGTCGCCTCCGTCTCAAATTTGAAAGCAGGCAGCACGTATTTTTTCGCAGTGACCGCCTACAACACCGCAGGTCTTGAAAGCCTGTTGTCGAACGAGGTCTCGCTCCAAACTCCCCCGGCGGTTCCGCCAAAGGTCAAGGGTCGCTTCAGTGGTGCCAACTTCCAGAATGTTCCGGGAAGCACCGGGTTGAACGCGTCACTTGAGCTTCTCGTTTCCAAGGGGGGGCTTTTCTCGGGACGCATCATGGTAGGAGGATCGATTACTACGGTCCGGGGTAAGCTTTCCCCTGACGGAACGGCGACTGTGCTCTTCCGAAGTCAGCCGTCTTGGACGCTTGCGCTGCAAGTGGGTCTGGATGGAAATTCGATTTCGGCGGTCTTTGGCGACGGATTGAGCGTGGCCACTATCAGCCTTACGACGGCCACGTTTTCGAGGGCCAATGCGGCGCTGCAGGCGGGGACCTACACGATCACGCTGGGCAGCCCATTTTCCGCAGGGGGTGAACCGTCACCCGCCTCGGGCGACCTTCCCGATGCCAGCGGCTTTGCCAATCTCGTGATCGGCAAGAACGGGTCCGTCCGTCTCGCCGGGCAACTCGCCGACGCGCAGGCCTTCTCGGCGGTTTCGACGTTGAAAGCCGACGGGCATTTCACTCTTCACACTCTCTTGTATCATGCCGCGAAAGGGTTTCTCGCAGGCGATATTTCCGTGCACGACACCCCCGGCATCAGTGATGGGGACGGCCAGCTCCTCTGGCTGAAGCCGCCGCAGGCAAAAGCGCCGTTTTACAGGGACGGGTTTGAAGGGATGGTTTCAGCCCAGTTGTCGCGCTTTCTAAAGGCGTCGCCTGCGCAGGGGGCGCAAGCTAGGATTGCGACACCGCTCGCGGCGATTCTGAGCAGCGGTGATCTTTCCGCGGTGCTGACCTGTCCTCTCTCCACTCCGACGGTAATGTCCGGCAAACTTCTGAGCACAGGCGACGAGCGCTTGAGGATTTCCATCAACCCGACAAGCGGTCGCATTACCGGCTCGTTGCTCCATCCCGCCGACGGAAAACCGCATGCGATTCGAGGAGTGATCTTCCAGAAGCGGGGTGCTGGCGCGGGGTATTTCCGAGGCCTGAAAACAACCGGTCGCTTCGATCTTCTCCCTCTGACCCAGCCCAATTGATGGACGCAAAAACGGTGCGATATTCGATATTCTAATGTGAGCTTCTGCCTCCCCATTCGACGAGCGCTCTTTCGAGAGCTGCTCCCGCTACTGCTTTCCTTTTCCTCATTCTGCCTCGCGCAGGCCGGTGAGAGCGTGACTCTTGCTTGGGATCCCAATTTCGAGCCCGATATTGCGGGCTACATAGTTCGTTATGGAACTTCCAGCCGGAATTACACGGACACCATCGACCCTGGAAATGTAACCTCCACCACGCTAACGGATCTGACGCCCGGGAGCACATATTTCTTCGTCGTGACCGCCTACAACACCGACGCTCTGGAAAGCCTTCCCTCAAACGAGATCAACTTCACCGCCGCCCTGACACCGCCGCCCGGACCGCCCCAACCTCCGGCAGCGATCAGCGCGCTGCAACGTCTGCCCGATGGCAGCGTTCAGTTCATCCTCACCATCTCGGCGAATTTCACAGACACCTCTGCGATGCGCAATCAATTAGACACACCCGCGATGAGCATTGAATTCTCAGATGATCTGGTGAACTGGACGTTGCTGATGGATGTGCCGAACCCGACCGGCACCATGGTGGTCTCAGACCCGGACGCGGCGTTGGTGGACCAGAGATTCTACCGGATTGTAACTCAGTAAATTCAACCGGCGCCGGAAAACGGGGGTTCCGGTTGTCTCGCCACAGAATCACTCGAAATCTCCTATTGGACGATCGGGCATACGGGATGCAATGAATGGCCCAACCGATGGAGTTATCAGCATCCAAAAACCGGCGCAGGAAGAAGCCTTCGTCTGGCTGGAAGTTCTCGCAGGCTAATTCGGAACGTAAACCACGTCGCCCGCCTTGAGGTAGTAGGCCTTCGTAGTCTTTCCACTCAGGATCGGCGACAGGCTTAAGTATTCAGTTCTGTGCTCGCCGTTCACCACCCGGACTACATGCACCTTTTTTAGACTTCCAAACTCGCTCACCCCGCCTGATTCCATAATGGCATCGAGGGCAGTCATTGGCCGGTCGAGGAGGATCTTCCCCGGCTTGTTGACCGCACCCGATACATAAACAGCCTCGGCGCTCGCCTCCAGACCCACGATCACCTCCTTATTCTGCAACTGCGAAGCGTATCGGTCGGTGAGATCCTTGTGCAACTGTTCCACCGTCTTGCCTGCCACCTCGACCTCCCCGATAAGAGGCAGGCTGACCTTGCCGTCCAACCGAATTTTTGGAGAGGAATTCAGCTCCGGCGTGCCGGGGAACGATATCTTGAGGATATCACCCGGACCGAGTGCTTTTGAAATCTCTGCGGCAGGCTCCTCCGGGGTGCCTCCGACGGACGGCCCCACGCAACCCACACTGGCCAGTAGGACAATTGCAACCAACCCCCGAAAAATGCTGAGGGGGACGGATTGAAAGTTCAAAGTCATATTGATGGATGAAAGTGCCGCAGTCTGAGGCAATCGTTGGCCAAAGCGAATTCAAATCCCCGAATATCAGCGATGCCACTCCCGAAACACGGAGCGCCAGTCCGGCAACGCGACGTCCTATTCATCGAACCTCATCGTCTGCCGCGGCGACCGCCCCTTTTTCTCCGGCATCGCCCCGACGCAGCCACCACAGAAACGCGAAAAAAGGGATTAACGAAAGTGCGAAAAAGAACGGGCCACCCCGGTGATGAATGGGGCTGTCAATCATGTGCGGTCCGACATGAACACAAAGCAACCCAATGACCAGAATCCGGAACCCGTTCCGCAGGATTCCCAGCGGGATCACGAACGCCACTAGCAGCGCCTGCCGCCACGGGCTTTTCAGGAAGAGATGCGAGGCCAGCAGGCTGGTGATGAAGAGCACCCAGCTCGAGCGAATTCCGCTGCATTCCTGCGCGACCTCGATCACCATGCCGGGCAGTTGGAACACCGTCCGATCTCGCAACACGGGGGTGCCGGTCAGGTTGAAGAACCAATCCGTAGCGTCCGCCGAGGCCAGCTTGGAAGCCGTCTCGAGCCAGTTCACCGCGCCGTCCGGCAAGGGCACCATGAAGATGAGGAACACGAACGGAAAAGCGGCTGCGGCCATCCAGCGTGTGCCGAAAAAGAAAAAGCCGCCTGCCGCAACCATGCAGACATACGAGAGCGCCATCAGGCCGAGATCGTCGTTGAGACTCAGGCTGGCGCGGAACGCGAATCCAGCGAGCAAGGCCGCGAGACCGGTAACCGTCAGCAGCATCGCTCCCCCATTCGAGCGGCGGGCACGGGTTGGCAGTTGGCCACGTCGGAGGTAAAGCAAGTAAGCGAAAATAAGCGGCACTAGGACGATGTGCGAATGTAGCTCGGTCCCGATCGCATGGATCATCAGGCGAGTCAGCGGCTGAATGAATAGCAGCGTGAGCAACCCCAGATAGCCGATCGCGCGGCAAACGAGTCGCTGATCCGCGTGTCGCGGCTTTTCGAGTAACGCCGACGCTTCGGTCGCAGGGATCACCGCCAGCGGAGCCTGAGTAGATTTCGGTCTCCTTTCCATAAAGATCATAATCAACCGCCGCTTCTCACTAAATAAGGTTTAATGTTCACTTTGCTCGGTAATTCTTTATTGCCTCGCGTGCCGCCCGGAGCGGAAGATCAGCTCAAACAAATACGCGACCGTTTCTGTGATTAAATCCCTCGCCCGTTCGCTCGACTGCCACCAATGCTGCCCCTGATACTCGGACGGAACCCAAGCGATGGTGCCCACTTCGCTCTCGGAATTGGCGGCTCTGGAAAAAGTCAGCCGGCTCCGCAGTGCGTGGGGTCCGAGGGTCAGTAGATTGATTTGCTTCGGGTGAATCCCTCGTTCGGCGAGGGCTTTCCAAGTTGATACCGCCGATTCATAGGTTCTTCCGCGTTCCACGTCCTTCGCCGGAGCGAGAATAATCCGCTCCGCCGGAATGCCGGCTTGTAACAGCTCGTGCTTGGCCATCTCGGCGTAACTCCAGCGGCTTTGCCTCCAATGCTCAGAAGTTAGTCCACCTGTGGTCACGACATATTGATAGCGTCCCTGTTCGAATTCCAACACGGCAGCCTTCAGTGCCTCGACACCCACCCACCCTTCAATCACAAGAACGTCGGCCGGCAATCGGTGCGTGACGGAAAGGAATCGCTCGCCTTCAAACCACCACAGCACCGGCGGGCCAAGAATGAGCGAAGCCAACGCCAGCCAACCCAGAGGAGTGGGCCACCAACCGGTGCGGCGCTTGAAAAGTGAAAGATGCATGGAACAAGTGACCCCAACTTAGCTAGCAACGATCATTGCGTTCAGCGGTCTGCATTGCGCTTGGTTTCCCTCCAAACTTAGCGCGACACATTCTTCACCGCGCGTAATGACTTCAAACTATCCGGCAATCTTCCACAGACCAAAGTCTTGCTCTCCACCGTAGCGCAGATCTGTCCCGACAAAAGTCAAAGCCAGGGCCGGGATCACGGAATGCGAGCGTCGTCCGCGACCGAAAACCCGGCTGATCGTCACCATTTCCGCAATTCTCCGGTGGCTCCATGATTGGCGCGCAGCCATACTTCAAAGATGACGAGACTGAAGAGAATCTTGTGGTGATCCCGCCGGCCCGCGGCGTGTTCGCTGTGCAGCTTCGCGACCGCGTCAGGATCGAGGAATTCGAACATCAGCGACTTGTGGTCGAGCAGATGGTTGCGCATCTCCCCGGTCACCGAACTGCGAAACCAGTCGTCCACCACGTTGACGGCGAATCCGCGCTTCTTGCGCCTGATGATCGAAGCGGGGAGGAACTTGCGGCACACGCGACGGTGGAGCCATTTACGCTGACCGTGGCGCACCTTGAATTGCGGACCCAGCCGCTGAACGTACTCGACGACCTCGCGGTCAAGAAAGGGCACCCTGGCCTCCAGCGAATGCGCCATCGAGATTTTGTCGCCATACATGAGCAGTTCGTCGGGGAGCGACGAGCGCAATTCGAGAAGCTGGAGCCCACCAAGTTCGTCGAGACCGTTGATGGCCGAGCGATGCACGTTCCAGCAGTCGAGAACGGCATCGTCCGCTCCCTCCGGGAGCACGCCGGGACGGAAGAGCGAGGTAATCGTTTCGCCCGGCTTAACCGAAAACACATGCTGGCAACGCCGGAGCCGGTCTTCGATGCCAAGCGCGTAAACGCCTCGTTTGAGCGACTCGCCGCGCGGCAGCACATTGACTGCCGCCGACAAGAGGCTGCGGACCGCAGCCGGGAGCTTTCGCCAAGCGGCCCCGTAGGCAACCCCCAGATGCCGCGTGTAGCCGCCGAGCAATTCATCCGGCCCCTGCCCGACCAGCGCCACGGTTACGTCCTGGCGCGCCCGCCGGCAGACAAAGTCCATTGGCACGATGGAGGACGATGCAATCGGTTCTTCCATGGAGCCGACAATCTGCGGCAAAGCTTCTTCAAATTTCTGGCGATCGAGCGTGACAACCGTGTTCGAGCTGCCGTAGAGGCGGGCGGTTTCCGCAGCATCCTTGAGTTCGTCGTCGCGAAAACTATCTCCATAACCCACTGTATAGGTTGGCCAATCCCGGCCGCATTCACTCATCAACCCCAGCAGGAGGCCCGAATCGATGCCACCGCTCAGCAGCAACCCCACAGGGACATCGCTGATGAGGTGACGCTTCACTGCGGCGCGGTAAAGCTCAAGCAGGGTTTCAGTCGCCTCTTCATCGGATGGTTGCTTGTGAAATGGCGTGGGGGTGAACTCATACCAGCGACGGATTTCCAGTTTTCCCTGATCCACGACGATCATCTCGCCGGGTGCGAGCTTTCGCACTCCGGCGAACGTGGTCAGCGGTGCCGGAGTATATCGATAACGAAGGAATAGACTCACCGCGAGTGGATCAACCTTCGGACGGTAATCCATCCCGGCGACAACCGCCCGTATTTCCGAGCCGAAAGTCAGCACGTTCCGATCCACCGAATAATAGACGGGTTTGATCCCCATCGCATCCCTCGCCACCAATAGGCGCTGCTTCGCTTCATCCCAAATGGCGAGGCCAAACATCCCGTTGAGCTTCCGCAAGACGGCATCTCCCCACTGGACATAACCAAGCACGATCGCCTCGGTGTCGGTCTGGCTGCGAAAGACATGACCATTCGCCTCAAGTTCCCTCCGCACCTCGCGGAAGTTATAAATCTCCCCATTAAAAACGGCCCAGACCTTTCCCGACGGATCCGACATCGGCTGATGCCCGGCAGGACTGAGGTCGAGGATCGCCAAGCGGCGGAAGCCCAGTCCAAGTGCCCCGTTCGAGTAGATACCTTCGTCGTCCGGTCCGCGGTGGACTAGCGTCCTTGTCATCCGAATGAGGCGATCGCGATCGATCGCAGCGCCACGGTTGTTGAAATCAAACTGGCCTGTTATGCCACACACAGTCAGGGAATCTCGTCTTTCATGTATTGGGTTATCCTTATGCAGAAATGCCGGAATGATCGCCAGGCGGGTTTGAAACTGTTTGCCATGGGTGCAGCGCAAAAGGTGTCCAGCCCGTCGAATCGATCACTCCGAATCTTCGCACTCGCACCTCGGCCGTCCATTTCACCCGCTCACGTTAACGCAGTACTACTTTCCGATGATTATCAGACGGGATGGAGCCGCCGGTGTCCTCATCGGGTGTGGATAGGGGTAGGGCGTGTATTTCAAACCCCAGTTGCTTCCGTTCCAGACATAAAGCAATCCGCTGGTTCCAGGCTGGGAAGCGTTCCAGTTGCCCTCATTGGTCACCCACCAGCCATATCCGATCAGAGATGGGGAAAAGGCGAGCATCTGCGCTTTGGTGCCGCGTCTTACGCCCGTGTTTGTGTCAAATCCGGCATCGGCGAAAAAATCCCGGTTGCTCTGTATTACGAGGCTCTCGCTAAAGGTCGCGGTGGGATCGTTGCTCCGCTTTTGATAGCTTGTGTTCGTCCCCATTGTGACAGTGGTGGCAGCTGCGGGAATTGCCTGAGCCAGTCCCGGAGCTTCGATCGTAATGGCAGTCGGTGTCGCTACAGGATCCGGTGTGATACTGCTGATGAAATAACGATGATTATCACCAGAAAACGCGACGCCGTTTCCCGGATACATTGGCCTTGGCATCGAAGTCACGTTGATCGAAGTTGCACCGATCGGATAGCCGATCGAGTCGGTGGCGGTAGTGATATCGATAAGCTCCTTAAGAGTGCGTGTCCATGGGGCGCCGTTTTTGAGATTATTCCACAAATAGCCTGGCTGGCTGTGAGCCGCCTTGGGATCCTTGCCCATGCCGACCTGGTCTGTAATTGGGGCAAAGTCGGGAGGCACTTGATAGACAAAGGCAAAATTCGGCCACAACGCTATGTATCCGTAGTCCGTCAGGAAAAACCAATCGCCATTCTCTCCATGAGTATTGACTGAGGTATTGTCGAAGATCATGAAAGTGCCTCCCCGCATCTCGATGGCAGCGGATGCCTGCGTGTCGGCAATCCACTTGTTGCCATAAACCTCCATGTTCCTGAAACTTCGAGGCGGGCTGTTGCTCGCAACACCATGCCCATCGACCTTGATCTGACCGTTGATCGTGCAGTAGCGAACCACGACCCGGGCGTTGGAGTTGGCATCACAAACATAACATTCACCCGAATAGGTGCAATTTTCGATGAAGATGTTGTTTGCGCCGCCGAGTGTATCCGCCGATTGCCACGCATTCCTCGGTCCGCGGACAAAGACCATCTCGGTGTTGCCAACCGTTCCTGTCATGCGACAATTGTCGACCAAGCCATGGGTGGTGTCTGGAGAGACAAAGGCCATATATCCACCCTTAGTTCCGCCGACGTAGGTTATATCCGAAATTCTAAAGCCCCCTGTGAAATTGATTTTGGTTGTTGGGTTGTAGTAGGGCGAGCTGTTGAAAGCGGTCACAGGCTGGGCATTGCTCCCAACGATTTTGAAATGCTTAAAAGTAGCTGCACTCCACAGGGCGATTACACCATTTGCGTAGGTGGCGCCTGTATCATCAAGGGTGATGACGGTGCTGTCACCCTGCCCGATCACGGTTACGTCGGTTATAATATAGATAATTCCTCGATTGCCCCTCGATGAATTGCCCCAAGTCGCCGCACCGGCTGGCAAAACAATCGTGTCGCCGGGGGCGGACTCGACATAATACGCGTGTTCAAAATCATCCTGAGAACATGTAGGGCAATTGATTGTTTTTGCGTAGGCACTCGGTAAAAAGACCCAAGCGGCAATGATCGATAATAAGATATGTTTCATATGTTGCTTAAGTGCTAATGATGTATTTTGATGAGAGCGTGTTCTGGACGGCCAATGGCTGAGCGGATTCTCGTGAAGAAACGGAGGACAGGCAAGTTGTAAGCATTATTTGTGCCCGTTTGTGCGAAACGGCGGTGATAGGCTACTTCGAGCCTCGCAGGCCAAGTGCTTGTAGCACCCGGTTCGCAAAGCGCAACGTGCTGTCATTCCTCGCCCGCCAATTGTTGCGGATCCAATTCTTGCCGCCATCGCGGATTCACAGCCCGCAGCAGTGGACTCGTCAGATGGCCGAATTGGCTTGGTTTGCATGTGAATCGGCGATCTCGCCGCCGTTGACGCGAGTCTCTTTTTTCCGAGAAGACGCCGTTGCATTTTCCAAAACCAACCACTGCGCCAGGCTGCGGAAGATTTCGGACTGGCCCCAGCGATGCATTGGGACGTTGTCCCAGCCGAGGAGCAATTTTCGGCTCCGAAATGCCCCGGTCGGCTGCACCCAGTTCCTCAAAAAGTCTTCGAGGGTGCGATCCACCACCCTGTCGAGATGCGGAAACCGCCCGCGAAGGAGAGCGCCGAGATTCAGACACTCGGCGCCGTCGTAAAGTTCGCGCCGGTAAACAGTCAGGCGCGGTCGTTGCGAAAACGGTTTGGGGAGACTGTGGCCATCGAACAGGTGATCCACGTAGTAGCGAACACCACGCTCAATCGAGCGGGACAACAAAGGATCGCCCGTGACCCTTTCCGCCTTCGCGAGAGCCTTAAGCACGAAGCAGGTATGAAAGTGGTCGATAAAACCACGTTTGCCATCCACGGCATAGGGCCACGAACCGTCGCCGTTCTGGCTATCGAGCACAAAGGCCAGGTTTCGCTCCGCCGCTTCGCGGTAGCGGTCGTCCCCAAAAGTTTCGAAGGCCTGAAGGAGCAACCCCGCGCGGTAGGCGCTGGCGTTCACCACGTTTCCCCC
Source organism: Chthoniobacterales bacterium (assembly GCA_038207335.1). Lineage (GTDB taxonomy): Bacteria > Verrucomicrobiota > Verrucomicrobiia > Chthoniobacterales > Chthoniobacteraceae > CAIURC01. The sequence continues at coordinate 106,969 of JBBQZX010000011.1, read as the reverse complement.
CGCCTGGGGGGTGTAGGAGCAGCTCGCCGCGCCGGGCCGCGTTTCGTGATCCACATAATCCTCCAGAGCATGGTCTGCGGTGGACCGCATCACCGCACGCCAAGCCGGATTTCCACCGATCCGGTAAACGGCGTCAAAGGCCTCATAACAATAGGGTGTCGTGGTAATGAGGGGGGTTCCTTGGGCGAGAATACCCCCTTGCGTTTGCCAATCGAAAGGATATCCCCACCCGTGATTTTGGTAACCGGGACAGCGGGTGTTTTCGAGCACGTCGAGGAAGTGGACGGCCCGATCCAGATAGCGCCGCTCGCCGGTGGCTTGATGGAGGTAGGCAAAGCCCATCGCGAAATGGGCATCCGCGATCGGCAGCCGCATACGGGGGAAAAAGAAGCGCCGCGTCCAGGGAGCGAATGCCTCGCAAAAGACCATGGGAGCGACGGCCAGCGTGCCCACCAGCCGGTTCTTGTAGTACAGATTCTTCGCCGCGCGTCCGACCTTGCTGGCGTAGAAATCCTGATGATCCTGAGACGTCTCACCGTAGCGCCTGAGCCAATCGGCGAAGCGGACAGCAACCGCCATGATCTTCTGATTGGGGTTGGTGGTCATCGGAAGTGGGTCAGATTGCGCGAATCGCGGCATGGACGAGGGAATCAAGACAGCTGGATCGGAGCAGAGGATCCCGTAAGACTCGAGACGCATTCAAGGAATCCCTGGAACATGGTTTCGACAGAAGCCTCGCGGCGGATATCTTCCCGCGCGTTGCGGGAGAACTCGGCCCGGAGGACATCGTCTTTGAGGAGCAGGAGAGTTTTCTTCCGCAGCGCCGCGATATCGTTTTCCGGCACAATGAATCCGTTCCGGCCATGGGTGAGATAGTGGATTTCGGGGGGCTGGAGTCCGTCCTCAGTGACGACGGGAAGCCCCCAGTAAAATGCCTGGTTCATGCCGAGTCCGACGTCGCCTGGAATCACGAAAAGATCCGCCATCTTGAAAAGTTTGCTGATCTGGACGTTTCCGGGATCAAAGATCTCGCCGAGATACCGGATGTTGTCCCCGTGGATCAGGCTCGCGAGGTCGTAATCCATCCGGTCACCGACGATCACGCAGCCGCAGCCCGGTTCGCCGATCCGGTTGAAGATCTCGATGAGGTGCTCAACCTTCTTGACGGGCCGCATCCGTCCCACAAAGAGGACGACTTTATCAAAGGGAATGCCAAATTCGGCTTTGATCTCGGCCGGCGTTTCGTGAATTTCCGGGAAAGCGGTGAAATTGACGGCGTTGTTGGCGACCGAGACTTTGTGCCGGTTCTTTGGTTTGATGTCCGGGATTTCATGCTTCGAGTAGAGAATGATGCCGTCGCAGAGCGAATGAATGTAGTAGAAGGGAAGATTTCTCAGGCGCGGATTGCGCACCTCGAGGTTGATGCCCTTGTTCCAGTAAACAACCTTGATGCCCTTGAGTTTCAGCCAGTGCAGCAGCGGCCAGATGATGAGGTTCTTCAGGTGCAGGAAAAGGATGACGACATCGGGATTCAGTCGCTCAATCTCGCGACGGTAGGCGAGGAAGCTGAAAGGGATTTCGCGAAAGTCGAACTCCAGGGCGAACGGATTGTTCGTTTGCAGTTCGTTGGCCCGCATATAGAACTCCCACCCCTCCTCCCGGAACCGTCGCGCGAAGTAGTTGTAGTTCGACACACGGTAATGAAAAACCTTGTTCGAGATGAGGAGGACTTTCTTCACAGGCGTTGCCCCTCAAGTTTCGAACAGGGTTTTTCCCGGGCGGCAATATAAAGGTTATCGGATCGGCATCCGGATTCCGAGCTTGTCTGCGAAACGGCGAAACTGACGGTCCCGGAAGAGCGGCTCGCGTAAAGAGGCACCAACTCGCGGCATACCACCTCCCAGCGGTAATTCTGTGCTTGCGCCAAGATCTCCTCGCGGGAGAATCGGCTTGGATTCCTGAAGAATAATTCCAAGGCAGAGGCGACGCCGGCAGCATCATTGCTCGCGGTCACGATTCCGAACTCTCCGCCCACAAATTCTCTCAACGAACCGACATCCGTTGTGACCATTGGAATCCCAAATCGGGGCCCAAGGAACACGAGGCCGCTTTGGTAAATGTGGCGGTAGGGCAGGCAGAGGACATCACCCGCCTTGAAGAACACCTCCGCTTCCTCATTGGGGATGAACCGTTCATACAGGGAGACGCGTGATTTCCGTTCCATGCGCCGCAACTGCGAGTGGATCCGGTCACGGTAGGGTTGCGATCGAAAGCCACCCGCGATGACCAGGCGCGCCTCATACACGTCCAGACGCTCAAAGGCATCAAGGAGCAGATCGAGACCTTTGTACTCATCAATCTTCCCAAAAAAGAGGATGACGCGCTCCTGTGCTCCCAATCCCAAGCGTGAGCGCGCCTCCGCAGGGGTCAGGGCTGTTACCGGCATTTCCTCATTCAACCCGATGGAGGTCAGGCGAATCTTGGATTCTGGAACATCAAATTCCTCGATCAACTGCCGACGCGCGCGTCCTGTATGGACGAGCAATATATGGGGAATCCGGTAAACTCTCTGATAGACCCAACGGAAAAAGCGGCTGTGCTCACGGCTATGCGGCAGCACGTTGTGGACGGTGTAGAGGTAGCGACCCGCCAGGGCGCGGAAACACAAATTCATGAGGAGACCATCCCAAAGGATGAACTTGTTTCGAAAAGTGCCCGTGAAATGAACGGTCGCCCCGCGATGCCGAAACAGCAGCAGAAGCAGTCGTTCATAATAGCAAACCAGGTTCCCAAGCTTCACCCAAAAAGGTCGCTCGCCTGCCTGGCTGCCCCGCAAATTCAAATGAACTATTCCAGCCTCCTCGAGGCGCGGTGCTGTTTCATCACAGGAAACCACGCACACTTTCACCCCGTTCGCAGCGAGTCCCTTGATGAATCCAACCGCGAAATTGGGCTCAAAGCCGCCGGTGACAATGATGTTCACTGAAGTGTTCTGCCTCCTCCAGTACCTGCCGGAAGCCATCTACGAACGGAATCGTCCCGAGCTGGTGTCGAGCGAACGCCTTTCCATGCAGACGCCCTTTCTACAGTCCGATACAATTTTCCGCGCCATCTACGCCGCTGCTGGGATTGCATCTGCAACATTGCTTTCGGGATGGTTTGCACTCCTGTTAGTGGATCGAATCCTTGCGCGCCGCGAAAACTCGGGGACGTTCCAGAGAACAATCATGGAGATCAACCAAAGATGGTGGTCGCCGCGGAGGTGCGTGGATTCCGAGATATTGATAAAGAGAATCGTCAGGAACAGCGTGATCCGGAAACAAGCGAAGTCGAAATCTTCATCCAGTGTGGCCAGGAGCCGCGGGAGGGTCGTGAAGACCACGCCGGCCAGCAGAAACGCGCCGATGAACCCAAGTTGCAGGTAAGTATCCGAATATCCGCTGTGGGCCTGGCCCAAAACCCAGGTCATGGGTGCGTTCCAAGGAATATTGGCCATGCGCCCGATCCAGAAACCACCGAAACCAACGCCAAGAAGCGGATTCCCCGAGGCCGCCGCATACACATCATGCCAGATGTAGGTTCGGTCTGTCATCGTAATGTCCCTCCCCATTGTGATGATCAAGCGGCCGAAAATCGAGTCCGCCGAGAACCCCACCACGCTGTGGATCAGCACCAGAACGATCAGCGCGACCGTCGCGGTGAAGACAGTCATGACGAACCGGCGGACTGCTTCTTGACGAAAGCGCAGCGACTGGATGCGGAAAAAGATGAGCACCGCAAAAACGCAAACCGAGACCGAGGTTAAGCTGATGGCACCGTTTCCCTTGAGGAGGTAAAGGGCCATCATCACGTAGAGGACGTGCAAGTTTCGCCACCCGTATTCCTTCCAGTGCCGCTGGACTTGCCAGGAAAAGTAGATCACGCCGAGCATGGCGACCTGGCCGAGCACGTTTTTGGTGGTTGCGATGCCGCACCAAGCGGAGGCGGTGCCATTCCAGTCGAAGGTCACTCCAATGTGGCGAAAATACTTGGCGACGATGATCGACATCGGCAGATGAATATACAGACAGCGTCGCAGGACGGTGCAGAAGGCAGCCAGCGGATCGGGTTGGGTCAGCACAACGAGGGCCATGGCGACCGAGCCGATGACTTTGATAAAACGCTTGAAGGAAACGAAGGGATATTGCGACCAGAGGATGCTCAGGGCCATGAAGGCGAGAAGAGCCGTGAGCCAGGGGTTGCGGCGGAGGGTGCCACCCCAGTCAAGGTTTCGTCGGGCGAGAATCCGCAGGCCGGTCAGCGTGAGGGCCAGGAAAAAATACCGGTCGATGGAACTGCCCTCGGTGGGGTCATCGCTGCGCCCGGGAATGGGGATGCCCCACAGTTGCAGCCAGTATCCCAGCGGGTGGGTGGCCACGACCACATACCAAAGTGTTGGCCAGAACAATCCCTTCGTGTCGCCTTCAGCGCGCATCCGGTCAGATCGGAACGCCAGGAAGACAAAGACTGCGCCAATCAGGAGCGCGAGATTCGGAGGCACGGTGAAGTTAAGTTGAGAGGGTTGACGTGATCCTTTTGGCTGGCTGAATTCCTCTCACCCACGGCTTTGGATTTGCCAATGACTTGGGAATAGAACCGTTCGTGCCGATCCGCCAAAGCGGGCAAACTGAAGCGCTCTTCCGCCGCCTTCCGTCCGCGGGTCCCGATGGATGCTTGGAGGGATGGGGATATGAGCAATTCGCGCAGGCACTCCGCGAAGCCGCTGATATCGCCAGTTGGCAGAAGGTGGCCGGTCTTCCCCGGCGCGATTCCTTCGGGCACCCCCCCGGTTGCGTAGGCGACGACAGGTGTTTCCATGGCCTGGGCTTCTATAACGACACGGCCCAGTCCTTCGTGATGATACGTTGGAAAGGCGACGACGGCACTCGCCGCGTACCAGTCGCGCAATTCCTCGACGCCAAGATCTCCCAAAAACCGCACGCACTCGGTCAATCCGGCCCGAGCGATTTCCCGTCGCAATTCTTCGACGAATCCCGATGCATCGACCCTCCCGGCAAACGCCAGGCAACACTCGATCCCTGATTGGCGTAGCAACGACGCGACCCTGAGCAAGTCCAACTGCCCCTTTTCGCGGACCACACGGGCCGGCAATAGGATTATCGGATGCGGCGGAGGGTTTTCCAGCGGTTGCGCGCGCGACCGGTGGAAGAACCCGGTGTCGATCCCGTCCGAAAGGTTGATGAACCGGCGGCGGACGTAGCCTGGCACATCCAGCCCGTTAACCCCGGCCACCCCGTCGGCGAGCATGGCATGTTTTCGAATGGCAAGATTCAAGAACCGGTCGTTCGAATAGTGATTGAGCACCGCGAACGGCACGCGGAACCTGCGGGCCTCGGTCACCACTTCGTCGGCATCGGCCCCGCCGAAAAAGTGAAGCATTACCAGGTCAACTTTGCGCGTGCGCAACAGCCCCCCGGCTGCTATTCCGGCGCCCACGGCCTGGCCGGGTTCGCGCGGCAGGCGGCGCGAGACGGCCCACCTTGCTCCGACCAGTCCCCACACGAGGGGATTGTATAGCAACCCGTCCCGCAACCTCCTCTTCAAACGGCTTGGAAGTGAACGCTTCTCCGGTATCGAACCCGGATTTCTTGACGAAATGATCGGCAGTGGGATGTGAACGAGACGGCCCAAGCCGATCGACTCTTCGGTCGGCCCGCGGGGAGACGGATCGCAGGTCAGATGAAGGCGGATGACGGTCATCGCGTTACGATCCAGCAGGGTGCGGTCCAGATCGTCAAGGTAGCGCTCGGTGCCGCCGCCCGATTCAAAGGCGTGGGCAAAGCGCATGATTGTTTTCCCGTTTAACACGCCAGGATGGGTCGATGGATTGGGCATCGGCAATCAACAGGGATCTCCGGGTTCGGTATGAACATTGGTTTTGGATCGCGATTTCTTCAAGGGAAACAAGGCCCCTGCCGTCAACGCTGTGATCGGCCAGCGAGGTCGGCACAGAGCGATCGAAGAAGGTTTCCGATCCGAACACCATCATACTGCCGAACCAGGTCTTCGCCGGGTTCGAGCGAAGCCAACTGCCCGGCGGCGAAGGCATCATAGTGTCGGGCAATCGCAGACTCGATCCCTTGGGGATCATCGACGTTTACCCGGGTGACACCCGTTCGGGGCGACAGGTCCTCGATGGTTCCAACGGAGGGACTGAGGGCAATCACCGGTTTGCGCGATTGAATGTAATCCGCGAATTTTGATGGCAGGTAGATTCCTTCGGACATGTTACCCTCGACCAGCAGGCAGACGGTGGCCGAAGCGATTCGTTGCAGGCTTTCAAAGTAGCTTAGCCGCCCCGTACACGAAACGTGCGGGCTCAAGCCCAACTCTTGGGCGAGGGCGAGGGTGGCGCGATCCTCCGGACCCACCAGCAGCAGCCGGCTGGATTTATGGGCCTCCGGACACCGGTCGAGAAAGGAACGAAATGCCTTGAGCAGTCCGGTGGTAGTGTTGCGGCGGCTGCTTTCTCCCGCCTCCAGGTTTCCGGCATGCACCAAATGGAATTGCCCGGAAGACTTCTCTCCGCGGGTGTGGAACCCAATGTGCGGTACCACGACACATTCGCCCCGTGGCCGGGCGAGCCGCAAGTGATAATCACGCAGGCGCGCACATGGAAAGGTCAGGATATTCGCCGTCCGCATGACCCGACGCATCCAGGATTCGGAAATCCTCAGGGCCAAGGTCCGCTTTCGGTTCTCCCGGTCCTGCGGGAGCAAATGGGCGCCTTCCAGATCCCACGGATCATTAAAGTTGGCCACCCATGGTCGGCCGATTGCGCGGGCCACCCAATAGGCCGCTATGTGGGCGACATTGGGCAGGCTGCGCGAATAGATCAGGTCGAATGGCCGCTCCCGGTGCAACCGGCGGGCGGTCGCCACCGCCGCCCGGATCCAACGAGACCATTCGGGCGTGCCGTAGCGGATTCCGAGGGGGATGGAAAAAAACTTTGGCCGGCCGCCGTGCGGCGGGATGGAGGTCGTGATCCGCTCAAGCGGTTTCCACAACGTCGAGGGATCGACAGAAAACTTCGGATGCCCCGTGTAGTCCACGTCGAGCACCGTCAGGTCAACGCCAGCCTCGAGCAGGTGCAAGGCCACCTTGCTGCCGCAAAACGCCTCGGCGTTTGCCAGGGGGGCGAAAAATGGACTCAGGCAAAGGACTCGCGGAGCGGCAGGCATGCTCTTGGAATGAAAACTGGATCAGGGAAAGTGGCACGCTTTGGTTCGGACGCCTCCGTCAAGGCTGGGCGAGGAAGTAGAAATTGGTCCGGGCGAGCGGCAGATACTCCTCGAATGTGGCGGGCGGAGGCAGGTGATTCAGCCAACGCGCCATCGTGGACAGCTTGAGGTCACCCAAGCGGAGAAGGTCAAAGAGCTCGCGCGACCGCGCTTCAGAGTAAAAGCCCGCTTCCAGGATGACGATGGGCTGGCAGCGACGGATCGTCGCGAGCGCGCCACCGAGCGTGCGCAGCTCCGCGCCGGCGACGTCGATCTTGATCAACGCGAACTGGGCGGACTCGGGAATGACATCGTCCAGCCGGCGGATCTCGACGTCGACGACTTCCTGCACGGCATTGGAGAGCCCGATCTGGTCCAGGAGCTTGGGGTCCCGGTCTTCGAGGCTGGAATAGGCCGGGTTGGCCTTCGTCACGTGGAATTCGGTGTGGCCCGAGATCTCGGCCAGGGCATAGGGGAGTACGGTAACAATGGGGAAGCGCGCCTTGAGGCCGGCGAAGTTTCCCGGCACGGGTTCAAAGGCCCAATGCTTTCCCCGCGGAGCGATGCGAACGATGTCGACTAGGACTGAGCCGGTGCAGGCACCCACGTCGATCGCGGACGAATCCACCCGCAGCACCCGTTCGAGCACGGCAACGGTCTCCTGATCGTATTTCTCGATTTGCGTGGGACCAAGGACTAGCCGCTTGCCCCGCCGATAGACGCGTTTCAAGGCGCGGCCCGCCGGCACGGCTCCGGGAATCTGCTTCAGGACTTGTTTGAATTCGGAAATGGGTGTGTTTTTTTCGCTGGGTCGGGAGCCGGAAGTTCCGGCAGGCGAGAAAATGGCGGTCTAGCGGCCGGCGGTCGGGAACGCCACGCAAGCATCGACAATGCGGCGGGCCGCGTGGCCATCGCCGTAAGGATTGTGTGCCCGCGACATGGCGGCATAGGCGTCGGCATCCGTGAGCAAGCGCGCCACCTCGGTCACGATTTTCTGCCGGTCGGTCCCCACGAGCTTGACCGTGCCCGCCTCAACCGCCTCGGGCCGTTCCGTGGTGTCGCGCATGACCAGCACCGGCTTGCCCAGGCTCGGCGCCTCTTCCTGCACGCCCCCGGAATCGGTGAGAATGATGGAGGAGCGCGCCAGCAGTCCCACAAAAGGCAGGTAGGATTGGGGCGGGATGAGATGGACGTTTCGCGCCCGGGCGGTGCCCAAGATCCGCTGGACGGGTTCGCGGACGTTGGGATTGAGGTGAACGGGATATACAAACTGCACGTCGGAAAAGCGCGTCGCGAGATCGGCGACGGCGGCGCAAATTGATTCGAAACCGTCGCCAAAATTCTCGCGCCGATGCCCCGTGATCAGCACCATGCGCGGTCCACTTTCAGCCGAGGTGCCGGGTTGCAGGAAAGCGGGAAGCTCCGGAATGGCGGGCGGGTTGGCGCGAACCTTTTCGACGGCCATCAGCAGCGCATCGATCACCGTGTTTCCTGTGACAAAAATACTTTCAGGAACCACGCCTTCACGCAGAAGATTCTGACGCGCCCTCGCGGTCGGAGCAAAGTGCACGTTAGTTAGACGCGTGGTCAAAACCCGGTTCGCTTCCTCAGGCCACGGAGCTTTGAGATTGCCGGTGCGGAGCCCGGCTTCCACATGGCCAACGGGAATCCGTTGGTAGAATGCCGCCAGCGCGGCGCAAAGCACCGTGGTGGTGTCCCCTTGCACTAGCACCATGTCGGGGTGATCGGCCGTGAGATAAAGGTCAATGGCCTCGATTGAGCGCGCCGTTAGCCGGGCCAGCGTCTGGTTCGGCTCCATCAAGTTGAGGTCCACGTCCGGGGTGATCGCAAAGGCGGCGAGCACCTGATCCAGCATTTGGCGATGCTGACCGGTGACACATACTCGACACTCAAACCCAGACGCCTCTCGCAAAGCAAGCACCACGGGAGCGAGCTTGATCGCTTCCGGTCGGGTGCCAAAAATCACTGCAACTATCATGGGGATGAACGATCGATGGTCAGATCTCGAGCGATCAATAAATCCTTCGAAACGCTTCGTCCGCACCGGGAAGCGGACCATTGAATTTTCGCTCGACCGGCGGCCAGGGATCCTTCTGACGTGGCACGCCACTCCTAAGCATGCTGTGACGACTCGTCGTCACGTTAGCCTGCGATGGAAGAGGAATTACTTCGTTCATAGCCGACGGATAAGCTCTCAATCCAATATCAGGCTGAATGGTTGACACCAGCAAATCGTTCGATGACCGCGCGTAGCCGAGGAGCGGTTGTCTCCAAGGTATTCTCCCCGGCCACTTTGGCGCGCGCGCGCTGCCCGCACGCTTCCGCCAGCTCTGGGTCCGCGACCAGGCGGGCGATATCCCGGGCCATCGCGTCAAGGTCGAGATAGGGGGCGATAAACCCACAACCATCACCGGCGAACTCCGGCATGCCACCGGCATTCGCAAAACAGACAACGGGAGTTTCCGTGGCCGCGACCTCGAGGCACGCAAGTGGATAGGGGTCGTCGCGCGACAGCAGGGCGAAAACGTCGAAGGCGGGAAAGAGTAAAAACGGATTCTCCACTTCCCCGCTCGTGTGGAAGAGAGCCTCAACGCCGGCAGTCCGTAGATCGTGCTGCAAAGTGTATTCCTCCTCGGCGGTCCCTGAACGACCGACCCACACAAAATGGACATTGCTCTTGGGCCGGTGGCGGCGCAGGGCAAGCAGCAGTTGAGGAATCAGGTCCCGTCCCTTCCGCCAATGCTCGGCACCGCAACTTCCGACGACAAAGGCGCCGTCGGGGATTCCGAACGCCCTGCGGGCCGACGCTTTCTGGGTCGCCGTGGGAATCGGTGGCAGGTCCCGAATGTGTTCGTAAATCACCGTGATCTTTTCTTCCCGGACGTGGTGGGCGCGGACGAGGTTTTCCCGGACGGCTTCGGAGACCGCGACGAAGGCTGTGGTGCGGTCCAGAACCCGTTGGAGATTCTCTGTGCCCCCCCGCCAGATCCAGTAAGCGAGTTCATGCACGTGGGTGATCACAGGCACCCCAAAGGAGGCCAGGGTTTCGAGCACCGTGCCGTTGGTCATCGTATTCGAGAAGATGAGATCGTAGGAGCCTTGGGCGAACATCCGTCGAATCCTCCCCGTTTCCTCGCGTAGATCGCGAGGTAAGAACCGTCTCACCCGCCGCCCAAAGCGCGAGCGCGCAAGAACCGACGTTCCGAGGGTCAATGTCGGACCGAGTTCGCTAAACCCTGTTTCGAGCGGTCCCGGCGATCTCAGGAGCGTACCGATTCCGTAGTCGGTATTGGCGCGGAGCCAGCGCATGAAGGCGAGCAGTCCGATGGGTGCCCCGGTGCGACCGGCATCGTGGGACACAAAGAGAATCTTAGGTGCGTGGCCGGACACGAAGGTTCAAGAAAGCGCCTTCGCCAATACGGGTTCCGAGCGAGGGGTGGCATCCAACGCCGACCTTACGACATCAAGGTAGGCGTGTCCAAACTTCTGATCTGGCTCGAGATAGTTCCCTTCCGCCCATTCGTTCCATGACTTCACGAATACAATACGGTCTTCGGCAGGGCGGTCCGCGACGGATTCGAGGATGTCGTGAAGATGCTCGGCAAATAGCTCGGGCGTTGATCCGTGGAGCACAATGCCTTTCCGGCCTGCCCGGGCTGTATTGTCCCAGCCGGGAACTACTGACGGATAACATCCAAGTTCCAGCGCCTTTGCAGACTTGAAGAATAACATGGCGTCCTGGTAGTAGTGCACCCCGCCCGGCCATCGGAGGAGTCGCTGAAGAATCCGGTGCAAGACAAGTCGCCCTGTGCCAGTTGCTGCCTCCAGCGTTCTGCTAGCTTTCTGGGCCGGATGCGGCTCACTTTTCGAGATACGAAACTTTTCTTTAGCAATGTGCCACAAACGACGCCGAACGAGCTTCAGTTCGTTCGTCATGACCGCGCCGCCATACCCTGCCGCTCGCCACTGGTAATCGAGTTCGTCATCGAAGAGGTGGGCGACAAAGTGAATTCCATCCAGGCCGTTCCGGGCCGCAAGATCCTGCCAAAGTTCAATGAATGCCTCACTGTTGGGCAGACTCTTTGGCCGAAAAATCGTGAAAATTGGCCGGTTGTGCACGCGGATGTAGCGGGGATCGTGGAAGGCCTCCAGAAGCGAGTGGAAGTGGCGCTCGTGATCCGCTTTCCCGGGATAGGTCTGCTCGATCAAGGTCCTTCTCCCGGCACCATACCAATGACCACTCCAAGTGTCGTTTGCCCAAGCGAGGCAAAACGGATAGTCCGGTTCACCGGAGGAGACGACTTCGGCGAGCGGGCGTTCCAGTACGCGCCGGCCGGCGAACCAGTAATGCCAGTAGCAAAATCCCTCGACGCCGGCTTGGCGAGCGAGTTCCGCCTGGGCAGCCCGCACTTCCGGGATACGGAGATCATAGAAGCCGAGATCCGCGGGCAGGCGCGGCTGGTAGTGTCCGGGAAAGAGCGGCTTCGCCCGGGTGACATTCGTCCACTCAGTGAACCCCTTCCCCCACCATTCGTCGTTCTCCGGGATCGGATGAAACTGTGGGAGATAGAAGGCGATGAGTCGTGCTTTGCTCATACGGCGACGGTTTGGCGGTCTGGGTTGTGCTTCCGGAGTCCGCGTAAATCGTAATTTCGCTCCCGGCAACGCTCCACTTCGAAGCGAGCCAACTTCGCCGAGTCCCGAAGATAACTCAATTCCCAAGGAGCGATTCCTTCAGTATCCAGTTTTCGCCTTCCCGCGAACGCCCTTCGCAGAGACAGCTTTGTCTGGTAGTAATAACGCATCAGTCGGGGAAATCGCATGCCTCCGTGAATCCAATGGTGGAGGTGGTAGGCGTCCTCCTCACCTTTCAGGCGGGCGGCATTGATCCAACTCTTGTATTGAAGGCGCTCCGGGGCGAGGTGGTGCTCGACCTGGACGTCGAGTGCGCCTGTGATCGTAAACCCAGCTTCCATAATTTGCCAGGATAGCAGTGATTCTTCACCGCCACCCGTGATTCCCGGTCCAAGCTCCTCGTCAAATTCGCCGATTCGATCAAAGACATGCCGATGCACTGCCATGTTCGCACCGCACATTTCCGACGGATGGTCGGGTGCAAGATAATCAGCCGTTGAGGCAAGCCAAGCCCTGTGGGTGTGATTCATCCAAGGTCGAAGGAGGTGAGGGGCCAGCCTGACCCCGCCGGCAAGGGCGTCAGCGACCCCACCGGCAATCGGGGAGCACATTGCCTCGATCCAGTTGCTTGGGAACCGAACATCGTCATCTGAAAAGAGAAGGATTTCGCCCCCTGCGTGCGCCAAGGCGCGGTTTAGAGCCCTCGACTTACCTCGCAAATGTTCAAAAAAGTATGTGCTTTTCTGGAAACGCGCGGGCCGAAAAGATTGCAACACCGATTCAGCCCCAGATTGACATCCACTTTCCACCAGCACCAGTTCGACGTGCCAGCCGTCCGGGATTTGGACAGCGGCGAGCGAACGAAGCGTTTGTTCGAGATCCGCCGACCGCGAGCACGTCGCAATGATGATACTGATGCTAGGCACAGAAGGGTGAGCGAAAAATTAATCGCAGGTTTCGGAGGCGACCACTTCAGCCGACACGCAAATGAAAAGAGGCAGCGCAACCGTCAGGATAGACCGGATGTTCGATTCATAATCAACTATGGGTGGATTGGCTCGATTCGCTCGAAAACGAAACTTCGCGCCAGAGCGCTCTGCCCATTGGAAAAACATTCAGTCCCTTTCCTCGGACTGGGAAAGAACGGCGTTAAGCTTCGGCTGTGTCGGCTTGGATTTTCCGCAACAGTGCGTCGGCAAAGAACTTTGCCGACCAGTTGGGGTATTGCGTGGGATGATACCGGCCCCAGATGGGATAGGAACCGGCGATTCCGTTCCGATAGGGGACATTTGGTCCAGTTAGCCTATGGCTCCTTTTGACGACATTCAACAGGTTGTTGGCGGCCTCATAATAACTGCTCTTCCGGGTCTGGAGGTAGAGTTCGAACCAAACGATGCTAAATTGCGCGTTTCCCGTTAAGCACACATAGTCTGCGGCTCCCTCCCAACTGCTGTCCAGCTGTCCGGGTAAAATTCGCATACGGTCGCTCTTGTCGTTCAGGGCAAACCGACTAATTATCCGATCACTGAATTCGATAATTTCGTCATATAGTTTCTGTTTCCACGGATTTCCTCCATCCAGTAGTTTATAGATACCCCAAAAACCCTGCAATGTGTATGCGATGGTGTGGGTGAAGGGATTGTCGTTTTTTTCAAATCCCATGTAGTCAAACCACCCGTTGGGTCGCCGCACCGAGAAAATCCACTCCAGATTATTTCTGACGGCTTCAGAATATTTGACATCGCTGGTAATAGCGTGCATCTCAAGGAGAGCCCACGAGACCTTGGAATGATAAGCGTGAGGAATTCCCTTGTAGGAATCTCGGCTCCACTTTCCATCACCATCCTGATGAGCAACCAGCCAGTTGGCCGCTTGCCGGCACGCAACCAAAAATTTCTCGTTGCGCGTTTCCTGATAAAGCCCCGTCAGGCCTAGGAGAACCATGCCGGTGTCGAAGACATCCGCGGAGTCGTCATTATGAACCCGAATTCGCACGCCGCCATCGGGCCGTTGAATGGCAACTTCCCAGTCACCCATTTCGGTCGCCGCTCGAAGTGATGACGCGTCGTTTGTGAGCTTATGATACTGGATCAGGGTATTGATGATATACCCCGTGGTCTCCGGGTAAGCCGGAAGCCAGCCGCGCTCCAGGGTGTAGGCGAGAGCGACCCCCTTCGATCCGGAATTCTCCTGCGCGAGCATGATCCAACCGATCGCGGCCTTCAGATGCTCAAGATCGCTTTTGATCGACTCGGTCAGACCGAAGCAATCTCGGAGCAAGATGCGAAAATGGTGATTCGTCCGAAAAAAGGCGACTTTGCGACATGCCTTCATCCAATAGCTAGAGCTGCTCATTAAGACATAGGAAACTTCGAAACAAAGCGAACGAGCTGCAAAGAAGGACGAGGAGGACGGAGGGAATTTGAAAGATGGTTACGGACTAGGGCTGAGCGTTTTCTCAATACCACCGGACGGCGCGAAGTGGCGATAGTGATGCTGATGGAAGGGCATGCAGACCAAAATCTGAGTGTCACGCAGGGCGTGAACGAATGTGCGCGAAGCGGTCCTTCAACCGGAGGAAGGGCAGTTCGAGAAACCGGTAGCTCAGTGTTGCGAGTGCAACAGTCAGCAAAAGCGCCGAAACCGACCGACCGAAGGGCAATCCGGGGATGGCCAAGCGGGGGGAAAACTGGATCGCAAGTTGGTGAAATACATATAGACCGTAAGAGATCTTACCGAGATAGACCAGCGGCCTAAGCGTGAGCAACCGCCAGTTCGCTCCACGGATGGAGAGGAAGATCAGCGTACACCCGACAGTAACGAGTGGAAATATCGCCGCCTTTCCCCACGGGAAATGATCCAGAGATGAAAGGCAGACCACCGGTATAGCCAATCCCAACGACAACATCCCCACGCGGAGCTTGTTGCTGAAGGCGGGAAATTGGTTTTGAGCTAACGCAATGATGGCTCCTGCGGCAAGGGGCTCCATGCGAAATGGAGTTGCACACCACAGCATAGACACACTCGCTCCGGCGTGAATCGCGAGGATCCGCGCAACGAAGGAAACAACGATCATCCCGATAGCGATCGGACGAAGCCTGCTGATCCCCATCAAGGCGATCAGAATGGGCCAGGCAAAGTAGAACTGCTCCTCCATCGAGACGCTCCAAAGAACCAAGGTGGGGCTGCCCCGGCCAGCGCCAGAAAACGCAATCGCCCAGTTCTGCGTGAAGGTCAGCAGACCGAGGATGTGGCTGCCCTCCGGCGGCGCCACAAAATGGAAGATGCGGGGAAGCAAAAACCCCGCGAGCCCGACAAAAAAGAAATACAACGGCCAAATTCGCAGGCAACGGCGAATCCAGAATCCCTTGATATCAATTTTTCCCGTGCTGCTGTACTCACGAAGCAGCAGGGAGGTAATCAAGAAGCTTGATAGGAGGAAAAAAAGGTCCACCCCAAACATCCCAGCGCCAAGGACGCTGATGATTAGGCTCACCAGCGGTTCAGGAATCCCAAGTTGGACGTAGCGAGATGGGGGATCGGACAGGCTGTGGACAAGAAAAACCGCCAGGAATGCAAAGAACCGGAGAGTATCCAATTCGGGCAGATAAAACCGTTCGGTCTTCCGTTGGTCGCTGTTTTTGTGTTGGTTCGTTTCGAGTCGCCCGACGGAGGAAATCGTTCCGTCGATTTCGCCAACCGGGTTCGGAGAATAACTGGACACGTCGGTGGCTCTTTTGATGTCGCTTTCAGCAACGGTCATGAAGTCGCGCGGGTGGTGAGCGACGCAAAAAGACTTTCGTATTTGCCGACAAAGGAGGAGCGTTCGAAAAGGTCTTCCGCCCGTTTGCGTCCGGCCTGCCCCATCGCGGCCGCTTTTTCCGGATTCGCCAGCATGCTAATCAACGCGGCCCCCAGTTCCTGCCAGGACCCCGTCGCGAAGAGCCGTCCGGTCTGGTTGTCTTCGACTTCTTCCGGGATGCCTCCCACCCGCGAGGCCACCACCGGCACTTCACACCCCATTGCCTCCAGAACGGTGTAGGGCAAATTGTCGGCCAGGGAAGGCGCCACGAATACGTCGGCCGCAGAGTAGTAGCGGGTCACGTTTTCCGGACTCACATACCCGATCGGCCGGACGTTGGGCAAGTTCGGTATCATCCCGCCACCGACAGCAAGGACGATCAGGTCGGGGAAACGGGGGATGACGATTTCAGCCAGGGCTCGGGCCAAAATGTGCCCCCCTTTCCTCTCGTCGACCGTCCACCCGCTATGATGAGCGACGAACGCCAGTATTTTCGCGTCGGTCGGAAGCCGCAAGGTCGCTCTTGCGCTCGCGTCGCGCCGGAAAAGGTTGAGATCAATGCCATTGTGGATCTGCTCCACGCGCAAACGTGCCAACTCTGTCTTCATCACCCGTCGCCGCATCCAGTCGCTCACGCAAACTATCGTGGTGTTATCGGGCAGGCGGGAGTGAACTCGTCTCTTCTGTAGTCGCCGCAGGTAATATTCGTGCCGCAACACTGTGTAGCGCTTCAATCGGCCGACCAGCGGACATTTGAAACAGGTTCGGTATTCCTCGCAGCTCCAACATGAGAGCATGATGTCGCCGATCGGACGTGGATCGTGGAGGGTAAATACCGTTGGATACTGCATGGCCACACTGGCCAGGAATGGATAGGGCAGGTCACCATAGAAGGAATGCAAATGGACGACATCTGGCCGAAACTCCTTCAGCGCGGCAAGCGGATCTTGGGTCGCCGCAGTCCCCTGTTCGGGGTAATACAGTACCGTGTGCCGTTTCTCGAGCGCTCGTTGAAGGTCTCGTGCACAGCGCGTTGCTCCGGCGGTCCAGCGCTCATTTACGATAGCAATGCGCAACCCCCCAACGCCCCCCCCCCTCACCGTCAGCGCCAAGCGTAAACCTCCATGAGTGACTGGTCCGTTCCTACAATCTCAAAAGGAGACACGGCACCTGCAGCTCCGAGCCATGGCCCTAGTGCGGAACTCATCGTCACTTGCATACCAGAGTCCCGCAGTTGGCTCAACGCAGTGATAACACTGTCGATGCTATCGCGCCTTACGTGAAACTCGGCTACCAAGTTTTGAACCGATTTGATGGCACCTGTGCTGTAGAGCTTGTCAATAATGGCATACTCGGCACCTTCGACGTCGAGTTTCAAAAGATCCACCCGCTCAGGCAACTGCCGCGCCAAGTCTATTGATCGAACTTGCAGTGTCCCGGTCGCACTAACCGCACCTTTATCTTGACCCACATTGTCGAACGCCACAAACCCGTCGTGTGTCCAGACGGCGGCATTTTGAACGTTCACATCGGAAATTCCTGCCGCCGCCAAATTCCGCCCCAAAAGGGAGGCTAGGGTCGGATCGGCTTCGTAGACCGTCAACTTGGACATCGGATACTCTTGGCGGAACCAAATCGCGCTCAGCCCAATATTCCCTCCCGCGTCGATCACGACAGGCTCGGTGACTGACGAACGAAAGGCGTAGTGTCGGTCAACAAAAATCTCCGAAAATTGACCTCGGAGATCACTGCTGGAGACATATTCAACCTTTCCCCAAGGAAAGCGAAAAGTAGCGCCAGGTAGCGTCCGCATTGGCAAGCGATTGATTCGGTAGGATAGCTCTCCGAAGTCTCTCGTTTGGGAATCGAGGATGGAGCGGACCCGCCATTCCACTTTTTGAGACAGCTTTTGAAAGTTTGTCATGCGGCCGCGAACGATTCTGTTTTCCACCCTAGGCGGGGTCGGACTACTCCAATCCAATGCCCGGTGTATTCCCTCCGCATTCCACCCGTATCTTGCGCGGTGAATTGGATTACTTCACGAACGAATATTTCCGTTTCTCGAGTAGATCGCATGATCGCCACATTAATCAAAAAGGCCCCATCGTTTAACAAGTTGGCGGGCAAGGTACATCTGGAGCGAAATCGTCCTCGTGGGAAACTCTTCGTAGACCATGCATCCGTTTCAAGTGACGCAGACGGAAAGTTGGCGGTCGAGAGCACATCGCCCCCCGACAGGTGCACGATGTGGATGCTGACATATAAACTCAAACCCTCCAGCAATGTCTCGAAATCCACCTCGAAGTGAATCGGGCGGTCAATACTTACTATCGACCGAGTCTCTCCGTCACCGATAACTCGAACGGATAGTATCCTAACGCATGATGTTGCGGGACAATCCTCATTGCGCCACCTTTTTTCTCCGCTAGCCGCAGTTCCCGAAGATAAATACGCATCAACTGTCTGGCCGACTGAACCGTTGTGGATCCGCTTTCCATGCTGTAGAAGTAAGCCGCTGGAGCAGATGTTTGCGATCGCGCCCATATTGTGACTGACAAAAAGGACGGTCCTACCTTCGTTTTTTGAGATCTCATTCATCTTCCCTATGCACTTCTTTTGAAATTGGGCATCACCGACAGCCAAAACTTCATCCACAATTAGAATCTCTGGTTCCAAGTGAGCGGCCACGGAAAATGCAAGGCGCACATACATGCCACTGCTATAGCGTTTCACCGGAGTGTCTAGGAACTTCTCAACCTCTGAGAACGCCACGATTTCGTCGAACTTGCGTTTTACCTCGGCGCGGCTCATTCCAAGGATAGCACCGTTGAGAAAGATGTTCTCTCGACCGGTGAGCTCCGGATGAAATCCGGTGCCCACCTCGAGAAGACTGGCCACCCGACCGTCGATTTCGATACGGCCGGAGGTTGGTTCCGTGATCCGGCTAAGGATCTTGAGCAGAGTACTTTTGCCGGCTCCGTTGCGGCCGATGATCCCGAGGACTTCGCCTTGCTTCACCTCGAAGGAGACATCGTTGAGCGCCCAGAATTCCTCTCGCTCCTGTTTCTTCCGCGAGCTAAGCCACTTAAGCGGCGCCCGCACCGCGTCCTCGATAATATGCCTGAACCCGTCATCCTTGGAGCGTTGCTGCCCGATGACGTACCGCTTGCTGAGGTTCTCGACCTTGATGACCGTATCGCTCATGGATTAGATGACATCAGCAAACGTACGCTCCGTTTTCCGGAAGTAGACGATCCCGGTCGCCAGTAGAATGATCACACCAACGACCGAGACGGCCAAGCCAGGCCAGTAGATGAGATGTTCTCCTCCCATAAGGCACCAGCGGAACCCGTCGATCACGCCGACAATGGGATTCAGGGAGTAGAGGAGCCGGTATTTATCCGACACCACGCTGCTGAGGAAGCCCACCGGCGAGATGTAGAGACCGAATTGAACAATGAATGGAACGATGAAGCGGAAGTCGCGGTATTCCACCATCAAGGCGGCGATCCACAAGCCCACGCCGAAGGATGCGGCGAAAGCCAGCAGCACGAACAATGGTAAAAACACAATGTTGGCGGGTGGGCAAAAGCGAAACCAGATCATCAACGCGACGAGAAAGACGGCCGAGATCAGGAAATCGACGAAGCTGGTGATGACGCTGCTGGCCGGCACCACCATGCGCGGGAAGTAAACCTTGGAAATGAGGCCGGAGTTGGCGACGAGGCTGTTGCCGCTTTCCGCCAGTGCGTTGGAGAAGAACTGCCACGGGAGCATCCCGCAGAAGACAAGCAAGGGGTAAGGTACGCCTGCGGAGGGCATTTTGCCCAGCGTCCCAAACACGACGGTGAGGATGATCATGGTCAGAAGCGGACGAATGAGCGACCAAGCGACGCCAACCACGGTCTGCTTGTAGCGGACGAGAAGATCGCGCCAGGCGAGAAGGTAGAACAATTCGCGATAGCGCCACAAGTCGCGCCAGTATTGGCGCTCGATTTGCCCCTGTTCAATAATCAGCCGGCTCATCGTGGTTGTGCCGTCACGCCGCGACGCCGGAGGGACCGGCGCCGTTCTTCCCGGCCGGGGGCAACCCAGTGAGATCACAGATCGATTTTCCGACTGAGTGTGTGGCCAGGTCGGGTTCGATGCCAGGGATTCGATTAACGATGACCAGGAGATCGGAGCCTTGGGCGGTGGCAGCGAGATCGTCGGAAATGAAGCGAGAGATGAACGGAATCCGTTTTAGAATATAATCGCGATTCGCACCGGTTAGTTGTGCCACGTGCACATTCGGGTCGTAGATCTTGATATTGAATCCTTTACCGAGCAGGCGCTCGATGACGTCGATGATCGGGCTGTCGCGCAGATCGTCGGTCCCAGCCTTGAAAGCGAGCCCAATGAATCCGACGTTTTGCACGCCTGACTCGAGAATGCGTTTGAAAACGAGTTCCTTCTGCAACTCGTTGCTCTGCTCGATGGCCTCGAGCACCGGGGTGTGAAGGTAGTGATCGTGGGCGATGGTCCGCAGTGCCTTCAAGTCCTTGGGCAAGCAGGAGCCGCCGTAGGCAAAGCCGGGTTTCAGGTAAGCCTTGGAGATGTTGAGCTTCGTGTCCTGGCAGAAAATCTCCATCAACTGATGGGAGTCGATCTCCAGCTTTTTGCAGATGTTTCCCACCTCGTTGGCGAAGGTAATTTTCAAGGCGTGAAAGCTGTTGCAGACGTATTTCATCATCTCCGCGACCTTGGGTGTCGTGGCGATGAACGGGGCGTCGATCTTTGCATAGACTTCGCGCATCACCTCGGCCGCCCACTCACAGTCGGTTCCGATGAGGGTGAAGGAGGGATGGGCGAAGTCCTCGACGGAGCTCCCCTCCCGGAGGAATTCGGGATTGGAGACGACGGCGAACTCCTGGCCGGGCGTGCGATTGGAGACGCGTGCGATAATCTCCGAAACGGCGGCCCCGGTGCCCGGGAGCACCGTCGAGCGGAGAGCGATGACGTGGCGCCCCGTCTTTTTCTCACGGAGCGCCGCGCCGATTTGCTCCGACACCTTGTGGATCGCTGAGAGGTCCAGATGACCGTTGGAGGTCGAAGGAGTGCCAACGCAGATGAACGAAACCTCTGTCTGCAGGACGGCTTCCGTGACGTTCTGCGTGGCTGAGATACGGCCCGCCCCGTGCTCCTCCGCGAGGATGCCATCGATGTCTTTCTCGATGATGGTGGCCCGCCCCTCGTCGATGTAATCCACCTTGGTGGCCTGCGCGTCCACGCCCACCATCCGGTGCCCTTGCCGGGCGAGGCAGCCCATGCCGACGCAGCCTACATAGCCCAATCCGAAGATGCTGATATTCAAAGCTTGATGGGGGTTTCCGCCGCGAATGGCGGAGATTCGGATTGTGGCGGCCTTTGTCCAGCCTCGTTTTCTTCCGTGGAAGCGGAGAGAAATTCGCCCGCTTCGTCGGCGACCAAGGTGTTGGTCCGGGCAATGAAACGCGCCTTTTCGGCGCTCCACAGATGCCGACGGTAAACTGCGCGGCCACGTTCGACAAGTTGGATGACCGATTCAGGATTGGCATGCACCCAGAGGATCCGACTGGCGAGATCCTCACTGCCGTTCGCGTCGAACATGATCATCTCGTCTGGAGCGAAGTAATCCTGGATGCCCCTGGTCGCCGGGGCGATGACCGGCCGGTGCATGGCGAGATACTCGAATAAGCGCGTCGGAAAATTGAGCTCGGTGAAGGCAGAGCGGCGATTGGGTACGACGCCGAGGTGACATTCGCGGATTGCCAGGGCGATCTCCGACTGGGGCTTTGGCCCATGAAAGTGGACGATGCCCTCGACTCCCAGCCGTGTGGCGACCGCAAGAACCTCGTCGAGGAATGGCGTCCGGGAGCCGTAGATGTGGAGCCGCACTCCGGGGATTTTGGGGCGCACGCGTGCGACGGCTTCGACCAGGAGGTCCACCCCATGCCGGTGTACGATGGAGCCGTGATGCATGATGTGGAACTCGCTGCCGGTCCGGCTGGGGCCGATATCGGTCCCGCTGAAGCGGTCCGGGTCGAAGATCCCGGACTCGGGTGAGTTCATGACGATCTCCATCTTTCCCGGAAGACAACTGCGCGACTCGAAAAGCCGACGGAAAGCCAGGTTCGGAGTGAGCACCAGATCCGCGAAGCGGATACTCAAGCGCTCCAACCGTCGGAGAAGGCGAACCATGAAATGATCCGCGGGGACCCCATAAATACCCATCATCAACTCGGGCATCGGATCGTGAAGATCGAGAATGATGCGCGCGCCCAGAAGCTTTGGCAGCAGCGCGGCGAACACGAGCACGTCGGGCATATTGTGAACGTGAACGAGGTCACAGCCTCCACCAACAGTCCGCCAAGCGAGAAAAAAGAAGCTTTGGAGGATGAAACGCCCGTATTGGATCAGGTAGGTGAGTTTGCTGTCTCTCTTTCGCCGGAGAGATGTGCGGTGAACCTGCACGCCGTTGATTATTTCCTGCCTCGGGTCCGAGTCGCGTTCGCGCAGGCACAGCAAGTCCACCTGCATCCCGGCATCCGCCAGGGCCTCGGCGGCGCGGCGCGGCCGGGGGTCGGCCGGGTAGTAGGAATAGAGGAGGATTGCGGCTCGCTTGCTTACCAGGGGACGGGCGTTTTCCCGGTGGGTTTCTCGATACCAATCGGCAAGGTGGGTCGGTGCCGGCCTCCAGGCTTCGACTCCATGGTTTGCGGAAACGTATTTGAGAAACTCCTCAATCCTCGCCACGGGGTAGGTGCCACGGACCGGAGGGTCTTCTGGAAATTGGATGTAGTCGGGATGGATGTTGACCAGAGCCATGCCTCCGTGGCGGACGATCCAATCGAGCTTCCGTTTCCAGATCTCCACGGACTTCTCACCCATGATCAGGAAGAGGGTGGAATCCTGTGGCAGGGTGTAGGGAAGTTCGACGTAGCCGGAGGGGCGATCGGTGATCGGTGATCGGTGGTCGGCGACCGGGCCGGGCACCCAGAAGGGGAAGATGGTGCCTGCGCCGTCGGACTGAGGTTCAAAGGGATCGGTGTCGAACGTCGAACTGTCGTAGCCAATCTTGAGGTCGTGGAGCCAGTCGAGCCGGCGCAACATGAACCCCGAGCGGAATCCCGTGACATTCCACTCCTTCAGGTAACGATTGATGCGGGTCGCCTTGCGCCGAAACTCCGCGCGGGAGGAGTAGAGTTTCCCGTCGTGATGGAGATCATGCACGCCGACCTCGAAGCCGCGCTCGGTGAGCCAGCTCCGCAGGGAACCGGGCACTTCGTAGGGGCCTTCCGGGATGAAGTTGAACGTGGAGCGAATGCCGAACTGCATCTCCAATTCGGCGAGTTGCTTTACGCGATCCAACCCTCGCCGGCTTTCCACATCATGGGTAATTACGAACGCGAACTGTTTGCCATCAGGCCAGCCGGTCCAACCAACGGGCTTCCGAGCGGCGGATCTCTGGATCGGCCAGTGGTCGGCGCACCTCTTGAGGATGTGCCTGACGTGGAACCGCCGCAAGGCAAGGCGCAGCCGCGGGGGCACGAAAGGCTTGAGGAAGTAGTAGAGGCGGGTCAAAACCATAGGCAGAGCGCCATCTGCGGAAGGAACACCGTGACGGGATGGAAGTCGGAACAAACGGGAAGACTCAGGCGTTTAGCCATTTGGGGCCGGAGGAACGGGTCTTGTTCAAAATGCAGGCTACGTCGGCCTTGGCGGCAACGAGTTCCGTGTAAGCGTGCTTGACTTCGTCCCGGTTACTTTTCTCGGCCTCGACGACGAAAAGCAATTTATCCAAGCAGCCCGCGATCGCCAAGGTGGCGCTGTTCAGGGTGACCGGCGGGAGATCAAAGATGACGTAGTCGAAATGACATTCCTTGAGATGCGGGACGAGCGCATAGAATCGCTTCGTGGCAAGTGGCATCGATCCGCCGTCCCGCGATGCACCAGTCGCAAGATAGAGGTTATGGGCCACGGGAGGGAGACTCCCATTTGCAGCGAGCGCCTCCGCCAGACCACAGGCAGGGTTCCCATCGAGAAACGAGTGCGTCTCGGAGTTTCGTGAGGTCATGTCCACGAGCAGGACTTTGCCATCGCCGGTTTCCGAAAGCCTCGCGGCGAGGCCGCTGGCGAGGGTGGACGTGCCTTCACCGCCGGAAAGACCAGCAATTCCCACCAGCTTCGGTTTGTGCGTGAGGTTCTTGAGTTGAAAGGAAAGGATCAGGCGATCCCGAATCTCTTCCGAGAAGGAACTGATGAAATGGTCCGGTGCCCACGGGGCGACCCCGGGGCGGGAAGGCGTCGCAAGCACTTTGCCGGAATCGCTGGAGTTGTCGTTGGCGCCGTTCCTTAGGTGCAATCGTGCAATGGCACCGCCGGGAAAATAGGGGATCGAGAGCATCTGGGGGATGCCCAGCCGCGTTTCGAGCTCCCGCGTCCGCCGGATGCTCTGATTGAGCACAAGTTCGATTAGCAGGGCGAGACCGATGCCGAGGCCCACACCGGCACCTGCGATCCTCAGCAGCAGCTTCTGGGATTCACCTGTCACCTTTGCACCGTCGGTGGGGCGCTGAAGGATGCTAATATTGGGGATTTTCGACGGGTCCAAAGCTTCATCGACACGAGCCTTTTCGAGACCCGACTCCATGTATTTCAAATTCGTCTCCTCCGCTTCCGCTTTTCGTTCGAGTTCGGCAATCGGCGGTCCCGCTTGGGCGAGCTTGGCGGCCTGCTCCTCTGCGGAGCGAAGCTGCGCTTTGAGCGACTCCACCTTGGCCCCCAACGCCGCGAGGTTCGATCGTTGGGTCACGATATCCGGTTGCAGAGTCCCGCCGGATACTGTCTTCGGAACCGCGGCGAGAAGGGCTGGGAACTTCTTTTCGAGGTCCCGCCGCTGGATCTCCAAGCCCTCGATCTGGCGCCGGGCTGTTTTCACGATCTCGCTCTCCGGGGTGTACTTGGACAGGAGTTCCAACTCGGATTTGCGTAACTGTGCGACTTGGTTGAGCAGGAGCTCGTAATGCTCCACTTCGGTGCTTTCCACGGGGCTTGCTGAACCCGCGGCCTCGATCTCGCCTGGGTTCGCCCCTTCCACTTTTGCGGCTCCCTTGGACATCCCGGGACCTCCACCCGACAATAAAGTCTCCATTTCCTTAACGCGGGCCTGCTGAACTGCCAATTCT
Source organism: Chthoniobacterales bacterium (assembly GCA_038207335.1). Taxonomy (GTDB): domain Bacteria; phylum Verrucomicrobiota; class Verrucomicrobiia; order Chthoniobacterales; family Chthoniobacteraceae; genus CAIURC01. The sequence continues at coordinate 82,025 of JBBQZX010000011.1, read as the reverse complement.
GTGTCCGCCAGCATCAGATCCTCCTCGCTTTTGGCCATGCGGGCATTGATGCTCGCGGTGCTGTCTGCGAGTGACGAAATCCCGGCAGCCGCCTTCTGCTTTTGCAATGCGTCTTGGGTCAGCCTGAGGCGTGCCCTCGCCTGCTGGGTCTGATCGGTCACGAAGCTGAATGCCCCTGTCGAGCGGTGCACCTCCATGTGCTTTTCAAAATACCTTTTGACGAGTTCGTCCAGGACGGTCCGCGCCAAGTCCGGGTCACGGTTCCGATAAGCGACCGTGATGACGTTGCTGCCTTGGTGAATCTCGACCTTGATGCCACTGAAAATGCTCTTAACGGCAGCCGCCCTGCTTTCCGCACCGCTGGAATTCGGCGCCAGTTTTTCCACTCCCACCGTCTCGGCCACCTGCAACGCCAGATCCGTGCTGGTCAGAATTTCCACCTCCGAATTGATTATGGCATCGGTTTGGGACCCTGTGGTGCTCACCTTCGGATCAAGCGGGTCAACGGCGCTCCGTTCCACGACGTAGCGGACAAGGAGTTTCGCACGGGATTCGTAGTCCCGGGCTTTCAGGAAATATACTGCGGCCGCCCCGGCCACTCCGACCATAGTGCAAACGACAATCGTCCACTTATGCCGGTACAAACTGAAGAGAATATCAGTCAACCCCAAGCCGGACGGGGTGACTTCGTGTTCGAGTGTTTTCATGATGTGACTTGAGTCGGTGGCCCTAATCGAGGTGCGAATACAGGATGGAACCGGCTAGACGGTTGACCGCCAAAGGGAGCCTGCTGAAGAGCGCCGTGTGAAAGCCCGAGGCGTTGTCCCGGGCGGTCTCCCATTTCCCGGAGTCCAGATCGAATTTGAAGTAATTGCACGTCCCTTCCGCCGCCCCCCAAGAACGCTTGAATCTGCGCAGGCCCTCGTTCGAACATGAAGTACGGCCGAAATGGAGCGATTCGGCTCCATTCTCTGCGAGGTGTCGGATGCCGTGAGACATGACGAAGTTATTTCCGCGCAGCGCCTGGAGCGACTCGTCCGAAGCGCCAAACTTGTAAATCGCCCTGCCGCAAAACTCGAAGAAAATCGCGCCTGCCACCGGTTGCGCCGATCGATACGCCAGAACGACGAATCCCGAACCCGATTCGATGATCTCCCGGTAAATACTCAGAAAGAACGACAACGGCTGAGGCGGGACGCCGTGCCGGCGGCGTGTGCGGGCGTGGAGTCGATAGAATTGTTGGACCGCCTCCTCCGTTCGCGAAACCTCAACGGTTAAACCGCTCCGTTCGCCCTTGCGAACCGCACGGCGGGCCGAGCTGTCGAACCCTGAGAACACCTGCTCGACGCCTCCGCGCAGATCGAGACGATGGCCGTAAAAGGCCACCGATGATCTGACCTCATCCGCCGGTGCCCCTCCCCGGATCTCAAAGTATTTCCACTTCCGCGTCCGCCCATGTTCGCGAAGTCGATCGCACACCAGATCGAAGGTGCCCCCGTTGAAGAGAAGGGGTTCGCAGAGATCCGTAAATGGGAGGCTGACACCTCTGCGCGGCGTCAGGGAGCTACGCACCTCCATCACGGGAAGAAGTGCGACTAACTCTCCTTCTTTAACAATTTGGAGATAAGCAGGGTGATGGCCATAAGTCCGGCACAGCACCTTTGCCCAGGCGCTGGTGTGGAAGAAGCTCGATTCCGGATGCGAGGCGATTTGCACGTCCCATGAAGGGTCCGTCAGCGGATCGATCAACTGGGCTTCCACGCCGGCATTGGCGAGATGGCTGTTCAAGAAGTGCGCGGCTGCAATCGGGTCGGGAATCAATCACGCGGCCAGAAGGCTCCCTCGGGGAGCCGGCCGCCTAGGCCATCGCAGGTGAGGCGACGGATTCCTTCACGACCTTTGCAACATAATCGACCTGCTCGGGGGTCAACTCGGGAAACATCGGCAGCGAGACAAACTCCTCGGCGCACTGTTCGGCCCTCGGGAAAGCGCCTCTTCCGTATCCCAGACTCCGGTAGGCCGCCTGAAGATGAACAGGAACTGGGTAATGGATTCCGCACGTGATTCCCTGAGCGTCTAATTCCCGGATCATGGCATCACGCTCGGCGACTCGGATCGCGTAAATATGATAGACGTGACGCACCCATGGAGCCTTGGAGGGGGTGACGACAAGCTCGGCATCTCCCAACGCTCGATCATATTGAATCGCGAGCGCGCAGCGAAGCGCATTGCGCCGGTCCAGATGCCGCAGCTTGATGCGAAGGACGGCGCCCTGAATGCCATCCATCCGGCAGTTCCAACCGATCATCGTGTGATGATACTTGCGGACCTGACCATGGTCCCGAAGGATTCGAATCTTCTCATCCAAACCTTTGTCATTGGTAACGATCGCTCCCGCTTCACCAAAGGCACCCAGATTCTTTCCAGGGTAAAAGCTGAAGCACCCCGCATCGCCAAGGACGCCCGCCCTTCGGCCTTTGTACTCCGCGCCGTGGGCCTGACAAGCATCCTCGATCACGCGTAGGCCGCGCCGATGCGCGATCTCCATGATGGGATCCATATCGGCAGGCTGACCAAACAGGTGAACTGGAATAATCGCCTTCGTTCGAAGCGTGATGGCTTTTTCCAGGCGGGCCGGATCCATGGTGTAGGTCTGCTCATCGATGTCCACAAACACCGGCTTCGCACCGCAATATGTGATCGCCTCGGCGGTCGCCATAAAAGTGCTTGGCACCGTGATGACTTCGTCGCCGGGACCGATATCCATCGCCAACAGAGTCAGCCACAGGGCATCGGTGCCGCTGCTGACCCCGATGGCATGATCACCACCGCAATAAGCAGCGAAATCCTCCTCGAAACGCTCAACGAACGGTCCGCCCGCGAAGGCCCCGATATCGATGACGTCTTGGATGGCCGCATTGATCTCACCTCGGAGTGATTTGTTCTGGAGGTTGATGTCGAGAAACGGAACTTTCATAATTAGCTTTCGATTGAGAGCACTGACTTACCCCGCCCAACTGCACTGCTGAGAAGCTTAGCGGGATTTCCGACAACGGTCGTGTTTGCCAGCACGTCGCGCGTGACGACGCTTCCCGCCCCAACCACCGCATTTTCTCCAATGCTGATTCCACCCAGAAGCGTGACACCGGAACCGATGGACGCCCCGCGTTTGACCACGGTGCATTCGCAGGACCAATCAGCCTCCGTTTGCAACTCTCCGTGGCTGTTGGTCGCACGCGGGCGGCGATCATTGATGAACATCACTCCGTGGCCCACAAACACTTCCGACTCAATCGTGACCCCCTCGCAGATGAACGAGTGACTCGAGATCTTGCAGCGGGATCCGATCTTCGCCCCCTTTTGAATCTCGACGAACGTGCCGATTTTCGTCTCGTCGCCGATTTCGCATCCGTAAAGATTCACGAACGCGTGGATCTTTACATCGCGGCCAAGTTTCACGTCCGCAGCGATGCGCTGGGTGTCGCCGAAAGGCTGGTTCATACCGCAATCAGGTCGTGATTGACTCGCTCCGACGACTTGGCGATCTCCGAAGAGAGCAGGCCGGCTGCATGGGTAAATTTCACCGGGATGCCATTCCCCTTCAGGGATTCCGAAGAGGCCTCCAGGATGCGAACCATATCCAATCCGGCGCGACCGTCTGTCAATGGTGGAGTGCCCTTCTCAACGCACTCCAGAAAATGCTGGCACTCGACCCTCAGCGGTTCGTCCTGTTTGATATACGGAATGTAACTATCGCCGTAGTGATACGAATAGTGAAACTCGGCAAAGGAGTCGTAGTGAGGTGGGCGCTCGACGCGCGTGTCATAGATGCGGATCTTTTCCAATGTCTGAAGATCATCATAAACGATCATCCGTTGCGTTCCCACAAAAGTCATTTCGCGAATCTTCCGCGGTTCCAGCCAGCTGCTCTGAATCGTCGCAAATCGCTTGTGCCTGAAGGAAAGAGACATGTTCGTCACATCTTCGATGCCCGGCGTGACATGCGCATTGCCCTGGCAGTTCACGACATTGGGAAATTCACCAATGACGTGGAGGATGATCGAGATATCGTGCGGAGCCAAATCCCACGCCACATTGATGTCTTTTTGAAACAAACCCAGATTCAGCCGCCGCGAATTGATGCAACGAAGCTCGCCGATGTCTCCCGATTGGATGATGTCCACGATTTTGCGAACCGCCGCCGAATAAAGGAACGTGTGGCCGATCATGAGGACGAGTCCGTTTCGCTCCGCAATTTCGATCAACTCTTCGCATTCGGCGGAAGATGAGGCCATCGGCTTTTCGATCAAGGTGTGCTTGCCTGCCAGAAGGCTTGCCTTGGCTAGCGGATAATGGTGTTTGACGGGAGCTGCCACTACCACAGCGTCCACGTCACTTTCTTCAATCAAGCGCTTGGAATCCGTCATTCCCTGGACTCCCGGATACAGGGTTCGCATATGCTGGAGGCGCGCTTCGCTTAGGTCGCATATCGCTTTGACATGACAATTGGGCAGGGAGTTGAAATTGCGGATGAGGTTGGGCCCCCAATATCCACATCCGATGATTCCGATAGAGGTTCGATCCTTCATATTCAGTTAATTGCTCTCTTATTGGTTTTCATCGCGGTTAGGTGCTTGCAAAATAGCTGTTTATAGTTCCTTTTGATTCTGCTTTGGGATGCCAATACCTGCTGGAGCAGGGCCGGAGTCGTCTTTGCCATAATTAGCAAATCCAGCCAGACCGACATTTGGCTACCATAGTGAAGATCCATCTCGATCATCTGACTGAAGGTTGTCTTGTTCTTGCCATTCACCTGCCAGTAGCCCGTGATCCCCGGAGGAAACCGAAATCGCTCCTTGTGCTTCGCCTGATATCGTTCGAACTCACTGGGAGTGCACGGGCGAGGACCCACCAGACTCATCTCGCCCCGGATGACATTGAAGATCTGGGGCAACTCATCCAAGCCGGTCGCCCGGAATAGTCTCCCACCGGGAATCAGACGGGAATCGCCTGACGCATCCAGCTTCGTCATCGGACGCTCCGACTGCATCAACTCTTCGAGATAGCTTTCGTGGGTGCGCGTTTCGGCGTGCTCCTGCATGCTCCGGAATTTCAGAATCATAAAGCAGCACCCTCCGAGACCGACACGCTGCTGGCGGAAGAAGACCGGCCCCCGTGAAACCGTCTTGATTATCAGGACGACCAGAATCATCAAGGGCAGCCACACGGGCAAAGTGAGCAGGATGCACGTCAGGTCGAGGCACCGTTTCCAGAGGGGAAATCCGCGTTGCGCGGCGGTCCCGTCGTCATCCTCTCGCGCAGAGGCGACTTGCTCACGTTCTGATGACATCTTCATCGCGCCTTTCGCGTCGGCATCTAGAGCTGCCCCCCGCAACTCTCCATGCGAATCGGAGCCAGCCCAACCCCGCCATCTGTTTGATAAATTCACCACGGCGAAAAGAAACAAATCCCAGATTGAATTTGAACAAGCTGCCGCACGTGGTTGCTGGGATTTAGTGCAACCATTTTCTCTGGATCGATCTGTGGACTTCTTGGCATATTCACTCGAATCCCGCACGGCAGCGGGAACTCGGGCACCGACTTCTGTCCGTCGATTGCGCTGGCATATTAAAGGTTTTACAATCGCTGCCTAGTGGCACTCCCCTGAAAACGATGTGATGATTGCCGCCCCAGCGCGGGTCAGTATTTGCCCTACACGCCTCGCCCCGCGGCAGCCTTGATCGCTGGCTCATGCCCGCGCAGCGAGAGTAAGTTGAGTTCGAGATAAACAAGATTACTCTCGAAAAGCGCGAGCTTGCGCTACCCCGGATCCCGCGCAGGTCTTTGTCGTGGTCGGTCGAGCCGCGCGCCCATCGAGGATCACCGCACAGGGCTCTTCGCTCCGTTCCGCGACCCCTGTCTCCAACCCATTGGATGGCCTGCCGAAGGGGCAGCAAGTCGTGCGGCAACCTGCGCCACGGACCTCCTGGAAGCACTGTACCGCGTCCATTGAGTTGTTCAGAGACAGGTCCGCCACCAGCATCTTGAGCCGGCAGTTTTCCTTCTCCAGCTTCTTTCAGACCTCCTCGACGCTCTGGCCTCAGACGAGCAACGTCGTTGCTGCTTGCAAAAGCAAGCAAGACGAGCACCCGAAAATCACCCCATCAATCCTGCTTTCCCCGTGTTGTTATCCGATGCGATCGTGACCGGCAGAAGACGAGGATTCCGGGGAAAGAAGGAGCCTCTGCGTTCGCCTGCGTCGAGGGTTCGGACGTCACCAAGGCGTGAAGCGGAGTCCGAAGAGCGCGAGGAGACTGAGGGCGAGCGCTATGAGCGCAGGCACGAAGAACGGGTCGTAGTGATCGGCGGTCTGAGGTTTCTTCTCTAGCACGACGACTTTTTTCATCTCGTCGATGCGGTGGAAGACGGCTTGCAGCGCCTCGGGCGTGGCGGCGTTGAAGACTTCGCCGCCGGTCGCGCGCACGATGCCGACGAGCGCGGGCTCGATCTTCTCGCTGGTCATCATGATGCCGAAGACGGTGATGCCTTGCGCCTTCAAGGCGGCGATGATCGGGCCGTCCTGCGGGGGCTTGATGTCCGGGCTTTCACCGTCGGTCATGAGGATGATCATGCGGTCGCCGTTAGGGCGTTCGGCGAGGTAGTCGCTGGCACCGAGGAGCGCTTTACCGATGAACGTGTTGCCCCACTGTGCGTCGGGAAGACCGTGGCGGCCCATGGACGGCGGGTCGAGATGCGGGTTGTCCGGCTGGATGAATGGCCGCGCGAGCAGGATGGACTGCGTGTCGAGCGTGAGCGGCACCCAGTGGATGAAATACCGCGAGAAGATCGTGAGGCCGAAGGCGTCGCCCTTGCGGTATTCGACGAATTTCTCGATCGCATCCATCGCCGAGTCGAAGCGACGATGGCGTCCATTCGTCTGCGAGCCGTGGTTCTCGGCCATGCTGCCGGAGGTATCCAGAAGGAACTGGACGTTGGTGAGTTGGCGCTCCACTTCCGGCGGCGTGAAAGTCATCGGGTGCGCGAGGAAAATGATCGCCAGCGCAAGCAGCGCGGCGGGCAGGCAGTTCGCGCATTGCACGAAGAAACGCAGCACGCGCCCTTGCCGCTGCCGTCCGTGATCGAACGGCAGCGCGATGGGCTGGCCGCGCCGGACCCATTCCCAAAAGGCAAGGATCACCGGGAGCGCGAGCAGGCCGAGCCATTGCGGATGGAGAAAAATCATGCCGTGACGTCCGCTTTCGGCGCTTCGATTGCGTAGGGCAAAAGGACGGCCGCGATCTCCTCGCGGCGCACATTCGACGCGGGCCGATGCAGCCAGTCCTCCAATTGCCGAAGCGGATTCCCGGTCTTTTCATTTCTGCCGATCGCGTCGAGCGCCGCCCTCATCGGCGTGCCTTCAAGCGCGAGTTCTTCGCGCCAACGCCGGAGCAGGAGCATTTCCATTTTCGCCTTCGCCTCGGCGTCGAGCGTGCCGCTTTCGAGCTGGGCGAGAAAGCCGCGCAGCATCTCCGCGAATGTCGGCTCGGGCTGTGGCGGCGCTGCGGGCTGTGGCGGCTTCGACCGCTTGTAAAAGAGGAGCAGCAGCAGCCACACGATCCAAAACATCGCGAGCCCGGCGAGCGTGACGTAGTAGTGTCCGCCGACATTCACGCTGACTTCCTCGGTTTCCTGAATTCGCGTGTCGAGCTGCTTCGAGAGCTTCGGATCGCCGTGAAATTGGAACGACGGAAGATTTTCCAGCGCGCCGCCATCTTCGGCCGTGAGGAAGTCCTTGAGATCGAAAGTGCCCGGTCGATTGACGATGTAACGCACGTCGTAAATCCGCGCGCCGGGCTGCTCGTTCACCCGCGCGATGCGCACGTTCACGGCCACGCCCCATTTGTAAGGAGTCACCGCAATGGCCGGTCCGCTGTAGGTCACGATCGCTGCCTGCTCCACGCCAAGCGGTACGTTCAGCGAGTCGGTCTGCTTTGCCGGGCGGGTGAAAAGCCAGACCCCGAGCGCGACGACGATCCCTGCGAGCAGCCAGCCTTTCCGGATCCATTCAAATTGCGGCGGCTCCTTGCTCATCGTCCCGCGCTGCCGCCGAAACCACGGCGTTTGAGAAAATGGCGCAGCTTGCCTAGGATCGGCTGATCCGTGAGCAGATGCAGATAGTCGATGCCGAAGCGCGTCAGCTCGCTCTTCCAGCCTTCCGCATCGATCCACGCGCGTCGTCCGTGGCCGATGAACGCCCGGCCCGACTCCGCCTCCACGCCGCGAAAAAGGCCCGCACCTTTCACCCGCAACTCCGCCGGATCCTGCAGATGCAGCACGATGCAGTCGTGCTCCTGCGCGAGGACTTGCAGTGCCGGGAACGCCTCGGGATCGTGCAGATCGCTGAGCACGATGATCATCGTGCGGCGCTTGAGCGAAGGTGCGACTTCACGCGCGCGATGCGCCAGCGAAGTCTCCTCGAGAAAGTCGTGATGCCGGAGCTGGTGCGACCATTCCATCACGACATTGCGCGAAAGCGTGGGACGCACATGCAGCTCGCGCGCGCCGCAGCCGAGCAGTCCGACAGGCGTGACATTGGCCTGCGCCGCGAGTGCGATGCCGGTGGCGATTTGCACCGCCCACGCGTATTTGCTCAGCGGCTGCGAGGTGATGCACATGGACGCCGAAGTATCGAGCAGCAGGTAGAGCGGGATCTGTTTCGGCTCCTGAAATTCCTTGATGAAAAGCTTCCCGACACGCGCCGAGACTTTCCAATCGATGAACTTCACCGGATCGCCTGCCACATAAAGCCGCGACTGCGCATACTCGAGCCCCGCGCCGTGAAAGACCGACTCCTCCTGCCCGAAGTTCAGGCTGTTCGCGAGGTGCTTCACCGCCACCTCGAACTGCCGCGCATCGACGGGGTCTTGGTTAAGTCTGACTTGCCGGCGCATGTCGTGGGTCTACCCGAGATCGGCGAGGATCGACTCCAGCACTTGCGCGCCGGTGTGGCCGGCAGCGGAGGCTTCGTAGCTCACGCGGATGCGGTGGAGCACCACGTCCTCGGCGAGTTCGAACAAATCCTCGGGCGTCACGTAGTCGCGCCCGTGAATGACTGCGCGGGCTCGGGCGGCATTGATCAATGCGAGTCCGGCGCGCGGGCTGCAGCCGAAGTCCAGGTGCTTCGACTCGCGCGTGCGGCGGACGAGATCGACGCAGTGCTTCACGAACACCTCGCTCACATGCACGGCCTGCACCGCTTCCATCGCGGTGACGAGATCCTCGACCGACGCGCCCGGATTATCCTCGATCATGTCGAACGCCGACCGCGGCACCGCGCCGCCTCCTTCGCGTCGCAGGCCCATGCCGAGCTGGCGCTGGAGGATCATTTGCTCGTCGTCGCGGCCCGGATATCCGAGCCGGTGCAGCAGCATGAAACGGTCGAGCTGCGCCTCCGGCAGCTCAAAGGTGCCCGACTGCTCGACCGGATTCTGCGTGGCGATGACGAGGAATGGCGTGGGCAGTTTCAGGCTCTGGCCGCCGATGGTGACCTTGCGTTCCTGCATCGCTTCGAGCATCGCGCCCTGCACTTTCGGCGCGGCGCGATTGATCTCATCGGCGAGCAGGAGATTGGTAAAAACGGGGCCTTGGTGGATGCGGAAGTCGCCGGTTTTTTGGTCGATGATCTCCGAGCCGATGATGTCGGACGGCAGCATATCGACGGTGAACTGGACGCGCTTGAAATCGAGGTTGATGGCCTTCGCGACGGCGTTAACGAGCAGCGTTTTCGCGAGGCCCGGCAGACCTTGCAGCAGCAGATGGCCGCCGGTGAGCAGCGCGATCATGACGCGCTCGACGACGACATCCTGCCCAACGACGATTTTCGCGACGCGCTCCCGGACTCCGGCGACGAATTGCTGCGCAGTCTGCGGAGCCGCGGCAGTGGGTGGTTTGGTGGTGGTTTCCATTGGAGTGAGAGTTTTTAGCGGGCCGTTCGCAGCCACTTTTCGGCTAGGGTGCGCAGGTCGGTTTCGGACATCGCGACGGCGGTGGTGCCGAAGCACGATTGCTGCACGCGTTGGATATCTTGCTGGAGTTCCTGCTGATGCGGTTCGCCGAGATTGGCGCGCAGGCGGCGCAGCAGGGCGACGATCGCGAAGCCATCCACTTCGCCGGGCATTTTGAAGGCCTCGCTTGTGGTGGCGGCTTGATCGCAGGCTCCGGTGCTGCGTTTGAGGAATGCGAAAATCAAACCCGCGAGGACGAGCAACGCGGCACCGAATCCGAGCCAGCGGCCGGGATGCGATCTGCCACTTTCTGCCACGCCTCCAGCCGACGCGGTGCGGCTGATCGTCACCGATGGCTGCTGCAGCGGTTTGAGATTCATTTCCTCGTAAGTCTGGTAAACGACGTTGACGTCCTTCTCTTTCGACGGCGGGAGCGGGAGCGTTGTCTGCCCCTCAGCCGCACGGATCGGATCGCCGTCGAGCACGATGGTCCAGAGCCGCTCGGAGCGCGGCGCGACTTCATCGCCCCACGTATTGATGTCCTTCACCTGCAGGCCCTCGTGCGGGTTGATGGCCTTTACTGCGGCCACTTTTTTCAGCGACTCGAGGTCGAGCAATTGGTCGAGTTCCGGCACCAGCCCGTTCGCGACGGCTTTGACCTCGAGCAGCAGCGAGCCGTTGATCGCGAACTGCCGGTTGTCGAGCGTCTCCGTGATTTCGATCTGCTTCGCGGGACGCGGCGGAATGTTGTCCGTACCGACCTTGATCACGGTCTCCGCCGACTGCGCGGGGATTGTCACGGGGCCGGTCAGGTCCATGAATTTCAGCTCCATTTCGACCGGCGGGATTTTGTCCACGCTGGCGTCCTTCACCCGCACGAGGAGGTAGGCGAGCACGGTTTCCTCCCAGCCCGGCTGCGCGGTCGGGCGCGGCTTCACCTCGGGCGGCGAAAAGATGATCGTCTTGATGTCGAAGAACGGCGAGAGCGCGTCGGTGAGGTCGAGTTCCAGCTCATCGCGTGCGCCCTGCGCATCGCGCATCTTTCTCGCGAGCGGCGATTTCTTCCGCGGCTTTCCGGGTCCCGCGTTCGGGTCGTTGCTGAGATACTGTCCGAAGTCCGCGACACGGCCCATGGCCTCGGTGTGGATGAGGCTGACGACGATTCCGAACTCCTGATCGCGGCCCACGGTGTTCGGCCCGTCCACGCGGGTTTGCAGGCGGATTTCGCTGAGCAGTTCGTCGAGATACGCGACCTTCTTTTCCGCACCGAGGGTAAAAGGATCGTCCTTCGTGATGATGAGCGCGCTCGCGAGGTAGCGGTATTTCAGGTCCTCGTTCAGCGGGTTCTTTTCGTCCGCGAGCCGCGCATTCACGATCTTCGCGAAGAGGCTGATGTGCGCCTGCGCCGCCTTGCCCGGAAGCGCCAGCATTTGCTCGCGAATCCTGTTTAGCGCGGCGCGATTCATGGTTTTGGAAAGATTGAGCTGACCGCCCGAGCCGATGCCGAGCAGGCCGTGGAACCAGCCGAGATACGCATCCACGGAGTAGTCCGCGGGCGTGAGACTCGGCACGGTCTTCGCGTAGCTTTCCACGCCGCGCCGGAAGTATTCCTGCGCCTGCAAATTCCTCTCCTTGTAGCCGACCATGCGCTTCTTCGCGTCGCCGGTGACCAGCTCCTGGAAATATTCGAAGTCGCCCCAGTCCGTGAGCAGCGTGCCTGCGAGCGTGAGTGCGCGCGAGCCGTCGGGATGCCCGGCCAGCCACGCGTTTATCATGCTCAGCGCGCCTGCGTAACCTGCGCGGACCATCCCCAGCGTTTGCGTTTCGTCGCGATGTGTGAGCCCGGCTTTCTGCACGTCCATCTTGCGCCAGCGCTCCGCGAGATTGGCGTTCATGCGCGAGAGGATGAGGAAGAAAAGCGGCTCATCCATTTTCTCCAGCGGACCGAAAACCTTCTCGATGTGCGCGGTCCGATACGCCTCGGCGTCGCTGTAGGCGAGATCGAATGCGTTCACGACTTTCTCGTAGTCCTTCGGCGCGATCCCCGCCGCCCGGAAGAGCGCCATCATGCGCGCGAGGCTCTCCACGTTCTTCTCCATCATGATCGGCGTGACGGGAATTCGCGCGTCGTCGGCGAGCTCGTATTTCTTTCGGAGCGCCTCCGGGAGTTGCGGATTGTGCGACTTCGCCCAGACGGTGAGGAAGTCCTCCGCGAGCGCGACGCCCGCCTCCGGATTGCGCTTGCCGATCTCGACGATGCGGTCAGCAGCGCGGTCGAAGTTCGCGCCGACGAGGATGATTTTGGAAATGGCCGCGTCGAGCCGCTCGCGCACGCCCGGCGGCAGCGCGGCCTCCCACTTGCCGTCGGGAGCAGTCGGGAGCAGTTCCTCGGGCGCGACGAAACGCTCCTTGTTGTTCGCGGTGCTGGTCTTTTGCGCGAAGGTCGTCTCCGCCTCGCTGATCCAAAACTCGGCCATCATCTGCGAAAGCTGGCTCCACGGCTGCGCGTTGAGATCGACGTTCTCCGCGAGCAAATTCGCGAGGGTTGCCTGCGCCTTGAGGTTTTCCGTGCGCACGAGTTCCTCGCCGCGGGATTCGCTCTGGAGCTTGGTTCCGAGGCCCGTGAGCAGGCGCACCGCGCCGTCCGGGTTGTCCTTCACCATCGAGGAGAAAACCGGCGCGAGCGTGGTCGGCGGGATTTGCGTGATGACCTTGGCCATCGCCTGCGCGGCCTTCGAGCGCTCCCATTCGTTGACCTTTGGGAGCGTGAGAAGGCGCATGTTTTCGTCCCAAATTCGCTGCACCAATCCGCGCTGCGCATCCTCGCTCTCGCGCTGCGAAGTCAGGAATGCGGCCACCTCATTGCGCACGCCTTCATCGGCGATGTCCTGCATCTGCTCGAACTGCGGGAGGTAAATGCGGGCGAGATCCTTGAATCCCCCCGCGAGCAGGACGCGACCGGCGAGCAGGCGCTTCGCGGAGTCCGTGCCGCCGAGCTTTTCGGTGCCCTTTTTCAGCCGATCCGAGAGCCAGTAGGCTTCATTTGCGGGCACCGCGAGGCCGAGGAGCTGCCCGAGCCGGTGCACCTCGTCCCATGTGAATTCACCCGGCACCGCGTCCGCCAGCGCGAGCACGTCGTCGAGCCGCACGTTGGGCTTCGGCTTCTCGGTGAGGTCAGCCAGCATCTTGTCGTAAATCTTGCGCGCCAGCTCCGGCGGCATCTGCCCGAGTTGCTCACGGATTTTTCCCCAGCTCCCTGTGCGAAAATCGGCGACGAATTGCTCCGTCGCATTCAGCGAATCTTTCGTCACCGCCCGCTCGATGCTGCGGAAAATCTCGCCCGGATCGCGCGTGAATTTTTGATTCAGGATCGCCTCGAACTGCTTGAGGAGTTTTGGGTCGAGCGGCGCTGGCGCGGGCGGGGGTGCGGGCTGCGCAACAGCCGGAGCGGACGGCGGCGGGACGGCGGCGTCCTGCGCCGGAGCTGTGGCGGCGAAGGACAGGATGCAAGCAAGTGCGGCGAGATGATGACGGGAAAGCTTCATGAACAGGTGGAAATGAATGCTGGGCTAAGAGCCGTTGTTTTGAAGTTTTTCGAACTCCTGGAATGCCTCGCGCCCGTCGTTTTTTTTCTTCGGGCCGGGTTTTCCGGGCGGACCTCCGAGCGCGGCGGCGGCGGTTCTTCCTTTGCCGTCATGCGGTCCGGTGTCCGCCTTGATGAGGAGCGCGGCTTCGAGATTTTGCAGCTTCGCGGCGTTGATGCCGGTGACGCCGTTCACGGCCTGAATGCTGCCCGCGCCGGAGATTACAGGCTGCACGACGGGCGTCACGGGTGTGGGCGCTGCGTTTGCTTCTGCTCTGATGCTGTCGATTTTGTTCACCGTCTGCGTCGCGTCCTTGATGCCAGGCTTCACGTTTTTGATCTCGGCAACAGCGTCCTCCTTCACCCCTTTCACACCTGAGATCGCGGCGGGCGCGGGCGCCTTTTCCTGAGCCACAGCGAAGCCGGCGAGACAGAGCCAGACAGGGATTCCAGTGAGCGTGTGTCGATTTTTCATGGGGTCTTGTGTTGCTGCGTCCTTTGAAATTCCAGCGCGACCCGCTGCTCGTATTGCGCGAGCGCGGCGGCATCCTGATGCTCCGCGAGGTAGCGGAAAATCTGCCGCGTCCGCTCGGCGAAAGGCCGCCATTCCTCCTCCCCGGCGCCGTTCGTTTTCAGCAGATAAGTCGCGTAGTAATTCGCCTTCCCGAGCAGCTCGCGCGCGGCACGCGTGATTTTCGCGTCGTCGCCGTGGACGAGCGCGCACTCCTGCAGCAGCGCGTTCAGGTCCTCGATCGACCCGACGACATCCAGCATCTCCAGCCGCGCCTTCGCCTTTGCCAGACGAATCTGATGCAGCACGAGCGGCTGCTCACCGGCCGGGAGTTCGGTCACGAGCTTGTCGTATTCCTCGATGATTTTCTCCCAGTCCGGCTCCTTCGCCCGCTCCAGTTCGCGGACCGCCGCCACATGCACCCGCGCCTTTTCCCGCGCGATCTGATTCTGCCCTTCGTTGAAGTGGTAGTAGAGCACCGCCACGGGGAAGAGCAGCCACAGCAGGGTGAAAATTTTCCTCATCGCGCAGTCAGGGCGCGCTCCTTTGCGCGCGTTTCTTTCGCGAAAGCCACCTGCCAGTCGCTGCCAAAGAACTCCAGCGCGACCGGGATCAGCGCGAGGATCGCCGCGCCCACCGCCATCGCCAGCACCGCCCATTCCGCGAGGCTCAAGCCCCGTTGCGGGAGTGGCGCGGTCACGACCAGATCGCCCAGCGCCGAGGTCGGGAGATGCTTCTCATTCACATCCACGTAGGTGCCCGAGAGCGACGCCGCCACCGTGCGCAGCGTATCGCTTTCCTGCCGCGACTGATGCCCGTCGATGAAGCTCCCCTTCGTCGGATTCCCCACGCCGAGCACAAAAACTTCCTTCACCGATTTCGGTCGCGGCGAGATCGGCGCGAGGCTCACCGAATCACCATCCGTGAGCACGATCACCCGCGTGCTGGCTTCCGGAAAATCCTCCATGAGCTTTAGAGCGCCATTCATCGCCTGGCCGAGATCCGTCTGGCCCGCCGGCATGGCGTAGGAAAGCGGCAGATCGTTGAAAACGTTCCGCACCAGTTCCGGGTCGCGCGCCTCCATTACCACCGGCAGCGACTCCGTGTAAAAAGCCACCACCGCGAACCGCAGATTCCCGCTCACCCGCTGGAGGATGCCATCCACCACCTCCCGCATCCGCGCGTGCCGCGTCAGCTTCCCATCCGATCCCGCATCCACCAGATACATGCTCGGCGAGAGGTCCCCGACGAAAACCAGCCGCGTCGCCTGCTTGTCGCCGCCCCTCTTGCCATCGCCGCCCGGAGCCATTTGCAGCAGCATTAGCGTCACCAGCCCCCACGCAAACGCCGCCAGACACAGCGGACGCACAAAAGGCACCCCGCGCGCCCACATTCGCGGCTCACCCGCTGGCCCAAACGCCAGCCGCCCCACCGCGCGAATACGCCGCGTGTGCAGCCACTCAGCAAGCGACGCAAGAAGGAGGACGGTAAAAGCTGATGTGAGCGCGAGCAATTGACGTGAACGGGAAAAACCGTGGCCGTCGTTCAACCTTAGGACAACCCTAACGAACCGCGCCCATTCCCTGCGTCCAAAGTCTAATGCTTGGGCTGGAATCCTTCTCTTAAATTCTGGAGACGAACAAGGACCTTCGGGCAGTTACCCCTCTCACCAACTCATTCCGCCGACGGTACCGGCCGCGGTGAGGTTCACTACCGTCCGGCTCGAATCGAAGGTTCTCAACTCAAGAGCGCGCTCTTACGAGCCGAAGCTCTCGATGCAGTGGTCGCAAGATTCAAAGCGCCGGAAGAACGTGTGAGCGATTTCAAAAAGGCGGTTCTCCATTGTCTGAGCCAACCGAAGTGCATGGACATTCAAGTCATCACCGACCGATCTGAAGCGCATGTGCTTCTCGGTGTGATGGACCGCCAGCGGGAGCACATGTTGACGGTGCCCGTGCTGCGCCATGGACGGCATCCAATGGCAGCCACAATGCTCCGGAATTTTCTTCGCGCCTGCTTGGCTTCGGCCGCAAACGAGAACAGGTGCATCGTTGCTGTAAGCGAACTGAAACTCGCTGATACAGACAAGGACATCCTGAGGCAATTCGGCTTCGTGTCGTGCGGTGAGATATGGGTGAAGCTCGCGCTGCGGTCAGTCGGCGATTTGGAGGGGATTCGGAACACCGCGACGAGTCTCGACCTGGATGTGCGGTTTGAACCTGCCAAGCAAGCGGCTTTGAAATCCATTGCTGTCGCCGCAGAGCTCCGCGACGCCGCGGCTCTTGCGTCCATTGAGCGTCAACTCTGGCATGCGAAAGTAGTCGCCCCCGAATTCCCGAGTTTTATCGTTTCGATCCGTCCAGAATGGGCACAGCATTTTTTCGATGTAGAACTCGGTTCACAGCTGCTCCTGGGTTTGCGCGAGGATCTTCATCTCGGCGTCGAAGGCGTTTACTACCGAAGCACTGAGAACAACAACCTGACCGCTCCCGGAAGAGTTCTGTGGTATGTGAGCAAAGGGACGGGCGACGGTTCGATGAGGGTTAAGGCGTGCTCACAGTTGGAGGAGGTCGTCATCGGAAAGCCCAAGGATCTCTTTCGCAGGTTCCAGCGCTTGGGCGTTTACGAGCGGCGCGACGTTTATACGACTGCAAACCACGATGTTTCCAACGAGATCGTCGCATTTCGCTTTCGGATGACGGAACGTTTCATCAAGCCTGTGGAGATGGACATTTCGAATCGCTCGGCATTCGAGGGCCGTTTATGTCACCGCGCAAAATCTCCAATTCACAATTTGCGTCGATCTACCGACGAGGATGCGCCCTCAACTAAGATGCCCGACAATCACGCCCTTCTCCTTTCGATCCGTCCGCGTTTTGTGGATTCGATTTTTGCCGGAACCAAGACCGTAGAACTCAGGCGAGTAAAGCCGCGTGTCCAAACCGGTGACTTGGTTGTCGTTTACGCATCGGGAACTATCAAAGCGATGGTTGGCGCGTTTGAAGTGGCCGGTGTGACTACAGCCAAACCAAGTTCCATTTGGCGCAGGCACAATGGAGGAAGTGGGCTCACGAAGCGAGAGTTCGACAGCTATTTCGCTGGTGCGTCGGTTGGATACGCCATCCGTATTGGGAAATCCTGGAGGTTGGAGACCACTGTTCCGCTGGGAACTTTGCATGAGCGGCACGCAGGATTTAGACCACCACAAAGCTACCACTATTGGAACCGCAATGAGTTGCTGCTCATTACTGGAACCCGGCGAACTCGAAGTTAAGAACGGGCAGTTTTGCGGAGCTGCGCCTTTCCGTGGTGTGAAGTTTCTTTCCGAGCAAGCACGAATGCGGTTCCAAGGGTTGCAGCAGCGGGCGCTGGCTGGTAACCTGCGACAATGAGGCGCATCGTC
The DNA here is from genome assembly GCA_038207335.1 of Chthoniobacterales bacterium. GTDB lineage: Bacteria > Verrucomicrobiota > Verrucomicrobiia > Chthoniobacterales > Chthoniobacteraceae > CAIURC01. Next base: position 64,524 of record JBBQZX010000011.1, on the reverse strand, counting down.
ATCGACCCGAATATCTGTAACGGCCAGCCCGTCATCCGGGGCACGCGCATCACCGCGCGCACCGTGCTCGAGTTTCTGGGAGCAGGCGATTCGATTGAAGATGTGCAGACGGAGTATCCGACGCTGACGCGAGAGGACGTGCTCGCTTGTCTCGAACTTTCGGCCGAGTTGATGGGGCATCATTTTTCGCTCCGGCAGGTGGCGTGAACGGCTTTCTCTTCGACGAAAATCTGCCGCAGAACATCAGCTTTTCACCGATGTTCCCTGTGATTCACGCGCGAAGTTTGGGCGTGAGTCTTTCGGATTCAGCGCTCTGGCGACACGCCCGGCAGAACCAGTTGTTGATCGTTTCAGAGGATGCGGATTTCTCGCATCGAATCATGCTGTCCTCGCCGCCGCCGTGGGTCGTGCATCTACGTTTTGGCAATCTGCGTCGGGGCGATTTTCACGCCCTGCCGGCGCGGCTGTGGCCGGCGATCGAAACGCTGCTGCCCGCGCACAAACTTGTTAATGTTTACGCGGATCGCATCGAAGCAGTGAAAACGTGAGGGCGCTGATGCGCAGGGCGGTCCCGGAGTAGGACCAAAGGCAATAGACAGGCGGCCCCGCAAGGACAGAAGATGGTGGACAGTAACTCATCCAGGCAGCGGACTCCACACCCGGCGAAACCCCATTCCTTCGTAGTCCTTCACATTGACGGTCGCAAACTCTGTAACTCCTTGGGCGAGCATCGTCAGGGCACTGCGGGCGTCGTAGAGGCGGCGGAAGGCGAAGGATTTCCCGGCGGTTCTCTTCCATAGTTGGTCGTGCAGCGGGCGGCTTTCGAGAGGAAACCCGATCAGGCGCCAGCGGGGATGATTGCGGTAAATCTGAATCACCTCGACGGCTTCATCCGCGGGCAGCGGTTTCTTGAGAACCGCTTGATTTCGCAGCAGGCCATAAAGCTCTGCCAGCACAAACTCGGACACGGCCACGTCCTCGTCACGTTGGATCGAACTCATCCAGGCGTAGGCCTCCTGATGAAAGGGGGATGCCTCGTTGAAGGCATAAAACAGGAGGTTGGTGTCCATGGAGAGCATGGATCAGCGGCGCTGGGGCCTGGTGGTTTCGAGCATTTCCGAGTTCGTTAGCTGAGCCTGCGTCTTGACCTCGGCGTGACTCATGCCCTTCCAGCCCAGATTCCGAGGTTTGGGAAGCTGCCAGCCCGCGTCTTTGTCGAGTGGCTCGGAATAAACTGTGAGGATGTAATCGATGCCACGCCGCGCAAGCTCGGCGAGGGAGATCTCCCGTGTCTCACACACCTTCTTCGCTTTTGCGAAGACATCGTCTGGCAACTGGATTTGAGTTCTGACCATGCCTACAAAATGCCAACATGCACGGCGTTGTCAATGTGACGGCATTTTGGGGATTTAGATTCGCGCCCACGAGATTTCAAATCCCGGCTCGGTCCCAGCGTAGGACCAAAGGCCCATAGCAGACAATTTCGCAAGGACAGAAGATGGCGGATATGAATGCGAACTGCCTCTCACCCACATGAGCGCCGCGACTTCTGCCAGCGCTGATGCGGGTGCGGCACCGAGCCGGTGGCGCGGGATGATTTTTGCGACGCAATGGCTTCGGGGCTACGATTGGCAATGGTTTCGCCCGGACCTCGCGGCGGGCGTGACGCTCGCGGCGTATCTGCTGCCGGCGGCGCTCGGCGATGCGTCGCTTGCGGGGTTGCCGTCGGAGGCGGGGATTTATGCGTGTCTCTTCGGCGGTCTCGTCTGGTGGGTGTTTTGCAGCTCGCGGCAGACGGCGATCACGGTCACGTCGGCGATCTCGCTGCTCATCGGCTCGACGCTCGGAGGCATGGCTGATGGCGATCCGGGGCGCTACTCGGCGCTGGCGGCTTGCACGGCGATGCTTGTCGCGGCCATCGCCTTCCTGGCGTGGCTGGCGCGCGCGGGCTCGGCGGTGAACTTCATTTCGGAAAGCGTGATGCTCGGCTTCAAATCGGGCGTCGCGCTGCACCTCGCGAGCACGCAATTGCCGAAGCTCTTCGGCGTGAAAGGCGGGCACGGCGACTTCTGGGAGCGCATGCACATCTTCCTCGGGAACCTCGGCGAGACGAACCGCACGTCGCTCCTGCTCGGCGGCGTCGCGCTCGCGCTGCTGATTCTCGGTAAAAAGCTACTGCCCAACAAACCCGTCGCGCTCTTCGTCGTCGTCGGCGGCATCGCCGTGGCGTCGTTCATCGACATCGGTGCGATGGGCGTGAAGCTGCTCGGCGAAGTGCCGCGCGGCCTGCCGGTGCCGTCGCTGCGTTCGGTGCATTATCCCGACCTCCGCGAGCTCATGCCTCTCGCGCTTGCGTGCTTCCTTCTCGGCGCGGTCGAGACGGCGGCGATCGGGCGCATGTTTGCGGAAAAGCACGGCTACCGGATCGATAGCAACCGCGAGTTTCTCGGGCTGGCCGCGGCAAACCTCGCGTCGGGGCTCGGCCACGGCTTCCTGATCAGCGGCGGCATGTCGCAATCGCTCGTCAACGAAAGCGGCGGCGCGCGCACGCCGCTCTCGGGCTTGATCGCCACCGGACTGATGCTCGTCGTCGCGCTGTTTTTCACCGAGCTGCTGCGCAATCTCCCCCAGCCCGTGCTCGCGGCAGTCGTGCTCATGGCCGTCGCCAGCCTCATCAAAGTGAAAGCGCTAAAACGGCTCTGGCAGTATCACCGTGGCGAATTCGTCGTCGCCATGGCCGCGCTCGCAGGCGTGCTCTGGGCAGGCCTGCTGCAAGGCGTCCTGCTCGGGGCCATCATCTCTCTCGTGCGCTCATCCATCGCGCCTCGACTCCGCACGTCGCCTTCCTCGGCCGCATCCCCGACACACGCCGCTATTCCGACCTCGAGCGCCACTCGTCGAATGAGCCCATCCCCGGCGTCCTCGCCTTCCGCGTCGAGTCTCCCATCGTCTATTTCAATGTCGAGCACATCTTCAACGCCGTCATCGGCCGGCTTGACGCGGCGCGTGAAAGTGTGCGCCTCGTCATCGGCGACCTCTCCACCTCGCCGAACATGGACATGGCCGGCGCGCGCATGTTCCTGAACTTGCAGGCAGAAATCGCCAAACGCGGCGTCGCCTTTCGACTCGTCGAGGCGCGTTCGAGCGTGCGCGACATCCTTCGCATGGAGGGCATCGAGGATAAGATCGGCCCCATCGACCGCTTCACCATGCTCGCGGATGCGATCGACGATTTTCAAAACACGAACGTGGTAGCCGGTGTCAGTGACTCTGGCTCCAGCGCCGCAACGCCGTGAACCTCTCCACTGGTCGCAACCGCGTCCTCGACCCACTCGAGCGTTTCTCCGAGATCGTCTTCGGGCTGATCATGGTGCTCTCGTTCACCTGCGCGATCAGCGTCGCTGAAGCCGGGCGGGAAGACGTGCGCGCGATGTTCATCGGCGCCATCGGCTGCAACCTTGCATGGGGCATCATCGACGCCGCGTTTTACCTCATCTCCTGTCTCACCGAAGCCGGACGCAACGCCACTCTCCTGCGCAGCGTGCAGCAATCCACCGACTCCGCGCAGGCGCGCCAAACGATCGCCGATGCTTTGCCGCCGAAGGTCGCCGAAGCGCTTCAGCCCGAGGATTTCGACCGCATCCATGCGCACCTCAAGCAGCTTCCATCTCCCGCCGAACGCCCGCGGCTGACCGGCGAAAACTGGCGCGGCGCGACCGGTGTGTTCCTGCTCGTCTTCGTTTCCACGTTCCCCGTCGTCATCCCATTTATCTTCCTCCACGAAGCGCATCTCGCGCTGCGACTCTCGAACGTCATCGCCATCGCCTTGCTCTTCGGCACTGGCCTCATGCTCGCGAGTTACGCGGGTCTGCGCCGCATCCGCACCGGCCTCGCCATGGTCGCCATCGGCGTCGCGCTCGTCGCGCTGACGATCGCCCTCGGGGGATAGGACCAAAGTCCGATACCCTTCGACCACCGATCATCATCAGATTACCCCCATGCCCACGCCGATTCGCGTCCTCACCAACGACTACAACGACTGCAAGCTCATCAAGCTCGACTCCAACGACCCGAAGAGCCCGCTCATCGTCATGCAGGAAGGCTACGCGCACAGCGATCCGAACTGCCGGATGCGCATGTTCTACCTCCAGCACAACGGCTTCTGGATCGACGAACTCGCCCGTAGCACCGTCCCCGACAGCGAAGCCGGCGACGTGGTCTTTGAAACTACTGCCGAAGCGCTGGCAGCGCTCTCCAGCCTCGCCGGCAAACCGCTCATCCGCGAACTGCCGGTGACGCAAGCTGACGTGCAGGCCTACAAGTCACGGGTGCAAGGCGGCTCCCCCGAGGACCTTCTCCGCCAGTTCCTCGCCCGCCACCGCGCCGCGAAAGGCAAGGCGTGACCCATTTTCCATTATGAAATTACACACCTCCATCATTGCCGCCGTCGTCCTGCTCGGCGCATCCATTTTCCTTTCCGGCTGCTCCTCATCCGGTGTGCAAGACGCGCGCGCCTCCGGACTCGATAATCGACAGAGCCGTATGGATTCCCGCACCTCGGGGCGCCAGGATCGCTGGCAGGAGCGCGACGAACGCGAAGACGCCCGCTCCAGGGCGCGTTTCGATTCGTGGTAAGAGTTTAGAATACCAAGGATCTATAGCAATAGAATGCCTTTTCCGACGGCCGGATGTCGCGGACGCGCTCCCCTGTGGCGAGTGCGGGCGTTCAGGCGAAGCGGAAGATTGGAGCGCGGGCTGCCTGTGTGGACCCCTGACGCTCACGTGATTGGGGGTGGGAGCCCCCTTCCCTCCCCACCCGGAGAGACATCCGGCCTTTCTCGCACCCGTGCTGCGGGCTTATCCTTCGGAGCCTTCCGTCGCCGCCGGTGCGAAGCGTGCGCCTGAGGCTCCCGTCAGTAAAGAGCCCACAAAAACTTGGTGAAGAAAACATCCATTCGAAGTATTTGCCCTCAAGCCTGCCGCGTGCGGGGTTGGTAAGAGAGTGCATCTCGTCCAAAATGAGCAAACTGCAAGATCATCGACTTGCGCCCCAGGGGCGCGTGATCCGAGGGTTCGCACTAGGACTCTGGTTGCTGGCGTCCACCGTAGCCATGGCTGCCAACCATGATTCCGGTGCGGTGGAGCCGTTTTTCACCGAGCATTGCGTTCGTTGCCATGGCGAGAAAAAGCAGAAAGGGGATTTGCGGTTCGACACGCTGTCGCGGGATTTCGCCGCGCCGCTCGCTGGTTCGCACTGGGCGGATGCGCTGGAGCGGATCAGCGCCGCGGAGATGCCACCGGATGATGAGCCGCAACCCAAACCAGAGGAGCCTGCGCGCGTGGCGGAATGGATCGCGGAACAATTCAAGGACGGGGAAGCCGTGCGGATGGCGCGGCGTGAGCGCGTCACCTTTCACAAGCTAACTCGCGCCGAATATGCGAACTCCATCTACGATCTGCTAGGCGTGCATTTCGACGCTACCGATCCCACCGGACTGCCCGAAGATCCCGACTGGCATGGGTGAGCGAATCGGATCGGTGTTGTCGCTGTCCCCGGCGCACGTGGAAAAATATGTGGCCGCGGCTGAGTCGGTCTTGAACGAAGCGCTGCCCGATGTCGCGCCCAAGGCGATGAAGCGATTCCGCGATCCCTTTGACCGGCGCTATCACGGATCGCAGAAGTAAAAGGCGGAGCAACTTGGCTTGGCTGACCGTGCGCGCGTGGAACTCTGGCCGCACGATGGACTGGATCTGGGGGATCAGGTTCCGGTCGCAGGCGATTACCGGATGCGGATCAAGCTCAGCGGAATGACCGCCCTACGGCCGCGCGCCGCTATCTCCATGTATGCGAAATATCTCGACCGGATGCTGTTCGAGGAGGACGTGGTCACTGCGGAGGACCAGCCGAAGACACTCGAGTTCACCTTTCATGTGCCCGCCGGGCATCACGACATCCGGCTGACTTGCGAGGCACCGGGCCCGTCGAATTTGCCGCGTCACGGTAGATATGATGCGGGGCGCTTTTTCACGACGATCAAGGAATCAGCCACAGGAAAGCAGCCGTGGCAGTGGAAATTGAGCGATGAGGAAGGCGTCCAGCTCCGGCCATTCCTCATCGTGGACTTCGTGGAAACCACCGGTCCGCTCCAAGCCGCGTGCCCGACTCCGCAACAGAAGGCGCTCTTCCCGTCGGGCGCTCGCGACGTGGCGCAGGCGCGGGAAATCCTGAAGCATTTTGCGGAGCGCGCTTTTCGCCGGCCAGCGCGGCCAGCGGAAATCGAGCGCCTCGTGAAGCTGGCAGAGAGCGAGATGAGCCAAGGCAAGACGTTTGAATCCGCAGTCAAAACGGCGCTCGTCGCGACGCTGTGCGCCAAGGACTTTCTCTATCTGGTCGAGGGTTCCCCGGAGCACGCGGTCCAACGGCTGGACGACTGGGAACTGGCCTCGCGCCTGTCTTATTTTCTCTGGAGCACGATGCCGGACGACGGGCTTTTCGAGCTCGCGCGAACGAATACTCTGCATGCGCCGGAGGTCCTGCGCGGTGAAGTCGCGCGGATGCTCAGCGATCCGAAAGCGGAGCGATTCACCACCGGGTTTCCGCGCGAGTGGCTTCAACTCCGGCACGTCGGGATGTTCCCTCCCGACTCTAAGCTGTATCCCGATTACGACGCGTATTTGGAAAAGAGCATGATCGCCGAGGGGACCGCGTTTTTCCGTGAAGTGCTGGGAAAAAATCTGAGCGTGCGCGAGTTCCTCGCCTCGGATTTGACCATGCTGAACGCGCGGCTCGCCGAGCACTACGGCATCGCGGGCGTGCAGACGGATGCCTTTCAGCGCGTCGCGTTGCGGCCCGAGGATCATCGGGGCGGATTGCTCACGCAGGCCGGCGTTCTCAGCCTGACTTCGGATGGCCAGCGGCATCGTCCGGTGCATCGCGGAAAATGGTTTCTGGAAGCCATTTTCAACAAGCCACCTCCGCCGCCGCCGGCGAACGGGTCCCCGATCGAGCCGACGCCGGCGGGACAGCCCAAGGCGACGTTGCGCATGAAGCTCGAGGCACACAAAAGCGACGCGAACTGCGCGGCGTGCCACCGAAAAATCGACCCGCTTGGCCTCGCCTTTGACAACTACGACGCGATCGGCCGCTGGCGCACCGAGGAGGTAGTGCGCGACGGCGAGGGCCAGAATCCGCGGGTGGATGCGAGCGGCGAACTGCCGGACGGACGCAAGTTTGCCGACGCGACGGAATTCAAGCATCTGCTCGTCGCCGACACCGATAAATTCGCCGCCGCCTTTGTCGAAAAGCTCGCCACTTACGCGATGCGGCGGGCGATGACGATTGATGACCGTCGCGCGCTTGCCTCGCTCGCGGGAAAAGGCAAATCGCTCGACTACCGGCTCAAACACATCGTCGAAGCGCTCGTCACCTCCGAACTTTTCCAAACCCGCTGAACCGAAATTAAATCCATGAGCAACATCCTCACTCAACGCTGGCTGCTGAACCGGCGGCATTTTCTGCGTGGTCTCGGCGCGACCATCGCCCTGCCCTTGCTCGATTGCATGAAACCGCTCCATGCCCGCGGGGCCGAAGCGGCGGCAAAACCCCGGCGCGCGGTCTTCGTTTACATTCCGAATGGCGTGATGTGCTCACCTGGCAGATCACGAAGGCCGGGCGTGATTACGAATTCAGCGTGCCGATGCGGTCGCTGGAAAGGCATCGCGGGAATCTCACGCCGATCAGCGGGCTGCACCATCCGGGCGGACTCGGAACGGCGCACGTTTGCGGCGATCTCTGGCTCACGGGCGCGAAGTTGAGCCAGGAAGGTGGCGCGTATCGGAACAGCGTCTCGTGTGATCAAATGATGGCCGAGGTTACATCGGTCGAGACGCGGTTTCCCTCGCTCGAGCTTTCCGTCGCCAGTGGAACGGGCACCCCGGGCAATGTGATCAACACGCTTTCCTGGTCGCGCGACGGTGTTCCGCTGCCAGCCGAGGACAATCCCCGCAATGTTTTCAACCGCCTGTTCGGCGAGGAGCAGGGGGGCTTGGAAAGCAGCGCCGCAATTTGAATCGCCGGCATAGCGTGCTCGACACCGTGCTCGATGACGCGCGTTCGCTGCGCCGCGGATTGGGCGGAGATGACCGCACCAAGCTCGATGAATACCTCACCGCCGTCCGCGAGGTCGAAGTCCGCACTGAACGACTCGACGCCTGGCTCGATGTGCCGAAACCGAAGCTCGACCCATCCGTCACCGGCCATTTCCAGCGCGAAGTTTCCAAGGCGCAAGCCGGCGAATACTACCGCACCATGTATGACCTTATCGTCCTCGCGCTTCGCACGGACATGACCCGCGTCATCAGCTACATGAGCGGCACGGAGGGCAATGGACTCTCCATCCCCGAAATCGGCATCACGCAAACGCGGCACGAGCTTTCGCATCACAACGGTGACCCGGAAGTGATGGCGCGGCTGAGCAAAAGCGACGCCTTCATCACGGAGCAGTTCTCCTATTTCCTCGATCAACTAACCGAAACGCGCGACGGCGACGAGGCGCTGCTGGATCGCACGATGGTGCTTTTCGGAAGCGGCATGAGCTACGGGCACAGTCACGGCAATGCCAACCTGCCGACCATACTCGCGGGCGGCAGCGCGTTGGGGTTCAAGCACGGTCGGCACATTGACTACAACCTGCCGAAGCTCGGCGCCTACGATCTCGCGAACGCCGGCGCACACTACGGCATCTACGGAAAGCCGGTGAACGGTCAGGCGCACCTGAGCAACCTGCTCCTCACCATGTTGCAGAAAATGGATGTCCATGCGGAGACATTCGTGGACAGCCTCGGGCCGGTGTCGGAGCTGGTTTGAAAATCCGGATGACCGCAATCCGCCTCGGCTTCCGCGCGCTCGCCGCTGGATGTTGCGCAATCGGGCTGGCAGCGCTCGCCGCCGATCCGGGGCCAAAGCCGGCGCCCTACGAAGTTCAGCCCGGCCAATTTCCGCCGGAAGGTTCGGCCCATTACCTCGCGGGAGAAATGATTCAGTTGGATCACGTCAACCGCACCGGGCAGCTACGCCCCGACCGGCGGGTTGATCAACGCACCGACGACTACGATCGCGCGCTGCTTTTCACGATATTGCCCTACGGCACCCTTCGTTTCCACGGCGCACCAGCCGAACTGCGGGACATCCCGATCGGCACGCATTTGCATGGCGAATTCTACTGGAATGCAAAAGCGGGCAAGGATGCCAAAGGTGCCTACACACAGGCGTTCCGACTCGAGGACGATTTCAGTTTTCACCAGCGCCAGAACCGCGTCTGGCGCGTCGATGCCGTGCAACTCGACAAAGGCACGATCACCGTGACGGGCCTGTCGTTGGCGGATCAAAAAGCCGATGCGAAACCAACGATTTTCAAGCTGAATCCCGCGACCCTCATCTGGAAAGGCAATGGCTTTGGTTCCTTGACGGACCTCACCGTCGGTCAGTCGATACTCCTCAACATCACGGTCGCCACTCTCAAAGGTCCGGGGCGTTGCACCGACATCTGGCTCGACGACGAGTGCCGCCAACTCGCGTCCGCGCACCAAAATGAAGTGCATCGCGCCTACGAAAAAACGCACGGCCTCCCCGGCTGGATCGACACGGTGGACAATGAAAAGAGCCTCGTAGCGGTGACCCTGTTCGACGGCTTCAATCGGACGCTCGCGGATGATTTTAAGCTCAAGGCCCGTGTCGCCGCCCTGGTCGCGGAGGATTCCCTGCGCACCTACGATCAGATCAACGACCGCATGTATTGCGAATTGCTGGAGATTCGGAATTTCCCCGTGACACCCGGCAGCAGCAGTCTGCAACTTGTGATCAAACCTGAAAACCTGCTCGAAGGTTTCCGCCCCCGCCGCATCGTCCGTCTCCTTCCCGAGACATGGCATATCGACGATCTCCCATGGGAAGAGATGCTTTGGCCGGCGGACAATCGGGTGAAGTAGAGGATGAGATTCTTCTTCCCCGAATTGATCCTTCCAGTCGGCTGCGTCGTTCCGGCAGATTCACTGGTGAGATAAATTCAAGACGCCGCGAGAATTCGAGGAGCGGCACATCCTGTTTCAAAAGGACGATGCCGAGGGATACATCGGGAAGATGTCCGCAAAAATCATCGCGAATGGGCCAGCGGTGACGATGGCCTAATCGGACGCCGTGCTTGCTACGGCTGAAGGCATCGGCCTCTCCGGCTCGCTCTCGGCCTCGTAGTCCACCTCCGGCATCCCAAACCCAAACAGCCGCAGGAACTCTGCGCGGTATCCCACGATGTCCGTGAGTTCGCCGAGATTCTCCGTCGTCACGAGCGGCCACGCCTCCGCGACTTCCTTCTGAATTTCCGGCCGCATCTCCCAATCGTCGATTCGCACGCGCCCCGACTCGTCGAGATTCGGAGTCGCGCCATTCGCGAGATTTTCCGCAAAGAGCCGCTCGATTTGCTCGATGCAACCCTCGTGCGTGCCGTGCGCCTTCATCACTTTATACAGAAGCGAAATGTAGAGCGGCACGACCGGGATCGCCGAGCTGGCTTGTGTCACGAGTGCCTTGTTGATCGACACAAAAGCGCGCCCGGCCTCCGGCTCGAGCCGTTTCGCCAGACGTTTCGCGGTTGCCTCGAGGTTTTCTTTCGCCGCGCCGATCGTCCCCGCGCGGTAGATCGCGTGCGTCACCTCCGGCCCGATGTAGCTGTAGGCCACCGTCAGCGCGCCGGGCGCTAGCACGCCCGCTGCGGCAAGCTCGTCGATCCACATCTCCCAATCCTCGCCGCCCATCACCGCGACCGTGTCCGCGATTTCCTGCTCATTCGCCGGCGGGATCGTGATGTCGCTCACGACCTGTCTGTCCGTGTCCACCGTCTTCGCGGTGAACGCCGGGCCGACCGGCTTCAGCGTGCTTTTTGAAACGACGCCCGTCTTCGGGTGCGTGCGCCGCGGCGATGCGAGGCTGTAAATCACCGCATCGACCTGCCCCAAATCCGCTTTGATCGTGGCGATCGTCTGCTCCTTGATCGCGTCGGAAAATGCGTCGCCGTTGATGCTCTTCGCGTAGAGTCCCGCGGCGTGAGCAGCCTTCTCGAATGCGACCGAATTGTACCACCCCGCGCTCGCCGTTTTCCCCTCCTCGCCCGGCTTCTCAAAGAACACCCCAAGCGTGGACGCGCCGCCCGCAAACGCTGGAACGATGCGGCTCGCCAGCCCATAGCCCGTCGAGGCGCCGATCACCAAGACACGTTTCGGCATCCCCGAAAGCGGCCCCTTTTCCCGCACGAAATCGATCTGCTGCTGCACATGCGCCGCACAGCCTTCGGGGTGCGCAGTGACGCAGACAAAACCGCGGACTTTGGGCTTGATGATCATCCGCTGAATCTGCGCGCCCGCTTCGCGCACCGTCGAGATTTTTTGCCTACCCGCGCACGCGCCGCGATCTAGGAAATTACCATTCGATTTGGAAAACTGGCGCGAGTCGGTAGCTTGCGCCTCCGCGAAAATGCGCACGCTTCCGATTTTTCTCACCGCCCTGCTCGCCGCCGCCTCTGCGCTCGCGGCGGCCCCCTCCACCGCGCTTACCGCGCTAAAACTCCTCCCGCGCGGCGAACTGAAACATGTGGCGCGCATCGAGGCGCGCGACGGCACGCCGGAGCCTGACCGCTGGCACATCCTCGTCTTCGACAAAGATGCCGAAAATGGCGTCCATGAATACGTCGTCGCGGGCGGCGAGATCGTCGCGTCGCGCAGCATTTCGCAGTTCGCCGAGACTCTCACGCCCGACGATTTGCTCGGCGGCGACGCGATCAAAATCGACTCCGATCGCGCCGCGAAAATCCTCCAGGAATACGCAGCGGCGAACTCCGCGAACGTCACCGCGCTGAGCTTCAGCCTGCGGCGCGATGGCGTGGGCGCGGTGCCACTCTGGCGCGTGAGTGGGCTCGATGACGCGGGCAAGGAACTTGGCGCGGTCGTCGTCTCCGCGGGAAAAGGCGACGTTATTTCGCACGAGGGATTTCCGACCGAGCCCACGCGGGTCGTGGCGAAAAAAGAGGCATTCAAGCCACAGGCTCGTAGCTACGTCGCACCCGCCGCGGAGCCGCCCGTGATCGTCGCCGAGCGTGCCGAGCCGCCGCCCGAGGAAAATCGCCGCCGGCCAAACGTCATCGAGCGGACCGGGAACACGCTCCAGCGCTTCATCTTCGGGCGCGGCCGATGACGCCACTCGCGCGCCAACTCACCCGACTGCTCGGCGCGGACGCCGTCAGCACCGAGCCCGAGACACTCGCCGTCCACAGCACGGACCGCTGGTTCGCGAGGCACGCGCCGGACGTCGTCGTCTTCGCGGAATCTACGGAGCAGGTCGCGAAGTTGATGCGTTTTGCCAGCAAGCGCGAGCTTCCGGTCACGCCGCGCGGCGCGGGCTACGGATACGTCGGCGGCTGCGTGCCATCGCACGGCGGCATCGCGCTCTCGCTCGCGCGGATGCGTGAAATCCGGGAGATTCATTTCGAGGACGGAGTCGCGGTCGTGCAGCCCGGCGTCATCACCGGGCAGCTCGCGGCGGAGGTGAGAAAGCGCGGACTTTTCTACCCGCCCGACCCCGCGAGCCTGAAGGATTGCAGCATCGGCGGGAACATCGCGACCAACGCCGGTGGCCCGCGCTGCCTCAAATACGGCGTCACGCGCCAATATATCCTCGGCCTCGAAGTCGTGCTCGCCAGCGGCGAAATCCTCCGCACCGGGGGGCGCACTCACAAAAACAAAACCGGCTTCGACCTGCTCGGCCTTTTCGTCGGCAGCGAGGGCCTGCTCGGCGTCGTTACCGAGGCCACGCTGCGACTGCTCCCGCTGCCGCCCGCGCGAGCGAGCCTCTCGGCTTCATTCAAAACATTCCGCCAAGCGGCAGACGCCGTGCAGGCCGTCTTCCGAGCCGGCTTCCTCCCCGCCGCGCTCGAAATCGCCGACAGCTTTACGCTGAAATCCGCGCGCGAGCATTTGGGAAAAGCGATCGTCCCCGAGGGTGCCGGGCATATCCTCGTCGACCTCGACGGCCAGCCCGCCTCCGTCAAATCGGAAGCCAAATCGCTCGCGGCATTGCTCAATAAAATCGGCGCACTCCATCTCGAATCCGCCGTCGGCGAAACCGCGTGCGAACGGCTGTGGGAATTGCGCCGCAAATTTTCCGAATCGTTGAAAGCCACTGGCCTCACGAAGCTCAACGAAGACATTGTCGTCCCGCGCGGCCGTCTCGTGGACCTCGCAAATTTCGCCGCGCAACTCCGCAAAAAATACGGCTATCCGGTCGCCTGCTTCGGCCACGCCGGCGACGGCAATATTCACGTCAACATCATGGCTGCGAACTACCACGAAGACGCCGCCACGCACGCCCGCGTCGAGCACGCGCTCGACGAGCTTTTCACCCAAGTCCTCGCATGGGGCGGCGTCATCACAGGCGAACACGGCATCGGCCTCGCCAAGCAGCGCTGGTGGCCGCAAGCCACCTCCACCGTAAGTCGCGAAGTCCACGCCGCCCTCAAAACCGCCCTCGATCCCTGCGGCATTCTGAATCCCGGAAAATTCGTGCGTCCGCTCCGGGGCGTTGAGGATTGGAAAGTTGAAGATTCTACCTCGCGCCCTCGCTGACGCTCTTTCGTTTTGCCCTCCGCCCGCAGTTTCGCGCACCTTTCCCAAATGACCGAGATCACTCCCGACGAAGCCAGGCAGCAGCTCGACTCCCATCTCCGCGAGATCGTCGCGTGGCATTTTTCTCCCGAGACGGGGTGTCCGTTTTGGCTCGATTGGGCGAAGAAGAATTTCGATCCGCGCGCCGAAATCCAGACCATCGACGACGTCAAAAAGTTCCCGCATTTCCAGGACGAATGGCTGCGCGATCTCCAGCCCGAGGTGTGGGTGCCGGCGCAGTATAAAGGCCAGCCTTTCAATATCTTCGAGACCGGCGGCACGACCGGGATGCCGAAGCAGCGCATCGGCTGGACCGACTACAAGACCGACTACTCGGAGTTCAGCGAAAAGATCGCCGACGAGCATTTTCCGCGCGGTGGTGCGTGGCTCATGATGGGCCCGACCGGCCCGCGCCGGCTGCGCCTCGCGATCGAGCATCTCGCTCATGTGCGCGGCTCGTCGTGCTACTTCATCGACCTCGATCCGCGGTGGGTGAAGAAGCTCATCTCGAACAAGAAATTCGACGAGGCAAAGGCCTACATGGAGCACGTCGTCGATCAGGCCGCGATGATTCTGAAGCATCGAAAAGTGAGCGGCCTTTTCACCACGCCGAAGCTCCTCGAGGCGCTCGCGGAAAAGGTGGACGTCTTTGAATCCGGTATCCGCGGCGTCTTCTGCGGCGGCACCACGATGCTGCCGCAATATGTGCGATTCATCGTGGAGGAGGTGCTGGAAAATCGCATCGGATTTTACCCCACCTACGGTAACACGCTCATGGGCCTCGCGGCCTCGGTCCCGCTGACGAAGGAGGACAATTTTTCCATCACCTACTACGCGCCGCAGCCGCGCGCCGTGCTCCGTGTGGTGGATCCGAAAGACACGGCGACGACTGTGGACTACGACACCTGGGGCCGCGTGGAACTCACCACTTTGACGAAGGAATTCTTCATGCCGCGCTTCCTCGAGCGCGACGAGGCGCTCCGCCGCAAGCCGCGCGCGCCGTATGCGTGGGACGGCGTCGCCGAGGTGCGGCCTTTCGGCGCGATGGAGAAGACGATCATCGAAGGGGTTTACTAGAGCCCGCGAGCCGACCGCATGGCCCTGCTCAAGTTTTTTAAATCGAAGGGGCCGGAATCCGTGCAGTCGTTCTTTTTCTTGACGCACGCCAAGGCCGGCTCGACGTGGATCGACGACGTCCTTCGCACACTCTTCGGCAAACGCGTCGCGCCGCGTTTCGGCGCGGACCTCGCGAACTTTCGCTACGAAGCCGGTCGCATCTACTCCGCCGCTTTCATGACTCGCGAGGAATTCCTCGGCTATCCCGGCCTTGCCCAAGTCCCGCGCTTCATCGTCATCCGCGACCTGCGCGACACGCTCGTGTCGCGGTATTTTAGCCTTCGCGGCACCCACCCGCTCGATGCCGCCGGGCAGGTAGCGAGCCAGCGCGCAGCGCTCGCCCAGCTTTCCAAATCCGAGGGGCTAGCGCACATCATCCACCATGGCCTCGCGCGCTCCGCCCGCATCCAGCGGTCGTGGATCGGGCATGGTGAAATGCTGTGCCGATACGAGGACATTACCGCCGATCCCGCCGCGCGATTGCGCGAAATCTTGCGCGATCGGCTCGCGCTGCCGATCGCCGAAAAGGAGCTTCAGTCCGCGATCGAGCAGAACAGCTTCGAGAAAAAATTCGGGCGCCAGTTCGGCACGGAGGACAGCGCTTCGCATGGACGAAAAGGGACGCCCGGTGACTGGCGGAATCATTTCGATCTCCGCGTCGCGACTGCGTTCCGCGAGGCTTACGGCGACATTATGGTGGCCACCGGATACGAGCCGGATGACTCCTGGGCGGCGGATTTTCCGGCCTGAGCCGCCTCGCGCCAGCGGCGCGGTGAAGCGGGCCGCGGGAAGAAAACCCGTTGCGCAATTTAATACGCAGACGTATAAATCTCGGCCCTTCGCATGAATCTCCCGCACCTCCCCGCGCTGCGCCGCGGACAGCCCTACGAAAGCCTCGACACCGTCGAAGTCGTCAATCACCGCACCGGCCAACCGATGGCGCGCGTCAGCCAGGTCGGCGCCGGGATTTTGAGAAAAGACATGGCGCGCATCGGCGAGGCGCGCGCGGCGTTGAAGAAGTTTTCGGTCGCCGAACTGATCGAGATTTCGGCGAAAGCGGGTGAGCATTTTCTCAATGGCGAACTGCCGCTCGGCGACCAGGGCCACACGCAATCGGCGCAGCAATACATCGAGACGCTGAGCGCCACGAGCGGCCTGCCGCATGTGATGGTGCGGCGGAACATGGCGAAGATTCACTTCGCGTTGACGAATGTGCGCACCGTGCTGAACGGCCTCACACGCGGCCTGCCTCTAGACGTGCTCGATCGCGGATACGGCGAGCATTGCGGAGCGGCGGTGTCGTTTTACCCGACCACAAATGCGCTGGGGCTCGTGATGCCGAGCAACTCTCCGGCGGTAAATTCGCTATGGCTGCCGGCCATCGCGCTGAAGACGCCGGTTGTCATTAAGCCCGGCCGCGAGGAGCCGTGGACGCCGTATCGGCTCATTCAGGCGTTCATCGCCGCGGGCGCGCCGCGCGAGGCGTTCGGCTTCTATCCGACCGATCACGAGGGCTCGGGCGAAGTGATGAAGCTGTGCGGACGCGCGCTCATTTTCGGCGACGCGAATACCGTCGAGCAGTACCGCGGCAACGCGAAATTCTCCGTCCATGGCCCCGGCTTTTCAAAAATCCTCATCGGCGACGACGCCATCGAAAACTGGCCCGAATACATCGACCTCATCGCCGGCTCGATCTCCGACAACGGCGGCCGCTCCTGCGTGAACGCCTCCGCCGTCGTCGTCCCAAAATATGCCACCGAGATCGCCGAGGCGCTCGCCCAAAAACTCGGCCCCATTTTACCGACCGCGCCTGACGACGAAAGCGCGCGCCTCTCCGGCTTCGCTAATCCGAAGATGGCGCAGTTCATCGACGCAGCGATCGAGGATGGCCTCCAAACTCCTGGCGCGACGGACGTGACCGCAAAATATCGCGCCGGCTCACGAAAGGTGGAAGAAAACGGCACCTACCTGCGTCCCACGATCGTGCTCTGCGACTCATTCGCTCACCCGCTCGCAAACCGCGAGTATCTCTGCCCGTTCGCGAGCGTCGTCACGGTTCCTCAGTCCGAGATGCTCGCGAAAATCGGGCCGTCACTCGTCGTCACCGCGATCACACGCGATCCCGCGTTTACCGCGCAGTTGCTTGATTCGCCGCTCATCGAGCGCTTAAATCTCGGCCCGATCTCCACGACGAAAATCTCATGGGACCAGCCCCACGAGGGCAACATGTTCGAGTTCCTCTACAAACGCCGCTCGATCGAGCGGGCCGTCTAAAGAACCACGAAGGCGCTGGTTAAGAAAAACGTGCATCGCTCCGCATCCATACTCGCCGCGTTCGATTACCAGCCGCGCACGCGCATCGTCTCGGGCGAAGACGCACTCGAGCAAATCGGCAGCCTCGCGCGCGACTTTGGTGGAAAACACGGCCTGCTCGTCACCGACAAAGGCATCGCTGCCGCAGGCCATCCGAGCCGCGCGATCACCTTTCTCGAAGCAGCCGGTCTGCACGTTACTGTCTTCGACGAGGTGCATGAAAATCCCGCGACCGGCGACGTCGAACGCTGTGTCGAAGCGGCTCGGCAGGCGGACATCGACTTCATCATCGGCCTCGGCGGCGGCAGCAGCATGGACACGGCGAAGGGCTGCAACTTTCTGCTGACGAATGGCGGACGGATGCAGGATTACATCGGCATCGGCAAAGCCACGAAGCCGATGCTGCCGCTCATCGCCGTCCCGACGACTTCCGGCACCGGCAGCGAGTGCCAATCGTTCGCACTCATCACCGATGAAGCGACGCATCTCAAACTGGCGTGCGGCGATCCGAAGGCCGCCGCGCGCGTGGCGATCCTCGACCCGCTGCTCACCGTCTCGCAACCCGCGCGAGTGACCGCCTGCACAGGGATCGACGCTCTCGCACACGCGCTCGAAACCGCCGTGACAAAAAAGCGCACGCCGCTTTCCGCGATGTTTTCGCGCGAGGCATTCCGGCTCTGCATGTCGGGAATCGAGCGTGTCTTACGCGACCCCGCCGACCTCGAGGCACGCGCCATGATGCAGCTCGGCGCCGCATTTGGCGGTACTGCGATTGAGAACTCGATGCTCGGTGCGGCGCACTCTGCGGCAAATCCGCTCACCGCGCATCTCGGGACCATCCATGGTCAGGCCGTCGGCGTGATGCTGCCCGCTGTCGTGCGTTTCAATGCCGCCGATCCCGCGGCCCGTGCGCATTACCTCGAACACGCCGCAGCTGCGGGCATCGGCTCGATCGAAGAACTCCTCGCGCGTCTCGAAGAAATCCTCGTGCTCGCCGGCCTCCGCACTCCGATCTCAATCGACGGCGCGATGATCCCTCAACTCGCATCCGAAGCCGCGCAACAATGGACCGCGACCTTCAATCCGCGTCCGATCGCCGCCGCCGACTTTGAACAACTCTATGCGGAGGCCCTAGCATGAGCGCGAAGCGCAAACTCCGGGTAGCGCTCGCCGGACTCCATCTCTTCGCACTCTCGACCCTCGCCCAAGTCGCCGACTGGCCCATGCACCGCGGAGGCCCGCAGTTACAGGGCATCGCAGCCATGCCCGCCCCTGCGAGCGCCAATCTCGCGTGGACCTTCACCGCCGGAAAACCCATCAAGGGCGCTGCCGCCATCGCCGACGGACGCGTCTATTTCGGCGACGATGCTGGTGTCGTCCACGCCCTGAATCTCAACGACGGCAAAGAGCTGTGGACCTTCAAAACCGAAGGCGCGATCGAGGCCACACCGCTCGCGCTCGACGGCGTCATCTACATCGGCTCCTCCGATTCCAGCCTGTACGCGCTTGATGCCGCAAGCGGCGCGCAAAAGTGGAAATACACCACCGGCGACAAAATCCTCGGTGGTGCGAATCACGCGAAAAGTCCCGCGGGAGAGGGGACTTGGATTCTCGTCGGCAGTTACGATGCCAGCCTGCACTGCGTCGATGCCGCGACTGGCAAAGCCGTCTGGACGCACGAGACGGACAACTACATCAACGGCGCTCCCGCCCTATTTTCCACCGGTGAAATCGTGTTCGGCGGCTGTGACGCGGCCATCCACGTCCTTCAGCTCAAGGACGGCGCGGAGTTGCGCCAGATCGATTCGGAAGCCTACATCGCCTCCTCCGTCGCCATCTCCGGGGGCATCGGATACGTCGGAAATTACGGCAACCAAGTCCTGGCATTCGATCCGCAAAAGGGCGCGATCCTGTGGAAATATCGCGACCGCAATTTTCCGTATTTTTCCTCCGCCGCAGTCACCGCGGATCGCGTCATCATCGGCGGGCGCGACAAGCAACTGCACTGCATCGACCGCGAGAGCGGCAAGTCGGTCTGGAAATTTCAAGCCCGCGGACCGATCGATAGTTCACCCGTCGTCTGCACCGACGCGATCGTCGTCGGCTGCGACGACGGCCGACTTTACTGCATCGGCCTCGCCGACGGCAAAGAGCGCTGGGCCTACGAAATTGGCGCGGCGATCACCTCTTCCCCCGCTGTCGCGGATGGCCGCATCGTCGTCGGGGCGGAAGATGGAAATCTCTACTGCTTCGGAGCCGCCACGGCTGCCGAAGCCACCACCGGAGCACCTAAAAAATGAGCACTGAAATCACTGAAATTCTCGACCACGAAAAGGACCACGACAAAACCGAGGTCGGCAATTACTTCGTCGCGAACTACCCGCCATTTTCCTACTGGGACGCCGAAACCGCGCAGCGCGTCCGCGGCCTGCTCGACCAGCCGGCGACGCCCGACGTGCCGCTGGGCGTTTATTTCCACATCCCTTTCTGCCGGAAGCGCTGCCATTTCTGCTACTTCCGCGTCTATACAGACAAAAATGCGGATGACATCCGCGGCTATCTCGATGCCGGGATTGAAGAGATGAAAATCTACGCCGCGTCGCCGCTCATCCGCGGGCGGAAGCCAAAGTTCGTTTATTTCGGCGGCGGCACGCCGAGCTACCTCTCCGTCGCGCAGCTCACGTATCTCACCGACAATATGAAGGCTCTGCTGCCGTGGGACGAGGCGGAGGAAGTCGCCTTCGAGGCCGAGCCTGGCACGCTCACCGAGCAGAAGCTCGCCGCGCTCCGCGACATCGGTATCACGCGACTTTCACTCGGCGTTGAAAATTTCGACAGCCACATTCTGGAGATCAACGGGCGCGCCCATCGCACCGCCGAAATCTATCGCGCTTACAACTACGCGCGGTCCATCGGCTTCCCGCAGATCAACATCGATCTCATCTCCGGCATGGTCGAGGAGACCGATGAAAACTGGAGCGAGAACATCCGCAAAACGATCGAGTTGCTGCCCGACAGCGTCACGATCTACCAGATGGAAGTGCCCTACAACACGGGCATCTACAAAGAGATGAAAGCCGAGGGAAAACTCACCGCGCCCGTCGCCGACTGGCACACGAAACGCGGGTGGGTGGACGAGGCTTTTCGCGAGCTGGAAAAGGCCGGCTATACGGTGACGAGCGGCTACACCGCGGTGCGCGATCCGCAGAAAACAAAGTTCGTTTATCGCGACGACTTGTGGACCGGAGCGGACCTCGTCGGGCTCGGAGTTGCGTCATTTTCGCACATCGCCGGGACACATTTTCAAAACATCGCGGAGTTCACGCAATACGTCGAAGCGATCCATCGTGGCGAGTTGCCCATCTCCCGCGCGATGACCACGACCGAGGAAGAGCGCATGATTCGCGAGCTCATCCTGCAGATGAAACTCGGACGCGTGAGCCAGTCGTATTTTGTGGAAAAATTCGGCGTCAAAGTCGGCGAGCGCTTCCGTCCGGAGTGGGACGATCTCAAGCGCTGCGGGCTCATCAGTGAGCAGGGCGACTGGCTCGTGCTCACGCGCGAGGCGTTGCTAAAAGTGGACACGCTGCTGCACGCGTTCTTCCTGCCGCAGCACAGGGGAGCGCGGTACACGTGACCGCCGATCTCCTTCACCCGCTCGGCTTGTTCCGCCAAAACAACGGCGAGTCGCTTCCGCATTTCGAGACGATCGACGGAGCCGAAATGCCCGAGCCGTATCGTTCGCTGCTCGTCCATGATGGCGACATGACATCGCGCCTCGAGGCGTTTCATCGCGGTTCGATCGTGCTCGAAGTCCTGCACCGGGAACACGCCGTCGCCACCTATCGGCGCGAGGTCGTGCTGCACATTGAGGAGACCGGAAAGCCGGTGGAATACGGCGCGATCGAGATCAATCTCGAAGCGTTTCCCGAGGATTTGCGTGGGCTCATCGTCGAGGCGCATCTGCCGCTTGGAGGGCTGCTGAATCATTTCGGGCTCACGTATCGGAGCGATCCGAAAGCGTTCATTCAACTCGGCCCCGACTCCGTCATGCGCGAGCATTTCGACGCGCCGGATGCCGAGCGGTTTTATGGCCGTTGCAACGTACTGCTCGACGCTGGAAATCAAGTGCTGGCGCGCATCGTCGAGGTTTTGCACCCGTGAAAATCAACTGCGACGTCATTGTAATCGGCGGCGGTCCGGCGGGCTCAACGGCTGCTGCTCTGCTCGCGGAGAAGGGGCGGCGCGTACTGCTTTTGGAGAAGGAAAAGTTTCCACGCTACCACGTTGGCGAATCGCTGATGCCGTTTTGCTGGTTCACGTTCGAGCGGCTCGGTGTGCTCGATGAAATCGAGCGCATCGCTTTCACGAAAAAGATGAGCGTGCAATTCGTCACCCAGGATGGGCGGCAGTCACAACCGTTCTATTTCTTCGAGCACTACGATCATCCGAGCTCCACGAGCTGGCAGGTCGAACGCGCGGATTTCGATCTCATGCTGCTGGATAACGCGCGCAAAAAGGGAGCTGACGTGCGCGAGGAAACGGCGGTGAAGCTTACGATCAAAGACGACTCCGGCCGCGTGATCGGCGTGGAGGCGATCGACCGCGAAGGAAGGCAGATACAGGCTTTCGCGCCGATGACGATCGACTGCTCCGGCCGCGAGCAGGTCGCCACAGCGCGAGACGGATGGCGGATCAAAGACGCGCGACTGAACAAGATGGCGGTGTGGACCTACTACCGCGGGGCGAAGCGCGATCCCGGCATCGACGAGGGAAATACCACCGTCGCCTACGTCGAGGATCGCGGCTGGTTTTGGTACATCCCGATGCGCGGCGACATCGTGAGCGTCGGCGTTGTGGCGGAGCGCGAGGAGCTATTCCGCGACTCCAAGAATCTCGCCGAGGTCTTCGCGCGGCAGCTCGAACAGAACGTCTGGATCAAGGACCACGTCAGCGCAGGAGCGCAGTTCGGAGAGTACTTCGCGACGAGCGAGTTTTCTTATCGGTCGAAGTTTTGCGCGGCTGATGGGCTGCTGCTCGCGGGCGATGCGTTTGCGTTTCTCGATCCGGTCTTTTCGAGCGGAGTCTTCCTCGCGCTGAAAAGCGGAGAACTCGCCGCCGATGCCGTCGATGCCGCGCTAACCGCCGGTGACACGAGCGGCGTGCATTTTGCAGATTACGGTGAACAACTTTGCGGTGCGATCGAGGCGATGCGCGCGCTGGTGTATGCGTTTTACGACGTGAATTTTTCGTTTGGGCGGATGCTGAAAAAGTATCCTGAGCAACGCGGACGGCTCACGGATTGTCTCATCGGCGACCTGCTCGGAGACTTCACGGAACTTTACGCTGCGGTAGGTGAATTTGCGGAACTCCCCGCGCCGCTCCCGCACGGACGGGTGGCGATGGTATGAGAAATTCGAGCGCGGAAGTAGCACCTCCGGGGAGCGCAGTCGTCCCGCGCGACGCGACCGACACGCGGGGCGCGTGTGCTCCCGGGATTTTGCTCGCTGCGCTCGCGTTGCTGGCGTTCCCGGCTTTCGCCACTGAGCCCACTTTTCACGCGGCTCCGAAGCCTCTCACCAAGACCGCAGTCACCGAAGACTGGCCGCGCTTCCTCGGACCACACGACAACGCCACATCCGCCGCAACCCATCTCCTCAAAACATGGCCCGCAGGCGGACCGGCCGTCGTTTGGGAATTTCCAAAAGGCGAAGGCCATTCGTGCCCCGCGATCGTCGGCGATCGGCTCGCACTTTTTCACCGGATCGACGGACGCGAGGCCGTCGATTGCCTCGACGCATCGACCGGGAAACCGCTCTGGCACAGCGATTACGCCGCGCCCTATCGCGACCGCTACGGCTCGGGCGACGGGCCCGCGACGAATCCAGTGATTGCGGACGGGCGCGTTTTCACGTTTGGCATTTCAGGTCAGCTCCATTGCTTTGATCTGCGCGACGGCCAAGTTATTTGGCAGCGCGACCTCGAAAAAGAATACGCGATGCTGCCGAACTTTTTCGGCCACGGCTCGACACCACTCGTGATGGGAAACCGCCTCATCGTGAATGTCGGCGGTGCGGACAATGTGTGCGCCGTGGAGCTCGACACGGCGACCGGCAAGGAGCTCTGGCGTGCCAAACACCCGTGGGGCGCGAGCTACGCATCGCCGATTCCGGCGACATTTTACGGTCGTGAGTGCGTGCTGCTTTTCGCCGGAGGCGAGAGCCGTCCGCCGACCGGCGGGCTGCTGTGCATCGACGCAGTGACTGGAAAAGTGCTCAACGCCACGCCGCATCGCGCGGAGATCGCGGAGTCGGTGAGCGCGTCGTCGCCGGTCGTGATCGGCAATCGCGTCTTCGTCACGGAGTCCTATGGATCCGGCGGGGAGATGATCGAGATCGCGCCCGACTTTTCCGCCAAAAGCGTGTGGAAGGCGGAGAATTTCGGCGCGTATTTCATGACGCCGATCGCTCAGAACGGATACCTTTACGGCTGTGCGGGGCAGCAACCGCGGCTCGCGGAACTCGTCTGCTACGAAGCCTCGACCGGACGCCAAATGTGGGGCGACGACCTTGGCGGAAAATTCCAGCGCGCCAGCCTCCTCGCGGTCGATGGCGCGTTCCTCTGCCTCGGCGAAAATGGCACACTCGCGTGGCTCGATCTCACGTCGAAATGCGCGACGGTGAAGCAATCCGCAACGCTCTTCAGCGCGCCGGAAACATGGACGCTTCCCGCGCTCAGCCGAGGGCTGCTCTACGTTTGCGAAAACTCGCGGGACAGCTCTGGCAAAGGACCGCGGGTGATTTGTTATGATCTGCGAGGGGAGTGAGATGCCTGCGGCATTGAACATTTTTCCGCTCTTCCAATGAGGATCGTCCTCATCACACCTGGCACAGGCAGCTACTACTGCGGCGTCTGCATGAGGGACAATGCGCTGGCGAAGGAACTCATCCGGCAGGGGCACGATGCGGTGATGCTGCCGATGTATCTGCCGCTCACGTTGGAGGAAGGCGCGGCGAGCCCGGAGTCGCCGATCTTTTTCGGCGGCGTGAATGTCTATTTGCAGCAAAAGCTCGCGCTTTTCCGCCACACGCCGCGCTGGCTCGACCGCCTGTTGAATGCCCGCGGCCTCTTGAATCTGGCGGCGCGGCAGACCGGCATGACGGCGACTGCCGAAGTCGGAGAGCTCACATTTTCCATGCTGCGCGGTGAGGAGGGAAATCAGGCGAAGGAACTCGACAAGCTCATCGACTGGCTGCGCGAGCATCGGCCCGATGCGGTGTGGCTCTCGACCGCGCTGCTCGCCGGACTCGCGCGGCGGCTGCGGCGGGAGCTCGGCGTGGCGGTAATCTGTTCGCTTCAGGGTGAAGATGTTTTTCTCGACGGTCTGCCGGAGCCGTGGCGCGCGCGCTCATGGGAGACGCTCGCCGAGCGGTCGCGCGATGTCGGGCGGTTTATCGCACCGAGTCGATTTTATGCGGAACTGATGCAGCGGCGGATGCGCCTGCCGGAGGCGCAAGTGCGCGTGATTCCGAACGGAATTGACCTCGCGGATTTTGCGGAAATCGGAGGCGCGCCGATCGTTCCGGCGATCGGTTTTCTCGCACGAATGATCGAAGGCAAGGGACTCGGGCTCGTGATCGACGCGTTCATTCTCCTGAAAAAGCGCGCCACATTTTCCGGCGTGAAACTGCGCGTCGCAGGCGCCATGACAGCGGAGGACGAGCGCTATGTCGCCACAATGCGCCGCAAGCTCGCGGAGGCTGGCTGCGCGGGCGATGCCGAGTTTCTGCCAAATGTGAGCCGTGAGGAAAAGGTGGCCTTTCTCCAGCGCCTCACGCTGCTGTCGGTGCCGACGAGTTACGGTGAGGCGTTCGGGCTTTTTCTCATTGAGGCACTCGCGGCCGGAGTTCCCGTGGTGCAGCCGGAGACCGCTTCGTTTCCCGAGATCATCGCGGCGACGGGCGGCGGGATTTTGTTCGAACCGGGCAGCGCGACGGCGCTCGCGGATGCGTGGGAGTCGCTGCTGAACGATCCGCAAAAAGCGCGCGAATTCGGGAAGCGCGGACGCGCAGCGGTGGGACGCGAATATTCGATGCCACGGCTGGCCGCGCGTTTCCTCGCGGCGACGTGCGAAATCATGGACGCCGAAAACGCCGCTCCGTAATCTGCTTCGGCGATGCCCTACGAGTTCAAGCACATCCACCGCGTCGAGTTCGCGGAAACCGACATGGCGGGCATCGTCCATTTCGCGAATTTTTTCCGCATGATGGAGGCGGCGGAGCACTCGTTTTTCCGCTCGCTCGGTTTCTCGATCCACGGCGCGGGGGAGGGCGGCACGACTGGCTGGCCGCGAGTCCACGCTGCTTGCGATTACATGCGGCCGCTGCGCTTCGAGGATGAGGTGGAAATTCATCTGCTGGTCGCGGAGGTCCGGTCCCGCTCGATCCGTTACCAGTTCATTTTTCGCAAAGTCTCCGACGGCCTCGAGATCGCGCGCGGGTCGATCGCGGCGGTCTGCGCGCGGGTGGATGAGGCGACCGGCCGGCTCATGCCCGTGCCTGTGCCGGCGAGCATCCGCGCAAAGATCGAACCGGCTCCCGAGGCACTCTTGAAGCCATTCGCGGGCGCAGGAAGTGCCTAAGCCAACCGGACGATTCCGACTTTTTACAAGCACCAAAACCTCAAACCAAAATGCCACCGACCAACGCTCCACAAAGTTCCCTCACCTGGCTCGCCTTCGCCTTCCTCACCGTCGTGATGTGGGGCGTCTATGGCATCCTTCTGCACATCGGGCAGATGGGCATGAGCGACCAGGCGAATGGCCGCTATAAAGCCTTTTTGCTGGTCGGCGTCGCCTACTTTCTCGTCGCCGTGCTCGCGCCGCTGGCGGTGCTGAAAATGAACGGCGCGACTTGGTCGTTCCCGGCCACCGGGGCTTGGTGGTCGCTGATCGCGGGCGTCGCGGGAGCGATCGGGGCGTTTGGCGTGCTGCTCGCATTTGGCGCGGCTCCGAAGGGGCAGACGGCGGCTTATGTGCCGGTCATCATGAGCATCATTTTTGCGGGCGCTCCGATCGTGAATGCTGCGGTGGCCTTGATCAAAGATCCACCTGCCGGCGGCTGGGGCACGATCCCGCTGCCGTTCTGGCTCGGCATCGCGCTGGCTGCGGCGGGGGGCTGTCTCGTCACGCTCTACAAACCCGCTGCAGTTCCACACAAGCCTTTCCCCATGCCGCCGGCCGCGGAGCAGCCAAGCGCGTAGCACGCCGATGGCCTAGGCATCCGCCGCGAGCCGATGAAGCAGCTCGAGAAACTTCGCGCGATCATTGCCGCGATCACGCCGGGAAATCGCTTTTACACGGCTCGGCTCGCGGAGTGCGGAGTGACCGCTGAGAATCTCGCGAGCGCTGAGGATTTCTCGGCTCGCGTCCCTTTCACCAGGAAAAGCGAACTAGTCGCGGATCAGGCGGCATATCCGCCGTACGGCACGAACCTCACTTTTCCTGTCGAGCGCTACACGCGCTTCTGTCAGACGACGGGCACGACCGGGTGCCCGCTTGTGTGGCTCGATACGAGCGAGAGCTGGGAGTGGCTGCTCGGAAATTGGGCGCACATTTATCGCGCCGCCGGAGTGGCCTTTGGAGACCGCATCTACTTCGCGTTTTCGTTCGGGCCGTTCCTCGGTTTTTGGACCGCGTTCGAGGCGGCGACAAAGCTCGGATTTCTCGCGATCCCTGGCGGCGGGCTCGGCAGTGCGGCACGGGTTCGCGCGATCATCCAGCAGGAGGCGACGGTGCTTTTGTGCACGCCGACTTACGCGCTGCATCTGGCCGAAACGGCGCGCGCAGAGGGGATCGATCTCGGCGGTTCCGCGGTGAGGAAAATCATCGTCGCAGGCGAGCCCGGCGGCAGCGTGGTGCATTTGCGCGAGCGCATCTCGGTGGCGTGGAATGGCGCGCGAGTGATCGACCACTACGGCATGACGGAGGTCGGCCCAGTGGCGTTTGAAGATGCTGCGCATCCGGCTTCGCAGACGGTGATCGACGAGTCGTATTTTGCGGAGGTCATTCAGCCGGAAACCGGCCAGCAGATAGCGATCGGCGACATCGGCGAACTGGTGCTGACGCCGCTTGGACGCTCCGCTTCGCCGCTCCTGCGATACCGCACCGGCGACCTCGTGCGGCGTATTCCGGGCGTGGATAGTTTCACGCTAGATGGCGGAATCATCGGACGCGCCGACGACATGATCGTCGTGCGCGGCGTGAACATTTACCCGAGCGCCGTCGATGCGGTCGTGCGCGCAATGCCGAGCATCGCGGAGTATCGTGTGGAGGTCTCGCGGCGCGGCGCAATGGCGGAGGTCGCGATCGCGATCGAATGCCCCGATGATGATGCGCCGCGCGAGTTGGAGCGTGCACTGACGCAGGCGTTCACGCTGCGGATTCCCGCGAGGCGGGTCGCGAGCGGAACGCTGCCGCGATTCGAAATGAAAGCGAAGCGATGGGTGAACTTGTGAACGCGATCGCTGAATCTAAACCCATGCTCCTCGAAATAACCGACCTCTCAAAAACGTATCGCGCGCCGGATGGCGGCGACGCCGTCGCGGTGCTGCGCGATGTGAATTGGCAGCTCGCTGCGGGCGAGACGGCGGCGATTCTCGGGCCTTCGGGCTCTGGAAAGAGCACGTTGCTCAACATCGTGGGCGCGCTCGATCATGCGGACTCGGGCTCGGTGAAAGTCGATGGGCGCGACATTTCTCAGCTCGATGAACGCGCGGTCGCAGCGTTTCGGAATGAAACCGTCGGGTTTATTTTCCAGCTCCACCACCTGCTGCCGCAGTGCACGATTTTGGAGAACGTGCTCATCCCGACGCTCGCGCGCAGTGGCTGCGATAACGCGGTGTTGAAAAAGCGCGCGGAGAATTTGCTGGAAAGTGTCGGACTCGGGCGTCGCCTCGCTCATCGGCCCGGCGAGCTTTCCGGCGGTGAGCGCCAGCGTGTGGCGGTGGCGCGCGCGCTCATCAACGAACCGAAGTTGTTGCTCGCGGACGAGCCGACCGGGGCGCTCGATCGCGTCTCCGCGGAGCGGCTCATCGACTTGCTTGTGGAGCTCAACAAAGCGCGCGGTGTGACGCTCATAGTGGTCACGCACGCGCAGGAAATCGCGCGGCGGATGCAGCGCGTTTTCGAGATCGTGGACGGGAAACTCGAGGAGCAAAAATGAGAATGCGAAGCGCGCTCCCAAGAGCCGCAACTCACGCCAGATGAGTGCCGCGACGCTCATCCGCCGGAGCCTCGGCTTTTACTGGCGCACGCATATCGGCGTCGTGCTCGGAGCGGCGCTAGGCGCGATGGTGCTCACGGGCTCGCTGCTCGTGGGTGATTCGGTGAAAGCGACGCTGCGACGGCAGGCGGAGTTACGCGTCGGACGCGTGGATTTTGCATTCGTCGGCGGCGAACGCCTTTTCCGCGCCAGCCTTGCCGACGCAATTCAATCGCCCGGCCGTATTCCATTGGCACCGCTGTTGATGCTGCGCGCAAGCGTCGCACGAGCAGATGGCTCGGCTCGCGTGAACGTCGCGCAACTGCTCGGCGTGGATGAGCGCTTTTGGAAACTGTCGCCGAGTAGAGCCGCGGTTGAACTGCCGCCGGGCACCATCGCGATCAATGAGCGCACCGCACGTCAACTCGGCGTCGTGGTCGGTGACACGGTCATTGTGCGGCTCGAGAAGCCGTCAGCCTTTTCACGCGATGCACCGCTCTCCGGCGAGGAGAACGCGTTGATCGCGGTGCGGGTGAAAATCGCGCGCGTGGTCGGCGATCAAGAGTTCGGACGCTTCGCGTTCAACGCCAGCCAAGTGCCGCCTTTCAGCGTGTTCGCGCCGCTCGCAGACGTGCAGGGGAAAATCGGTGAGACGGGAAAGGCGAATGTGATCCTTCTGGAAGCGAAGGATCGCGCTGAAACTTTCCGCGACTCAGTCACCGCTCAGTTTTCGCTCGAAGACGCCGCGCTCGAGCTGCGCCCGCTCGAAAAAAGTGCAGGTGTAGAGCTTCGCACGAGCCGCGTTTTTCTCGATCACCCGGTCATCGAAGCCGCGCCGCGCGGGATCGATGTGCTGACTTATTTGGTGAACGAACTCCGCGTTGGCGAGAAGAGCACGCCTTACTCGATGGTGACGGCGATCGACGCAGCAGCGTGCGGTTTTCTCCCGGCGGAACTCGCGGACGATGAGATCGTCCTGAACCAATGGCTCGCCGATGATCTCGGCGCGAAAAGCGGCGACCGCGTGACGCTGAAATATTTCGTGATGGGCGAGCGGCGTGAGCTCACGGAGAAGTCGCGAGAGTTCACCGTGCTCTCGATTTTGCCGCTGGATGAGCCGCAGCTCGATGGCTCGTGGATGCCCGATTTCCCCGGCCTCACGGACAAGAAAAGCTGCCGGGAATGGGAGCCCGGCTTTGAAATGGACGTGAGCAAATTTCGCGACAAGGACGAGGCGTATTGGGACAAATATCGCGGCACACCAAAGGCATTCGTGAACATCGCGATGGGTCAGCAAATGTGGGCGAATCGCTGGGGGGAGCTGACCGCGATCCGATATCGGGCACCCGCGGATGCGAAGGCGATCGCGTCGCAAATCCTCGCGAAGCTGACGCCGGAGCAGGCGGGCATGAGCTTCATCCCGCTGCGCCAGCAGGCGCTCGGTGCGACGGATGCGCCAGTCGATTTTGGCCAGTTGTTCGTGAGCTTTTCGTTTTTCCTCATCGTCGCGGCGGCGGTGCTTACGGGGTTGCTTTTCGTCTTCTCGATCGAGCAGCGTCGCGCGGAGGCAGGGCTGCTGCTCGGCCTCGGTTGGCGTCCCTGGCAGGTG
Organism: Chthoniobacterales bacterium; assembly: GCA_038207335.1. GTDB lineage: Bacteria > Verrucomicrobiota > Verrucomicrobiia > Chthoniobacterales > Chthoniobacteraceae > CAIURC01. The sequence continues at coordinate 34,518 of JBBQZX010000011.1, read as the reverse complement.
CGGCGCGTGTTTCTTTTTGAAGGCGCGGCGCTGTCCGTGATCGGGAGCGTCGCGGGTGTCGCAGCCGCATTGATCTACACAAGGCTCGTGCTGCGCGCGCTCGCCACGATCTGGCGCGGTGCGGTCGGCACGACGGATTTCGTATTTGCGCCAGGCATGATGACGCTCGCGATTGGCGTTATCTCCGGCATGCTGATCGCGCTGCTGGCGATGTGGTTCGCGAGCCGCCGGCTGTTTCGGCATAGCGCGCGGGAACTGCTCGGAGGGACGTCCGCGGAGTTCGCGGACGCGCGCGGATGGCGGAAAAAGAAGAGATCCGAAGTGGCAGCTCGGAAAATCAGCGAGACAGACGCGTCGGTTTCTTCATCCGAACGTCAACCATCCTCCGCGAATTCCGCGGTTTCAAAAATTCCGGGACTGCCGCTCATCGGTGGCGTGGTCGGCATTCTTGGCGCGTTGGCACTGGCGTTCACGGCGTCTGGCGCGGAGGCGTTTTTTGGCGCAGGCTCGCTGCTCCTGATCGGGGGATGTCTCCTGGCGCTGGCGAGGCTTCGATGCGCGGCTGTCGCGGACGGAAGCCTGAAAAGCATTGCGCAACTCGGCGCGCGCAATGCCGCGCGACGGCGCGGACGGAGCCTCGCGACGATCGCCGTATTGGCGAGCGGCGTGTTCATCGTGGTGGCGGTCGATTCGTTTCGCCAGCGACCGCAGGGCGCGACGATGGAGCGCGACTCGGGGACCGGGGGCTTCGCGCTTGTGGGCGAATCGGCGCTGCCGATTTACGACGATCTGAATTCGGACAAGGGCCGCGAATCCTTTGCCTTGGATGAAAAGACGATGGCAGGAGTGAGTGTGATGCCCATGCGCGTGCTCGCTGGCGACGACGCGAGCTGCCTGAATCTCAATCGCGCGCTGCATCCGCGGCTGCTCGGCGTGAAGCCGGGTGATCTGCAATCGCGGTTCCATTTTTCCGATGCGAAATCCGGTTGGGAACAGCTCGACGACGACACGAAGGGCGACAACGCGATCCCGGGAATCGTCGATCAAGCAACGTTACAATGGGCTTTGCAGAAAAAGCTGGGTGATACGCTCACGTATCAAGATGAGCGCGGTCAGCCATTCGAGGTGCGGCTCGTCGCGACGCTTGCGGGCTCGATTTTGCAGGGCGATGTCGTGATCTCGGAAAAGCACTTCATCGAAAAATTTCCGGGGCATGGCGGATACCGATTTTTCCTCGTCGATGCGCCGAACGTCGAAGGCGCCAATGGGAGCGAGGCTGTTGCTCGGGAACTGTCGCGCGCGCTGCAGGATCGCGGATTTGCGGTGACTCTGGCGTGGCGGCGGCTTGCGGAATTTCAGGCTGTCGAGAATACTTATCTCTCAATTTTCCAAGTGCTCGGCGGGCTCGGGCTGCTTCTCGGGAGCGCGGGGCTCGCGATCGTCGTCGGCAGAAATGTGCTCGAGCGACGCAGTGAATTCGGGCTTCTCGAAGCGGTGGGATTTCGACCGCGGCAGTTGCGACGGCTCGTTTTCGCGGAGCATCGCTGGCTCATCATTTGCGGGCTCGTGATCGGTGTCGGGAGCGCGCTGCTCGCGGTGTGGCCCGGCTTAAGAGAGCGCGCGGGCGGCTTTCCGCTCGCGGAGATGTCGCTGCTTGTCGCGGCGCTCGCGGCGGGATGTGTCTTCTGGGTCTGGCTCGCGACGCGGCTCGCGCTGCGCGGGAGCCGCATCGCGGCGCTGCGTTCGGAGTGAAAGAAATTTTGACTTAATCCGGCGCTCGAGGCGTCAATGACCGGCAACGAGGCCGGCGGGTTCGCCGACTTTTTTTCAAAAATCAATCCCACTACAAACCCATGAAATTCAAAACGCTTCTCACCCTCACCGCCGTGCTGTCGCTCGGCTTTCACGTTGCCGTCGCTGCCGAAGACGAAACGCCTTTGGAGAAAGAAATGTCTGCGATGAACAAGAGCTGGAAAATGCTCAAGAAGCAGATCGGCGATGCTTCGAAAAAAGAGGACAACGTCGCACTGCTCGAGAAGATGAAGAAGAGCACCGATGACGCTGCGAAACTGGAGCCGACAAAGACGAAGGACGTCCCGGCGGCGGACAAGGCGGCTTACCTCGCCAAATACAAAGACGAACTCGCGGCGTTGAAGAAGACCTACGACGAGATCGAGACGGCCGTGAAAGCGGACAAGTCGGACGAGGCGAAGGCGATGTTCGACAAGGTTTCGGATCAAAAAGAGAAGGGCCACAAGGACTTCGCGCCAGACGACGAGAAATAAGCGGAATCACGCATCACGTAGTTTCACAGCGGCCCCGGAGACGATCCGGGGCCGCTTTTTTATGCTGAGTCGGCGATCTTTTTGAAAATCCGATCAACCTCACATCTACCGGCCGCGCCTGCACTGTGCCGGTGTCTTCCCCAGCCGCTCGCGAAAGACCACACCCATGTATTCCTGGTGCCGGAAGCCGCACCGCTCGGCCACTTCGGCCAGCGGCATCTCCGTGCTCGAAAGGAGTTCCACGGCTCGCTTCATCCGCGTGCTCACGAGATGATCGTGGATGCTTTGCCCCAGCACCGCCCTGAAGCGCCGCTGCAGCACGCTACGTGAGGCACCGGCGGCGCGCGCAATCTCATCGACGCCGATGCCGGCGCACGCGTGCTCGCGGATCATCCCGAGCGCGGCGGCTACGGCGGCGTCCTCCACTGCCAGCACATCGCTCGACTGCCGTGTGACGATTCCGCGCGGAGCGACGCTCCGGTGATCCCATGCGTTTTTTTTTACCCCCATCATCTGCGCCAGCAGCTCCGCCGCCTGGTAGCCGACTCCGAAGTGATCCGGCAGGATGCTGCTCAACGGCGGCGTGCAGACTTCGCATAGCGGTTCGTCGTTATCGACGCCGAGGACCGCGATCTGGTCCGGCACACGGAGCCCGGCACGGCGGCAAGCCTCGAGGACATGGAGGCCGTGCTGGTCGCTGCAGACCATGAGCCCGACAGGCTTTGGCAACTCGCGCAGCCACTCCGCGAGGCGGTCCTGGCGCTGATCCCACGAGGTTTCCTCCAGTTCGCGCCGTGTGAATTCCAAGACTGCCGCCGTGCTGCCGGTCTCTTCCGCCAGCTCGCAAAATGCGTCGCGGCGGTAGCCTGACCAATTGCGTCCGCCGCGCGCCCACGTCTGACCCGCGACGCCGATGAACGCGAATTTTCGGAACCCGCGCTCGACGAAGTGCTCGAAGCCGAGCCTCGCGATCGCGTGATCATCGACATGCACGATGGGAAATCCGGTGTCCGGCACCATGCCCAGGACATCCACAACCGGCAATCCGGTGTCTTTTAAAAGGCGCGCAAATGCTGGCGTGGTGATTCTCGCGATTATGCCGTCACCTTCCCACCGCCGCAGCCACGCGGGAGCCGATTCCTCCAAGCCATGCGGTGCGTGGAAAAGCCCCCACGGTCCGCGCTCGCGCACGTAGCGGGCGATGCCGCGGAGAATGTCGCGCCCGGAGGCGAGAGACGTCTCGACGAGGAGGGCCACATTGGGAGTTTGAAGTGGGCGTGAGGGCGGCATGTTAGAAAATGCTCGGGAGCGGAACCTGCATAGCACGTTGGTGACCGGATTTCTACAGGGATTGACCGGAAGCCCCATCGACAACATTTTTTCCCTCCGCTAAAAGTGGTGGCTCATGTCCCCGGACTCCGCTGAACATCCCCAGCTCGCCCTCGCGCAATTCCGCGAGCGCACGGGCGACGACGCCACGCACCTCGTGTATGCGCCGGGGCGGGTGAATCTGATCGGGGAATATACGGATTTCAACGGCGGCTTCGTGCTGCCCCTGGCGATCGAGCTGGGGATTTACATGGCTGCACGACCGCGCACGGACGGGCAGGTGCGTGTGTGGAGCGGGCAGTTTGGCGGGCCGCCCGCGGAGTTCGATCTCTCGCTGCCGATCGAGCCGGGGGCACGGGACTGGAGTAATTACGTGCGCGGCGTGGTCGCCGGGCTACTGGAGGCGGGGCTCGCCGTGCCGGGCTTTGACGCGCTCATCTACGCAAGCCTCCCCGCCGGCGGCGGTCTCAGCAGCAGCGCGGCGCTGGAAGTGGCCACCGCCACGCTCGGCGAAGCACTCACCGGCACAACGCTCGACCCCGTGCGGAAGGCGCTGCTCTGCCAGAAAGCCGAGCACGTTTTCGCGGGGATGCCGTGCGGGATCATGGATCAGTTCACGGTGATCTTCGGCCAGCGCGGCAAGCTGGTGCTCATCGACTGCCAAGCGCTAACGCACGAGCTCGTACCGATGCACGACAACGGCGCCTCGCTGCTGGTCATCAACACGATGGTGCGCCACGCGCTCACCGATGGCGGATACGCGGCGCGCCGGGACGATTGCTTCGCGGCCGCGCGCATCCTCGGCGTGAAAGAGCTGCGCGATACGACCCCGGCAGCCGTCGAGGCCGCCCGCGACCGGATGCCCGAACGGGTCTTCCGCCGCGCCCGCCACATCGTCACCGAAAACGACCGCACGCTCGCCGCCGTCGCCGCCCTGCGCCGCGGCGAATGGCCCGCGCTCGGCGACCTCATGTGCGCCAGCCACGCGTCCCTGCGCGACGACTTGGAGGTGAGCTGCCCCGAACTCGACACGGTCGTCAATCTAGCCCGTGAACTTGGACCCGACCGCGGCATCTACGGCTGCCGCATGACTGGCGGCGGCTTCGGCGGCTGCTGCGTGGCGCTGGTGAAAAGCGACCGCATCTGCGAGGTGACCGAAACTCTCCGAGCCGCCTACCACCGCGCCACAGGCATCGAGGCGACGATCTTCGCCACGCAGCCGGGAGACGGCCCCGCGATCCTCCTCCAGCCATGAACCTGCTGCTCTCCGCGCGTCAGGTCTCGAAGTCCTTCCCCGGTGTGAAGGCTCTCGCCGGAGTGCAACTCGACCTCTACCGCGGCGAAATCCACGCGCTCATGGGCGAGAACGGCGCGGGCAAATCGACGATGATCAAGCTCATCACCGGCGTCTATAAGCGCGACGAAGGCTCGATCACTTTCGACGGTCGCGAGATCCATCCCAAGTCCCCGAAAGACGCCGAGGCTATCGGCATTTCCACCGTCTATCAGGAGGTTAATCTCATCCCGACGCTCTCCATTGCGGAGAATGTCATGCTCGGCCGCTTGCCGCGAAAATGGGGCGTCATCCAGTGGCGCGCAGCCCGCGAGCAAGCCCGCCGCGCCACGCAGCGCCTAGGCCTCGACCTCGATGTGTCGCGCGAGCTGAGCGGGTGCTCCATCGCCATCCAGCAAATGATCGCCATCGCCCGCGCGCTCGATGTGCGGTGCGAACTGCTGGTGCTCGACGAGCCCACCTCCTCGCTCGATGCCGAGGAAGTCGAAGCTCTTTTCAAAGTCCTCCGCAAACTCCGCGACGACGGCCTCGCCATCCTCTTCGTCTCCCACTTTCTCGACCAAATCTACGCCCTCACCGACCGGCTCACCGTCCTGAGAAACGGCCAATTCATCGCCGAATCCATGACCGCCGACCTCCCGCGCCTCGAGCTTCTCGGCCAAATGCTCGGCCGCAAAGTCGAAGCCGCCCAAGCCGCACATCACGCCCCGCCGGACGAACGGCCCACCGCTCACCCGAAGCTCGTCGAAGCCCGCGACCTCGGGCTCCGCGGCGTCGTCGGCCCCGTCGATTTCACCATCGCTCCCGGCGAAGTTCTCGGCCTCGCCGGCCTCCTCGGTTCCGGGCGCACCGAGACCGCGCGAATGCTCTTCGGCGTCGATCCCCACGACACCGGCGACCTCCGCGTCAGCGGCGAACCCGCCCCGCTTCGCACCCCCGCCGAAGCCATCCGCCGCGGCTTCGCCTTCTGCTCCGAAGACCGCAAAAGCGAAGGCATCCTCCCGCACCTTTCCGTCCGCGAAAACCTCCTCTTCGCCATGCAGGCCAGCCGCGGCCCGCTCCGCCGAATCCCGCGCGCGGAGCAAACCCGCATCGCCGACCACTACATCGCCGCGCTCAACATCAAAACCCCCGGCCCCGAGACCCCCATCCGCAACCTCTCCGGCGGCAACCAGCAAAAAGTCCTCCTCGCCCGCTGGCTCGCCATGCAGCCCGCGCTCATCATCCTCGACGAGCCCACGCGCGGCATCGACGTCGGCGCAAAAGCCGAGATCGAAAAGCTTATCGCCTCCCTCCGCGAAAAGGGAATGGCCGTCCTTTTCATCTCCTCCGAGCTCGAGGAAGTCGTCCGCGTCAGCAGCCGCGTCGTCGTCCTGCGCGACCGCAAAAAGATCGGCGAGCTCGACGGCTCCTTCGACGAAAACCGCGTCCTCAACATGATCGCTGCCCCCAGCTCGTCTCATGGCGACTCCTGATTCTCCGGGAAACTCGCGTCCGTCGCTCCTCGGTAGCGCCCTCATCTGGCCGCTGCTCTCGCTCGCCGCGCTGCTACTTTTCAACCTCGTCTGGCAGCCCAGCTTCTACCGCCTCGTCGTCCAGGACGGCCACCTCTACGGCACCTTCGTCGATATTCTCAACCAAGGCTCCAAAGCCATGCTGCTCTCGCTCGGCATGACCCTCGTCATCGCCACGGGCGGCGTCGATTTGTCCGTCGGCTCCGTCATGGCCATCGCAGGCGCGCTCGCCGCCGTGCTCGTGGTCAGCGCCGGACTGCCATTCGCCGCCGCGCTCGTCCTGTGCTTGATCGCCGGCGCATTGCTCGGCGCGTGGAATGGCGTGCTCGTTACCTTTCTCCGCGTCCAGCCGATCATCGCCACACTCATCCTCATGGTCGTCGGCCGCGGCATCGCCATGCTCATCACCGGCGGCCAAATCGTCACCTTCGAGACGCCCGCGTTCGTCTATTTTGGGAACGGCCACTTCCTCGGCCTGCCCTTCACCGTCACGCTCGTCGTGATCGTGTTCGCCCTCACCGCGCTCCTCACGCGCCGCACCGCCATCGGCCTTTTTATCGAAGCCGCCGGCGACAACGAAACGGCCAGCCGCTTCTGCGGCGCACCCGTCCGGCTCGTGAAAGTGCTTGTCTATTCGTTCTCCGGCGCCTGCGCCGCGCTCGCCGGCCTCATCGCCACCTCAAATATCAAAGCCGCCGACTCCTCCCGCGTCGGCGAGCTCATGGAGCTCGACGCCATCTTCGCCGTCGTCGTCGGCGGCACCGCGCTCACCGGGGGCCGCTTCACACTCCTCGGCTCCATCATTGGCGCGCTCCTCATCCAGACCCTCACGACCACGATGTACAACCTCGGCATGCCTCCCGCCATCGCCCCCGTCCCCAAAGCCATTGTCATCGTCTTGGCCTGCCTCCTCCAGTCCCCCGCCTTCCGCAAACAAATGACCGGCCTTTTTTCGCGCCGGGCGACCGCCTAGCCGATGGATCGCAAATTCATCCCCCTCCTCGCCACCGCGGGCGTTCTCATCGCCCTCTTCGCCGCGGCGTCACTCATGTACGACGGCTTTGCCAGCCTCCGCGTCGTCGCGAATCTCTTCTCCGACAACGCCGTCCTCGGCATTGCCGCTGTCGGTATGACCGCCGTCATCCTCTCCGGCGGCATCGACCTCAGCGTCGGCTCCGTCGTCGCGTTCACCACCGTACTCATCGCTACTTTGGTCGGTAAAAATCACATCCATCCACTCCTCGCCGCCGTCCTCGCCACCTTGATCGGCGCGCTTTTCGGCTGGGCGCAGGGTGGCCTCATCCAGCGCTACGAGCTGCCCGCATTTCTCGTCACCCTCGGCGGCATGTTCTTCGCCCGCGGCCTTTCGTTTGTCGTGAATATGCAGTCCGTCGGCATCGCGCACCCGTTCTACACCGCCGTCCAATCCGCCAGCATCCCACTCGGTGGAAAAGCCTCGCTCTCCGCTGTCGCGATCATCCTCCTCCTCGTCTTCGCCATCGCCTTCTTCGTCGCCCATTTCACCGAGTTCGGGCGCAATATCTACGCCCTCGGCGGCAACCCCGAATCCGCCCGCCTCATGGGCCTCCCCGTCTCCCGCACCCGCCCCGCCGTCTATGCCGTCAGCGGCGCTTGCGCCGCCCTCGCCGGCGTCGTCGCCACGCTCTACACCGGCTCCGGCAACCCCGCCACCGGCACCGGCCTCGAACTTGACGCCATCGCCGCCGTCGTCATCGGCGGCACCCTCCTCACTGGCGGCGTCGGCTTCATCGCGGGAACGCTTCTGGGCGTCCTCATCTTCGGCACTATCCAGTCCGCTCTCATCTTCGATGGCCGCCTCAACTCCTGGTGGCTCCGCATCGCCGTCGGCACCCTCCTCCTCGTCTTCATCCTCCTCCAGCGCTCCCTCACCCGAGGCAAAGCCCGCCACTCGTAACTTCCGCCAACTCATGAAAAAGCCCGTCATCTTCCTAGCTGCTTCCGTGACCCTTCTAGCTTCACTTTTAGCCGAGGAAAAATGGGCACCCGCCAAGGCTCCCTTGATGACCAAGTGGGCCAACGACGTTACCCCCGACAAAGCCCTCTCCGAATACCCGCGCCCACAAATGGTCCGCAAAGACTGGCTGAATCTTAACGGCCTCTGGGACTACTCACTCACCGACTCCTCCGCCACCGCGCCGTCCGATTTCAGCGCGAAAATCCTCGTCCCTTTCTGTTACGAATCCGCACTCTCGGGCGTCGGCAAACCGAGCATTCCAAACGAGCGCCTCTGGTATCGCCGCACCTTCACCCTCCCCGCCTCATGGAAGGACGAACACGTCATCCTTCACTTCGGCGCGGTGAACTATGAGAGCGCCATCACCCTCAACGGCAAATCCATCGGCATACACCGCGGCGGCTACACTGCGTTCGACTTCGACATCACCGACGCCCTACAGCCCGGCACAAACGAACTCACAGTCTCCACATGGAACCCCCTGCGCGCCGACCAGGACAACGCCCAAGTCCTCGGCAAGCAACGCGTCAAGCCCGGCGGCATCTTCTACACCGGCGCAACCGGCATCTGGCAAACCGTCTGGCTCGAGCCCGTCCCCGTCGCCCACATCACCGAGCTAAAGATCACACCCGACCTCGACGCTAACTCCCTCCACCTCCGGGTAAGAGCCAGCGCTGTTTCAAAGGTTGCAGTTACCGCGCTCGACAAAGGCAAAGTCATCGCCACAGCCACAGCCGCCGCCGATGCCGACATCACGCTTCCTATCCCTACGCCACACCCATGGACACCTGACGATCCACACCTTTACGACCTGCAAGTCTCCCTAGTCCAAGACGACAAGCCCGTGGACACAGTGCAGAGCTACTTTGCCATGCGAAAGATCGCGCTCGGTAAAGACGAACAAGGCCGAAACCGGATGTTCCTCAACAACAAGTTTCTCTTCGAGGTCGGTCCGCTCGACCAAGGCTACTGGCCCGACGGCATCTACACAGCCCCGACCGACGAAGCCCTCCGCTACGACATCGAGATCACCAAGAAACTCGGCTTCAATATGACCCGCAAGCACGCAAAGGTCGAACCCGACCGCTGGTATTACTGGACCGACAAGCTCGGCCTGCTCGTCTGGCAGGACATGCCGCAGATGTTCGGAGGAAAAGACGGCGCTCTGAGTGACGAAGCCAAGAAGCAGTTCGAGAAGGAATGGAAGGCCGAAATCGAGCAGTTCTACAACCATCCCTCCATCATTGTATGGACGACTTTCAATGAAGGCTGGGGCCAATACGACACGCCGAAAATCGTAGCTCTCACCAAAGAACTCGACCCGACCCGCCTCGTGAACAACGCCAGTGGCTGGACCGACAAAAATGCCGGCGACATTCACGATACCCATCACTATCCCGAGCCGTGGTGCGAACTCCCCGAGCCCGACCGCGCCTCGGTCGATGGCGAGTTCGGCGGTATCACGATGAGCGTCGATGCCCACCGCTGGAACAACGATGTCTTTGGCTACGGGTCAGTCCTGCAAAGCAACTGGCTCGTCACGCGCCGCTACCAGGAGCTTTTCAAAACAGTCTATAAACTCCGCGACGACCGCGGAATGAGCGCGGCGGTCTATACCCAAATCACCGACGTGGAGCAGGAGATCAATGGCCTCCTGACCTACGATCGCGAAGTGATGAAAGCCGACTTGCCAATCGTCTCCGCCGCGAACCAAGGCAAGTTCCTCCCGCTCCCGCCAAACCCAAACCCAGCAATCGTGCCGACCGCGACGGAAGAGCCCCAAACCTGGAGCTACACCACCGACAAACCCGCCGACGACTGGATGAAGCCCACCTTCAACAGCGCCGACTGGAAAACCGGCAAGTCCGGTTTTGGCCACGACGCCGGCCCCGTCCACACACTCTGGAACACCAACGACATCTGGCTTCGCCGTAACGTCACTCTGCCGGCAAACTTACCGGCACAACTGGCCTTTGAATGCTTCCACGATGAAGACGTGGAAATCTACGTCAACGGCGTCCTAGCCGCATCCGCGAAAGGCTACATCTCGAGCTACCAACAGCTCCCGATGAACGCCGAAGACCGCGCCGCACTCAAACCCGGCAACAACGTCCTAGCCGTCCACTGCAAACAAACCCGCGGCGGTCAATTCATCGATGTCGGCATCGTAAAGGCCAAGTGACTCAACTGACTCATCCCCATGAATCTCAAATCCCTATTCCTCACCGTCGCTCTGTCCAGTGCTGCGTTGCTCGCTCCAAGTCGCGCGGCGGATTCTATCGCGCCCCTGCGACCGCCCTCCGTGCCATTGGTCACCCACGATCCATACTTCTCCATCTGGTCGCCGGCTAGTGAGCTCAATGCCACGAATACCGCGCATTGGACCGGCAAGCCGCAGGCGATCAACAGCCTCATCCGCATCGATGGCGAAGCGTTCCGACTCATGGGCGACGAGCCGCCGGAAAGCAAGCCTCTGCCGCAGACGAGAGTCACCGTCCTGCCGACCCGCACGATCTACGAGTTCCAAAACGCAAAAGTCGCCGTCACGCTGACTTTTACGACCCCCGCGCTGCCTGCTGACATCGACATCGCTTCGCGTCCGGTCACCTATCTGACCTTTGATGTAAGGTCCGCCGACGGTGCCGCGCACGCCGTGCAACTCTATCTCGATGCGAGCGGTGAAATCGCCGTGAATGAAAGCGCGCAAATGATCGATTGGGGTCGCGTGCGTGCCGGTGATCTCACGGTGCTGAGCTTCGGGTCGAAAGAGCAGCCCGTTCTGGCAAAGAAAGGCGACAATCTCCGCATCGACTGGGGCCACCTCTACCTCGCGGCGTCGAAGTCGAGTGTCACGCAAAGCGTCTTCGCAACTCGCGGCGTCGCGATGGACCCGTGGATGAAAACCGGCAAGCTGCCGGAGACAGACGACACCCGCAAACCGCGTCCGGCAAAGGATGCCAACCCGGTCGCCGCACTGAGCTTCGACTTCGGCAAAGTCTTCGCGACGCCCGTCACGCGCATGGCGATGCTGGCCTACGACGACGAGTTTTCGCTGACCTACATGGGCCGCAAGCTGCGCCCCTTCTGGCGGCGCGATGGCATGGACGCGGCAAAGCTCTTAGAAGCCGCCGAGCGTGATTTTCCAGAGCTAGTCAAACGCTGCGCGGCCTTTGACACGGAACTCATGGCGGACTTGGAAAAGGTTGGCGGCGTGAAATATGCGCGCATCGCCGCACTGGCACACCGGCAGGCGCTGGCTGCTAACAAGATCGTCGCCGACACGAATGGCGCGCCTCTGATGTTCTCAAAAGAGAACTTCTCCAACGGCTGCATCGGCACCGTCGATGTGCTGTATCCCGCCGCGCCGCAGTTGCTCCTTTTCAGCCCGACTCTCGCAAAGGCTTCACTGATGCCGCTCCTCGAATACTCCGCGTCTCCGCGCTGGAAGTTTCCCTTCGCTCCGCATGACCTCGGGACTTATCCGCGCGCCGATGGACAGGTCTATGGCGGCGGCGAGCGGACGGAGGAGAATCAGATGCCCGTCGAAGAAACCGGCAACCTGCTCATCCTGCTCGGCGCACTAGCAAAGATCGATGGAGATGCGAAGTTCTGCGAACCGTTTTGGCCGGAGATTTCCAAGTGGGCGAAGTATCTCGAAAGTAAAGGATTCGATCCTGAGAACCAGCTTTGCACCGATGACTTCGCGGGCCATCTCGCGCACAACGTCAACCTTTCCGCAAAAGCGATCGAGGCGCTCGGAGCCTACTCGATCTTGTGCGGGATGCGCGGCGAGAAAGCCGAGGCGATGCGCGTGAGCACAGTCGCCCACGCGCTCGCCGAGCGCTGGGCGCGCGAGGCAAAGGACGGCGATCATTCCCGGCTCGCTTTCGACAAGCCGGGGACTTGGAGCCAGAAATACAATCTGGCGTGGGATCGCATCCTCGGCCTGAACATCTTCCCGGCGGAAGTCATGCGGCAGGAAACCGCGTTCTACCTCACGAAAGTGAATCAATACGGACTGCCGCTCGACAGTAGGAAAGGCTACACGAAACTCGACTGGACCATCTGGACTGCAACCTTGAGCGGCGAACGCTCCGACTTCGAGGCAATCGTCGGGCCGACCTACGACTTTCTCAACGCCGTGCCGCAGCGCAATCCGATGACGGACTGGCACGAGACTCGCGAGGCCAAGCAGGTGGGATTTCAAGCGCGCTCGGTCGTTGGAGGTGTCTTCCTCCCGATGCTCGCTCAGCCTGAGATTTGGAAAAAGTGGACGAGCCGGGACAAGTCTCCGAGCTACCAATGGGCGGCGATGCCGGAGCCTCCGAAGATCACAGAGATCGCGCCGACTTCGCAAAAATCAGCCGTGGATTGGCGCTACACTTTGAGCAAGCCGGGCGAGCGCTGGGAGATTCCGGGCTTCAAGGATGACGACTGGAAAGTCGGGCCGGGCGGGTTCGGAACGCAAATCACTCCCGGGTCAGTCGTGCGTACCGAATGGAACACGCCGGACATCTGGCTGCGCCGCGAGTTCTCGATGCCGGACATCGACTTCAAGACGTTGGAATTTCGGCTCTACCACGACGAAGACGCTGAAATCTATATCAACGGAATACTGGCGGCGGAGACACATGGGTTCAACGGCAGCTACGAGCTTCTGCCAATCCTGCCGCACGCCCGCGCCGCTATGAAACCGGGCAGCAATGTCATGGCCATCCACTGCCATCAAACCGGCGGCGGACAATACATCGACGCCGGCATCGTGACGGCGGAGTAACTCAGTCCTTTCTCATGAAACTCAGCCAACTCATTTCCTGCTTTGCGGTCATTGCCGCATCCGTGTCTCACGCCAGCGTCGAGGTGGTCGATGGGCCGGATGTTTCAAAGGCCAACAGTAACTACATCGGCAATCGGGCACCGTTGCGGCCGAGTCAGTTCATCATGTTGCCAGTGGGGTCGGTTGAGCCGCAGGGATGGTTGCGGGAGTTTTTGACTCGGCAGCGGACGGGGCTGACAGGACATCTTGGTGAAATCAGCGCGTGGCTGCAAAAGGATGACAACGCGTGGCTGAGCAAAGACGGGAAGGGGAAGTATGGATGGGAGGAACTGCCTTACTGGCTGAAGGGTTACATCGAGCTGGGATACATTTTCAACGATCCGAAAATGATGGCGGAGAGCAAGACATGGATCGAAGGGGCGCTGGCGAGCCAGAGGCCGAATGGGGACTTTGGTCCGGATCAAAAGTTCGAGGACGGGACGCGGGACTATTGGGCGAACATGATCATGTTGTTCTGTCTCCAATCCTACTACGAGCACGCGAACGATCCGCGGGTGCTGGAGTTGATGACGAAGTATTTCAAGTATCAGCTCACGGTACCGGACAAAGAGATGTTGACGCATTACTGGCAGAAGATGCGCGGCGGCGACAACCTTCAGGCGATCTACTGGCTCTATAATCGGACCGGCGATGCGGACCTGCTTAAAGTAGCGGAGAAGATTCACCGATGCACCGCGAATTGGGAGATGAAAGGGAATCTGCCGAACTGGCACAACGTGAACATCGCGGAATGCTTCCGCGAGCCGGCGCAATACTATCTCCAATCGGGGAAGAAGTCGGACTTGGAAGCATCGTATGCGGATTTCATGGAAGTGAGAAAGCGTTACGGTCAGGTGCCGGGCGGGATGTTTGGCGGCGACGAAAATTGCCGTCCTGGCTACGGTGATCCGCGGCAGGCGGTGGAGACGTGCGGGATGGTGGAGCAGATGCTTTCGGATGAAATGCTGATGCAAATCACGGGCGATCCTTTCTGGGCCGATCATTGTGAAGAAGTGGCTTTCAATACCTATCCCGCGGCGGTGATGCCGGACTTCAACGCGCTGCGCTATCTCACGGCTCCGAACATGGTGGTGAGCGATAGCAAGAACCACGCGCCGGGGATCGATAACAACGGGCCGTTCCTGATGATGAACCCGTTCAGCTCGCGCTGCTGCCAGCACAATCACTCGCACGGCTGGCCTTACTTTGCGAAGAACCTCTGGATGGCGACTCCGGACAACGGAGTCTGCGCGGCGATGTATAGTGCGAATGAAGTGCAGGTGAAGGTCGCGGATAGCAGGCGTGTCGGCATTTCCGAGACGACTCATTATCCGTTCGATGACACGATCGAGTTCAAAGTCACTGCGGAGAAACCTGTGACCTTTCCGTTGTATCTGCGGATCCCGGCGTGGTGCGCGGCGGCGGTCGTTTCGATCAATGGTCAAGACGCGAAAGCAGGGGCGAAGGCTGGGAAGTTCGTTCGGATCGAGCGCGAGTGGAAGAGCGGCGACACGGTGAATCTGCATCTACCGATGAGTGTCGCGGTGAAAACCTGGACGGCGAATCACGACAGCGTGAGCGTGAGCTACGGGCCGCTGTCTTATTCGCTGAAGATCGGCGAGAACTACGAACGCCATGACAGCACGAAGACGGCGATCGGGGATTCGAGCTGGCAGAAAGGTGCCGATCCATCGAAGTGGCCATCTTTTGAAATCCTGCCGACGACGCCGTGGAACTACGGGCTCGTGTTGGATAAGCAGAACCTCGCGAAGTCCATTTCGGTGAAGCAAGGGACGTGGCCCTCGAATGACTTTCCTTTCACGCCGGATGCGGCGCCGATTTCGATGACTGTGAAGGCGAAGCGCATTCCGGAATGGACGATCGATCGCAATGGGCTTTGCGCGGTGCTGCAGGATAGTCCTGTCGTTTCAACTCAAGCGGAGGAGACGGTGACGCTCATCCCAATGGGAGCGGCACGGCTTCGGATTTCGGCGTTTCCGGTCATCGGCTCGGGCGCTGCGGCTCATCAGTGGGTGGCTCTAGCGGTGCCCCGTGCTCCGCTCTACAAAGTGAGCGCTTCGCATTGCTACTCCGGAGACTCGATCGCCGCGATCGATGATGGTGTGGAGCCGCAGTCTTCGAATGATCGCAACGGAGCGCGGTTGACGTGGTGGGATCATCGCGGGACAAAGGAATGGGTGCAGTATGACTTTCCCGCGGCGAAGGAAGTTTCGGAGGCTGATGTGTATTGGTTCGATGACACCGGGAAAGGTGAATGCCGTGTGCCGGAATCTTGGAGCGTGCTTTACCAGGACAATGGCGAATGGAAGCCGCTGCAGAACTTTACTGCCGACGCTGCGGCGAAGAATCAGTGGAACCGTGCGACCTTCAAAGCCGTGAAGACCACCGCGCTCCGCCTGGAGGCGCAGCTTCAACAACGCTACTCGGGAGGCATCCTCGAGTGGCGGGTGAAGTGACGGCTTGAGCTATTTCGATTTGAAATCTAATCTTCGATTTTCCCAAACCAAAGACATCCCCATGAAACTACCTCTCACTCCTATCTCGCGCCGAGTTTGTCTCGCTGGCTTGCTTGCACTTTCAACTGTCATCGTCGGCTGCGACAAGAAGGCGGATGGAGGCGGGGCGTCGAATGCGTCCGGTGACAAGAAGCTGACTGTCGGTTTCGCGCAGGTCGGGGCGGAGAGCGCTTGGCGGACGGCGGAGACGGATTCGATCAGAGGCGAAGGGGAGAAGCGTGGGGTGAATTTGAAGTTCTCCGATGCGCAGGGGAAACAGGAGAATCAGATCAAGGCGGTGCGCGGGTTCATCGCGCAGGGAGTGGATGCGATCGTGCTGGCGCCGGTGGTGGAGACGGGCTGGGAGCCGGTGTTGCGAGAGGCGAAGCAGGCGAAGATTCCGGTGGTGCTCGTCGATCGAGGGGTGAAGGTGGATGACGAGTCGCTGTTTGCGACGCTGATTGCATCGGACTTTGTGAATGAAGGGAAGATGGCGGGGGACTGGCTGGCGAAAAAGACGGACGGGAAGGCGCAGATCATCGAGCTGCAGGGAACGCCGGGAGCGGCTCCGGCGATCGATCGGAAGAAAGGTTTTGAGGAGGCGATTTCGTCGCATCCCGACATGAAGATCGTGGCGTCGCAGAGCGGTGATTTTCGCCGCAGCGGCGGCAAGGAAGTGACCGAGGCGCTGCTAAAGGTGCATCCCGAAGTGACGGTGGTGTATGCACATAACGATGATATGGCGCTGGGTGCGGTTCAGGCGCTCGATGAGGCGGGAAAGAAGCCGGGGACGGATGTGATTGTGGTGTCGATTGACGGGGTGAAGGGCGCGTTCGAGGCGATGGTGGCGGGGAAGGCGAATTGCACGGTGGAGTGCAATCCGCTTCTGGGGCCGATGGCTTTCGACGCGGTGGAGAAGGCGGTGAAGGGTGGAGAACTCCCGAAGAAAACGGTGGTGCCCGACCGGGTGTTCGACCAGAGCACGGCGGCTGCGGAACTGCCGAATCGGAAGTATTGAGCGGCGTCGTTTCGGCGAGCATGAGCACGCAGATCGACCGTCCGCATCGACGGCGCAATGCGCTGAGTGGGGAATGGGTGCTGGTGTCGCCGCACCGCACGCAGCGTCCGTGGCAGGGACGACAGGAGGCGGCAGCGGGCGATGCGCGGCCGGCGCACGATCCGCAGTGCTATCTCTGCGCGGGGAATGTGCGGGCGAATGGAGAGCGCAATCCCGACTACCTCGACACGTTCGTTTTCTCGAATGACTTCGCGGCGCTGCTGCCGGAGGGCGGGGCGCCTGATGGCGCGGATGACCCGCTATTTTACACGAAGCCGGTGCGCGGATTGTGCCGGGTGATTTGCTTTTCACCGCGGCACGATTTGACGCTGGCGCGGATGCCGGCGGCGGACATCCGGCGGGTGGTCGATACGTGGGCGGATCAAGTCACGGAGCTAGGTCGGGACTGGCGCTGGGTGCAGGTTTTCGAGAACAAGGGCGACGTGATGGGCTGCTCGAATCCGCATCCACACGGACAAATTTGGGCGAGCGATGAACTGCCGAATGAAATTCAAAAAGAGGATCGCGAGCAGCGGCGGTATCTGGAGAAAAATGAGACGCCGCTGCTGGTGGATTATGCGCGGCGGGAGGCGGCGGACGGCGCGCGCGTGGTCGTGGAGAATGAGCACTGGCTGGCGGTCGTGCCGTATTGGGCGGTGTGGCCTTTTGAAATCCTGCTGCTGCCGCGAGCGCGGGTCGCGCGCCTGCCGGATCTCATCGATGCGCAGCGCGATGCGCTCTCGGAAATCCTCCGCCGCCTGCTCACGCGCTACGACAATCTTTTCCAGACGTCTTTCCCGTATTCGATGGGCTGGCACGGCGCGCCTTTTCTCTCGGAGGAAAGTGACGCGCACTGGCAGCTCCACGCGCATTTTTATCCGCCGCTGCTCCGCTCCGCGACGGTGAAAAAATTCATGGTCGGCTACGAGATGCTCGCGGAGCCGCAGCGCGACCTGACTCCGGAGGCTGCTGCGGCGCGGTTGCGCGAGGCATCGGAAATGCACTACAACGTAGCGCAACCAGCCGTCTGAGAACGCCCGCTCAAGCCATGTCCGACGAAATTTCCCCCGACCTCCTCGCAAAGCTCGCGCACGTGGGAACGAGCGAGCGCGGACTACTCCACTTCCTGCTCGAGAACATCCCGGACCGCATTTATTTCAAGGACCGCGAGAGCCGATTCATCCGCATCAGCCGTGCGATGGCGCATTACTTCGGTCTGGCGAGCGCGATGGAGGCGATCGGGAAGTCGGACCTTGATTTTTTTACCAAAGAACACGCCGAGCCAGCGCTGGCGGACGAGCGCCGGATCATGGCGACCGGCGAGGCGATGGTGGGAAAGGTGGAAAAGGAGACTCTGTCCGACGGATCGGTGCGATGGGCGCTCACGACGAAAATGCCGCTGCGAAATGCGCAGGGAGAGTTGCTCGGGACGTGCGGAATCTCGAAGGATTTCACGGCGCAAAAGGCGCTCGAAGATGAACTCGAACGAATCAATTCGGACCTCGCGAACCGGCAGGGGCGGCTCGAGGGGGCGCTCGCCGATTTGCAGGCGACGCAGCAGCAACTCCTCGATGCGCAGAACGCGCTGACGACCTCGCGGCTCGCGCACGAGACGGCGCATGAGATTCGCAACCCGCTCAATATTCTCATGGCAGGAATGGACGCGCTGGCGAGTGACGAAGTGATCGCAGCAAACGAATCGAACCGCGCGATCCTCGATGAAATGCGGACTGCGGTGAAGCGTGCGGACAATGTGATCGTGGCGCTGATGAACGCGTAAGCCATTGTGGCTGGGATCGCCGATCCCCGGTGGTCGCGTGAGCCCCGGCGGGATCGGCGATCCCGGCTGCAATGGACGTCCATCCAAACGCAAAACGCCGCGCCCGGGACACGGGCGCGGCGTTGAATGCTGACTGCGAAGTTCCCGGGGACTACGCCGGCCCGGGAGGCTTGCCGTCCTTGGGGCCGTGACCGGGGCCGCGCCCCTTGCCCGGGCCGCCGCCTTCAGGACCGCCGGGGCCATCGGGGCGCGGCGGGCGACCGGCTTTGAATTCCTCGAGCGTCACCTTTCCGTCGCCGTCCTTGTCGATCTTCTTGAAGACCTCCTCGACGTGCCCCGGTTCCTTGTCGCGCTGCGCCATCGGGCCGGCTTTGAACTCATCGAGGCTGATCGAGCCGTCGTTATTCGTATCCAGCTTTTTGAACATCTCCTCCGGATTCGGACGTGGGCGATGACCGTCACCGCCGGGGCCACCGGGACTGCCGGGCGGTTTGTCTTCTGCAAAAGTGAGCGAGGTGGCAACAGCCAGGACGCCCAATGTCGTGATCAGTTTTTTCATTTGGGTTTTGGTTCGTTTCGGCAGACCTGCGGGATTGCAAGCGCTGCACATCCATACAACGCCGCACTACTGCGCGAGTTGTCTGCCGCGACGCGCGAAATTTTCCCACAGCGGCGCGCCCGCCCAGGCGCTTGAATTTCATCCGCCAAAAACCAACCCTCCACACCTTGTCTCGCTACCTCGAAATCTACTGGCTGATGATCCGCAACTCGCTGATCCGCGAGATGAGTTTCAAGGCGAATTTCATCCTCTGGCTCTTCGTCGAGTTGCTGTGGTTCCTCGGCCAGATGGTCTTCATCGAGGTGATGTTCCAGTATGTCGATCGCATCGGCGATTGGACAAAGTGGGAGGTCGTTCTGCTCGTCGGTACTCACCAGATCGTCGGACAGATTTTTCAGTCGTTCTTTTATGTGAATGTGGCGAATCTCCCCGAACTCGTGCGCACCGGGCGCCTCGACCTCATGCTCGTGCTGCCGGTCGATCCGCAATTCGCCGTCTCCACGCGGCAGTTCGGGCTCGACAATCTCGTCAATGCGGGCGTCGGCGTCGCCATCGTCGTCGTGTCGCTCACGCGCCTCGGGATTGTCCCGGAGCCGTATCAGGTCGCGCTTTATCTCATCGCCCTCGGGTTCGGCGTCGCCATCCACTACGCCGTGCTCTTCACGCTCGCCACGTTCAGTTTCTGGATCGTCCGAGCGCAGGGGCTTATCTACGGATACTTCAATCTCTTCAACATCGCGCGGTATCCCGACGTCATTTTCCGCGGAGCATTCCGCGTCATCTTCAGCTACGTCATCCCGGTGATTCTCGTCGCGAATGTCCCCGCACGGCTGCTCGCCCGTGGGATGGAATCGCCGCTGCGCGGCGTCGCGCAACTCGCCGCCGCCTCGATTTTCGTTACGCTCGCGAGCCGGGCGTTCTGGCTTTTTGCGCTGCGAAAATACTCGAGTGCGAGTTCCTGAGCGCGCTGACTTTTGCTGGGAAAACCGCGGCGAAATTAGTTCGGGAAACCCCTTGCGCATGTGAGGTGAACTCATTAAGTAACGCGCCTCAAATTTTCAGACCCCCCAAATTTTCCGACCGTCATGCCCAAGTCCAAGCCAGCAAAAGCTCCCGCGAAACCGAAAAAATCCGCGCCTGTGAAATCCGCGAAATCGGCGCGCGCCGCGAAGCCGGCAGGCAAGGTGAAAGTGGCAAAGTCAGTCAAAGTCACGCCCGCACCGCGAGCCGAGAAGGCCGCGAAAAAGCCGGCGAAGCCCGCAGTCAAAACGGCGCCGAAAAAGGCCGAGAAGTCTGCGCCGAAGAAAGTCGTAAAGGCTGAGAAAGTGGCGGTGAAGAAACCCGCGAAAACGGAGACGGTGGCACCGAAGAAAGTGACGAAGGCCAACGGCGGAGAGAAGCATGTGGATCACTCGAAGGAGACATTTTTCACCGGAGCGAATGGCAAGAAGGAAGCGGCTGCGGATGCAAAGTTGAGCCCATTTTTGCGCAAGCAAAAAGAGCGCCTCATCCATCTGCGGGACAACATGCTCGACTCGATGACCGGCGTGGCAAAGGACACCCTGCGCTCGCGCGCCGAGGGCAGCGAGGCCAGCGCATTTGGGATGCACCAGGCCGATGCCGGCAGCGACGCTTACGACCGCGACTTCGCGCTGAGCCTCCTGTCTCAGGAGCAGGATGCACTTTACGAAATCGAGGAAGCGATCAAGCGTGTCGAGCGCGGCAACTACGGCACCTGCGAGATGAGCGGCAAGCCGATCGCGCACGCCCGACTTGAGGCCATCCCTTTCACCCGCTACACCGTCGAGTGCCAGTCGCAGCTCGAGAAGCAGAATAAAGTCTCCCGCAGCCGGGTCCCGGTCACCTCACTCTTCGGACTTACCGAGGGAGAGGAGACTGCCGAAGGCGAAGAAGAAGAAGCACCCGCAGACACCAAAGAATAACAAGTTATATGGCCCGCGATTTTATCATCCTCGAATGCACGGAGGCGAAAGCCGAAGGCAAGCCCGTCTCGCGCTACATCTCCACGCGCAACAAAAAGAGCCTCAACACCCCGACCCGGCTCGAAAAGAAGAAGTACAACCCGAACCTCAAGCGCCACACGCTCCACCGCGAGACGAAGTAACGCTTCGAGTAATTGAATTAATTCTATGCAGCCCAAGACACCGCAACGCCGCACCAATTTCCGCCGGCACAACAAATCGATGCCGCGCCGCCGCATCGACATCGCGCTCGAGGCGATCGACTACAAGAACCCGGACATCCTCCGCAAATTCATCACTGAGAGCGGCAAAATCCTGCCGCGCCGCATCACCGGAATGCCCGCGCATTTCCATCGCCGAATCAACCGCGAGATCAAGCGCGCCCGTTCCGTGCTCCTCATGCGGTAGTCGCTAAGGCGATTCGTTTTTTAGAAAAAGGCCGCGCTGCAAAGTGTGGCCTTTTTCGTGGACTGGAGGCGCGAGGTCGCCTTAACCGACCTCGACCAACTCCGCGCTCGAATGCGGTGCCGGAATCGGCATCCCCTCTTCGCGAAGCAGCGCAAGCCCGCAACCTACTCGCGATGCGTGCACCGAGATCGTCCTCCTTCGCGGTTGAAAATCGCGCGTCGCGGGCGCATACCTTTTTCACATGCCCCTCATCACTCCCTCCAAGACCGCGCGCGATTATGACGTCATCATCGTCGGCTCGGGGGCGGCGGGTGGCATGTCGGCGTATGTGCTCGCGGGGCTGGGCGTGAAGGTGCTCATGCTCGAGGCTGGACGAAATTACGACCCGGTCGCAGAGACTCCGATGTTCGAGACACCGAAAGATGCGCCGCTGCGAGGCGCCTCCACGCCCGACAAACACTTCGGCTTTTTCGACGCCACAGCGGGCGGTGGCTGGACGGTGCCCGGGGAGCCATACGTCGTGAAAAAAGACGGCGCCTGGACCGAGGCCGGCGACTGGCGGGCTGTGGGCACCGAACAGAACTTCATGTGGTGGCGCCCGCGCATGCTCGGTGGGCGCACCAACCACTGGGGCCGCATCGCGCTCCGCATGGGTCCGTACGACTTCAAGCCCAAGTCCCGCGACGGCCTCGGCCTCGACTGGCCCATCGGCTACGACGACCTCGCGCCTTTCTACGACCGCACCGAGGCCGTCGTCGGCGTCTGGGGCAGCAATGAGGGCCTCGAAAACACGCCCAACTCCTCGCCGGGAATCCTCCAGCCGCCGCCGAAGCCGCGCGGCTACGAGCTCCTCACCAAAAAAACCTGCGATCGTCTCGGCATCCCCGTCATCCCGTCGCACCAAGCAATTCTCACGAAGCCGCTCAACGGCCGCCAAGCCTGCTTCTACGCCACCGACTGCGGGCGTGGCTGCTCCATCAAGGCCAACTTCCAGTCCACCACCGTCCTCCTCCCGCCCGCCATCGCCACCGGCCATCTCGACATCATCACAGACGCCATGGTGCGAGAAGTGACGCTCGACAAGTCGGGCAAAGCCACCGGCGTCTCCTACATCGACAAAGAGACGGGGCGCGACGTCGTGGTAAAAGCGCGCGTCATCGTGCTCGCCGCGAGCGGGTGCGAATCCGCGCGAATCCTCCTCAACTCCAAGAGCGCGCTTTTCCCAAATGGCCTTGCCAACGGCAGCGGTAAAGTCGGCAAATACCTCATGGACACCGTCGGGTCCAGCGTCACCGGCCAAATCCCCGCGCTTGAAAACTGCCCGCCGCACAACGAGGACGGCGCCTCCGCCATGCACATGTACATGCCGTGGTGGGGTTACCAAAAACAAGCCGCCGGCCAGCTCGACTTCGCCCGCGGCTACCACATCGAGTTCGGCGGCGGACGCCGCATGCCCGGCATGACGAATCCCGCGCCCGACGAACTCACCGGTGGCACCTACGGACGCCGTTTCAAAGAAGACGCGCGCCGCTACTACGGCTCTGTCATCGGCTTCGCGGGCCGCGGCGAGATGATCCCCAACGACGACAGCTACTGCGAAATCGACCCCGACAAAAAGGACAAGTGGGGCATCCCCGTCCTCCGCTTCTTCTGGAAATGGAGCGACCACGAGACCCGCCAGGCCGCTCACATGCAGCGCACCTTTGCCGGCATCATCGAGGGCATGGGCGGGAAAGTCCTCGGCACCGTCGAGACCGACGGCGCGAAAGCCATCATGGCCGGTGGCACCATCATCCACGAAGTCGGCACCACCTGCATGGGCGTCGATGCCAAAAGCTCCGTCCTCAACCAATGGTGCCAGTCCTGGGAAATCCCCAACCTCTTCGTCACCGACGGCGGCCCCTTCGCCTCCAACGCCGACAAAAACCCCACCCTCTCCATCATGGCCCTCGCCATGCGCTCCTGCGAGCACCTCGCCGACCAGCTCAAAAAAGGAAACCTCTAAATGAACACACCCCGCCCCGTCAGCCGTCGCGACGCCATGCGCTGGATTCTCGGCGCCGCCGCCACCATCGGCGCCCTCGACTTCACCGCAGCCGGCGCCACCGGAGTCCCGCCCGGCATCGGCATGGACCCCGACCTTCACAAGAAAATCATTCCCTGGCCGCGCCTCCTCACCGACGCCGAGCTGCGCACCGTCACCGCCCTCTGCGACACCATCATCCCCGCCGACGACACCTCCCCCGCGGCCAGCGCCGTCGGCGTCCCCGACTTCATCGACGAATGGGTCAGCGCCCCCTACGCCCAGCAGGTCGGTGACCGCGACGCCATCCGCCCCGGCCTCACTTGGATCGAAAAAGAGAGCCAGACTCGCTTCCAAAAGCCCTTCCCCGACCTCACCCCCGGCGAGCGCGAGAAAATCTGCGACGACATCTGCTCCGTCTCCAAAGCCGCACCCGCATATAAAGGCCCCGCCGCATTCTTCTCTAAAATGCGCACCCTCACCGCCGGCGGCTACTACACCACCCCTGAAGGCTGGAAAGCCATCGGTTACATCGGCAACACCCCCCTAGCCGAATTCCCCGGCCCTCCTCCCGAAGTCCTAAAACACCTCGGCCTCGCCTGAGCCCTCCCTGAGCCCACGCATCGCCGCCTAGCGAGTCAAAAACAGGTGCGGTCTTCCCCTTGGAAGCACCTCGGCCTCCGCCCGCCCTGCCCGCCCCAGCTCCGCGAAAAACCGCATCTTCCGCGGTCCTGCAAGGTGCGCCATGACTGAAAATGCCGCACGTTGCAGTTCTACAAGGGCGCCGTGACCGGAAATATCGCACCCTGCAACAGAGTAAATCGCCGTTTCTCCCTGTAACCCGTCTCATCCCACCCTCCGCGCCAGCAAACCCACCCAAACCACACCTTCCCATGCCCTCCCGCCACATCTCCCCCGGCACCCGCCGTGACAAATTCCGCGAATGGGTCCTCCGATACGCGCATGTGCGGGCTTGCGGGGCGAGGGGAGGGGAGGGTAGGGTGCGCGCTCTTATGAAATCCCTCCTCTTCTCGGCGCTGCTCGCTCTCTCTCTCCCTGCCCTCGCCGAGGATGCGAAGGACGGATGGGTGCCTCTTTTCAATGGCAAGGATTTGACGGGCTGGAAGGCGAGCGACAAGCCGGGGACTTTCTCGGTGAAGGATGGGGAGCTGGTGGTGAAGGGGGATCGGTCGCATCTTTTCTACGACGGGCCGGTGAATGATCACGACTTCAAGAACTTCGAGCTGAAGGCGGATATCATGGCGAAGCATGGGGCGAATTCGGGGGTGTATTTTCACACGGAATTCCAGGCGGAGGGCTGGCCGGCGAAGGGCTACGAGGTGCAGGTGAATAACACGCACACGGACCCGAAGAAGGGCGCGGGGCTCTACGGGATTCAGGATAATTTCACGGCGCCGGCGAAGGACGATGAGTGGTACACGATGACGATCCGCGTGGAGGGAAACCATGTGGTGACGAAGGTCGGCGACAAGGTGATCACGGACT
The DNA here is from genome assembly GCA_038207335.1 of Chthoniobacterales bacterium. Lineage (GTDB taxonomy): Bacteria > Verrucomicrobiota > Verrucomicrobiia > Chthoniobacterales > Chthoniobacteraceae > CAIURC01. The sequence continues at coordinate 9,453 of JBBQZX010000011.1, read as the reverse complement.
ACACCGAGGAGGAGGGGGTGAAGCGGCCGGACAATTTCAAGGGGCGGCTGCTGTCGCACGGGACGTTCGCGATCCAGGGGCACGACCCGGGGAGCGAGGTGCACTTCAAGAATATCGAAGTGAAGGTGCTGCCGTGATTTTGCGCGGCGGCGTGTGAGTCCGCCGCGGGCGGCTACGCGACGGCGAGCAGCTCGGCGACCTGGCCGGGGATGTCACCGGTGCGCATGAGGGCTTCGCCAACGAGGAGGGCATTGCACCCGGCGCTGAACGCGCGCTGGGCGTCGGCTCCGGTCTTGATGCCACTTTCACTGACGAGGATGACGCCCTCGGGGACCTCTTCGCTGATCTCCTCGGTGGCGGCGAGATCGACGGTGAAGGTGGTGAGGTTGCGGTTGTTGATGCCGATGATGCGGGCGCCGATGTCGAGCGCGCGGTCGAGTTCGGGGAGGGTGTGGACTTCGACGAGGACGTCGAGCTGGCAGAGTTCGGCGGTCTTGAAAAGGGACGCGAGTTCGGCCTGCTCGAGCGCGGCGACGATGAGGAGGATGGCGTCGGCCCCGGCAATAGCGGCCTCGAAGATCTGGGCGTCGTGGATTATGAAGTCCTTGCGCAGGCAGGGCAGCGCGACGGCGCGGCGGATGCGGGTGAGGTAGCCGAGCGAGCCTTTAAAGAACTGCTCGTCGGTGAGGACGGAGACTGCGTGCGCGCCCGCGGCTTCGTAGGCCTGCGCGATGGCGACGGGGTCGAAGTCCTCGGCGATGATGCCGGCGGAAGGGGAGGCTTTTTTCACCTCGGCGATGAGCCCCAGTGTGTCCGGCCCGCGGTCGATGGCGGTGCCGAAGCCGCGGAAGTCGTTGCGCTCAAGCGCGCCGGCGCGGAGGTGTTCGAGGCGCGGGAGGAGCTTGGCGACTTCGGTGCGTTTGACGTCGAGGATTTGCTGCAGGCGGTTCACGCGAGAGGAATCGCCGATGTCGGGGGAGGATTGAAGCCCGAATTCAGCGGCTGCGCGGCGGGCAGCGTGAAGTAGAACGTCGAACCCTCTCCGCCGACCGACTCCACCCAAATCCTCCCGCCATGCCGCTCGACGATCTTTTTGCAAATCGCGAGCCCAAGCCCTGCGCCGGGATATTCCGAGCGCCCGTGCAGCCGTGCGAAGAGCTCGAAGATGCGCTCGAACTCTTTGGCGTCGATGCCGATGCCATTGTCGCGCACGGAAAAAATCCACTTCTCGTCGCGCCGCTCGCAACCGATCGAGACGGCAGGCGCGCGTGGGCCGGAGAACTTGAGAGCATTCCCGATGAGCTGACGGAAGAGCTGCGCGAACTGCTCGGCATCGACCTCGGCGATGGGCAATTCGGAATGCGAGACGTGCGCCTTTCGCGCCGCGATCTCGGCTGAAAGATCGGCGAGCGCATTTTCCACCACGGCTCGGAGATCGGCTTGGGTAAAGGGTTTGCCGTGCGTCGCGATGCGGGAGAAGGCGGCGAGGTCGTCGAGCATCCGCGCCATGCGCTGCGCGCCATCGACTGCGAAGCGGAGGTAATCCAGTTCCTTCGCGTCGAGCTTTTTCGCCGCGCGGCGCTCGAGCAGGCCGAGGTAGGAGGAGACCATGCGCAGCGGCTCGTGCAAGTCGTGCGAGGCAATGGATGCGAACTGCTCGATCTCGCTGTTCGCCGATGTGGGGTTTTCCGAGGACATCGAAGTGCTGCAATGTGCCGCCGGAAACTTCCCCGCGCGACGCGAAATTCCACGCTGCGCCCAGCCTCGACGCCGTGCCGCATCCTCCACGAAAATGAACCCATGAACTCAGACCTTCCACCAGCAATCGCCGACACCCTCGCCACCGGCACTCCCGCAGACATCCTCGCCGCGACGATCGCGCATTTCGCGTGCGCTGCCGGGACTGTTCACCGGCTCGAAGGCGAGACGCTGCACCTCGCCGCCAGCGTGAACATCCCGCCGCCCGTCGTGCAGATCATCGCGACCGTGCCGGTGGGAAAGGGCATCGCAGGCCTCGCCGCCGAGCGCCGCGAACCAGTGACCATCTGCAACCTCCAAACCGACACCTCCGGCCAAGCGCGCCCCGCTGCAAAACAGACCGGCATGGAAGGCTCGCTCGCTGTCCCCATCCTCGTCGGCGACGCGCTCCGCGGCGTGCTCGGCATCGCGAAACCCACCGCCTACGACTGGAGCGCCGAGGAGACGAATTCCCTGCTCGGAATCGCCGCGAAGCTCGGCGAACGGCTATAATCCACCGCGTGGACGAGAGGCGAAAGTTGGCGAAAAAAATGTTGCCAGCGTCGGGGTCGCCTCCTACTTTCCCGTCCGCGCAAACGCGGGTGTAGCTCAGTTGGTAGAGCACTTCCTTGCCAAGGAAGATGTCGAGAGTTCGAGTCTCTTCACCCGCTCCCCCCTTGATTCCCAAGGGGTTGCGACTGAAGTGGCCTTAAAAAGAGCCGTTTCAGAACAAAAGTCAGAACAGATTCGAGGATGTTCGTGATTGTAACTGACGTTTGTTGATGTCGACGTTGACCGCGCATCGGAGCTGGGCGCACACAAATGTTGCCGAAGATCGGTCGTCGAGCCTCTCCCGAAAACGACCGCGACCGCACCGCCGATCTCGATTTCGAACTCCGCATCAGGTCCGAAATCATCAAAATTTTGCCTGCGAAATGTTCACCGATGTTCGAGGAAATTCACCGATGTCGCGGGACCGCAAAATCGCCTCATTTTCAGCCGTGTCATCACCGCCCCAACCTCAACAAAACGCGCTGGCGGGCAAATCTGAGCGACGCGTTTTTCGGCAATTCGTCGCGCCCGGCATCATCTTCATCGGCATCGGCGAAGTGATTTGGTCGCGGTCTCCGTGCGCTGGCCGATGAGGAGAAGTCGGTGCTGCTGAAATCGAAGATTCATCACACGCAAATCGACGCGCAAATGTCCAGCAAATCGAGACAGCCAGAAATTTGAGTGCGTCGAACACGATCCTCGAGATGTGGGCAAAAAATAAGCGCGACCATTTCTGATCGCGCTGCGGAAACTGAGGGTGAAAACGTAAATGATGGCGTGGTCCCTAGTTCGCAGGAGTTGAATTAGCAGCGGTCGTGCCTAACTTGGTTGAGACGATTTCTGGGATTGGGGCCCGGTGGGGGGGATCGAATCCCCCAGTCCACCGAGTTCTCTCTTGAAGAGAACTGAGAGCATCAACTCCGTTTGCGAGCCGACTGACTTGCGGCGAGAACGCTAACCTAAAACCTGAGCGTGAGCTGTCCCGCAAGCGAGTTGCTATACCGGTCGGTTGATGACCGTTGATTCTCAAGACTATACTGAAGTTTGAGTTGTATGTGAGTCGTGAATCGAAAGCCGAGCGCTGCGTCGATCCGCCAGATGTCGTTTCCCCAAGGAATAGAATCACCTGTATCGTCCCGAATAGTGGCATAGAGTTGCTGGTTCCAACGCAACGCGCCGAAGAGCTGCGGCGTGAGCTTATATTTTGCTTCCAAATAGTAGGCGAAGGTGTCCGCGTTTCCCACATGGGCAACTTGAAAACGCGTTTCGTAGAACTCCGCCCACACTTGAAGATGGTGCCATTCGAAGCTTACATCTTGGCCTAGAAGCATTTCACGGTAGTCACCGATATTCTTCCCCGGAGGCAAGCTCGGTGAAGCTTCGGCGTTAAGGTAGGAAGCGGTGCTGGCGGATACCCCAAAATTCCATGTCGGATTCGGGCGAAAACCGAAGCGGGCACTGAAGGCGGGATGCTCGAACCCGCGCTCTGCCACGTCCCAGACTTCGGGCCGGGAGGAAAGCGCGGCGTTCTTGAGTTCCATTGCATATTCCAACTTCCCCAGGCATCCAGAAATGGAAGCACCGCTGGCGTAACTCGGTCCCCAGATGACGGGGCTGCGCAAGTATTTGTCTGCGTAGTCGACGGCAGAATATTGCTGGTTCTTGACGGGGACTTTGGCCCAATAAAGGAGAGTTCCGGGAGAATCGGGCGCTGAACTGTCCCAAATTCCTGTGACATTCTCGTAGGGCAAGGGCGCGGTAATCAAAGGATTTGTCCACGAGTCATGACGCTGCACCCAGTTGCCGACCACGGTGGCAAATTTCCCGACTTGCAGAGTAAAACGTCCGTCACTCCACGGTGAAATGCGGATCGCATATTCGTCGAACCGCATTTCTGCAGTGCCGTCAGTCGGGTCGAACCCACGATCCACCCGCGATTGCGCGAAAGCGTAAATATGCGCGCCGATTTGCGTGTCGAGAAAGAGTGTCAGCCGAGGTTTAATCAGCGATCTCTTTTCGGTGAGAATGAGGCCAGGTGCAGGTTGCTCGAAGGAGTAAGCTTCAAGGTCCAGCAAGCCGCTAACGCGGGCGCGAGCATTGCCGTGAAAGGCGCTGACGCTGAGAAAATCATCGATGCGCTCCATCAACTCGTCCGCCCCGAATGCTGGTAGGCTCAAGGTCAGCAGCGTTAAACAAAACAGTCGAATGCGAGCGAAGTTCACGAATGTCTCAAGGCCTCCGCAATGGCTTCGCGGAGGGCCGGAATGCGAATCGGCTTGCTCGCGAGCACGTCCACCTGCGGGAATTCCTCCTTATCATGGAAAAGCCCGAACCCAGTGAGTAAGATGATGGGGGTTAACGGCGAAATATTTTTAATAGCGGCGGCCATCTGTTCGCCATTCATGCGAGGCATCGCTTTGTCCGTCACCACAAGATCAAATTGACCGGAGGCAAAACGCTTCAGCCCTTCGGCTCCATCCACCGCCGTCACCACAATATGCCCATCGGTAGTCAGAATTGCGGCGAGGGTGTCGCGCACGGGAGCTTCGTCATCGACGACGAGGATCCGAAGCGGAAGTTGTAGCTTTGCATCAACAGAGCTAGATGTGCGGATCGTAGTCACACCTTCCAAGGGCAGTTTGATGATAAAGGTCGTCCCGGATCCTGGTTGGCTTTGGATGTCGAGTGAGCCGCTATGCCGCTGCACGATCCCGAAGACCATTGAAAGCCCAAGCCCGGTGCCACCTTCTCCCTTGGTTGAGAAGAACGGTTCCAGGCAGTGCTTGCGGACTTCCTCGATCATGCCCGTGCCGGAGTCAGCGACCTCAATGACTGCGCAATCATCCCCGCGTCGGGTGCGGAGCGTAAGGGTGCCGCCCGCGGGCATCGCATCGACCGCGTTGAAGATGAGATTCGTCAGCGCCTCGCGTAGCGCGGACTCGTCGCCAGAAATGGAGGGGACGGATTCGAGTTCGAGCGAAACTTCAATTGTCGCCCCATTGGCCTGCGCTTGTCCTTTCCATTTCGGCGTCGTCAGGGTGATGACCTGCTCGACGAGCCGTTTAAGTTGGACTGATCCGAAAGCCATGCCGGTCTTGCCGGGTCGATAAAACTCGCGCAATCGACCGACGACACTTGATGCATCCTTAGCGGCCGTCTGAATCGTTTCGAGATAGCTCACGGCTTTTTGTTTGTCGCCGAGGATCGTCGGACTCAATAGGAGAAGCTCACAGAAGCCTAGGATCGGCACGAGGGCGTTGTTGAAGTCGTGTGCGATCCCACTGGCCATTTGCCCGAGCGCCCGGAGGCGTTCCTGCTGAATGATCTGGTGCTGCGAACTCTTCAGATCGGATAGTGCCATTTGCAACTCAGCGTTGAGCACCAGTAGTTCCTCCCGGCTAATTTCCAGTGCGGTTTCAGCTTGCTCCCGCCTCTCGCGATGTTCCGCTGAATGCTGCGCAAGTCGCGTAACGGGAGCGGAGAGACCGACCGAGATGAAGTGACTGGCGACCAACCCACCCACGACTAGGAGCAGCCCCGCACCGATGATCTTCCAGCGCACTTCTCTCGTCCGCGCAATCGAGTCGGCAAGCGGATACAGACAGACTTCATACGCAGGCGGAAAGTGGGAAGACGGGTTAAGTAGTTTGTAAAAAAGGAGGTGAGGCGCACCATCGATTTCTACCGTGCTGTTACCCAAGGGCTTGTTCAAGGCATTGGCAACTTCTCGGCTCAATGTGTCGCTCGAGGACTCCTCACTCTGGGGTAGGCGGAGTTCTCCCTTGCACCAGATGCCACTTTTAATGTTTTTCGCGGACTCTTTTGTTGTGAGCTCGATGGGGATGAAGCCTAGAATAATTGCCCCGATAACTTCACCTGTGTCTGTTGAGATAATCGGAGTGGCGATCACTTGATCCATCACTGCAAGGCCCTCGATAGTTCGCCGCGTCACGTAGCCAACTTGCCCGGTCGCCGGTGCCGCGATCATGGAGAGTTGCGCTTCCCAAGGCTCAGTCGTCGCTGAGCTGGGTGACATAACTGCACCCTTCGCATCCAGAAAGCGAAAGAACGTCGCGTGAAGTAAAGATTGATCGGTCCCGCCCTCCATTCCACTGCTGTCGAGGACTCCGCGGAGTTCAACTTGAGCATTGAGATAAAGGTCTTCAATGTCACCCTCTTCCAGCGCAGCACGGATGCGCACTGAACTGGCCAAAGCGCGACACCGCTCCGCGATCGTTTCCATGCGAGACTCCTGCACCGCTAATAGCGAGCCTACTTCACTGCGAAACTCTTCGTGGAGATGGCGGGCGACATCAGCCTCGACGTTTCGCTGCGCTAAATAAAGGACCGTCGCCGTGATGACCAAGACGACCAGCATCATCGCGACAAGCAACTTGGTCCGGAAGCTCGTTGCTTCTGGGGCCATTGGCCCTCGCCCGTTTGTCATGGAAAATCGACGCGCAGCGTTGCCCCGTTTTTCAACTCCACTGGTCGTTCCAACGTCGTCTTGCTACTGATCCACGCTTTAAGGGTGTAGTGTCCTGCGGGTAATCCACTCAATCGGTAACGGCCAGCCATATCGCTTTTTGTAAAGTAGGGCGACTCCAGGACGAGAATGATCCCGCGCATGTGTTCGTGGATGTCGCAGTGAAGCGCCACGAGGCCCGGCTGATCAAAAACCTGCGATGGAATCGGCCGTTCCTCCGAGCGATAGCGGCCGAGGTCGAAGCGCTTCGGCTTGGAGTAAGAAAAGATGTTGTGATAAGTGTCGTCGAGATTTGGAAACTCGACCACCGTCCCCAGTTGAACAGGCAGGAGCGGTGTGACGAATGTCAAATCTTTTTGCACCATCTGCGCCCGCAGCAAATTTGTCTGACGTGGAAAAACCCCTTCCAAATAGACGACCGCCACCGCCGGATCCGTGGCGACCACTCCCGCCTTCGTGACAATCTCATAACGCTTCGTCGCGACTGGTGCCGAGTGACCTCCCGGCAATTCGACGCGTCCTTCCACCGTCGCATCTCCCCACAACAAGGATCGGGGCAGTAGCAAGAGTGCGACCGAGACGAGGAAAAGGAGCTGTTTCATGAAGCCGGATGCCATTAGCAGAGAATGCGCCAGACTCTAGGTTGTTTCTCCATCCGAACTCATTGCGTTTCGTCTGAATTCATCTGCGATCCTGAAAACGCGCCTTTCGGAGAAGTCCCTGCTCAACTTCCTGAGCGATGTGCAGCACGCAACGCTCGTCTTTGCGCGCGAGCCAGGGCGATGAATTCATCCAAGAGCGATTGAGCTGTCGGAAGATCCAGCCGCTCACTGATCTGCCGAAGCACGGAGAGACCGTGGCAGGCCAACCGGGCATGCTTCTCAGCTTCGATCAGAGAGATTGAGGACTTTACGTCCAAAAGTGTTCACACGAACACGCTCCACGACAAGCCTCCTCTCGATTAACTCATGTTCCCCAATTCCCATGAGATCCATCTGGAAAGGCAGCATCAACTTCGGCTTGGTTTTCATCCCGGTGTCCGTTTACCCGGCCACTCGTGAAGAGAAGATCAGCTTCAAACAACTGCGAGCCACGGACCTGAGCCCAATCCGCTACAAAAAGATCGCCGAGGCGGATGAGAAAGAGGTGCCTGCGGCTGAGATCGTGAAGGGATACGAGATCGAAAAGGGAAAATGGATCACGCTGAAGGATGAAGACTTCGAAAAAGTGCAGATCGAATCCACGCACTCGGTCGAGATCACGGACTTCGTTGAGCAGTCACAGATCAACTCCAAATCCTTCTACAAACCCTACTTTCTCGAAGCCCAAAAAGGCGGAGAAAAAGCGTATGCTCTGCTGCACCGAGCACTGACAGAGAAGGGCAAGGTGGGAATCGCCAAAGTCGCCATCAAGAATCGGGAATACTTGGCGGCAGTGAAACCGGATGGCCTCTTCCTCGTGCTGGAGCTGATGCACTTTGCCAACGAAGTGCTCGAACCTGAATCTTTGAAGAGTGCGGCGGAACGCGAGGTCTCTGCCAAGGAATTGGAAATGGCCGGGGCGCTCATTGATGCCATGACGACCGAGTGGGAGCCGACCAAATATCAAGATCAGTATCAGACGGCCCTGATGCAGATGATCGAGGAGAAGGCTCAGAAACGTCCACCTTCCGCCAAGCCCGCCGGTCCCCGCGCCACGTCGAACGTCATTGATCTCGTTGCCGTGTTGCAGGAGAGCTTAAGGAAGACGGCAGGGAGCAAGGCCAAACCGACAAAAGGACCGAAGGACCGGTCAACGTCGGTGATGGTAAAACAGAAGAGGCGGGCGGCTGCATAATGAAAACACCTCAACATTGCCCCTGAAGTCGATAGGAATGCGTGCACGTCTCCCAAGAGAAGCCCTTGCGGCCCTTGAAAATGTGGGCGCTCAACTTCACTTCTGGCTGGATCACGAGCCTGCTTCCAAGTTTGCAACCTACACTCCTTTACAAGAGGCAGAATTTAGCAGGGAAGTGGATGCGCTTTGCCGACAGTTGGCGGATTCACTGGCCCGGAAATCACGTTCGAGTAGCCCGTCATCCTTACCTCAAATGAGTTCACTTTTGGGAGAGCTCGTGTTGCGTCGCCTTGAAGACGCCCAACGTCGGCTCAGAAGTCGAACGACGGGTTGGACCCCTGCATCAACACCCTCCATCTTCTACCGAGAACTCCTTGTAGATTCGTGGCATGTCTACGGGGAGCCTTACTGGCTGGAGCGACACCGTAGTTTTGGCTCCCCAGTTACGGCAGTTGATTGACGGCGGTTCAAAGGACCTTCGAGGTCGTTTCCCGATAGCCTGCTCGGTGCGTTCCCTGACAGACAGAATCGGTTTGGAGATCGAATCAACTTTCAGAAGGCGGACGAGACACAACTGGCAGATGCCCGGATCAGGGTGCCCCAGACTCGTCCGCCTTCCTTTTCCACTCAAGGGGCGTTGGTGCTTCGTGGGGGAAAGAGCGGAATTCTCGAGAAAACCGACCGTGATTCCAACCACGATTTGAGTGCATGAATTTCGAATGCCAATTGGAAAACGGACAACACCTTGAAATCGACAACGAGGGTGATCGAACCCTCGTGAGCTTCGGCTATCGCTCTGAGGGACAGCAGCAGAGTCAGGGACACGGATTGACGACGGGCAA
>JBBQZX010000010.1:0-160378 GCA_038207335.1 Chthoniobacterales bacterium | reverse complement strand
TCGTGCTTTTTGATGATGTCGTTTTCGTAGTCATCGATGTGGCAGACGGCGGCGATGCCGGTCTGGATGTGGCCGCCCATGCGCTGCTGGTAGAGGTAGATGCAGGGCTCGGTCTCGCGGATGAGTGCGCCGCGCTGTTGCATGGCGAGGAAGTTTTCGCGCGCTTTTTGATAGACGGCGTCGGAGTAGGGGTCGGTGTCGGGCGGGAGGTCGATTTCGGCGCGATCGACGTGGAGGAGGCTGTCGGGATGGCCGGCGGCGAGGGCGGCGGATTCGTCGCGGTTGACGACGTCGTAGGGGACGCAGGCGACTTCGGAGACGAGCGCGGGGGAGGGGCGGAGGCCGCGGAAGGGTTTGATGCGAAGCATGAGAGGGTGATTTTTAATTTGGCGAGTTGCTCTGATTATCGGGCTGGCGCGAGTTCGAAGAGGAAGCCTTTGAGATACTCGGTTTCGGGCAGGGTGGGGATGATGGGGTGGTCGGGGCCTTGGGTGTAGAAGGCGAGCTGGCGGACGGTTTTGCGGGCATCGACGGTGGCCTCGTTGATGACCTCTTTGAAGATTTCGCTGCTGACGTGGTGGGAGCAGCAGAAGGTGGCGAGGAGGCCGTCGGGGGAGAGGAGTTTCAGCGCGCGGAGGTGGATGTCTTTGTAGCCGCGGAGGGCGTCGTTGAGGGTGCTTTTGCTTTTTGTAAAAGAGGGCGGGTCGAGGATGACGAGGTCGAATTGCGCGCCGCTGCGCTCGTAGTCTTTGAGGGCGTCGAAGACATTGGCGGCGCGCGCCTCGACGTTGAGCTGGTTGCGGCGGGCGTTGCTTTTGATCTGCTCGGTGGCGTCGGCGCTGATCTCGATGGCGGTGACGCTGGTGGCTCCGGCACGGGCGCAGGCGAGGGCGAAGGCGCCTTGATTGGCGAAGCAATCGAGGACGCGGCGGCCGGCGGCGAACTTGGCGATTTCGGAGTAGTTGGCGAGCTGGTCGAGGTAAAAGCCGGTCTTTTGTCCGCGCACGAGATCGACCTCGAACTCGACGCCGCCCGCGGTGATCGCGAATGGCTCGGGAGCGTCGCCGAGGAGCATTCCGGTGACGAGTTCCATGCCCTCGGCTTTGCGGATGGGCGAGTCGTTGCGCTCGACGATGGAGCGAGGGTCGAGGACGGCGCGGAGAGCATCGACGATGAGATTTTTCCGCTGATCCATCGCGAGCGTGAGCGTCTGGAGGACGAGGTGGTCGCCGTAGCGATCGACGATGATGCCGGGGAGGCCGTCGCTCTCGCTCCAGATGACGCGGCAGAGGCGCGGGTCGAGGCCGCGGCGCTCGCGATATTCCACCGCGAGCCGGATGCGGCGCTCGAAAAAGTCGGCGTCGAGCTCCTGCCGCTGGCGCGAGATGCGGCGGGCGATGATCTGCGAGCGAGAGTTGTAAATGGCGGTGCCGAGGGTGCGGTCGGCGCCGTCTTTGAGGGAGACGACGTCGCCATCCTGCGGGTTGCCGAAGCGCTTGAGGATCTCGCTGGCATAGACCCAGTCGTGGCCGTGGAGGATGCGGGAGCGGGGTTTGATGACGAGGCCGGCCATGGAAAAAGTGGGCGAGGGTAGGAGCGCGACGCGGTGGGAGAAAGTTTTCATTTTGGCTTTGAACGCGAGGCGTGAGCGCCTGTCTGTGAAGAGCCCGGTATGTCGCGCCTCGCCTTTCCCACACTCATCTCGCTCGCGCTGCTGGCGAGCCCAGCGGTGCGCGCGGCGGATGCGGAAAAGCCAGCCCCGGCGCTCAGTATTTTGAAGCAGATCGACGAAGGGTTTGTCGCGGTTTTCGAGAAAGTCGCGCCTGCGGTGGTGGTGATAGAGGCGACGAAAAAGGCGGACGCGGATGAGGATGAAGATGGCATCGACGAGCTCGATTTTCTCAAAGACGGTGCCGCGAAAAAGGGCGGGAAGCAGAGTGAAAAAGGAGCCGAGCGTTCGCCGCAATGGCGTCTTCCGAAGGTGCCGACTCGCAGCGAAGGGAGCGGGTTCATCGTTCGCGCGGACGGGTTCATTTTGACGAATCATCATGTCGTCGCGGATGCGGAGAAGCTCGTCGTGCGGCTGAAAGATGGGCGCTCGCTGCCGGGCAAGCTCATCGGCACGGACGACAAGACGGACATCGCGGTCGTGAAGATCGAGGGGCGCGATTTTCCTGTGGCAGAACTCGGCGACAGCGACAAGCTGCGCGTCGGCCAGCTCGTTTGTGCGATCGGCGCGCCATACAATCAGGATTTCAGCTTCACGTGCGGCTGGGTGAGCGGAAAGGGGCGCACGAATCTGCTAGGGCCGAGCTCGAACACGATCCTTTACGAGGACTACATTCAGACGGATGCGTTCATCAATCCGGGCAATAGCGGCGGGCCGCTTTTCGATGTGGAGGGGCGCATCATCGGGATGAATACGCTCATCAATGGCATCGGGCGGGGGCTGGCGTTTGCGATTCCGTCGAACATGCTCACCGACATCAGCGCGCAGCTCATGGCGAATGGACGCGTGCAGCGGCCGTGGCTCGGCATCCGCATCGAATCGCTGAGCGACAACGCGGAGTTGCGCGAGCGGGCGAGCGTCGATCGCGGGGTCGTGGTGCGGACGGTGGAGGCGAATGCGCCAGCGTATCACAGTGACCTGCGGCCGGCGGATATTATCGTGGAAGTCGATGGCGTGCGGCTCGCGACGGCGCATGAATTTCAAAAGGAAATCCTGAAGAAAAAAGTAGGGCAGAGTGTGCAGCTCACGGTTTTCCGCGGGCCGACGATGTTGAAGGTGCCCGTGACGACGGGAGAGATTCCGAGCGATGTGACGAAGGTGGCGAATCTCGCGCCGAAGAAGTCCGCGGATGCGAAGGCGGAGGGCTGGGGGCTGACGCTGCGCGACCGCGCGAAAGGCGGGCCGGTTGTGGTGAAAGTCGCGCCGGACAGCGCGGCGGCGAAGGCGGATATTCACGTGGAAGACCTCATCACAGAAGTGGAGACGAAGCGTGTGACCAGTGCTGCTGGCGCGCTTACTGCGATCGGCGCGACCGATGTGAGGGGCAAAAAGGGCGTGTTGCTGAACGTCGATCGGAATGGCAAACGGACTTTTGCGGTGCTTGAAAAGGAGCGGTAAATTCGATTTGAAAAATTTCCTTGGTTGGGGCAGGCCGGCGCTCAGAACGGGCGCCGGCCTGTTTTTTGGGGGGAACTGCGGATGCGCGGAAGAGGAATTGGTTTGCGAAAATCATCCGCGGAATCCGCTGTTCATTTTTTCGGCAGTGTCGGGTGTAGTCTGATGTCGAAGATGAAGCGCTTCTGCTCCCTCCTTTTTGTCCTGGCGGTCGCGTACATGCCGCTCCGCGGGGCGCAGAACGCGCCGGGCATGGTGGTGCAGCCGGGCTCCACTACGCCGCCGGAGGAGACGGTGAAGATGATGAAATTGCCGGACGGCTTCTTGGCGAAAGTCTTCGCTGCAGAGCCGGACATCGTGCAGCCGATTGCATTCGCGATCGATGACCGCGGGCGGCTGTGGGTCTGCGAAAACCTCTCGTACCCGACGTGGTCCGCCGAGGGGCACGATCGCATCGTGATCCTTGAAGACACGGACGGCGACGGTCATTTCGACAAAAAGACGGTCTTCTACGACAAGCTGAACTGCGTGAGCTCGATCGAGCTCGGCTTCGGTGGCGTCTTCGTCGGCTCGGCGCCGCACCTCCTTTTCATCCCGGACAAAAACGGCGACGATGTGCCCGACAGCGCGCCCGAAATCCTGCTGGATGGCTGGGCGCACGACGATTTGCACGAGGTGATCAATTCCTTCGCGTGGGGGCCGGACGGCTGGCTTTACGGTTGCCAGGGCATCGCGGACAACTCGCTCGTCGGCACGCCCGGTGCGGCGAAAGGCGCGCGCGTGCCGATCAATGCGGGCGTCTGGCGATACCATCCGGTGAAGCGAAAATTCGAGGCATTCGCGCACGGCACAAGCAATCCGTGGGGCATCGATTTCGACGACTTCGGGCAGGCGTTCATCACGACCTCCGTGCTTCCGCATCTTTTCCATATCGTGCCGGGCGGGCTGTATCAGCGGCAGTCCGGGCAGCATTTCAATGCCGAGGCATTCGAGGACATCAAGACGATCGCGAAGCACCGGCACGTCGCCGGCGGCGACTGGATCCGTGGCGCGCGCATCGGTCCGAACACTAACGAAAACGCTGGTGGCGGCAGTGCTCACGCCGGCGCGCTCGTCTATCTCGGCGACCGCTGGCCCGCGAAAATGCGTGGCTCGATCCTGATGAACAACATCCATGGCAACCGCGTGAACGAGGATTCACTCACGCCTTTCGGCAGCGGATACATCGGCGACCGGATGCCGGATTTTATGCGCTCGGGCGACCGCTGGTTCCGCGGGCTCGCGCTGAAAATGGGGCCCGACGGCTCGGTTTTCATCTGCGACTGGTATGACGCCCGCGCCTGTCACGAGCAGGAGCCGCATGACCGGACGAATGGCCGCATTTACAAAATCAGCTACGGCACCCCGGCGCAGCCGACGCTCGACCTTGCGAAGCTCGGCACGGATGAGCTGGTAAAATTGCAACTCGAGAAAAACGAATGGCTGGTGCGGCACGCGCGGCGACTGTTGCAGGAGCGGGGTGAAGATCCCGCGGCGCAAGCGCAACTCACCGCCATTCTCGACGACGCAAAGCTCGACCTCCCGCAGCGGCTTCGCGCTCTGTGGGCGCTCCACGCGACCGGCGGCGTGCCTGAGAAAATCGCGATGTCGCTGCTTTCGGAAAGAGAGCCGCGGCTCGCTGGATGGACCGTACAGCTCCTCTGCGAACACGGCGCACCATCCCCCAACACGCTGCGAAAATTCGCCCAAATCTCGCGCGACAGCGACTCGCCGATCGTGCGCCTCGCCGTCGCCTGCGCCATGCAGCGGGTGCCGATCGAAAAGCGCTGGGATGTTCTCCCCGCGATCATCTCGCACCCCGAGGATCAGGACGACCCAAATGTCCCGTTACTCGCCTGGTACGCCTGCCAGCCTGCCATCGCCTCCGACCGCATCCGCGCCGCGACCGTCCTCGCCGCCTGTAAAATCCCGAAGGTAAAAGACTTCATCCTCCGAATGATGAAGTAGGTGCATGCCAAGACCGCACCGCGAAACCCTCCGCCTCAGCTAGCCGCTTTTGATTGCCGTCGAAAGTGAGGAATTCCTATGCAGCGCGATGCAGCGCGATGCAGCGCGTTGGCCACATGCAGGATGCCCGCGAGCCGGTGCGCATTGCTCTCGGTGTGTGCGCGCTCACTTGATCAGCGAGTTATGCGAATCGATCCACTCGGCTCGTGGAGCCGCTGACGCACTTCAAAAACTCCGAATCAGCGCCAGCAGTTCGCCTAGTTTTTTCTGCACATCCGCAGACGCGAGGCGGGGGAATTTACCGCCGATCAGGATGAAGTCGCCGCCGCGCGTGAGCATGATTCTCTCATCGCGCACCTCGACCACCGTCATTTTGCGTCCAGCGGCGGCGAGCTTAATTTCGGACATCATCGTGAGGTTTGCAGCGGCTTCGGGGAGTGGGCCGAAGCGGTCGCGCCATGTCTTGCGGAGCGCGTCGAGTTGCTCGGTGGAGGCAACCTCGGAGAGACGGCGATAGGCTTGGATGCGCGGTTGCGCTTCGCTGACGTAGCTCCCAGGCAGAAATGCGGGAATGCAGTCGCCATCCGACCTACCGAGGAAGTCAGCCTCGCGTGTCGCGACGAAATCGAGATGCAAAGCGACATCGGCGCGCGGTTTTACCTTCTCGCCTTTGAGCTTCGAAATCGCTTGCCGCAGTAGTGAGCAGTAGAGCTCGAAGCCGATGCTCACGATGTGTCCGCTCTGCGCGGTGCCGAGGATGTTCCCCGCACCGCGGATTTCCAGGTCGCGCATCGCGATTTTGAACCCAGCGCCGAGCGAGCTGTATTGCTTGATCGCGTTGACTCGCTTGCGCGCCTCGCCCTGCGTGAGCATGTCGCGCGGGAGCATGAGATAAGCGTATGCCTTGCTTTGCGCGCGGCCGACGCGGCCGCGGAGCTGGTACAAATCGGCGAGGCCGAAGCGGTCCGCGCGGTCGATGATGATCGTGTTGGCGTTCGGAATATCGAGGCCGCTCTCGATGATCGTGGTCGAAATGAGCACGTCCGCTTCGCCCGAGACGAAGCGCTGCATGACCTCCTCGAGTTCGCCTTCAGGCATCTGCCCGTGGCCGACGATGATGCGCGCCTTTGGGCATAGGAGCTTGATCTTCGCGCACATCGACTCGATCGACTGGACTCGGTTGTGGAGGAAATAGACCTGCCCCTGGCGTGAGAGTTCGCGGTTGATCGCGTCGCGGATGATGCGCTCGTCGTAGGGACAGATGAGCGTCTCGACCGGGATGCGATTTGGCGGAGCGGTCTCGATGGTGCTCATGTCTTTCGCACCCATGAGCGAGAGGTAGAGCGTGCGCGGGATCGGCGTGGCGCTGAGCGTGAGCATGTCCACGAGCTTGAAGAGCTCCTTGAACTTCTCTTTGTGCAGCACGCCGAAGCGCTGCTCCTCGTCGATCACGACGAGGCCGAGGTCTTTGAACTGCACGTCTTTCGAGATGAGCCGGTGCGTGCCGACGACGATATCGACCGATCCGTCGGCGAGTCCCGCGACGGATTTGCGCTGCTCGGCGTGCGTGCGGAAACGCGAGAGCGTGTCGACGGTGATCGGGTAATCCGACATGCGCTCGCGGAAATTTTGGTAATGCTGCTGCGCGAGGACTGTCGTGGGAACCAAGATGGCCACTTGCTTCCCGCCCATTACGGCCTTGAACGCTGCGCGAATCGCGACCTCCGTTTTTCCAAATCCGACATCTCCGCAGATGAGGCGATCCATCGGGCGCACGGATTCCATGTCTGCTTTCGTCGCCGCGATGGCGGTGATCTGGTCGGTAGTTTCCTTGTAGAGAAAAGAAGACTCGAATTCGCTCTGCCAGCGATTGTCCGCGGGGAACGCGTGTCCCTGTGCGGTCTCGCGGGAGGCGTGAACTTCGAGCAGACGCGAAGCATAGTCGTACACGGACTTTTCCGCGTTCTTGCGCGCCTTGTTCCATTTGCCGTCGCCTAGGACGCTGAGCGGCGGGTTGCGTTTGCCGACGCCGACGTATTTGGAAACGAGAAAGCTCTGCTCGAGCGGGACGTAGAGCCGCGCTTCGTTCGCAAACTCGATGACGATGACTTCCTCCGGCTCGCCTCCGCGCGGGATCGATTTCATCCCCTCGTACCGACCGATGCCGTGCTCGAGATGGACGACGAGGTCGTCCTCCGCGAGGTCGCTGAAGTCGATCTGAGCACGGCTCGATTGCTCGCGAGCCCTCTTCAGCGCAAGCCTGCGGGCTCGGTTGTGACGGTAGCGTCCGAATAACTCGGCGTCCGAAAGCACCGCGATTCTCGCCGATGGAAATGTGAACCCGCGTGCGAGCGAACCGATCGTGAAACGCAGTACGTCCGCCTCAACTGGCGGGACGAGGTCGTGGAGCCGCTCGATCTCGCCTTCGTTGTTGCAGAAAACGTGGACGCTCCAGCCGAGTTCGCGCCACTCGCGGAGCTGCGCGAAGAATCGCTCACGCTTGAGTTCGTCGATGACGAAGTCGCCCGCGTCGAATTCGCCGAGCCCGTGATCGTGAAACGCGCCGCAAAAAACTTCCGCCACATCGCCGCCCGCGGAGCCGGACATAAGGCGAGCCCGGGTCGGGCAAGCGGCGGGGAGATTCAACTCCGGCACCGGCTCGGTCGGGACGATCTCGATAACGACGTCGTCCTCGCGGATGTAGTCGCGGAGCTGGCCCGCACCCGATTCGGCTTCGCCGAGCAGCAGGGTGCAGCTCGCGATGTGCTCGACCGTCGTCTGGTCGTCGAGGTCGAACTGACGGAGCGATTCGATCTCGTCGTCGAACATTTCCAATCGCACCGGCAGCGCGTGATGGAATGAGAAAACGTCGATGATTCCGCCGCGCAGCGCGAACTGCCCGCGAGCGGAAACCTGCGGCATCTGCTCGTAACCGGCGCGTGCGAGCTGCCCGAGAAACTTGTCTCGATCGAGCTTTGCGCCGCGTGTGATTTTCAGCTCGAGTTTTTTCAGCGCGGCGGGCGAGGGAAGCGCATCGTTCAGCGTCGCGCGAGTGACCGCGATGATCTGCCGCGCTTTGCCCGCGAGCTTTTCCGCGATGCCCAGCCGCTCGGCGGCGATCTCAGGATCGGCGATTGCGCCCTCGATCGCGGCAACATCGGCCTCGGGAAAAAAGATTGCGTCGGGGAACCAATTTGCGAGTTCGTTGTGAAGAGTTTCCTGCGCTCGAAGATTCGCGCAGACGATCCAGACGCGCGCTTTTATCTCCCGCGCGATGAGCGCCGAGAGCACCGCCTGAGCGGCCTCCGTGACGTGCTCGAAATCCGCCTCCTCGCCCGCTCGCAAAACCGCCAACTTCCCTGCGAGCGCAGGCGACTTCGAGAGTCGGTCGAGGATGTCGGGTGTTGCGGTGCTCACAGAAAAGGCCCGCAATCTAGCGGCCTTAAACTATGTCGCAAACAGACGCGGCGACGGTGCGGGAGGGGAGTTTGCGGCCTTCGATGGAGGCGGCGGGCATGACGCCGATCCAGCTATTCGTGAGGAGGATCTCGTCGGCACTGCGGACGTCTTCAAGGAAGAGCGAGCACTCGCGGACGGGGTGGCTGCGGATGATGCGCTCGCGGATGACGCCATCGCGCGCACCGCACGCCAGGGACGGGGTGCGGACGGCGGAGCCGTGGACGAGGAAGACATTTGCGACGCACGCGGAGACGAGTTCGGCGCGTTCGTTGAAGAGCAGGGCTTCGTCATTTCCTGCGCGGGTGGCCTGCTGGAAGAGGTCGATATTGTGCCAGTAGTTTGCGGTTTTCAGGCCACCAAAAAGCGGCTGGTGAGGCTCGTCGGCGATGGCGATGTGGTATGCGACGCGGACGGGTCGTTCGCGGCTCTCCAGGAAGAGGAAGACGCGGGGCTCCTGTGCTGGAGCGGTCGGAGAGCCGTCGCCTGCAGTGACGTAGATGCGCGCGAAACCGTCCATATTTGCAGAGGCGAGTGTGTCGCCCACTTGATCGAGGGCGTGCGGGTCACAGCAGAATTCGCGGGCTTTGCAGGCGGTGTGGAGACGTGAAAGGTGCGCGTCGATATGTTGTGCTTTGCTGTTTTCGACGCGCAGACTTTCAAAAACTGACATACCGTACCGGAAACCGCGGTCGGTGAGCGGGACGGAATCGTGCCGCTCGAAACGATTTCCGCACCACGACCAAATGGGCGAATCCGTGGGGAGCATGCGAGCAGGCACGCCTCAGGAAATCGTCAGCTCTCTGGTGATGCCGAAGCGCTCGATCCGCTTGCGCAGGGTGGCGCGTGTGATGCCGAGGAGCTTGGCGGCGCGCACCTGATTTCCTTTGGTCGTCTTCATCGAGTACAGCGTGAATTCGCGCTCGAGCCATGGCAGCAGTTCGACGCCCGGTGTGCTTTGCGCGGATTTCAGCAAGATTTCGATCGCTGCTTCGTTTGAGACGACTCCGGCAGCTACGGCGTTGCTGGTCGCGGCGGCTGCGGCTTCTGCGGGCTGCGCGTTTCCGAGCGGAATGTCCTTTGGCAAAAGCAGCTCGGAGGTGGCGAGGACGCAGGCGCGCTGGATCGTGTTTTCGAGTTCGCGCACGTTGCCGGGCCATGCGTGGCTTTCGAGGACGCGGACCGCTTCCTCGCTGAGTTTGAGTTGCGGCAGATGTTTTTGTGTCGCGACTTTTCGGAGGAAATATTCGGCAAGAAGGCGGATGTCCTCGGTCCGCTGGCGCAGTGGTGGGAGCTGAATGCGGACGACATTTAGGCGGTAGAAGAGGTCTTCGCGAAAACGGCGCTCGGTGACCTCGTTTTCGAGGTTTTTATTCGTCGCGGTGATGATGCGCACGTCGCTGCGGAGAGAGTCGTTTCCGCCGACTCGGGAGAAGATGCCGTCCTGCACGACGCGCAGGATCTTGCTCTGGAGCTGGAGAGGCATGTCGCCGATTTCGTCGAGGAAAAGTGTGCCGCCATTGCACTGCTCGAAGCGGCCGATGCGCTGGCCCGCGGCGCCGGTGAAGGACCCTTTTTCATGGCCGAAAAGCTCGCTTTCGAGGAGCTGGTCGGGGATGGCAGCGCAGTTGATGGCGACGAAGCTCTTCGTGCTGCGCTGGCTGTAGTGGTGGATCGCGCGCGCGACGAGTTCTTTGCCAGAGCCACTTTCGCCGGTGATCATGACAGGAGCGTCGGAATGAGAAACCCGCCCGACCATTTTGAAAACCTGCTGCATCGCGGGCGATTTTCCGACGATGGAATCCTGATGCTCCTCGACTGTGAGCTGCGGCGCAAATGTCGTGGCGGCTCGCATCTCGGCCTGCGCCCGGAGCGCGGCATCGACGACGATTTTGAGATTAAAAGGAAGCGCCTCTTTTCGGATAAAGTCGTAAGCGCCGAGCTTCATCGACTCGATGACGGACTGCGTGGTGCCGAACTGGCTGGTGAGCACGACGACGGCGCTGGCGTCGCGGGCGCGGACTTTGACGAGGAGCTCGAGGCCGCTGAATGGTGCGAGGTGTGTCTCGGTGATGAGGAGGTCGGGCGACTCGCGGCAGTATAGCTTGTAGGCGTCGTCGGAATTCGTGGCGGTGATGACGCGTGTGGTGGCTGTGGTGAGCTGGTGCTGCGCCCATGCGAGGAAATCAGCCTCGGGATCGACAAAGAGAATGGTCTGTGGCTTTTCCATCAAAACTGCGGATTTGAACGGCTAAGACCCGGCGTGTCGAACGGGAATCGAGGCAAAAGGCGGGAACCGCGGGCGGTTTACACTCCGCCGAAGCGGCGGTCGCGCTGGTGGAAGGCGGCGATGGCCTCGCGCAGTTCGGCTTTTCCGAAGTCCGGCCAGAGCTTTTCCGTCACGTATATTTCCGTATAGCTGAGTTGCCAGAGAAGGAAATTTGAGAGCCGCATCTCGCCCGAGGTGCGGATGAGTAGGTCGGGATCGGGGATGTCGCGGGTGTAGAGATGCCGCTGGAAAAGTGCGGCGTCGATGGACTGCGGATCAAGTCCTGTGGCCGCTTCGCATACGATAGTGCGGACGGCGTCGATGATCTCCGCGCGGCCGCTGTAGCTGAGCGCGAGGACAAGCGTGGTCGCGGTGTTATGCGCGGTCGTGGCGATGGCGTCGGCGAGCGCGCGCTGGCAGCTCTCGGGCAAATCGTGCAGTCGGCCGATCGCTTGGAGGCGCACGTTGTTCTTCATTAGGGTCGGCAGTTCCTGTGCGATGAAATGCTCCAGCAGCACCATGAGCGCGGCGATTTCCTCCGGCGGCCGAGTCCAGTTCTCGGTGGAAAACGCATAGACCGTAAGGAACTCCACGCCCATTTCCGCACACGCTTCGGTGACCGCTCGCACCGATTCTGCGCCGCGCTCATGGCCTGCGATTCGCGGCAGCCCACGCTCGCGTGCCCAGCGCCCGTTGCCGTCCATGATGATCGCGATGTGGCGGGGCGGCGGCTGAGCGGTCGCTGTCACGACAGTTGTGATTTTCTCACAGCACGATCGTCTGCTCGCGGCCTGGCCCGACGCTCGCGATTGTCAGTTTGGCGTTCGTGAGTTCCGCGAGTTTATGCAGATATGTCTGTGCGTTTTTGGGGAGAGCGGTGAAAGTCTTCACCTCGTGCGTCGGGGTCTGCCAGCCAGGCATTTCGATGTAGATCGGTTTGCAGTTGGTGAGTTCGCGCACGTCTCCGGGCGGAACTTCGAGGGTCTTGCGACCGAGTTTGTAGTGGGTGCAAATGCGGATGGTTTCGAGGCTGTCGAGGCCGTCTAGATTCGTCACGGCGATGTCGTCGATGCCGTTGAGCATCCCGGCGTATCGCGTGGCCACGGCGTCGAACCAACCGCAGCGGCGCGCGCGCCCGGTGGTCGCTCCGAACTCGCGCCCCATGCCGTGCAGCATGTCGCTGAACTCCTCATTCTCCGTCGGGAACGGCCCTTCGCCGACGCGCGTCGTGTAGGCCTTCATCACGCCGAGCACGCGATCGATGCGATGCGGCGGCACGCCCGAACCCGTGCAGGCGCCGCCCGCGGTGGTGTTGGACGAAGTGACGTACGGATACGTGCCGTGGTCGAGGTCGAGGAAAGTTCCCTGCGCGCCTTCGAACAGCATTTCCTTCCCGGCCTTCATTGCTTCGTGAAGATAGACGACAGTGTTGGCGATGAATGGACGCAGCTTTTCCGCGGCGGCGGAGTAGTCGGCGAGCACGGTTTTGTAGCTCACCGGTTTCGCTCCAAAGGCCTTCAGCACTGCGTTGTTTTCTTTCACGCGGAGCGCGAGCTTTTCGGCGAAAAGCTCGGGCTGCATGAGGTCAGACATCCGTAGTCCGACACGCGCGGCCTTATCTCCATACGCTGGCCCAATGCCGCGCTTCGTGGTGCCGATTTTGTTTTTGCCTTTTTTGATTTCGCGCTGCTCATCAAGCGCGCGGTGGTAGGGAAGCACGAGATGCGCGCAGTCGGAAATGAGGAGGTTGTCCTTGGTGACTTTGATTTTCTTCGCACGCAGGCCGTCAATCTCCATGGCGACTGCGACGGGGTCGATGACCACGCCGTTGCCGATCACGCACTTTTTCCCGCTCCTCAAAATGCCCGATGGGATGAGGTGCAGGACATACTTTGTCCCATCGACGATGACTGTGTGGCCGGCGTTGTTGCCGCCTTGGGAGCGGACGACGATGTCGGCTTTCTCGGTGAGGAAGTCGATGATTTTGCCTTTGCCTTCATCGCCCCATTGGGCGCCGACGAGGATGGTATTTGCCATGAGTGAAGTGAGTGTGTGGACGCGTGAATTTGCTCCGCGAAGGCTGGAGCCCGACGCGGGGCGGCGAGAGTAGCGGCGGGAAAATCGCGCGCAAGTTTGGAACGGTCGCGATCTGCGGATCGGGCAACTGGTGCGGCGTTCCGGGTGCTCCGCGCCAGAGCTGACTCTCTGTGTTTGGCGGGCTCGCCTCGCTACGGCTTGCTGTTAATTACGCGGATGCGGCGCCGCGGGTCGCTGGCGGGGGCCTGGCCGGGGACGGCACCGGGTTGTGCGCCGGGGAGTGCTTGCGGGAAGGCTCCAGGCTGGGGTTGGTTGAAATTTGGCGGTACTCCGTTAGGGCGCGGAATGACGGGCTGGACGCGATTCTGTCCGCGTTGGCCGTTGATGAGCGCGCCGTTGTTCGGCGTGAGTCCGGGCGGCAGTGAAGTGGTGGGCGCTCCCGACTGGGGAGGTGCGCCGGGCAGGCGCGGCTGTCCGGGGGTGACGGGTGGCTGGCCCGCGCTGTGGATGAGGGCTTGGTCAAAAATGAGCGGTGCGAATTCGGATCCCTTCTTGATGGTCACAGTTGTCTTCCCGACGACGTTCGACCAATCGACGCTGGCGACAGAAACGCCCTCTTTGTTAGGCTCGTTTCCGAACAGCAGGAACGTGCTCTGGTCGGCTTGCGACTTGATCGCGACCACATCGCGCTCGCGCCCATCCGGATAGCGCTCGCGGGAGACGCCCATGACGTGGAGATTGACAGCAAAGCCCGGCTTTTCCTCGACGACGGGCGCGGTCGGGGAGGCGAGCGCGAAGGGCCAGTCCTCGATCATCTTGTCGTAGCGGCCCGGGTCGAGCGGCTGGGGCGGCGCAAAATCGGCGGCGAAAAGGTGGGTGCTGCACGCGATGCCAGCGGCGCAAATCCAGCGGGAGGAGGCGGTCATGCGGAAAATAGACGGCGCGGTGGGATGGCTGTCAACGAACGCGGTGGGCCATTGAAAGCGAGGCGCACGACGGAGGTTAGCGCCCGGCAGGCGCGAACCATTTTGCGATGCGGAATTTTCCGTGCATCTCTTTTTTGTCGCCGGAATCCACCTGCACGTTCGCGTTTTCGAAGACAATGAATTGCTCCGGTCCCTGCACGTCGCGCATGAACGCGGTGAGCGATTCCTTCGAGCATTTCGTTTCCACATTCACGGAGACGGAGGTGTAGAGCGGCTTGTGCTCAGGGATGCCGATCGCGGGCGACTCGAGTAGGACGGTGTGCTTTTTCGCGATCTCTTTTACCTCGTCGAGCAGCGCGACGCCCGCGCCCGCTTCATTCGTGAGTGGCGGTTGCTTCGCCTTCACCCACGCGTCCCGTTTTTCCCACAAATCCTTTTCTTCGAGCAGTACCCCGGTCGCGCGCAGAGTGTCGGTCTTCTGTGTGAACTGCTCGCGCAGCCGCGTTTGGTTTTTGAGGAAAAATTCGATGACCAAATAATTCGCGATCAGCGCGACGACGCCTCCGACCAGGAACGACAGTTTCTTTTCGCGCGCCGTCATAGTCTTCCGAAAATATTGAAGTGCGCGGCGCCGCTCGGGAGGATCGTCGGGGGCGGACTTTCGATCTTGAAATCCCCGAGGTCTTTCTGCGCGCGCAGCTTTTCGACGAAGTCGATCGCGAGATTTGCTGAAGGCGCCTCACCCTCGACTCGGAACTGCGCGGGAGTGTGCTCAAAGGTCGTGATTTTCACCTCGGGCGAGGGCAGGCTGCTGAAGACGAGATAGAGCGTCTCGACCGTGTAGCGCGTGGACTGGATCGCCGGGGCGAGCGCGTTCCAGCGTGCTTGTTTCGCCTGCACGGCTTCTATTTGCGGCTGCGCCTCGGCGAGCTGTGCGTCGATTTTTTGGGCGCGTTTATTCAGCCAGACGAGGTAGATGAATGCCGCCGCCACGAGCACGAGGTAGAAGACCACGGCGATCTGCAGCCACTGGCGCAGGCGACCCGCGCTGGCCAGTCGGCGCAGCTCGGCTTTCCACGCGGGGGGCGCGAGATTCCCCGCGGGCTCGGGCATCGCGGTGTCGAATGAAATGATTTCGACGGGCCTGCCCAGCGCGGCCTCGAGCGGCTCGCGGAGTGACGCGCAGCCTTGCTCCAGGCGGATGCGGATGAAGTCGGTGGGCACGCCTTCCATCTCCGCGCCGAGCAGGAGCTGCGGAAGTTCGGCGATCAGAGCGGCTTCGTCGGCATCGGGAAAAGTCTGCGCAAAACCGAGTTTGCCATTTTCACAAATCGCGATCTGCAACTGCCCGTCCTCCGGCCAGATGCAGAGGACGATTTCATCCGACGGACACGATGCCGCGACGTGCATCGCGAAGAGCGTAATTTTCTCCGGAAGCCGCTCGATTGCGCGCAGTGGCGCGCAGAGTTCGGAGAGTTGGCCGGCATTTGCGGCGACGGAAAGGATGGTCGATTCCGTCTCGCCCTGCCGGATGATTTCGAAATCGCTCGACGCGTCCTCCGGCGGATAGGGCAGCGTTTTCTCAAGCTGTAGCTGGACCATGCCGGCGAGCTCCTCGCGGTCTGTCGCGGGCAAGGTGAGGCGCTCGAGGACGACGAATCTTCCCGGCAGCGCGAGGTGGATGTGCTGCTCCGGCGGGATTGCGGTGATCGCCTCCTCGAGCGTCTTCGCGAGCTGTGCGGGCTGCCCATCCGCGAGTACGCGCCAGCCGGCTGCATCGGGGGTGAGGAGCGCGAGTGCCGCGCCGGATTTCTTCATTCTTGCCAGAGCTTGATCGCGGGATTGGGCGCACCTTTTGGGGCAACCACGTCGAGTTGTCGAACCACATTTCCCGAGTGGCCGACGGAGGTGATTCGCATCATCGGGTCCTTTGGCGTGATGAGTCCACTGAGCTTATTCGGACGGCGGGAATCGACGCCGAGCATCGATTGCATCTGCTCCGAAGTAAGTTTCGGATCGTCAGCCGTGCCGTCGATCCCGTCCGCGCCAGCGCGCGTGATGAGGAACTGCTGGATGCGCGCGTCGCCGATGCCTGGCAGCGAGCGCAGGATTTCCGCGGGTGCGGCGGAGAGGTCGATCGGGCCGGTGCTGTAAAGCGTGAGGCTTTCCTTCCAGCCGGGCTTGCTCGTGAGGGCGTCGGCATTTCGCACCTGCTCGATTTCCTCGATCGATTTCAGTGGGCGATTCGGCGGGATGTAGCCGGGCTCGTCTTCCGCGCCGTTAAGCCGCTTCACGTCGTCGCCGTCGGTGTAGTCGAGGAGGCAATCGACGAACGCCTCGCGCTCCTGGAAATCCAGTCCCATGTGTTCGAGCCACGTCTTGAAAAGCTCGATCCGCTCGGCGTGCGCGCCGTTTCCCTGGAGTACCCAGTTCACATTCAGCCGCCCTCCTTCCCCGATCATCGTGACTTTATACCCGAGCTGCGTGCCGAACTCCCGCTCCATCTGCGGCGATTCGATCGTGATCGCCGGGTTCAGCGCGATCGCCACGCCGGAGTGCGCCATCGCGCGAGCCTCGGCGTTGCGGTTCGCCTCGCTGGCGAGCGCGATGTCCTGCTGAATCCACTTCGCCCACGAGATCACCGCGGCTGAGAGGAGGAAAAGCGCGAACAAAACGAGGATGAGCGCGGAGCCTCCCCTGCGCGATTTTTGAAGTGAAAATCGCGAGGTCATTGCGCCTGGAGTTTCGCCGCGGGCACGGTGAGCACGGTCTCGAATGGTGGCTCATCCGCCGTGCGATAGATGCTCACGAAGATGAGCGACGGGACGAGCGCGGGGTCGTTCCAGCGATCGACTTTCGCGTTGAGCTGCGGGTGAAAGTACCGGATTTCCAGACCCGCGACGTTGCTCATCAGCGGCATCCACGTCTCGTCTTTCTGCGTGCCGTCGGCGGGCCGGCGGAGCAGCCCGAGTTCCAGCACAGACGAGCTTTTCTCGACGGGTTTCACTTGGAAAACGACGCGATATTCGCCGCTCGCGGCAGTCGTCAGGAGGCTCACGCCGGGGTCGCAGCCCCACTCCAGCGTGTCGCTGGAAAACGTGCCGAATTTGTGCGGCACACCTGCGATGCGGTTTTGGCCGGTGAGCGGCAGTTCGAGCATCGCAGTCTTCAAAATATTCTCGAGGCCGACCATGGCGCGGCGTTCATCGCTTGCGTCGCGGGAGGCTTTGAGCGCGATGAGATTCGCGGCGACGAAGCGATTCAGGGCGATGCCGAGGAGGGCGATGATGAGCACGGCGATCATCACTTCGATCAAAGTGAACGCGCGGCGGCGAGCGGGGTGGGGGAGTTTCATCTCGGTTTCGGCGAGTGGAAAAACGTGAGTTCGCGCAACTGCTTTTCGCCGCCGCTCGTCCACGCGACTTGCAGTGTCACGATATTGATCCCGAAGATGTCCTGTCCCTTTTCGTTCTTCTCGTTGAGCGGTTTGCGCGTCGTCTTCAGCACCATTCCGGCGTATCGGCCCTTCAAATCTTCGCTCGCGGATTCCGAGAGCGGAGTGGCATCCGCCTCGACTGCGGCCATCGCATTTTCGAGCACCTGCATGGCGCGCGCGTCCTCTTCCTTGAGCCGGTCGGCGTTCAGGCAATTCTCCACGCATTTGCCGAGCGCTAGCACGCCGACGGAGAAAATAAGCACCGCGAGCACAGCCTCCAAGAGAATGAATCCGCGCGTGGATTGTGCGCCGCGGAGTCTCATGTCTTCTTTTTCTGCACGCCGAAATTTTGCTCCAGCACGGTCGGACGAACGGTGAGCGGATCGTATTTCACGACCCACGAGCCCGCCGGCCCGCTGTAGGTCGCCACGATGGGTTCACATGTGCCGCTGCGCCAGAATGGCCATTCCATAGGCGGCTTTTCCTCGAGCGCGGCGGTGCGCTCGATGTTGAGGACTTCATCCTTTTCAAAATCGAGCCGCGGCCAGTCTTTGTCGCGATCCTCGGCGAGCGGAGATTCCGGCTCGATCGAGATGCCGGCCTCATCCCAGACCATCACGAAAGCGCGCCGCTCCGACACGCTGAGGAGCTGCGCCTGCCGCGCAAAATCGTCGAAGCGCTCGAGCGTCGCGTTGAGTTTGGATTCCGAATTGATGCCGCCGATGAGTGGCAGCGCAAGACCGAGCAAAAGCAGCGCGATCACGATCGCGAGGCAAATTTCGAGCAGCGTGAATCCGTCGCGGGCGCGCATGTGGAATTGGACATCATCGGCGAGGAGGCGTTTAGAGACAAACTGTGTTTGCGAGGACGAAATGTTGTCGACTTCCTCGAGCCCGGCTACCAAGCCCACATGAACTCCCCGTTGCCTCTCCTCGCCGCGCTCGCGCTCGCCTTCTCCGCCACGCGTGCCGCCACCATCGACACCTTTGCCGGCACCGGGAAAAATGGGTTTTCAGGCGATGGCGGCCCCGCCACCGCCGCCCAACTCTCCGGCCCCACCGGAATCGCGCGCAGCCCTGACGGCGCACTCTTCATCTGCGACACGGAGAATCAGCGAATTCGAAAAGTCGCTCCCGACGGAACGATCACGACATTCGCCGGCAACGGCACACGCGGATATTTCGGCGACGGTGGCGCGGCGATTCAGGCGGCGATGAACGAGCCGTACGAAGTGCGCTTCGACGCGAGCGGAAACGTCTATTTTGTCGAACGGTTGAACCACTGCGTGCGTCGCGTCGATGCGAAAACCGGCGTCATCTCCACGATCGCCGGGACGGGAAAAGCCGGCTTCAGCGGCGATGGGGGGCCTGCGACCGCAGCGGAGATGAATGAACCGCACAGCATCGGGTTCGACCGCGCGGGCGACCTTTTCATTTGCGACGTAAAAAATCACCGCGTTCGAAAAGTGGCGATGAAAACGGGGATCATCTCGACCTTCGCCGGGACGGGCGAAAAGAAGCCCGCGCTCGACGGCTCGCCATTCGCCACCGCGCCGCTCAACGGTCCGCGGGCCCTCGATTTTGATCGCGCAGGAGATCTCTGGATCGCACTCCGCGAGGGAAATGCGGTCCTCAAAATCGACATCGCCGCCGGCACGATTTCGCGCGTCGCGGGGACGGGAAAACAAGGCTTCACCAGAAACGGCGGCCTTGCGAAAGACGCGACGCTCTCCGGCCCCAAAGGCCTTGCAGTCGCGCCGAATGGCGACGTGATCCTCGCCGACACCGAGAGCCACAGCGTCCGCCGCATCGACGCAAAATCCAGCAAGCTCGAACTCGTCGCCGGCACCGGCAAGAAAGGCGCTGGCGCCGCTGGCGACCCGCTCGCTTGTCCACTCGACCGCCCTCACGGCGTCTTCGTCGATCCCAACGGCACGATCTTCATCGGAGACACTGACTCCCAGCGCGTCCGCATCGTGCGCCCGTAGCAAATGAATCGCCTCCTCGCTCTCGCCTGCCTGCTGCTCTGCGTGGCCTCGGCGTCGGTCGCGGAGGTCAACGCTGCACCCGTCACCCAACACGCGGCAATCTCACGCGTCCGCGACGGGATTCAGACTTTGAACCGGCGTTTCTGGTCGCCGGTGGCGTGCATCTGGTTCGATGGAAAAGGCTTCGACCCCCGCGCTTACTTCGAGCGCAGGCAGAACGCGCCGTGGTGGCCCTCGGCAAATGGCGTCGAGCTTTTGATCGACTACATGAACGTCTCAGGCACGACCACCTACGATGCCGACGTCGCCGCGCTCTACACTTTACAGAAAGACGCCGACGCCAGGCGAACGCGCGTCATCGCGGAACTGAAGCGGCTAGATCGTTGGAGCGACGAGGACGAACAAAGATTCCAAAAGGCGACTGTCTCAAAGCAGACTCGCTCATCCGGCGGCTACTACTCCGATTTTCAAAATGAGTATCTCGACGACTCCGGGTGGTGGGGCGTCACATGGCTGAAAATGTATGACCGTACTGGCGACGCAAAGTATCTCGAAACGGCGAAGACCATCCATGCACACATAGCAAAGAACTGGCACCCGGACAAAGGCGGCGGTGTGCTTTGGTGCGAGGACGAAGACAAGCAGCGACCCAACGCGATCACCAACAGCCTCTTCCTCATTCTATCGTCCCGCCTGCATCAGGCGACCGGCGACCGGAGTTATTTGGACTGGGCTGCGAAGACCGTGGATTGGTGCCACTCCGTCGAACTCTACGACGGCACCGGCATCGTCGATGGGCCGCACCATCTCGGCGACTATTGGAGCTACAATCAGGGTGCCTACATCGGCGGACTCTGCGCGCTCTATCAGACAACAGGAACTCGTGCGCATCTCGACGAAGCCTCGAAAGTCGCTGAAAGCGTTCTCGACCGCGCAGGCTTCCTATCCTCCGAAGGCGTAATCGTCGAGAAGATGGGAACGCGGGGAGATGCGGCACTCTTCAAAGGAATCTTCGTCCGATACCTTGCCCAACTCCGCGACATGCTGGCGGGTCAAAAGCTGCACCCAGAAGTTGCAGCGAAGATCAATCGGGCCACTTCAAACAGCGCCGCTGCGCTGATGCAGATTCCGCTCGGCCCCGAAGATCTCTACCCCGCCGACTGGCGTCCCGGCGCAGTGCGCGAGCGCTCCGACTTTGAGACCCAGCTCTCAGCACTCATCGCCCTACTCATTGCGTCGTAGGTTCCCGCTGGTCGCGATGCTTCGAGAACGCAACTCTCCTATGCTTGAAGCGATCGGATGAGGTCGCGGATTTTTTCCGCGCGTGGCGTGTTCCAAAAGATCACGTCGGCATCGTCCGTGGCGGCGGATGAGAATTCGATCCGTCCAATTCCCAACAACCCAGAGAAACCGGTGGTGGTGAGATTGATGCTGCGAATGTCTTGAATCCTCAACTCGTTCGACCGCTTCGAGACGATTCCAAACTCCACGCTGACGCGCTTGTCGGTGACGGTGTACCTGCGGCTGCTGCGATCGAGGCGAATCCAAAGCACGAGAACCAAAGCTGCGAGAGCCATCGCACCTCTCACGATCCAAAGTGTCATGGGATCATCGGAGACCGGCAGGAAAAAAGTAGCGACCACACCGCACAGCAAAAGGACAACGGCGAACCACCTGCCAGAGTAATGCCATTGCGAAACCGATCCGCTCCAGAGAACTTTTTCTTCACCTTGGGTGCTGGTGTCGCTCATGGAGATAGTCTTCGGAAAGCTGGGAGATCAGTCGGAGGGATATTAGTTCGCACAGTGGATTTCAAAGCTCCAGCAGTAAATGAGGCGAGAGTTTTGCGCGCAGATCATCGAGCAACTCCTCTTCCATGAATTTTGTTCCTGCTACAGACAAACAGCAGTTTAATTGGTGCGGATTGGGTCATCTCCCACAATCCAGAAGCAGCTACTTCAATGTGTTGCTCATGAAGTTCACGAGGTCTGCTTTGAACTGCTTCAGTGGCGCTTCCTGAGTGTAAAACATGTGGCCCCCTTCGTAATTGGTGGCGTGGATGTTCGGGGCGATTGCAGGATCGAGGTTCATCTGGCGCAAGGCATAGTCTGTTCCGAAGTAGGAGACAGCAAGGTCGTAGAAGCCGCCGATGACCCAGACTTTCAGATGCGGATCCTTTGACAGCGACCGCCTCAGGCTATCGCCTACCTCCAGGTATCGATTTTCAAACTGGCTGAAGTTCCAGGGGCCGACATTAGCGAGCGTCCGGTAAGGCAGTTCGGTTTCAAACTTCAAATCACGCCGCGCATAGTCGTTGATCGCCGCGTTGAAGTTCCCTCGCATTGAGGCAAAGCTCGGATCGAAGTCGCTGCCATCTGGGTCGGTCTGTATGCCTGTTATCCGGCTGTCGAATCGGCCGATCGAGCGGCTCTTGCTCTTGAGTAACTCATCCCGAAACTCTCCCGATGGGACGCGCAGATCGTAGCGCAGGATCGTATCTTCCGGCAGCGCGGTGAGCGCGGCGAGCCTGTTTGCGATCTTCTTCCGCTCGGCATCCGCCAGCTTGTTTCCCTGGGCGAGAGCCAGAAGGTAGTCTCCGCTCGCGAAGGTCTCCGCTTCCTTGCGCGCCTGTTCCAACGTGAGTTTTTGAAGACTCTCACCCAGCCGCTTGTGATACCAGGCCGCCGCAGTGTAGCTCGGAAGGAAGAGGGTGTAGGGCAGGTCGTTTCCAGAGCGAAAGTCGAGGGTCTGCCAGTTGAAGACGCCACCGATGATCACGACGCCATTCACGAATAGATCGAAGCGATCTTGAAGCACTCCGACTAAAGCTGCGGCCCGCGTACCGCCGTAGCTTTCACCGATGAGGAACTTCGGCGAGAGCCAGCGCTTGTTCGTCGTCGTGTAAAGCCGGATGAATTCCGCAACCGACTGAATGTCCTCACCAAAGCCGTGAAAGGATTTGGAGGTTTCCCCCGCGGCAGGCCGGCTGTAACCGGTGGAGACTGGATCGATGAAGACGAGGTCAGTCTGATCGAGGCAACTAAACTCATTGTCGATCAACTCGTAAGGTGCTCGAGTTCCATCGCCTTCTGGGTTGAGCTTCACTCGGCGCGGTCCCAAAGCGCCAAGATGAAGCCACACGGATGCTGCTCCAGGGCCACCATTGAAAACGAAAGTCACAGGACGGTTCGGTTGATTCGCAGGAGCAGCCGTATAGGCCATGTAAAAGACTTTCGCCTTCGGCTCCAGCCCGTCCTTGATTGGCTCGGCTGCTTTGCCTTTGTCGTCCTTGTTCGCACCCTTCTCGGTTTCGTCCTTCAGGATGAGGTATTCTGCGGTCGCCTTGTATTGAAGCGCACTTCCCGCGATCACCGCCGAGTGTTCCGTCACCGAGAGCTTGTTCGAGTCGGATTCGGCAGCGCTAGGAGCTGAAGTTGCCTCTGTTTTTGGCCCCTCTTTCGAGTTTTCCGCGAAGAGTGGCGCATGAGCCAACGCGACGAACAACGGGATGAATGTGAGAGGGAAACCTGAGGCTTTCATGGTGAGATTTGGCACGCTGATCGGGAATAAGTCAAAGCCAACGCCCGCGCAAAAACACAGTGCCGATCACCGTGGGAACGCGTTACGGCGTGCGGACGACGCGGTAGAAGCGTTGGGTCTGTCCGGTCGCGACATCAGTGAACTCGTGTGTCGTGCTGTCGGCGAGAAAGGCGGCGCCCGAGTTTATCCACGTTGCGTCGGTGAGGCTGGCCTTTACTTGGAGCTGGTATCGGAAGCCGGGCGTGGTGTTGACGATGATGCTCACGTTTCCGGGCGTGCCGTTGCCAACGGTTGCCGCTGGCGGAGCGACAGGTGCGGCGTTGGCGGTGGCAGCGCTGGGGGTGGAGAGAAAGTCGATGGTGGTGCCGCCGTCGGGAGTGCGTCCCTGGCTGATATTTTGGACCTGTGTGCCGAAGGTGACGGTGTCCACGAGCGTGCCGTCGGGCGAGCGCAGTGTAAGCGTTTCGCCGCTCGAGCTGAGCTTGAAGGGGACGTGAAGTTGGCCGCTGCCGGTGTTTTGCACGGTTTCGTTGTCGGCCCAGACAAGGAGCCTACCGCCAGCGGCGATGCTATAGCCGGATGGGATGACGAAGGTGGTCGGCATCGGCATGGTATCGCCGAGGGTCCAGCTTGCGAGACTCACAATCGCGCCGGTTGGATTGTAGAGTTCGATCCAGTCGTCGGGATGGCCGTCGGCGGGGTCAAGAACGGCACCATTGTTATCGGCCATCCATTCGTTGATGCGCAGCGCGGCCCAAGCGTTCGTGCCGGTGAAGGTGACCGTCAACGTTACGCTCCCCGTTTGCGTGCCAGCGCTATCGAGGGCAGTCACTACGAGAGGATTCGTGCCCGATGCGACATTGACACTTGCGCTCCAAGCCGTCGTGCTCGTCCAAGTCAGCGGAACTTCGAGTCCGTTGAAAGTGATTGTCTTCACGCTCACCGGCGCGGTTCCGGTGATGGTGATCGGTCTAGTATTCGTGGTAAAGGTCGTGGGGCCATTTACCGCGAAAGGTGCGCTGACCGTATTTAGCTGGCTCTGAACGTAGGCGACACGCAGGTCGATCCACGCGGGGATGCTGAGGTTGTAAAATCCGCTGCCGACGAGGGGCGAGGCGACTGCGACGCCATTCGCGATGTAACCGTTGTAGCGCTGGGTGATGCGCGTCGTCACTGCGCTCCCGCTGAAAAAAGTGCCGAGCGAGTCGCTCAAGGCACGCCAGTAAGGGCGCACGAGCGCCGGGGTGTCGTACATTTTCTGGACCGGTGTATCGACCCCAGCGGCGAAGAGCGGCTCGGTGGACGGGTGATGGTTCGAATTGTCGGCACCGAGGCCGACGTCCATGTCGTTGGTGATGACTTTCCACCGGTCGAGGGTGGGCTTGTAAAGGTAGGCGTTTTTGTGGTTCGGATTGCCGAAGGTGTCCCAGAACGCGCAGAGGTCGGCGAAGGCGAAGTTGGCCATCCACTGATCGACGTCCACGAGAGCCTTGACTCCATCGACATAAGGAGCGCCGCTGCCGGCGATGTTCGCGGCGGTGACGAGGTTGAAAAAATCGGCGAAGTCGTTCTCGCTGCCCTGCGCCGAGCGCGGCATCCAACACCAGCGATAGCGGGCGGTTTTATAGACTCCGTCCGTGGTGGTGAAGGGGAGCAGCGAGTTGAAATCGCCGGCCAGCACGCCATTCGCGTCGCTCGTTTCGTCCCAGCGGCTCGTCTTGAGCAGATGCCCTCTCGCATCGTTGGGAAAGTTGGAGTCGAGATGGGAGCGGCCCGGCTGATGACAATCGTGAAAGATCGGCACGATCGCCGAAGTCCGGCGCACGCCGTTAACCATCAGATGGACATCCCGCCGGTAGAGCGTCGGCAGGTTCATCTGCTCCAGCATCCAGTGCATAAGCTGCTCGCGCTGATTGGTAACGTCGCGAATCGGAATATCGAGAGTTACCTGATTCTCGCCCAAGAGCGTTTCGCCGGGTGGCAAGTCGATGCCGTAGCCGATGATCGTGTTGGTCGGGTTGGAGTTGGCAGGTTCCGCGAATTGGGCAAAGTGCGCGCCGGTTCCGTAGAAAATCCGGCTGTTATTGTGTAGGAAAGTTATGGGAAAAGGCTCGTTGGTTTTGAGCAAGCGATTCGTCCAAGCGGTGAGCGTGGAGTTGGTGATCCACATCGAGTATGCGCCAAATGCACCCGTCGGCAGGTTGTCGCCGACCCGCGCCAGGCACTCGCCGGTCGGCGGAAAAACCGTGCTTACCGTGGCCGAATCGGTCGCCGTGATCGTGAAGCCGAGCAAGTTGCCGGCAGCTTGCGCGGGGATGGCGCCGGTGAAGATGCCATCGCCCGCGAGCAGGTCGCCGTTGCTGCCATCGTCAACCATGGTCACAGTGCTCAGAGTTGCCGAGGGATCGACGCGATATTTCAACTGCACGGTGGCGACTCCATCCGGGTCGCTGATCCGGGCAAAAACCCGGAACGGCACGTCAGCCGCCGGCAGCGCGGGGCGATGGAGCACATCAGTGATGGCCGGGGCGGCGTTCGTGACTGCGCGGCTGTTAGCCGCTCCGGGCGTGCCGAGATTGGTCGGCACTATCAACGCGCCGTAAGCCTCCAAGCCGCCACCGCGCAGGCGCAGGAGAAAGTCCGGCGAACCGTGCAACCAGCGCGCGCGAGCCCGGATGGTGGCGGTCGTATTGGCGGCGATGGTTGCGCTCAACGGTGTGCGCACATGGTTTGGCAGAGGATCTCCGCGGCCGGTGGCGACGAGGCGCAGCGACTTGGCGCCTGCGTAGCCGCTGTTTTCGAGGACCGAGGTATTGTGGCTGCCTTGGACAAGCCATGAGCCGATCCCGCTTTCAAAGCCGCCGTTCGTCACGAGATTCGAGCCGCCCGCCGGCGTGGCTTCGACCTCGTCCAGCAGCGCCTCGCCCTCGTTGAGAAGTTGTGCATCTAGCTTGTTGGCAATTGCGCTGGCGTTGCTGTTGACGTTGTCCAGCACGCCCGTCGTCTCGACCAGCGTCCACGGGGCCTTTGCCGTCTCGTCGCTGTCCAGCCAGAGCGGCGTGGCGGTGTTCCGCGCGTCCGCGAGTTCCAGGCTGCTTCCGCCACCGTCGGCCCATTTCGCCCAGCGCGATGCGTCGCTGTAGTTCACTTCATCGACAGGTGCGAAGAAGACCACTCCTCCAGCCGGCGTGACCGGTTGGCGGAGAACGACCTCCTCCCCGCTGTCGCCCAACGTCCCGGTGAAAGGCCCGAAAATCGCGCCTGCCGAAAGCCCCGGATGATTCGCTTGCACGCGCGCTGGATTTTTCGCCACTACCACGTAGCCGCTTGCCGGGATGCTCGCGCCCGCAGGGAAAGTGAACGTCACGCCTTCGCTGAGCCGCCAGTCGGCGAGGCTCACCGCCGCGCCCGAGAGATTCCGCAGTTCCAGCCACTCTTCCTGATCATCATTGGTGATCGGGTGAAAATAGAGCTCGTTGATGACCACCGGCCCGCGTGCCGCCGCCGCATTCGCCGCGCCGGGCGTCGCGCTCACGAGCCGGCGGAATGCGCCTTCGCCATCCGGCGAAAGGCCGCTGGCAGTGTCGGGCAGTTGCTCGCGATAGCGCACCGCGTCGAGCACGCGAGTCAGCGCCGCGTTGGTGAAGTAAACCGTTTCGCCTTCAGCCTTTAGCGAAAATCCGAACTGCGCCTGCGTAAAGCTTACCCGCCCGCGTGGTGGTAGCAAGGTCCCGGCGGGGATCGCAAATTTCGTCAGCGCCGTCGAGTTGTTGGACAGAAAACAGCCGCTCACGTCCACGCTCAGCGGACTGCTGTTGTAGAGTTCGATGAAGTCCGCGGCGGTGGTCGAGTGCGCGAAGATTTCGTTGATGAGCACGTGATCTTGCGGGCTCGCCGGCGGTGCCTCCGCCGTGCCGGGAGAACCACCGATTGCGGCGCTCGCGCTCCACGCCCGTACGTCGCCCTCGCCGTAACTCGGCCGCGCCAGCACCAGCGAATGACCCGCGCCGTCCGCTGCGACCGGCCACGCCGGCCCGTCGCTCCATACGCCCTCGAGCACGATGGCGTCGTTTTTCCGCCGCAGACGCAGCGTGCCACCGCTGTTCGAAAGCGCTCCTTGCCACGGCCCGAGCACACCCGGGATTCCATAGACGGCCTGCATGTCGGACGGTGATGCCGCGACGACGAGAAACCCCTGCGCGGGGATGATCGTGCCTGCCGGAAATACGTAATTCACATCGCCCGAGATTCGCCAGCCGGTCAGGTCTTCCGGCCACGGGTTCGTATTGTAGAGCTCGATGAATTCCAAGTTTCGCCCGTCCAGCCGCGTCACGGGATGGGGATTGATCTCCGAAAAAACGAACCCCGTCTTTTTGCTCGAAACCGCCAGCGGCTCGGCCACGCGCTGCCAGCGATTCGGATAGATCACGTTCACCGCAGCGGGGGTGGAAGTGACGCTCCCGCTCGCGTTCGTGACCGTGACTGTGTAGCTGCCCGCATCGGCAAGCGCGGCATTCGTCAGGAGCAATGTGGAGCCGGTCGCACTCCCGATCGGGTCTCCGCCATTCAGCCATTGGTAGGTCGGCGCCGGCACTCCGCTCGCGATGACGCTCAGCACCGCGCTGTCGCCAAACCAAAGCATTTGCGGCTGCGGCTGCGCGGAAATGACCGGCGCCGCCGGCGCAGAGCTGAGCCGTGCAATGACGAGGTTGTCGAGACCGCCGACCTGGCTGCTTTGGAAGTTAAGGTAGTTCTCCGCGTAGCCCCCGCCTGACTTTGTGAAAGTGTAGCGCAGAACACCATCCGCATAGACCTGGATACGCGTCTCACCAGCTCCATCAAAAGGATTTCCGTCGATCGAGTCCGTGATGATCAGCTCGAAATGGTGGAGTTGCGAAGTGACGCCAGTCGATCCCCACGAAGGCTCAGTGGGCGTGAGGACGGTGCTGCCGTCGTACGCCTGCAGCGTCCCCGCGCTTCCGCGAAAGAGCACTCCAAAGTGCGTCTGCGCGCCACTCACCGCGCCGCTCTTGTCCGCCGCCGACTGCCCGAGGCTGATCCCGTTCCAATTTGTGCCCCCAACTGCCGTCACGTCTGGCGCGAGGTCGAAGGAAATCGACAAACCGCTCGAGCTTTCCGCGCCATTGAAATTGTGGTCGAGCGCCGCCTTGCCACTCGAGGCGGTGAGTAGATAATTTCCGCCATCGATCGACCCGGTGATGTTGCCAACCTGCGCGTTTCCGGTTCCGATCCACGCGATCGTCCCAGCCGATTGCACGAGCGTCCCGCCCTGCCGCGCGGCGAGATTGAAGTTGAGATTTGTCGTCGTTGGGTTTGACGGCGCGTAAAAATTATCCGTCAGCAGCGCCTGCGGACCGACCGCGCGGTTGCTGAACGCGTAAAGGTGAAACGTCCCCGCCGTCTGCGGCGTGAAGGTGAATGTCAGCGTATTGCTCGCCGCCGTGAATGTGTAAATCAACCGACCCCCAGGCTGCGCATTTTCATCATGCACGATCGAGCCGCCGTCGCTCACGGTGATCGATTGAACGCGGATGCCCGCGCCGCCATAAGCGGAGTCGTAGAAAGTCGTCTCGTATTGCTGGCCGATGCGCAGGTTTTTCAGCGTCAGCGACGCGGGATTTCCGTTGTAGCGGAAAGTCGTCATGAAGCCGCCCACCACACCCGTGACCGGCGAGGTCGCGTTGTTCACAAAACTGGATGTGAATCCAGTCGTCGAATAGTTGTTTGTAGTCGGATTGACGCCTGCAGCCAATTGGCCAGTGCCCGTGAAAACCGCCCCATTCACCGTCCCGTTGGACGCGGCATTCACGTTGAATGCGTGGGTAAAAGCCGAGCCTGCCGTGATCCCCGAGTCCGCATCGCCCGTCAGCGACACGACGGAAAAAGTGCCCGCCGCACACGCGTGCGTGCTCAACAGAAACAAGGCAACTGCGGCTGTGGCGAGTGAGAGGAATCTGGACATGGGGCGGGGGAGCACGCGGGTGGGGATGGAAAAACAGCACACGCGCCGAACGTCTGCGCTTTAGACCGAATCGAGCACGCGAAGGTTATGAATCGATTTAATTCCAGATGTTGCGTTTGTCATGTGATTCCTATTGTCGCGGCTCGTTGAAACGCATTCCACCGCGCAACCGCTGCGGTCGGGCTCCTGGCGGCAAAAACAAAGGTTAGCGCCATCTTTCACTGCTTCGGAGCGGGACGCTGGATGTGGTAGTTGACGGCCACGTCATTCTCTTGTGGTGCGCCCGGAGTGCTGCGTCCGTTCGCGACGATCGCATCGAGCTGCGCGGTGAGGCGCTTGATCACGTCGGGAT
The DNA here is from genome assembly GCA_038207335.1 of Chthoniobacterales bacterium. Classification (GTDB taxonomy): domain Bacteria; phylum Verrucomicrobiota; class Verrucomicrobiia; order Chthoniobacterales; family Chthoniobacteraceae; genus CAIURC01. The sequence continues at coordinate 131,261 of JBBQZX010000010.1, read as the reverse complement.
GCTCGGCCTCCACGTTGTTCTTTTCGCCCAAGTCAATGGCGAGGTCGTACAGTTGCACCGCAGCCAAACCGTCCTTTCTCGCTTCGATGTCACCGGGCTTGCCCCAGCCACCGCTGCCCGGGCAGAACTCCAGTTTCCACGTTGCATCGCGGATCGCAAACTGTCCGTTGATGCTGTGATTCACCACGCTCGGCCTCGCACTCTTCCCGGTGCCGAGGAGGTTTGGGAGAATGCTAAAACTATCCTCGCCCGCCGTGTCTGGGACTTTCGCGCCGGTGATCTCGGCGACGGTTGCCATGAAGTCGGTGTGGCAAATGGTCGTGTCGCATTGAGCTCCGGCTTTTACCTTGCCAGGCCAGCGCACGAAAAACGGCACCCGGTGCCCGCCCTCCCAGATGTCTGCTTTCGCGCCGCGAAAATCCTGGCTGGGGAAATGCCCGAGTTTCTCGAGCCCCGCGATGTCGGCGGCGGGTGAGCAGCCGTTGTCGCTCGTGAAGATGACGAGGGTGTTTTCGGAAAGGCCGTTCTTTTCCAGTGCGGCGAGGATTTCGCCGACACACGCATCCGTCTGCATGACGAAATCACCGTATGGACTGAGCCCGCTTTTTCCCTGCCATTCCGCGCTCGGGACGATCGGCGTGTGGGGTGAGTTCAGCGGCAGGTAGAGGAAAAACGGATGTCCGGCTTTCGCATCCGCGGCACGCGCTCCGAGATACTCCACCGCCTTGCGGGTCAGTGTCGGAAGCACGTCGATCGCCTCGAATGCCGGTGCGGCGGGGCCTTTGCGAATCCAGGTCTTCGCGGTCGTCGGCAGCGCGGTGACGCGATCATTTTCGAGGAACGTGAAGGGCGGCATGTCGAGCGATGCGGAGATGCCGAAAAAGGAGTCGAACCCGCACTCGACCGGGCCGCGCGTGAACGCCTTGGAAAAATCGAAAGCCCAGCCCGGGTGCTTTTTGTGCTCCTCGGCGTCTTCCCATTTTGTCCAACCCAAGCCGAGATGCCATTTGCCGATGCACGCAGTGCTGCAGCCTTGCGCGCGCAGCAGGGATGCAACGGTCAGACGCTCCGAGGCGATGAGTGGTGGGCTGACACCACCGAGCACTCCGCTGACTAGAGTGGTGCGCCACGCGTAACGTCCGGTGAGCAATCCATAACGCGTCGGAGTGCAGACCGATGAGCCGCTGTGCGCGTCCGTGAAAGTCATGCCTTGCGAGGCAAGTCGATCGAGTTGCGGCGTGGCGATTTTTCCCCGCTTGGGATTCAGGCACTGGACATCTCCGTAGCCGAGATCGTCGGCGAGGATGTAGAGAATGTTCGGCTGTTTCTGGACCGCCACCGCCGAGTTGCTGGCGATCGAAAGGAGCGCCGCGAGGTAGAGAAAAAATCGTGAGGTCATAGAGAATCAGCGCGTTGCCGAAGTGGTCAAATTCTGGAGCGTTGGCTGGCCCTTCAACCAACCGAGCGATGCAAGGAACCGATCGGTTTCAAAAAGTGTGGATGAAAATTCCCGTCCGCCATTCATCGCCTTGTTGAAAAAGCCGTGGCCGACTCCCGGATAGATGTGCGTATCGCAACGAACGCCCGCACGTTTCATCGCCGCCTCGAAATCGCGCACCGTTTTGACCGGAATGAGAGAATCCTTGTCGCCTAGGAAAACGATCGTTGGTGGCGCTTGTGCACCGACGTGATGAGCCGGAGAAAACTCCTCGTAACGGTCTCGCACGCGCTCGTGCCCCCACTGGCCTGGGCCGTTGTCGAAAACCGGATTAAAAAGCACAAGCGAATCGGGACGCGGCGAAATCGCGAGATCGTCCAGCGGGTCATCCAAGCCCGGAACGAGCGCGGTTGCCGCTGCCAGATGCCCGCCCGCCGAACCTCCCGCGGCGGCGATGCGCTGCGGGTCGATGCCCAACTCTGCGGCGTGTGCGCGGACGTAGCGCATCGCAGATTTTGCATCCTGCACACAAATCGTAGGAGGTCCGGCGTTGCCCTTCGGAATCACTCGATATTCCACCCGCACGCCGACCATGCCGCGCGACGCTAGGTATTCGCTCTGCGGTTTGAATTGCCCGGGACTGCCTGCGACCCAGCCGCCACCGAAAAAAAAGACGATGGCCGGACGCCTTTCGTCTGCCGTCCACGCAGGCGGCTTCTCGATAAAAAGTTTCAGGTCCCGTCCATCCACGGTCTTGTAACTCGTGACCTCGGATTCCGCCGCTCGCGAAACGATGCCGGCTGAGACGAGCACGGCCACCGCAGACCAATAAATCCCCATCCGAAAAATATTACGGCAGAGTTGCATTGAGGCGCATGAATAGCTTGCCATCCACAGCGAGGGTGCGTGGGACCGAGATGACTATGGTATCTGGCGCCGCACCGTTCGGAGCGATGGACACCGTGACTCCACTTGCATCGGGGCCGGAACTTACGGCCCCGATGGAAGTGGTCGCCCAACCCGTGAGATCGCTACCCCACTTCGCGTTGAGAGCAGCCGCGGAGACACTCGCATCGATGCGAGTGAAGGTGAAGACGATGTGGGTCTCGTTGAGGGTTGTCTGGGGAAGGACTGATCCATCTTGGGCCAGCGGATTTCCACCGAGAATCCACTCAAGTCCATTGGCCACGCCGTCTTTGTCGGGATCGGCGGCGAAGCCGGCTTCCTTTCCTGGTGAGCCATCCAAGCCAAAGGATTGCGCCCAACTCGCAAAAGAAGTCGCGACGGCTGGGCCGTTGGCGACATTGAGCATACCGATGCCAGTAATCAGGCTTGTCTTATGAGTGGCGCTCGAGCCGAGCGCACCCCACGTGCCGGCCGACTGGCGTGTGCCGTCGATGTATAACCCATCCACGGTATCGTTGCCCGTGAAAGTGAGGTCGATCACGCCTCCATTGCTCAAGATGACGTCGGCGGCATTGGAAAGATACGGCTGATCGATGCTCAGGACCCCGCCGGTGACATTGGTGTGTCCGGTGTAGGTGTTCGCGCCGGAGAGAGTGAGAACGCCATTCCCCCGCTTGGTCAACCCGCCGCCGGGGGACGTGGTATTCAGTAGCAAAGCCTGCGAGATAGTGATGTCCCTGCCTCCCGGCACGTCGAATGTCGCGCCACCTGTCCGAATGGTGGCATTGGTCGGAGCGCTGAGAAATACCGTTGTCGCTGCCGTAGGAATGACCGTGCCGCCATCAAAGGTCACGCTCGCCGTTGAGCCCGAACCGCGGGTTGTCGGGAACCTGGGCAAAGTGACCTGAGCCGAGCCGCCGATGGTGATGGAAGCCGTGCTGTTGGCGGCGTTGGCGAATGATGGGAATGCAAGCGCGGTGAATGTTCCGCCCGTCAGAACCACGTGGCCGACGCTGCCTGTGCCGGTCCCGCCAGCGACGGTGAGATTTCCTACCACGGAAGCTCCGCCCGTTTGATTGAAGTAACCTGAACTCCCGGTAAGCGCGGTATCCGAGCGGCCAACCATGAGGATCGCAGCGCTCATGTCGAGATTCCCGTTGCCGCTCAGGTTGAAGATTCCGGTGGTGCCGTTGTTAGTCCCGAGGATGATGCCGCGCGTGGTGGCAGCCGCTCCGGTCAAGGTGCCGCCACTCAGGTTATAAGTGCCGAAGGCGGCGGTGCCTGCGGTGGTGCCGCTGCCCACGTTGCCGAGGATTAACTGCGTGGCGCTCAAGGTCAGCGATCCGCCCGTCTGGTTTACAATCCCGGCCGCCGTGGCGTCTCCGGACCCGACGGTGATCGGGCCAGTCGTGTAGCTGCCGTTGGAAATATTGAGCGTGGCCGTGCTTCCGTTGACGTTGCCAACACTGATTGCGCCCGAGGCAACGGTACGGTTTCCTGTTAGGCTTATGGTTCCCGTCGAGACGAGTGTGGTGCCGGTGTAAGTGTTGTCGCCCGCGACGATGGCCGTTCCATTGAAGGTCATCCCGCCTGAGCCGGAGATGACTCCCACATAAGTCGGCGTGGCCGCGTAGCGCGTGCCGTAGCTGACCTGCCCGGTGCCGGACAGGCTCCACGAATTCGTGTAAGTCTCGGTCTGGTTCCTTTCGTGGACGAAGCTGGTCCCCGCGGCCATCGCAATGCTCTCGAACTTCCCGACACCCAGCACATTGCCTCGCAGGGTGAGCGTGCCTTGGACACTGAGGTCGGAGCCGGCGACTGACCAGTCGGCACCGGTCGGCTTCTCGCCGCTGTTGAAAGTTCCCGATCCGGTGAGCGTCAGCGTGTTGCCGGTGCTCACGGTTAGCTTGATGTCGGTGACGGAGTCGGCGGTGAGGGTCACGACGCTATCATTGAGCGTCCACAGTGGATTGGTGCCGAGGGTCAGGCCGCCGTTGTCGGTCGCGGCTTTCAAAGTGATGTTCCCTGCACCCGCAGGCACCGTCAGGTTGCGCACGGTGACTCCGCTGGCCACGGTCACCGTGTAGGTTCCCGGGTTGAATGTGGCGTGCGAATCGTTGGTCCAGACTACGTTGTTCGTGCCGCCGTCATTGGTCCAGTTGGCGACGGTGGTGCTCCAGGTGCCAGCGGCGCTCGTGATCGTGCCATTGCCAGCCCCGGCGGTGCCGGGCAGGATGTCCCAAGTAGAGTTAGCGCTCAGCAAGTCCGGGTCACCGTTTGGAAAATACAAATCGATGATCCCTTGGATGGCAGCTTTGGCGCTGTCGGCAATCGCAGTTGTGTAAGAGCTGTTGGTGAACAGTGCCTTGATCTCGGAGTCTGCGCCGGTCTGATCGATGGCGTAGTAAAAGTTATTGTAAGCGGACTGGCTCGTGGGAACGACTGCTTGATAGTATTTCAAGCGCCGGTAGAGGGCTCCCGAGGCAGGCAGCTTCGCCGCGACGATCGAGTTCCGCACGCTGGTTGCGTTCAGCGGAGGGACTCCCCAAAAATGGAACAAGGGTCGCAAATCGAAGCCCGCAGCCTTTGACATCCGCACGATGCGGCTGTCTGTGGGATCGGAGTTGACCGGGTACGAAATGCCCTTCTCGTAGTCGAGATGCACTGAGTTCCAAAAATCGCCCAGCGCATCCCATCCGAACAGATTGGCGATCTCAACGTATTTTGCGTGGCCCTTGTGCTCATAACTCATGTCGGCCAGCACCATTGTCTTATTGCCGGTGCGGAACACACTTTTCAAAGTCCACATCAGCGAGACATTGCGCAGGTTCACAGTGGACATGTCGCTCGGTGCCCCGATCGACGCGCCAAAAGCAAAGTCGAGAGTCTTGCCGAATTTCCGGTTCAGCACAGCCACATAAAATAGGTTCACGGCGGACTCCACCTCGCCGGTGAACTTGGTGAAGCTTTGCGAGTGGCCTAGTTCGTGCAAGGTCGCCCAAGGAGAGTTCTGCGGGCCAGTCAGGAGGTAGTGGGACTTGTTGCCATTGGTGGCTGCGTAGGGGTCGTAGGCGTCGTTGACACACGGATAGCCGGGCGCGTTGACGTCTGCCCGCAAGATCACGTCCACCTGCGCATACATCACCGTCTTGGAGCGGATCTGCGGCAGACCCATCATGTCGGAGACGGCATCCATCGCCTTGTCCCAGTCCGCTATCAGCGCGACTGGGTTGGAGTAGGCATAAATCCACGAGCGCGGGACCTGCATCATGAATTTGTCGGACTCGAAGTCCGCCCACGGCCCCGGCTGAGTGCGCTCAATATTCTGCCACTCGGAAAGAGAGGTCTGGTGGAAACTTGTGGCCGAGAAGAAGGGCGAACGGACGGCGTTGGTAATTTGCACGGACACGATGCCTGCATTCGCGAGGTAAGGGACCTCGATGTAGATACCGCCACCCATCGGATGCGCGATCTTGGTCGTGGTGCTGGTGATGGAGTAAACGCGCGAGATCCGGTCCACGCGCTCGATTCGGCTCTTGGCCGTCAGATCCCATGAATGGGCGCCGACCCGGACTTTGAAGCCTTTGTTCACCAGCGCTGCTGGCACGGTGACAGTGGCGATGCTGCCGGGCGCGAGGTAGGACCCCGTGGGACGGCGGGCATCGTAGTCGTAGTAGAGCACCGGCGAGCCAAAGGTTTTCGGCTGTGACGCATTGATCTGCACGGTTCGCGAGGCTGAAGGGTCTGCCGGCGGGGGCACGGAGCCGGGGAAATGCGCGGAACTCCCGATTTTCCAGCCCTTCAACAAGTTCTCATTCAACGCGAGGCTGGCCGCGGTATACGTGTTGTCCAAAATCCGCTGCTCCAGCGTGAGCATGGCATTGGGAAGTTCAAAGCCGGTTGCCGCGCGGTCATAGCCACCCCGGGTGGGTGTAGCGACAAACAAGGCGCCTTTCTTTGTCTCATAGAGCGTCACTAGGCTGAGCGCGTCGCGATGATGGCGGAGTTGGTGCCGAGCTTCGAGGCATTGCTGCGGATCGTCGCCGCGTTGGTATTGATCTGCGCGGCGTTGAGAGTGATGGCACCATTGATATGATCCCGTAGCGCGGCGAATGCTTGGGTTAATGGGTCGTCCGCCGCCGGCGTGGAATCGACCAATAGGCTGCCAGTGCCGGTGATGAAGCCCCCGGAGTTGCCCGAGTTATAGGTGCCGTCGGCTTTTACGACTCCACCCAGTGTCAAGCCGGCTACTGCGTCGGTCAGCGAATGATTCAACTTCAACACCGCGCCGGCGGCCACCGTGACGGTGGAGAAGTTATTCAGCGATGCAGTCGTGAAACTCAAAGTTCCTTCCTCCACATCGGTGTCGCCGGTGTAGGTATTGGTAGCTTTTAGCTCCAGCGTCCCAGCGCCCCTTTTGATCAGCCCGCCATCGGTCGCCGAACCGCCTGCGTGAGCCAGCACCTGCGAGACTCCGACAGTCACGGAAGGCGCAACATCGATTACAGCGCCGTCGCTGACATTCAGAGTGAGCACCGCAGCACCGCCCACTTTGAGGTCCGCCAAAGTGCTGGTGAGCTTAAGTGTGCCACCGTTGAAATTCACCGTTCCAACTCCCGTCATCGTGAAGCCCACGGGCGTCGTAAAAGTCCCACCATTGAGGTTCAAGTTACTGGCGACTGTGCCGCCCGCATGGCTGAATTCGATACTGCTCGCCGCCGTGACTTGACCCGTCTCACTGACAGTTAGGTTTGCAGCCTGTCCGCTGACGCTGCCGATACGGAATTGGCTACCCGACATCACTCCATCGCCAGTGACGGTGAGGTTCCCAGTGTTATTGATGACCACAATCTGATTGGACGACTGAACCATGCCAGCGGAAATCGTGGTATTGCCATTGGCAAAAAGCGGTGTGCCGATCGTGCAATCGCTTGTGATGCTAATGTTCGTTCCCGAGTTGAAGGTGGAGTTGAGCCCGAGGTTCGAGAAACCAGCGGCGAAATTCACCAACCCTGTTCCACTTACTGTCAAAACCTTGCCTCCACCGTTCACCGCACCGTCGAGAATCAAGGGATTGGCTGAGTTGTTCGTCCACGTCTGGTTCGCACCGAGCATGAATGAAAGGTTCTCGCTGCCGAGGGTCGTGACTTGCACGTCAGTGTTTACCACGATTCCGCCAGCGCCGAGCGTAAGGACGGAAGTGTCATCGCTGATCAATGTATAGCCGCTCGTAACCGTCGCTCCAAAGATCAGGCCGTTGATACTTTGGGTTCCGACGTTGATTGTCGCCGCCTCGGCCAGCATTCCGCCATTGCCGAAGCGGGCGATATCCGTGACCAATTCATTCGCCGTCGCCACATTGGTTGTGCCATTCCAGAATGTGACGCCTCCCGCCGTCCATGTGCCATCACCTTCCTGTACCCTGCTCGTCGATGTCACCGCATCCCATGTGAGCGTGGCGGCCTGCGCTGAGGGGATTCCGAGCAGGATGAGAGCTAGCACGACGATCCAACGGCAGTATCCGAGCGTGGGATTCAAGGCACGTTGAAACTGCTCGGTCATGGGGAGAGGGTATCGGCCAGCGGCTGACCAATGTCGGCCTCTCCGGAGGTGGGTCGCCGGTGGTAAAAGTGTGAGTATAAAGGATGACACGCCGATCTCCCGAGCACTTGCCTGCCAGCGCGGCAAAGCCGGGCCACAGTTCAAGCAGGAAGAACAGACAGCATAGGACTTAGGCTCGGCGGCGGCGCAGCCCGAGCAGCAGTCCAAGGCCGCCAACAAGCGAGATCGCGGCCCCTGGCTCTGGGATGACTTGAAGAGTTACTTCCTTCATGGTGTTGTTCACCCCGTTGTAGCTGATGCGGTAGTTGTTCAAGCCGAACGCAAAGGTCGAATCATCGGGGCGGCCCGCGAAGGTTCCGCCATCCCATGAACCGCTGTAGGTGATGAAGGTGAACACTTGGCCTAGGGTGAGTGCCGTGGCGGAGGGATTGAAGTCGGAAAGGGTGAGAGTCGCACCGCCGAAGAGATTGAGATTGCCCGTAACGTTGGCGCGATCACTGGCGACGGCAGTCGAGTCGATTTCTAGCGCGAAGGTGCCTCCGGTGAAGCCGAGTGTTCCAGTATTCAGCGTGCCGATACTGGCGCCGGGAGCGAGCGTACCTGCCGCCCCGACCGTGACGGCTCCTGTCGTGCCGGTGCCGCCCAGCGTGCCGCCACTTACCGCAACGCCGCTGCCGCCGATGCTTCCGCTGACGAACAGTGTCCCGGCTGTGACGGCAGTCGCTCCAGTGTATGTGCTCGCTCCGGCAAGCGTGAGCGTGCCGTCGCCATTTTTGGTCAGTCCGCCGCTACTATTTGTCGCCGTCGTCGGAAGGCCAAGCGTCGCGCCCGCAGTCGCTCCGCCACCGAGCAGCGACACCGTGGGTGTGGCCGAGTAATTGTTGCCGGGATTCGTGATGCTGATGCTAGCTATCTTGAAAGTGCCCTTGCCGGTCCCGTCATCCACCACATTCGCGATGGCGGTCGCGCCGAACCCGTCGCCTCCTAACGAAACATAGGGAGCGCCGATATACCCCGACCCGCCGTCGGTCACCGGCACGGTGTTGACACCGTTGCCCGTGGGAGCAAGAAGATTCGCGGTGACGGACGCAGAAACGTTGTTGGTATCGATCACCGCGCCACCGGAATTGAGATAGACACCCGTCATCGTGTTAGGGACAAGCGTGGCTCCGTCCAAACTGGCTTTGAGGGTGCCACCGTTGAAATTGAGATAGGCCGTTCCGCTCGAGTTGATGAAGGAATTCACCGTAAAAGTGCCTGAATTCAGATTGACGATTCCCGTGGCGATGTTGCCGGCCGCATTCCCTTGTCGAATAGTCAGGCTCGTTCCCGTGCTGTCGATCGTACCACCGGTTAGGTTCAGCTCTCCGCGGCCCCCGTTATAGCTGAGACCGATGTTCTGCAAAGCGCCGGCATGATTCAGCGTCCCCCCTGGCCCGACGGTCAGAACGCCCGAGGCGCCAGTGCTGCGGCCGATAAGCAGAAATCCGGTCACGGTTGCCATGTGTGTGCCTGAGATCGTGCCCACACCCACCCCGCCAGTGGCGTTTCCACCGCCGATCTGCAAGCGCCGGGTGCTCGATGTGCCGCCGGAGAAATTCATACTACCGTAGCTGCCACCGACCGCTCCAAAGAGGAGCTGGTTGTCCGTGTCCACTGAAGCGGAAGTCGCGAAGGCACCGCCGCTGATATTCAAAGCGCCGTTGCCCCCCGCGACGGTTCCCACACGAAAGGTGCCAGTCGAGCTGCCGTTGCCGGACAGAGTCACGTTTGCTCCGCCGGAAATATTCAGCACCGCGCTCCCCACCGTATTTCCGACGTTCACGGTCCCGGCACCGATCGTATTTGAGCCGGTCACATTAAGCGTCCCAGATGTCACCGAAGTATCTCCGCTGTAGGTATTCGATCCCGCGAGCGTCGTAACGCCGCTGCCCGAAATGATCACTGACGAAGACGTAGTGTTGTTCGGAATGGCCGCGTTAATCGTGAGCGGATTGTTGGACTGGTTGATCAATGCCAGGGAGCCTCCCGCCGTCAGCGCAGTGAGGGTGCCATTGTCCGGCACGGTGCCGATGGTCAGCGCCTGTTGACCAGGAGCGATCATGATCGCACTCGTGGACAAAGTGCTGGCTGCCGTGTCCACGGTGGACGCGGTGGCCGTATTTTGCAGGAGAGCGTTGATCGCAGTCGGGTTTCCGATCACGATATTTCCACCCGCGCCAGCAGATTGGATACGCACATCGTTCGTGGCCCCGTCGGAGATGAACGAGCCGCGCGCGTCGATATCGGTGTAAGTCGCGACTGTCACGCCCACGGTCGAATCGTAAGCTGCGAAGTTCGAAGTGTTATAAGTCGCCCCGCTCAGATTTCCCGCTGCCTGCCCGGTGATCTTGATGGCGTTGCGCGCGTCCACACCGAGCCCGGTGCCGACAAAGTTGACCAGCGAGTTACCGCTTCGAGCAAGCGAAGCAAAGGTGAGCGTCGAAGATTGCCCAACGCCCGCCTGGCTCGCCGAAATGGTATTCATTCCCGCGGTGATGCTAAGCGCCCCCGTCAGTTCGCTAAAGTCGGCCACTCCGGCGTCATTTGAAAAAATCAAGCTGCCGCCCTGCATAACGACGGCACCGGTATCTTTCAGCCGGTCGAGGTTATTGGCAGCACTGGTGTTTTCCAATCTCAAGACCCCACCAAGAGTGATCGTCACTCCGCTGCTCGTCTTAACCGTGCCGTCAATCCCGGAAATGATGAGCGCTCCCCCGTTCGACGCGGTCGCACCGGTAAAGATGTTTGCGCCCGTGAGCGTGAGCGTTCCCCGACCGTTGTTAATTTGTCCACTGCCGGGAATGAAGGCGTCCCTGACCAATCCTCCCACGCCACTGAGCACGCCAGAAATGACCGTCTCGCCACCGCCATTGAAGATCGCACTGCCGGCATTCACTGCTACCGTGTTCAATGTCAATCTCCCGCTATCGGAAGTGACGCGGGTGTTACCCGTCATGGTGATCGCTCCGTTGTAGGTGTTATCACCTGAAATGTTACGAATTGCACCAGAGTTCGAATTAGCAGCTTCGCCGCCGCCGACCACGGTCAAAGCTTCCGCACCGACCGTGATACCCCCCTGAAGCTGCAAAGCTGCCCCACTCGAGACGGTCGTTCCTCCTGCGGTCGTCCCCAAGGCTGCGTCGTTTTGAATGTTCAGCACTCCCCCCGAAACCGTTGTCGTTCCGGTGTAAAGGTTGGTCTGGGTCAGCGTGAGCTTCCCAGTGCTGGATTTGATGACGCTCCCGGCTGTCGTCAAGTTGTTGACGCCGCCGGAACCGCCAATGACGGCGTTGAGAGTATTCTCTCCAGTCGAGGCGAAATCATAAACGTTGGCAGCATTCCGGAAGGTATAGCTCCCCGTATTTGTCAGCGTGCCCGTCAACTTGATCGTTGCTGCCCCATTGACATTGTTGGAAACGTTCCCCAAGCCGGATATGTCATTGGCAATCGTCAAACCTGCGATACCTCCCAAAAGGCTGCTGAACGCCCCAACCAAATTGATCGGACCAACCCCGAGCTTAGCCGTCGCGACGGAGAGTTGAACAAAGTTGCCATTCCCCGAAACTCCAGCTTGCACCGTCGTGCCGCCAGAGTAGTTGCTGGCAGCAAACAGATTCGGGTTTGCTGTGCCGAAGACGACCGCGATCTTCCCGCCGACGGTCGTGGTGCTGTCATTGATCACGGTATTTCCACCCGCGACACTCGTCACGGTGAGCGTGGAAACCCCGCTGCCAGAGTTGTTCGCGATGATACCCGCACCTGCTCCGAGCCCGATTGTCTGATTGGTTCCGTTCAGATCGAGCAACGCGCCTGGATTCACGAGGACAGTGGTGCCCGGCGCGCCGAGCGTGCCAGCTCCACTCATTTGAAGCGTGCCGGCGGAGATGGTCGTCGCACCAGTAAAACTATTGGCGCCCGAAAGAACCAGGGTGCCAATGCCGGCTTTGCTCCATGCCGTCGTGCCGCCAATCACTGCGCTGATTGTCGCCGTCTTTCCGATGCCGAGATTGTTGACTGCAATGCTGGCACCGGCACCGGCAAGGGTGAGGACATTGCCGACGCCATTGTTGTCAACGATCCAGTTCGCAGCCGTAGCGGTGTCAGTGTCCCCGAAGATCAGGCTTGTCAGAGTGTACGGACCGTCCATGTGGACAGTGTTGTCCGAGACGATGTCGATCGTGTTAAAGTCCGCAGTGAACCCGGAGCCGTCTGCCACGATGCCGGCTGACCAATTCGCTGGATCGCTCCAAAGACCACCGGTCGAAACGTTCGTCCAAATGCCGCTATCCGCATAGGCACAATGGATGCCCAGCAGGCCCGCGATGGAACCGGCGATGATGAGGGCGGAGTGGCGAGGAGCTTTACGAACGAGACGGGAGGGATGGGTAGTTTTCATGAATCGATTTATTGGTCGGATACGAGGGGACGATTGTTGCAGGGAGGAGACTCCGAAAACTTCGCCTGGAGTCGGAGTGATCTCATCATTGGGTGGGATACGCCGGTGCGCCATAGCTGGCATCCACGAGCTGCCGACGAAAATCCACATCTCTCGGAAAATCCGAAAATCAGAGGACGGCTACAATTTTCGGCTGCGATATTCCGTGGGGGTCAGCCCCACCCAGCGCTTGAAGGCGCGGGAGAAGACCATCGCATTTTCGTAGCCGACCATTGGCGCGACGGTTTCGATTTTATCGTCCGTCGCCTCGAGGAGCTGCTGGGCGCGCTGCATTCGGATGTAGGTGACATGCTGCACAGGGGAGCGTCCAAGCGTCCGCACGCAGAGCCGTCTGAGGTGTTCAGTGCTGAGATGCGCCTGCTTCGCCATTTCCACGAGGGACCAAGGTTCCGCAAGATCACTTCCAACTTTTTCCCACAACTTCCAGAGGCGGTCGTTCACTCCCCACGGCCGCGCCAGCCGTGCGGCGAATTCTTGCACCAAGCTCATCCAATGATGCACCACGGTCGGCGCACGCGCCCCCTCCCACTCCACGCGAAGGCCGAAAATCGCCCTGGCGAGCTCCTCCCCGCCTTCGCGGCAGCGCACCGGTGAATCCGCACCGACGAGCGGCTTCACCCACGGCGGTTCATCGTAGCGGATCCACGCAAAGGTGAAGCACTTCCCCGGTATGGCACGAAAGGCGTTGAGCACGCGCGGAGGTGCGATGCACACGTCGCCTTTCCTCACGCGTTGCCAGCGACCATCGAAGAGAATTCGGCCTTCTCCTTCGACGCAGACGAGAAAAAAGCTGCCTACCGGCTTCAGGCGAACCCGCGAATATGGCGCGAAGGCAGCGTCCCAGCCAAGTCGTGCGATCCGGTGCGCCTTCATCTCCGGGCAGTCGGCGGAGTGCAGCTTCCACAACCGCGTGCGCGGCCCGTCGATGGAAGTTTCTTTGAGCGGAGGGGAACCGGACATTTTTCCACCTTACCGGACTCCCGTGCTCTCTGCCATTTCGATATACGAACCCGCGGCCGGTCCTAAACATCCGAATGCTCCTAGCCACCCGCGTTAGAATGCCGCCCTATCCGCTGGTCAACTAACTACTGTGAAAACGAGCGCTAGGCAGAAGTGAGTGACCGCTCATGGCTGCGGAGTGGGCGCTGGATGTGATAGTTGACGGCGACATCGTTTTCTTGTGGGCGCCCGGAGTGCTTGCGTCCATTCGCGACGATCGCATCGAGATGCACCGTGAGGCGCTTGATTTCGTGAGATGCTCGGCCTCCACCTTGTTCTTTTCTCCGCTTCGGCGGCGAGATTGTAGAGTTGCACGGTATGCAAACCATCATTTTTCGCTTCGACGTCCGAAGGTTTGCCCCAAACGCCAGTTCCGGGGAAAACTCCAGCTTCCACGAGGCATCGCGGAAGAATTGATGCCTGCCCGCTCAATCAATTTTGGATGGCACTGAGATGTTCGGTTGCAGCCAACGGTGCGCTGCGAAGTTTCGCCCAGTAAAAAAAGAAAAGCGCAAGCCGGTGACCGGCTTGCGCTTCTCGAACAAACGTTGTTCGGACGGGTTACTACTTCGGATTCACGACCGTGTTGTCGCTGCCCATCCAGTCCTGCTGGCCGCTGTTGTCGAAGAGGTCATTGCCATTGGGGCTGCCCGGCACTTTGAATTGCTTGTTGAGCTTCTCAATGACGCCACTGTTGTCCGCCTTAATGATGATCGCTTTCTTACCTTTCCAAACGCCGCCTTTTGCCGACTCGTTGTCCGTGTAGGTGTGACCACTCTCGCTCGAAAATCCGTCGGCGATCAACGGATAGGTGGAAGGCGAGGTCGTGCCAAGGCCCTGAACGAGCGCGAAATGATTTTCACCGGTGGTCAGCTTCTGGCCGCTGGTGAACTTCTCATCGGGCGGGACCTTTGTGAAAGCCGACTTCGGGACGAAAAAGATCTGCTCGGTCTGAACGTAATCGGGAATAAGGTTTCCAAACGCCTCGTTCGAGTCGGACACTTTGTTCGCCGTTTCCTTGTCGTTGTTGTCGAGTTTATAGGTCGGGTAATTGCCGTTGTGGTCGTCCGCGTAGAGGCGGCAGGCGAGGCCGATTTGCTTGGCATTCGAGAGCGCCTTGGTCTGCGCACCCTTCACCTGCACTTGACTGAAGACCGGGAGCGCGATGCCGGCGAGGATGGCGATGATCGAGATGACGACCAGCAGTTCGATGAGAGTGAACGCTTGGGACTTTGAGATTTTCATGGAGAGGTTGGTGGGGATTGAGAAGGGCAGTGAATTTACAAAAATCTTCGAGCGGAGCAATCTAATATTCCTCGCGCAGGGCGATAATTTTTCTCAACCAGCACGCCGCTTGAAACCCGTCACAGCGAGCGGCGGGAGGCGCAGGAGGAGCGAGTGAGACTTGCCCTGCCATGGGATTGGCTCGGCCCACACACCGCCGCAGTTCCCCACGTTTCCCCCGCCGTACGTCTGCGCGTCGGTGTTGATGATCTCCTCGTAAAAGCCCTCGCCGTTCACCCCGACACGATATGCCTCGCGGATGACGGGTGTGGCATTCACGACGAAAACGAGCACATCTCCAGCGCGCGATTTACGCTTGAATGCGACCACAGAGTTGTCGCTGTCGTGGAAGTCGATCCACTCGAAGCCCTCGTAGGTGTCGTCGAGATCGAAGAGCGCGGGCTCATTCTTATAGACGAAGTTCAGGTGCTGCACGAGTCGGCGGAGGCCGTCGTGCTCGGGCCATTCGTTGAGATGCCAGTCGAGCGACTGGTTGTGATTCCACTCGCGCCACTGGCCAAATTCCTGGCCCATGAAGAGCAGCTTTTTCCCCGGATGCGCATACATCCACGCGTAAAACATCCGCAGGTTCGCAAATTTCTGCCACACGTCGCCGGGCATTTTCTCGATGAGCGAGCCTTTGCCATGCACGACCTCATCGTGGCTGAGCACGAGGACGAAGTGCTCGTGGAAGGCATACACGAGCGAGAACGTGACGTCGTGCTGATGGTATTTTCGGAAGGCCGGATCCTTCTCCATGTATTGGAGGAAGTCGTGCATCCAGCCCATGTTCCATTTGAAGCCGAAGCCGAGCCCGCCGAGGTACGTGGGCCGCGAGACCCCCGGCCATGAAGTCGATTCCTCGGCGATGGTCATGATGCCGGGGAAGCGCTCGTAGGCCACTTCGTTGAAGCGTTTGAGAAAATGCACGGCCTCGAGGTTTTCGCGGCCACCGTGGATATTCGGCAGCCACTCGTCGGCCTTCCGCGAGTAGTCGAGGTAAAGCATCGACGCGACGGCATCCACGCGCAGCCCGTCGATGTGGTATTGCTCGAGCCAGAAAAGCGCGTTCGCGATGAAGAAATTTCGGACTTCGTTGCGGCCGAAATTTGGGATGAGCGTGCCCCAGTCCATGTGCTCGCCGAGCCGCGGATCGGCGTGTTCATAAAGATCGGTGCCGTCGAATTCCGCGAGGCCGTGCGCATCTTTTGGAAAATGCCCGGGCACCCAATCGAGGATGATGCCGATGCCCACCTGATGGCAGCGATCCACGAAATATCGGAACTCGTCGGGATTTCCAAAGCGGCTCGTCGGTGCGAAGTAACCGGTGACCTGATAACCCCACGACCCCTCGAACGGATGCTCCGCGACGGGCATCAACTCGATGTGCGTGTAGCCAAGATCGAGCACGTAAGGAATGAGCGTGTCGGCGAGTTCGCGGTAGCTGAGAAAGCGGTTGTCTTCCTCGATCTTGCGCTGCCACGAGCCGAGGTGGACTTCGTAAACGCTCACGGGCCGTTTCAGCCAATCGGTTTTGGACCGCACCTCCATCCACTTCGCGTCACTCCACGAGTAGCGGTGCAGATCGAAAACCAGCGACGCCGTCTTCGTCCCGTGCTGCGCGAAAAAGGCGAACGGGTCGCTCTTCACCGCGATCCCACCGTGCGATTGTTTGAGCTCGAATTTGTAGTGCGTCCCTTCCTCCACGCCGGGCAGGAAAATCTCCCAGACGCCGCAGCCGAGCAGTTTCCGCATCGGATGCACGCGGCCATCCCAACGGTTGAAATCGCCGACGACGCTGACGCGCTGCGCATTCGGAGCCCAGACGTGAAAAGTCGTGCCGCGCACACCGCCGACCTCTCGCAAATGCGCGCCGAGTTTGTTGTAAATCTCGAAGTGATTTCCCTCTCCGAAAAGATGCAAGTCGAGTTGCCCGAGCAGCACGCCGAACGAATACGGATCGCGCTCACTCCACTCGTGGCCGTCGTGCGTCTTAAGTTTCAGTGCGTAATCGAACCGCTCGTCGACGCCAGTGAGTCCAGCCTCGAAAAAGCCATCGGGATTCACGCGAATCGCGGGAAAAAGCGTGCCGTCGCTGACTCGCTCGATCGCGACCTCGGAGGCATCGGGCCGGAAAACGCGAACGACCAATTTGCCGCCGGCCTCATGCATCCCCAGCACGCCGAACGGATCGCCGTGATCGGCCCGCAGAATCGCGTGCAGGCTGCCGTCGTCGATGGTCGGAGCGAATGTGGAGAGTTTCATGGGAATCGTCAGGATGCGGTCGGGGTGAGAAGCGGCGCGAGGAATTTGTCGTAGATCGCACTCCAAGAGGAATCGCGCGTGACGGCTTTCCGCGCCCTCCATTCGGGAGAAAGGGCCAGCGTATCTGCGATTTGCGCCGCGATTTCAGACGGCTCGGCATCGAGAGGAAACGAGTGCGCCGCGCCGCCTGCGAGGCTCGTGAGCGGCTCGATGTTCGCGCAGAAAATCGGGAGTCGATGCAGCGCAGCCTCCAGGATCGGGAGGCCGAAGCCCTCCTGCTTGCTGGGAAAAAAGAGGGCGTCTGAGATGGCGAAAAGGCCGCGCATGTCCGCCTCGAAGACTGCGAAAAAGTCGTGGAGAAAAATGGCGTCGGCGGCGAGTGCCAGATCGTCCCGAAGCGCGCGAAGCTCCTCAGCGTAGGCCGCAGATGCAGGGTGGTGGCTATCTGGCGGGCCGGTGACGAGCAGGCACGCATCGCATCCTCGCGACCGCAGCGCGGCGAGCACGCGCAGACTTAGTTCCACATTTTTGCGCTGCAAAAGTCGCGCCGGGTGCAGCAAGACGATGTCCCGTGCGAGCAGTCGATGCGGTTCCGCGATTGAGGTGATATTGCCGCTCAGGCCGAGCGACCGGGCTGGATCGATGGCGTTCGGAATGACTGTGGCCGTCGTGCCCGTGAGCGTTTCGAACTGCCGCCTGCGGTGCTCGGAAATCGCGACATATTCGAAATGCGGGCAGGCCAACGCGATGAGGTCGGCTGGCGCGACCGTGTAGTCGGGATTGCGTGCCGCGAGATCGTGAATCCACGCGATGCAGCGCACTGCCGGGTGCCGCTCCGCGAACTCCCACAACGCCGCCGTCCAAGCCGCATCGAACGGCATGGTCAGCACATTGTGAAGGAACACCACGTCCATTTCCGCGAGCCTCGAGGAGAGCGTCTCCGCGTCTGCGACTACCTCGACCCGCACCCGCGGATTGCCTCCCGCGCCGCGCTGACAAAGAATTCGGACTTCATGCCCATGTTCCGCGAAAAGCCGCGCGTGCTCTGCCACGATTGTCTCCACGCCGCCGATCACCGGGGGTGCCGAGTAGTGAACGATCGCGATTTTCACTGCGCCCCTGTGGCGCACCGCCTGCTTTCATCGCAAGCATGAAATACCTCGTGCTCATGGTCACCCTTGCGGTGGTTTACTTCATGTTCGTCCGCGCCTCGCCGGTCGCGGAGGTGACGAAAACGATGGAGGCACCGGAACTCGCGCCGCTCACGAAAGCCCCGCAGGAAAACGCGCCGCTCCCGCAAACCAACGCGCTGAAGCGGCCGCTCGACCGCACGCGCCAAGTCCTCGGCGAAGTCGGAAAGCGCAACGGCAACGGGGAGTTCTGACGCGCCATAGCGAATGGCACTCACCGGGCAAGCTCGCGGCCCTAGGGAGTGCGAATGACTCTCAAATGCAGCATCATCGTGGTTGCCCCATTGAGAGGGATGCGGACTTTCACGCTGCGCGTGGTGCCGTCGTCGGTGAGGATTTCTTCGGTGAAAGGGATGGCACTCCAACCGTCGGGAGCGCTCCATGTTTCCAAGGTGTAAGTCAGGTCGGCGGCGGATGCTGGGCGGCGATAGGTGAGGGTCGCGTCGGTTCCTTCGAGGGCGAAAACGGGGAGCGCGCTGGCGTCATTCGTGAGAGGGTCGGAGGCGAGGGCACGCTCGAGGAGATTGACCAACCCGTCGCCGTCGGGGTTCGCGCTGTCGCCAGAAATGAGCGGGTCGTTTGCGGCTGCGCCGAAGTGTGCGAAGCGCCAGGCGTCCATTGGTGCGTCGGTGATCGTGACGGTCGCGGTGTCGCTGGTGCCGATCACGTATGCGGGATCGGTCGCGAGGATGAGCGTCACCGCTTCGTCGCCTTCCGCGGTGGTGTCGGTGTTCGGCGTCACGACGACTTCCGCACTTGCCGCACCGCTCGGGATCGTGACTTGGCTGCCCACGGAAATGTAGTCGTCATCGACCTCGGCAGTGCCGCCTTGGGTGAAGCGGACGACGAGCGCGGAGGCGGTGTGGCCGGTGCGCGAGATAGTAAATGTGCCCGTCGTCGGGCCGACCTCCGTGGCGGTGTCGTCGGTGGCGACGACGGTGACGGTCGGCGCGACGGTCGATACGTGCACGTCGTCGAACGTCGCCACTTCGCCGTCGTCCGCGACGAGGCGCAGGAGATAGGTGCCGGGCACGTCGAACGTCGCCGTGGTGCTTGCGGCGTTCGGATTTGCAAAGCCGACTTCGCCCGGACCGCTGACCGTTTGCCAAGTGCTCGTGAGGTTCGCGGGCAGCGGTTTGCCGTCGTCGCTGATGCTGCCAGCGAGCGGCGCGGGCGTGGGGAAACTGACGGCCACATCCGCTCCGGCATTGACGAGCGGGCCGAGATTCGGCGGGCCGTTGGTGATTGTCACGTTGTCGAAGACGGCGGTGCAGAGCGCGCTCGTGTTGTTCGACGTGACGGCGAGGCCGGCGAGCAGCGGCGCGCTCATGGAGACCGTCCGCGACGCGCCGACTTGCGTCCACGTCTGGCCATCGGGCGAGGTGAAGCCTGAAAAATTGTCGCCGCTGCGGACGACGCGCAACCACATCGGATAGCTCGCGGTGCCGCTCGTCGTGGTCGTGTTGAAGCTCGCGCCGTCGGTCGCGCGCGTGCGGAAAGTGTTCGCGCCATTCGGGCTTGTCGGCAGATACGACGACGCGAATGCGGCGCGCGAATTGGCGGCGGTGGCGTTGCGTAGCATCACGCCGGCTTTCGCGGAATTGCCGCCGCCGGTCATGCTCACGACGCGGGCGGTGATCGTGCCGTCGCCGATCAGCGTCTGCGAGACGAGGTGAAATTGATCGCTCGTGCCCGAGATGTTCGTGCCACCGCCGCGCACGGTGAATGTGCCGCCGCTTTCCGAATCGCTGCCCGAGGGCGTCGCGCCGCCGATGTCCTCACTCGTCCACGGTTGCGCGCTCGCGCCGACATTCACGGCGAGATCGAGCGTGCTTTCGAGCGCGCCGTCGCTCGCGGTGAGCCGCAAAACATAGGCGCCATCCGCGGAGAAAATCGCGGTCGTGTTCGCGGTGGCGGCGTTTCCAAAAGTCACCGCGCCCGGCCCGCTCACGCGCGTCCACGCGACGGTCAGCGCGCCCGGCACCAGCGGGTGACCGTCGTCGCTGGCCGTGGCTTTCAGAATCAATCCGACACCGCTGGGGATCGCGATGTCGTTGATCGCGGGACGTTGCAGCGTGAGCGTCGGTGCCGCGTTCGATTCGTTCTCGTCGAGAATCGTGACGGTCGCGCTGGCCGGATTGCCGACGGTGTAACCCGCGCCATTTGCGAGCGCGACGACGACCGTTTCATCGGCTTCGGGAAAGCTGTCCGCGATCGGCGCGACGACGATCGTGGCCGTCGCGGAGTTTGCGGCGAAGGCGACCGTCGCCGGGATGCTCACGTAATCGGTGCTGTTCGTCGCGGTGCCAGCGATCGTGAGGTTCGCGGTGAGCGCCGACGTGAGCACGCCGGTGCGCGTGAGCGTGAAGCTGCCCGTATCGCCGGACTCGCTCGCAGTCGGATCGGCGGCGGTGATCGTGAGCGTCGCCGCGTCGTCGTCGATGATCGTGTAAGTGAACAACGTGTTCGCGCCGAGGCCCGCGCCGACCGCATTGCTGAGCGTGAGCGCGAGCGTTTCGCTCGGCTCCGGCGTGGTGTCGTTGACGATGGTGTTCGGCACGATCTTCGCCGTCTCGCCGGGCGCGAAAACCAGCGTGCCGGCCGCGAGCGTGAAGTCCGCGCCGCTCGTCGCCGTGCCGCCGGTCTCGGTGGTGATGGCGTAATCGACGCTCACGCTCCCGCTTTGCGCCGCGCTCAGCGAGACGACGATTTGCGCGGGCGATACCGATTCCAGTCCGGTCGCGCCCGTCGCCGCGAAGCCGACGGTCGGCGCGGGCGGCGCGTCGTCGTCGTTGATCGTGAAGGTGTAAGTGTTCGGGCCGAGCCCAGAGCCGTTCGCATTTAGCAAGCGCACGAAAACCGTCTCGTTCGGTTCGACGGTGTCATCTTCCAGGATCGTCAGCGGGATCGTTTTCGAATACTCGCCGGGCGCGAAAGTGAGCACGGTCGGCGTGAGCGAATAGTCGATCCCGCCCGTCGCCGTGCCGCCCCCGATCGCGTATTCGACCGTCACCGGCACCGCCGCGACCGCGCTCAAAACGACGGGCACATTCACCGTGCCGGCGCTCTCGCTGCCGCTGCCGGTCGAGGTGGAAAATCGCACCTGCACCGCGGGCGAATCGTTGTCGGCGAGGTAATACTTCGCGCTGCCGAGGCCGACGCCGTAAGCGCCCGGCGCGATCGTGAGCACGAGCGTTTCCGTGCCTTCCTTCAGCGTGTCGTCGATCGGCGTGACGTTGAGCGCGACTCCGCCAGCGCCCGCCGGGATCGTGATCGTGCCGGGCAGCGAAACGTAATCGGCGCCGTTCGTCGCGGTGCCGCTGAGCGTGTAGTTCACGGTCAGCGCGGAGACCGTGGAGCCCGCGCGCGAGAACCAGAAATTTGCCTGCGCGCCGTTTTCGGAAAAGGAGGAGTTGGTTGTGGAAATGCTGACCACCGGCTGGTCGTCATCGACGAGATTCATCGTCGCACTCGTGTCGAGAAACGACGTGTAGGCAGGGTTGGGATCAATTGTAACCACAACGGTTTCGAATCCCTCCGGTACGTTGTCGTCGATCGGCGTGACGGTGATTTCCGCGGTCGTGTTGCGGCCCATGCTGAGCGTGCCGGGGAGCGCGACGTAATCCGCGCCGGGCGTCGCGGTGCCGGTCACGGTGTAGTGAATCGTGATGTTTCCCGTGCCCGTGCCGGTGGTCGTGAACTTGAACTTTCCGGGCGACAAAGGCTCGCCCGCGTCGCCATCGCTCACGCCGATTGCGACCACGGGCGGGTCGCTGCTGTCGGTGATTGTGACGGTCGCGTTGCCCGGCTCGCCGACGACGTAGGTCGCCTTGCCGCGGAGTTGCAGCGATACGGTTTGCTGCGGCTCGCCGAACGCGTCGTTTTTCGGCACGACGGTCACGCTGCCGACAGTCGATCCGGCGGGAATCGTCAGGACGCCGGGCAGCGCGGCGTAATCGACGCCGTGCGCCGCGCTGCCGCCGAGCGCATAATCCACCGTGAGCGGCTGTGCGGTGCTGCCGGTGCGCGTGACGACGAAGGTCGCGGGATCGTTGCCCGATTCATACGCGACGTCGTCGCCAGCGGTGACCGTGATCGTCGCGATGTCGTCGTCCACGAGATTGATCGTGCCCTCGAGTCCGGCGTTGTCCGGCGTGAGGATGTAAGCGGCATTCGCGACGAGATCGACCTGCACCGTTTCCGTCCCTTCCGCGAGATTGTCGTCGAGCGGCGTGATGACGATCGGCGCGGACACAGCGCCCGCCGGGATCGTGACTTGCGTGCCGATGCTCACATAATCGCTGCCTGGCGTCGCCTGTCCGCCCGTGCTGATATGCACGGTGAGCGCGCTCGTGGTCGGGCCCGTGCGAGAGACGAGAAAGGCCGCGGTGTCGCCGGTTTCGCGCGCTTCGTCGTCCGTCACGCGCAGGCTCACGACCGGCAGCGTCGTGTCATTATCCTGAATGACGATCGACGCGGAAGCAGAGCCCGCGATCTCGTAGCTGCTGCCCGGCGCCATTTCGAGCGTCGCCGTTTCGGGGCCTTCGCCAGTCGCATCATTTACCGGCGTGAGCACCACATCGACCGATGCCTGACCCGCGGCCATGATCACGAAATAACTGACCGACGGCGTGAGCGAATAATCGGTTCCCTTCGTCGCCGTGCCGCTCGAAGTGAGGAAATTCACGGTCAACGCCGCCGCCGTCGAGCCGGTGCGCGCGAGGTGAAACGTGCCGGTGTTTCCGCCCGCTTCCGAGCAGTCCGCATCGGTCACAGTGAGCGTGACGACCGGCGTTTGCGTCGCGACGAAATCCGCGTTCGTGACGGTCGGCTCGGTGTGAAACGGGTTCGTGAAAGTCGGCGTGAACGTGTAGCCGCCGAGCGTCGCGGTGAGCGAAATGTCCTGCGCGTAAAGCCCGCCGATCGTGTAAGTGCCGTCGCTGTCGGTGATCGCGCCGACGGAACCCGTGCTCGTGCTCACGATCACGTTGGCGAGCGGCTGCCCGCCGAGCGTGACTTTGCCGCTCACGCGAAAGTTCGTGTTGTTGCCGACATGCACGGCCACCGAATCGCTCGCGGTCTGACCCTTCATGTCCGAAACCACGCAGCGCACCACGTAGTCGCCGGACGCCCACGTTTTGGAGACCGACTGCGAGTTCGTGTTGCTGAAAGTGCTATCGCCAAAATCCCACGCGTAGCTCAGCGCGTCGCCGTCGGGGTCGCTGGCGTTCGCGGTGAAATTGATCGGCGTGTTCGAGGGGGCGTTGGACGCGCTCGCGTTCACCGTCAGCGTCGGCGGGCGATTGCCGGGAAATGTGCCGACGTTCACCACGACATCCATCGACTCCGGCACCGTGCCGCCTTTGCCAATCGGCGTGATGTGAATGCCGCTCTCGAAATCCGAGAACGTGCGCCCGATCGTGATCGCCGCGTCAGTGCGCCCGCCCGGGGTGCCCGGCGTCGTATCGATGAGTTGCGACCCGCCGTTGCTGCCGTTGCTGCCCGACCACGGTGCCCAGTTCAGCAGGATGCCGTCGCGCACCCACGCATTTTCGCCGAACGATTTCTGCCGGAACTCCGCGTAATATTCGCGCTGGCTGTCCTTGCGAATCCGCATCGAATAACGGTTCGCCGGATCGAGCCGCGGCTGATCGAACGCGAAAATCCGATACCTGCCGCTCTGCGTCACCTGCGTCACAAAGGTCTGCTGCGCGAGCCAGTCGAGCCGCGTTTTGTGCGCAGCATTGAAGTGATAATCGCCCGCGTTCGCCGGCCCCATCGTGTCAAAGCTGTTGCCGTATTCCAGATTCGAGCCGCTGCCGATCGAGGTCTTATCGTTCGTGTTCCAAAAATTCGCGTGCCACAGCCCGAAGTTGTGCCCGAACTCGTGCGCCGCCACGCCGACGCTACGGCTGCGCAGCCAGATGCCTTTCGACCCGACATAGCCGAGCCCGCTGAAAGTTCCCGGCCCGCCTGTGTAGGCGGTCACGTCGTGATCGTATTGATTCCAGTCGTAGCCGAGCGCGAGCGCCGCCGCCTGCGCATCGGAGCGCACGTCATATTCGCTGCCGCCGCCGCTTTCATACCACGCCTTCGAGTGCGGCATGACGAGCAGCGGCGTCACCGTCGTGAGCAGATAAACCGAGCCGTAACTGCTCTCGACCATGAAGTCGTTCACCTGCCGCATCAGGTCGTAAGCCTCGGCTTCGCTCTGCGGCTGGAGATTCGTCTCGGGAAAAGTGACGCGCATGTAGAGCACCGTGCGCACGCCCGTGCTCTGCGAAGTCGCGATGCTGCCCGTCGGCTTCACCGGCCCGCTGCCGCCTTCCGCCGCGACCAGCCCTTCCTCGACCGCGTGGATATGGCCGCAATCGCAGATGTAATGAATTTCGCCGCCGACCTCCACCGCCGGCGTGCTCGCGTCGATCGGCGGCGGTGCGCCGTCATCGGTTTTCTTCACCACGACGGTCTTCCCGGAGATCGGGCAGACGTAGAAAATAGCCTTGCCCAGATCGGGCCGCTCGCCCGCTTCGAGCACGCGCAGGCGGCGCTCATCGAGCGCGATCACCTTGTCGATCGCGATGCCGTTCACATCCGCGTGCTCGGTCGTCGGCTGCGTCGTCCGCTTGCCATAAACATATGCCTCGTAGCGCGTGCCATCATCGAGCCGCACCTCGCGCCGGATCGGCGGCTCATCCAGTGCGGGCGCGTCGGGATCGGGCGTCACGCCGAGCACGCCGTAAAACGCGTTCGCATTCACCCGCTCCTCGAGCCGCGCGACGATCGCCGCCGGCAACGCCTGCAGCACGACCATCGGCACCGCGGAATCCAGAGCGCGTTTCGGATCGGCGGGAATGATCGTTTTCATCTCCACGCGCCGCGCCTCCGCCAGCCGCCCTCCTTCCGTGACCAGCGCGCCTTTCTTCTCCGCAGGCGCGGCAAGATAGCGCGCGCTCCATTCGTCAAAACGCGCGATCGGATCAGCATCCGGCGGCAGCGCCTTCGCCGACGGAGCGTCGCGCGGCGGTGGCGCCTGCGGCGCGGAATCGCGCACAGCGCTCGGCTGCGAAACGCTGCCTGCCATGATCGCCACAGGCTGCGTCTCCTTGCTTTCCGCAACTTGCTGCGGAGCCGGTCGCGTCAGCCAAACGGACAAAATCGCCACCACGGCCAGCGCAAAAACGAGGCGCTGAGAAGAGCGGTTTTTCATGGAAAGTCCCGGCCCCCGAACCGCCGAGAGAAGGGCGGGCGTGATGGGGAGGAAGGCGCAGGCTAGTCCGCGCCGAGCACGACGCAAACGGAGAATCCGTTTGCAATGCGAATGGGTGCTGGTGGCGTGTACGCCGGGCTCGCGGATCGAACAGATTTCCGAACAAAGGCGTTATGGCGCGCTTGCCACATGGTGAGTTGAACTTTTCCATGGCGGCGTCATGGCTGAGGCATCGCCGGTTCCCCAAAACGAAGTCACGCAGTTTGCCGTCCTTTTATTCACGGACATCTGCGGCTCCACCGCGCTCAAGTCCCACCACGGCGCGCTCGAATACAAGACCGCCGCCGAGCTTCACAACCGGCTCTTCGAGCAAATCGCTGCGGATGAAAGCCTGACGCTCATCAAGAACACGGGCGACGGCTATTTCGCGCGGACCTTCAGCGTCGCCGCCGCCGTGCGGTTCGCGCTTCGTTTTCAAAGTGGAATGCGGGCGATGCCGTGGCCGGTTTTTCCGCTCACCACACGCGTCGGCATCCATGCCGGCGAGGTCGCGGACATCACCACGCTCGGGCAGGCGGATGTGCTCGCACCGGCGGCGGACCTCGTTGCGCGGGTCATGTCGCTTGCGGTCGGCGGTCAGATTTTGCTCACGCGCTGGCCGTTCGACGAGGCGCGGCATTTCGTCCGCAGACATCCCGCCGTGCCCCATGCTGTCGAGCCGCCTGCCCTGACGTGGCTCGCGCACGGGCCGTATCTTTTCAAAGGCTGCGACGATCCGGTCGAAGTCTTCGAGGTCGGTGCGGACAACGCCGCGCCGCTCGCCGCGCCGCCGGATGGCGAAAAAGCGAAGCGCGCGATTCGCGCCGGCGAAGAGCAGACGCTCGGCTGGCGGCCCGCCGTCGGACTCGAAGTGCCGGGTCGCGCGGGCTGGATGCTCGGGCGCAAAATCGGCGAGGGCGGCTTCGGCGAAGTCTGGCTCGCGGAGCAGGAGAAGATGAAACAGCAGCGTGTCTTCAAGTTTTGCTTCGACGACGAGCGCCTCCGCAGCTTCAAGCGCGAGCTCACTTTTTTCCGCCTCCTCCGCGACGTGCTCGGCGAGCGGCCCGACATCGCGCGGCTCTACGACGTGAAGCTCGACGAGCCGCCGTTTTTTCTCGAAAGCGAATTCGCCGACGAGGGCAATCTCACCGAGTGGGCCGCGAAGCAGGGCGGCATCGCGCAGGTGCCACTCTCGCGCCGCATCGAGCTCGTCGCGCAGATCGCCGACGCCGTCTCCGCCGCGCATTCCGTCGGCGTGCTGCACAAGGATTTGAAGCCGCAGAACGTCCTCATGCAGACTGGCGACGACGGTGAATCCTATCCGCAGCTCACCGACTTCGGCATCGGCACGCTCGCCGATAAAAGCGCGCTCGAAGCTCACGCGATTACCGCCGCGGGTTTCACGATCAATACCATCATCAGCCACGGCAGCGGCAGCAGCATGACGCGCCTTTACGCGCCGCCCGAGCAATACACCGGCCGCGCCTACACCGTGCAGGGCGATGTCTATGCGCTCGGCGTCGTGCTCTTTCAAATGGTCGTCGGCGATTTTACCCACGCGCTCGCGCCGGGCTGGGAGCGCGAAGTAAAGGACGAGCTTTTGCGCGAGGACATCGCCGATTGTGTCGATGGCGACCCCGCCCGCCGTCTCGCCAGCACCGCCGAGCTTTCCACGCGCCTCCGCACGCTCGATGCCCGACGCACCGCGCTCGCGGAGGCGCTGGAAAAGTCGCGTCTCGCGGAAGAACTCACCGCGGCCAAAGCGCGCGCTGCCGTTGAGCGCGAGCGCTCCAAACGCGCGCGCCGCATCGCCACCGTCGTCGGCGCGCTGGCCGTCGCCGCTCTCGGCGCGGGCGTCTTCGCGAGCTGGCAGGCTGTGCGTGCGAGGAGCGCGGAGCGGCTGGCTTCCGATCGATTGAGCGATGCCGGTGCCGCGCGCGATGCCGCGGAAAGCCTCATCAACGAAGCGATCTACGGGCTGCGCAAAAAGCTGCTGCCGCTGGGAAAAGTCGAGCTGCTCGAAGAAATGGTCGCCGCAGCCGCCGCTTACTACCGCACGCTGCCGGGCGCGCTTTCCAATGACGAAGTCCAGCGCCACATCGCCTCGCTCGCGCTCAATCGCGCGCTTATCGACGGCGCTCTCGGCCACGACGACGAATACGAAAAGCACACGCGCGAGGCGCTGGGGATCATGGAGACCCTGATCATCAAACATCCCGCCGACGAAAAACTGCAGGAGGAGAGCTGCTACGCGATGCTGAATCTCTGCTACCTCTTCTCCGACCGCAGCGCCCATGAAGCTCTCGTCGCCACGGCGGATACCACGATCAAGCGCTGCGAGGCGTGGCTGAAAGAGCACCCGAACGCGCTCTGGGCGATGCGCTACCAGGCGCTCTCACACGGCGCAGCGGCGCAGGCGCTCATCCGCGGATTTCGCAAGCCGCTGGAAGGCACCTCCCGCCTCAAGATCTTGGAAGCCATCGCAAAACGGATGCGTGAAATTGGCGGCGAGACTGCGGATGTGTGCGAGATCGAGGGCTTTATCCACTACGGGAACGCAAACATCGCCGAGAAAGCGCCGGGCAGCAGCAACGAGGGGAGGATGGCGGATTTTAGGCTCGCCGAAAATGCGTTCGGCAGAGCGCTGGAACTGGGTGGCGACAGCGCGCTTCTTCGCGAGACCTATCTCGGGGCAATGCACCACGCCGGGCTCTACCAAAGGCGTTGGGCGATGGAGAGTGCGGACGAGAATGGCATGCGGAACGCAGATGCTGTCATTCAAAAGGCCATGGAAGGACGCCGAAAACTCGTCGAACTTGAGCCTGCGCGTGCGGAATGGTGGCGTGATCTTGCTCACAGCTACCGCGTGCTCGGCGAGTTTGAATCGGACCCTGTCAAATCGGCAGATTACCATCGTGAATCGCTTCGGTGTCGTGACTCAGCGATCGAGCGCCAGTCCACGCGCCCGCTTCTTTATGACGAGCGAGCATGGACGATCTGCAACTTCGTTGACGCTCTCCTGAAGGTCGTTCCGGTCGATAAGGCGCAAGCGGTCGAACTCGCAGCTCGGGCTGTCGAAGATTGGGCCGCTGCTGCGCGCCTCGCAAATTTCACACCGCCTAATCATCCAGATTCGAACGAGAAGATTCGCATTCTGGCAAAGGTTTGCGCCGTCGATGCTGAGGCTTCGCTACCGACGTTAGCCCGTGCGCGGGTGGCGTTGGAATCGCTTCTCGGCAAGCTTCCGAGCACCAGTCACGTCGAGGTCAGTTACGGAAACTTGCTGAAGCTCCAGCGTGACACATTTGGGAAGCTCGGACGCACCGACGAGGCAGCGAAAGTCAGCGCGACCCTCGCCATCCTCGAAGAGACGCGCCTCCGCGACGCCCCGACGGCAAACAACGACAAAGCATGGGAGGCGCAGAAGAACTGTTGGAAACTCAGCGATGACTTTTACAAAGCTCCCGCCGACGAAAGAGCAGCGCAATTTGCCCACATGGAGGCGTATGCGAATGAAACCAACGCATGGCTGGATCAGCGGCAATCGTTCATGGGAAAGCGCGAATATGCGCTGACGAGAAGTGCAACGTCTGGCATTCGAGGAACGGCTCTCAATGCCATGCAGCGGTTTGCCGAGGCAGAGACGCTGCTCCGAATATCATTGAAGCAGCTTGAAGATGCCGCCACGTCCGCGCCAACGGACGGAGAACGTATGCTCGACTTGTGGGAAGCCGCTGGCACAGAGATCAAACTCGGCTTCGCGATTTTCAAGCAAGGGCGCGAGGACGAAGGGCGCAAAATGCACCGCGAAGCGGCTGAGGCCCGCGAGAAGATTGCCGGTGAGTCGCATCTTGTGGACCGCTGGCGCGAGGCTGGTGTCGCTTGGCGTGAATATGCGCAGCTCCTCGCGCCCGAAGCCGAAGCCGACCTCGCGACCGCTTGGGAGCATGCGATTGCGCTAGGCCGAAAAGCAGTCGAGGCAGCGACTGCGGACAAACATTCCAGCACCGAAACGCTTGACCAACCGCGCGGACAACTCGCGTGGAATTACTTACTTGCCGGTAATTTTTTGCAGCGTATTCATCGCGAGTCTGAGGCCGAAAAGGACTTCCGCGAGGGCCTCGCGCTCGCTGCCACGAGGACGACTGCCAACACCGGACTCGGCTCTTCCAATCAAATGCTCAACATCCGCTTCAAGCTGGTGAAACTGCTGATCCAAGCAAAGAGAATGGACGAAGGCCGCGTCGAACTCGCCGCCTTCGAGGCCGACCTCCACGCCGCCGAAGCCAAGAGCGGCCCCGACACGATCGACCGCGAAGGCCGCGCTTGGCTCGAAGAGCTTCGCAGCAAGCTCTCAACCGAGTGACTTCGATGAAGTTGCCCGGTGAGGCTCGGCAAAACCCTCGGCCTCGGCTGCCTGAATTCTCCTGATTTCTCTGCTTGAACCGCCGCGGGGCGTTGCCTAATTTCCCCGGCCTTTCGCCAGGGTAGCTCAGTGGCAGAGCGGGGGACTCATAAGCCCTAGGTCGGGAGTTCAATCCTCCCCCCTGGTATCTGTTTCCGATGGGCTGCTAACTCCCCGGCACCGCGTTTACGGTGCTGAAAATCTCTTTGTCGAGTGCGCTGCCGTCCGCGGCTTTGATCTTGAATTTGATCTTCATTTGCATCACCGGCTTCACGTCGGGCAGCTCGATCGTCACAGTCTTTTTGTCGGCCGAAAGATTCACTCCTGCGATGGTCAGCGAGTCTCGGCCTTTGCGCCCGGCATCGAGCGCCGACACGTCGGGCGAGCCGTAATTCCCCGTCCACAGATAGTTCCATTGATCGACGGAATAGTTCTCCGCATCGGTTGCGCTTTTTTCGTCGAGCGGCGCGGTGAAGGTCAGTTGCAGGCTCGACTTTTGCACATGCAAATCGACCGGCACCGTGGTCGGCTTGCCGGTGTAGCGGACGCGGTAAAAGCAGCCGTCCTTCGACGCGCTAGACTGCCACACGTTCAGCCCGCTCACATAGAGTTGCCCGTCCTTTGGACTGAAACGCCCGCGCATGATTCCGCTCTTGAAGTTCAGCGGGAATCGGCAGAGCCCGCCCTGCGGCAGCCCGTTCACCGTCTCCTGGAGCACGTTGAAAAGGCTGCATTTTCCGTAGCTCATGAAGAGCATCCGTCCGCCGAGAGGCCCCCATTTTGCGCCCGGCGGCACCCACACCTGCCCGCCGCTGGAGTTGTCGATTTCCATCGGCACCCAGCACAGCGGCACGTCGTATCCGCTCGATGGAATCGGAGAATCCGCCTTCCCCCAGAAGTCCGTTTTGTATTTCGCTCGCGCCTCCGCATCGCTCGGGTTCGCGGTGATTTCCGTCCCGTCCGCGAGCTTCATCGTGAGCGTCTTGTGCGCGGCCGGAGTCATCCCGTAGAAGCCGCCTTCCTTCACCAGATTGAGCCGGTTCGCGGGCATCCAGTGGCCCTGGTTATCGCTGAAAGTTAGCTCGTCTTTCGGCCCCATTCCCAGCCCGTTCGGAGCGCGCACGCCGGTCGCGAAGACCTCCAGTTTGCTGCCGTCCCCGCTCACTTTGATGATCGTCCCCTGATCCGGCGTCATATTCGTCGGCGTCCACGGCGACCCCTTCCCGTAGAAAAAGTTGCCCTTCGAATCGGTCTGCAAATCGAGAGCGAATTCGTGGTAGTTGTCCGCCACCACGCAGTCGTTGTTGAAGCACTCGTAAAAGTCCGCCTCGCCGTCGCCATTCAAATCCGTGAGCCGCGTGATTTGATCGCGGCACGTCACGTAGATTTTCCCATCGACGACTTTGCAGCCGAGCGGCTGGAAAAGCCCGGTGGCAAAGCGTTTCCACTTCACGTGCTCGAGCTTTTCATCGAGCCCGCTCACGAGCCAAACGTCGCCGCTGATGTTCACGAGCACCGCGGTACCGTCCGGGAGAAAATCGTGCCCGCCGGGCCGCAGCCACGACTTGAAAGGATTGTCCACCGGCAGCGTGATCTCGTCGGCGACATACGCGTCGTCGCCCGTGCCGAGAATTCCCGCGGTCTCGATCGGCACGTTCCATTGCGGCGCGCCGCCTTTGCACAGCGCTGCGAGACTCGGCAGCGGTTCGCTTTTTAGCCAATCGGTGCCGGCAGGCAGCGCATCGTTTTTGCCGCTCCAGACGACGACTTGAAAGGTCGCGGTCTTTGTCAGCGCGGGCAGTTTCAGCGAGATACGACCGCCATCGCCGGTCACCATTTTCGATCCCTCCGGCGCGCCGACGACACCTGCGAGCGTCACGTTTTCCGCCTCGAACCGTTTCGCCACATTCCCCTCGACCGAGCCTTGGCCAGGTGCCTCGCAGATGAGCAGCGAGTTCGCATTCGCATTCACACCGACCTCGAATGTGCGGGTGAAAACCTTCGCCGCGCCGCGCGTCTCGAAGCCGTCCAGTTCCAGCACGCCGCCGAGGCCGACGGAGTAGCTGAGGATAACTTTGTCGCCATTCAAATAGAGGCCGCGCCACTTTGCCTGATCGGCCGAGAGATGGCCTTGGTGCTTGTCTCGGGGGTCGTTAATGATGTCGCCTTTCGCCCAGCCGGTCGCGTAAGTTGTCTTGAATTTCACGTCGCCCGCGGGGGTGAGTTGGCCTTCGAGTCCGCCGCGACCCGCCGGGATTTTTACGAAGCCGCCCGTCCAAGCCGCGCTCACACGGAGGAGTTCAGTATCGAAGAGGACAGTCGCCTTGTCGTCCGGCGTGCCGACTTTGATCGCAATGCCTTTGGCCGTGGCTTCTTTATCGACGTGGAAAGTGCCGCTGTGAAATGGGCCGAGATCCATTTGATCCCAGCGAGTCTGGGCTAGGACGGGAGTGGCGAGGAGGGTGAGCGCGAGGAGGAGCTTCATTGCGGGGGATGAAAGGGCGGAGGGTTCGGGTTGGCAATGCGGTTTCAGGCTTGCGCTGCAATCCAGCGGGCCGCGCTTGCTCCCGCTCGTGTCCCCATTGCGAGGCAAGCGTGAATCAAATAACCGCCGGTTGGCGCGTCCCAGTCGATCATCTCGCCGGCGACGAAAATTCCGGGCGCGCGGCGGAGCATGAGCGAGTCGTCGAGTTCGCTCCAGCGGACGCCGCCAGCAGATGAAATGGCTTCGGCGATCGGGCGCGGGCGGGTGAGGCGGAGTATGCAGTTTTTCGTCTCGCGGGCGAGCGATTCGGCGTCTGGAAATGGGCCGCGGCCGGCCACGATCGCAAGCGCCGCATCGCTGAGACGCCAGCGTTGGCGGGCTTCGGCGAGCGTGTCGCGCGGCGCGGTGCCGAGTTTTGCGATGAGCTGCGCGACAGAAAATGTGGGTTTGAAATCGATGGCGATTTCCGGCTCGGACATCGCGCGAAGCGCCGTGCCAAGCGCGTAGATCGCGCCGCCTTCGAGACCGTATTTCGTGATGAGCAGTTCGCCGCGCACTTCCAAATCTCCGGCGCGCACGGCGATGCTTTTGAGCGGTGATCCCTCAGCTTTGGCAGAAACCGTGATGGGCCATTCGAGTTCCCATCCGCAGTTGGAGGGCGCGAGCGGATGGATGGAAACTCCGAGCGTTTCAAGCGCGCTGGTCCACGCGCCGTCCGAGCCGGTTTCCGGCCAGGAGCCGCCACCGAGTGCGAGGATTGCAGCGTCGGTTTGCTGTTCGCGCGGACCGGTTGGAGTTTGAAATTCGAGCGTCCATGTCGGCCCCGCGTGGAGGCCGGTGAAGCGGTGGTGCGTTACAAATTTAACGCCCATTTCGCGGAGTCGCTGCACCCATCGGCGGAGCAGGGGGGCGGCTTTCAAATCACGCGGATAGACGCGTCCGGTCGAGGCGGTGAATATTTCCACGCCCACCCCGCGGGCCCAGTGCTGAAGCGCGTCGCCGTCGAACTCGGAGATGAGCGAGTGCCACAATTCAGGCGGCGTTTCCGGGCCGCTGTAGCGCGAAAGGAAGCGCTCAGCCGGCTCGGTTTTTGTGAGGTTCAAGCCGCCGCGACCGGCGACGAGAAACTTGCGACCGACCGATGCTTTCGCATCGAAAATCGTGACTTCGGCACCGCGCTCCGCAGCCACTTCCGCCGCGCGCAAACCCGCCGGTCCGCCACCGATGACGGCGATTTTCACGAGCGTGCCGGTGTCATTTCTCGACGATCCAGATGTTGCGGTAGAAAACGGGGGTTCCGTGATTTTGCAGGGCGATCGGGCCGGGCGTCGGGCCTTCCGTGAGACCGGCGCTGCCGGTTGCGTGCGGGATTTCGACGTGGTCTTGGATGAGGACGCCGTTTTGTTTCACGGTGATGATCGCGTTCTTCGTTTTCAGTCCGTCGTCGCTGTATTTCGCGGCGACGTAGTCGATGTCGTAGGTCTGCCACGAGAGCGGTGGGAAGCACATGTTCACGCGCGGCTTCGAGATCGTGTAGATGCCGCCGCATTCGTTGTTCTCGCCTTTCAATCCAAAGGAATCGAGCACCTGCGTCTCGTAGCGATCCTGCGAATAAACGCCGCTATTTCCGCGCCCCTGACCGCGCGCTTTCGGCATGAAGGGCGTGCGAAATTCGATGTGCAGGGTGAAGTCGTTGAACGCCTTTTTGGTCTTCGTGCCGCATTTCAGAAAGCCCCGGTCGTCCACTTTTCCACCCTCCCACGCGTCAGCATTCGTACCGTCGAAAAGCACCGTGGCGCCCGCGGGCGGTTTCGCGCCGGCGGCAGGCGATTCGCGCAGTGTGTGCTTCACGCTCGCTTTATCGCCGTCCGGCGATACGCCGCTGAGGACGCCGTTTTCGATTGAGCCTTTCCACCCGTTCGTCGCGAAAACGATGCGGTCGCCCTCGCGTTGCGCGTCGAGTTCGGCGACTTTCTCCGCCTCGTCGGTCGTGCCCGGCAGGCCGTGTGCCCAGCCGACGATGTGAAATTTTCCATCGCCCAGCGCGATAACTTGAGCAGCTGCATTGTCGCCGACGTATTCGCCCTGCACGGCGAAATCGGGACCTGCATTTTCGGGTTCGATGGATGCGTCGTCTGCGGCGAATGCGGACGTGGCGAGTGTGCAGATGAGGGCGGCGGAGGCGAGGAGGCGGGGAGTCATGGCGGCGAGGAATAGCGGCGAGCGCTGCGGAGTCAACTCGCGCGATGGACGGGATTTCCATTGCGCTGCGAGCGGTTCCCCTCAACTTTCCGCTCTCATGATTTCACGGATTTCGCGCGTTTTCCTCGCGCTGCTCGCCCTCGCCGCCTCGGCCTCCGCGCTGCCAAATGAAGTGCGCAAAAGCCTCGCGCGCATCACCAACACGGCGCAGGAGCCGAATTATCGCATCCCGTGGCTGCCCGGTTCGACGGGAGGCGGAAGCGGCACGGGCTGGGTCGTTTCAAAGGACCGGTTGCTCACGAATGCACATGTCGTGAGCAATGCGCGCTTCCTCACGGTGGAGCGCGAGAACGATCCAAAAAAGTACATCGCGACCGTCGAGCACATCGCGCACGACTGCGATTTGGCGATCTTGAAAGTCGATGATCCCGCGTTTTTCAAGGACACGAAACCGCTCGCACTCGGCGGCATCCCGGAGATCGAATCGAGCGTGAGCGTTTTCGGTTATCCGATCGGCGGCGAGCGGCTTTCGGTGACAAACGGCATCGTATCGCGCGTTGATTTTCGCACCTACACGCACTCGGTAGTGGACTCGCATTTGTGCATTCAGATCGACGCGGCGATCAATCCCGGCAACAGTGGCGGCCCGGTAATGCAAGGGTCGAGCGTGGTCGGCGTGGCGTTTCAGGGCTACAGCGGCGACGTGGCGCAAAACGTCGGCTACATGATCCCGACACCCGTCATCAAACACTTCCTGCACGACATCGCGGACGGGCATTACGACCGCTACATGGACCTGTCGATCACCACATTTCCCGTGCTGAATGCGGCGCAGCGAAAAGCCTACGGACTCGCCGACGACGACCGCGGAGTGGTCGTCAGCAACGTGCTGGCGGACGGACCGTGCGATGGCATTTTGAAAGTGGAGGACGTGATTTTGACGATCGACGGATTGCCGGTGGCGAGCGACGGAATGGTGGAACTCGAGGGCGAGCGAGTGATGATGGCGGAGGTGGCGGAGCGGAAATTTCTCGGCGACTCGCTGAAATTTTCGATCAAGCGAGAGGGGAAGCCGATGGATGTCGTGGTGGAATTCAAGCGCGCCTGGCCGTACGGGATGCAGGCGAATACGTATGAGCAACAGCCAGCCTACGTGCTTTTTGGCGGGCTGCTTTTTCAGCCGCTGTCGCGGAATCTGATGCAGGCGTATTCATTCTCGAACCCTCGCGTGAGCTACTTTTTCGACGCCTACATCACGAAGGAAATCTACAAGGAGCATCCCGATGTGATCGTGCTGAGCTCGATTTTGCCCGACCCGATCAACACGTATTTTGGGGAATTTCGCGAGGCGATCGTGGATGAGATCAACGGCAAAAAAGTGAAGACGTTGAAGGAATTCGCGGACGCGCTTGCGGTGCCGGCGGAGTTCTACGTGCTGAAGTTCATCGGCGTCGGACGCCCGTTGGTGCTTGAACGCGCGGCGGTGGAGGCGGCGCGGGAGCGAATCAAAAAACGCTACAACGTGCCTGAAGAGCAGAACCTCACGGCCTCCTGATCGCTCCACTTTTCACCCACTTTTCAGATGAATTCGCGCCACATTTTCCTCACCGCTTTCCTCGCCGCATCTGGGCTTTTCGCCGCTGATCCCGCGCCGCGTCCATCCGCGCCACCGGTGCCTCTTCCTCCCGGAGATGTGCCTCCGCCGAGCACGCCGCCGACGGGGCCGAAAGACCCGAGCGGTGCGCAACCGGCTCCGATACAAGGCCAGGCGGCACCGCCGGTTGCCGCGAAGCCGGACCGGAAGCCGTCCGTCCTGCGCGTCAATGTCACGAACCAGCCGTGGGATTTCATCCGTCCGTGGGGGAAACATCAGCCGTATTCCCGTCGCGCGGTCGGCGCGGTGCTCGCGGACAAGCGCGTGCTCGTGACGGGCGAACTCGTCGCGAATGCGAACTATTTGGAATTCGAGGCACCGGACGGGGGACTGAAAGTCGCGGCATCGATCGACGTGGTCGATTACGAGGCGAACCTCGCGATTTTAAAATGCGACGACCCGAAGTTCATGGCGGCGTTCGAGTCGGTCGGGTTCACGACCGCGAATGTCGGCGACGAACTCTCGATCTGGCAGCTCGAATCGACCGGAACTTTGCTCGTGACGAAAGGCTCGATGACGACCGCGGAGGTGACGCCGTATCCGGTCGATGGCTCGCCGCTGCTGGTCTATCGAGCGACGGTCGCGCTCCAGTTTCGCGATAGCAGTTTCACCCTGCCGGTTGTGAAAGATGGAAAGCTCGCGGGCCTCGTCGCGCGTTACGACAACAACACGAAGAGCGCGGAAATCGTGCCGGCGCCGGTGATTCAGCATTTTTTGAAAGACGCAGCGAAGGAGCCGTATGAAGGCTTCGGGCGCGCCGGGATGGCGTTTTCGATCACGCGCGATCCGCAACTCCGCCGCTACGTGGGGCTCGGGAATGCGAGCGGTGGCGTGTATGTCAGCGATGTTCTGCACGACGGACCAGCTGAAAAAGCGGGCATCAAGGAAGGGGACGTGGTGCTCGAAATCGACGGGGAAGCGGTAGATCAGGACGGGAATTACCTCGATCCGAATTACGGAAAGCTCTCGCTCGCACATCTCGTCTCGACGCGGCACTTCGTCGGCGATGAGTTGAAGTTCACGATTTTCCGCGACGGTGCGCGTAAGACGCTGCCGGTGAAAATCACGCACCAGAGCTCGGAGAAAAGCGTGATCGAGCCCTACATCATCGACCGCGCGCCGCAGTTTTACGTGCTCGGCGGGCTCGTGCTACAGGAGCTTTCGCGGCAGTTTCTGCGCGAGTGGGGGAATGATTGGATCAAAAAGGCGCCGGAGGAATTCGTCTATCTGGATCGCCAGCAGAACGAGCTTTATCCCGAGGGCGGGCGAAAAGTGGTGATCCTCAGCGGGGTGCTGCCATCACCACTCACGCTCGGATACGAGGAGTTGCACCAGATGATCGTGACGAAGATCAACGGCATGGCGATCGAGCGCCTGAGCGACGTGCCGCTCGCGTTGGCGAAGGCGGTGAACGGGTTGGACAAAGTGGAATTCGAAGGCGATCCCTCGACGATCTATTTGGATGCCGCTGCGATTGCAAAAGGCGACGAGGAGCTGAAAGAAAACTACCGCATCCCGGTGCTGAAGCGGCTGGAGTAGGCGATAGCGGAGGAGGCTAAACCGACTCCGCTCGAATCACCCTATTGTCCTAACTTTCCGTTTTCTGAAAATGCCGCGCCTTGCTTCGCGAAATTCTCTTTCGACAACTGAGGTTTTTGGGTGAGTAGTCCGCAATGAACGCACTTTCGCAGAAGAGAATCCACAGCTCCATCGAGCCGCTCGAAGCGCGCATCGCTCCGGCAAATCTGGCTTTTGCCGCCGGGATCGGCGGGGCGAAGGATCAGATCGTGGACGACATCGCGACCGACGCGGCGGGCAATGTCTATGTCGTCGGCAGCTTCGAGGGAAAAGCGGATTTTGATCCCAGCTCGGGCGTTTATTTGGTGACGGCGACGCCAGGGCATCACGATGGATTCGTGGCGAAATATACGAGCACCGGCCAGCTTGCGTGGGTGAATCCGATAAACTCGTCGAATGACGACCTCGGAACTTTGCAGATCGCGGTGACGGCGGGCGGGGACGTTTTCGTCTCGGGCGAATTCAATTCCGCGCACAATTCGTTCGTTTCGTTTCTTGTCGGAAATTCCGGCAGCACGCGGGACGTGCAGTTCAACCTCGGCGATTCGACCGATGTCTTTCTCGTGCGTTTGGACACGACGGGCCGCTATGTCTGGTCTCAGAGCTTCGGAGCACCTGGGGGGGCTGGAGTCGATCTCACGAGCTCGGACCTCGCGGTCGCGGGCACGGGATTCATTTACATCGCCGGGACATTCCACGCGGAGTCGCCAAATTCCACGTTCGATTTTGGCAGCGGCGTGACGGTGACGGGGCAGGCGGGAGACACGAATCTTTTCGTCCTGAATCTCGACAACACGGATTCGCCGACGATCCCCGCATTTCCGATATGGGTCGCGCAGACGACGGCGAACGGCTCGCCAGTCGGCTCATCGAATGTGGTCGATCATCCGGTGCTCGCACTCGACGGGCTCGGCGGCATCCTGATCGGCGCGGGACTTGAGGGGACGGTGACTTTCTCCGCATCGCCGAGTCCGGTGACACTCACGAGCGTGAGTTCGGACGGGCTTTTGGCGGCGAAAATCGACTCTGGCGGCAACTGGCAGTGGGCGGGCGCTTTCGACGTGAGTGCTTTCGACAACACGCTGCTGGCAGTCGCAGCGGACGCCGCGGGCAATGCCTATTTCACGGGTGGCTTCTTCGGCACTGTTGATTTCGATCCCGGCACGGGCGTGCAAAATCTCACGTCGCCCGCCGGCCACAGCAGCCTCTTCCTCGTGAAACTCGCGCCGGATGGGACGTATCTCGACTCGGGCAAAATCAGCGGCGAAGGCAACAGCGACGTCATCGGCGAGGCGCTTGGCGTGCGGCGTTCAGACGGTGAAGTTTTCCTGCTCAGCGACACGCGCGGGACAGCGTTTTTCGACACGGATTTCACGGTCAGCGGGACCGGTCAGGTTTTGATCACGCTCAGCGGTGGGGGCGGATTCGACGCCGCGATGCCTCTGACGAAAGGAAGCACCGACGGTGCCGGGCTGCTCGCGCTGAGCCCGGACGGCAGCGTCTATTTCGGCACCTCGTTTCACGGCTCTCTCAAAGTGAATCCCGACGGCGACAGCACGACGGTGAAGGGCAAAAGCGGCGTGGATTTCGCGGTCGCGCGCTTTTTCCCGGACGGCTTTGCGGCGCGGGATTTGGGCGCGCCGATCGTGCAAAACGGCTTCACGCTCGGCGGCGCAGGCGATCAGACCGGGCTGCAAATCGTCACGGATGGCGACGGAACCGTTTATGTCGCGGGGACGTTTTCGGGCACGGTCGATTTCGATCCGGCACCGCCGGTCCGCTTCCTCGATGACGGCGGACACCCGAGAATCGACCCGAACGTCGCGAATCTCACGAGCAGCGACCCGGGCGGAAACATTTTCGTGGCCTCCTACTCGAGCGATGGCACATACCTCTGGGCGCGGGCGGTGCAGACCACTTTCACGTTTGACAGCTCTGTCCCTGTCCTCGGGCTCGTGCTCACGCTCGATGGTGCAGGCGGCGTTTTTCTCGCGGGCGAGTTCGAGGGAAAAGCCATCTTTGCCGTGACCGAATCCGGCAGCCCGATTGTTTTGAACAACGCTGACGCCACGACCGGCAGCGAGCACCGCGATATTTTCCTCGCGCACTACGACAGGTTCGGCGTGGTCGGCTGGGCGGGGGCCATCGCCGGGCCTGGCGATAGCGAATTCGTGCAAGCGATCGCATATGACTCGACGACCGGAGACGTCGCGATCGCGGGCACTTTCAAAAATACCATTGATCTCGAATTCGGCTCCGGCGTCACCAGCGAAACGGCGGTCCACGCAACGGGAAACGGAAACGGCTTTATCGTGGAATACAGCAACAGCGGCGTTCTCAACGGGGTGCGGCAACTCGGAGATACCGACTCCGCTGCATTCGTCTTCGGTCTCGCATACGATATAAACGGAGACATCGGCGCGACCGGCTACTTCAACGGCACGCCGGATTTCAATATCGGCGGCAGCCCCGATCGCTTGAACGGCACCCCATTCAACGCCGACGCATTCATCGCGAAATTTTCCGGCGGCGACGGAACTGTCATCTGGCACACCGAAATTTACGGCCCGCGCGATGACGGCGGGAGAGGGATCACTGCCGACCCGCAGGGAAATTTCCTCGTCACCGGGCGCTTCACCGGCTCGCCGCTCATCGGGCTGATGGGAGATTTCCAGCTCACGGAGTCAGGCGCAGGAAATGGCGATGTCTTCCTGCTTTCGATCGGCAGCGCCGGCGATCTGCTCAACGCGATCACTTTCGGCGGCGCTGGGCGCGATGTGGGAGACGCCGTCACCGTCGACGCGAATGGCCACATCTACCTCATTGGCCACTCAGATTCGTCCCTCGATCTCGATCCAAGCCCCGGTATCGCTCTCGTCGGGAACGGATTTTTTCTGGCGGAATTCACGAGCACGTTCGCCTTCGTCGGCGGCTTCTCGGACACCAGCCTACGCGGCGAAATCCACGGTGCGACGGTCGATCCAAGCGGACTCCTTTTCGTCACCGGCTCCTACACGGGAAAAGGCGACCTCGGCGGTGCCAAAAGCTCAACAGCGAAGGGCGCAAACTTTTTCGCCTCGCAGCTCCTCCCGGATACGTTCGTCGATGCCGCACACACACGCACTTTCCACGATGCCGACGGAGATGAGATCACCGTCCGCATTTCCGGGCCGGGCTCAGCGGAGATCGTGCTTCAAAACGGCGTGAGCGATTTCGCCGACCTCGAAACACTCTACCTCTCCGGCACAACCCTGAAAACGGATGTCATCATCGAACTCAAACAGGCCGGCAGCGGCCTCGGTACGACCACGATCGGCAAAGTCCTCGGCGAGTTCAGCGAAGATTTAGGCGCCCTCTTTCTGCCAAAAAACAGCACGCTCGGCAGCGGTATTTTCGACACGGATCCCGACCTCGAAATCGGCGGGCGCGTCATCGCCCTGCGGCTTTACGACATCGCTCCGAATACGATTCTGCACCTCGGCGGAAATCTCCCCTACAATATCCCGAACAACAAGACCGCCTCCGATACCTACAATAATCGGCCCAATATTCTCATCCACGACGTCCTCGGTGCGGGCGTGGAAATCAACGTCATCGGCGACGGCACGGCCGGCGGAGTCGGTGGCGGCGGACTCGATAATATCCTCATCCATCGCTGGGACTCGATCGGTTACATCCGCACCACGCAGTCGATTGGGAATCTCAACGTCCAGACCGGCGATTTCTACGCGATCCTCGAGATCGATAAGTTGCACAACGGCGAAAACACCACTGCCAATGTCGGCACGATGACCATCGAGGACGGCTCTTGGGGCAGCAGCGGCAGCGTCATCGAGGGAAATGTCGTCGCGTTCGATGCCGATGCGTTCCTCGCCGGCGCGAGCATCACAGCGGGCAGCCTCGGGAAAGTGACGGTTGGCAACGGCGGCGAAGGCTTCGCGGGCACGCTCACGCTCACCGACGACGATGCGAAAGGCGTCGCCGTCTTCACCGTCGCGAGCGATTTCACCGGCAGCGTCGTCTCACTTTCGCCGCTGAAAAAACTCAACATCCGCGGCTCCTTCAACGGGTCGCTCAGCGCGCCGAGCATCGCCGGCATCACCGCGTTTTCCTTCCTCGGCACGCAGACCGGCGGCGTGAACGACCACTCAATCGTCACGACCGATGGGCTGCTCGGAAAAATCAAAACGCTCTCCGGTGTCCTGCAAAACTACGAACTCACGACGCCCGGGAATTTCTCCGGAATCGACGTGAAACTCGGCAAACTCCAGGGCAGCACGACCGGCATTGAGAACGTCCACATTCAAGCCGCGAAAATCGGCAACCTGAGCGTGAAACTCACCGCCGATAAAAACGCTTCCGGCGTCGATCTCACCGGCATTCGCAACAGCACATTCACCGCGCTGGATGCGGGCAATGTGCCCGGCTCGATCGGCAATATCAGCGTGTCGCTCGGCGGGCAGGGCGGCGCCGCGCTCGGCCTCGACGGCGTCACATTCAGCGCCGCGACCATCGGCGCGACGAAGATCACCGTCGGCCACGCAAAGAACTCCGGCACCGACGTGCGCGCGGTGCAGTTCGCTGCCTACATCGCGACCGAAAGTATCGGAAATATCACGCTCGGCGGCGACGCGACCGGCTTTCAGGCGTCGAATCTAAGCGTCATTTCTGACGGCAAAATCGGCTCGATCAAAGTAACCTCAACGACCTCGGAGTTCGGCACGCTAACCAACAGCATGATCCTCGCAGGGCAGGCGCTCGACGTCGCGGCGCTCAGCGCCGATTCCTCGAAAGCCGCCGCCGGACGGCTTCGGAATGCGTCGCTCGGCGCGCTCACGGTTTCCGGTGCGCTCACCTCCAGCGTCATCGCAGCGGGCGGCAGCATCGGAAAGCTCACCGCCGCCGGCGACATCAACACGGTCAGGATCCTTGCCGGCGCGCTGCTCGGCGCAGACCGTGCGATCGGTGGTGGCGACGACCTCTTTCAGCACTCCGCCAGCATCGCCGCGATCACGTCGAAAAAAGGCGCCTTCATCGCCTCCACGGCCGCCGCTGGCATCGCCCCGGGTGCGGGCGGATTTGCGGATGACGCCGACGCGGTCGCCGGCTTCGGCGCTGCTAGCGGAACCCGCAGCAGCATCGGCGCTCTGAAATTCTTCACCGGCGCAACTGGCGCATACAACGCGGGAAATCCGCTCGCGTCCGTCATCGAAGCCGCCTCGATCAAGAGCTTGAAAATCCCCGGCGCGGCAGCCATCGACCTCGCCGCTGGACCCGCGCTCATCGACAACGGCGCGTCCGGCCAGGACACCGACGACGTCTTCATCCGTCTGCGGTAGCGCGCGATGCTGGTCTTTGAAAACGAGCAGCGCCTCGTCCGCCGCATCGGCATCATCGAAGACGCGCACGAGCGCCTCGCCGCAGTCGTCGATCGAGTGAAAAATGAGCCACCGTTCGACACTGAGCACCGCACCGAGGCCAACCGCGTGCAGGGCTGCATCTCCCGCGTCTGGCTGCTTTGCGACCACGACGGCGAGGTGTGCCACTTCCGCGTCGATGCCGAGTCCACGCTCGTCCGCGGTCTCGCGGCGCTGGTGTGCGAAGTGTTTACCGCTTGCCCGCCAGTCGAGATCGTCGCGCACGATGGCGACATTTTGGAAAAGCTCGGCCTTACTGCGCAACTCACCCACACCCGCCGCATCGGCCTCGAATCGCTGCGGCGCGCGATCCGCGAATTCGCGGCGCAATCGCTCAGAGCGTGACTTTTCTCGACGCCCACAACCATCTGCACGATGCGCGCCTCGTCCCGCATCGCGCTGAGATTTTCGAGAGGCTCGCGCATCTCGACGGATACCGTGCGGTCGTGAATGGCACTTGCGAGGCCGATTGGAACGACGTTGCGCGGCTTGCCGCTGAGCACGATTGGATCGTGCCGTCATTCGGGCTGCATCCGTGGTTCGTCGAAAATGCATCCGCCGTTTGGCGCGAGCGCCTGCTCGAAAAACTCGATGCGCATGCGCGCGCGGGCATCGGTGAAATCGGCCTCGACCGCTGGATCGAGCCGCACGATTTGCCGCGTCAAATCGAGGCATTCGAGTGGCAACTCGCCCTCGCCGCCGAGCGCAATCTTCCCGCCTCGATCCACTGCTTAAAAGCGTGGGGCCCGCTCTGGGACTTGATCCGCGAGCGACCGGTGCCCGCGCGCGGCTTCTTGCTCCACGCATTCGGCGGCCCCGCCGAGATGGTCTCAGGCTTCCTGGACCGCGGCGCGCACTTCTCCTTTTCGTCCTACTTTCTCCACGAAAGAAAAGCCGCCATCCGCGACATCTTCCACGACCTCCCCGCCGACCGACTCCTCGTCGAGACCGATGCGCCCGACATGGCTCCGCCGCCCGCGCGTACACGCGACCCGCTCACCGACACCAACGGAAAAGCGCTCAGCCATCCCGCGAACATCGAACTCGCCTACACCACTCTCGCCGAACTTCGCGGCGCCTCCTCCGAGGCCCTCGCCCAGCAAATCGAAGCCAACTTTGAAAGGCTGTTCGGTGATCAGATATCTCTTTAGTCGCCCAGCCCGCGTGCTTGCCACCGCACGACTCGCCCGCTAATTTCCACGCCCCTTTTACCAATGAGTAACTTCGCGCCGAAACCCCGCAAAAACGCCGCCAAGACCGACGGCAAATCGCTCCACCGCGCCCACTCCTCCACCGTCGTCGATGGCTACGAGCGCGCCGCCAGCCGCGCGATGCTCCATGCGGTCGGCTTCACGCGCGACGATTTCAAGAAATCCCAAGTCGGCATCGCATCCACGTGGAGCATGGTCACTCCCTGCAACATGCACATCGACGGCCTCGCGCGGCAGGCGGAAGCCGGCGTGAACGGTGCCGGCGGCAAGGCGCTCATCTTCGGCACGATCACCATTTCCGACGGCAT
Organism: Chthoniobacterales bacterium; assembly: GCA_038207335.1. Taxonomy (GTDB): domain Bacteria; phylum Verrucomicrobiota; class Verrucomicrobiia; order Chthoniobacterales; family Chthoniobacteraceae; genus CAIURC01. The sequence goes on along the minus strand of JBBQZX010000010.1, from coordinate 86,610 downwards.
CTCGATGGGCACCGAGGGGATGAAATACTCGCTCGTCTCGCGCGAAGTCATCGCCGATTCGATCGAGACGGTCATGGGCTGCGAAGGCTTCGACGGCCTCGTCGCCATCGGCGGTTGCGACAAAAATATGCCCGGCTGCCTCATGGCCATCGCGCGCATCAATCGCCCGAGCGTCTTCGTCTATGGCGGCACGATCCTGCCCGGCTGCATCACCGGCGTCCTCGCGGAGAAGCGTCTCCGCAAAGAGCGGCGCGAGGCATTCACCGACAAAAATCTCGATGTCGTGAGCTGCTTTGAGGCGGTGGGACAATTTGCAAACCAGCAAATCGACGAGCGCGAACTCCAGACCATCGAGGAGCAGGCAATCCCCGGCGCCGGTTCGTGCGGTGGTATGTACACCGCCAATACCATGGCCAGCGCCATCGAAGCGCTCGGCATGAGCCTTCCAAACAGCTCCGCGCAAAACGCCGTCTCGCCCGCCAAAGCCGCCGATGCGCGCGCCGCAGGCACCGCGGTGCTCGATCTCATCAAGCGGGGCATCCGCCCGCTCGACATCATGACGAAGCACGCCTTCGAGAACGCGATCACCGTCGTCATTGCGCTCGGCGGCTCTACGAATGCCGTCCTGCATCTCATCGCGATGGCCCACAGCGCGGGCGTCAAACTCGACCTCGCCGACTTCACCCGCATCGGCCGCAAAGTCCCTGTGCTGGCTGATCTCAAGCCGAGCGGCCGTTTCCTCATGAGCGAACTCGTCGCCATTGGCGGGATCATCCCGCTCATGAAAATGCTGCTCGATGAAGGCATCCTTCACGGCGACTGCATGACCGTCACCGGCAAGACCGTCGCCGAGAATCTCAAGCGCACCAAAGGCTACCCGAAAGGCCAGGAAATCATCCGCCCCTTCAGCGACCCGATCAAAGCCGACAGCCACCTCGTCATCCTCCACGGCAATCTCGCCCCCGGCGGCGCGGTCGCAAAAATCAGCGGCAAAGAGGGCCTGACATTTTCCGGCAAAGCGATCGTCTTCGAAAACGAACAGACCGCCCTCGCCGCCATCCTCGACGGCACCGTGAAATCCGGGCACGTCATCGTCATCCGCCACGAAGGCCCCGTCGGCGGCCCCGGAATGCGCGAGATGCTTTCCCCGACCAGTGCCGTCATGGGCAAGGGCCTCGGCAAAGAAGTCGCGCTCATCACCGACGGGCGTTTCAGCGGCGGCTCGCATGGCTTCGTCGTTGGCCACATCACGCCCGAGGCCGCGCTCGGCGGTCCCCTGGCGATCGTGAAAAACGGCGACGGCATCACCATCGACGCCAGGAAAAGCGTCATCGATCTCGACCTCCCGCAAGCCGAAATCGACAAGCGCCTTTCCAAATGGAAAGCCCCCGCTCCGACATACACGCGCGGCGTCCTCGCCAAATACGCCCGCCACGTCCGCACCGCCAGCGAAGGTGCCGTCACCGACCTCGAGTAGGCGGCTTATACCGCTTTCAGTGCCTTGATTACGGCCTCGAAGGCCGGCTTCGGCTGATATTGGCGATCGAAGAGCAACGGGTAATTCGTGCGGCCCTTCACCGGGAAGTCGTTCAGCCATGAGCGCCCGTCGTGGATTCCCCAGAAGCCGAGCATCGTCACCGAAGGATGCCGCACGATCGCGGCGACGATCTCGCCGTAGCGTTTCGCGAGCTTCGCCTGCACCTCGGGCGGCAGGCTGGTGGGGTAGGGGTTCGCACCTTTTTCCGCCTGCGCCATGTCCGCGCCGCTCACGTTGCGCGGCAGCGGATCGACATCCATTTCCGTGACCATCACTTTCACCCCTGTCGCCGCGAGCGCGTCGATCGCCTTTTCGATCGTGTCGGTCGGCGGCCAGTCGATGAGCCAGTGGCCTTGGATTCCCACTGCATCGAGCCGCACGCCTTTCTGCTGGAGCGCATGGACGAGCTTCAGCGTCCGGTCGAGTTTGCCGCCCTGCTCGATGTTGTAGTCGTTGTAATAAAGCTCGGCCTGTAGGTCTGCGGCGTGCGCGAACTCGAACGCCTTCTCGATGTAATCCTCGCCGATCGCCCGCAGCGCAGGCGTGTCCTTCAAATACTCGCCGTCCTTGTCGCTGATGCCCTCGTTCACCACGTCCCACGCTTTGATCCGCCCTTTGTAGTGCCCGACGACGCCGTCGATGTATGTCTTCAAATTCGCGAGCGCCTTCTCGCGCGGCAGCGGCTTTCCATCGGGACTTTCAAAGAGCCACTTCCGTGTCACGAAATGCCAGACGAGCATGTGGCCGAAGACCGGCAGGTGATGCGTTTCCGCAAACGCGACCACGCGATCCGCTGTCTCGAAAGTGAACTTTCCGGCGTCATCCACCAGCTTCTCCGGCATGAACTCATACTCGGGGGTAATGCAGCTGAACTGCTCCGTCGCCAGCGCGGTGAGCTTTGCATCGCCGAGGTCGCGCGTCGCCAAGGCGCAGCCCACCAGGAGCCGCTTGCCAGCCGTCTCCCGCAGAGTCTCCGCGCCGCGGAGCGATGAGGTGCCGACGAGAGCGCAGAGGAGCAGCGGGAAAGAGGGACGCATCCCCTGATTCTCCAAAATCCCGTGCGGCGCACAATGCGACCTTTCCAAAAAAAGAACCGAACCCGCATCGCTCGGTAACGAATCCATAACACGGGCAGGGGAGTCTTTACGCATCGCAGCGCCGTAATCCCGCGGTGCGCGCACAAAAATGCAGCAACATAGAAAGACCCTCAGTGCCATGAAAAAAAGCATCCTCCAGGCGGCGTTCACGCTCATCGAGCTCCTCGTCGTCATCAGCATCATCTCCATCCTCGCGGGCATCGCGATGCCCGTTTACAACAACGCGATCATGAACGGCAAACAGGCCGCGGCGCTCAACAGCGCGCGCCAAATCGGCCTCGCGCTGCGCATGTATGCCGGCGACTACGACGGCGTCTATCCCACCAAGCGCAACATCTACGAAGAGGAAATCGTCACATCCAACGACGCCTTCCGCAGCCTCATCCCGGTGTATCTCGACAATGAAAAAGTCTTCACCGTGGCCGGGTCGAAAGCCGGTCCGAGCGCCGACAACAAACTGGAGACGCCTGCGCAGATGCTCGAGCGTGGCGAAAACCACTGGGCCTACGTCTCAGGCCTCGGCACCAGCTCCACCTCGACGTGGCCGCTCATCGCCGATGCCACCGACGGCTCCGGCCATTACTCCGACCGTGAGGGCGACCTCGGCGGCTTGTGGAAAGGACGCAAAGCCATCGTCGTCAATTCCGACATCAGCGCGCACATCGTCCCGCTGCTCGGCTCCGCCACACAGCGCTACATCCCGCGCGCCGACGACAAATCCAAGAACGCCCTGCAAGTCGGCGACTACATGGGCAGCGACGTGAAGCTCCTCGAGCCCGCCCGCTGAATCCTGCGCGCAAGCCACTTCCCGATGACCCCGCACGAAATCAAACCCAAGCAGCTTCGCGCGCTCCTGCTGCTGCTCGTCCTCGTGCCATTCATCCCGATGGTGCTCATGCTGCGCTTCATGACCGATGCCCTCCACGGCGAGCGCGACGCCGCGATGGAGCGCGCGGCGAATGTGTATCGCGAGACGCTCGGCAGCGCCGACGCCTCCCTCGCGAAGCATCTCGCCGCGCGCGCCGCGCCGCCAAAATCGGAGGACGTGCGCGCATTTTACCGCACGCTTTTCGACCGTGAGATCGAGGTCGCGATCCGCGACGACAGCGGGAAAATTGTCGCCGGTCCGGCCTCGCCGCCGGGCCGGCTCATCGCGCAGGCGTGGTTGAAAGTCGCGCCACCCGCGTGGCAGGCGCAGCTCTATCTGGTGGATGATTCCGCCATCCGCGACGAGGTGCGCGACCAGTTCAAAATTTACGCATGGACCGCGCTCATCTCGGTAGTGGCGATCTGCGGCATCGCAGCCGCCGCTGGGCTCACGGTCTCGCGGCAGCTCCGACTGCATGAATTGAAAAGCACATCGCTCGCGACCATCGCGCACGAGCTGCGCACGCCGCTGAGCTCCATGCGGATGCTCGTCGATACCATCCGCGAGGGCCGCTGTCCGGAAGCCGAAAAGCAGGCCGAATATCTCGATCTCATCGCGGCGGAGAACCTGCGCCTCAGCCGTCTCACCGAGAATTTTCTAGCCCTCTCGCGGTTGGAAAGTGGCCGTAGGAAATTCGATTTCGCATCGCTCGCGCCGATCTCGATCGCCGCGCAAGCCTCACAGATGCTTGCTTCGCGGCTCACTGTTCCCGACTGCGAGTTCCGCGAAGAAATCGAAAGCGGCCTTCCCGAGGTGCGCGGAGACCGCGACGCACTCGTCACGGTCCTCACCAATCTCCTGGAAAATGCGCTCAAATATTCCGGCACCGAGAAGCAGATCGGACTGCACGTTTCCGCGGAATCAGCAGGCGTGAAATTCGCCGTCAGTGACAACGGCATCGGTCTCTCCGAAGCCGACCGTCGGCACATCTTCGACCCCTTTTTTCAAGCCGACCAAAAGCTCTCGCGCACCCGCGAAGGCTGTGGTCTCGGCCTCAGCATCGTCCGCGAAATCGTCGCCGCGCATGGCGGGAAGATCGAAGTCACCAGCGAGGAAAATCGCGGCAGCACCTTCACCTTCACCTTGCCCGTCGCGTAGAATCCGAGGATGCACGCGCGCACCGAAACCGTCCTTATCATCGAAGACGACCCCGCCATGCTGCGCGGGCTGAAGGACAATTTCGAGTTCGAGGGATACCGCGTCGCCACCGCCGCGGATGGCGATGCCGGGCTCAAAACCGCGCTCAAAATCCAGCCCGACCTCATCATCCTGGACCTGATGCTGCCGAAGGTGAATGGCTACGAAATCTGCCGCTTCCTCCGCGAGGAAAAGCTCGAGATGCCCGTCATCATGCTCACTGCGAAAGGCCAGGATTCCGACATCGTGCTCGGCCTGAAACTCGGCGCAGACGACTACGTCACGAAGCCATTCAGCATCAAGGAACTGCTTGCCCGCGCCGACGCGGTCCTGCGCCGTCGGCGTCTCCCAGCCTCACACGTTTTCGAGTTTGGAAAATGCCAACTCGACACTGCAGCGCACACGCTCACCCGAGCCGGGAACGACGTCCCGCTCTCGCCAAAGGAGTTCGATCTGCTCGCATATCTCGTCACGAATGCGGGCCGCGCGCTCAGCCGCGACACCATCATGAGCAGCGTCTGGGGCTACGATTGCAGCGTCACGTTGCGCAGCATCGACCGCTTCATCAACGCCCTCCGCGCAAAGATCGAACCCGACCCCGTCACGCCGCAGCATATCAAAACCGTCCGCGAATTCGGCTACAAATTCGAGGCTCTTTGATCGTGAGCGGCTGCCTGCCGCCTTGGAAAGTTAGCGGCGACGCACGCGGCGGTGGGCCGCACTTTTTTTCACGGGCTTCACCGTTTTCGCCGCCTGCGGGATGGTCGGCGCGAGCGCCGCTGCGGCAAGAGACTGCGCTTCCGCTGCGATGCCGATTCGGAAAAGCAATGCTCCACTCGCGGGCGGCGCGACTTTTAAAACCGTGCGATCCGCGGGAGCGGGCGCCGCACTCACCGTCTCGAAGGGCTGAAAGCCGGCACCGGTATCGGCGGTGACGAGGTAGGTCTTGCCGGGCACGCTGGGCCACGAGAGTCGGAAGGTGCCATCGAGTTCGGCGCGGAACGCGGAGGGCGGGCTCGCGGGATCGGAGCCGGCGGCGTATTCGCCGCCGTTGCTCACGCCATCGCCATCGAGATCGAGCGCGGCGTCGTCGAGCGCCGGATTGAGCCCGTGCTCGGTTTCGTAAGCGTCTGGCATTCCATCGCCATCCGTGTCCGTGACGGGCGAGGGGACGAGCCGGTAAAGCTCCTGCCCGAATCCATCGCCGGAGTCGGCGGCGAGGAAAAGGCCGTCGTTGATCGCGCGCAGCCCGCTTCCATTCGACCCGTAGCTGCCGCTGTAAATGTCGGCGACCATCTGCGGCGCGCCGCTGCCGGAATAGACCCACAGCTCGCTGCCGTGCGAGCCGTCGGTCGCGAGAAAGTAGAGCTTTCCGCGATGAATGGCGAAGTCCGAGGGCGTCGAATCGGCGAGGAAATCGTCGCCGCCGGAAGCAAGATTCGGATTGATATCGGCGATCATCGCGAACTGCGTGCCGTCGAATTTCCAAAGCTCGATGCCAGCGGGAGTGTGGTCGTTCGCTGCAAAGTAGAGTGCGTTCTCAAAAACCGTAAGCCCGCTCGGATCGAAGCCCTGCGAACCGGGGACGAAATCGGCGACGAGCTGGGATGTGGTGCCGTCGAAGCTCCACAGCTCGTTGCCGTGCGCAGGCTCGTATGCTTGAAAGTAGAGCTTCCCGGCGAAGACGGTGAGCCAGGCGGGCGCGGAGCCGTTGCCGGGGTTGATGTTCTGGCCAGCCTTCGAGAGCGTCGTGCCGTCGTAGCGCCACAGCTCGGAGCCTTGTCCCGGTTGGCCGTCGGCGCTGAAATAGAGCGCGCCGCTGTATTCCGCGAAATGCTGGGGGTACCCGCTGCCGGTGCCGGGGTAAATGTCGATGACTTGCAGCGAACTGCCGTCGTAGCGAAAGAGCTCGGTGCCGACATCGGAGAACCGCGTTCCACGAAAATAGAGATCCCCTTTGAACGCGATCATTTCTCCCGGATTCTGCACGGAGATCGCCGCTGCGACTTTGGTGACCGCGATCCCATTCCACGACCACAGGCGCGGGCCGCTGCCGTCATTCGCGGTAAAGTAGAGCGTGTCGTTGGCGACGGTCAGGTCGGTGGGGGTGGAGCTGCCGTTTGGGTTGATGTCGGCGACGCGCGCTGCCGTGGTGCCATCGAAGCGCCAGAGTTCGACGTCCTGCAAATCGCTGTTCGAGCGAAAGAAAATCTCGCCGCGATAGGCGACGAGATACGATGGGCCGGAGCCGCGCGCGCCGGGATTGAGATCGAGCGCGAGCTCGACGGTGTCTGCAAACGCGGAGCCCGCAGCAAGCGCCACAGCGGCGATCACGCCGCACGCCGTGGGGAACGGGGGAAGCTTCATGGCGTCAGCGTGGTGCCACACGGGGACTGCGCAACGGAAAACCGGTCAAGTCACGAAGTTGTCACCTTCTGGAAAGATGGCGACCGGCACGCGAGCCGTCAGTGCGGAGCGTCTGCAAGCCAGAGAAAGACCGGGCTTTCTCCCACGTCGATCTGCGCGGTGCCGTCGGGCTGGTTGACGAATTTGGGCGATCCAGGGCTGGTAGCGCTATCGGCCATCCGTTCGGCTTTTTCGACCTTTGCGCCCTCGAGTTTTGGCAGCGTCATTGCCGCTTCAACGCCCTTGGTACGCCACGCGGCCCAGACCTTTTGCGGCGGGGTTGCAGTGTTTTCAAATTCGTAGATGTACCCGTCGTTCGCATCCTCGCGCACGGCTCGGGTGAAGCGGTAGTCGCCTAGCACGCGCTGGAGTTGTGCGACGGCGTAGAATGATTTCTTCGGCTCGAAATTGCGGGTTAGACCGGAGGAGCCGTGGACGTGCGCGTCGTCGGTGTCGTTGAAGAAATAGAGGTATGCGCGATCGATTCGCTCGCGTGCGAGGACCATGTAGGCACGCACGATCCACTGCGCCTGTTGTTGCTCGGTGGAGCCTTCCCACTTTGCGAAGTCGCCTTCTTTTGGCGCGAGTTTCGTCGAGGCGTCCCAGCCGAATTCGGTGATCCAGACTTCCTTGCCGGGCGCTTTTTCGTCGCGCCACTTCACGGTGTCGCGGATGATTTTCAGGAACTCGATCGCGCTGTCCTCGGGGTAGCTGCGGCGCCATGTGGGCCAGCCGCCGGCGTCGGCGTAGGTGTGGATGTTGACGATGTCGTAGAGGCTTTCGAGACCGGCGAAGACTTCGATGCCGCGGAAGTAGCGGCTGCTCCCGCGCAGGTCTGCGGCGGCTGTGGCGATGCGCATTTTCGGATCGCCCTCGCGCACGCCGCCTGCCATCGCGGTGAAGAGTGTGCGGTAGGTGGCGTCGTCGTATTTTCCGGGTTCGTTTCCGATCTCCACGGCCTCGACGAGAGCTTCGTGAGAGGGGCCGAAAAAGCTCGCGAAGCTCTTGCCGTAAGCCGCGGCATCGCGCGGGAGGTCGCGCCATTCGGTGGCCGGGATGTCGTCGAACTGGATGCTCGCCTCGATCCGATATCCGTCCATTTTCCAGCCACCATACATCTTCCCCCAATCGACGCCGTTGCGCGCCATCGGGAATTTCGTCGCGTAACTCGTGTCATCCCCGATGTCCCATTTCAGCGGATGATAGTCGCGGACGACGCTCGTGACCGGCGCGTAAAGCTGTGGCTTGAACTGCACGGTGTGAACGCACATGCCGATAAAATCGCGCATGAGCGGACGCGGCTTGTCCTCGGCTGCGGGGAGATTCGTGGAGAGGCAGACGAAGGCGGCGAGGAGGAGGGAGAGGCGCGGCATGATGGGAGGTTCTTCGCGCGTGGGACTCGCGGGCAAACGGAATCTGCCGACTCCGCGCTACGATTTCACGATGAGGACGGGGCAGGGGGCGCTGGCAATGATCGCCTCGGCGCTCTGGCCAAAGTGCAGCTCGCCGGCGGATGTGGCGGTGGTGCCGAGGACGATGAGCTGGTGTCCTCCGAGGCGTGCCTGGCGCAGGATCGCGCGTTCTTTCGCCGGACTGACGAGCGTCTTCGTGACGACGCGCACGTCTTCTCGCTGGCCGAGCGCGGCGATGTCCGCGAGGAGCGCGCGGCCGGTGCGGAGAAGTTTTTCGGGGCGGCGCAGCAGCTCGCTTTCAGCGGGTGGTGCGGAGACGTTCAGCGCGGTGATCGAGGCCCGGCAGCCTTTTGCAATCGCGACTGCGACCTCCGCGCCGAAGCGCGAGTAGTCCGCGCCGGTGGCGGGCACCAAAATCTTTTCGAGCGGCGTGCGCGAAGTCGCCGGGTTGCCAGAGGCGTTCAGCAGGACGGCGACTGGGCCATTGAAATCCCGGACGATTTTCTCGACGGCGGGCGAGATGCCGCGCGCGCCGTCGAGGCCGAGCACGAGGAGGCCGTAGCCGTTCCCTGCTTCGGCAAGGATCGCCACTTCGGGGCTTTGCTCTTGGACAAAGTGGATCGCGATCATGTCCTTGCTCGGCGCGGGTTTGGTGGGCGCTTTTTCGGAAGCGCCGACGGTCTCGGATGCAGTCGCGATTTTCTCCGCATCGCTGGCGGAGAGCGCGAGCCCCGCCTCGGTCGCGGCGGTGCGCACGGATTCCGCTGGGCCGTTCTCGCCGCCACCCGAATCGACGACAGTCGCGGTGAGCCGACGCGCGCCGACGAGCCAGCCTGCGAGCTGGCTGGCGAGGCGCGCTTCACGGCTGGCGTCGAGGCCGACGAGGACGCGTTCGATTTTCGGCATGAGGTCTTTGAGTTCGGCTTCCTGAGTTTCGAGGCGTTCCTTTTCCTCCGGTCGCGTCTGCACTCGCGCGAGCGCCCAGCGCAGCAGCGGCGGCATGATGAGCGTGGTGACGACCGCCATGAGGACGATGATCGTGAAGAGGCGCTGGTTCAGCACGCCCATCGCGAGGCCGATGGTGGCGAGGATGACTTCGGTGGAGCCGCGCGCATTCATGCCGAGGCCAATGGCGAGCGACTCGCGCGAATTCAAGCGCGCGAGCCGGCTGCCGACGTAGCAGCCGCCGAGCTTCCCGATGCTCGCGATGCCGATGACGAGCACGGCGAGGCCGAGGAGTTGCGGATCGGCGAGGACCTTCAGATTGATGGAAAGGCCGGCCACTCCGAAGAAGACGGGCATGAAAAGCGCCACGATGAGGCCGCGCAGTTGCTCCTCAATGTGCTTCGTCAAAATCGGCGACTGGCCGATCATGATGCCCGCCACGAATGCGCCGAGGACAGTGTGTACGCCGATCAAATCCGTGAGGAGCGACAGAGCGATCATGAGCACGAGGATGGCGCTGATGACGGGCATCTCCATGATGAGCCGGTCATTTGCCCAACGGATGATGCGCGCAACCCAGCGATGCCCCACGGTGAAGCAGACGGCGAGGAAGACGACCGTGCCGCAGACGCTGATGAGCACAGGGCCGAGCACGATTTTGCCATGCGCCGCGACGCCGCCGATGAAGGCAAGGATCGTCCAGCCGATCGTGTCGTCGAGGATCGCCGCAGCGAGGATGATCTGGCCGAGATCGCGCCGGAGAAAATCGACCTCACGGAGCACCGCGGCCACGATTTTCACCGAGGAAATGGAGAGCGCGGTGGCGAGGAAAAGCGACGTGATGAGGCGGCGCTCTGGATCGGGGAGGATGCTCGCGGGAAGCAGCTCGCCGAGCGCGTAACCGCAGGCAAAGGGGATGATGATGCCGGCCGCGGAGACGATGGCGGCGGTGCGGCGAACGCGCTTCACGAGCGCGAGATCGGTCTCCATGCCGGTGAGCAAAAGCAGCATGAGCACGCCGAGTTCCGAGACGGCGGAGAGCATCTGGCGGTCTGCCGAGGCCGTGGGGAAAATGGTCTGCTGGAGCGAGGGCCACAGCGAGCCGAAGACGGTCGGCCCGAGGATGATGCCCGCGAGGAGCTGGCCGATGACGGCGGGCTGGCCGATGCGCTGCATGGCCTCGCCGAGCAGGCGGCCCACGAGGATGAGCAGCGCGATCTGGGTGAAAAAGATCGCGACTTTGTGATCCGAATGTCCGGTGGCCGCGGCGAGGAATGGGAGGAGGAGAAAATGGGGCATCAGCGCTCGGGCAGTGAATCGCAGCGGGGGGCAGCGGCACGCCTACGCGGCGGAGCTACGGGATCGACATCGCCTCGCTCGTCCCACCACCGAGCGCGGAGTGAGTGGACCACCGGGGACTCGGTGAGCTGGCCTGTGGGCTTCGCTGGATGACATTGAGACGCGTTCCTGAAATGGTGGCTCCCACACGATGAACCGTCCCAAAAACCTCGGCATTATCCTCCTCGCGATCTACCTCGTTGTCATAGGCCTCATGGGTCTGTTCGGGATCAATCTCGGTCAGCTCCACATTCTACTTCCGCTACTGGCGTTGGTCGCTGGCATCTGTCTCCTACTCCAAAAATAACTCCCCACAACTTCACCCATGAACCTCCTCACCACCCTCACCCTCGCTCTCACCCTCCCGATGCTCGCATCCATCTCTCACGCGGCGCCGGAACTCGCGTCCATCCCGCTCAAGGACATCGACGGAAAAGACACCTCCCTCAAGCCCTACGCCGGCAAGGTGCTCTTGATCGTCAACGTCGCCTCCCAGTGCGGCTTCACCCGTCAGTATGATGGCCTCGAGACGCTCTGGAAAAAATACAAAGACAAGGGCTTCGCCGTGCTCGGCTTTCCCGCCAACGACTTCGGCGCGCAGGAACCCGGCACCGATGCTGAGATCAAGCAGTTCTGCACCTCGAAGTTCAATGTCACCTTTCCCATGTTCTCGAAGATCCACGTCAAAGGCCCCGAGCAGCACCCGCTCTTCCGCGAGTTGACTGGGAAGGGCTCTCCGATGCCCGGAGACATTCAGTGGAACTTCGGCAAATTCCTGATCGGCAAGGACGGCAAACTCCTCGCCCGCTTCGATTCAGACACCGAGCCCGACTCCACGGTCCTCGCCGGACAGATCGAGAAAGCGCTCACCGCGCAGTAAGACTCACGCGATGCCGCGCTTCGCGCTCATCTCCCAGGGCGGCAGGTGGGTAAGCATCAGTGTGATGAAACGATCGTTCTCGCTCCGAGTGCTGCTCGCTGTCCTCGCGCTCTTCTCGCTCGCGGTCGCTCCGGGAGTGGCGCAGGACGTGGCGAGCGATGCCGGCCTGACGTTCTTCGGATGGTCGGATCAGCACATCGAAACCAGCGGAGCCGCGGCGCATGTGATCCCCTTTGTAGATGCGATGAACGTGATGGAGGGGACGCCATATCCCGAAAAGATCCGCGGTAAAGTCGCGCGCCCCGAGTTCGTGCTTGGCGCGGGCGACATCACGGAATGGCCGACCTACGCCGCGATGAAGACGTATGACGATCTCCTGAAAAACCGGCTCAAGTTTCCCGCCTACGACGTCATCGGCAATCACGACGACGGCGGCCTCCAGCCCTCCGACACCATGAAAAAGTGGGCGATCGCGCGCCACGGGGCGCTCAGCTACCCATTCGACGCGGGCGGCGTGCGCTTCATAATGCTGTGGTCCGCCTTCGACGCGAGCCTGGAGCCTGCGCAGCCACTCACGGCGGAATCGCTCGAAACTCTCCGCAGCGAACTCGCAAAGGCCCCAAAGGACGCGCCCATCGTCATCGTCACGCATCTCTGCCACGACGCGATCACCAACAAAGACGCGCTCATCGACGCGATCGGCACGGCCAACGTCATCCTCATCCTCGGCGGGCACTACCATTTCGCGAGCGTCCAGCACTATCGCGGCTTCCCCTTCGTCCAACTCCCCTCGCCGAAATCCAAGTGGACCGAGTTCACCGTGCTGCGCATCACACGCGACCGCATCCTCGCCCTCCCCTACGACTTCGTGAAAAAGTCCTGGGCTGTCGATCCCCGCACGATTCTCGACATCCCCATCAAATCGCCGCGGTGAAGACGCGAACCGCACCCAATCCCAACGCTTGTCATCCGACCACACGGCGGCTCCGCAAATCGTCGGGCAGGGTGATGAAATTTACAGGTGTCAAATGAAGGCCGGCCAGCCCCTGACCGGCGCATCCTTGATCAAGGAAACCTGCCGCCGCATCCGCGTGGCGCGCAGCTATTGGGACGCTCACAACAATCGCGCCTGCCGAGGCGAACGTCAGAAAGCACTTGTCCTTTACGAAAGCCTCAGCGAAGCCGAGCGGGAAAAAGTCCCGCAGGTTCTCCGCGTCTGGCTTCGCTACCGCAGCGAGAAATACTTCGGCGCGCATCGCACATCCCCGCACCGCTGTTGACGGCTTCATTCGGCGATCATCGCCACAATCGTGGAGAGCGCGTTCAGTATCCGCGGATTCTTAGTGGCCGCGCGCAAACGGAGTCGTGCCTGAGATTGATCGTGTTTTTCGAATGCGGGGGATCGCACTTTGGGCAGCACAGACTTGCCGGGCGGCCATCTCCCCTCCACTCTCCGCCGCCGTGGCCCCGGCTGAACTGCAATCCTCCCTTGACGATTTCCTGGCGCGCTGGTCGAACGCGGCGGCGACCCCGCGGCCCGCGCCGAGATCACCCGCTTCCATACCGCGCTCTGCGAAGTCACCGTCCTCGATCCCGCCTGCGGCTCCGGCAATTTCCTCTACGTCACCCTCGCGCAGCCTCCGCCAGACCTTCAACCGGAGGGTGGTGCAAGCGCACCTCGATGGGGGGGCCACAGCGCCGCTACATCGAGAAACTCCGCCTTTTCGTGCCCCATCAGAGAGCCCGAGTGCCCTGACCGATGGTTCGCGTCACCCAACGGAAGGCTTGCGTCACCCGACAGAGGGCTTGCGTCATCTCTCTGTAGCCACAGAGACGCACCCCCACCTCCTCTTTCCCCAGTTCGGCCCCTCTGTCTCCTTTTTGCCATCCGGGATCATCCTTGGGTGGACACCGTGGATGGCGCGGCGGTCCGCATCGCCATGACCGTGGGCGCGGCGGGCGAGCAGCCCGCACCGGGAAGGGGAGAAGTTTTCCGCCTGAAAGCGATTCCCGAAAGCCTGATCCACACATGAACATATCCACTCGTTTGCTCTTCACCTGCGTGCTTGCCGCTAGCTGCCTTTTGAGCGGATGCGCCATACCCTCAATGCGAGAACGCAGGCCGCCGCCCGCTAGTCCGAAGATTGGGCGTCCGGTGCGGATACGGGCCATGACCGACAAGGATCTCCCGCCCAATCCCGCTATTCTGTTGAGTGGTTTTGCGCTCAACCAAGTGTGGGGCGGCAAGTACGGCCACGGGGATTTTCGTGCAAAAATCACATTATTCGGATCTGCACCCGGCCTTGTTGCGGAACTGTATTTCAAGGACAGCATCGAGTCCGTACCGGTAAATCTGGACTCGTGGAACCTCACGTTTCCCTCTTCGAGGGCTCAGCCGGGAGGTTACAAGGGAGGATACTTCGTCCTCTACTTCCCCATGAGCACCCTCGGACCAATCCTCGAACAACTCCGCCATTCGCCTTTGCCGTTGAGATTGGATTATTACGAAAAGGAATGGTCGATTGTGTCAGAGCCCACCGAGTCCGCAAGGTTCCCGAATAAGCCGACGAGGACCAGGTAGATCCAAATGCACCATGCACACCCACATCAACTACGGGCCGAGTTCAAAGGGAACGCAGTGTTCTTGCACTGAGCAGGCACGCTTAACGTTCTACATCGATTGCGATCCACGCGATCTACACCAAGATGCTGCTGCGCGGACCTTTTGCATGGATGATCACTCGGATGACTTGAGGGAGTTCCTATCAAGCTGGCTCGGAAACGAGATCAATAAGTTCATCAATGACAGAGGTGCTCTTGATTTGAACAAACTCATCGGGAAGCGCGCAAATTTCTTGATAAGACACAGGCCCGGAGCACGCGGCAAGCATTACCGTCCGTTTTGTAGGATCGCTGGCATTCGGCCACTTCGTGAAATCAGCCAACAGCAAGAAGCGGAATAATCATGAGCACTTCCACCAAAGTAAAGCAAGACGCAGCCTCACATCGTTCTGAGTCTGCAAAAAAAGGCCGCGACTGATCAACCGGAAGATGCTGAGAACGCTGGGCTATCGTCTCTCGACCATTGGTTTTGAGCAGCGGGAAAATGGAATGAAAATTTTTGCCGTCGAGCGCATCGAAGACAACTCAAATCCGGGATTTTATTATTGCGAGCTCGCAAATACAGACGCAGGTTTTGTTTTTTCCGAGCCGTTTAAGTTCTACGCCGAGCTAATTTCACCGAGCAGGAAGCATTGAGCTACCAGCTATTCGATGAGGGTGTGCCTGCCTCAGAAATCCAGAAGCCGAAGCGGCGGCAGATTATCCAGCAGCAACCTCAAGCGACAATGCTCTCACGATTCAAGGAATCCGAGTGCAGGTTGTCGATCCTTCGCACCATCGGCATGCTCTGGGAGGTGACAGACATCTCGGCCACGGTCTAGTCTTCTACCAACCAGAGGGAGTATTCTACTTCTTTGATCCCCGGCTGGGCTGCTCCTGTCCCACGAGCGAAGCGAAGCTCTCTGCGCTGCTTTCTTCATATCTGATAAGATGCGAGCAAGAATCTGGAAGTTTGTTCGAGGTTGCGCCGCTTCACCAAATTCCGTGACATGAAGATCTTGAATTCTGTGATCAGACGTGCTCGCGCATTGCTGTCGGCTGACAGCTCATTCTTCTCTGGCGACAAGGGAAAACGCCGCATGATCGACGGAAGGATCATCGAGTCCACAGCCAAAGCGCCCTACGAGCTGTTCGTGGAGAAGGAGCTGATCAAGATCGATTCGAGCGCCATCACGGTCACCGATGCGTTTCATCACTACTTCACTTTCTGCAGGCTCAATACGCTCGCTCCGCTATCTCGGCAGGAGTTTGCCTCGCTGGCCGCTGAGGTGGTCCGTGTGGCTTTTGGGTGTGGCGTTCGACGTGATGTTCGAGGTCGCAATGGGAAGCAAACAGCAGGCTGGGTAGGACTTGGTTTGCGTGTTCCTGAGGCTTCTGTCATGGGACTCAGTTGCACAACCCCTACAAGCCTCCGCACGACTGCTGAGGCCGATTCGGCTGCAAAATTGAGTCTCGAAGATCTCATCGACACCATCACGGTCAATTGTGAGTAGGCGCAGGGCATTGTAGATACGTTCATTCCTTCATTCATTAGCGACGGCACAGCATAGGTCAGAGGATATACCTCTCCGCCACGCGTTGTTCCGCGCATCTTCTTGATCTGTCGATGGATCAGCGCAGCCTCAGCCTTGACAGGCCAGTTTTCGCGCGACAGCATTCTCAACATTCATGTCAGAGCCAACTACACCTCCCGAGCCAATCCAACCGATCACTAGCGGGCTGTCACGAAATGTCGCTGCTGGACTCGCCTGCATCTTCTCCATTCTCGGGGGCGTCGTATTTTTCGTGCTCGAAAAAAAGGACGAATTCATCCGGTTCTGGGCCATGCAAGCGATCTTCCTTGGAGTGCTCGCGTTCGCTGCCACCATTTTCTTCACCATAGCCCATATTGCGCTTGGACATCTGCCCCTCATCGGTGGACTCATGGGTATTCTCGTCAGTCTCCTCCATTGGGCCTTCGACTTAGTGTGGCTGATCGTTTACATCATCACCATTGTGAAAGCCTTTTCCAATGTGGAGTGGGAGATCCCCTGGCTTGGCAAGCTGGCACGCCGACAACTTGCGGAGATGGAATCTCGTC
Organism: Chthoniobacterales bacterium; assembly: GCA_038207335.1. GTDB lineage: Bacteria > Verrucomicrobiota > Verrucomicrobiia > Chthoniobacterales > Chthoniobacteraceae > CAIURC01. The sequence goes on along the minus strand of JBBQZX010000010.1, from coordinate 70,228 downwards.
AGGGGCCGTCTCAAGATTCAGTTCTTTGATCGTTCACGGCAGATTCCTCCCCTTGGCCTCACCACACGCCCATGACATTGCACTCGCGACTTGCAATCGAGGAATGCCGGGATCGCCTGGCATCGAGCGTAGATGTTGAGAGAGTAGGGTTTTCATGGAATGGCTACGCTGGTTCCAGGCCAATTCTCGGGAAGGTTCGCGAAACCGGTTTCCGACTTCAGAAGCGGCGTTACTACCGAAACTCATTCGCTCCCTTCTTCTTCGGGCGATTTGTAGCCTCTGAAGATGGCACAAGCATCGAGGGGGAATTCAGGATGCACCCGCTTGTGAAGATTTTCATGTTTGTGTGGTTCTCGTTTCTCGCCTTCTTCTCTGTGATGATACTCACTGCAGTTCAGTTTCGGCAGAGAAGCGTTCAGAGCAGCTCGGTTCTCGACCTTGTGATTCCCGCTGGCATGGCAGTCTTCGGCGTTGCCCTGGTCAAGCTTGGGTGGTGGCTTGGTCGGAATGAGAAGACAGCTATTTTAACATTTCTGAAGAGCACGTTTGAAACGGACGACACTGCCTAAGAGTGGAGTGTCGCGACGAGTAAAATCGCGTAAAGGGCAGGGAACCCTCTTTCAGATTCCCGTCGAAGTCACAGCGCTCAGTTCTGTGCGATTAAGGGCCATCCCAGAGTATGGCGCAGAGGATCATCCATTGGAAGACCAAGCTGATTGACTTCACGCTCCGATGAGAGTTCCTCTGCTGCCACCCACGATGAAACAACCGTTGCTGGCCCTCATCCTTCTTCTCACCTGTCACAGCATGGCGAGATCCGAACCACCACCTGCTCAATCCGTCATCGAGGGAGGAAGGTATGGAAAGGCCATGGCGAAGTTGAACGAATCGAAGGATGAATACAGCCGTTGGTGCACCCTCGGGCGTGCTGCCAAGGAGAGCATCAGGGTGGGAAAGGATGCAGAGGCCAAGGCTTTTGCTCTTGAGCTAGAAGGGCTCGCCCCCAAATACAAAAGTGACTGGAACTACGGCAACGCTGTGCAGGACATCAATATTGTCCTGGGCCGGCTCAAACTCAAGTCGGGTGAAGTGGAAGCTGCAAAAGCAAGGTTACTTGCGGCGGGCAAATCTCCCGGCAGTCCACAGATGAACTCATTCGGTCCGAACATGACGCTGGCAAAGGATCTTCTGGCGAAAGGCGAGCAGGCGTTGTTCTTCAATACTTTGAACTGTGCCGAACGTTTTGGAAGCTGCAGGACGGCAAGCTGGACCAATGGAAAACGGACATCGACGACGGCAAAGTTCCAGACTTCGGCGCGAATCTCGATTACTGACGTAGGTCGCATGGTCGAAGTAGAAGAATCAAACGGATCAAGTAGTGATCGCAAGCTCATCCACGTCCTCCACATTCCTCCTGGTTGATTTCGAGAACGTTCGAGAGATGGCTCTTTCGCGTGTTCCTGATGACTGGAAGGTGAAAATATTCATCGGCCGCACGCAGAACACCATCCCATTCCAACTTGCCAGTGATGCTCAACGGTTGGGAAATCGACTCGAGTGGATCAAGATTGAGGGTGATGGTCGGAACAATCTTGATTTCCACCTCGCCTACTACCTGGGTGGTCTGGCCATGGAGACTCCGAATGCTGAGTTCTTCATTCTCTCCAAGGACAAAGGCTTCGACCCTCTCCTAAAGCACATCGCTGAATCTGGCGGTCAGTGCCGACGGATTTCTGATTTTGCTGCTATCGTTGCTGCTCCCATTGATCCTCACTTCACGAGAGCTTTCGAGGTGCTTTCCAAGATCGATAAGAAATCAAGACCGAGAAGGCGGAAGACTCTGCATCAGCACATCGCTTCAATCTTTCAGAAGAAGCTGGAAGAGGCTGAGATCCATCGAATCGTGGAATCATTGATCGTCAAGGGACTGGTTGCGGAGACGAACAACGTGCTGACCTATCACTTTTGACGACTAAGAGAATGCCGAACTTTCCGGGACACGCGCATCAACTGCCCATTTATGAACATCAACGCAGCACCCGATGAACAGGATGCCGACGATAGGTTTACCTTTCTGCAACGTGGTCTTTCCCTTGCCGTGGCCCTGTTTCTCGGATTCCTGTCCTGGTTGCCCCTATCCGGATTCTCCGAAAATGTTGGGATTATCTGCAGAGTATCAAATCACGGGGTTGACGGAGTCGCACGGGTGACGGATACCGTGACTCGCCATAGCCGAAGCAACAAAGGCAGGTGCGAAGTGAGCAGGCATCCAAGCTCGAATACGATGGCCACATTAAATGGGTGGATCAGAAGTTAGCCCTCGATGAAGTGCGGGCGGTAACATACCTTAGTGAACAACCAAATGTTTTGGCCTTCGGGCACTCACGGGATGGGCTAGTTTCGCTATTCTGGTCGAACGTTGGAATAGGCGGAAGAGTCCGTTTCGGCGTCGGATGCAGCATGCTGTTGCTAGTTTTATTTTGCGGCTACGTCTCAGTCGCGTTTAGGACCCCTGCGTCACACGCGTCATAGTTGAGTTCTAAAATGACCCATACAGGAAAACCGTATCTTTCTTGCCCACCAAATGTCCACATCACTCGACCGAATCAACGACCTCAAATCCTAAATCGCCACGGCGGAAATAACGCAATCACAGAACTCACGTAGAAGCGCAACACTCTAAGCCGGGAGCTCGCCAGCGTTGACGCAGAGCTCGCACGTTTCACTGGCAATCTGACACGTCCAACGCACCGAAAGCCGCTGGCAAATCACCATCACTCCAAGAATTGAAGGAGTTGCTGGAGAGCACGCCAGACAAGACCATTGGCATTCGCAAGGAAGGCTACGACCTCGCCAACATCAAGGTGCTCGCCAGCGCCAATCCTCATCTTCTCAAGCTCGGCGGGAAAGCGCGCTGGCCTTCGGTGACGCTGCTCAAGTAGTCTCATTATTAACCTCAAAGAGCGGCATGGAATATTTGTGCGGCTCTCTGCTGATTACGATCTTCGGAAGAAAACTCGGGAAGTGCTCCGTTACGTGACTGTCACTAAGTCTGCTCTTCCCTGTCGCTCCTGAGTCAGTATTTGTGTTAGCCTGCACTCCAACTAGCTCATCCCGAGCATGGACGCGGGTCTAGACACACAAACACACATGAAATCAAAATTACTGCAAACCATGCGGGCCGTTTCATTCGTTGCTGCATTCAGCATTGCCGCCACGTCGATTGCCGAAGAGTCGCAGACTGAACTCAAGGCACAGGCGAAGATCTCGCAGGCGGAAGCCACAAAGACCGCTCTCGCCAAGGTGCCCGAAGGAAAGGTCAAATCTACCGAACTCGAAAAAGAGAATGGCAAATTGATCTGGTCATTCGACATCGCGTTGCCCAAGTCCAAGAACATCACCGAGGTTCAGGTCGATGCGAAGACCGGAAAGATCGTCTCCACGGAAGTAGAGACACCAAAGGATCAAGCGAAGGAAGCAGCGGCCGACAAGAAGGAGAAAAAGTAGGCTCAGTCTCTCTCCAAATCTTAAAAAGCCGCATGGAGCAATCTGTGCGGCTTTTCCGTTGCGCTAACTGACGATAACCGGTCTTCGTCGGTCACACTGGCCTGTCGTCTACCAAATTATTTCTTGGGCTTAACAGCCTGTTTCGCTGCTGCTGCTTTGTTTTTCTTCTGAGAGTTAGTGTTCGCCTTTGCCTGCTTTTGGGCAGCTTGTTTGTTCGTCGCTTTTGGTGATTTGTCGCCCATGATTGGCATGGTTACCACACAGCCTCGAAACTGCAAGGTGGAAAATGCAGACGCTACTTCTACGTCAACAATCGACCGGAGAGCTGTGCGCCGATGACGATTGAAGGAATCCTGCCGAGAAATCTCTGAGTCAATCTTTCCGACGCAACGTGTGGACCAGAAACCACACGACTGCGAGATTCACGATCAAAAGGCACACCTTGATAATTGAAAAGTGCTTCACCACTTCGAAAATCTCGATGGGGAGAAATGAGGCAGTGGCAATGACGCTGAGCCATTCGGCCCAGCGTTTCTCCATGTAGAGGCCAAATCCTTCGGTCAGAAATAGTCCTGCATACATCAAGGTGAGGGCGCTGAGCTGTTCCAACTTGCGATCATCGACGAGGCCAGTTTTTGCGAGGAGAGAGGCGACGTAATGGTTGTTTGGATCAATGCGAAACAAGTTGATCCAACCCTCAAACACGTCCTCGAAGTCCTTGTGTAGGAGGCGAAGCATTCCCAGTCCGAGGACGAGAAGCATGAGACCTTTGGCAATCTTGAACACCGCAACTACCAGCAGCCCCCGGTTGTGTTTTCGTTTCACGTCAATGCAGTCCACATCGGCCTCAAATCCTCATCATCCACAGCCAGTAGCTTGAATCTTGCATCCAGCGCGAAGGCTCTTATCAGTTTGCGTTTTGCCTCATCCATGTTTCCGAGCTGGCATTCGTAGCAGGCAAGCGTCAAAAGAGGTTTGCTTGTTGTTGGCAAAGGGGTGGGTTTAAGGGCCTGCTCCAAAGCGATGGCGTCTAGCAAGGTGACAAATCTTCCTTTTCCGTGTCAACCTGCGGCGAGAAGGCTTCGAGGGATTGTCATCGGCAAGGCTAATTTTCACCACTGTTTTGAGATCTTCACATAGTCAATCATTCAGCGCCTGAGGTGTCACGAGTGGGAACGCAATAGCCTTACAGAAAAGGTCCCTAAAACGCACTGGACCTCCAGGTTGTCGAAGGAGTAGTGCGGCGGCCTTTTCTTTAGCCTTTGCTAAATAATCGCGTTTCGAGTCTCGCATTTTCCTGACGGGCGAGCACCGAGGTTGAAGAAAGTTGAATCGCTCTACCTGTGGATGAAGTCCGCGTGATCTTGTGCCCTCACTTCGGGAGAATTGGGCGAGGTGACTGCACGGACTTCGATGCTCATCAAGTTCAACTTCGGCACCTCCACTCCTCCTCGTCGGCGGCGTGTTGAGCCCGTGATCGCCGCATCGAAATCTCCGCGCAGGGTCCACATGAAAATGATGCCGAGCGCGAACGAGCGGGGCGAAAAACGCCTCGCTCAAATTTGCCCGCCAACGCGTTTTGTTGGGGTCGGCGCGGTGCTGATACGGCTGAAAATGAGCCGATTTTGCGGACCCACGACATCGGTGAATTTCCCCGAACATCGGTGAACATTTCGCAAGCAAAATTTCGCAGCCTTTGGATCTGGCCGCGCGGAGAATGAGGCCGAAAGTTGGCCGTGGCTGGGCCAATCGAACTCGGTGGCGTCGGCAACGGCACCGTTTCAAACTCTCCAACGTCCTTAAACGTCCGGGAATCTATTCTCACTTTGGCTCGACTGGGTGCGGCCATCCTCTGTAGGAAAAGCTGGCGGAAGGGGGGGGATTCGAACCCCCGGAACGTTTAACCGTTCGTTCGATTTCGAGTCGAGTGCCTTAAACCGGGCTCAGCCACCCTTCCGTTTTCGTGAGGCGAAATGTGTCGATGAGTTTTGAGGGTGGGTCAAGCGTGAGTTTTTGGCGGATTGAAGGGCCGGCGTGGAGTGAGAGGGACAGGCCGGTTTCCTATCCGATTGGGTAGAAGCGGCTTCTCTGCGTTGCGCTCGCGGTATTTCGCGGCATCCTATCGCGCGAAAATGAAGCGCGTTCTCCTCCCACTCGTTCATCTGGTTTTTGCTGCCGTCCTCTCCACCGCACGCGGTGCGGAGGGAGATTCGCTTTTCACGGACAAAGTGCGGCCGGTGCTGGAGGAGCGGTGTTTCAAATGCCACAGCCATGCGTCGGGAAAAAGCAAAGGCGGGCTGCTGCTCGACTCGCGCGCGGCGATGCTTGCGGGCGGGGATGATGGCGTGGTGGTGGAGCCCGGGAAGCCGGACGCGAGTCCGCTGCTGAAGGCGATCCGACAAGTCGATGACGACACGAAAATGCCCCCGAAAGGAGACAAGCTGCAGGATACAGAGATCGTTGCGATCACGGAATGGATCAAGCTCGGCGCGCCGTGGCCGGGTGAGGTGGCGGGCAAGGCGAAGGCACCGCGCGGGGTGATCACGGAGGAGGATCGGAAGTGGTGGGCGTTTCAGCCGCTGCGCGCGGCCGAACCGGCGGGAGGTGGGGGGAATCCGATCGACGGGTTCGTCGCGGCGCGGCTGGAAAAGGAGGGGCTGACGGCGGCGCCCGAGGCTTCGCGGGAGGTGCTGATTCGGCGGGTGACGTTCGACCTGACGGGGCTGCCGCCGACGCCGGCGGAGGTGGATGCTTTTCTCGCGGACACTGCGCCGGGCGCTTTCGAGCGGCTCGTGGATCGGCTGCTCGCGAGCCCTCGATACGGCGAACGGATGGCGCGGCAGTGGCTCGACCTCGTCCGATATGCGGATGGGGACGGGTATCGCGCGGATGACTATCGCCCGGATGCGTGGCGGTTTCGTGACTACGTGATCCGGGCTTTCAACGACGACAAACCGTACGATCGCTTCGTGCAGGAGCAGCTCGCGGGGGATGAACTTTTCCCCGGCGACACCGAGGCACTCATCGCGACGGGGTATTTGCGGCACGGGATTTACGAGTGGAATGCGCGGGATGTGCGCGGGCAGTGGGACACGATTTTGAACGATCTCACGGACACGACGGCGGATGTGTTCATGGGGATGGGGCTCCAGTGCGCGCGGTGTCACGATCACAAGTTCGATCCGCTTTTACAGAAGGACTATTTCCGGCTGCGCGCGTTTTTCGCGGGCATCCAGCCGGGGGATAAAACGGCGGCGACGGACGCGGAAGCAAGTGCCCATGCGGAACGGATGAAGCCGTGGGAGGAAAAGACGGCGTCGATTCGCGCCGAACTTGCGACGCTGGAGCAGCCGTATTTCGACAAGGCGGAGAAGACGGCAATCGGGCGTTTTCCCGATGACATCCAGGCGATGATTTTCAAGCCGGTGGCCGCGCGCGATCCGCTGGAGGCGCAGCTCGCGGTGCTGTCGTGGCGGCAGATCGAGACGGATCAGGCGCGACGCGACGGGCTGTTTTCAGCGGCGGACAAAGAGCGGATTCTCGCACTGCGCCGGCAGCTTGCGGCATTTGAAAACGAGAAGCCGGAGCCGCTGCCGGTGGCATTCGCGGCGGGCGATGTGGGGCCGAAAGCCGCGCCGGTTTTCATCCCGAAAAAGCAGGCGCTCGGCGCGATCGAGCCCGGATTTTTGACCATCCTAGATCCCGCGCCCGCGACGATCGCGCCGCTGCCCGCGAGCACGGGGCGGCGCTCGGCGCTGGCGCGCTGGATCACGGATCCGAAGAATCCGCTGACGGCGCGCGTGATGGTGAATCGCGCCTGGCAGCAGCACTTCGGGCGCGGGCTCGCGGCGAATGCGAGCGACTTCGGGAAGCTCGGTGAGAAGCCGTCGCATCCCGAGTTGCTCGACTGTCTCGCGGGGGAATTTGTGCGCGATGGCTGGAGCATGAAAAAGCTGCACCGGCTCATCGTGACGAGCGCGGCCTATCGGCGCGGGGAGCATCCGTCGCCGGCTGCGGGAAAGCTGAAAGACCCGGAGAATCTCCTGCTCTGGCGGGCGCAGCCACGGCGGCTCGATGCCGAGGAAATTCGCGACGCGATGCTGGCGGTGAGCGGGGAGCTGAAGTCCGATGCGGGCGGCCCCGGCGTGCTGCCCAATCTGCCGCGCCGGACGATTTACACGCGCTTCATGCGCAACACGCGCGACGCGCTCGCGGATGTTTTCGATGCGCCGCAGTGGTTCACGAGTGCGGCATCGCGCGACACGACGACGACGCCGGTACAGGCGCTGTTACTCTCGAATAGCGCGGCACTGCGGGCGCGTGGACAGGCCTTCGCGAGGCGGTTGGAAAAGCTCGCGCCGACGGACAAGGCGGAGCAGGTGCTGGCCGCGTATCGGCTGGCTTTTGGGCGCGCGGCGAGCGCGGAGGAGGTGCGCGCGGCGACCGCATTCATCGCGGCCGATGTGGCGGGGGCGGACACGAAAAAGCTCGAGTCAGGGCAGGCGGCGTTCATACCGGATAAAATCCCGTATCGCGATGGGCAGGCGGCGCTGATCGAGCCGGGCGGCGAGCAGGCGATGTTCCGAGTGACGGACAGCGAGGCGCTGCCGCTGGACGGCGCGTTCACGGTGGAGGCATTCGTCACGCCGCGCTCGGTGTCGGAGCAGGCGAGCCTGCGGACCATCGCGGCTAAGTGGAAAGGCACGCTCTCGGAGCCGGGCTGGAGCCTCGGGATCACCGGCCAGCGCTCGCGCAGAAAGCCGCTCACGCTCGCGCTGCAACTCGTCGGAAAACGGAGCGACGGGAGCTTCGGGGAGCGGCCCGTTTTCTCCGACCTGAACATGCAGGTGAACAAACCGTATTTCGTCTCAGCCGCTTTCACACCCGCGGCGGATGGCAAGCCGGGGCGCGTGGTTTTCGCGGTGAAAGACCTCGCGAACGACGACGAACCGCTGCTCATCGCGACTGTCGAGCACGACATCGCGGGTGGCCTCGCGAACACCGCGCCGCTCACGCTCGGCGCGAGGTCGGCGCGCGATCCGCAGTCATTCCACGGCGCAATCGACGACGTGCGACTTTCCGCAAAAGCGCTGGCTCCCGCGCAACTCCTCTACACCGCCGAGGGCGTCGCGGATTCCACGCTCGGCTACTGGCGCTTCGAGCAAAAGCCCGACGTGCTCGCTGACGCCAGCGGCCACGGCCACGGGCTCGAGCGTCCCGCCGCCAAAGCCTCGCCGTCAAATGATCCCGCGACCGCCGCCCTCGGCGACTTCTGCCAGGCGCTGCTGAATGCCAGCGAATTTCTCTACACCGAATGAACATCGACCCCCGCTGTCACCGATACGAACCGACGCTCTCGCGGCGTGATTTTCTGCACCGCTCGGGCGTCGGGCTCGGCGCGATTGCGCTGCAGAGTTTGCTCGCGCGCGAGAGCAGCGCGGCGGGTTTTTCCGCGCCTGCTTCGCCGCTCACGGCCAAGCCGCCGCAGCTTCCGACGCGTGCGAAAAATGTGATCTTTCTCTTCATGGAAGGCGGGCCTTCGCATCTCGATCTTTTCGATCCGAAGCCTTTGCTGAACGAGCTTGCGGGGCAGCCGTTGCCGGCGAGTTATGGCGAAGTATTGACCGCGATGGGCGAGTCGAAATCGGCGCTTCTCGGCTCGAAGCGGCAGTGGAAGCAGCACGGCAAAAGCGGGCTGTGGGTGAGCGATTGGCTGCCTCACATCGCGGAGTGCGCGGACGATCTCGCGGTGATCCGCTCGTGCTGGTCGGACGGGATCAATCACAGCGCGGGTGTGTGCCAAATGAATACTGGATCGATCCTCGGCGGGCGGCCTTCGCTCGGCTCCTGGGTGAGCTACGGACTCGGCACGGCGAATACGAATCTGCCCGCGTTCGTCGTGCTGCAAGACAATCAGTCGAGCGTCGTAAATGGGCCGCGGAACTGGAGCGCGGGGTTCATGCCGGCGGTGTATCAGGGCACGCGGTTGCAGGGCGGCGCGGAGCCGATTCCGAATCTGAACACGCCCGATTCGCTGACGCCGGCGCAGCAGCGCGCGAAGCTCGATTTTATCAATGGCCTCAATCGAGACTATGCCGCGCGTTTTCCGCACCAGACCGAACTCGCGGCGCGGCTGACGAGTTACGAACTCGCGTATCGGATGCAGGCGGAGGCGCCGGAGGCGGTCGATCTCACGGGTGAAAGTGACGCGACGAAAAGTGCGTATGGCCTCGACCGGCATGAGTGCGCGGATTTCGGGCGGCTGTGTCTGCTGTCGCGGCGGATGGTCGAGCGCGGCGTGCGTTTCGTGCAGATTTATCACGGCGCGGGCAGCAAATGGGACTCGCACGCGAACATCGAAAAGAATCACAGCGCGCTGTGCGCGAGCATGGATCAACCGGTCGCGGCGCTGCTGCGGGATTTGAAAGAGCGCGGTTTGCTCGATGGAACGCTGGTCGTGTGGGGCGGGGAATTTGGGCGCACGCCCATGAGCGAAAAAGGCGATGGGCGCGATCACAATCCCGGCGGCTTCACGATGTGGATGGCCGGCGGCGGCGTGAAGGGCGGGCAGACGATCGGCGCGACGGACGATCTCGGGCTGCGGGCGGTGGAGGAAAAGCTGCATATTCACGATCTGCACGCGACGATCCTGTGGCTGCTCGGACTCGATAACATGGGCCTCGTTTTCAAATACAAAGGCCGCCCGGAACGCCCGACGCTGAACGAGGGCGAGCCGTACAAAAAGATCGCGGCGTAGCGCGAACGCGTCTCGACAGCGGCGGGGCGCACAGTCGAGAGTCTGCGGCCCATGTTCGTTGACCACATTAAGATTCAGGCGAAGGCGGGCGACGGCGGGCGCGGCTCGTGCAGTTTTCGCCGCGAGTCATTTGTCCCGCGCGGCGGCCCCGATGGCGGCGATGGGGGGCGCGGTGGGAGCATCGTCCTGCGCGCCGACACGCACACGGACAGCCTGACGCCGTTTTTTTACGAGCCGATCGTGAAGGCGCGCAATGGCGATCACGGGCAGGGCAAGCAGTGTTTCGGGAGATCGGCGGAGGATAAAATCGTGCCGGTGCCGGTCGGCACGATCGTCTATCGGATGCCGGATGAGGTGAAAGAGGAAGGGCTCGAGCCTTCCGTCGCGTATCGCACGGACCAGACTTACATCGACTTTGCGAAATCGCCGGAAGACGAGGCGCCGGAGCCGCGGGCGGGCAAAAAGGCGGGGCTCGATCCGTCGCAGCTCGAAGTCGTAGTGGACATGAAGGAGGTCGGGCAAGAATTCGTGCTGTGCAAAGGCGGCAAGGGCGGGCTCGGGAATGTGCATTTCAAGAGCTCGCGGAATCAGGTGCCGACGCAATACACGGACGGCGACGAGGGGGAGGCGGGGACGTTTTATCTCGAGCTGCGAAAGATCGCGGACGCGGGACTCGTGGGGTATCCCAATGCAGGCAAATCGACACTGCTCGGCGCGATCTCGGCGGCGCATCCGAAGGTGGCGTCGTATCCATTTACGACGCTAACGCCGCACATCGGGGTCGTCGAGTTGACGGGCTTCCAGCGCGTGACGGTCGCGGACATCCCCGGACTGGTGGAGGGAGCGCACGCCAATGTCGGACTCGGTCACGAATTCCTGCGCCACATCGTGCGGTGCAAGCTGCTCGTTTTCGTGCTCGACATGGCCGGCAGCGAGGGCCGCGAGCCGATCGAGGATTTGCAAAAGCTTCGGAAAGAGCTCGATCTTCACGATGAAAAACTGAGTGAGCGCCCGTGGATCGTGGTGGCAAACAAAATGGATTTGCCAGAGGCCGCGGAGAAGCTCGCGCACTTCCGTGAGCGCTACAAACGGCTCGAGATTTTCCCGATCAGTGCCGGGCTCGGAGAAGGGGTGGACGCGCTAAAAACGCGGCTCGGGGAACTCGTGTCCGGCGCGGAAGCGGCGGAGTAAATTCACACGCGTTGGCGTCGTCGGTGGCGAGACTTGGAAGCGACAGCGCGCTTCCCTCCGGCGCAAGTTCACCGCGTGGCAGCGGCGAGGGGTCGGATGAAGGCGGCGAGTTTTTCCACGAGGTCGGGGCTTTTGCCGTGCTCGGCGATGCGCTTGACGATCGCGCTGCCGACGACGACGGCGTCGGCGTCGCGAGCGACTTCGCGGACGTGCTCGGGCGTGGAAATTCCAAAGCCGACCGCGATGGGCAGGTCGGTGGTTTTGCGAATCTCGGCGACGCGCTCGGGGAGTGAGGTGGCGACGGCGGATTGCTCGCCGGTGACACCTTCGCGCGAGACGTAGTAGATGAATCCGCTCGCGCCGGCGGTGAGCTGCGCGATGCGCGCGGGCGGCGTGGTCGGGGCGATGAGGCGGATGCGCTTGAGACCGGTTTGTTGTGAGAGTTCGGAGTTTTGTGCGTCCTCATCCGGCGGGAGATCGAGGATGAGCAGGCCATCGACTCCGGCGGCTTCGGCATCGCGGTGGAAGCGCTCGAATCCGTATCGATAGATGGGATTCATGTAGGTGTAGAGGACGATGGGAAGCTGCGAGGCGAGGCGGATTTCGCGCACGCAGTCGAGCACGCCGGGGACTGTCGCGCCGGCCTCCAGCGCGCGGGCGGCGGCCATTTGGTTTACAATGCCGTCGGCGAGCGGGTCGGAGAATGGGACGCCGAGTTCGAGCAGATCGACACCGGCGGTTTCAAACGCGAGGGCGAGCGCGCAAGTGGCATCGAGGCTCGGATCGCCGGCGGAGATGTAGGCGATGAGGGCGGTGCGCCCGGCGGCGCGGAGGTCGGCGAATTTCTGATCGATGCGATTCGGCATGGGGTGCGGATTTTCGATACTACGCGCGGGATGGACAGTTTTTTGATGAGGTGCTGCGCTCATCGCGTGACGGCTCCGGTGACTTTGTGAGTGAGGAGGCGGAGGGTTTTTGGAGCGAATTTTGCGACGGTCAAGATGGCGGTGGAGATGCGAGGATTTGTCGCGGCGAGGCGGGTGAGGTGGTTGATCCAAAGGCGTCCGCGGTAGAGGGCGCGGTGGACGGCGGTGTAGCTTGCGAGGTCGCGGGAGAGGATGGCGCGGGCGGCGAGTTCACCGGATGCGAGGGCGTAGAAAATGCCCTCGCCGGTGAAGGGCTCGACGACGCGCGCGGCGTCGCCGACGAGAAGGAGGTCACCGTGGCGCGGCGCGACTGCGGCGCGGGCGAGGGGCGCGATGGTGTGCCAGGGCTGATCGGGCGGGAGGGTGAACTGCGCGTGCGCCCAAGACTTGATTGCGTCGAGATTTTTCGGGCGCGCCACGAGGCAGAGGTTGAGTTGATTTTCGCCGACCGAGGCGAGTCCGCAGTAGCCGCTGGGCAGGAAACGCATGACGACGCGGTCGCCGAAATCGGCGGGAGCGGGGAAGTGCGTCTGGACGCCGATGCGGTCGCGGGCGCTGGCTGGCAGGAGATTCAGGAAGCGCGCGACGGTGGAATTCCGGCCGTCTGCGGCGACGAGAATCCGCGCGGTGATGGGCTCGCCACCGGCGTGAATTTTCCATCCCGGCTCAATGCGCGTGACTGCGCAATCGTGCCGGATTTCCGCGCCGAGTTCGGCTGCGCGCGCGAGCAGGAGATTGTCCAAGATGCTTCGCTTGATGGAGATTTCACCGCGCTCCGACGCGTCGAGCGGGACGCGCAGCGAGGCGCCATCGAGGCCGATGAACTCCACCTCCGCGAGCCGCGAATGCGGCAGGCGCATGACGTGTTCGGAAAGAGCGAGGCGCTCCAAGATCGGCCAGCACGCAGGATTCAGCGTGTCGCCGCAGACTTTTTCGCGCGGGAAAATCGAGCGCTCGAGGACGACGGTTTTCAGGCCGCCACGCGCACACGCGGCGGCGCAGCTCGCGCCCGCCGGACCTCCGCCCACGATCGCGACATCGAATTGAAAACCGCCGTTGGAAGATGTCATCGCGAGGAAGAACTTTCACCGCGAATTGCGCGGAAAGCGCGGATTTTCACTCCACTCCAGCCGCGCCATCCCCGTAATCCGCGGTTAAAAAAGTAGTCAGTCCGCTGTGTTGACACCGCGAGGCAGGCCGCTAAGATTGCGCCTCTTTTTCCCAAAAACACGGCCTATGAAACGCACTTATCAGCCATCCAAACGCACACGCAAACGCCAGTTCGGCTTCCGAGCGCGCATGAGAACCAAGAATGGCCGGGCCATCCTTTCACGCCGCCGCGCGCAGGGGCGCAAGCGGCTTTTGCCGAAGGGCGTCGAGATTCACTACAAGCGGCACACGCAGGCCTAGAGTCGGATTCCCGATCGCTGACGCTTCCGACGCGCCGAGCCGCCCGTGGCGGTCCTTTGCATCGAGCCTCCGGTTTCAAAATCGAAGCCGCGCCGTGCGTTTGCGCTTTCCCAAATCCGCCCGCCTTGCGCGCGCGTCGGAATTTCAAAAGCTCAAGCGCGAGGGCGTTTCCTTCCATGGAAAGTTCATGGTTTTGAGCGTCCTTCATCGTGAGGAAACGCCAGCGCCGACGCGCATCGGAATCATCACGTCGCGCCGCGTCGGAGGGGCGGTGGTTCGGAATCGGGTGCGGCGCAGACTGCGCGAAATCTTCCGTGCCGATCGCGGGCTAGTGGCTGCGGACCGGTGGCTCGTGCTGATCGCGCGGCAACGCGCTGCGGGAGCGAAATTCGAGGAGCTTCGCGCGGAATGGCGCGGCTTGGCGGCGCGCGCCGGACTGCTCAATGTCGCCGCCTAATGCTGCTCATCCGGCTCCTCATTCGCGGTTATCAGTTGCTCATTTCGCCCGTGCTTTCGTTTCTCGGCGGGCCTACTTCGGGATGCCGATTCGAACCGACTTGCTCGCACTATTTTCTCGAAGCAGTGGAGGTGCATGGCGCGCTCCGGGGAAGTTGGCTCGGGTTGAAGCGGCTCGGGCGGTGTCATCCGTGGGGCGGGCTTGGATTCGATCCGGTGCCGCGAAAATCTTTCTCTTCATCTCCCTCTGAATCTTCCTCCCTCGGACTGCCGGAGAAAAAGGAGAACACGAGCGCGCCGTGTTGCGCGCATCGGTAGCAGCACAAATTTTCATGCAGCCACATCACACACCCGACACGCTCCGAGCCTCGCGCTCCGAGGTTTTTCAACTCCGCTAAAAATTCATGGATCGCAAAGGAATCATCGGAGTCGTCCTCGCCGTTCTGGGCCTCATGGCGTGGCAGATTTACACCACGCACGAATCGCAAAAGGCTGCGCGCCTGCAGCAGGAAGCCGCGCTCATCGCCGCCGCGAATGCTCCCGTGGAAGCGCCGGTCGCCGCGCCCGCGGATGCACCTGCGCCGGCGGTCGCGCCGTCTGGGGATCAAGCCCCCAAGCCGGCTTCCAGCCCGGAGGAGCCCGCGACGCTGGAGAACCTTTCCACTCCGTCTGTGGATTACACTTTTACAAATCTCGGCGGCGGACTCGCCCGTGCGGTGCTGAAAAAGCACAACGCGGAGAACGGCGACAATGTCGTGCTGAATGAATTCGGACCGACGCCGATCGGTGCGACGACCGAGATCGCGGGCGAGGGGACGAATGTTGCCTTCACCCAAACCGTCGATGTGGCAACGGGCGAAATTCGCTTCGAGCACACGGACGCGCGGGAGCTTCAGATCAGCAAAAAATTCACGCTGCCGAAGCTCGATGGTCTGAGCGACGAGGAGAAGCTTCGTCAGGAATATCTCGTGCGACTCGATGTGACGTTGACCAATCACGGTTCCGCGCCGCTTCCGCTTGCGAATGGATATTTTGTCGAAACAGGCTCCGCTGCGCCGATCCACACGCGCGACCAGGAGATTTACACGGGGTTCGATTATTACCGAAATGGCGGCAACAAATCGGTGAACGTGAGCTGGTTCGGCGGAAGCGGATTCCTGATGTTCAAATCCGCGCCGAAGCCGGTCTATACCGACGCGACGGACAACGTCCGCTGGGCCGGCGTGACGAACCAGTATTTCACCTCGATCGTGAGCCCGGTTGCGGATGAAAAAGCGAGCAGCGATGTGCTCGCGAAGCAGCGCGGTAATCGCGTGTGGTCGCAGCGTTTCGTGATTTCCGACGACGCGTGGAGCGGCGCGGGACGCTCCACGGTCGGGCAAAAAGGCGAGCGTCACGGGATCGAGGGCGCGATCGGAATGCCTGGCTTCACGCTGGCTGCAGGGCAGTCGGCGACGCAATCCTTCGACATCTACACCGGCCCGCGCGAGTACCGCCGCCTCGTGGCGCTCGGCAATCAGGAGGCCGACATCATGGACTTCGGCATGTTCAGCATCGTGAGCAAGACCCTGTTGAATTCCATGAACATGTTGCGTGCGTGGCTCGGGAGTTACGGGCTCGCGATCATCGTCCTCACGCTCGTCATTAAAAGCCTCATGTGGCCGTTGCAAAATAAAGCGACGACCTCGATGAAGCGGATGCAGGCGCTCCAGCCGAAGATGACGGAGCTGCGCGAAAAGTACAAAGACGACCCTACGCGGATGAACACGGAGCTCATGAAGCTCTATAAAGATTACAACATCAACCCGCTCAGCGGATGCCTGCCGATGGTCGTGCAAATCCCGATTTTCTTCGGCTTTTACAGCATGTTGGGAAAAGCGGTGGAGCTGCGAAACAGCGGATTTCTCTGGTGGGTTCATGATCTTTCACAGCCGGATACGGTCGCGCATCTCGGGACCGTTCCGATCAATGTGCTGCCGTTGTGCATGGCAGGAACGATGTTTTGGCAGATGGCGATTCAGCCGAAATCCGGCGATCAGACGCAGCAGCGCATCTTCATGTTCATGCCGCTGATGTTCGTCTATTTTTGCTACAACTTTGCTTCCGCGCTTGCCCTTTACTGGACGGTGCAGAATCTCTTTTCGATCGCTCAACTTTACGCGACTCGAAATCGCACCACGCCCGTGCCGGTGAAAGTTTCCGCGCCGACGAAAAAGAAGCCGCGAGGCTGAGCGTTCGCCATTTTATGAGCACCCGCCTGAATCCGAAAGAAGTCCTCGACTCGATGCTCGGCCTGTTGGGCTTTGTGTGCGAGATCAAGGAATTCGAGCACGAGCACGGGCTCACGCTGCAGGTCTATACGGCGGAAAAAGAAACGCTCATCGGGCGCAACGGCGAGCTTCTCGATGACATACAGCTTTTGCTGAACCGGATGTTGCAGGCGAAGGACAAGGAGTCGCCGCGCGTGCAGGTGGATGTCGAGCATTGGCGTGAAATGCAGGACGACGGGCTGGCGCATCGCGTGCGGCAGCTCGCGGAGATCGTGAGGAAAACGGGGCGTGCGTTTCAGCTCGATCCGATGAACGCATACGAAAGGCGGATCGTGCACAACGCGTTCAAGGACGACCCTGAAGTGATGACGTGGAGTCCGCCCGACAGCGCGCGGCTGAAACGGATCACCCTGCGCAAGCGGAATTAGAGGGCGACCGCCGCTTTAAAAATAGTCGGAAACTCAGGTTGACAACGGAGGGGTTCGCCTCCAGATTCCGCGTTCCATTTTTCCGGCCGTGTTTGCACAATTTATGACCAGCTCTTTTCTCGACGACGCTCTCAAGGTGATTCCCAATCAACAAGTTCTGGTCAATGTCGTTTCAAAACGTGTTCGGCAGCTTCAAGTCGGGCATCGCCCGCTTGTGGAAACCGGCCCGCGGATGGGGTTTCTCGATATCGCGCTGCGGGAGATCGTCGAGGGAAAATTGCAGTTTGAAATGCCGGAAGCTCCGGCTTCTGCAAACGGTGCCGCGTAGCGGGCTCCGTTCCGAGAAAAGGCCCGCGGTGGGCGCGTTTGAATGACCGACGAGAAGGTCAGAATTGCGGAGATTTCGGTCAACCGGAAGGCGCTGCACGAGTATCACATCCTTGAGCGGTTCGAGGCTGGGATCGAATTAAAGGGGACAGAGGTCAAGTCGATCCGCGGCGGACTTGCGAATTTGACGAACGCGTTTGGTCGGATCGAGGGCGGGCAGGTCTTCGTGTACGATCTCGATATTCAACCCTACGCTCGGGCGAGCTTTTCACAGCATGAGCCGAAATGCCCGCGCAGGCTCCTGCTGCATCGCAGTGAAATCGACCGGTTGATCGGGCTTACTCAGATCAAGGGGCATACGATCGTGGCCATGAGGATGTATTGGAAGGACGCGCGAGTGAAGCTCGAACTGGGGATTGGAAAAGGAAAAGAGCACCGGGATCAACGGGCGGATTTGAAGGCGCGCGTGACGAAGCGGGAGATGGACCGAGAGAAGGCGAGCTTCAACAAGCGGCGCGGATGAGGTTGACCTACCTCGGTGGGGTGAGGCGATAGAATGCATGGCCGAAGAAGCTGGCGTCGGAATCGGTGAATTCTGTGCCGGGGCCGTTGCCAGAAGTGGCTCCAATGATTTGCCAATTGATCGGCGCTAGGCTGAGTGTGCGCTCGACGACGTAGGCCTGCTCGGGTGGCGAGGTCCAGTCGAGGTGGAGGCCCTGGGCGTCGTGTTGCGCGGCTTTCAAATCGAGCGGCAGCACGGGCGGGAGGATATTTTTCACCGTGAAGACGAAGCCGCTGTCGTTGCAGGTTACGAGCAGATTGCCATTAGGCGAGATGGTGATCGCGCGCGGCTGTCGGATGTAATTGGTGCTGTCGGCAAGCGGCGGATGCAGGCCGTTGGAGAGCAGATAGGTGTCGCCTGAGCCCTTGCCGTGGATGTAGAGGTGAAGAATGCCCACCGTATCGACGTACCATATGCTGCCGTCTTTGTGGCCGCAGATAAAGTAAGAGCCATTGGGTAAAAACGCGATGCCTCGCGGCTGATCGATGAAGCTGTTGATGGCGAGTTGCCCGTCGGCGGCGGCGGGACTGGTGATATTCCCGGTGATGCGCGTGCGCTGCTCGGGGCCGTCGATGCGGAAGAGGCCGGGTGCCATCTTGTTCGTGTCTTCTTCGGCGCGGTCGGTGACATAGAGTTTTCCATCGGCGGGGTTCACGGCGAGGTTGCCGGGGTTGAAGAATCCGACGTCTTTGCTGCAGACGAGTTCGATGCCGCCCGTGGGCGTCCACTTTTTTACGCAAGCTCCATCGGCGATGATGCTCGGCGGGACGGGCGCGTATTCGTTCGTGTAGTAGATGAGCTTCTGGTCCCGGCTGACCCAGAGCGCGCGTCCCGAGGGATACCAGTTCGGGTCGGGGTCGTTCAGTACGGTGGCCATCGTGCCGTCCGGCGCGATGCGGCGGATGCGGTGATTGCCGGGGTCGAGGAGATAGACAGTGCCGTCCGGGAAGATGAATAAACCGTTAGGATTATTGATTTGGAGCGTCGTCGCGAGCGCGGGGCCGTCGCCATTGAAACCGGCGGCGTGTGTGCCGGCCCACGTATGGATGCGGCCGTCCGGCGTGATTTTCAGGATGGAATGACTGGCTTTGTCCGCGATGTATACGTTGCCTAGCGCATCGGCGGCTGAGATGTGCGGATTGGAAAGCGGGACGGTGGCGGCAAGCGCGCCCTCGTAAGAGGCGTTCCAGAAATTCTTCGCGAAGCCCATATCGTCGTTGGTGGTGTCTTGATGCGTTCCGATGAGCGTTGTCGTGGTGCCGAAACCGGAGGCGACATCTTGGAATTCGGTGGCCGATGCGACCGCCACGATGAAAAGAGAGAGGGCGAGGGCGAGGGGAGCGCGCATGGAGTGGAGCCGGAAGCTAATGTCGCGGAACCGTCATGCAAATGACACTTCCGTGAGACGTGCGCGTTACGCGCGCTCCAGCGTGGTCGGTCGGCGCTGCTGCTCGTCCGCTTCGGGAAAATCGAGTGTGTAGTGCAGGCCGCGGCTTTCGCGGCGGAGCAGGGCGCAATCGACGATGAGGCCGGCGACGGTGGCGAGATTGCGGAGCTCGAGGAGGTCGGTGGTGATCTTGAAATTCCAGTACGACTCTTGGATCTCCTGCTGAAGGTGCAGCAATCGGCGGGCGGCGCGCTGGAGGCGTTTGGTTGTTCGGACGATGCCGACGTAATCCCACATGAGACGGCGAATTTCGTCCCAGTTGTGATAGATCACCACGAGTTCATCGACGTCTTGGACGTCCCCGCTGGACCAGTCTGGGATGTGAACTTCGTCGAATGAATCGTCTTTTTCTGCTGAGAAAGATGATCCCGAAGCTAAAGTAAAATCGGATGCATTATCCTTGAGATCAGAATATTGATCATTAGTGCGATGTTTAAACAATGCAGAGCATCGGTCGGCGAGAACGACGGCCTCAAGTAGTGAGTTGCTCGCGAGCCGGTTGGCTCCGTGTAGGCCTGTACAAGCGACTTCACCGATGGCGCAGAGCCCGGGCAGGCTGGTCATTCCGTTCCCATCGGTCTGCACGCCGCCGCATTGGTAATGCGCGGCAGGGACGACAGGAATGGGGGCGCGGGTGATGTCGATGCCGTAGCGGAGGCAGGTCTCGTAGATGTTCGGAAAACGCTCGCGGACGAATTCCGCGGGCTGGTGCGTGATGTCGAGGAAGACGCATTTTGCGCCGGTGCGTTTCATCTCGGCATCAATGGCGCGGGCGACGATGTCTCGCGGTGCGAGTTCGAGCCGCGCGTCATATTTGGCCATGAACTGCTGGCCGCGAGCGTCGATGAGGCGCGCGCCTTCGCCGCGCACGGCCTCGGAGATGAGGAAGCTACCGGCGTCTGGGTGGTAGAGGCAGGTGGGGTGGAATTGGATGAATTCCATGTTCGCGATGCGAGCCCCGGCGCGCCATGCCATCGCAAGGCCGTCGCCGGTCGCGACTGCGGGATTGGTGGTGTAGAGATAGACCTTTCCGCAGCCGCCGGTGGCGAGGACGAGTCGGTCGGTGCGCAGAGTGAGGACGTTGCCTGTGGCCTCGTCGAGGATGTAGGCTCCGAGGCAGCGATCGGCACTGACGTGGCCGAGCTTTCGCAAGGTGATGAGGTCCACGGCCATGTGATTTTGCATCATCTCGATGTGCGGATGGCCGGCGACCGCGCGTAGGAGCGCTTCCTCGATTTCGCGTCCCGTGATGTCGCGTGCGTGGAGGATACGGCGGCGTGAGTGGCCGCCTTCGCGTCCGAGGTCGAGCTCGTCTGGCTGGCCCGGGTTGGGCGATCGGTGGTCAAATTGAACTCCCAGATCGATCAGTTCCCGAATGCGAGCGGGTGCGTCGGTGACGATCGCGCGGACGACAGCTTCGTCGCAGAGACCTGCGCCGGCTTCGAGCGTGTCGGCGACGTGGAGTTCGAACGAGTCCTCGGGGCTCGTGACGCACGCGATTCCGCCTTGGGCGTAGCGGGTATTCGACTCGGCGGGGGCGCGCTTCGTCACGATTGCGACGCTGCCGTGCGTGGCTGCTTTCAGGGCGAAGGTGAGGCCCGCGATGCCTGTGCCTATGACGACGTAATCATAGCGAATCATCGGAGTGGGAGGTTGTCGATGAGCCGTGTTTTTCCAAAAAAAACAGCGGCGAAAAGCACTGTGGAACGCAAAGCCGTGGTGACTGGCGCGAGCGTTTTCGCGTCGGCAAGTTCGAGATAATCGACGCGGGCGAGGGGAGCCTTGGCGATTTCACGCGCGAGAATCTCTCGCAGTTTTGCGGAACTTTTCTCGCCGCTGGAAAATGCAGCCGCAGCGGCGAGGAACGCCCGGCGGATCACTGGTGCCTGCGAGCGTTCCGCGGGAGAGAGATATCGATTTCGAGAACTCAGGGCGAGGCCATCGGGCTCACGCACTGTGGCGACTGGGGCAATTCGTACGGACAAATTGAGGTCTCGGACCATTTTGGAAATGACTGCGCACTGCTGGAAATCTTTGAGCCCGAAGACGGCCACGTCTGGGTGAATGATGTTGAAAAGTTTCGCGACGACCGTGCAGACGCCGCGGAAGTGACCGGGTCTTGAGGCACCGCAGAGCCGGGTGGAGAGGATGTTTTCCTCGATGAAAGTGGAGAATCCAGACGGGTAGATCGCGCTCGCGGCTGGGTGAAAGATGACGTCCGCGCCCTCCGCTTTACAGAGGCGGCGATCGGCCGCGAGAGTTCGCGGGTAGCGGGTAAAATCCTCAGTCGGGCCGAACTGCGTGGGATTCACGAAGACGCTAACAACTACGGTGCCACTTGCACCCGCGAGCGCGCGGGCCCGCCGGATGAGCGTTGCGTGGCCACAATGCAGCGCACCCATGGTAGGCACGAGGACGACCGGCCTCGGAACGGGGATGGTAGCGGCACGCAGAGAGCGGATGACTTTCAAGCAAAGAGGGAATTAGCGAGAAAGCGGGGACGCGGCAAGTGGTTGCCGGTGTTCACGAATCGCTTAATGATTGAGATTTTCTAGAAATATAAGATTTGCGGAACGCCGTGTGCTCCATTGGAAGGGCAGCAATTCATACTCATTCCATGAAATCCTTAAACCATTTGCGACGCGGCTTCACGCTCGTCGAAATCATGATCGTCGTCGCCATCATCGCGATGCTCGCATCGATCGGAGTCCCCAACTACCTGCGTGCACGAAAACGAGCACAGGCGAGCCGCATCTTAAACGACCTGCGCGTGATCGATCACGCGATGGTGATGTGGACGGCTGACAAGGCGAAAAGCCCCGGCGATGTGGCGACTCTCGCCGATCTCCAAGGATACATGAAGCCGACTGACACGCCGCTCTACTACCAAGGGCAGGACTTGTTCGGGCACAGCTACGAGCCCTTCGTTTCCGACAGAACGCCGAAAGTCGATCCCGACACGTTTGCGGCACTCGAACTCGTCGCGCCGGCGGATTTCTGGAAACCGTACTACTACTGAGCGCCGTCCCGCGTTACTTTCCCTCGTCGGTTGTTGCGCCCGATTTTTTTAGCGCGTCTTTTGCAATACGGCTGACCCAGACCGTCACGCCGATCGTCGCGAGCAAACCGACTCCGAGGAAAGTCCACTCGAGCGGCGTATGCGCTTTCGAGCCTCCTCCGAGCCCCGCTTTCCCCGCCTTTCCGAGATAAACGTAAAGTGCTGTGCCGGGTAGCATCCCGCCCGCGCTCGCCATCACGTACGGCCAAAAGCCGACCTTCGTGATGCCGTAAAAGTAGTTGCTGATGCTGAATGGAATCAGCGGACTCAGCCGCAACAAGCCCACGATTTTCCAGCCCTGATCGCCGATGGCCTTGTCGATCGCCTCGAATTTTTCGCTGCCTTTGGTCTTCGATTCGACCTTCGAACGCGCGATGTAGCGACCCGCGAGAAATGCCAGGGATGCCCCGATGGTCGCGCCGGTCCACGCGGCACCGATGGCGATGAAGAGGTTGTCGAAGATCAGCCCAGCGGCAATCGTCAGCACGGAGCCGGGAAGAAAAAGCACCGTCGCAGCGGCGTAGATCAGGATAAAAGCGACGAAGCCGAAAGGGCCGAGATCCTTTACCCATGAGCTCAGGGAACGGATCCAGTCCGCGATTGGCAGAAATTTTTTTGCCGCGAAGGAGAGTGCGATCAGGGCGACGACGATCGCGATCCATTTCCAGTTTTTACCGAGCCATTTCATCATAAAAAGTGAGCGTTGATATTCAGCCCCGCTGCCTCGCGTAGAGCCACGAGAAGATTTTTTTCGCGCGGGGAGTGAGCTTGGTTTTGTTGTAGGCGTCGCCGGTTTTGCGCTCGATTTCCACGAATGTTGGGTACGGATGAATCGCCGCGGCGACTTTGCTGAGACCGATCCCCGAGTTCATCGCGAGCGTCAGCGGCTGAAGCAGGTCGCCGGCATGCTCTCCCACCACGAGCGCGCCGAGGATGCGATCCGTTCCGCGTGCGGTCAGCACTTTCGCAAAGCCCGACATCGCGCTTTCCGCGATTGCGCGGTCCACGTCCGCCATTTCCTGCCGATACACATCGTATCCGACACCTTGCTTTTTTGCCTCCTCCTCGCTGAGCCCGACGCGCGCGACCTCGGGGTCGGTATAGGTGGCCCACGGCACGATTTTCGTGTTAGCGCGCTGCCGCAAAAGCTGGAGCGGCATCAGGATATTCCGAACCACGACGCGCGCATCGTAGTCGGCCATGTGCGTGAAAAGATGGCGTCCCGTAATGTCGCCCGCTGCGTAAATGTGCGGCTGCGAGGTCTGCAGAAACTCGTTTACCTCGACCGCGTGCTTGTTCGCGCGCACGCCCGCAGCATCGAGATTCAGGGCGTCGAGATTTGGCTGCCGACCCGCCGCAAGCAGCAGCGCGTCGAACTTCATTTCGCGCGTCGCTCCGCCGCTCGCGATCGAAGCCGTGCCGCTGCGCGAGCCGCTCCCTTTCAAGCTCGCGAGTTCGGAGTCCGTCAGTACTTCGATGCCGTCTGACTCGAGTGTCGCGCGCAGCAGGGTCGAGACTTCGGGGTCTTCTTTGGAAAGGATGCGCGGGCCGTGTTGCACGAGCGTCACGCGGATTCCGAGCCGGGCAAATGACTGCGCGAGCTCGCATCCGATCGGCCCGCCGCCGAGCACGAGAAGCCGCTCAGGTTTCTCGTCGAGCTCGTCGAAGATCGTCTCGTTCGTAAAAAATTTCACGCTGTCGAGGCCGTCGATTTTCGGACGTGCGGCGTGCGTCCCGGTCGCGATCACGAAATGTTTTGCGCGCAATTTCACCCCGTCCACGGCAACTTCCTGTGCGGATAGAAAGCGCGCCTCGCCGCGGAACACATCGACTCCGAGCGACTCGAAGCGCTCCTGCGAGTCGTTTGGCGCGATCTTTGCCCGCCGCTCGCGGACGCGCTCCACGATCCGCTTGAAATCGATTTCCGGCGCTGCCGCGTCTATGCCCCACGCCGCCGCGCGGCCGATCGTGTGAAGCGCGCGTGCTGAGGAAATGAGCGCCTTGCTCGGCACGCAGCCAAAGTTCAGGCAATCGCCGCCCATTTTGTTGCGCTCGATCAGCGCGACGCGTCCGCCGAGGCCGGCAGTTCCCGCCGCCGTCACTAGCCCTGCAGTGCCTGCGCCGATCACCACGACGTTGTAGATTCCTTCGCCTTTTTTCATCGTGTCGCTTGGATTTCGGGTTCGGCCTGTGGCGCGGGAATGGCTGCTGGCAAAGGAACGCGCGGCGGTGATAGCCCGCGGATGAGATACCGGCAGGTCAGCAAAAAATCGCGCAATGTCGTCAGCAACGGCCCGCGGCGGGCGAATCTGCGTGCCGAGGAAATCACCGCCGGCCTCAACGTCACCACGCAGCCGAAGCGCGAGAGATTACGCGAAAAATCGAGATCCTCGAATTGTGCTACCTGTGCGAATCCACCGCTGCGGCGGAAGACATCCGCGCGCACGAACATCGCCTGGTCGCCGAGATGCCAACCGAAAAGCGCATTGCGCCAACCCGCGAGGCGGCACGTCAGCGCGAGCATCCACGATCCCGAATCGTATCGCCGCACGAACGCGCCCCCGACCGTCCGCGCATCCCGCATCGCCTCGCGAATCGCCTGCAGCGCGCCCTTCTGAATGTGTGTATCCGCGTGCAGAAAAAGCAGGACCTCGCCGCGAGCGAGCGTCGCGCCGAGATTCATCTGCGCCGCGCGCTGCCGCTGCTGCGTGCCGACCACGCGGCAGCCAGCAGTTTCCGCCACCTGCGCCGTCGCATCCGCGCTCCCGCCATCCACCACGATGATCTCATTTTCCACAAATGCACACTGCGCGCTCCCGATCGTCGCCCCGATCACCGCCGCCTCGTCGAGCGCCGGGATGATGATTGAAACGAAAGGCGTCGGCTGCATCGCGGTTTTCGGAATCATCGGCGCTTTGAGCAAACGCGTCCCGCCTTTATTCCCCGCGGGCTGCGTGCCTTCGGGATTCAATTCTCAGTTTTCAGTTTTCAGGAGGCGCGCCACCGCTGAACACTGACCACCGTGACCTACATCCCCACCATCGGCCTCGAAGTCCACGTCCAGCTCAAGACCCGCAGTAAGATGTTCTGCGGCTGCCCCGTCGAATTCGGTGCGGAGCCGAATAAGCACACCTGCCCCGTCTGTCTTGGCTTCCCCGGTGCGCTGCCGGTGATGAATGGCGAGGCGCTGAAAATGACCGCGCTTGCCGGCCTCATGCTCGGCTGCGAGGTGCCCGCGATCTGCAAATTCGACCGGAAGAATTACTTCTACCCGGACATGCCGAAGAACTATCAGATCACGCAATTCGACCAGCCCATCTGCGTCGGCGGCGCGGTGCCCCTGCACGATTTTGCGTATCCGAAGGACGCGCAAGCGAGCATCGCGCATTCGGGCAAAGCGGTGAAACTCACGCGTATCCACCTCGAGGAGGACGTGGCCAAAAGCACGCATTTCGGCGAAACGAGCGGCATCGATTTCAACCGCGCCGGCACGCCGCTCATGGAGATCGTGAGCGAGCCGGAGATCGAGACGCCGGAGGAGGCATTCGCGTACCTCACCGCGCTCCAGCAGCTCCTCATCTATGGCGGCGTCTCCGATGCCGACATGGAAAAAGGGCAGATGCGCTGCGACTGCAACGTCTCCGTGCGGCCTGAGGGGCAGGCGGAACTCGGGGTGAAAATCGAGATCAAAAACATGAACTCGATCAGCGGTGTGCGGCGTGCCGTGGCGTATGAAATCGAGCGTCAAACGGAGGCGCTCCAGCGCGGGGAGAAGCTCGTGCAATCGACGCGGCGCTGGGACGATGCGAGCGGGCAGACGTTCCAGATGCGGGTGAAGGAATCGTCGCACGACTATCGCTATTTTCCCGATCCCGACCTGCTGCCAGTGGACACGCGCGTCTTCATCGATGAGGTGCGTGTGAAGCGGCCGGAACTGCCGGGAGAAAAGCGCGAGCGCTTCGTGGCGAGCTACGGCGTGACGGAGTACGACGCGAATGTGCTCGTCGGCGATGCCTCGCTCGCCGCGTTTTTCGACGCCGCGGCGGAGACCGCGAGCAAGCCGAAAAGCCTCGCGAATTGGATCCTCAACGACCTCCTAAGCGCGCTCGCAAATGCCGGACTCGGAATCGCGGAATCGCCCGTTTCCGCGAGTGCGCTGAATGAACTCGTGAGCCTCATTGACACTGGCGCGATCAGCGGGAAGCAGGGAAAGGAGGTTTTTGCCGCGATGTTTGAGACGGGAAAAAGCGCGGTGCAAATCGTGGAAGAGCGCGGACTCAAGCAGGAGAGCGACGCGGGAGCGATCGAGGCGCTTTGCGTCCAGGCCATCGACGCGAATCCGCGCGCCGTCGCCGAATACAAAGCTGGCAAAATGCAGGCGATCAATTCAATCAAGGGCATGGTGATGAAACTCTCGCAGGGAAAGGCCAACCCGACGGTGGTCAGCGAAATCCTCTCGGCAAAACTTGCCGACTAGCCTGCCTTCAAAAAATGAAACCGCTCCTTCTCGTCCTCACCGCCAGCCTCGCAGTGGCCGGTCTCATTGCCGCGCAAAAAGTCGCACCTTCCAAAGCCGCGGCGGTTTCACCGACACCTGCGACTCCCGCGCCCGCTGCTTCTCCAGCGCCCGTGATCAAAACGCCGGCAGTGCCGCAAGTCGCGCCGCCACCTGCCGCGACGCCTGCTCCGGCACCGGTGAAAAATAGCACGCTCGTATCGAGCGACATCAGCGGGCGCGAACTGCTTTTTCTCACGAGCGCGATCGAGCACGGGCGGGTGCAGCTTTATCTCGGAGAGCTAGCAAAGACCCGCGCCAGCACGGAGCAGGTGAAGGCGATGGGCGAAGTGCTGTCTTCCACGCAGGCGGATGAAAACGGAAAAATCGCGCGGCTTGCGAAGATGAATGGCATCACCATCTCGGATGGCGAACCGGCCGCGCAAAAGGCGCTCGCGAAGAAGTTCGAGAAGCTCACCGGTCCGAAATTCGACAAAACGCTGATGGAAGAAATCGTGGCTGCGAACCAGCGCGCACTTTCAAACTACGAAGCCGCGCAGCAGACCAAGGATCCCGAAATCAAAGCCTTCGTCTCGGTCGGTCTGCCGATGGCAAAAGAGAAACTGCTGCTCGCCAATAAGATGAGTGGCACGTCGGTGCGCAGCGATAAAGTGCCTGGGTTCCGCACTCGGACGGCTCCGCCTGCGGCGCAATAGCGCGCTGTTTTTGGTACGGGCAGCGGGGAGCATTTCTTCCCCCCCACGGTCCGTTTGTGGTTACCCCGCGTTCGACGCCGACGCGGTTTTTTGTTGAGACTCAATCTCAATAATGTAGCGTCCGCGCTTCTAAAACCGAACCATCCCATGCTTCATCGCTCCATCCGTCCCATCCGCATTGCTGCAGCATTGCTCGCTTTTCTCCCCACCCCCTCTCGCGCCGACGAGCAGCTTTTCGGCTGGGTCACCGGCGCAGAGACCCTGCCCGGTGGGCACTTCGAACTGTATCAGTTTTCGACGCTTCGGACCGGCAAGCCGTCGGGTCCGTATTATGGATACGACTTCGAGACGGAGCTTGAATACGGCTTCACGGACAAATTCCAGGCGAGCGTCGCCGTTGTGAATCGCTATTTCGATTACGACACCGAGGACCTCGGCAACCGTCAGGTATACCGTTTTGGCGGGATCGAGGTGGCGGGAAAATATCGCGTGCTTTCGCCTTTCAAAGACTTCATCGGACTCGCGCTCCGGCTCGAGGGCGGCTTTCTGATCCACGACGATGTCGGCGGGTTCATCGAGCACGAGCCATTCATCGCGCCCGGTTTTGCGCTTCAAAAAAACTTCCTCGATGACACGCTGATCGTGGCGCTCAGTGGAGGTGTGGAGTGGGCATGGGGAAAGCAGCCCGCGGAGGAATATCCGCGCGAGTTTTCATACTCGGGCGGGCTCGGCGTGTCGTATCGGTTCGCGCGGAATTGGTTCATCGGCGCGGAGGCGCACGCGCGGGTGGAGTATCCGCTCTTCGACCTCAATTTTTTCGAGCACGGCGTGGTCTATGCCGGGCCGACGCTGCACTACGGTGGCGAGAAATTCTGGGCGACTTTGAGCTGGAATTATCAGGTGTATGGCGAGGGCGTGGATGAATCGCACACCGGCCAGACGTTCGCGGAAGAGCAACGCAATCAATTTCGACTGAAGGTCGGCATCAATTTCTAAACCATGTCCGACTGGAAAACTTTCACGCTTCCCGCGGCACTCGTTCTCAGCACATCGGCGCCATGCTTTGCTACGACTTACCTCACCATCGAACAGGCGCAAAAGGAGATGTTTCCCGGTGCCGCGATGACGCGCTCGGAGGCGAAGCTGTCACCGGAGCAGCGCAAGGCGATCGAGAAGATGAGCGACATGCGGTTGAGGAAAGACCCGCAGATTTGGCGGGTGGCAGGCGGCGGCTGGTTTGTGGTGGATGACGTGCTCGGGAAGCATGAATACATCACGTTCGCGGTCGCGCTCACGGTGGGCGGAGCGGTGAAAGACGTGGAGATCATGGAGTATCGCGAGTCGTACGGCGGTGAGGTGCGTGAGGCGAAATGGCGCGCGCAATTCACAGGAAAGACGGCGTGCGCGCCGCTGCGACTGGATCAGGATATCAAGAATATCAGCGGCGCGACGCTCTCGAGTCGGCACGTGACGGAGGGCGTGCGGCGGGTGCTTGCTGTGTATGAAATCGCGCTCAAGTGAGATGAGGCGGTCGCGTCCGCTACTAGGGACGTTCGTCGAGATCACGGTCGCGGATTGTGGTGAAAATCGCGCGCGGCGTGCGATCAGCGCCGCGTTCGGGACGGTCGCGGAGGTGCAGCGGCGGATGAGTTTTCATGACCCCGCGAGCGTGCTTTCGGAGGTGAATCGGCGGGCGTTTTACGAGCCGGTGGAGGTGGATGTGGCAACGTTTTCCGTGCTGGAATGCGCGGAGGAAATGTGGCGGGTTTCAGGCGGGGCATTCGATGTCGCGGTTGCGCCGCAGTTGCAGGCGCTTGGATTCCTGCCGTGCGGCGGATCGCCCGTGAATGCTGATCTCAACAGCGTTCCGAGTTTCTCGGACGTCGAACTGTTGTCGGATCGGCGCGTTCGGTTTCATCGTCCTGGCGTGCGGCTCGATCTCGGTGGCATCGCGAAAGGATTCGCCGTCGACCGCGCGATCGAGACGCTTCGGGAGCACGGCATCGGCAACGCGCTGGTGAATGCCGGCGGCGATCTGCGGGGGCTCGGCTCGCGTTCTTTTCCCATCGCGATCCGCAACCCGCTGGAGCCCCGGCAAGCGCTCACGACTATTGCTCTTGCCGATGCTGCGCTCGCCACCTCCGCGCACTATTTTGCCGACCGCATCACACCCGCTGCCACGCGCGGGCCGATCGTCGAGCCGTGCTCCTATGCGCCCGTCGCCGTGCAAAGCGCAACTGTTCGCGCTCGCACCGCGATGCTCGCAGATGCGCTCACTAAGATTGTCATGCTGCGCGGCGAGGCATCGCTGCCGGTGCTTGTGCACTTTCACGCCGACGCGCTTTTCGTCGTCACGGCGGGCGAAGTTTTGTGCAGTCCGCGGTGGGCATGAAGCGCTCCACATTTCATCTCAGCCGGCCGTTTCAAGCGGCGGTTTACGTCAGCTTCGGCGTGCTGCTTCTCACCGGCGCGGGTTGGATGTTCGCGCAGACGCGGCTCGAAGATCAAGCGTGGGAGCGGCTTCCGAGGCTGCTGCTGAGAATCCACGGCGGCGCTGCGATGGCTGCGCTGCTCGTGCTGGGTGCGCTCGCCACGCATATCCGGCGCGGCTGGACCGCGGACAAAAATCGGCTCTCCGGCGCGCTGCTCATCGCGCTGAACGCCTTCCTCATCGCGACCGGATACGGCCTCTACTACGCGGGCGACGAAGCATTCCGCGAGTGGCTCAGTCGGTGGCACGCGTGGATCGGCGTCGGCACGTTCATCGTGCTCCCGGCGCATGTCATCGCGGGGCGCGTCATCATCAGCCGACTCCATGCGCGCAAACTTGCCGCGCAGCACGCACCGCGTCAGGCGTGATGCCGCGCGCGTCGCCGCAGGCCGAGGAGCGCGCCGCCGAGCAGCACGAAGAGCGCGGCGTTCGGCTCGGGGACGGCGACGATCGCGAGGTCGTTGCCGCCGAGAAATGTGCCGGCGACCGAGTCAGCGCCGTAGCTGATTTGGAATGACTGGCCTCCTTGGGCAAATGTCGCGCCTTGCGTGAGACCGGTGAGCGTGCCGGCGATCGGATCGTTGCCGTCATTCACGATGATGAAAAAGAGGTCGCCTGCGACGATGCCGCCGCCGACCGAGAGCACGAGCGCGCCGCCGCCGAGCGTGAGGCTGGCGGTGCTCGCGGGGCCGACTCCGGTGCCGAGCAGAATCTGATCGTAATCCGTGCCGGGCACGACGACGCCGATGCTGAGATGCGCGACTTGGAGAGAAAGCGTGGACGCCGGAGTGAAGCTGGTATCCGCGGAAATCCGCAGGACGCCCGCTGCCGCCCCCGCGCCCGGATCGATAATTCCGGGCCCGACCGCGAGCGCGCCGGTGAGTGTGCCGCTGCCGCCCAGCGTCTGTCCTGCGCCAAGCGCGAGTCCGGTGGGAAGCGCCGTGGCATCGAGGGTTCCGGCGGGGCCGATGTCGATCAATGACGTGCCCAGCGTCGCACCCGCAGCGAGCACCGTCGCGCCGCCCGCGAGATGCGCGGCACCGCTGAATGTGCTCGCGCCACCGAGTCGCAGCGCGCCCGCGCCGGTCTTCGTTAGCGCCGCGTTGCCGCTGATCCCGCCGCTTACGACGATGTCGGCGGTCGTGGGATTCAGCGTGGAATCCGCGCTCAGCCCGACGGTGCTGAACGACGCGCGGTATCCATTCGCTCCGACGCTGTTCAAAGTCTGCCCGCCGAGCGCCAGTGTCCCGAGCGCGATCGTGCTGCCGGTATTCGCCACGCCGCTGCGATCGACATCCACCACCGCCGCACCCGTCCCGGTCAGCGTCACCGCATTTCCATACGTGAGCGTCTGCCCGCCCGCTGTGCCGTCGTCGCGAATCCGCAGCGTGCTCGGGTTCGCTGCATCCGCCTGAAGCTGCACGTTGCTCGTGGCGAGCGCGCTGCCGGTGCCGACAGTCGCCTGCGCGTGCAACGTCTGGCCTGGCTCCACGATGAACGCGCCGCTGAAATCGTTCGTCTCATTGCTCACTCGCAGCGCACGCACGAGCGTCCCGACATTTCCCTGGAGCGTGAGACTCGCGCTGCCGGAGAGCTTTCCGCTAATGAGAATGTTGTCGCTATTGACCGGCGAATTGAAACTGCGCAGCCCGATGAACGACGGTGCCGTCACATTCACGCTGCTCTGAAAATCCGTGAGATCGCCCGTCCGCGTGCCGAGCGCGCCGCCTGCCAGCGTGATCGGATTGCCTGCGGGCACGACAGTATTCACACCGCCAAATGTGCCGCCCGGCAGCACCGTCACGCTGCCGCTGCCGAGCGCATTCGCGAGCCCATTCCCGTAGCTTAGGATGCCGCCAGCCACGATCCAGTTTCCCGTGAAAGTCGTCTGATTCGCCGCGAGCCGTAGCACGCCCGTGCCTGATTTCGTCAGCGTTCCGCCGCCGTTGATCGAATCCGCGCGCGCCACCGTGAGACCGATTCCCGGCCCTGCGCCGGTCGAGGCCGGCGCAGTCACCGCGATGCCTCCGCCAGCCGCCGTCACGACGATCGTGCGTGCTGTCGTCGTATCGTTGAAAGTTTCCTCCGCCGCGGTATTCGTGAGTTCCAGCGTGCCGCCACCGAGCGTGATCGCCTGCGTCGCGCCACCGAGCGCCGCCGCCGTGCTCGCGCTCACCTTCCCCGCGCCGATCGTGATACCCGCGACATGCGCGCTCGCCGCCCCGGAGGAGAGCGTCAGCGCGCCCACGCCAGTCTTCAACAGCGGCCCACTCCCCGAGATGCCGCTCACCGTCAGGCTCGCATCCGTCTGCACCGTCGCCCCGCCCGTGCCGACCGCCAGCGAGCCCGTCTGCGTCTGCGGCGCCGTCGTCGTCTTCAACATCGAGCCTCCGCTGATCGCGATGCCTCCCGTGCCGAGTGCGCCTTGCGCCTGCGTCTCCACCACGCCGCCGGTGATCGTCGGAGCGCTGAACACATTCGCCGAAGTCAGCACCAGCGTGGAGCCCCCGCTCTTCGCAAAAGGCCCCGTGATCGCCCCCGCGCCCCCGATCGTGTACGTGCCGCTCGCCGCGCTCACCGTGAAGCCCCCGACCGTCACATTCGCCGGCACCGCGATCGTCGCCGAGCCGCTTTGGCTGAAGGTCACACTGTCATTCTGCGCGAAGCTCGCGGGGACCCCGCCATTCAGAAAATACTGCCCACCGGACGTCGTGAGCATCCCATTCGGCGCGCCGCCCGCAGTGTGCAGAAGATCGTAGGTCAGGTCCGCACCAAGCAAATTGTAAGCGATCACAACATCGTCGATCGCCATGATCGCATCGCCGCCCGTGTCATTCGGATTCCGCCAACGAAATGTGATGAACTGCCCGGGGGCGAGCGTCACCCCGAGATTCGCCACCGACACCGCCGTGTTCAGCCCCGGATTGAACGCCGCCGTCGAGCTGTTCGCGGCCGTGTAATCCAGCGCCGAGACGCGCGTCCAGCCCGCATCGTCCACCGCTGCATTCGCGGCAAAAGTCGCGCCATTATTCACCGTGAACGGCCCGAGGTTCGTGATCGCAGCGCTCCCGATTTGGTAAAAAAATTGATAACCATCCGGCGTGCTCGCATTCGTCTGCCCAAACCACAGCTCCCCCTGATACGAAAAGCTCCCGAAGTTCAGCGTCCCCGCCGTGTTATTTTGAAAAGACAGGCCGAGCAGCGTCATCCCGTAGCCATTCGTCGTCGGGCGAAAACCCAGCGAGCGTTCGGTGCTTCCCGCCGCACCTACGCTGAACATCCCGGAAGTCAGCGCGTCTCCGCCATTGTATATCCCGAGTGGAATCGTCGTCAGGGTATCCGTCTGCGCATACCAGCCCGGCACCGTCGAATCATTCGCCCAAGTCGTCCCGGTAGTCGTCGCGAGCCCATTGAAATCCTGCGTGTAAGTGCCCGGTGCAGTGATCGAAATCGCCTGGCTGCGGACGATGAGAGCGAGCACGGGCAGCGCGCTCGCCGCGAAAATGACGCGAGAATGTTTCATGGGGGGTTGCGTGAAAATGATTGCAACGCCGCAAAAGTCGAGTTTCTGCGGAGACGCAAAATTCACGGAAAACGGCGAACGCCGGAATGCGGACTGAGGACGCGGATTACGCGCTCCGACGCACCCGCTTCGCCGCTGCGAGAAGGCGTTGCATCTCTACGCAAACTCCATGTTTGCTCGCACCACCCTCATGCAAAAGCGATCGCTCCTCCGCGTCTGTGCCGTGCTCTTTTTTTTCTCACCGGTACTCCGTGCGGTGGAAGCGCCGCGACCTAAGCTCATCGTGGCGATCCTCGTGGATCAGTTACGTTACGACTATCTGGTGCGGTTTCATGAGCGGTTCTCGGACGGCGGATTTCGGCTGCTGACGGATCGCGGGGCGTTCATGACTTCGGCAAAATTCGACTATTGCCCGACGGTGACGGGGCCGGGACATGCGAGCGTTTTCAGCGGAGCGCCGCCGTCGATGCATGGCATCATCGGCAATGATTGGTTCGACCGGCGCACGCGGAAAACGGTGTACTGCTGCGCCGACCCGGCGGTGACGGGAGTCGGCACGGCGGGGAGCGAGGGGAAGATGTCGCCGCGAAATTTCATCGGCGACAATTTTGCCGATGAACTGCGGTTGCGCTTCAACTCAAGGGTCGTGGGCATCTCGATGAAGGATCGCGGCGCAATTTTGCCGGCGGGGAAGAAGCCTTTGGGTGCGTTTTGGTTTGAGGCCGCGAGCGGGAATTTCGTCACGAGCAGCTACTACATGGCCGACTTGCCGGCGTGGGTGAAGGCGTTCAACGAGCGCGCGTTGCCATCGAAGCTCGCAGGGCAAAAGTGGGAACGGCTGCTCGACGAAAAATTGTACGAACGCGAGGACGACGCGCCCGGCGAGGGACTTCTGCCGGGAGAAAAGAAGCCCATCTTCCCGCACGTGATCGCCCGCTCGCTGCCGCCCGCGACCGCGCCGGGCGCGGGAAAATCAGCGGCGTCCGCCGTCAGTGCGCGTGGTGGTGCAATCACAAAAATCGTGCCGCCGCGTGCGACGCCGGCTCCGCCTGCGACCGAGAGCTTTGAGAATCTCCTAGCGACGCCATTTTCAAACCAAATCCTCGGCGAATTCGCACGCGCGGCGATCGAGGGGGAGAAGCTCGGCGATGGACCCGGGCCGGATTTGCTGACGCTATCGTTCTCGGCGGTCGATGCCGCGGGCCATCGCTACGGTCCGTATTCGCAAGAGGTGGAGGACATCGTGCTGAGGCTGGATCGGCAACTCGCGGATTTGTTCGCTTACCTCGACAAGAGGTTCGGGCTCGAGAATGTCTGGATCACGTTGACAGCGGATCACGCGGTGATGCCGACGCCGGAATTTGCGGCGCTGCAGGGGCTCGACGCGCAACGGATCGACGATGTGACGCTTCTCGGCGATCTTCTTGCGCGGTTGAGCCAGCGGTTCGGTTCGTCGAATCTGCTGCTGACGCGCGGCATCTACGACAGCCAGCTCTATTTCAATCCCGACGTGCTGCGGGAGAAGAATCTAGCGGCAAGTGAAGTGGTGGCAGCGATCCGCGAATGGGCGCTTTCGACTGGGAAATATCACGCGGTCTATTCGCGGGAGCAGCTCCTCGATGGGCGGGTGCCGGGCCCATTCGGACAGCGCGTGGTCGCGGGCTACAATGCCGAGCGAGGGGGCGATGTCTTCCTGCTCGCGAAGCCGTATCTCATCGACTATGGCGGCAAGACCGGCACGACGCACGGCTCGCCTTACAACTACGACACGCACGTTCCCGTCCTGTTTCACGGTGCCGCGTTTCGTGCCGGTCGATACGCGGAGCCATTCGGGATTACCGATTTCGTCCCGACGCTCTGTGCGGCGCTCCGCATGAGTGAACCTGCAATGTGTGTGGGGAGGCCGTGCGTGGAAGTCCTCGCGAGCGGAGAAGGAGCGGAAACTAAGAAGTAGGGTTTTTGGACTTAGGAACGGCGAAGCGAGGGCGCGCGGAATTAGAGCGGTTTCAGTAGGATGTCGCGGAATTCCACGAGCATGGGCGGCCCGGCGTGGAGCTGAAGCGCGAGGACGCCTTCGAGTGCGCGATGGGCCTCATCGTCGTCGGTGAGTTCCGCGACTTTGATGCCATTCAGCCACTGCTCGATGTGGCTTCCGTGCGCGACGATCGTGTAGTCGTTCCACTCGCGAGTTTTGTAATATCCTTTCGCGATCAGCGCGGCCTTAGTCGCGATTTCGCCGGTGACTTTTCGGGCGCCATCCGCACCGATCTCCACGCGCTCGCCGACGCTCGCGAGAGATTTTCGGCCCCTCTCTTCATACAAAAATCCGACCTTCCCCTGCCTGTTTTCAATCTCCGCCTGATACCCTGCGACGACCCATTTTCCGAGATCTCGGCTCCGATACTGCACGCCGGAATTGCCACTCTGGATGCGAAATTTCAAGCGCAGCTCGAAGTCCCGCAGCGTGCCTCCGCGCCAGATGAGAAATGTGTTCCCGAGCGGCAACGCGCCGAGCTTCGTCTCGCCGCGGATGACCCCATCGCGCACGGACCAGAAGCGCTGATTGCCGTCCCAGCCAGCGAGATCACTGCCATTGAAGAGCGGCTCGAATTCCGCGGCGGTAAGTGAAGTGAATGCGGCAAGCGCGAGTGCCGACTGAATCAGGAAGCGCATGGCAGGCGTGCCGTGAAGGGATGCCGGATTCGCGCGAAGCTAGAGTCCGCCGTCGGCGGATGGGCCGCCGATTTGTTCGCGATATTGCGCCGGGCTTTTCAGCGATTCGATCTCCTCTCCAGCTTCGATCGTGATCCTAAAAATCCAGCCCTCGCCGAACGGGTCGGTATTGATGAGCGCGGGATTGGACGTCAGCGCTTCATTGATCGCGGTGATCGTGCCCGAGATGGGCGAGTAGATATCGCTCGCGGCTTTCACGGACTCGACGACGCAGACCTGCTGCTTCGCCTTCACTTGCGCGCCGACTTTCGGCAACTCGACATAGACGACATCGGTCAGTTCGTCTTGCGCGTGGTCTGTGATTCCGACGGTTCCATTCGCCCCATCGAGACGCAGCCATTCGTGGGATTCGGCGTAGTTGAGGTCTTCAGGGACGTTCATGTTGAAAGGATTTTACGCGCCTTTGTTCACGCGCAGGAGCGGCTTTTTTTCGATGATGGCAGGGAAACGTTTGCCGCGAATTTCGATGTCGATCTCTTCGCCAATGCGCGCGAATTCCGTAGGTATGTATGCCATGCCGATGCCGATGCCGAGCGATGGAGAGAGCGTGCCGCTGGTCGTCTCGGTGATCGGCGCTCCGTTTTTGAAGACGGGATAATGTGAGCGCGGCGGTGGCGATTTGTCCTTCATTTTGAAAGGCACGAGCCGTCGCGCGATTCCCTCGGTGCGCTGCTGCTGGAGGCGCTCGCGTCCGATGAATTCAGGCTTTTGCAGGTCGATGAAAATGGAGAGACCGGCCTCCAGCGGCGTCGTCTCGGCGGAGAGGTCGGAGCCATTCAGCGGGTAGCACATCTCCAGTCGGAGCGTGTCGCGCGCGCCGAGTCCGCACGGCTTGATTCCGAAATCCGCGCCGCGCGCGAGGATGTCGCGCCACGCTTTCACGCCGCGCTCCGCGGGGCAAAAAATCTCGAAGCCGTCCTCGCCGGTGTAGCCCGTGCGCGCGATGAAGTAATCGGCACCGTCGATCGCAACGCGGAGGATTTCATTGCGCGCGGGTCGGGAGTAGCGCCCGTCGAAAAACGCGTCGAAGAGCTGCACGGATTTCGGCCCCTGCACGGCGAGCCCCGCGAATTGGGCGCTCTCGTTTGTGAAAGTCACATCCGTGGCCCGATGCGCTTCGAGCCATGCGAAGTCTTCGTCGATTTTACCGGCGTTCACGACGAGCAGAAACCGTTCTTCGGCGAGCCGATAGACGATGAGGTCGTCGATGACGCCGCCACGCTCGTTCAGCAGGAAAGTGTATTGGCATTCGCCGCCGCCGAGCCTCTCGACGTTGTTTGTGAGCATCCGATTCAGCCACGCGAGCGCTCCCGCGCCGGAGGCAAAAAACTGACCCATGTGCGAGATGTCGAAGACGCCGAGGCCAGTGCGGACGGCGGCGTGTTCGTCTAGGATGCCGGTGTATTGGACGGGCATGGACCAGCCGCCGAAGTCCACCATTTTCGCGCCGAGCGCGACGTGCTCGGCGTGAAGTGGCGTCTGTTTCAACGATGAGTTTTCGGACACGGTGCGGCAGCGTAAGCGGGTCACTTTCGCTGTCTAGCGCCAAACTGCTGGGTCACTTTTACCACGAAGACACGAAGACACGAAGGGGGAGAAGATTGAACGGCGGACGCGGCGATTACGGCGGAGAGAGATGCCGGGAGAACTCGAAATCGGGAATTGATTCTAGCAACCGTCGCGACGGCGGGCGTCCTCCTTGTGCAAGCAGTCGTGTGCTATCTCTTTGCTGAGATATAGCCCCACGCCATGCCGATGCCGAGGCCGATGGCGTGGACGGTATTGGCGACGTGCGGGATGATGTGCACGAGGCAGAGGACGAACCAGACGAGGAGCTGCGTGACGACGTTTTTATTAATCTGCCAGCCGGCTGCGGGGTCGCATTTTCCTCGGATCCAGAGAAAGCCGAACAGCCCGTAATCGACGCCGGACATGCCTCCAAAATTTGGGCTTCCCCACAGTGCTTCACCGGTGTTCGACAAAGCCGCGATGACCAGAACGAGAGCGAGCAGATGGCGGCCGCCGAGCCGGTTTTCGGTGAAGGTGCCGAGCTGGTAGAGCATCATCATGTCGAAGACGAGATGCAGAATCCCGAAGTGCAGGAAAATCGGCGTGATGAGACGCCAGACTTGGCCGCTGCGGACTTCCGGGAGAAAGCCGTGGCGCGTGGCGCGAGCTTCGAGTGCCGGTGTGAGCTCACCGTTGTGCGCGAGGAGCGTGGGCAAGTGGATCGATGTGCCGCTGCTGAAATCGTAGAGGTAATCGGAGATGAAAAGTGGCCGTACCGGCGTCGTATTTTCACCGAGATGCGACCAGAGCGCGACGAGCGCCGAGATGACGATGAGCGCGAGAGTGACGGGCGCTGCGCCTCGAAAATGCCTCTCGTAGCCGACGCGCGCGGTGTCGGCGAATGTGGAGCGGCGCGAGTTTTCCTCACGCATCACGCGAGTGCGGACACGCCGCGCGGTGGCGCTGACGCCGTCGAATTCCGGCGCGCTGGGATTGGTACGAAAGTGGCGAAGGTGCGCGGCGGCTTCGTTGAGCTGGTCGTCGTCGAGCACCCAGACTGAGAAGGTGCCGTCGTCCTCGCGCTCGGTCTGATTTTCGATGCCTTTGACATAGAGATAGTCGCTGAATCGGGTCGCGATTTCGTCCGACTCGAGAGTGCCAATGGTGCGCATCGCGTGTTGATAGGGCGGGGGCGCGGGAGCGGCAAACGGATTTGGCCGCTTACACGCTGAAGGCTTGGAGAGCACGGAGTTTTGCGAGGGCGCGGCCGGAGTCGATCTGCTCGCTGGCAAGTGCCAGCGCGGATTGGAGGTCCGGGGCGAGGCCGGTGATGACGAAGCCGGCGGCGGCGTTGAGGGTGACTATGTCGCGCTTCGGGCCGCGCTCCGAGCCGTCGAGGATCGCGACGAGGATGCGCGCATTTTCAGCGCGGTCGCCGCCGCGAAGGTCGTCGATTTTCGCAAGCGAAATGCCGAGCTCTTCCGGCTGCAGGACGAACTCGCGGATGACGTCGGGAGTGATTTCACGCACGTCGCTCGGACCGGTGATCGCAAGCTCGTCGGTGCCGTCGCCGTGCAGCGCCCATGCGCGTTTGCGGCCGAGCGCGGCGAGGGTCGCCGCGTATTTTCCAAGCAGCGATTTGGAGAAGATCCCGACGAGCTGGAATGGTGGGCGCGCGGGATTCAGGAGCGGGCCGAGCATATTGAAAATGGTCGGGATTCCCTGCGCGGCGAGGAGCTTGCGGACGGGCGCGATGGAGCGGAATGCGGGGTGATACGCGGGGGCGAATATGAAGCCAAGGCCGAGGGTTTCGACGCTGCGTTTGAGGTCAGCGGGCGAGAGTTCGATTTTTATACCGAGGGCCTCGAGCACGTCGGCGCCGCCGCACTGTGAGGTGATCGCGCGGTTGCCGTGTTTCACGACGACTGCGCCGCCTGCCGCGAGGACGAACATGCTGGTGGTCGAGACGTTAAACATGCCCATCTGGTCGCCGCCGGTGCCGCAGACATCGAGGATCGGGCCGTCGATTCTTGCCGGGTCGAGACCGGTTTCGACGGCGCGCGCGAGCAGGGCCGCTGCGAAGGCCGCGATCTCGCCGGGTGTCTCGCCTTTTTCGCGCAGGGCGCGGAGAAAGTTCGCTTTGTCCGCACCGGGCACATCGCCGGAGATCAAGTGCTGGAGAGCATCTTCGACGTGTGAGGTGGTGAGATCGGCGGAGGATTTAAGATGGGCGATGAGGTCGTGCATCGCGCGAAGTAGGAAGTAGGAAGGAGGATTTAGGAAGGGCGGAGGCGCGAGTGCACCTGACAATTCCTAAACCCGACTTCCTACCCTCCGCCTCCTCCGGACTGCGCGTAGGCGATGAGCAGGATCACGATGAGCGCGGCGAGCACTGCGAGAGTGATCTTTATCCAGCTCAGCGGGTGCTTGCCGGCGAGGGCACCGGTGTAGCCGTTGACGACGACTTGAAATGTCTTCGAGCCGTAAGTGTAGGCCACTAGCCAGAGGGGGACGAGGATGTGCTTGAAGGTCTGCCCGCTGAAATCCGCATCGACTCGCAGGCCGCGATACGTGTCGCCGGGGACTTCGCTTCCGCACAGGCCTCTCGTTTTGCTTTCCATCGTCTCGCGCGAGTGCTTCGCGGCGGCGATGAGGTCGATTTGGTATTGCTCGACGACCCAGCCTGAGAGAAAGCCGGGGTCGTATGGCTTGAGGTCGGTTGTAGTCGGGAAGGGCTCGATTTTGCGCAGCAAATCGGGGTCGGCGCCGCGTGACGCGGCGACGAGTTCGTCGTCGAAAAAGTGGTCGAGAGAGCCGGAGCTGGGCACCCAACGAGTGCGTTGGACCTGACGCGTTTGTGTGCGCCCCTGCGAGTCCGTGTAGCTCTCCGTCTCGTAATAATGATATCCGGACTCGGCCTGCCACTCCGCATGGATCTGCGCGTCGAACGTCCAATAGGGGATGTAAAGGCCGTGAACGGTGTCGGTGAGGGCGCGGGATTTCAGCGCGTTCGGCGCGAACCATCGCGAGGCATACCACTTCCGCACGAGGTCGCGGATTTGGGTCTCGGGCAGCTTGAATTCCAGCAGGCTCTCGGGCCGGATGGGCGCTTGATTTTGCTCGACCGGAATGAGCGCCGATGAGCCGCAGAAGTCGCATCGTTGCGCCACGCGCGTCGGATCGAAAACGGTGATCGCCTGGCAGCTCTGGCACTTCACCGAGGTCTTTTCCGCCTCCCATCCGCGTTCGGTATCGGGGATTTTTCGCAGCGCGGTTTCGAGATCGTGCTCGGCGATTTGCGTCGGCGCGGTTTCGAGTTTTACGGGCGACACGGCACCGCAGTACGGACAGACGAGCGCTTGTTTCGCGGGATTCCACTGCGCCTCGGCCCCGCACTCGGGGCAGGCGAATTTCTGGCGTGCGGTGATGTCGGACATCTCTGCGAACCGCGATTGCGCGCGATTTTAGGGAAGCGGCTTTTCGCCGGGTGCGGCGTCCACCGGAGGGACTTCGGCAGGGGTGGACGGAGAAGGGGGAGCCTCGGGCTCTGGCAACGGCGGCGGCGGCTCGGGCAAAGGTCTTTTGGAAGCGGGCGCGGCGGATTCGTCCGGCACATTGAGGACGACGGGATCGGTCGCGCGCCCGCCTTTCAACAAAAGCGGCACGATGATGATGAGCAGCATCGCGACGATGAAGAGCACGACGATGATCTCGATGAGACTGAACGCGCGGCGGTACACGGCGTGGAAGATGGTTCGCACTGGACTTTAGCTCTGCAAAAACTGGTCCAGCGCGGCGCGTGTGATGCGCCACGCGGAGCCGATCTTTTTACCTTTCAAATCACCCGCTTCGAGCGTTTGCAAGACGTCCGACTCGGACACGCCGAGCACCTTTGCCGCATCGGATGGCGTGAGCAAATCGGGAGTCGCCGCGGGCGCAGAAGCTTGTGCTGGAGCGGCTCCGGCGGGCGGGATGCCGGGCGTCGCTTGCGGGCCGAGCACGCCGCCCTGCTGCTGCATCATCTGCTGAGCCATTGCCATGCCGACGGCCATCTCGCTCGCGAATCCGCCCGCGCCGCCGCCGCCCGATCCCATGCCCTCGGCCATCTGGAACTTTACGTAATCGTTGAGATTTCCGACCGCCGCCATCGACGAGCGTTTGTCGATCGCCGCCTCGACTTCCGGGGGGACGCTAACGTTCTCCAAAATGAAGCTCGTCATCTCGAGCCCATATTTCGCGGTCACCAC
This sequence comes from Chthoniobacterales bacterium, assembly GCA_038207335.1. Lineage (GTDB taxonomy): Bacteria > Verrucomicrobiota > Verrucomicrobiia > Chthoniobacterales > Chthoniobacteraceae > CAIURC01. The sequence goes on along the minus strand of JBBQZX010000010.1, from coordinate 28,175 downwards.
GGGATTGATGAGCGGCAGCAGCGCGGCTCCGACTTCGCTGTAGCGCGAGGCCACGTCTAGCACTGGGATTTTCGACTGCGCGAGCGCTTCGCTGAAAAGCGAGATGATGCGGGAGCGCATCGTGTCGGCGAATTCGTCGAGGCGGAAATGCTGGTCGCTGCCGGCGACTTCCTTGAGGAAAAGTTTCGGCTCCACGATGCGAAAATCGTACGTGCCGAATGCGCGCGCGCGGACGATTCCGAAGTCCGCGTCGCGCATCATCACGGGGTTTGAGGTACCCCATTTGTTGCCGGTGAAAAGGCGCGTGCTGACGTAATAAACGTCCGCCTTGAAGGGCGTATTGAAGCCGTATTTCCAGCCCTTCAGCGTGGTGAGGATCGGGATGTTTTCCGTGGTCAGCGTGTGCCGCCCGGGCTCGAAGGTGTCGCCGAATTGCCCGACATAAACGAACTGCGCGACCTGCGATTCGCGTACGATGAGTTGCGCGCCGTTCTTGATCTCTTTGTCGTCGTCCGGCCAGCGGTAGCTGAGCGTGTCGCGCGAGTCATCGGTCCACTCGATGATCTCGATGAGTTCGCCTTTGATGAAATCCATGAGGCCCATAAGTGTGTGTCTTTCGTTAGGGATTGAAGTTGGTTGCGCTAAGACAATTCAAGACCCGCCCCGCGAGTGCAAACCCCGAATCTTTTCCAATCGCTCGCCTACTCTCGAAACGTCTCTACGTGAAGAGCTTTGCGATTGGGTTTCCGCGGTCGGTGATGGGAACGGGGCGGTCGCCTTCGTGGAGGGATTTTGTGTAGTCGATGCCGAGGGCGGCGTGGATCGTGGAGAAGAAGTCGGGGACCGTGACGGGGTCGGCGACGGGCTTTTTGGCGAGTTCGTCGGTCTCGCCGAATGCGCCGCAGTGGGCGAGGCCGCCGCCGGCGAGGACGCAACTGAAGGATGCGCCGTGGTGGCCGCGGCCGCCGCCGCCGTCGAACTCGGGCGGGCGCCCGAATTCCGTGCCGATGACGATGAGCGTTTTGTCGAGCATGTGGCGCGACTCGAGGTCGGTGATGAGCGCGGCGACGGCCTGGTCGAGGTCACGGATGAGCTCGTGCTGATTGCGGATGCCTTCGTTGTGGACGTCCCAGCCGGTGCCGTTGACGAAGTTCAGATTGTGCGAGACCTCGATGAAGCGGACTCCGCGCTCGACGAGGCGCCGCGCGAGCAGGCAGCGCTGGCCGAATTCGCCGCCGTAGCCGCGCCGCAGGTCGGCGTTTTCTTTTTCCAAATCGAACGCGCTGGTGAAGCCGGGGCCGCTGAGCTTCAGGCTCTGCTCGATCGCGGCGGTGTAGTCGTGGACTCGCGGATCGGCCTCCAGCCTTGATTCCGCGCCGGTTCGGAGGCTGGCGAGGTAGCTCTCGCGGCGGGCCTGTCGGTCATCGGAGATGCCGTCGGGGCGCGAGAGACCGGCGGGGCCGTGGCTGGTGTCGGTGAGATAAAGATAGCCCGCGCGCGAGCCGAGAAAGCCCGGGCCGCGCGTGACATTTGGGTATCCGATGAGCACGTACGGCGGCGCGCCTTCCGCCGCCGCGCCGCGCTCGAATGCGACGACGGAGCCAAGCGACGGGTAGGCGACGGTGCCGCTGACGGGGCGGCCGGTGTGCATGCGATTCGTGGCGGCGGCGTGCTCGTCGATGACCTCGTGGTGGAGCGTGCGCACGGCGGTGACGCGGTCCATGAGGGGCGCCATTTTTTTTAAATGCTCGCAGACCTGCACGCCGGGCACTGCGGTGTCGATGCTGTCGTAGAGCGAGCCCGCGAGCTTTTTCGCGGGGTCGCCGCGGCGCTTCGGATCGAAGGTGTCGATGTGCGACATGCCACCGCCGAGCCAGACGAAAATGCAGTGCTCGGCTTTGCCGCGGAGCAGCGGCATGGAGGAAATGGCGCTCGATTTTGCGGCGGATGCGGCGAGCGCGAATGCTGTGGTGGAGAGGAATTGGCGGCGGTTCATGGTTCAGGGAATCCAGACGAATTCGGGGACGTTGATGATGGCCCAGACGAAATCTTCGTAGCGTTCGCGCCAGTCGGGGGCGAGGCGCGGGTCAGGTGGGTCGCCGGCTCGGGCGCGGCGTTCCATTTCCATTTTGATGGTCGTCGCCTCGGGCATGAGGTGCGTGCTCCAGGAGACTTTTGAAATGCGCGGGAGCGGCGTGAGGTCGGGGACGGCGTCGGCCGGGAGCACGCGCTCGGAGAAACCGGGGGCGAGTGCTTTTGAAAAATCGGCGCGCTCGGAATCGGTGGGCGGTCGCGTGAGGAAGCGCATGAATACAGCATTCACGAGCGTCTCGGGGGATTTGGCATCGAGCGCGAGTGCGGCGAGTCCGCTGTCGGCGGAGGCGCGCGTGATCCATGTGCTCATCATGCTGTTCGCGAGGACGCCGGGCTGGAGGACGTTCGGGTCGGTCTCGCGGTCGGTGAGCGGATTTTGCCGCGAGCCGAGCCAGCCGAATGCGTTGAGGACATCGGACACGGCTTGCGCACGCGGGAGCGAGAGGCTCGGTCGGTCGCGTTCGTTCGAGAGGCTGGCCAATTGCCACGCGCGTGTCGGCGCGCCGAGCGAGATCATCGTGCCGGCGGCTTGGCGACCGTCGGGGTCGAAGGTCAGCTCCTCGACTTCGAGCTTTTTCCCGGCGGCGGTGTAGAGCGAATCGACGACCTCCTCGGCGGTCAGGCGGCGACGGTCGGGCGCGGTGAACCAGCGGCGTTCGGGTGCGGCTTTGCGGTTCTGCGCGGTGGCTTCGCGCTGGTAAATTTGGGAGGTCATCACGAGCCGGACGACGTGCCGGAGGTCGTAGTCGTGCGCGACGAAATCGCGCGCCAGCCACGCGAGCAGCTCGGGATGGCTCGCGGCGTGGCCTTCCCAATCGTGCGCCGGTTCGACGAAGCCCGCGCCGATGAGCCGCTTCCACACGCGGTTCACGATCACCTGCGCGAACCGCTCGTTTTGCGGCGCGGTGATGAGAGCGGCGAGGCGCTCGCGCGTGTCGTGCGGATCGCGCATGAGCGAGTCGATCGCGGCGCTGTCGGCGAGCCCGCAGGCTTTGGAAAATGGCCACTTCGGCGCGATCTCCTCGCCCGGCTTGAGTGTGACTTTGATGACGGATTCGCGCGCTTTTTTCTCGAAGAACGCGGCGGGGACGGTGCTCGATTTCGGCACGGTCACGGGCTTGCGCTCGAGCATGGCGGCAAGGGAGTAGAGGTCGCGCTGCTTCGACTCGTGGAAGGGCGCGTCGTGGCAGCGGGCGCACTGGAGCTCGAGGCCGAGGAAGGCGCTGCCGAGGATTTGGCCCTTTGCAGCGAAGGGCGCGTCGTTGTCCGCGGCGACGCCGAAGCCCGCGCTGCCGCCCTCGGTTTTGCTGCCGCGCAGCAGGATGAGTTCGGTAGCCATGCGGTCGAGCGGCTTGGCGTCGCGGAGGGCATCGTAGAGGAACCAGCGGAACGGGCCGGAGTTATTCAGGCTCGGTTTCAACATGCTCGGATTCTCCGCGAGCACGTCCTGCCAGTAGCTGACCCAGTGGTCGGCGAAGCGTGGGTCGGCGAGGAGCGTGTCGATGAAGCGTGCGCGTTTGTCGGTGGTCGTGTCGGTGAGAAAAGCGCGCGCTTCGGCTTCGCTGGGAGGGACGCCGATGAGGTCGAGCGCGGCGCGGCGGAGGAACGCGGCGTCGCCGATGAGCGGCGGGATGGCGACTTCATCGGCGGGGACGGGCTCGGCGGGCCAAGGCGCGCCGACCTTGATCCACGATTGGATTGCAGCGATCTGGGCGGGGGCGAGGGCGTCGCCTTTTGGCGGCATTCGCTCGTCGGGATCGTGTGAGGAGATGCGCGCGATGAGCTCGCTCGAGGCGGGTTCTCCGGGCACGATCGCCGCGTTGCCGGATGTGCCGGCCTTGAGCGCTGCGGGGCGGGTGTTGAGGCGCAGGTCGCCTTTCGATTTCTCGCCGTGGCAGCGGAAGCAGGTGTCGCTCAGCACGGGGAGCACATTTTTGTGAAAGCTCTCGCCCTCGGCATCCATGCCACCGGCGGCGGCGGCGACTGCGCGCGCGATTTTGTCGGAGAGGAAGGCGTCGATGGAGTTGAGCGGCGCTGCGGGTGGGGTGTGCGCTTTGGCCCAGTCACGGGCGGCGTCGTGGCGCTTCTCCCAAAATGTGTCTTGCGTGGCGGCGGCGGTGTGGCGGTTGGTGTCGTCGAGGGCGGCGAGCGATGCTTCGGCGCGGGCTGCGGCGGTAGTCCAGCCGACATCGGTGAGGGGAGTGGCGGGGCCTTCGGGGTGGAGGAGGGTGAAGGTAGCGTCGCCCGTGGCTTGGACGGCGACGCACATTTCGCCGTCGGCGGCGCGGAACTTTTTCCCGCCGATCATGGCCTCGAAGAGGACGGTGCAGCGGCCATCTTCACCGACTGTGGCGGTGCCAAAGGCCTCCTGCATGCCGTAGGCGACGGGGCGCATTCCGGCGATGGGCGGCTGCGGGAGCGGCGGGACGGGGTTGTGGCCGTCGGAGGAGCCTTTGAGGGCTTTGGTGGAGGCGATGACTTCGCCATTTACCGAGAGCCGACTCAGCCCGCGGGCGCGGATGAGGAAGCGCGTGGGGCCGGGCGCAATTCGGACTTCGGCGGCGGCCCGGAGCATCATGGGGGTGGCCCAAGAGTCGCGGATGCCAAAGGTGTCGTAGCGCTGCGCGAGGCGGGGGAAGGTGAAGTCGGTGGCGAGCCAGCGGATGGCGGGGGGCGGGATGTCGGTTTCGGTGGCGGGCCACGCGTCGTGGGCGGGGAGGGCGTCGTGGAAAGTGACGAGCACGCGGGCGGTGTCGGCGCTGGCTGCGGGGAGGAGCGCGGCGAGGAAGAGGGCGGCGAGGCGGGGGACCTTCATTGGGGAGGGGAGGGTGGACCGTGCGGAACGTTTTTGCAATTGAGCTTCCGGCCCGGGCTTTTCTTTGAAAGGCGAGCGGCATTACATTTTAAAAGTGATCTCCTTCATCCTCCCAGCGCACGACGAAGAGGCGTGGATCGGGCGCAGCGTGGCGGCGGTGGGGGCTGCCGCCGCGGGGCTGCCGTATGAGGTGATCGTGGTGGACGATGCCTCGGCTGATGCCACTGCAGGAATCGCGCGGGCCGCGGGCGCGCGGGTGCTGCGCGTGGAGCACCGCCACATCGCGGCGACTCGCAACGCCGGCGCGCGGGCGGCGCTCGGCGAGGCGTTGTTTTTCGTGGATGCCGACACTCTCGTGAATGCCGCGATCGTTCGCGAGGCGCTCGCGAGTATCGCGGCGGGGGCTGTCGGTGGCGGATGCGTCGCGCGGTTCGAGGGGCGGTTGCCGCTGTGGTTTAAGATCGCGTCCCCGGTGACGGAGGCGACGGTGCGAGTGAGCCGATACACCGGCGGATGCTGTCTATTCTGCACGCGGGCGGCCTTCGAGGCGGTGGGCGGCTTCGATGAAGCGCAGTTCGCCGCGGAGGACTTGGTCTTCATCCGCGCGCTGCGACGCCGTGGGCGGTTCGTGATTTTGCGGGAGCCGGTGGTGACTTCGGGGCGAAATCTGCGCGCCTACTCCTTCTGGAAGATCGCGGGGATGCTGGCGCGGCTGGCATTGCGAGGCCCCGCAGGGATTCGGGACCGGGAACGGCTGGACTGGTGGTATCGCCCGAAGCGGGAGAAGGTCGCGAAGCCTAGTGGCCGAGAAGAAGTCTGAAAATAAGGGTTATTATGTATGAGTAAACAACGCGTTTCTCTCAAAGAGCGTCTATTACTCGATTGTCAAACGATTTTCGAGGTTCTGGCATCCACGCTGCTAAAGCTCATTTCTGAGCCATGTATCAGCTATTGAACAGAATTCTCGGAAGGTGTGTGGAGGACGAACCCTCGACTGCGGGAAGCAGCGACGTACCGGAGACCCCCATTGTCAAGACGATCGAAGGACCTGCGGCATCGGCGGAACACCCGACGAATTCGGCCCATGATCAAGCGCCAGCTTCCGCGAATCCGGAGCGAGACACTACGATTGCGGTCGAACTCCGCCATTTTCTCCACCGGATCCCGAAAGTATTGCTGAAGGACGAGGGGATCGACGAATCCATTTCGCTGCGATTCGAGCCTTCCGAGATCGGCCGCTGCCTCGCGAACGGAATCACGACGATCCCGCTGGCCGAGGTTTATCGGCGCGTCCCTGGGATTTTCCGCGAGGCGCTGAGTGAGTCGGATGATACATCTATTCGCTTTCCGTGGCAGATGATCGGCACGCTGGCACCTCATGTGGCGGCCGCGGTTTCAAAGTCCACGGACGCGGCCTTCGTCGAGACGCTCCGGGATCGAGCGCTTTCTAATGGCGCCATGCCACCGCCTGCCACCGCCAAGACCGATACGCGCCCGGCAAATGGAAAGTCAGGGCCTGTTGTCAATGGTGTGGTCAAGCCATCGTGGTATTCGCCGAAACCGGTCATCGAAAATCCTACACCCATCGCGCCATCGGAGGAAAGTGATGTGCCGAGCGGCGCGCTCGCGGAGGGCCCGATGACGCGCAAGAGCGGCGCAAAGCCCGACCTGATCCCGTTTGTTCCGCTTAGAGTCACGGCACCGAAGCCCGCCGTGGAGCCTCCTGTGGAGCCACCTGTTGAGGCGCCTATGGAGGACGCACGCAAGAAACAGGCGGCGCTTCAGGTGAGCGAAGAGATGGCAGAGCAGCTCGCAAATTTTAAACGGGAGCAGACGGAGCAGCTTGCGGCACTCTCGCAGGGTCGTGTTGCGCTGGAGGCGGAATGGGCGAAGGCACTCGCAGAACTGGAGCGTACGCGCGCCGAACTAGCGGAGAAAAATCGCGATTTGCAGGCGCAACTTCCGGGAGTGCGCACGAGCACGCGGCAGCATGTCGAGGAGCAGGCGAAGCGGATGCCGGAGTTGGATCGGCTGATTCACGGGAGCCTATCCAGACTTAGCGAATCCGAGCGGGAGCGCGACGGATTGCTGGCTTTCAAGAGCCACATGAGCGGGCTTTTCGAAGAACTGTGCCTCGCACGGCAGGATTTCGAAACGCTGCAGCTCGAGTGCGATGGGAAGGATCGGGAGGTGGCCGGGCTCTTTGAGCTGGCCGAAGCCGCCAATGGAAAGCTGCTCGCGGCGACTGCTGAAATCGAAACTCTCAAATCTGAGAATGCGGGGCTCATGGAACAGATCGGGCTCCTGACTGCGGCCGCAGAGGAAGCGGGTGAGTTGGCTCGCAAACGGGATGAGCTGCTGGCTCGGATCGAAGAGCTGGAACATTGTGTGGCGACAGGAGAAGTCGCGCGGACCGAAGCGGCACAGGCGCTGGATCGGGAGCGCGAGGCTCGTAGTGAAGCCGATCGCCGAGCTGCGGAGGCGGAGGCGCAGGCGGAACTCTCGGTGGAGGAAGTACGCGCAGAAGCCGATCGCCAAGCCGAGGAAGCCGCGAAGCAGGCGGAGCTTTCGCTCGGAAAAGCTCGCGCGGATGCCGAAAGGTTTCTGGAGGTGCAGGCAGAGGGGTTTGCCCAGCGCGAGGAGGAATACCGGCGCCAACTCGCGGCGCTCACGGGAAGCGCCGCGGAGGAGATTGCGCTGCGGGAGATGGCTTGCGAAGATTTGCGCATCCTCGGGATCGAATCCGCGGACAAGCTTGAGCGAACGGTGGCACGAGTGGAAGCCGAGCGCGCGACTGCGGCGCGAGGCATTGCCGCTCGTGAACGGCTCCGTGCGCAAGTGACGCGGCGGCTTCGCGAGCAGGCCACGCGGGATCGCAAGCAACTCGTTGCGAAGCTGGCGCGCTGCCGTCCGAAACGCCGGGCGATCGCTGCGAACGCCAGGCAGTCAAAAGAAAAGAAGCCCGCTCTTTTTGCGCGCCTAGCGCGTGCATTTGCGCCAGCGGGATCGCGGCCGAAAACCCGGGAACTTTCACCTTCCCACTAATGATCCCACTGGTTTTGCGGCATGTGGACTACCTGCTTTTTGCGGCGGGGACGCTCCTTCTCTTCGGCGGAATCCATCGCTGGCTCTGGCGCGGGCGGCTCGCAGGCGCGCTTCCCGGGCTCCTCTGGCTACTTGTGCTCGCGGTCCTCGGGAGCGGCTGGATCTTTGTGGATGCTGCGGTGCAGAGTGAAGAGCGCCAGATGCAGCAGATGGCCGAGGGATATGCCCCAACCTATTCCGCGGAAATTGGGCCGATGGGTCACCAAGAAATCACCCCTCAGACATCCCCCGACAATCCGCGCTACTGGCGGATGGCCGCCGCCATAAAACGCTGGGTGGCCGCGAATCCCCCCGTCGGCGAAATCTTCACGCTCCGAAAGCTGGCGGACGGCCAGTTCGCCCGCATCGTCGATGCAAACCAGGGCTCCGGCCCCAATGGAAAGCCCGCGCCGATCGGCGCGATTTACGAGGGAGACCTCGTGCCGCTCGTGGAGAAGGCGCTCGCAGGAGAGTCTGCTTTTCTCAGGACAACCGATCGCGTGAGTGCCGCCGCGCCGATTCGCGATTTCAGAGGAGGAGCGGAGGCCGCGCTCATCGTCAATTTCAACCCCGCCGTCTGGAACTCGACTGCGCGCAGAACCCGTCTCATCGCGATCGGCATCCTCGCCGCGATCATGTTCATCATCGCCTGTGGCAGCGGGTTGCTCGCTTACAAATCCTCGGAACGCGAATCGCACTCGCGCCTCGCGGAACAGGATGGGATGCGTCGCGAGAAAGAGCGCCTCGAGATGCTGGTTGCCGGCATCGACGGCATTGTATGGGAAGTGGATGCGGCCTCTGCGGAATTCACTTTTGTCAGCTCGCGCTGCGAGGAGATCCTCGGATACCCGGCGCAGCGGTGGATGACCGAAAAAGACCTTTGGGACGCGAAGCTCCACCCGGACGACCAGTGGGCTCGCGACCACTTCAAGCAGATGGTGGCGGACAAGGTACCCTATTCCTTTGAATATCGCATGATCGCCGCGGACGAGCGCATGGTCTGGATTCGCGAGAGCGGCACCGTCACGCTCGACAGCTCGGGCGCACCGGTCTGGGTGCGTGGAGTTTTCTATGACATCACCGAGAAAAAGCGCACCTCCGAGGATCTCGACCGCGCCAACGCGAAGCTCGTCGATAGCTCTCGCCACGCGGGCATGGCAGAGGTCGCCACGGGCGTGCTGCACAATGTCGGCAACGTCCTCAACAGCGTGAACATCTCCGGCAGCGTGATCGGAGAGCGGCTGCGCAATTCCAAGTCCATCGAGCTCTCGAAAGTCGCAGGTCTGCTCACGCTTCAGGCCGCTGATTTCGCCGGCTTCGTCGCCCGCGACCCGCGCGGGCCGCACATCCCCGAGCTCATCTCACGTGTTGCGGATGCCCTTCAGGCGGAGCACGCCGATTTGCTCGAGGAGGTCGAGTCCATCACGAAGAACATCAGCCACATCAAGGAGATCGTCTCCATGCAGCAGGGGTTTGCGAAGGGCGAGGGGATTGTCGAGGCGTTCGACCTCCAGACGCTCGTGGACGACGCCATTAAGATCAACAGCATGTCCCTCGCGCGTCACCGGATCACCGTCGTGCAGGCATTCAACGACGTGCCGCGTGTGCGTGTGGATAAGCACCTCGTCCTTCAAATCCTCGTGAACCTCCTGCGCAACGCCAAACAGGCCATCGAAGGCACCGATCGCGTGGAGCGCCGCATCGTCGTGAAAATCCAAGGCAGCGGCGAAAACATGGTGCGCGTCTCGGTGCAGGACAGCGGCAGCGGCATCGCGGCGGAAAATCTCACGCGCATCTTCTCGCATGGCTTCACAACGAAGAAGACTGGCCACGGCTTCGGCCTGCACAGCAGCGCGCTCGCCGCCACCGGCATGGGCGGCTCGCTGAGCGCCCACAGCGACGGCCCCGGCACCGGGGCCACGTTCACGCTCGAGCTCCCCGTCTTCAATGCGCAGCCGGAGGCCGTCGCGGCATGAGCAACTCCATTCTCCCGCCCCGCATGGACGGCAACAACCGCATCCTCCTCATCGACGACAAGCCGGAAATCCACGCCGATTTCCGCAAAGTCCTTGGCCGTGCAGCGACCGCGAGCGATGCGCTCGACAACGTCATGGCCGAGTTCTTCGGGCCAAAGATCACGGCTGACTCCCACTCGGAGTTCGAGCTGGACTCCGCATACCAGGGGCGGGAGGGCCTCGATAAGGTCGCGACTGCCAATGCTGCGGGGTTCCCTTACGCCATGGCTTTCGTCGATGTGCGGATGCCGCCGGGCTGGGATGGCATTGAGACCATCAAGCGCATCTGGGAGATCGACTCCTTGATCCAGATCGTCATTTGCACGGCCTACTCGGATTACTCCTGGCAGGAGATCATCGACAAGCTCGGCAAATCCGACCGGCTCGTGGTGCTGAAGAAGCCGTTCGACAGCATCGAGGTGCTCCAGCTCGCCCACGCCTTCACCTCCAAGTGGGTCGTCACTCAGCAGGCGCGGCGCACGGTCGAGGATCTCAATTCCCTCGTCGAGGAACGCACCCGCGCGCTTCACGAAACCAACGCACAACTCCTGCGCGAGATGGCCGTGCGTGAGGCCGCCCAAGCCAGCCTGAAGCTCTCCGAGGAGCGCCTCTCCAGGGCCTTCGAGGCCAGTCCCATGCCCGTCGCCATCCTGCGCATGAACGACCACACGTGCATAGAGCTGAACCGCGCCTTTCTCTCAGCCACCGGCGCCCAGCGCGACATGCTCGTCGGCCGTCCCCTCTGGGACGCTGGCGTCGCCATCGAGGTCGATCCGCGTTGCGAAATCGTCGCGCGTCTTGATCGCGGCGAGCCCGTGGCCGCGCAGGAGTGCCGCTTTGTCTCCAGCGGCGGACAAGAGCGCGCCGCTCTGCTGTGGATCGAGCGTTTCGAACTTGCCGCCGGGCCGCACCTCATCGCTGTCCTCCAGGATGTCTCCGAGCAGCGCGAGCTCGAGGAGCGGCTGCGCCAGTCTCAGAAGCTCGAGGCCATCGGCCACCTTGCGGCAGGCGTCGCTCACGACTTCAACAACCTCCTCACCGTCGTCACCGGCCACACCAGCCTCCAGATTGCCAAGGCCGGCATGGACCCCGAGACCCTCTGGTCGCTCAAGCAAGTCCAGGGCGCCGGCGAGCGTGCCGCGGCCCTCACCCGGCAGCTCCTTGCGTTCAGCCGCAAGCAGATCATGGAGAAGCGGGTCGTCTCCCTCTGCGGAGTCATCGAAAATGTCGCCTCCATGCTGCGGCGGCTCACGCCAGAAGCCATCGAGCTCACCTTCCACCTCCCGCCCGCGCTCCCGCCAGTCTTTGCCGACGTGTGCAATCTCGAGCAGATCATCGTCAATCTCGTCGTCAATGCGCGCGATGCCATGCTTGCCGCCGGCTCCATCACCGTCCGCGCCGAGGTGGCGCACGTCACCGATGCCGACGTCGCCGCCAGCAGTGCGGAGGCACGCGCCGGGGAGTTCATCCGCCTCAGCGTCAGCGACACGGGCGAGGGGATGAGCCGCGAGACGCTCACCCACATCTTCGAGCCCTTCTTCACCACGAAGGAAGTCGGCAAGGGCACCGGCATGGGCCTCGCCACCTGCCTCGGGATCGTCCAGCAGCACGACGGCTGGATCGATGCCGAGAGCGAGCGCGGGCGTGGCACCACCTTCCGCATTTACCTGCCCGTCACCGACCGCATCGCGGTGCCGGAGGCGGCACCCCACACTCTCTTTTCGCGCCCCGTCGATAGCGATGTCATCCTCCTCGTGGAAGATGACAACGATGTGCGCGCGCTCGCGAAGTGTGTACTCGAGGATGCCGGCTACCATGTGCTCGAGGCGGCCGACGGCCCGGAAGCCATTGCCATGTGGCAGCGATACCCGGGGCGGATCGATCTGCTGCTTACGGATATGGTCATGCCGGGCGGGCTCAGCGGCAGCGATGTCGCGGAGCGCTTCAACGTGGACCGGCCTGAGAGTAAGATCCTCTTCAGCAGCGGCTACAGCATCGACCTTTTCGAGCGCCAGATCGCCGCGCGCACGGACTGCAACTACCTCGCCAAGCCCTACCTCGCGCATCAGCTCACGGATGCAGTTGCGCGCGCCCTTGGGGGTGTCGGCCCGGCGCGCGAGGTTGCGGTCGCCTGACCCGGGGTTGCCAGAGGCGTTTGAAAGGGACGCGGGTGCGGCGTTGAGGGAAGGTGTGCGGTCTCGGAGCTTCCGGGCATTTTACAGAGAGCGGGCGGCCTTTTCCCTCGGTTGAAGGGCGCGATTGCTAACTTCAGGGACGCCGTCCCTGAGCTTAGGGACGCCGTCCCTGAACCCAGAGCTGGTGTCCCTGAACCCAGAGCTGGTGTCCCTGAACCCAGAGCTGACGTCCCTGAACCCAGAGCTGGCGTCCCTGAACCCAGAGCTGGCGTCCCTGAACCCAGAGCTGACGTCCCTGAACCCAGAGCTGGCGTCCCTGAACCCAGGGCCGACGTCCCTGAACACAGAGCCGACGTCCCTGAGCCTTGCGCTCCCGTCGCTGCGGCGCGATTTTGGATCCGCCGCAGGAGCGGTGCGGTTCCTTTTTTCAATAGCGCGGGCATATTTTCAACCGATGCGGCTCTGAGTGGGCATGAGCACCACCCTTGTCGCGCGCGCACAGCGCTTTCACTCCCTCTTCGTGTCCGTCGCCGAAAAGCTCCAGTCGCCGTTCCTGCTGGCGGCGCGGCTTTTCTGGGGCTGGCAGTTTTTTAACACGGGCAAGGGGAAGCTGGGCGATCTCGAGAAGGTGGCGGGCTACTTCACCACGCTGGGGCTGCCTTTTCCCAAGCTGAATGCCGCGATGGCGGGGACGACGGAGTGCGTGGGCGGGCTGCTGCTGCTGGTGGGGCTGGGGTCGAGGCTGGTGTCGGTGCCGCTGATGTTCACGATGATCGTGGCCTACCTGACGGCGGAACGGGAGGCGCTGAATGGGATCTTCCAGGACCCGGACGCGTTCACGTCAGCCGCGCCGTTTCTGTTTTTCCTCGCTGCGCTGATCGTGTTCGTCTTCGGCCCGGGGGTGTTTTCCCTCGACTGGCTGATCGCGCGCTGGCTGCGCCGTGGGACGGACGGGCGCTGAAGGTCGCCGCGGGTATTGCCGGCGGGGCCGGGGCGGCATTGAGTGGGGCGCTTGAACCGCCGCATCCCACTCATCCAGCTCCACGCGGCGACGGTGCTGTTTGGGTTCACGGGGCTTTTCGGAAAGTGGATCGCCGCCGACGCGCTGACGATCGTGGCCGGGCGCACGGTGCTGGCGCTGCCCGCGCTCCTGCTCGCCGCCGCCGTGACGGGGAAGACGGTGCGCGTGAAGGAGGCGCGGGACCGGTGGCTGCTGGCGGCTTCGGGAGCGGTGCTGGCGCTGCACTGGTTCGCATTTTACCACGCCATCCAGCTCTCGAGCGTGGGCGTCGGGCTGCTGGCGTTTTCCAGCTACCCGCTCTTCGTGACGCTGCTGGAGCCGTTGGTCTTCCGCGAGAAATGGCACTCCGCCGACCTGATCCCGGCGGTGCTGGTGATGGTGGGGCTGGCAGTCATGACGCCGGCATTCGACCTCCAGAATGACGTGACGCGCGGCATCGCGTGGGGGCTCGTGGCCGGGCTGACGTGCGCGCTGCTGGTGCTGGTGACGCGCCTTCAAGTCCGCCGCTGCCCGCCGCTCGCGGTGACATTCCACCAGCTCGCCTGGGCCGCGCTTTTCGCCTCCCCCGCGCTGCTGGTAGGCCGGGGCACGCCATCGCTCAAGGACGCCGCGCTGCTCGCGGTGCTCGGCATCGTGTGCACGGCACTGCCGCAGACGCTCTTCATCGCGAGCCTGCGACACATCCGGGCGCACGTGGCGAGCATCGTGAACGCGATGGAGCCGATCTACGGGATCGTGTTCGCGTTCCTCCTGCTGCACGAAATCCCCGGCCCGCGCACGCAGCTCGGCGGCGTGCTGATCCTGGCGGCAGTCTTCGCCGCGATGCGCAGGGGAGGCGGGTGATTTTCAGGATGAGCAGACCGTCATTTGCCACGGGCAATGAAAGTTCAGACAATGCGCGCTTTCCACGCGCCCTTTTGAAATATGAGCGACCCAGGTCCACCCGATCTCAGCATTGTCATCCCCTGTTTGAATGAGGCCGAGACGCTCGCGGTCTGCATCGGAAAGGCGCGGCTCGGCTTCGAGCGCGCGGGTGTCTCTGGCGAAGTGATCGTGCCCGACAATGGCTCGACCGACGGCTCCATTGCGATCGCGGTGGAGCACGGCGCGCGGGTCGTGCACGTCGTGGAAAAGGGCTACGGCAGCGCGCTGCGGGGTGGCATCGAGGCGGCGCGCGGGCGCTGGCTCATGATGGGCGATGCGGATGACAGCTACGATTTTTCCAGCATCGCGGGCTTCGTGGAGAGGCTCCGCGCGGGCGACGATCTCGTGATGGGATGCCGCCTCCCGAGCGGCGGCGGCACGATCGCGCCCGGCGCGATGCCCTTCAAAAACCGCTGGCTGGGAAACCCTGTCCTCTCAAATCTCGGACGCCTCTTTTTCAAGACGCCGATCCGCGATTTCCACTGCGGCCTCCGCGCATTCACCCGCGCCGCCTACGACCGGATGCGCCCGAAAACCACGGGGATGGAATTCGCATCCGAGATGGTGATGAAGGCCTCGCAACTGCGGATGCGCGTCAGCGAAGTCCCCATCACGCTGCACAAGGACGGCCGCTCGCGCCCGCCGCATCTCAAGCCGTGGCGCGACGGCTGGCGGCATCTGCGCTTCATGCTCATCTACTCGCCGCGCTGGCTCTTCCTTATGCCCGGCCTCGCCCTCGCCGCGCTCGGCAGCGCCGCCGCGCTCGCGATTTTCTGCGACACACGCACGGTCTTCGGCGTGCAGTTCGACGTCGGGACGCTCGCGATGTCGTGCATGGCGGTGGTCATCGGCGTGCAGCTGGTCGCGCTCGCGTGCTTCACCAAGGTCTTCGCGATCGGCGAAGAGCTTCTCCCCGCCGATCCGCGCTTCGCCCGCGCCTTCCGATTCTTCACATTGGAGAAAGGCGTCATCCTCGGCGCGCTCCTCTTTTTCTCCGGCACCGCGACGCTCCTCTGGTCGCTGTGGCTGTGGAAAATGGCCGGCTTCGGCGCGCTCTCCTACGTCGAGAATATGCGCCGCGTCATCGCCGCATCGACACTCCTCACGCTCGGGATCCAAGTCATCGGCGCGAGCTTCTTCATGAGCGTCCTCGGCCTGAAAACCGTCACGCGCCATCCGCCGGAAGCCGGGTGATTTTTGCGCTACGGCAGCACCAACATGCAGTCGCCGTAGCTGTAGAAACGGTAGCGCTCGCGGATCGCTTCGGCGTAGGCGCGGAGGACGAATTCCCGCCCGGCGAGCGCGCTGACGAGCATAAGGAGGGTCGATTGCGGGAGGTGGAAGTTCGTGAGCAGCGCGTGGATCGCACGGAAGCTCGAGCCGGGGTGGATGAAAATATCCGTGCTCCCATTCCCCGCGAGCAGCGGCAGCCCCTGCGACTCCAGCACGCGCGTGGTCGTCGTCCCGACCGCGAAAATCCGCGCCGCGCCGTTGATCTTTTCCGCCGCCTCCGCCGTGATCCGAAACCGCTCCGAGTGCATCCGATGCCCCGCCAGCGTGTCGCTTAAAACCGAGCGAAAAGTCCCCACCCCGACATGCAGCGTGAGGAACGCGTGGGGCAGCTCCGCGAGCATCTCCGGCGTGAAGTGCAGCCCCGCAGTCGGCGCCGCGACCGCGCCCGACTCCCGCGCAAAAACCGTCTGGTAACGCTCCGCATCCGCCGCCTCCACATCGCGCTGGAAGTAAGGCGGGATGGGAATCTCGCCCGCATTTTCGAGGTCCACCGCGCGGTCGAAAGAAATGATCCTTTCGCCCTCCGGGCAAATCTCCACGACCTCGCCCGTCGCCTCCCGCACCCCGACCCGAGCGCCGATTCGCATCTTGCGCCCCGGCTTCACGAGGCACTTCCACACGTTCTCCCGCACCGCTTCGAGGAAGAGCAGCTCGATGCGCCCGTCGTTTGAAAACACACGAGCCGGAATGACCTTCGTGTCGTTCAAAACAACGAGATCGCCCGCGCTCAGAAACGTCGGAAACTCCGCAAACCGCCGATGCTCGATTCGCTCCTCCGCGCTGTGCAGCACCATCATCCGCGACTCGTCGCGCCGCGCCAGCGGATGCCGCGCGATGAGTTCATCGGGCAGCAGAAAATCGTAGTCGCGGGTGAACTCGCTCACCCCGTTTCAGAGCTCCCGCAGCAGCCGCTCGTGGATATTCCCGAACCCTCCGTTGCTGAAAATCACCACCACATCCCCCGGCTCCGCCAGCGTGCGCAGCCGCGCGATGATCTCATCCACACCCGGCTCGTAAAACGCCGGGCGCCCCGTCGCCGCGATGTCCGCCACCACGCGCTCCGGGTCGAGCCGATTCTCCTCCGGGAGCTGATCCAGCCGCGCCACCTGCGCCAGGATAACCCCGTCCGCCTCCGACAGCGCGGCGGGCAGCGAATCCTGAAAACACGCTCGCCGCGTCGTATTCGAGCGCGGCTCGAAAAGCGCCCACAGCCGCCGCCCGGCGTACTGATGCCGCATCCCGCGCAGCGTCTGCCCGATCGCCGTGGGGTGATGTCCAAAGTCATCGATCACCGTGATCCCGCGCACCTCACCGCGCACCTCCTGCCGCCGCGCCACACCTTCAAACGTCGCCACCGCCTCCTGGATTTTCGCCAGCGGCACCCCATAAAAATGCGCCGCCGAAATCGCCATCGCCGCATTGCGCACATTGAATTCGCCGCCCATCGGCAGCTCGAACCGCGTCTCCAGCAGCGTGAACGCCGACCCGCCCGCCCCGTAGCTCACATCGCGAATATGCCGCCCCGCATTCTCCGAAAAGCCCACCTCCACCAGCGCCGCGCGACACTCCCGCGCCACATCCACCGCGTTCGCATCGTCGCCATTGATCAGAACCATCCCCTCACTCGGCACGATATTCAGCAGCCGGCGGAAGCTCAGCTTAATCGCGTCCAGATCGTCGAAAATGTCCGCGTGGTCGAACTCGATATTATTCACGATCACCAGTTCCGGCAGGTAGTGGACGAACTTCGAGCGCTTGTCGAAAAACGCCGTGTCGTATTCGTCCCCCTCGATCACGAAATGCCGCGACTCATGCAGCGAACTGCCCTGTCCCAGATTCCGCGCGATCCCCCCGATCATGTAAGCCGGGTCCAGCCCCGCGCACTTCAAAATCCACGCCAGCAGCGAAGTCGTCGTCGTCTTCCCATGCGTCCCCGTCACCACCAGATTGTGCCGCCCGCGCAGGAAAAAATGCTTCAGCACCTCCGGCAGCGACAGATACGCGAGCCTGCGATTCAGCACCGCCTCCAGCTCCGGATTCCCGCGCGAGATCGCATTCCCCACCACGATCAAGTCCGCGCCCGGCGGCAGATTTTCGGGAGAATATCCCGCGCTCAACTCGATCCCTTTCTCCGCGAGAAAAGTGGACATCGGCGGGTAAACCTTCTCATCCGACCCGCTCACGATGCACCCCTGCGCGCGCATCGCCGCCGCGACCGCCCCCATCGCGGTCCCGCAGATTCCGAGGAAATGGACATGTCGAATCTCGTTGTGCATGGCGGAAAAAAGGCCGCGACGCTATCCCCGCCCTGCCCCCGGCGCAATGCGCCTTCCGCGAAAAAACATCTGCACTACCGCTCAACCCAGCGAATGCGACCAGAATACTGGAGGCGTGTGCGGCAGCGCCGGTTAGGCGGCAGGGTCCTCGTCGGTCCTCCGCGGTCTCATCCCTCTGCGCATCTGCCATGCGCGGAACATCGGCGGGGCGCTCGTCATCATCCCAGCCACCCCGGCGAGCACGAGGATGAGACCCGGGCGCCAATGTTCGCCCATGAGGCCGACGGTCCCCACCGCCAGTGCGACGATGGCGAGCGCGAAAGAGGCCCGGGCCACCCGGGGGGAAGCGTTGGGCGCAGCGCCGGGCCCTCGCGGCGTCTTCTGGTCCCCTGGATCAAAGTGGGTCATCAGCCTAATGCCGCCTCACGACCCCAGCTCCACGACTGCGGAGGGCGGCGCGGGAGTTGCATGGCGGGTGGAAAGGTGGCGGTGGAAGCAGCTCCCGTGACGCACGGAGCCGTTCGCTGCAGCGGGGTTTTTGGTAGAATCCGCAAGTAGTTCAATTCACGACGCTTCCGCAAGCGGCGCACCGACTGGGACGGAGATTCCATGCAAAAGTTCATGCAAAAAATTGACTTCGCGCACGCGGCACAAAGCCATGCGACGCAGATCAATCATCACCGTGGGCAGCGCCGATGCCGAAATCAAGATCTACACGCTCCGCAGGAAGGACGGCTACCCTTCCTTCCAGTGCGCCTGGTACGAACTTGGCCGACGCAAGACGAAGACCTTCGCCAGCGTCGATGCGGCAAAGCTCTTTGCTCAGCAGGTTCACAGTTCGTGTCGGCACGAACTGCCGTCCGCCGATCCGGTAGCGCAGCGCGACATCGAGCTATTCCGCGCGTGCGAGGCACGGACGAAGCGATTCGGTCTTACTCTGACCAGTGCGGTCGAGGAATGGTCTGACGCCAAGACCTCTGTGAACGGCGGTTCGATCCTCGACGCGGTGCGCTTCTACAACGCGCATCACGGCGGTCTGCCGAACAAGTCCTTCGGAGTGGTCGCCGATGAATGCCTCGCCTCCAAGGTAGCGGCGGGCGTCAGCCTCGTCTATCGGCGCGGCCTGAAGCACTATCTCACGCGGATGAAGCTCGCCTTTAGCGAACAGCCCATCGCGGACATCACGACCACGCAGATCGATGCATGGTTGCGGGAGGCACACGGCAATCACACGACGAAAAACAGTCTCCGGCGCATTCTCGTGACGACGTTCAAGTGGGCGAGGCAGCAGGGCTATTTGGATCAGGAACGCAAGACCGCGGCTGAGCGTGCCATGACTTTCCAGGGCACTGAGAGTGCGCCGGCGATCTTCACGGCTGCGGAATTGGGGAAGATTCTGGCGGTGTGCCCAGTGAATCTACTGCCCCACATCGTCATTGGCGCGTTCTCCGGCATCCGTTCTGCCGAGATCGAGCGGCTCGATTGGCGAGATATTCTATGGGATCGCGGCTACATCGAAATCAAAGCGGCGAAGGCAAAGACCAAGGCCCGCCGTCTCGTGCCACTTCTGCCGAATCTGCGCGCGTGGCTCGAGCCGTTGAAGAAAGCGGAGGGGCACGTCTGCTTCGTGCCCAACGTCGCATTCCGACTAAACTATCTCGGCGACAATTCCGGCGTGGGCTGGCGGCAAAATGCCCTGCGCCACAGCTACGCCAGCTACCGGCTCGCAGACACGCCGGACGCCGCGAAGGTCGCGCTGGAGATGGGCAACTCGCCCGACAAGCTGTTTCGACACTACCGCGAGCTGGTTACGCCTGACGCAGCGAAGGAATGGTTCGCCATCCTTCCTTCGCCAAAAAATTGACGTGACGCGCGAGCATGAGCCAAACCACGCCTGCCTCGCACCTTGTCCGCAAACGCCACCTTGCCGTTCTTCTCTCCGTCAGCCCCCGCACGATTGATGGGTGGGTTGCCCGGCGGATGATTCCCTACATCGAGCCGAATCCGCGGCTGCATCTCTTTGATCCGGTCGCGGTGAAGTCGGCCCTGCTTGCACAGTTCGCGATTCCCGCCAAAATCCCCGAGCAAGTGGCCCGCCGAGCGGAGCTGCAAGTAACGAAGTGACACCGCAAGAACCAACCGACCTCGACACGCTCACCGCCTACGCGGAGGGCTACGCCGAATTTTCGATGAAAAACATCGCCGTGTCGCTCCGACGATGCTGGCCGTGTCTCCGGACGGGCTGCTGCATTTCATCCCCGAGTCTCTCGCCGACGAGCGTGCGAAGAACGATTTTGCCAGCATCGGGCGACTGATCTCCGCCGCCTACGGTGCGACCTACATGGTGATGATTCTGGAGTCGTGGGTGACGATGGCGAAGCCGGGCGAGACGCTCGACACGACGACACCTCCCTCGGAGGCGTTCGACCGCAAGGAATTTGTGGTCGTGATGGGCGAGGCGCAGGGCCGGCAGACTCAGCGGTTCCTACCAATCCTGCGGACGGATGCCGGTGGCTTCTTCGGGTTCGGCGAATTCGATGCGTTGAAATTCGACGGCATCGAAGGGCGCTTCGCCGGGATGCTGCCGCCGCAACAACCGACGCCCGAGACGCGCGCGATGGCGCAAGCGCTTCTCGCGACGATGGGCGTCGCGCGCGATGCGCTGGAGCCGAAGCTCGGTAACAACTGACTGGGGCTACGTGAGCGGCCGCCGATCCAGCCGTTCGATCACCTTGTCCATGACGAACAGCACCTTCTCGGTGACGACGATCATCTTGGAGTGGTCGCCTTCCATGTAGGAGATGAGCTTGTTGGTCACGTCGGCGTTCACGGTGCGCTGGCTTTCGAGTTGATTGAGCATCCAGCGGACAATGAAGGACCAGCTCGCAATTGAAATTGCGGCCAGTGCGAGGAACCAATAGGCGATGTTTTTGCTGGCGAGATAATCGATTTCCGACTCGAACGGAATGGCGCCCGTCGCCACGCCGACCGCGCCGAGAGCGACGCTGGGAAGCACGGCGACGAGGAGGATGGCGAGAGTGAGACGTAGCTTCATCTTACTGCACGCACGTCAAATTCCCGTCCTTGCAAAACGGTGGCAGAAGGTGGCGGAACCAGCACTGAGACCCGTCGGAAAAATAGTTGCTGTAACAAGTGTCTGTGAGGTCGGAATGCTCGACGGCCTGCCAGGCGAGATTGGGGTAAGCAGCATAGGTCGGAATGATCCCGTGAAGGCTGGAGAGAAGCACATCGCTGTGCAGTTCATCGACAGTGCCCTTGGCACCACCCCGCATCGAAGCCCGCACTGCAGCGTAGTACTTACGGCGCACGGCAAAGGCGTGACCATCGAGTGCGCGACTGACCCGGAAGAGGCCGGGTGCTACGGGTTGCGGTGTCTCGATATGCTGGCAACCGAAATAGAAGATGCCCCAATCATTGGGCAAGGTGAGTGCCGCAGTTTCGGCGACGAATCCCGGATGAAAAATGGCATCGTCCTCGAAGATGAGCACGGCGTCGGCTTTCCGGCTTTCGGCCTCGCGAAGGATGAGACGTTTGCCGAGCGCGAGGGAGCGTTTACGGACGTCGAGAAATCCGCGGGGGTCGCCGCGGAGAGTGTCAGCGTCCACGGCCTTGAACCATTCGGCATCGAGGTTTGCCGCCGCGAGTCTCGGCAGGAACCGCTCACGTCGGTCGATGCGTGATTCGAGGCTGATGAACACGCGAAACGGAAAGGTCGCCCGGATGTCCACGGTTCAGGCGAAATTCACGCGCACCCGGACGTTCGCGCAGGGGTGGCCGGCGTTGGCGATGCACTTTTGCCCGGCGAGCGTAGCTGCGGCGTTCCGGCGACTGATGGCGAGACTGGTTGTCTTATCGTTTGCGCCTTCGGCGAAGACGCGCTCGCAGTCGCCGTGGCGGCGGAACGCGGCGAAGTTGTCCGGCGTCATGACGACCTCAACTCCCGCGGCCTCGGCGCGCAGCAAGAGGTCATTGTCCTCCCAACCCCAGGATCGGATCCGCACGTCGTAGCCCCCAAGGGCGAGCCAGTCTGATTTGCGCAGTGCGATCCGGCCGAAGCCGCCGCCGCACGTCCGAGGGCTCATGCTGGTGATGCGGCGTCCGTCACGCGCGAAGACCTCGCGAAGCCATGCGGAAAAGCCCGGGACGACCCAATTGTCGGCGTCGAGATTGCAAACAACTGGATGGCGCGCGCAGAAGTGGGCGATGTTCTTCGCGCGCGTCGGATGCCACGGCTGCGGACCTTCATCGAGCTGCACAAAACGCACCCGACCTGCGCGGATTTTGGGCGTCAGTTCCGCGCGGACCCAGTCCACCAATCCGTCCTGCGAATCGTAGTCGAGCAGGACGACTTCATCGCCGGGCAGCAGGCTTTCGAGCGTGCGCGGAAGGGACTCGCGAAGGTGGTGCAGTCGGCCCTTGCAGGTCGTGCAGAAGCTGATGCCCGGTCGGCTCGGCGCTGGAATTGGAGCTGGCGTATTCACAGCCGCCGCGAGGTGTCAAAGCCTCGACCTGCGGCCACATCGCGAGGAAGCGCACGTAGGCTTCCGGGAAGTCGCGAGCGAGGCGCTGCTCGGCGCGAGCGATCAACTCGGGGTCACGTTTTGCGCCGCCAGTCAGATGCGCATATCCCGCTTTGGCGACCTGCTTCCGAGTGGGATGGAGCGGCAGAAGGGTGCCCACCTCAACGCCCACGCGCTGTGCGAAAACGCCGAGCTGATACTGCTCGACGAGCATCGAAGTCGTGGTGCCGTTGAGCGGGCTGCCGCGGAACTTCTGCGCCAGTTCAAGGCCGGCCCACGCGTAGGCGCGCACGAGCGCGACGTCGTTGCCGCCGAGCAGCCCGCCATTGAATGCGGGCGCCGCGGGCGGGAAGCCCGCGATCCGCTGAGCCGCAAGCATGTCGGGCGAAGTGTAGTAGTGCGCGTAATCCGGCGATTGGGCGATCAGGCGGAATCGCTCTACCCGTTTTGGCAACGCTTTGAAGAGCATCACGTCGCCGTCGAACTGAACGAACGGCTGCTCTTGGACAGCACACGCCACGAGTTTTCCAAGCGCCCAAATGTGTCCCAGGCCATCGGTTGGCCAGCTTTCGAGCGCCGTGGAAATGTTCGTGAACGGCCAGCCGAGGAGCTTCGCGATGGCTGCCCCGCGATCGTCGGTGACGAATTCCGTCTCCTCGAAAGCGCGCGCAGCGAGGCAGGTTGCCAGCGTTTGAATCAGCACCGGACCTCGATGCACGCTGAACATCGGCGTCTTCGTCCAAAGGCTCATGACGCCACGAAGGCGTCGGCAAATACGAGGTGGCTGCATGCCGCTCTCGCGCTGTCAAAGCGGGTCAGATGAGAAAGCTGCCGAGCGCCGGTGCAGGCACGAAGTCCGGCGCTAAGGGCGCCGCGCGGACGTAGCCCATCGCTGGTGCGAAGTGTGGGATTGCGGTCAGCTCAATCGCCGTTGGCGCACCATTGATCGAAGTGAGGATCGCTCCGCGCGGGAACGGGCAGACCGGCAACCGGTCCACGTTGAGCCACCGCACGCAGTAGTGAAAGGGATGCGTGTAAGGCAGCGTTTGCGGGTCACGCATGCGTACGGCGCGGCCGCTCGCATCGGAAAGCGCACGCGCAAACGGCAGTGCCATTTTGGAAGGCACCACCAGCAGCTCGACGGCTTCGCCAGCCATCGACGTCCTCCGCGCATCGATGCCAGTCAGGCCCACGGTGCCGATCGAATACTTCCGAGCAAGCCGCGCGATCAAGGCGCAGAGCTGATCAAGGGCCTGTTTCAGTTCCGCGTTTTTGCGTGGTGCAGCCATGGAGGTCGGTTTGGATGGTCGTCGGTCCGTCGTAGACGATGCCGAGCTTGTGCGGCTCGACGTTGCTGATCCCACCTTGCGCGCTGACTTGGCAGGTTACCGCGCCGGGCGCATCGACGTGTAGCTTGACCGTGGTGGTCTGCCCGTCGGGAACAGACGTCGTGAGTTGCGTGCGATTGCCCGGCGGATTGTAGTCCTTGCCGTAAACGATCCCGATCTCCGTGCCCGGCTCCGGGTTGATCGCATAGTGGCGCGTCACCGCATAGCTATCCGAAAAATCCCAGCCGGTCTCGGTGCTCTCGGATCCCTGTGGCGGACAGCGATGCGAATCCTCCTCGTCGCCGGTCCAGGTGAAGGCCGTCTTGATACAGTCCTTCACGTCGCACGCCTTCTCGCCGGAGCCGGTCCACGAATGGATGCCGTCACCCGCGGAAGCCGTCGCCGTCGCGGTAACGACCTGGCCCGCGCTGACTTTGCCGGTGAACGCAAATCCCTGCGTCCCGCCGGGAGCGAGGGTGCCGAGTTTCGTCTTTCCAAAGCAGGTCACCGAGATGGTCGCGATCTTCAGTTTGCCATCGCCCGGATCTGGCAGCGAAACGTTCACGAATGCGGTGCATGGCCGTGGCGATTCGATGAAGCAGCCCGGCCCGTCGATGTCGGGATCAAGATCGACGGTCACGTGTGGAGTGTAATCGCCCCAAGGCACCCGCTTCCTCGGCGGCCTTGGCGAGTGGGATCCACCGCCGCTGCCGCCGCTATTGTTGCCCCAGCTTCCAGAGCCGCCACTGTCGCTGCCGCCTCCGCCTGAGCTGCCGCCACCGGAACCGATCCCGCCATCGCCGCTACCGGTGCCGCCGCCGGCACCACCGGAATTGCCGCCGCCGCCGCCGCTCCCACCTGAGCCATTGCCGCCATCGCCCGGCGGATTACTTCCACCGTCACCGTTGCCTCCACCACCGCCGCCGGGAGGATCGACCGCTGGAGGTTGCGGCGGCAGATACCACGGCTCGTCGGTCCAGTCGTTCGCGAGAAATTCAAATGCGCGGAATTCCGAATTCAAAACGACCGCGCGCGATTCCGTCGTCACCGATGGTGCGCCGTCCTTGATTTCGATGACGCCCGCGGGCCGGTACAGGAACCAGAGATAGACCGTGTGGTCCAACTCGAGCCAATAGCGCCACGCATCGCGACGAATGCGTTTTGCATCCACCCGCGCGAGCTTTCGCGCCTGAAACCAGTCGAGATTGCGCGCCATCGTTTTTACGGATTGGCGATCAAGTCGCGCGGCAGCATCACGCCGAACGTGCGCGTCGAACTGCGGATGACGTCCGGCCCGATCTGCGGATCGAGCTCGTTGTCCTGCGTCCATTCAAACTCGCCGAGCGCGAGAAATTGCGTGGTCTGATCGTCCTCGTGATTGGTCAGTGCCCCGCGCAGTTCGTCGGAATCGATATGCACGACGAGTACATAAGACGTACCGTCGCCCGCGCCCGCTTTCCCCCAAACCTCGCCAGCAACGAGCACGTTTTCCGGCTCCAATTCCTTCAGCGCGAACTTGAGCCCCGTAAGCTTCGGATCGAACTGCACACCCCCTTTGATGAACCCCACGTTTATCACCAGGTCGTCACCGGCCTTGACCCAAAACAGCGGCTCCCACTTTTCCCCGCCCGCATTGGAGCCGCTCGCGCCGCCGCCCACATCGCCAATGATCCCCGCCAGCGAGACGCGCCGCGTCGTCACGTCGATCGTCAGATCGAGCACATTGGCAGGCTGGACAAAGCCGCTCGCTTCGATCCCCATCGCAAACGTCACTAGATCGGAAAGCCCGACCGCGTTCTCGCAACTCAGCGTGAACTCATAGACGCCCGGCAGCGTCGCCGCGCCCAGGATCGGGCCCGTCTCTTCGTCGAAAAAAAGGCCGGGCGCGAGCGCCGTGCAATACCACTTCGTCGGCTCCCCGGTCGCCGTCGGCTGAAACTCGAACGCCTGCCATTGCAGGTATCCAATTACCGATTGAAGGACGCTAATCACGGGTTTGGCCGTGGGTGCGGGAGTAGGCATTAGCAGATCTGGGCTTTGCCTTGGCTGAAGGCGTAGAAGACGAAACCCTTCGCGCCGCGCACGCTGTTCTCGGTGTCGAATTGGATGAGCCGCGCGCGGAGCATGAAGCCAAGCGTTTCCGGCACGGCCGGTGCCCCGCACGCGCTCCAAGTCGTATAGAGCCGGCGCTCGGCGGTGAGCACGTCGTCGAGTGAGCGACGGATGAGGGCGCCGAAGTGATGCTTGAGCTTGAGGCTGCTGAGGATGATGCGCTGCGAGAGCAGCGGAGATGGACGCCAGACGACATCCGCGAGATTTTCGGCGACAGGCGCGGGCGTGATTTGGCCGGGGGCCGAGCCCGCCTCGATCACCAAGAGAAATTGCGCGCGCGTGTTTGCGGCCAGGAGTTGCAGCTCCAAATCGAACTCCACGGTGAACTCTCCGCCCGGCTGCCACATCGCTTCGTTGATGTGCAGCAGAAAGAGTTCGCGCTCGAAATCGTGTGGGAAGAACGAGTTGGTCTGCGCTGCTCGGGACAGCCGATACCACACGCGGCCATCGCTGCCCGCATAGCCCTGCGGCTCGAGATAGCCACCGCGTCGGCCGAGGCCGCCGGGCACGAGCAGCGGCGCACTCGTGGTGTTTTGGAACACGTTGCCCGCGTTCGGTTCCGCGCGCGGGAGCGGGATGCTGATTGGCACCACGGTCGCGTCGTGGATTGCCGGCAGAAGGCCGGGCGGCCGCGGCAACGTCGCGGTCTTGCCATTTTCGAGAGACTTGGAATCGAAGTTCGCTGGCAGGCGTCCGCTTGGAAACAATTCGACGCGATCCGGGATCTCGATTTCCTGCGGCACCTTCTTTTCGCGACGCCCCAGCAGATTGGGTTTGGGCAGCAGGTCTTCGATGTTTTCGAGCCGCGCATAGACTCCGGCGAGCGCGTCGAGGAGCCCGATGATCTGCGCCATCGTGTGCGTGTGCGCGAGAAAGGCGCTGCGCGGTCCTGCGCTCGAAAGCACCAGCGCGAGGCTGTTGAGCGCGGGCACCGGCGCGGTCAGTGGGAAGTCGAGCATGGCCTCATTCGCGCTCGGGATCGTGATGGTGAAATCCACGCCGTTCACGAGCACACGGCCGCCCGATGCGTTCGCCCGGACGGTCAGATGGAATGCCTCGGTGCCGAGATTGTGCGGGAACGAGAACGAACGCAGTTCGCCGTCGCCGAAAACCGCCACGTAATGCTGCACGCCGAAGATGATCTGGTCGGGCGTGAATGGAATGTAGTCGCGCGGTTGAGGCGGACGCAGCCAGTCGATCGGCTGCACCGTTTGCATCTCTTCCCAGATTTGCTCGCGCACGATTTTCACAGGCTGCTGAAAGAGCGTGATGATGCGGCCCGACACCGCGGGGTCGGCGATGTCTTCGCCGTCCTCCACGATCTCGGCCTCGACCTCGAACGGCACTTCGATCTCCGGCACCGCTCGCAGCGCCGCCGCCATTTCGGCGCGATCTAGAGGCAACGTGAACGTGAGCACGCCGGGCGCAAAGGTGTTCACCTCGACGGTGATGAGCGGTTGGGAGGCGCCTTCGAGTTCGCCCGTGAACTCGATGTATGCGTGATCCGGCTCCGGGTTCGTCACCTCGAATTGCTTGCCACTCTCGAACATCGCATTGAGCGCCGCCGCTATTTCATCCGGCCCGTCCTCAATCCCGAGCAGCTTCGAGACGCGATAGTTCCAGCGCAGGAAATACGTGCCGCGGAAATCCTGCGGCAGATAAAGCGCCTGGATTTCATTGCTCGGCGGCTGTGTCTCGCTGCCGGCATCGCCCGAGCGGATACGCCGGATGCTCGGAGGCGTTGGGAGGACGCGCTCGTGACCGGCGTTGAACGCCAGCGGTGCTTGGATCAGCCGGCATTCAAACCACCAGACTCCGAGCTGTTTGAACTGCCGCACGCGCACGAAGGAGATCGGCCCGAGTTTGTTCGTGTGAACGCGGATCGGATATGGCCCTTCATCGTCCGCGCGCGTCGTCTTCACGACCCACGTTCCCGTCACCGGACTTTCCACGGTGTCGATGATGCCCGAGCCCTGCGCCGCCGTTTTGAAGACATCGGCCGTGGCGTCGAAATTGATCTCCGGCGTGTCGGTGTCGCCAATCCACAGCTTGAACCAGCCGCTCGTCGGAGCCGCGAGAACCTTGCCGATGCTGGCCCGCAGAGTCCTCAGGCGCAGATCGCGCTCCCGCAAATCACCGCTTTCGCTGCGCTCGTAGGTCCGCAGCGAGCAGCGCAACTGGTCGCCCAGCACGAATGGCGAAAGCGACACCGCGCCGCCATCACGCGAGACGAGCTTGCGGGTGATGAGGTCGGCGTAGAGATCGAGGTCGCTCACGCCGGGAGCGCGTTGTCAAAGGACGCGGCGCTTGCCTCTACTTCGCAGCCTTTCGCGCGGCTTCTTCGTCGGGCGTTTCGCGTTCGAGGCTGAAGAAGAACGGATCGAACGACTGCCGCTTGTGCGGGAACGGTGGATTGAGCGGCGGCTCTTCTGCGCGCTTCTTCGCCTTGTCTGCCTCACGAGTTTGCCGGTTTGTTTTCGGATCGAGCGACATCAGGTGCTCCAGAAAATGCCGCGTGCATCGGCCTGGTTGAAGAA
>JBBQZX010000009.1:0-167173 GCA_038207335.1 Chthoniobacterales bacterium | reverse complement strand
GCTTTGCCCCGCTGCGATACCGAGACGGCGAATCCGCTACAACGCGCGCTCCGATGGTTTCCGGCGACGCCTCCGCGGCCGCTCGCGCGCCACGAATTCGGCCCACGTGGTCGCGTTCTGAGGATCTTCCAACGGTGCGCGGAACCCGGCCAACACCGCCCGCACGTCGTTCGCGTCCACTTCTGGGCATTCGATCGCCGGCACCAAATCGGCGAACATGATGCCCGCGGCGTCGAACATCGAAACGTCGCGATCCCACGGCGTTTCCGCGCGCGTGAATTTGATCGTGTGGGCGTCGGCCTGACTCTGCGCCGGGTGCGCGATGAAAAATAATCGATCGTCGCCGATGAATTCCGCGTGGAGGCACACGTAAAACAGTCCGTCCAACCACAACACGGCACCGCCGGGCATCATTGCAGTAAGCACGCTTTGCGGAGTCATCGTGGCGGCACATTCGCGAGGTTGCCGCCGCCGGACAAGGGCGAGTAACCTTCGCCCCATGTGGCTTTTCACCGAACAAGGTTTTTTCAGCGTCACGGTTTATCCCGAAGATGAATCCCTCTACCAGATGCGCGCTCGGGAGCGAGCCGATTTGGAACAGCTCATCGAAGCGTCGGGAGTTGAGGCGGAGATCATCGACACGCCGCGCGGCGATTACGGCTATCGCATCCTCATTCCGAAAATGAAGATGATGGGGCTCGTCAATTTCCTCACGGGAAGCATCGACTACAGGAACTTCAAAAGTGCCGTTGGTGCCTCGCCGACCCAGAAACATAAAGTGCCGGCCTACATGAAGATTTGGGGTCACATGCGCCAGCTTCAAGACGATGAAAGGTCGCGTCCGAAGGCGGCGGCGAAGCCACGAAAAAAGTCCGAATAGTTGGAATTTATGGAAACGCTCGTTCGGGTGTTTTTCCAGTGTAAAACCGCTTAGGGCAAATTTGCCACAAGCGGTGCGGAACCCCGTTTTGTATCGAGCGACCAATCGGCCGGCCGGATCGCGAAACAACGCTCAGTCCGAAGCATCATCCGGCGTCGCATCACTCCCCCGTTTCATCAACGATCGGGCGGTGAGGATGTGGCGCTCCTTCAAGGATGATGTTCACGACCGGCTGTTCCGAAGAGGCTTTTCCGAACGTGTCGCCCGGCGGCTCGTGTCGTTCTTTCCGTCCCCACCGCTCGGGAAAGCGCCGCTCCAAAAACCACTTCGCGTGCTCCGGTGTTTTCACGCTGCGAATGATCGTGACGGCTTCCATTTCCGCCTCTGCCGACGCCGCCAATACCGCGTCCCGAAATTCCCGAAATAGCCCGCCGCGCGTCTCGGCTTCCTCAAGCCAGCGGTAAAAAGTCGTGGTGCCGACTCCCACGGACGCGCACGCGACTTCGGCGTAATTCCCAGCGCGCAGAAACTCGCAAATCCGTTGGTTGAGTTCTCGCGTGAGCTTTGGCTTTCGTCCGGTCATTTTCCTCCGCGCGTGCGAGCTTGGATGTTCACGGGCAAGGGTGGGCGAACCGTTGGGAGAAAATTCGCCCACGAGAACGGCGCGGGAAGTCTCGCGGCTTCGGCCTCTACTCGTTGTCGATGCCCTCTCTGTGTGCGCTCTGGTTTATGAGCCATTCTTGCCATGATCCGGGCGCGGATTTCCGGCGGCTCGGCTCCCACGGCTTCTTGCCAGTCACCGTTTCCGCCCGTGTTTTCGATGGGCGGAATCCCCGCCAATATTCCCCGGTAAATCGCCCACAACCGATCAAAGCAGCGCGATTCCGAACCGGGTAGGCGCGAGGTCAACGTGCGCCCCACCAACCGCACCTCAACTCGCAACACAGAGCCTTTGATCCCCATTTTTCGCGCCTTGTCGTAAAACGTGACAATAAATTGCGACTTTGCCCCTTTCCACGAGAGGCCATTTCCGCCTGCCCAAACGGTTGCGCCGTTGCGGATTCCGGGAATTCGCAGGCACGAATGCGCGAGGATCAAACCGCGGGCGGATAACTCAAAATTCCAAGCGATGTCCGCACGCGAGATTTGCCATTCGCAAGGGTCAGGCACGACGGCATCGACGCTCAGCTTTGCACGTAACTTTTCGCAGGCCGCGTCAATTTGGCTTTGGTCCTCCATGACTGATCCGTTGTGGCCGTGAAGCAATCTCGGCAACGAGCATTCGACCGCGACGATCAACCGGCCAGATATGTCTGTTGTCACCCTCACAGACCGCTCATTTGGAAGGTTAAAGGACCGGTCGCGCGGAAGGTCATCGCGAACAGGCCAGTTCGCTCGGATTCGCACAGTATCCAACATCCCCAAAACGGCAGGATTTGACCGATGTAGCAGCTTGATAGGAACTTCGGCCCCGCGACGGTTGCCCGCACTCTCGACGCATGAGGCGGCGGAAGTCAGCAGGTCGAAACCTTGGCGCGGAGTCACGTCATTCCCCGCCGCGCGCTTCACACTTCGCGATGAAGTCGAGGATTGATCCAAGGTGAAATCGCCGACTGCCCGTGAGCTTCCCCGGCTCACAAATTGAAACCGCTCGGATGTAGCCCTTGGATGCCCACTCATACAGTTTCGAGCGAGTGATGCCGCTGTAGTGCTCGGGGCCGGATTTCGGACAACGAATCCAAACCGGGAGTGCGGATTGGATTTCTGCGCCCTTCTGTTTTGCGGCGAGCCGGCGACGGGTGCCGCGGGCGGAAGTTCCGGCAACGGCAGAATCCCGGCGGGGTTCGCGTGTCGCCTGCTCTTTGGTAACGGTAGATTTTTGAGACATTGGATGGATGCGGAGTTCGACAACTCAAAGGCGATCCAATGTCCGTCCCACGACGCGACAAAGGACTGCCCTTGTGTGGTCGTGGTCGTGGTTGCCGCGGAATGCGGCGAGGTCGCTGCCAATCGGCAAAAGCCGGAAGGCGACGCCCTCAATTTTCGCTCCCGCAAAGCAGCAAGGCCGCTCGGCAGTTTCAAAAACGTGGCGGGAGATAAAGCCGCGTCACGCTTTCACGCAACTGCAATTTTTCCTACGCTTGGCAACGAATGGACGGCGCTGGAAACGGGAGGAAATGTTCTCACTAACCGTTCTCACTCGCGTTTTTTCAGACCCTTAATCGCCCGCAAACCTTGTACCAGTAAGGATTGGAGCGGGTGAAGGGAATCGAACCCTCATGGCCAGCTTGGAAGGCTGGAGCTTTACCACTAAGCTACACCCGCGAGGTGAGCCCTAAAAATGTGCGCGTTCGGGTTGCTTTGGCAAGCCGGGATTTTGCGCGGCGAAAGGGGGTTGGTGTTAGATTGCTGTCGGGTTGAGTTCGATTTGGACGGCTGTGAAATTCGCGGCGGCGGGGCCGATGGGGACGAGATGTTTCACGGCGTTTTTCGGGAGTTTGATCGCGGCGGCGCTGCCGACTTTGATGCTGCCGATTTGCTGCGCGACGATGCCGTAGCTGTTGGCCGGATCGGCATCAGGCTCGACGGCTCCGCGGATGACGACGCTCGCGATTTTTGAGATGAGGCGCGTGTCGTCGGTGACCTGAGCGCTGGAGATGATCGCGTCGTCGGAGGTGCCGAAGCGGCCGTCGGTGCCGGGCGCGCTGCCGGCAACGATATTCGTGCCGGAGATGGTGCCGCCGATAAGGATGTCGCCGATTTGCGCGTCGGGATTTAGCGCGGTGGCGCGGGGCGAGCCGACGCTGAGCGCGCCGCCGTATCCGGCGAGGATTTCGGCGAAGCGGACGACGTTTCCGGTGTCGGTCGCGAGCTTGATGCTGCGGAGGACTAACGTGGACTCGGCCAAGCCGGAACCGCGGAATCCGCCGGCGGAAATCTGAACGGCGTTCGTGGAATTGCCGACGACGCTGCCTTTGATGGTGAGCGAGCTGATGGTGTCGAGCGCGCGGATGGCGCCGCTGCCCGCGATGCCCGCACCGCCATTCGTGCCTGCGGTGACGTTGCCGTTGATCGTGACGTTGCCGAGCTTTGCGGCGCTGATGTAGCCGCTGTTGACGACGGCGCGGCTCGCGAGGGAGTCTCCGCCGGTGATGTTTCCGGTGACGGTGATGGCGTTGATTTTCCCCTGTGAATCGATGCCGCCGCTGCGGTTGCCGAGGCCGCCGAGAATGTCGCCGAAGACCTTGATGTTCGGCGCGTCGTGAATGGAAAGGATACCGGAGGATGCGCCGCTTCCACCGATGATCTGGCTCGGCGAACTGGCCGTGCCGACTTGCACGCGGTTCGCTTTTCCGTTGCTGACGAGGAGCGAGCCACTGCCGGTACCGGTGCCGCCTTCCACGTTTCCGCCGATGGTGACGGAGCCGATATTTCCGCTGGAAACGATGGAGCCGCTGTTGTGCAGTACGCCGCCGCGGATGCTGCCGCCGACGTTGACATTCCCGACGCCGGTCTGGCCGAAGATGGTGCCGGAGGTCGCAGCCACGGTGTTGTCATCCGACGCGCCGAGGGTCTGCGCGCCAATGATGTCGCCGAGGATTTTCACGGTACCGACTCGACCGCGAGTGCCATCGCCGACGATCGTGCCCGAGTTGATGCCGGTACCACCGACAAGACTCCCCATTTTCACGCTGCCAATGCGCTCCGCGTGAATTTGACCGCTCGAGCCA
Organism: Chthoniobacterales bacterium; assembly: GCA_038207335.1. Classification (GTDB taxonomy): domain Bacteria; phylum Verrucomicrobiota; class Verrucomicrobiia; order Chthoniobacterales; family Chthoniobacteraceae; genus CAIURC01. The sequence continues at coordinate 162,562 of JBBQZX010000009.1, read as the reverse complement.
CCACTGCCACCGGTCACTGCGCCGAGCACAGTGATGGAGTTGATATTCGCGTGAGTGCTTACGTTTCCGATCACTTGGCCGCTGCCATTGACGGAGCCACCGACGATGCTGCCGATGACAGCATTGCCGAGCGTGCCGCTGAAAAAGACGACCCCCTCGCCGAGCGCGCCGGTCAGCGCGCCTTCGATTTTCAGCGAGCCGATGTCACCAAAATTGTCGCCGAAGACCTGCAACTGGCCGGCGAAATCGCCGTGGACGATGATCTTCGAGATCGACGCGAGTACGGAGCTGGTGTTCGGCAGCGGATTGCCGTCGCTGCCATTCGGGAGGGTGCCGGGGACGGCGCCGAATGAGCCGACCTCGAGCTTCCGAATCGCAGGTGAGACGAAGGTGTCGCCCGCGTCGATGCGCCCGAGATCACCATCGATGAAAACCGTGCCGAGGTCGATGCCAAGGGTGAATTGCAGCGACTGGGGATCGGGCACGGCTGCGACGATGAAGCCGACATTCACCTTACCATCGCTCACGCCGGGAAAGCCGGGCGCGGGCTCGCCGGTCACGCGCAGGTTCGCATTGGCGAAGCGCGTCGCGCCGCGCAGATCGATAAATTGCAACTGCTCGCCGCCAACCGTTCCGGCCTTTTGCCACTGGAACTCATTCCCCGTGAACCGCCCTTTCGAGATCGTGATCGTCCCGACGTCGCCATCGACATCCATGTATTTCACGGTGCGCCCGTCGGCTGAGATGAAGCGGTCGTCGCCGTAAATGAACCCAGTCGCCTCGGTCCGTGCGCCGGTCGCATTCGCCGAGATGCCGCTAATCTTCGCGGAGAAAGCCTCGGTCGCGCCGAACTCGAAGTCGTTGTCCCCCAGCACGGTCGCGGTGAAAGTCGCGGTCGTTTGTCCGGCGGGGATCGTCACGAGTTGCGACGACGCGATGTAGTCGGAGCCGGCGATTGCGGTGCGATCCGAGGTCGCGACGGTGAAGGTCACGTCAGTGTCCGATGGGCCGGTGAGCTCGATCTGGAAAGTCGCGCCCGTCTGCTGCGGCGTCTGAGTTCCGGCCACGAGATTGCCCTCGACGACAAACACGTCGCCGATGAGCACGCCGACTTTCGTGTCGTTGTCGAGGATCGTGCCCGTCGCGCTGTCCGTGTCATTGGCGAAAGTCGCGCCGGCCAAATTCGTGAGATTCACCGAGAACGTCTCGGTCGCCTCTTTGAAAAGATCGCCCACGATCGCGACGGTGATCGTCTTTGTCGTCTGGCCCGCGAGGAAGGTCAGCGTGCCGTGCGCCTCACGATAATCCGCGAGCGTGATCCCGTCATTCACGCCGTCTTTCGCAGTGCCGTCGGCAGTGGCGAAATCGACAGTCACGGAATCCTGAAATTCCCCGGAGAGCGTCACGGTGAAGACCTCGTTCGTCGTGCCGGAGTCGCCTTCCGTCACCGTCACATCGCCGATCGTGAGCAATGGCGCGGCGTCGTCATTCAAGATCGTGCCGACCGCGAGCGCGTCGGAGATCGTCGCACCGACCGCACCACTCAGCCGAACATTGAACGTCTCATCCCCCTCGAAAATCGAGTCGCCGAGCGCGCTGATCGTGATCGTTTGATCCACCTCACCGGGCGTGAAAGTCAGCGTGCCGGTGCGCAAAGCCGTCGTGTAATCCGGCGACGTCCCGCCGAATTTCGCGGTGCCGTCCTCGATCGTGTAGCTCACCGTCACCGTACTCTGGGAGGCGACCGAGAGATGCACCGTAAAGACGAAATCCGTCGTGCCGCTGTTGCCTTCCGCGAGGCTGATGTCGCCGTTGTTTCCGCCGGAGAAGGAGATCGTCGACGTGTCATCGTCACGGATCGTTCCGACCGCGTGGCCGTTCGCGATCGTCGCATTGGTCGCATCGCTGAGATCGAAACTGAACGTCTCCAAATCCGGCTCGTGGATCACGTCACCGTGAATTAACACCGCGATCGTTTTCGTCGTCTCACCCGGCGCGAAGGTTAGCTCCGTGTCATCGATCGCGAGGAAATCCGCGGCGTCGCCAGTGCTCACCGCGGTGCCGTCGGTCGTGCGATAATGCACTGTCACCGGCCCCGTGTAATCGGCCGCGGAAAGCCGCACGACGAAGCTCAAGTTCGTGTCGCCCGTGTTCCCTTCCGTGATGATCGCTGGGTTGGAAACGCTGATCGTGACAGGCCCGTCGTCGTCATTGATGACCACCGTCCCCGTCCCGCCGCCGTCCGCAATCGCCGCATTCACCGGGTTCGCGAGCACGACCGTGAAGCTCTCCTGCGCCTCGCGATCCGCGTCCTGCGTGATGGGGATGCTGATCGTCTTTGTCGATTCGCCCGGCGCGAAGCCGATCGACACGAGCCCAGTTCCCGTGAAATCCGCGCCCGCCGTCGCAGTCCCCGCGATCGTCTGATATTGCACCGAACCGGCCTGCGACAGGTCGCCGCCGCGCACGATCGTGAAAGTCGCATTCGTCGGCGAAGTCGCTCCCGGACTGCCTTCCAAGACCGTCACCGTCGAGGACGTCGCATCACTCCCGCTCACGATCTTGAACGTCGTCTCGTCGTTTTGAATCCGTCCGACGCCGATGGCTTTCGCGAGCGTCGCGTGCGTCGCGTCGGTCAGGTTCACGTTGAAAGTCTCATCCGGCTCCACCGCAGTGTCGCCATTGACGATTACCTCGACCGTCTTCGTGCGCTCGCCCACGGCGAAAGTCAGCATCCCATTCGTCGCGAGATAATCGTTCCCGGCAATGGTCGCCGTGCCGTCCGCCGTCGCAAATTTCACCGTGATTTCCTGCTCCGCATTTGCATCCAGGCTCACGGTGAAAGTGAAGACCGTCGTGCCGCTCTGACCCTCGCTTTTTGTCACGTTGTCGATCGAAATCGTGCGCGCATCCTGGATCGTGCCGATGCCCGACGCCTTCGCGAGCGTCGAGTTCGCACTCGCGTCGCTCAGTTCGACCGTGAAGGTCTCATCCGGCTCCGCGAGCGTGTCGCCGTGAATTGTGACAGAGATCGTCTTCGTCAATTCACCCGGCGCAAACGTCAGCGTCCCCATCTTCGCGTCGTAATCCGAACCCGCCATCGCCGTGCCGTCCATCGTCGCGTAATTCACTGTGATCGCCTCGGTCGAGGGCTTCGCAAGATGCACCGTGAAAGTCGCCATGCTCGTGCCCGTGTCGCCTTCCGCGATCGTCAGGTCGTCGATCGTCAGCCCCGGATTCGCGTCGTCATTGAGGATCGTGCCGGTCGCCGTGTCGTCGCCGATCACCGCGGCCGTCGCGCCGGAAAGTTTCACCGTGAACGTCTCGTCCGCACGCTCATCCAGCATGTCGCCGATGATCGGCACGAAGATCGTCGCCGTCGTGCTGCCCGCCGCGAAAGTCACCATCCCGCTGCTCGACGTATAGTCCTGTCCCGCGGTCGCCGTGCCGTTCGACGTCACGTAATTCACCGTCACCGGATGCGTGCTCGCCGCGCTCAGATGAACGGTGAACTGCGCGTTGCTCGTCCCGCTGTCGCCTTCCACTATCGCAGGATTGTCGTCGATCGTGATCGACAGGTCGTCGTTCAGGATCGTCCCCGCCGCCGTGTCGCGCCCGATCGTCGCATTCGTCGCGCCGCTCAGCTTCACGGAAAAAGCCTCATCGATTTCGTCGATCGTGTCCCCATTAACCGGCACGAGGATTTGCTTCGTCACCTCACCCGGCGCGAACGTCACCGTCCCGCCCGGCAACGTGAAGTCGCTACCATTCGCCGCCGTCCCGTCGATCGCCGCGTAGTTCACCGTGATCGGCAGGTTCGACGATCCCGACAGAGTCACCGTGAAAATCGCATTCGTCGTCCCGCTGTCGCCCTCGAAGATCGCAGGCGCATCGCTGATCGACACCGTCGGGTTCGGGTCATTGTCCGTGATCGTCCCCGTCCCGCGGGCGCCGGAAATCAGCGCATTCGCCGAGTCACTCAGGTCCACGAAAAACTGCTCCGTCGCCTCCTTGTTCAGGTCGCCACGGATCGGCACGCTGATCGTCGTGATCGTCGCGCCCGCCGCGATCGTTCCCGTCCCCGACACCGCATTGAAATCCGCATCCGTGCCCGTCGAGACTGCCGTGTCGTCCGTCGTCGTGTAGTGGAAAGTCACCGCGCCGAACGTCGAACCCGACCGAGTCACCGTGAACACCGCGTTCTTCGTCCCCGAGTCTCCTTCCACGATCGACACATTCCCGATCGAGATCGACGAGTCGTCGTTCAAAATCGTCCCCGTCCCCTGCCCCTTCACGATCGCCGCATTCGCCGCATTACTCAGCGTCACGCGGAATGTCTCATCGTTTTCCCCGACCGTATCCCCACGGATCGGCACCGAAATCTGTTTCGTCATCTCCCCCGGCGCAAAAGTCAGCGTCCCGCTCCTCGCATCGTAATCCGTCCCGGTCGTCCCGGATGTCGCCGTCAGATCGCTCGTCGCAAAGTCCACCGTCGTCGTCAGCATCGGGTCCGCGAAGTTCAGCGACACCGTGAAGACCGCCATCGAAGTCCCGCCGTCCCCCTCCACGATCCGCACGTCGTCGATCGTCAGCGCCGCGTCATCGTTGAGGATCGTCCCCGTCCCCTGCGCCGTGCCGATGGTTGCATTCGTCGCCCCGGACAGTTTGGCAAAAAACGTTTCATTCGCCTCCCCGCGCGTGTCGCCGATCACCGACACATCGAAGCTCTGCGTCGTCACACCCGGCGCGAAAGTCAGCGTCTGTGTCGCGCGCGCCACGTAGTCGTTGTCCGCCGTAGTCGCCGTCCCGTCCTGCGTCACCACATCCACCGTCACCGTCTGCTCCGTCGCGCCCGTCAGCGTCACGGTGAAGTGCGCCGTCGTCAGCCCCGATGCCCCTTCACTCACGCTCACGCTGTCGATGAAGACCACCGGCTTCGCGTCATCGTCGAGGATCGTCCCCGTCGCCGAATCCTTCGTGAAGCCCGAGCTTCCCGTCGCCGCCGACAGCTTCACGGTGAAAGTCTCATTCCCCTCCGCGATCGCATCCGTCGTGATCGGCACCGTGATCGTCTTCGTCCGCTCGCCGATCGCAAACATCAGGTCGCCCACCGTCGGTGTGTAATCCGCCGCGGTCGCCGTCCCATCCTCCGTGGCAAAATGCACCGTCACCGCTTCCGTCGCCGGCGCGCTCAGCGACACCACGAAGACGGCGTTCCGCACCCCGCCCGTCCCCTCCGTCACGCTCAAGTCCGCGATGCTCAGCGACGGCGAGTCATCGTTCAGCAGCGTCACCGTCTGCGTGCGCGATCCGGTGAAAGTCGCATTCGTCGGCGTGTCGAAGACCAGCGAGAACGTCTCATCCGGCTCGCCCAGCGTGTCACCATTCACCTCCACAAAGACCGTCCCGCTCGTCTGCCCCGCCGGGATTGTCAGCGTCCCCGTGGTGGCCGTGTAATCATCGCCCGCCGCCGCCGTCCCATTCGCCGTCGTGTAGTGCACCGTCGCATCCTGGTCCGCCACCGTGCTCAGATTCACCACGAAGCCCACCTGCGCCGGCCCGTCATTTCCCTCCGGCACGGAGAAGTTCGTCACAGACAAATTCGCGACGTCGTCATTTGTGATCGTCCCCGTCCCGGTATCGCTCGAAATCGTCGCTCCCGACGCATTCGACAGCTTGACCGAAAATGTCTCATCCGCCTCCTGAATCGTATCCCCGATGATCGGCACCGTGATCGTCTGAAGCACCGTCGTCCCTTCAAACATCAGCGTCCCCGACGCATGAGTGAAATCCAAGCCCCCTGTCGCCGTCCCATCCAACGTCGCAAAATCCACCGACACCGGCCCGCCCGGCCCGCCACTCAGCCGCACCGTAAAGACCGCATCCTTCGTCCCGTCATTCCCCTCCACAATCGTCACCGAGTCGATCGTCAGCGCCGAGTCATCGTTGATGATCTTCCCCGTCCCCGTGTCATTCGCAAACGTCGCATTTTGCAGTCCCGTGAGTTGCACCGTCAGCGTCTCATCCTGCTCGAAAGTCGTGTCGCTCCGCGTCGCCACATTGATCGTCTTCGTCGTCTGCCCCGGCGAGAAAACCAACGTCCCGCCCACCGCCGTGTAATCCGCATCCGCGATCATCGCCGTCCCATCCGCGCTGTTGTAATTCACCGTGATCGGCTCGATCGACTTCGCCGAAAGCGACACGACAAAACTCAGCGCACCGCCCTCCGTCACACTCGGGCTCGAGATCGACACCGTCGGCCGCCCATCGTCATTCATGATCGTCGCATCCGCCATCGACACTCCGAGCGTCGCATTCGTCGGCGACGACAGCGTCGCGTGGAAAACGTCGTCGTTCTCGAAATTCGCATCGCTCGTGATCGGCACGCGCACCGTCTGCTGCGTTACCCCCGGCGCAAAAGTCACCGTCTGATTCACCTGCGTGTAATCCCCATCCGCCAGCGTCGCCGTCCCATCGCTCGTTGCGAAATGCACCGACACCGTCTGCGTGTCCGCCACATCCAGCGTCACCGTGAACTCCGCAAAAACCGTCCCCGCATCCGCCTGGTTTCCCTCGGGAATTTGAGCATTGACGATCGAGATCGAAAGCGAAGCTGGAGCGATACGGGACTCGAGCGGTTCGATGAGGGGATGTTTCATAAAAGAAGAGAGGTCGGAAAATTAGCAGTGCAGCGGTGGGAGGGCGTGAAGCAGCGAGTCGGAGGCGAAAAAGCCCGCGAACGTATCCGCGAACCCACCACTTTCAAGCTACCGAATAAACAATTTAGCAAAATTTGCATGTCCATGTTGCGCAGGCACCCACGTGACCCGGAATCGTCGATCCCGGCAGTATGCGCTTTGCCTCCACCCCGCCCCGCCAGGAGCATCAATCCCCGGCAACCCTTCATTCATTGCTGAGAAGCGCGCAACTTCGCTGGGCCGTAGAGGCGAGTTCACCGATGACCTGGATGGTTTTCATGAAGTCGAATCGGTGACAACCACCCGCCGAGTGAGCAAGAACAGCTCTGCGAACTCTGGTGCAGCTATGCGCCGACTGGCTCGAGTTCGAGTTCGCGCGGGATTTCGTCGGGCTCCTCGTCATGTTTGCCGGAGCTGTGGTCGCGGGCGATAACGACGTAAATGGCTGGCAGGACGAAGAGCGTGAAGCAGGTGCCGATGGTCATGCCGGTGACTAGCATGATTCCGATGCTGTTGCGCGCGCCGGCGCCGGGGCCGCTCGCGAGGACGAGCGGGAAATGGCCGGCGACGGTGGCGACGCTGGTCATCAAAATCGGACGCAGGCGGGTGCCGGCGGCTTCAATGACGGCGTCGAGTTTGCTGCGGCCAGCTTCCTGGAGGGAGTTGGCGAATTCGACGATGAGGATGCCGTTTTTCGCGATGAGGCCGACAAGGGTGATGAGGCCGACCTGGCTGTAGATGTTCAAGGTCGTGAAGCCGAGGAAGCCGAAGAGCATCGCGCCGCAGAGCGCCAGCGGGACGGAGCCGAGAAGGATGATGAACGGATCGCGGAAGCTCTCGAACTGCGCGGCGAGGACGAGGAAGATCAGGATGACTGACAGGACGAGCGTCGCGGTGAGTTTGTTGCCCTCGACCCGGAGCTGCCGGGCCTCGCCCGCGTAGTCGATGTTGAAGCCTTTCGGCAGCGTCTTCGCGGCCTCGTCCTCGATGACTTTCAATGCCTGATCGAGGGTGATGTGCGGCGGGGTGGCGCCTTGGATTTTCGCGGAGTTGAGCTGCTGGAAGCGATTGAGCTGGCGCGGCTGGACGCTGTCTTTGATCGAGGCGAATGTCGCAAGTTGGACGAGTTTTCCGCCGGGTCCGCTGACGTAAAGGTCCTTGAGCTGTTCGGGGTTCAGGCGCTCGGCTCGCTTGACCTGCGGGATGACTTTGTAGCTGCGGCCTTGGATGGAAAAACGGTTGACGTAATTGCCGCCGAGCATCGTGCCGAGGTCCGCGCCGACTTGCTGCAGATTGAGCCCGAGCGATGCGACTTTATCCCGATCGAAGACGATCTCGGACTGCGGCATATCGTATTTCAGGTCGGTGTCGGCAAAGATGAACTTGCCGCTTTTCAGCGCGGTCTCGACGAGGTGATTGGCGAGATCGACGAGTTCGCGCGGCTCGGCGGTCGAGGAGATGACGACCTCGACGGGGAATTGTCCGCCGCCCGGCAGCGGCGCGGGCGCGGTGGCGATGACTTTCACACCGGGGATTGCGCCAAGTTTTCCGAAGGCCTCGGGGAGGATTTGCTCGACGGTGCGCTTGCGCTCGCTCCACGGCTTCAGCCCGACGCCGCCGAAGCCCATGAACGGCTGCGTGAGCTGGAACGTGTGCTTCGCCTCGGGAAAGGACATGAGCGTTCTGTTCACGATTTCGGTGTATTTCGTGGTCTGCTCGATGGTGGAGTTTGGCGACGCCTGCACAATGCCGAGGATGACTCCTTGGTCTTCTTTCGGCGCGAGTTCCTTCGACGTCATGAGGAAGAACGGAATGACGAGGAGGATCATGATGACCGCGAGCGTGATCGTGACGGGCCGCCATTTCAGCGTGTTGGAAAGGGTGCGCGTGTAGCCGTTTCGCAGGCCCTCGAAACGCGCGTTGATCCAGCCGGCGTAGCCTTTGTGAGAGTCGCCTTCGCGCAGGAGTTTCGAGGACATCATCGGCGAAAGGGTGAGCGCGACGATGCCGGAAACGACGACCGCGCCGGCGAGCGTGAAGGCGAATTCGCGGAAGAGCGTGCCGGTGAGGCCGCCCTGCACGCCGATGGGCGCATAGACGGCGGCGAGGGTGATGGTCATCGCGATGATCGGGCCGACGAGTTCGCGCGCGCCCTGGATCGCCGCGCGAATCGGACTGAGGCCCTCGTGCAAATGGCGCTCCACATTTTCAACCACGACGATGGCGTCATCGACGACGAGGCCGACGGAAAGGACGATCGCAAGGAGCGTGAGGAGATTGATCGTGAAGCCGAAGACGAGCATCAGGAACGCCGCGCCGATGAGCGAGATGGGGATCGCGACGACGGGAATGATGACCGCGCGGAGCGAGCCGAGGAAAAGGAAGATGACCACGACGACGATGAGCAGCGTCTCGACGAGCGTGTGGATGACTTCGTTCAGCGCGTCCTGGATGTATTTTGTGGCGTCGTACGGGACGCCGACTTTCATGCCGGCGGGCATCTGCTTCTCGATGTCCGGCAGGTCGGCGCGAATGGCTTTCATTACGTCGAGGGAGTTCGCCGTGGGCAGCGGCCAGATGCCGATGAAGGTCGCTTTTTGGCCGGAAAAGCGGACGTCCATGTCGGTGTCCTCCGCACCGAGTTCGACGTCGGCGATGTCCTTGAGGCGAATGATTGCGCCGTTTTGCTCGCGGACGACGAGTTCGCGGAATTCGTCGGCGGTGCGGAGGTCGGTGTTGGCGACGAGGTTGATGGTAATCATCGAGCCTTTCGTCATGCCGAGGGCGGAGAGGTAGTTGTTGGACGCGAGCGCCTGGCGGACTTGGCTCGGAGAAATATTGAGCGCGGCCATGCGATCGGGCTTCAGCCAGACGCGCATGGCAAAGGTGCGCGCGCCGAGGATGTCGGCTTTTTGCACGCCGCTGACAGCGGTGAGCTTCGGCTGCACGACGCGCGTGAGGTAGTCGGTGACCTGACTCGGCGAGAGGTCGTCGGAGGCAAATGAAATGTACATTTGCGCGAACTGCGTGTCGCTCATCGTGAGTTCGATCTCGGGCGCCTCGGCCTCGGGCGGGAGCGTGTTTCGGACTTGCGCGATCTTTGCCTGAATCTGCGTGAGCGCGGCGTTGGTGTCGTAGTTGAGCTTGAGGTGGACGGTGATGATGCTCAGCGACTGCGAGCTGGATGAGTCGATGTAGTCGATGCCGTCGGCGCTCGCGATGACGCGCTCGAGCGGGGTGGTGACGAAGCCGCGGACGAGGTCGGCGTTCGCGCCGACGTAGCGCGTTTTGACGTTGACGACGGCGATGTCGCTGCGCGGATACTGGCGGAGGTTGAGCGACTTGATGGACTGCAAGCCGGCAAGCAAAATGATGAGGCTGACGACGGTCGCGAAGACCGGTCGGCGGATGAAGAAGTCGGTAAATTTCATGCGGGTGATTGCTCGCGGATCAACTGTCCTCGGGCTTCGGATGGAGTTCGTTGCCGGGCTGCACGTCGTTGTTAACCTGCACGGGGGAACCCGCGTGGAGGCGGAAGACGCCGGCGGAGACGATCTCGTCGCCCGCTTTCACACCGGTCAAAACGGCGACCTGATCGCCGCGCTTCGAGCCGAGTTTCACGAAGCGCTGCTCGACTTCCTTGCCGGTTTTCCCATCCGCGCCGGTCGCCTCTTTCACGACATAGACGGAATCGCCGTAAGGCGCGTAGGCGATGGAGGAAGACGGGATCGCGAGCACGCCGTCGGTCTCGGGCAGGAGGACATCGACATCGACGAACATGCCGGGGCGGAGCTTGTTGGCAGGGTTTTTGACCGTGCCCTGGATCGTGATGTTGCGAGTGCTTTCGTCGACGCGGGAGTCGATCGCCGTAACCTCGCCATCGAACTTTTCGCCTGCGACTGTGAGGCGAAGTTTTTTGCCGAGCGCGATCTCGAGGAGGTGCTGCTGCGGGAGCGCGAACTCGACGTAAATCGGGTCCATCGATTGCAACGGCGCGATAGACGAGCCGGGCTGCAAATACTGTCCCACATTGACTTGTCGAATGCCTACCATGCCGTCGAATGGCGCGACGATCTGCTTGCGCGCGACGACGGCTTTCATCTCGGCGACCTGCGCGTCCATCTGCTTCAACATGCTCTCCGCGGAGTCGAGATCGGACTGCGCAATCGCCTTCTTCGTGACGAGGTCGCGCTTCCGTTCGAGGTCGGTTTTCGCGAGCGCGAGCTTGGCTTGGGAAGAGGCGAGTTGCGCGGCCTCCTCGTCGGTATCGAGCTTCACGAGCATCGTGCCTTTTTTGACCGGCGTGCCGGATTCAAAGGCAACTTCGGCCACGATCCCGGCCATGTCGGTGCTGACCATGACGCCGTTGACGGCCTTCATCGAGCCGACCGCGCTGAGGACAGGCTGCCACGTTTGCGCTTTGACTTCGACGGTCGTGACGGCGGTGGGAGGCGGGGCGAATTTGGCACCCATCGCCATTCCCGCGCGGATCGTTTTGTATTTCCAAAAGGCGATCCCCCCGATGAACAGGAGCGCGAGGAGGATCATGACCGACATGCGTTTGAACATAAATTTAAGAGCGGATTAACCGGTTGCGGTGGCGAGGTCAGCGGGTTCTTCGGCGAGAAGCCCGCGTTGGATTTTTTGGAGAAGGCGGACGAGCTGGCGGCGCTCGGCGGCGTTGAGCGGCTCCATGATTCCGGCGACGCATGCAAAGTAATCGGGGAGCATTTTTTCCAGCAGTTTGCGACCGGCGACAGTGAGGCGGACCGGGACGGTGCGCCGGTCTTGCGCATCGTCGCCGCGCGTGATGACGCCGTCCTTTTCCAATGTGTCGAGCAGGCCGGTCATGGTGGCACGCGCCACGCCTACTTTTTCGGCGAGTTCGGCGGGCGTGGAGCAGCCGTCCTCGGTGCGGTTCAGCAACATGAGGACGGTGAACCGGCCCTGGCTGATGGCGTGCTGGCCGAGAAAATCGCTCTCCTTTGCATACACCGCATCACCCGTCCGGAGCAGGTGCAGAAAGGCTTCCGAGGCCGCGGGGTCCAGCGTCGGGTAGCGCTCCGCGGCGCGGAGGAGGCACTCGAAACGCGGAAGATCTTTGAGCAGAAGTAGCGGCATTTTTTGATAAGGCACCTAACAGTCAGGGGCATTGATCGTACGGCGGCGTATCAATGTCAATGGCAGATGTACGCGACGTTGCGGCGTCGATCGATGAGACCGACGGGATGGACCGAATGGACGCGATGGCGCTAACCGAGCGCCGCGATGTCCGCCTCGACCATGATGCGGACCAGTTCGCTGAACTTTGTCTCGGGCACCCAGCCGAGTTTCTCCTTAGCTTTTGCCGGGTCGCCGATGAGGAGATCGACTTCCGCGGGGCGCTCGTAGCGCGGGTCGTATTTCACGAATTTCTCCCAATCGAGCCCGGCGTGCCGGAACGCCTCGACGACAAACTCGCGAACGGTGTGTGTCTCGTTTGTGGCTAGCACGTAGTCCTCGGGCGTGTCCTGCTGCAGCATGCGCCACATGCCTTCGACATACTCGGGTGCATAGCCCCAATCCCGCTTCGCATCGAGATTGCCGAGGTAGAGGTCTTTTTGCGTGCCATTCTTGATCGCTGCGACGGCGCGTGTGATTTTCCGCGTGACGAAGGTCTCACCGCGGCGAGGGCTCTCGTGGTTGAAAAGGATGCCGTTGCTGGCGTGCATGCCGTAGCTCTCGCGGTAGTTCACGGTCGCCCAATAGGCATACACTTTTGCCACTGCATACGGACTGCGCGGCCAAAATGGCGTGGTCTCGACCTGCGGCACGGCCTGCACTTTTCCAAACATCTCGCTTGAACTGGCCTGATAAAATCGCGCGGGCACCTTTGCCTCGCGGATCGCCTCGAGGATGCGGATCGTGCCAAGCCCGGTGACGTCGCCGGTGTATTCCGGGATGTCGTAGCTGACGCGGACATGGCTCTGCGCGCCGAGATGGTAGATTTCGTCCGGCCCGATGCGGTCGATGAGGCGCGTGAGATTCAGCGCGTCGGCGAGGTCGCCGTAGTGGAGGAATAGGTGGACGCCATTGACGTGCGGGTCGGTGTAAAGGTGATCGATGCGCGACGTGTTGAAGGTGCTCGCGCGGCGGATGATGCCGTGGACTTCGTAGCCTTTTGCGAGGAGGAGATCGGCGAGATACGAGCCGTCCTGGCCGGTGATGCCGGTGATGAGTGCTTTTTTCATGAATCGCGGAGCGGAGTGAGAAACAACACGATGCGGCGCGGGGAAAGGAAATTCGCCCGAGCAGCTTGCGCATTGCGGGCGGGGCGCTCGCATCCTCAGGGCAAAGCAAAACCGCCGGGCCCTGAAGTGGGCGCGGCGGTTTTCGGTTTGCGCTGCGGCGGGATACCGCCGGCAAGGCTACTCGTCCGGCTTGGTCTTTTTGAGGCCGATGACTTTGTCACCGGGCTTGAATTGACCACGCTTTTTGAGGAGTTCGACACGCTCGAAGCGCTTCAAGACGTTGCGCTTGGCGGCGATGGTGCTGGAACCTTTGAGACTGCGATGTTGCGACATAAAAATGGGACTGGTGGCTGCGAACGGGCGGGCACTATAGGCGCGACTTTCGATGTGGGAAGCGGAAAGTTGTAGCCGTTGCGAGGACAGCGTAATCAGCAACTCATACCCTGCCGGGTTCAACCATCCCGGCTGCAACGCTCTCGCTAAGACTTGCGTGCTTTTCGGATACTTTTCGACTCAGCCCTCGCACGACAAATCCCCTGCCCCATCCATGAAACTTCCGATCCTCCTCGCACTGCTGCTTACACTCACGATCCTCCGCGCGGAGCCGCCGCCCGCGATTGGAAAGACGACGCCGCTTTTCGACGGAAAGACGCTCGCGGGCTGGGAGGGCGATCCAAAATTCTGGCGCGTCGAGGATGGATGCCTGACCGGTGGCACGGCGGGCGAAAAGGTGCCGCACAATGACTTCCTCGCGAGCGTGAAGGACTACGGGAATTTCATCGTGCGGATGAAAATCAAGCTCACGGGCACGGACGGTTTTGTGAACAGCGGCTTCCAAATCCGCAGCCAGCGCGTGCCGAATAATCCCGAGATGGCCGGCTACCAATGCGACTGGGGCGATCCGAGCTGGTACGGCTGCGTGTATGACGAATCGCGCCGCAACAAACTCCTCGCGCAGTCCGACATGGCGGCGATTGAGCCCGTGCTGAAGCGCGGCGACTGGAACGAATACATCATCCGCGCGGATGGGCCGCGCATCACGACTTGGATCAATGGCGTCCACGCGGTGGACTTTACCGAGAGCGACCCGGCGATCCCGCTCACGGGGAAATTCGGGCTGCAAATCCACGGCGGCGGGAAGACCGTTGCGCAGGCGAAAGACCTGACGATCGAGGAGCTGCCGGAACGCCCGAAATTCGTCGTCGCGCCCGAGCCGCCGAAACCCCCGCACGCCTCGCCGCTCACGGCGGAGGAGGAGCTGCCGACCTTCTCGCTGCCGCCGGGATTCGAGATCGAACTCGTGGCGAAAGAGGAGCCGGGTATCGGGAAATTCATCACGGTCGATTGGGATCAGCGCGGGCGCATGTGGTCGATGACGGCGCTGGAATATCCGGTCGATGGAAATGAAAACGCAGCGCAAGCAAAGGCGCTTTACGAAAATCCGGGCCGGGACAAAGTGCTCGTCTTCGACACGCCATTCGCGCCGGGGGTGCAGAAGCCCCGCATTTTCGCGGATGGCCTCGCGATTCCCGAGGGCATCCTGCCTTACAAAGATGGCTGCTACGTGCAACACGGGCCGAATATCGAGCTGCTCCACGACACGGACGGCGACGGTAAGGCGGACAAAACGGAGGTCATCCTGAGCGGCTTTGGCGTGCAGGATTCGCATCTCTTTCCGCACCAGTTCACGCGCGCGCCTGGCGGCTGGATCTGGGTGGCGCAGGGCGCTTTCAATTACGGCACGGTCAAAACGACGACCGGCGTCGAGACGAAATTCGACCAGACGCGGATGGCAAAATTCCGGCCAGACGGCGCGGACTTCGAGATCACGAGCCAGGGCCCGTGCAACATCTGGGGACTCGTGCTCGACGGCGAGGGGCAGGCGTGGATTCAGGAGGCGAACGACTACGGCTACCCCGTTATGCCGTTTCACGAATACGCGAATTATCCGGGCTGCTCCGAACGGCAGTGGAAAAGTTACGCGCCCGAGTTTCCGGGCACCGCGCCCGAGTTCAAAATGGGCGGCACGGGCCTCAGCGGCCTCGCACTTTCAGATAAAAAAGGCGCGTGGCCCGAGGCGTATGCCGACGTGATGTTCGTCGCGAATCCGATTACGCGGAAAATCCAGGCGATCAAAATCACGCCCGACGGCCCGCGTTTCAGCTACCGCTTGCTCGGCGACTTCATCCGTTCCAGCGACGAAATGTTCCGCCCCGTCTCGATCCATTTCGGCCCCGACGGCTGCCTCTACATCGTCGATTGGTACAACAAAATCATCTCGCACAACGAGGTCCCTCGGAACCATCCCGACCGGGATAAAACCCGCGGCCGCATCTGGCGCGTGAAGCACAAAGACCAGACGCCGTTCGTGATGGAGGATTTTACGAAAGCGACCGGAGATCAACTGCTGGCCAAACTCGGCGGGGAGTCCCTGACGCAAAGCCACCTCGCGTGGCAGGCGATTGGAGATCGCGCCGAAGACCTGCAAAAAGACAATTTCCAAGACAGGATTTCATCTGTCATCCACGACAAGACGCAAAGCGCCTCCCGTCGAATTCAAGCACTCTGGGCACTGGAAGGACTCGAGCACGACAACATCTGGATCATGGACTTTCCGGATCTGGCAAAGGATCCCAATCGCAACGTGAGACGCGAACTCGTGCGCATGGATCAAGGCGCGGCAGGGACGTATCTAGCTGTCGAGGAAGCTCAGGAACTCTCGTTGCTGCTGGCGGAGACGGACCCGGAAGTGCGTGCACAGTTGATCCGCACCGTGGGCGCTCGCATTCGAAAGGAGGCAACGGAAAGCGTGGAGACGAGCTTGTTTTATGGAATCGGTTTTTTGCTCTCGATGATTCAACCATCGCTCAACGCGCCGACCGCCCCATCCACACAAAACAAGAAAACGATCAAAATTGGTGCAGCGTATGACCGCGAATTCGAGCGCTACGTCGTACGATTCATCCTCGAACGGCGCCCGGACGCCGTCGCGAAATTTCTCGATTTCTCAACAAACCAAACTCTCGGTGAACGGGATCGTAAAGAGGCAGCAAACGGCGTTACCTACTTCCTTTCTGATGCTGCGAAAACATTCGACGCTTCTGATGCAGCGAGGAAGCCAACGACCGAGGCGTTGCTCCTCGCTTCGCTCGCGCTGGAGCCGAAAGTTAGTGCGGCGCGGGTCGCGCAGCTTTTGCCGAAATTGACGCGACCCCCGGGACAGGAAGAAGTGTTGCGGCTTGCGGAATTTCTCGATGAGCCGGGCGTCGGCGAGGCGCTCAAGGCGACGCTCGAAAATCCCGCAACGCGCAACGCCGCGCTCGAATCGCTGCTCGCGACGCGCACCCGGCTCGATGCCACGAAGCTCATGCCGCTGCTCGCGGATGCTGCTGCGAAGCTGCTCGCGAGCCCGGAGCCGGCGAGTGTCGAGCTCGGGGTGAAGATTGCGTCCGACTTCAAAATCGCAAGCGCCGAGTCGGCGCTGCTGAGGCTCGCGCAGGGAGGGGGAAAGCTCGCTGCGCTCCGCGCGTTGCGCGAGATCGGCAGCGCGCAGACGGACTTTTTCGTACGACTTCTCCACGAGTCCAAAGACCCACTGGTGCGCGACGAAGCGCTCAATGCACTGGCTTCCGCAAAGAGCGACCGGGCTGGGAAGCAAGTGCTGGCCTTGTGGCCGGAACTTTCGCCCGCGCAGCGCCGCGATTCGATCGACCGCCTGACGACCACGAAACCCGGCGCGCAAACCGTCCTCGCCGCGCTCACCGCGGGCACGATCGCGAAAACCGATCTCGACGGCTCGACCCTCGACAAATTGCAGGCTGTGGTCGGCGACGATCCGGCACTCGCAAAGCTCACGAACGAACTCGGCGCGCTCTTCCGCCCCGTCCTCACGCTCGACGGCGGCAGGAACGCGTGGACCGAAACCGGCGTCACGCTCGACGGCCCATTCACCGTGGAGACATGGGTGCTGCTCGATCCGAAAGGTCGCCCGATCGGCAACGACGACGCGATCCTCGGCGTCCCCGGAAAGCTCTCGATGAACTTTTACAACGCGCTCTTCCGCGTGTGGGACGGTAGCGGCGACATGCTCGTCGCGAAGAAGCCGATGGTGCCTGGAATCTGGACGCACATCGCGGTGACGCGGGATGAAAAGGGGGCGTTCAAAATCTATCAGGACGGCTCGCTCGATCAGGAACAGTCGAAGCTGGCGCCGCAAAAGTTCGAGAACGTGCGCATCGGCGGAAACGGTCCCGGCAAAGGAACGGCGGGCGCTCTCAGCGAATTCCGCATCTGGAATCGCGTGCGCTCGGCGGATGAGATCCGCAACGACTTCGACCGCAGTTACGACGGTCAGGCGAAACCGCCGGGCCTCGTCTTTTACGCGCCCGGCGCGGGGCCGTGGGGCAAGGTGCAAGGCGGCGCGAAGATCGCGAAGACGAGCGATTTTCCCCCGATCCTGACGTCGGACGAAGCGACGCAGCTCGACGCTAAATTTGCGAAATATCGCGCGCTTGCGGGCCAGCCCGGCGACGCCGCGCGAGGCAAAGCAGTCACGCAGCTTTGCCAGGCGTGTCACCTCATCCAGGGGCAAGGCGGCAACCTCGCGCCGAATCTCTCCGGTGCCGGCGCGATGGGCGTCGAGGGACTGCTGCGCAACATCATCACGCCAAATGCGGCGATGGAAAACGGCTACCACCTTTTCCGCGTGGAGCTGAAAAGCGGCGACCTCGCGGAGGGGTTTTTCGTGAGCGACGACAAGGACGCCGTCGTCCTCCGCGCGCCCGGCGCAGCGGACCGGCGCATCGAAAAACGCGACATCCGCGCGAGCAAATTCCTCCGCCGCTCGATCATGCCCGAGGGCCTGCTCGACACGATGCAGCCGCAGCAGGTCAGCGACCTCTTCGCCTACCTGATGACGCTCAAGTAGCTCGTGAGGCACAGCGCAGCTCAAGGCTCCGTAGCGTGGACGGGGTTCCGGGTCGGGAAGCGGGTGCGGCGTTGGGTGAAAATCGCACCGATATGCCATCTCCAGCCTGAGATGATGTCGCCGAACATCCCCAGAGCCTCCGCCGACCGTGGAATTCCTATTCTGCGGCTTCCTATCCATACTCAGGAGCAATTCTCACTTATAAATCCAATATGAGAAGCCAGAAGACGCAATTTGCAGCCGTACACCTCGCATCGCTCTAAGCGGGGCTTTGAAACGGCGGGTCCGATTTTTCGCGAGAAAACGAGGTGACAAAGGTCGAATCATTGCAATCTTCCAACGTTTTCCCCAGCGCGTCCCCTGACGTTTCTATCTATGATCACTGCCTCTCTGTTTCCGACTTCACGCCGATTCTCATCCACTCAGGCACGCCGACTGGCGCGCTTTTCCCAGGTGGCCACTTTTGCCGCAGCAATGCTCGCGGGGCACTCGGCCTCGGCGGCGACGTTCTTCTGGGACGGCGGGACGGTGGATCTCAGCGCGGTGCCGGGTGATGGGTTGAGCGCAGGAGGTAATGGCAACTGGGACACGGGGCTGGCGAATTGGGACGACAGCGTGACACACGTCGTCTGGCCGTCGTCCGGGACGGATAACGACGCGGTCTTCGGCGGCGCTGCCGGCACCGTGACGCTGCAAACGCCGATCGCAGCGAACGACCTGACTTTCAACACGACGGGCTACACGATCGCTGGCACCGTCGCGAACGCCCTGACGCTGAATGGCACGACGGCAAATGTGAAGCTCGGAACGGGGATCGCGACGACAATCACCGCAACGCTCGCGGGCTCGGGGACCACGCTGAATAAGGCGGGCGCCGGCATCCTGACACTCTCGGCGGCAAACACTTACTCCGGCGTCACGACGATCGCGGCGGGGACGCTGAAGGTGACAAATGCGACTGCGCTCGGGACACAGGTGGGCTCGGCAGACGGGACCTTCATCGCGTCAGGCGCGACGCTGGATAACAACGGAGTGAACCTCGGAGGTGAAATGGTGACCGTGAGCGGCGCGGGCGTGGGAGGGCTCGGGGCGATCGTCAATAACAGCGCGACGGATCAGCTCAATGCGCTGCGGTTGGTGACGATGAACGGAGACACGACCTTCGGCGGGACGGCCCGGTGGGATATTCGCTTCGCGACGACGGGAACCTTTGACATGGGCGGGTTCACGTTGACCAAGACCGGCGTCAACACGACCTACCTGACGAATCTCGGGACGGTGTTGAATCCCGGGCCGATCGTGATCAACGGCGGCCTGCTGGGCATCGAGACGAGCACGAATATCGGCGCGACCGGATCGATCACGGTGAACACTGGCGGCACGCTGGCGATGTATAGCCTCGCGACGGCCATCGCGCGCCCGATCTTCCTGAACTCCGGAACCGTGGCGAATACCAACGGCAACGCATCGAACATCAGCGGGCCGGTCACGCTCACCGGGGTGAACACCTTCGCCGTCAATCTGAATGGCTCGACGGCGCTCAGCGGGCTGATCAGCGGAACGGGGTCGATCATCAATGCGAGCCCCGGCGCGGTGGCACTGACGGGTTTGGTGGCGAACACCTACGCCGGCGGCACAGTAATCAACAACGGCATCGTGAGCATCGGCACCGGCGGGACGGCTGCCGATACCTCCACGGTGGATGCGCTGGGCACGGGATCGGTCGCGATCAATGCAGGCGGAATCCTGCGGCTGTGGATCAAAAACAACAACGCGGTCTCCTACTCGATCCCGAATCCGATCACACTCGATGGCGGCACGATCCGCGACGAAGATGGCATCCACACCGTCGCCGGGCCGATCACCGTCAACTCGGGCGGCGGGACCTTTCAGGCGCAGTGGACCGGAAAAAACCTGATCGTCGGCGGCTCGATCGGCGGTGCCGGCGGCGTGCTCGTCAACTCCTCCGCTGCACAGACCACTCAGGCCGTGAACGTCTTCTTCGGCAACGACAACACCTACGCGGGGACCACGACCGTCACGGGGCGCACCGCCACCAACCCGGTCACGCTCAACATCGGCACCGGCGGCACCACCGGCAGCCTCGGCGCAGGCGCCGTCAATCTGAACGCCTTCGGTTTCCTCACCGTCAACCGCACCAACGCCTATACGATCGGCAACGCCATCAGCGGTGCGGGCGGAGTCTTCCAGTCCGGCACCGGCACCACCACACTGTCAGGGCCGAACAGCTTCACCGGCGGCATCACCCTCAATGCCGGCACCCTCAGCGTCGGCACCGACGCCAATCTCGGCGACCCCGCCAACGCCATCACATTCAACGGCGGCATCCTCCAAGTCACCGCCAACACCCTCACCAACTTCGGCGCCCACACCCGCACCTTCACCGCCGCCAAGAACGTCGGCTTCGACATCGCCTCCCCCACCAACACCTTCACCGTCTCGCAAGTCCTCAACCAGACCACCGGCGGCCTCACCAAAAACGGCCCCGGCACCCTCGCCCTCACGACGACCAACACTTTCACCGGCGCCGTCACCCTCAACGGCGGCACCATCGACCTCAGCTCCACGGGCAATTTGGCACTCGGGAACGCCACCCTCATCAACGGCAACGGCGGCACCATCAACGCCACCGGCGGCGGCCAGCTCCTCCTCAATATCGCGAACGGCGACATCGGCACCACCAACGGCAACTCCCTCACCATCAACGCCGTCATCGCCAACGGCACCCAGAACTCCCTGGACTTCTACAACACCTCCAACGGCACCGGCGTCGTCGTCCTCACCGCGAACAACACCTTCGACGGCACCACCAACATCCAGTCCGGCATCGTCAGCGTCGCGAAAATCGGCGACGCGGGCGTCCTCGGAAACCTCGGCACGAACGGCACACTCTCCATCGGCTCCTCCTCCAGCCCCGCCACCCTCCGCTACACCGGCACCGGCGAGACAAATAATCGCATCATCAACCTTGCCGGCACCGGCGCCAACCTCAACGCCATCCTCGACCAGTCCGGCACCGGCCTCTTCAAGCTCACCTCCAACATCACAGCAGCGGGCGCCAGCAGCAAAGCACTCGTCCTCCAAGGCTCCACCGCCGGCACCGGCGAAATCTCCGGCTCCATCAGCGACAACTCCCCCACCACCACCACCGGCCTCACCAAGACCGGCACCGGCAGTTGGAGACTCTCCGGCACCAACACCTACACCGGCGACACCAACATCACCGGCGGCACCCTCTTCGTCAGCGGCTCCATCGTCGGCAACATCGTCAATGTGAACAGCGGCGGCACCCTCAGCGGCTCCTTCGGCACCGTCGGCGGCACCGCAGCCACCGTCACCGTCGGCGCCAGCGGCACGATCGCCCCCGGCAACGACACCATCGGCCTCCTCAATGTCGGCGCCGCCGGCGGCACCACCTCCCTCCTCTTCGCCGGCACCAGCGGCAACAACGCCGCCCTCCGCATCCGCCTCGACTCCACCAGCAACTCCAGCGACCTCCTTTTCGTCAACGGCAACCTCGACCTCAGCAGCGCCTTCGACCAGCTCACCCTCACCGTCCTCAACGGCACCATCACCGCCCTCCACACCTACACCCTCGCCACCTACACCGGCACCCTCACCGGCACATTTAACAACGCGGCCCTCCCCAATGGCGGCACCCTTAACTACGGCACCGGCAGCAACAGCTCCATCACCCTCACCGTCGTCCCGGAGCCCGCCACCGCCCTGAGCCTCCTCGGCGGAATGGCCATGCTCCTCGGCATCCGCCGCCGCCGAGCCTAGCGCACCTTCCACACCGGCCGCGGGATCGGCGATCCCGGCTACAACGGCGCGGGAAAGGCGAACGCGCGCTACGGCACCTGCACCGTGATCACCGCCTGCGAGGCGTCAGTGAAAGTCGCGAGGTAGATGACTTGCCGGGCGTTGTTAAAGCTCCGCGTTACTCCCGGCGCGCCGGGCGCCGCCGTCAGCGCGGTGATCGTCTTCAACTTCTTGCCTTCGATCGTATCCCCTTCGCGTGCCAGCAGACGCAGCGCGCCGTTGCTGTCAACGGCCCAGAGGCCCGTGTCATTCGAGGCTTTCACGCCCCCTTTCCCCTGAAGCAGCGTGGCGACGAAGATCGGCGCGCCATATTCGCCTCCGGCGATCGCGAGACTCGTGAAGCTCAGCCACGTCACCCCAGCCTCCGTTTCCTCCGGGTGACCGCCCTCCCGGGCGAGCCGCGTGAGCGCCCCGCCTGCCGGCTTCCACCACAGCGCTGTATCGTTGGCGGTCGTCACAGCCCTCGTGCCCGCGATCGTCGCCCGGAAGGCCACCGCCCCCGTCTCCGGTGCGAGCACCGGATCCTTGAAGCTCGCGAAAACCGCCCCACCCGTCCCCGTCGGCCCGCCCACGCGCGCCACCGGGTTAAATGCAGTCCCATTGCCCACGAAAATCCCCTTCGCGTTCGCCGCCGTCACCCCGCCCACACCCGGCGTCAGCGTCGCCGCCACAGCCGCGAACGCCCCTTCCGGCGCGGCCACCGGGCCAAAGCTCTTCCATGTCGTGCCCGGCAGTGCCGTGCTGCCAGTCGTCCCGCCCGTCTGCGCGAATGCCGTCAGCACTCCTCCAGCGCTATCCACCAGCGCCTGTGTCCCATCCGCGAGCAACACGAGAAATGCCGCGCTCCCGGCGACATGCGCGCGATTCTGCCCCGGCGAACCCGCCACCGCCGCCAGCAGCGAGAAACTCTTCACCGGCGATGCCCCAAACAGCCGCCCCTTCCGCACCACCGTCCTTCGCATACCCGCCATCACGCTGTAAGCCGCCATATTGTTCGCCTCCGTCACCGCCGGATGCCCGCCAGCCAGCGTCGCCACATAAAGCACCTCCGCCCCGCGCAGCGAAAAGCTCCCGATGCTCTTGATATTCAACCCATCCACTACCGCCCCCTCCCGCGCCACCAGCCTGAGCGCCCCACCGGGAGCCGCATTCGTGAAAAGCACTGTGTCATTCCCAGTCGTCACCCCCGGCCCCACCAGCGTCGCCTTGAACGCCACCGCCCCCGTATCCCCCAGCACCGGGTCCTTCAGCGTCGCGAACGTCGCCCCACCCGTCGCCTCGTCCCCCACCTTCACCACCAGCGCCGCCGGACTCCCCGCAAAGATCCCAACACCCTTCTCCCTTGGCGCACTCCACTTCGTCAGAAAAGCCACATCCCCCGCGTCATTGATCGACGGCACCCCGAAGCTCACGAACACCGCCCCCGCTGCCACTCCGCTCCCCTCCACCCCCGCACCCGGCACCGCCGACCCTTTCGCAAACTCCACAGCCACCACGGGATCGATCTGGATCGACCACGTCCGCGTCTCGGGAGTCGCGTCCACATTCCCCGCCAAGTCCGTCGCGAAGACCCGCAGCGTGTGCGTTCCCAGCGCGAGTCCATCGAAACTCACCGCCGCGTAGGAGCCGGTTGGCCCATGAAAGACGAAGCTCGGCGGCAGGCCGTGACACACCGTCCCCGTCAGGCCGGCCACCGGTTCGCCGTGATCCAGCACATAAGTGAAAGACACAGCCTCACCCGCCCCGAATGCAAACGCCGCACTCGTACTCGCCACGCGCCCGACCGGGCCGTAGGTGATCGTCGTCTCCGGCGGCGTCGTATCCACCACCCAGGGCAAGACGGCCGGCGCAGGGTCCACGTTCCCATCGCTGTCCTTCGCCCGCACGACATACGTGCGGTACCCATCGGCCAGCCCGGTCAGCGTCACCGGGCTCGTCACCGTCGCAAACACCGCCCCATCCAGGCTTCCCTCAAAAGTGAGCGGCTCCGCCGGTGAAGAATCTCCTCGATTGAACATGATCTCCGCCCCCGTGTTCTGAGTCGGCACCTGCGAAAATATCGTGGTAATCACCGTATCCGGCAGCGCACGGAATGTGGCCGCGCTCGAATAGGCCGTCCCCTCGGAATTCGTCGCATACGCTCGGAACGAATATCTCGAAGCGGGCTGAAGTGACCAGGTCAGCACCGTGAAGACGCCCGTCGTCCCGCTGTCCGTGATCTTCGTCACGCCCGCGCCGCCGAGACTAGGCGTCGCACTTTCCGAAGTCAGAGAAAACACCACCCCGCGCTCCACGATCGCCGCCCCGCCATCGGCAGCGACATCGCTTCCGAGCGTCGCGGAATAGGAGGAAATATATGCACTCGTCGGCGCACCCAGAGTCGGCAGCACCTCGATCGCCCCGACGATCGCCACGCTGTTATACCCCCCCGCGGCCACCGCCAGCACGCCCGACTGCGCCGATGCGGGAGGAAGCAGGTCCCCGTAGGCGTTGTATCCCCACCCAACCAACGTTCCGTCGATCTTCAGCGCGAACATATGAAACCTCCCAGCCGTGATAGTCGTCACTTCCGACTGCGCATCGAGCGGGATTGCCGTCTCGTCGTAATCATTGCTGCCCCACGCGATCACCCCTCCGTCCTTCACCGCAAAAGTCGCATAATCGCTCGCGCAAATCGCCGTCACTCCCGACAGCGCCGCCGCCGGCACCGTCGTCTGGCCACGATCGTTCTGACCCCACGCGACCACGCTCCCGTCGTCCTTCAGCGCGACACAGGAGTAAAATCCCGCCGCGATCGCGATCACACCGCTTTTCGCCGCGGGCGGCACCGTGAGCACCGGCTGGCCCTGCGCACCCAGCACGATCACGCTCCCGTCGTCCTTGAGTACCATCGTGTGATACGCCCCGCCGGCGATTGCGACTACGCCCGACTGCGCCGCCACCGGCACGTATGTTTGCCCTCCGGCACTCGAGCCCCAGGAAATCACCTTCCCCGCACTCGTCAGCGCCACACTGTGATAGTAGCCTGCGGCCACCGCCGTCACCCCCGACAGCGCTGCTGCGGGCACCGTCGTCTGCCCTTCCACATTGCGCCCCCACGCCACCACGCTGCCATCCACCTTCAGCGCGAGCGTGTGATTCGACCCCGCCGCGATCGCCTTCACCCCGGTCAGCGCCCCTGGCGGCACGGGAGCCACCCCCTCCCCACCATACCCCCAAGCCACCACTTTCCCCTCCGCACTCCCTGCAAAGCTCGCGAGCAGCAGCACCCCGGCGGCCGCGGCAGCGAAGCCACCGCGGGCAGACAGCACCGAGCGGAGCGTGGACAGAGACAAAGACAGGATATTCATAGGAAAGTGGGGGATAATGCGGCCTGACCGAGCGGTTTCCTTGCATTCAGAGACGCCTCCAGCCTTCGCGCGCTGCCTATCCTCCACGCCGAAGCAGGGGGCAAGTGATATTCTTAAACAAAAATACCCCGCGCGCCGCGCGGCGCCTTGCCCCCTGTACCGCACAAGTAGGCTGCTGTACGCGGTACAGACCAGAGTAAATCTCAAAAATGCGACACCCGCCCGATCGACCTCCCATGGCAACGTCCGGTTGCCTTGTAGCTTGGCCGTCGGGTGAAGGAGCGCAGGGTGGATGGCGTCGCTCCGCGCGCCATGCGTTCCCATCGCCGGAGGCCATCCTTGCCGAGTGGCGCTGTCGCGCATCGGTCGGCATGGCGCGCGGAGTGCCACCATCCACCCGGCTTCCTCCTCCGGCAACCTGCAACATGCATGACGGCCTGTGGCGTTATTGCCGGGAATATTATCGCCTGCGAGGGGCTGCGTGTGGTAATTTATGGCCATCATGAGTCCTCCTCCGATCAAACTCCCCTCCCTGCTCGCGTTGTTGTGTCTTACGCTGGCCTTGGTGCCTCTTTCCGCGGCGGAGAAGATCGATGATTTCCTCGGGCTGAAGTTTGGGGCGAATCCGGCGGCGGCGAAGAAGGAGATGCAGGCTCGGGGGATCAAGCTGAAGGCTGAGAAGTCGGATGTGATGACCTTTTCGGGCGGCACGTATGCCGGGGAGCCGATCTCGGAGCTGGAGTTGCGCTTCGCGGGTGATGCTTTTGCGGCGGCGACGGTAAGCGTAAAATACAGTGTGGATAAGTCAGAGGAGAAGGGACTGGCCTTCTATGAGTCGATGCGCAAGTCTCTGACGGAGAAGTATGGGACGCCGGTAAAGGTGCCGAGTATCGCGCATGGGAAGAATTTTGCAGAGAAGGCGAAGGAGAATGCGCTGGAGACGGTGTGGGAGACGAAGGATGCGCTAAAGAGGGAGCGGCGCACGATCACGCTGACGGTGCCGGGGATCGGGTATTATAGCTGGACCTTTAAGGTGGTGTATGAGGATGAGGCTGCGGCTGGAAAGGCGGGGGCTGCCGCGCCGCGGAAGGATATTTAATTCGCGGAGGAGAAGGCCAAGGTGGATGGCGTCGCTCCGCGCGCCATGCCATCACTGCGCGCTAGCGCCACTCGGAAAGGATGGCCTTCGGCGAAGAGACGCATGGCGCGCGGAGCGCCGCCATCCAGCGTGCGCTCTTTCGTTGTCGGGCAGATTTTATGACGGGAGGGCGCTGCTATGGGCCGGGTTTTTCGCACCTTCCATGTTCAAAGCAGGGAGAAGAGGGCGACATTGGCGCGGGGGGTGGCGCTATTTTGGGTAAAGCTGGCGCAGGGGGGCGGGGCGATTACTCTGGCGCGGCTGGGGAAGACTTTGTGCTGAACCGGGCGGACTAGTTTATCTATGAAAATCGATCGTTTTACGCAGAAGATGCAGGAGGCGCTGAAGGGGGCGCAGGATATGGCTTCGGAGGGGAATCACTCGGAGATTTCGAATGAGCATATGCTGCTGGCGCTGCTGGAGCAGGCGGAGGGGGTGACGCGGCCGCTGCTGGAGAAGGTGGGGGCTTCGGCGCAGAACGTGGAGGATGCGCTGAGGGCGGATCTTTCGAGGAGGGCGAATGTGCATGGAGGGACGCAGTCGGGGATCGGGCGGGAGCTGACGACGGTGCTGAATGCGGCGGAGGGGGAGATGGCGCGGATGAAGGATGAGTTTCTGAGTGCGGAGCATTATCTGCTGGCGCTGGTGGATGCGACGGTGCCGGCGGGGAAGTATCTGCGGCAGGCAGGGGTGGAGCGGAAGGGGCTGATGGAGGGCCTGCAGCAGGTGCGGGGTTCGCAGCGGGTGACGGATCAGAATCCGGAGGGGAAGTATCAGACGCTGGAGAAGTATGGGCGGGATCTGACGGCGCAGGCGCGGCGGGGGAAGATCGATCCGGTGATCGGGCGGGATGATGAGATCCGCCGGGTGATGCAGGTGCTTTCTCGCAGGACGAAGAATAATCCGGTGCTGATCGGGGAGCCGGGGACGGGGAAGACGGCGATCGTGGAGGGGCTGGCGCGGCGGATCGTGAGCGGGGATGTGCCGGAGTCGCTGAAAGGGAAGCGGATCATCGCGATGGATCTGGGGGCGATGATCGCAGGGGCGAAGTTCCGAGGGGAATTCGAGGATCGGCTGAAGGCGTTTTTGAAGGAGGTGGTGGATTCGAATGGGGAGATCGTGCTTTTTATCGATGAGCTGCACACGATCGTGGGGGCGGGGGCGAGTGAGGGGGCGGTGGATGCGAGCAATATGTTGAAACCGCAACTGGCGCGGGGGGAGCTGCGGACGATCGGGGCGACGACGCTGGATGAATACCGGAAGTATGTGGAGAAGGATGCGGCGCTGGAGCGGAGGTTCCAACCGGTGCAGGTGAATGAGCCGTCGGTGGAGGATACGATCGCGATTTTACGGGGTCTGAAGGAGAGGTACGAGGTGCATCATGGGGTGCGAATCCAAGATAGCGCGCTGGTGGCGGCGGCGACGCTGTCGAACCGGTATATCAGCGATCGTTTTCTGCCGGATAAGGCGGTGGACCTGATGGATGAGGCGGCGAGCCGGATGAAGATGGAGATCGAGTCGATGCCGACGGAGATCGATGTGATCGAACGGGCGGTGATGCAGCACGAGATGGAGCGCCAGGCGCTGAAGAAGGAGAAGGACCCGGCGAGCAAGGAGCGGCTGGAGAAGATCGAGCGGGAGTTGGCGGATTTGAACGAACGTGGCGGGGCGATGAAGGCGGAGTGGCAGAAGGAGAAGGCGGAGATCGAGGAGCAGCGGGGTTGGAAGACGGAGTTGGAGCAGGCTCGGACGGAGTTGGAGCAGGCGCAGCGGCGGGGGGAGCTGGGACGGGCGAGTGAGATCCAGTACGGGGCGATCCCGGAGCTGGAGGCGAAGGTGGCGGAGACGGCTGGGGATGCGGGGGAGTTTCGGTTTCTGAGGGAGGAGGTGACGGATGAGGATATCGCAAAGGTGGTGAGCGCGTGGACGGGCATCCCGGTGTCGCGGATGCTGGAGGGGGAGCGGGAGAAGCTGCTGAAGATGGAGGAGCGGCTGGGGGCGCGGGTGATCGGGCAGAAGAAGGCGATCGCCGCGGTTTCCAACGCGGTGCGGCGGGCGCGTGCGGGGCTCCAGGACGATGCGCGGCCGATCGGGTCGTTCATTTTTCTAGGACCGACGGGTGTGGGAAAGACGGAGCTGTCACGGGCGCTGGCGGAGTTTCTGTTCGACGACGAGCGGGCGATGATCCGCATCGACATGAGTGAATACATGGAGAAGCACACGGTGGCGCGGTTGATCGGGGCGCCTCCGGGTTACGTGGGGTATGAGGAGGGCGGGCAGTTGAGCGAGGCGGTGAGGCGGAAGCCATATTCGGTGGTGCTTTTCGACGAGATCGAGAAGGCGCATGCGGATGTTTTTAACGTGCTGCTGCAGGTGCTGGACGATGGGCGGATCACGGATGGGCAGGGACGGACGGTGGATTTCAAGAACACGGTGATCATCATGACGTCGAACATCGGGAGTCAGCACATCGACGATTCGGACAACGTGGAGCAGCGGGAGGCGCTGGTGATGGATGCGCTGCGGGCGCACTTTCGACCGGAGTTCCTGAACCGGGTGGATGAGATCGTGATGTTCGACCGGCTGACGGAAACGGAGCTGGCAAGCATCGTGGAAATCCAGCTCGCGCGTCTGACCAAACGGCTCGCCGCGCAGAACCTAACGATCACGCTAACCGACGCGGCGAAGGCGCATCTGGCGCGGGAGGGCTTCGACCCGGTGTACGGGGCGCGTCCGCTGAAACGGGTGATCCAGCGGGAGGTGCTGGACCCGCTGAGCATGGAAATCCTCGCGGGAAAGTTCCTCGCTGGCCAAACAATCCGGATCGATGCGAGCGACGGAAAGCTCGATTTTCAACCGGAACCGGCGAAGCTCTAAGTCATGATCACAATTCGCAAGTCCGCCGAGCGCGGGCACGCACAGCACGGCTGGCTGGACTCGTTTCACACGTTCAGCTTCGCGGATTATCACGATGAGAAACATATGCACTTCCGCACGCTGCGGGTGATCAATGAGGATCGCGTGGCGCCGGGGATGGGCTTCGGGACGCATCCGCACAGGGACATGGAGATCATCACGTATGTGGTGAGCGGGGCGCTCCGGCATCGGGATTCGATGGGTAATACGGCGGTGATGCGCGCGGGCGACGTGCAACGGATCACCGCGGGGAGTGGAATCACGCACAGTGAGTTCAACGACTCGCCGACGGAGCCGGTGCACCTGCTGCAAATCTGGCTGCTGCCGGATCTGCGCGGGGTGACGCCGAGCTACGCGGAGAAGTCGTTCGGCGGGATCGAGCAAGGACGGCTGCAACTGGTGACTTCAGGCGACGGACGGGAGGGGTCGATCGCGATCAATCAGGACGCCGATCTTTTCGTGGCAAAGCTGGGCGCCGGGGATGCAGTGGAACACACGCTGGCGGAAGGGCGCGCGGCTTGGGTGCAATTGATCGAGGGGGAACTGGAGGTGAATGGCGCGATCTTGCACGCAGGCGATTCGGCTGCGGTGAGTGAGGTGGATGCGGTTTCGCTCCGGGCGAAGGAGGGTGCGCATCTGCTGGTGTTCGATCTCGCGTGACGCTGGTAAAAAACTTCCCGCTCAACGCGTTTTGATCCATGCGAAATCGCGGCCCGATCCGATTTAACGGCGGATAGGTATGAGACTCCCAAGTTCCCCTTTGACGAAGGATTTCCGATGACGACACAAACCGCCGAACCCACAAAAACGACATCCAGGCGCGGGAAACAGGAGCGCATTCTGATCGTCGATGACCATCCGGTCTTTCGCCAAGGCATCGTGGGACTTCTTTCAACCGAAAAAGACATGCAGGTCTGCGGCACCGCTGAAAGCGCTCCCGCCGCCCTGGAGGCAATGCGCACGCTGAAGCCAACCCTCGCGATCCTCGATATTTCGCTGAACGGCACGAATGGAATCGAGCTCGTGAAGCTGATGAAAGCGGAACTTCCGCGGCTCCCGATCCTCATCCTCTCGATGCACGATGAGACCTTCTATGCACTGCGCGCGCTGCGGGCTGGTGCCAAAGGCTACGTAATGAAATCCCAGCCGGCGGCGCAGGTGCTGGCGGCTGTGCGAAAGGTGCTGGCGGGCGACGTGTATGTGAGCCCGCGCTTCAGCGAAAAGCTGGTTTTCAAGGCGATCCAATCGCTCGATGGCGGGATGGGTTCGCCGGTGGACCAGCTCTCGGATCGCGAATTGGAGGTGCTCAATCTCCTCGGCAAAGGCTTTGGCACTCGCGTGATCGCGGAAAATCTGCACCTCAGCGTGAAGACGATCGAGACCCACCGCGCCCACATCAAGGAGAAGCTGGGATTCAAGGATGCTGAGGAAATGGTGCGGTTTGCGATCGACTGGGTGGGGCAGGAGCAGGGGTGAAATTCGCGTGGATAGACAAGCCGGGCGCGTCGCGAATGCAGGTCGATGTTAAAGGAATCCGCGCGTTCCGATCACATTTCTGCTTCGCAAAACCAAAGGCCCTGCCGCGATGGGGCACTGAACCGGGGCTCGCGTCGTTGCGGGAGAAAAATCCGACCGCTCACGCAGCGTAATACTTCGGATACCGGTAGTAGTAGTAGTCCGGCGTCTCGGTATCGATGCAGTTCAGGATGAGTCCGAGGACGTTGACCTGCCGCTGGTAGAGCGCGTTGAGAGAATTCTGCGTGAGGCGCGCGGATGTGAACGCCGCGCGGACTACCATCAACGCACCATCGAAATGCGGAGCGAAGGTCGGCGTATCGTCGGTCGCGAGGATGGGTGCGGTGTTGAAGATGACCAAGTCGTAGGCGTCTTTCATTTCTCCGAGAATTTTCTGCATCTCGGGCCGTAGCAAAAGCTCGCCGGACTGATTCGTGACCGGACCGCGCGGGATCAGCGACAGGGTCGGATAGTTCGTGGATTGCACCGAGGACTTCCAAGGCATCTCGCCTCGCAAAATACTCGAAAGACCGTTGCGGCCATCGGTGTCGAAGAGCGCCGCGAGGTCACCGCGCCGCAGGTCCGCATCCACGAGCAGCACCCGCGCGCCACCTGCCGCCATCGTGATCGCCATGTTACTCGCAACTGTCGATTTGCCTTCGTTCGGGATCGCGCTGGTGACGAGCAGCGTCTTCAACTCCGCTTGATTTGGCATGAATATCAGCGACGAGCGCAGACTGCGGAACGACTCGGAAAACGAGTAGCGCTCATCTTCCAACTGTAGCAGCGGGAGGCCGGTTTCTTTCCGCGAATCGGCGACATTCGGAATCTGGCCGAGAATCGGCTCGGAGAAATGCTGGATGACTTCCGACGAGCTAGAAAGCCGGTCGTCGCTCCGATCGAGTAGAAAGAGCACGAGGCATCCCACCATCAAGCCAGCGATCAAGCCAAGTGTGAGATGTTTGCCGATGCCTTTCGACACGGGAGCCGGACTGCTCGCCTTACGCAAAATCTTGAAGATGCCATTGCCACCAAAGCTAGGATCGACCTGCGTGAGTTTCTCCAAAAGTTTGTCTTCCTGCGCCTGAGAGCGCGTGACTGCCGCTTGGAGTTGCTGATATTCGCCGTCCTTGACGCTGGCCTCCTGCGTTTCCTTCGTCCACGTCGCGATCATGTTGCCGATGCTCTTGAGTTCCGCGCCTACCGCAGCCGCTCGCGATTTTGTCGCTTCGATATTCTGGGCCTTGATCAGATCAATCCTCCGCTGGATCGCGCTCACTTCGGCTTGGAGCGCCTGCAACCGGGGATGCTTCGGCTTCCAGACGGTGCTCCGCTCGTCGAGTTCCGCCTGCTTCTGAAAGAGCGCCTGAGTCGTCTGGAGATACTGAGAGTAGAGCTCGTTGTTGAAGACCGCCTCCTTTTGCTCGCCCGCCGCCGAACGCGCATCCGGCTTGCTGACGACCGCAGCGAGCCGGGGTGTGCTCAGGAGTTCTTCGGGCGTTAGATTTTGCAGGTTCTGGAGTTCGGTTTTCTTCTCGGTTTCGCGATTGCGCAGTTCGTTCAAAGTCTCAGCCGCCTTCGATCCGCGCGATTGCCAAAACTGCATGTCATTCGCCTGCACGAAGTCTTTCAACGCAGCCTGCTGCAATGCGAGCGATTTGCGCACCACTTCAAGTTGTCCACCGATTTCGCCACTCGTGTTGATGAGGTCCACCTTTACCTGCGATTTGCGGAAGGACATGAATTCATCCACCAGCGCATCGACAAATCGCTGCGTATATTCGGGATTCGTCCCCTGCCCGCTGACTGTAAAAATCGATGTCCGGGGCGCGACGCTCGGCGTGATTTGAACAGTGCCTGAAAGCGAAGGCGCTTTGAGTTCGACGTTGCGTTTCGCCGCCTCGATCATGCCGGGGCTCTGGAGGATTTTCAGCGTGTCCCCGTAAAGGCTATCAACGGTTTCGCGGACCTTCGGATCGACACCGGTGACCTCCGAGCGAACCATGATTTCGCTCGAAGACTCAAACAAGTCGGACTTCTTGAAAATCGTCCAGCCTTCATACGTAAGGCCGATGCCCACCGCGATGGCGAGGATCCACCATTGTCGGCGGAGAAGACCGCGATAGCGGTAGAATTTCGCGCCAAAAATTGCGCCCAATGCACGCGGCGGTGCCTGCGGATTGATGGAGTCCATTGCTTAGTAAAGAATGCGGAAAGATGCCTTCGGAACGAAGATCCGGTCGCCGTCCTCAAGCTTCATGTCATTTTCGCCTAGGCCTTTTTTCTGGATGTCCTGCACGTTGACGCTGTAGGTCTTCGATTCGGTGCCATGCCTCCGGGTGAGTTTCACTTTCTTCGCATCCGCGAAGTCCTTAAAGTTTCCGCAACGGAGAATCGCTTCATTCAGCGTGAGGTTATCACCGGCGAAAATCTCGAGCACTCCCGGCACACGCACTTCGCCCTGCACCTGCACCTTTCCCATCGTGGCGCTTTGATTCACGCGATCGATCGAAAGCCGCACAGTCGCGGTGTAGTAGTAGTCGGCTTCCAGCTTGCGCTTGATCTCGGAAGCCGCTTCGTTGGTCGTCTTGCCAACGACGCTCACGCGGCCGAGCGGCTGCACATCGATGTCCCCGGTCGCTGTAATGATCCGCGGGGTGGCCGGCTCGCGATCTTCGAGAATCTCGATTGAAACCTGATCTCCGGCGGCGAGTTTCTTATTGGGATCTACGAGGGTCGTCCGATTGATGCCGGATGAAACGGGAATTCCCGGCGCCACATTCATCGGAGCAGCGGTTGCGGCCGGCGGACTGGTCGGAAAGGCGGAATCGACGCGCCGAAACGAGGACTGTGCATGTCCTGAGATTCCAGTTGCGAAGAGCGCAACTCCGATGGTGAGGAGTCGGATGAGAGAATCAGGCATGAGGCATGAGATGCGGGTTAAAACTTATAGTAGGCGCTGAGGAAGACGAGATTTTGGTAGTAGTCGGCTCCGTCCAGATTTGAGTTTTTGAGGATAAAGCGATAATCGAGCCCAACGGTGATTGAATCGGAAAAAGTTCGGCGAATTCCAATTGCCGCACCGACGCGCCAGGCTTGCTCAGGGAAGGCTCCCGACGTGTCATAGTACTCGTAGAAGAGCGTCGGCCCGATCTGCATTTTATCAATCCCAGTCCAGTCTGCACTGTACTCGATGTGGTAGAGATCGTAGTAGTTCGTTTCAAAACCGATCTCGGCGGTCTTCGAAGCGGAGAGCCGGTGCGTGAAAGTTTCGGTCGGATGATTTTCGATCTGCAGTTTCACGTAGAAATTGTTCGAGTCCTCTTGATCATCCACGACCGTAAAGAGCGCGCGCTCTTCACTGCTGAGGTCCCGGAAAAACGTGTCGTCATAGCTCGACTGCCCGTCGAATTTCAACCGCTGATAACCTGCCTCAAGGAAAAGATGCGTGACGTCCGAAATGTTCCATTGGATGAGCGGCCCGATGAGTAAATTGTTGCCATCCGCCCGCGAACTGCTGTCGAAGTCGATAATGCTCCAAGCGACATTCAGACCGACCTTAATGGAGGGCGTGAGTTGGTAGGTCGGCGTGACAAAAAACGTGTCGATCGAGCGATCTTGATCCGAGAATTCATCCTGGGTCGTCCACAAGTTGAAGTGGTCGTAGCCGGCAGTGATCGAGAAATACTCGTTGACCGCGAGATCGGCCTTGATCCCGGCCTGATTTTCATACCTGTCGTACCGCGCGATTCCGCTGATCTGCGGGGTATCGAACGTGTCCTCCTGATAGCTGAACCGATCTCGGACCGTGAAATCGATTGCTCCGACGACAAATTTGAATGCGAGTTCCGAGGTCGGCGAAAGCAGCACGCCGTCGGTATCGTACTCGGAATGGTCGAGGTATTTCGCGTAGCTCGCACCGATAGTAAGGTGGATCGTATTACGCTCGGTGATGTGCCACGCTGCATCGATGCTCAGGCTCGGGCGGAGGATGAAATCCGACTGCCGATCGTTCTGGGAAAGGTCGATGTTGTCGTTAAATTCAACGCCGATTCCCGCGGCCATGCTGAAGCGAATTGGCCCAATCGCAAAATTATACTTCTCTTCCGGCGTCTGCTCACCGAGGCCGCTGTTATAGAGTGGGGATTGCTGAGCAAGTCCACCGCCGTCGGCAAATCCCGCATAGCCGCTGGGTGCGACATTCTCATAAGTGTATTCCGAGGGCGCGACCGGACCCATGCCGCCGGAAGAGCGGGACGTTCCGAAATCCCGGAAGAAATCCTGCGCACTGGCGGAATTTTCCGAACAAAGGAGCGCCGCGATCCCGGCGACTAAAACAGCGCGTCCGAATAGTTGTTTCATAAAGTGTAGAGTTGGGTCAGGTCTGCGAGGTCGCGGTCAAATGCAATCGAAAAAATGCGATCTTTCAGGAGCATGATCACTTCTTCGGGGTTTTGCCTGAATCGCCCGAAGCGATGACGCAGCGGAATCCATAGTTGTCAGTACTGCTATCGGGCGCTGCATGCACGCGACAGGAGGAGAGGAGGCTGAGCTTTAGAGCGCCGTTGTACCACGAGGCACCCCGCAGGACCTTGGCCTTCTGATCGCTGTTCCACGAGTCCATGCACCATTGCCAGACGTTGCCGCCCATGTCGTAAAGTCCGTATTTATTCGGCTGGAAACTTCCCACCGGCGACGTCCACGCGTAGCCGTCGTCGTAGCCTTTGATCGCCACATCGGAGCCGGTTTCCTCGCCCGTGTAGTTTCCGGCACCGGGAGGCGGTGGCCACGCGCTGCCCCACGGGTAAATCTCCGGCACCCCCATATCCCGGGCCTCCGGCGTTCTTCCGCTTTCTTCGGGGAGACCGACAGCCTTGCTCCATTCGAGGTCGGTGGGCAGCCGGTAGGCTTGGTTTTGCCCGAGCTTCCCATCTTTGTGCTCCTTCGCACTCAGCCATTTGCAAAAAGTCATCGCCTCCTGCCATGTCACGTTCACGACCGGATGATCGGGCCCCTGCTTGAAGCCGGGATCTTTCCAGAGAGTCGATTTGAGCCCGGTCTCCTTCGCGAAAGTCTCAAACTCCTTCACGCGGGTTTGAAACACCGAAAACATCACGTCACCGACTGGGACAAATTTCATCCCCAAGCTGTTTTCGACTCCTCCGGGAACGACAGCAGTTTTTTGTGTGCCACCGGGTTTGGCCGCCTCCGTCTTCATCGCTAGCAGCGTTTCGGCGGGGGGCGCAGTGGCCGCCACAGGCTTCACATCTGCTGCGGGCTTTGCGTTGGCACCGGGCTTGGCCGCAGGCGCATCCGGTTTGCCGGAGGGCTCGGGCGCCGGTGGCGTGGAGGAGCCTTTGTTGAGCATGTCCTCGAGTG
Source organism: Chthoniobacterales bacterium (assembly GCA_038207335.1). Classification (GTDB taxonomy): domain Bacteria; phylum Verrucomicrobiota; class Verrucomicrobiia; order Chthoniobacterales; family Chthoniobacteraceae; genus CAIURC01. Next base: position 126,566 of record JBBQZX010000009.1, on the reverse strand, counting down.
CCTTCATTTTCTCGGCGAAGAGGCGCTTGGTTTCTTCAATCTCCGTTTCAACTGCGTGACGTTTTTCCATTGCCATCCGCGCAGCTTCCTCGGCTGCTTTTTTCGCGGCCATTTCCTCGGCCACTTTCTGCGCAGCCATCTTAGCTTCGGCAAGATCCTGTTCGCTTCGCTTGATTGCGGTTTTTTGCTCTTCGAGCTTCTCCGCTGCGTCCGCAATGGATTTCTCCATCTCCGTCGCAACGCGCTGCTTATCCTCGATGGCTTTTCCCAACGCTTTTAACTCCGTATCGGATTTTTGCTGCATCGCGAGCTTCTCGCGACCGTCGGCAGCGACGGTATCGTATGCCTTTTTCGCATCTTCCGCGAGCTTGGCTTTCTCCGCCGCCGCTTTCTGCGCCTCGTCCGCTGCGGCTTGCGCGCTGCGCATTTCTTCGTCCCGTTTCTGCAAAAGCGTGGCGACATCCGCGGCTGCTTTTTGAACAGGCACAGCCGTCTTGGTCTTCTCTTCGAGCTGCTTTTTCGCATCGGCAGCGGCCGCTTCGGCCTGCTTTTGCTGCTTCAACATCTCGGCCTGCTGCTTCTCCGCGGCTTCCGCTTCGTGCTTCGCCTTTTCCAGCGCAGCGGTCGCGGCACTCACGTCCGTAGTCCCCTTGTCCACATTTGCGGGAGTCGGAGCGGGAGTGATTTGCACGACCTGCAGAGGCGCATTCACGGCATCCGGCGTCGGAAGCGGATCGCTGTCAGACTTATCCGGAAGAGCTTCATCGGAAACCGGCGCACCTTCCAAGACATTGGCCACCGGCGCGAGGTCACTCGCACCCTCGCGCTCGACTCCACCGGGATCGGACGCCGACCCGTTGTTTTTTTCGCCCGGATAGAAAAATGCCAAATATCCGGTAACTCCCACGAGGATAATGCCAGCGGCGACTCCGGTGAGCGGGAAGCCCGAACGGCGGGGCGTAAAACTCGGGAAGTGTTCGGGGATTGCGTCCTGCTCGGATTTGGGCGGCGTGGGCGGCTTCTCGGCCAAGGGTTTGGCAGACTTGTTGATGGCGGGTTCAGCCGGCTTTACGAAAGGTGGCACTATTACCGGACCCGCGGCTTCCGCCTCTTCGGCGGCTTTCGCTTTTGCGCGCAGAACATCCACCGGTCGAAGTCCGGATTTCGCTGCTCCAAGCCCAATCGCAGGCACAGCGGCCACAGCCTCGTTGGCGGGCACGGATTCCGTGACAGCCACCACCGGTGGCGCCGACTCGAGCGCGCCTGCTGGTTTTTCGATCATCAGGCGCGACGCCACTTCCGCCATGCCCGCCGGTCGTTGCTCAGGACTTTTCTCGAGGCAAGCCGCGGTTGTTTTTTCCCAAGAGGCCGGAATCACGGCTCCAGACTTCTTGAGTTGCGCACGCCGCTCAGATATCGATAGCGGCACGGTCCGGCGGATTTTTGCGACGATATCGCGAACAGTAAACGGCGGCTCGCCGACCAGCAAAGTCTGCACGAGCGCGCCGAACGAATATACGTCGTCGCTGCTGCTCGCACGCTCGCCATCGAGCTGTTGCGGGCTCATGAACGCCATTCCTGCGGCGGCTTCCTCCGGTCCGCGCAGGCGGCCAAGCGCATCTTGCAAAAGACGGCTGATCCCAAAATTGGCGACGAGAATTTTCCCACTCTTCTCCACAAAGATATTCGTCAGCGAAATGTCGCGATGCACGAGTTGTACTTTGTGAGCATCGTCGAGCGTCGCACAAAGCTGGGCAGTCCACGCCTTGATGTCCACAGGCTCAAAAAAACCCGCGGGCCTGCGAGCCAGTACCGACGCGAGCGATTCCCCCTCGAACCAATCCATCGAAATGGCAGACCAGTCCGCCTCTTCCACAAAATCATAGACTCGCAGGATATTTGGATGAATGAGCTGCCGGTTCCGCTTCACCTCCTGCCGCACGGCATCCATCGTCGCCGGAACCGCGCGGATCTCCTGCGGAATGAAGTGGAGAGAGACATCTTTGCCGAGCACCTGATCATGCGCCAGCCAGATATCGACGCCGCCACCGGCATCGACTCGCCGACGGAGGACATAGCAGCCTGCAAGTTTCTGGCCTTCGGCGAAACTTGGCTGGACCGGCTTCGAGGAATCAGTGGGGTTGTTATCGTTTGAATTCACAATTTGTGTTTTTTAAAGTAACGGGAGACGCGAGCATCAGACGCACCAGTCCGGTATTGTTAATAACTTTTCATCAAGGAGTTTGCCAACCAAATTCGCCATCGCTGACACACCTTTTTTCCCGAAAGAAAATCATTGCCCGCGTCAAAAAACCTTCCATATTTGCTGAAATTTCCACAACCACCGAAATTCGCATCGTCTTCTTTTCCTGCTTCCAATTTAACCCAAACCCGATACTGAACTCCACATTATGAAGACCAAAACGCTGGTTTCTCTCGTCGCCTTGACCTGCTCAGGTGCCGCTTTCGCGGCACCGTCCGATTCGGATAACGCTTCCCGGCAGTTGCAGATTTTTCCAAAAAATCTCGCCCGGCAGCACCTAGGCACAAACCTTCGCCACTTTGACTCCGCGAGCAAAGAGTACACCGCAACCGAAGCCGCCGCTGCGTGGCTGGATGACGATGTGACGACCCGGTATCCCATGCTTCCCGGCAAGCAGGATTACCTCGTCGTCCTTTCCGAGCCCCAGCTTTTGACGAACTTCTGCGTCTCCGCCGCCCCGGCGACCGGAACCGTGACGCTCTACGCTGGCGACTCCCCAGCCGCCCCTGGCGCGATATCGTGGAGCGTGATCGCGAAAGACGTGCCCTTCGACACAATCAACGGCAAGCGACTCGCGAAATCGTTCAGCCGTTTCGCGAAATACCTGCTCATCGAAACCGATGTAGCCGACGCCGGCTCGCTCTACAGCCTCTATCTCTACGGCGATCAGGCTGCCACCAGCTACAGCATTCGCCAGCGGGAGCAGCCGATCGATGTCAATGCCGTCTTCGGCTCCGCAGTGAATCTTCAGACGAGCTTCAACGCCGCGGCACTCTACAGCGACAGCCGCGTCGCCTACGCAAACTCAGCCGAGGGATACGTCTCCTGGCAAAAGGCCATCGACGACAATCCCGAGAGCGCAGTGACCATCGCCCCGACCACCACGGAGTCCGGCCTTGTGATCGAAAGCAAAGCGAGCAGGTCCATCACCCGCTTGGCCGTCCAAGCCGATAACAAAGCCATCGGCACACTCGACATCTTCGTCGTTGCACCCGCGGATGGAGTCACAAAAACCATTGATGCCGGGGAGCAGAATCTCATCAAAGTGAGCAACCCCGCGACCACTTCCAGCACGCCGGCAAAAGCGGTTTCGCTCGAAGGCCGCACACCTGCCGCCCGCTTGGTATTCAATGGCTCGAGCGGAACCGCCTCCGCGGATTTCCCCGCAATCAGCGGCTCGCAAATCCTCGCCCGCTGGACTCCTACCAACGGTACCGACGTCATCGCGCTGCATGAAGTGAACACCTTCAGCGACATCTCGCTCGCCAGCAATGAAGTAGCCCCGTCGCTTGAAGCGATCGCGGAAAGCCGCCCCGAGCGCGACCCTCGTCGCGCTCGCTACGATGCTTCGAAAGACGGCAAAGAGTCGAAGGACTTCAAAGAGCCGCTGGAGGAGGTCAAGGAACTGCTTTCTTCGCCTTACCTCCCCGGCTCACTGGGATTCCCGCCAGTCCTCGTCGGCGAGCCCACTCCGGTGAGCCAGTAGGCGAAAAGCGCGAGCGTTTAAGTTTTGAGAAGGGCGGGATTTCGATCCCGCCCTTTTTTTCGTCTTGGAATCAGCCACGCGAAAGAATCGCCGAGTCGTGGAGACACCGAGAAAGACGGTATGCGAGTTGTAGCCGTGCACAGACGAACTCCTCGCCGGGAGACTCTCGTTCCGAAGCTCCGCTTGGCATCGAGAAGGGGCGGGAAGGGCTGAGGAATGCGGGAACAAGCTCCCGCGCTTCAAATCTCGCGACCTCGAATCGATACGGCTTCCGCGTCCAAGACGTTCGATTTGTCTGCCGATGAAAACCTCCATTCTCACCCTCGCCATCGTTGGCCTCGTTTCGCTGCTTTCCTCATGCGCGTCGCAGGCCACCTCCCACGCGTCTCATGCGTCCGCCGGCAGCAGCACGGAACGCGTGTATGACGCGAACAACCGGCAGTTCGAATACAAAAAAGACGGGCGGCAAGTGACCACGCCTTACTAAGGTCGAGGCTACTCCGCGAGGGTGCAGCGGCCGCCGGCGCGGTGTGTGCCGGCGGTGTTATCGATGACGAATTTCACGCGCACCGTGCCGCTCGCGGAGTCGGTGATCGGGCTGACGAACTCGATCGTCGCGGGCGCTTTTTGATTTTCGTCGAGGAGCTGAAGCTCGGCGATGGCGCCAGTTTTCAGGGATTCGGCACGCGCAGGCGGGAGGAAAAGATTGGCGATCAGCTTGTCGATTTGCACGACTGTGAGGACGTGCGGCTGTGCGGCGGAGACGCTCTCGCTCGGGTCGCGCTTAATCTCGGTGACGACGCCGGCGACCGGGCTCCGCATCGTGCGGTTCTCGATCATCGCCTCGATTTTCCGCACCTGCGCCTGCTTGATCGTCAGGTCGGTGCGCGCCTTTTCCAGCTCCTCCGGCGTCGAGCGATTCGCCGTCCCGAGCTCTTCCAGCCTTGATTTGCGGGTCGACTGCAATTTGGCCTCGGCATTTGCGATGTCGAGTTCGGCGGCCAAAGTCGCGGTGTCGAGCCGCGCGACGACCTCTCCTTTTTTTGATGGACGCTCGACGCGCTCCGATCACCAATCATCCGGGGACTCGCCCCGTTTTTTAACGGCCGGCTACGGCGCGGGGGCGAGATCGAGGATGTCGGGCAGGCCGGGGAAATTGCCTTGCCACTCGAAGGCGGCGGTCGGTGTGCCGGGGACGACCGCGGGGATTTGCACGGGACCGGCGATGCTCTGCGCGCCGTTGGGGACCCAGTCGAAGATCGGCGCTGAATTTGCCACATCGAGATACGCGGACGAGCTGAACGCCGCCCCGCTCGGCAGTTTGCCGACGATGGTCACCGATCCGGTCTTGTTGACGCGGACGAGCGCGGTGCCGGGTGCGACGACGCTGCCGCGCGGCACCAACTGCTGCACGGGATAGACCGCGGCGGCGCGCTTTTTCATCGGACGCCGCACGAGGTAGACCGCTTCCTGTTCGACATCAAGTCCGGGTCCGGTGACGGTGGCGCTCCAGCTATCGGCGAGGTCGTCGTAGGTCACCGTGACTGTGGCCGACTGGCCCGCGATGCGCAGCGTGCGCGAGTAGGTCAGCGCGCCGACCAGCTTGCCGGTGAAGGCGGAGACGCTGCCGTCGATCTCCAGCCGCGCGGAGAATGCGGCGCTGTTATTCAGCGTGATCTTGAGGCGCCCGCGGGTGGTGGGCGCGACCGGGACGATCGGCATGATCGGCGGGGCGGTGTTGACCATCAGGCCCTGGAAAGTGCCTGCGATTTGCGCGAACGAACGGACCCTGATCGTCTCGATCGTGGTGCCGCCTTTGCCATCGCTGATCGTGACGGTAAAGGTGTCGGTCGTGGTGGTCGTGTAGTTCAGCCGCGGGCGGTAGAGCACGTTGCCATCGGGCAGTATCTTGACCCGGCCGAAGCGCGGCTGAGTGACCGCGGTGACGGTGAGCGGGTCGCCGTCGGCGTCGGTCGCGGTGCGGCGCGGGTTGATCCGCAGCGGCGTGGCGCAGTAGGTGTAAACCGTGCGGTCGTCCGAGTCGGGCGCGATATTTCCCCGGGTGATCGTGACGAGCGCGGAACGCTGCGCGCCACTCGGATCGCGGATCACGTAGGTGATGATCGCGGGTCCGGTGAAGGTCGGCGCGGGGGTGAAGGTGAGCGTGTTGTCGGGGTTGATGACGACTGTGCCTTGGATCGGATCGACGGTCGCGCCAATGACCGTGAGCGGGTCGCCGTCGGGGTCGGTGTCATTGGCGAGGACGGCGACGGTCACGGGCTGGCCGAGAGGGGTGAAGGCGGTGTCGTCCACCGGCACGGGCGGGCTGTTGACCGTGATGTAGGCGATGGCTTCCGCGTAGCCGCCCTTGCCGTCGGTGATCGTGTAGGTCACCTCCGCGATGCCGGTGAATCCTGCGACCGGCGTGAAGCGGATCGTGCCGTCAGGGTTGATGACGAGCGTGCCTTCCGCGGGGTCGGCCGTCGCGTCGGTGACGGTGAGCGGGTTGCCGTTCGGGTCGGAATCGTTCGTGAGCACCGCAACGGTGACCGGCACCGCGGGCAGAGTGCTGGCCTGGTCGGCCACGGCGATCGGCTTGTCGTTCACATTGATCGTGACGAGCGCGGTGGCCGTGCCGCCATTACCGTCGGAGATCGTGTAGGTGAGGACCACGTCGTCGTTCAATCCGGGCGGCGGGACGAAGTGAATCGTGCCGTCGGGATTGATCGTCGCGGTGCCTTGGCCGGCAGGAACGGTGACGCTCGTGACGGTGAGCAGGTCGCCGTCGGGATCGCTGTCATTGTCGAGGACCGGCACATCGATCGGCTGACCGACCGGCGTGGTGGCGGTGTCGTTCACTGCGACCGGCGGGGCGTTCACGGGCGCGGCGCTCACGAGGATCGAAACGGTGCTGGAGCTGTTGCCGCCATTGCCGTCGGTGATCGTGTAGTCGATCACGGCCGTGCCGGTGAAGCCGGGCGCGGAGGTGAAGGTCACGGTGCCATCGGGGTTCACGGTCACCGTTCCCTGCGCGATCGGGACGCTCGCAGAGACCACGCTGAGCGGGTCGCCGTCGGGGTCGGTGTCGTTGCGGAGGAGGCGCACGATTTTCGGCACGCCGCTCGCCGCAGTCGCGGAATCGGGCGACGCGATCGGGGGCCTATTGCCACCGGTGACCTGCACGACTGCTGGCGCAGTGGCGGTGTCGCCGACGGGATTCTGGATCGTGTAGTTGATCGTCGCGGTTCCCTCAAAACCGGGGGCTGCGGTAAATGTGAGCGTGCCGTCCGGGTTGATGACGACCGTGCCTTGCGCAGCCGGGACGCTCGCCGTGATCACGGTCAGCGCGCCGCCCGCGGGGTCGCTGTCATTTTGCAAAACCGGGATCGTCACCGGCGTCTGCTGCACCGTGGAAGCGGAGTCGCTCGTCGCGACCGGCGGCGCAGGCGGCGGGGTCTGCGCGATGGTGATGGTGACGTTTGCGGAGGCGATGTTGCCCGCCTGGTCGGTGATGGTGTAGCGGCCGACCACCGTGCCGACGACGCCGGCGGCGGGGGTGTAAAGAAGCTGGCCCCCCGAGATCGTCAGCGTCCCCTGGCTCGGCAGGATCGTCGCGGAGACGAGCGTGAGCGGCAGGCCTTCGGGGTCGATGTCGTTGCCGAGCACCGGGATCAGGACCGCCGTGCCGGGCGTGGTCGAGGCGAAGTCATCCGTCGCGATTGGCAGCCCATCGACGAGGATATCCACCGTCGCCGTGGCGGTTCCACCCTGTCCGTCGGAGATCGTGTAAACCACGGTCGCGGGGCCGGTGAAGCCGGGCGCCGGCGTGAACTCGATCGTGCCGTCGGGATTGATCACCACGCTGCCACGGCCGCCAGTGACCGTCGCGGTCGTGACGGTGAGCGGATTGCCTTCCGGGTCGGAATCGTTCGCGAGAATCTCAATCGCAATCGGGCGATCCTGCGGCGTCCGCGCGCTGTCGTTTACCGCGACCGGCGCGTCGTTCACTGGCGTCACCGTCACAGTCACGATCGTGGAAGAACTGCCGCCGTTGCCGTCGGTGATCATGTAGTTGACCGTCGCGAGGCCGTTAAAATTCGGCGCCGGGGTGAAGGTCAGCGTGCCGTCGGGGTTGATGATTACGGTGCCCTGCGCCGGCGGAACGGTCGCGATCGTCACGGTCAGCGGATCGCTGTCGGGATCGGTGTCGTTCGTGAGCACCGGGATGTTGACCGCGGTGTCTTCCGGCGTCGTCGCGGAGTCGGGGTTCGCGACCGGCGGTCGGTTGTCGATCATCGGATCATCGACGATCGTGCCGACGCCCGTGCCGTTCGCGATGGTCGCGTTGGTCGGGGCGCTCAGGGTCACGGTGAAGTTCTCGCTATTCTCGTAGATCGCGTCGTCGATGATCGGCACGGTGATCGTCTGCGTGAGCACGCCCGGCGCGAAGCTAAGCGTGCCACTCTTTGCCGTAAAATCGACGCCACTCGTCGCCGTCCCGCTCGCCGTGGCGTAGCTGACCGTCGTGGTCAGCGCGCTCGGCGTGGAAAGCGTGACCGTGAAGGTCGCGGTGCCGGCTTCCTCGGCGACGGTCACGTTGTTGATCGAGAAGGAGGCGGCGTCGTTGTCGAGGATGGTCCCGGTGCCGGTGGCGCTGGGATTCGCGGTCGTCCCGGCAGTCGTCGTCGCGGTGAGCGTGAAGGCTTCTGTGTTCTCCGCCAAGGCGTCGTCCACGATCGGCGTGCGGACGAGGAGGCTGGTCGCGCCGGGGGCGAAGGTGGCCGTCGCCGCGGGGGTCCACGTCGTGCCGCCATTCGTCGAGACTTCCAGACCGGGGCCGTAATCCGCGGCGCCCGCGGTGCCGTTGGCCAGCGCCAGCGACACGGTCGTCGCAAAAGCCGAGGGATTGGATAGCGAGACCGTGAAGACCTCAAACGGGTCGGTTCCTTCCGTGCCCGAGACGTTGTTGATCGCGAGGACCGGCTTGTCGTTGTCTGCCCCTCCGCCGCCGGTGCCGTCGTCGAGGATCGTGCCGAGGCCGCTGCCGTCGGTGATGGTCGCGTTCGTCGGCGCGCTCAGGACGACAGTGAAGCTCTCGCTGTTTTCAAAGATCGTGTCGTCCGTGATCGAGACGACGATCGTCTGCGTGGTGACGCCGGGTGCGAAATTCAGCGTGCCGCTCGTCGGCGAGAAGTCCGCGCCGCTCGTGGCCGTCCCGCTCGCGGTCGCAAAGTCCACCGTGATCGGCAGGCCGCTCGGGGTGGAGAGCGTGACGGTGAAGGTCGCCGTGCCCGCTTTTTCGTTGCGGATCACGTCGTCGATCGTGAAGGCGGGCGGCGCGTCGTTGTCGAGGATCGTGCCGGTGCCGGTGGCGCTCGGATTCGCGGTCGTGCCCACCGTCGTCGTCGCGGTGAGCGTGAAAGCCTCGGTGTTCTCGTCGAGCGTGTCGTTCACGATCGGCGTGCGGACGAGCAGACTAGTCGCGCCGGGAGCGAAGGTGGCCGTCGCGGCCGCGGTCCAAGTCGTGCCGCCGTTGGTCGAGACTTCGAGTCCGGGGCCGTAGTCCGCGCCGATCGCCGTGCCGTCGGCCAGCGTCAGCGCGACCGTGGTCGTGAACGCCGACGCATTCGAAAGCGAAACCGTGAAGACCGCGAACGGATTGATTCCCTCGGTCGTCGAGACGTTGCCCACGGCGAGCGTCGGACGGTCGTCGTCCACTCCGCCGCCGCCGGTGCCGTCGTCGAGGATCGTGCCGAGGCCGCTGCCGTCGGTGATCGTCGCATTCGTCGGCGCGCTCAGGACGACGGTGAAGCTCTCGCTATTCTCAAAGATCGTGTCGTCCGTGATTGGCACGACGATCGTCTGCGTGAGGACGCCCGGCGCGAAACTCAGCGTGCCGGATGTCGGTGCGAAGTCCGCGCCACTCGTCGCCGTCCCGCCAACCGTCGCGTAGCCGACCGTGATCGGCAGGCCGCTCGCGCTCGAGAGCGTGACGGTGAAGGTCGCGGTGCCGGCTTTCTCGTTGCGGGTCACGTCATTGATCGTGAAGGCGGGTGCCGCGTCGTCATCGACAATCGTCCCGGTGCCGGTGGCGCTCGGGTTCGCGGTCGTGCCCACCGTCGTCGTCGCGGTTAGCGTGAAGGCTTCCGTGCTCTCCGCGACGGCATCGTCCACGATCGGCGTGCGGACGAGCAGGCTTGTGACGCCGGGGGCAAATGTCGCCGTCGCCGCTGCCGTCCAGGTCGTGCCGCCGTTCGTCGAGACTTCCAGACCGGGGCCGTAATCCGTGGCGACCGCGGTGCCATTCGCCAGCGCAAGCGAGACCGTCGTCGTGAAGGCCGACGGATTGGAAAGCGAAACGGTGAAGACCGCGAAAGGGTTAATGCCCTCGGTCGTCGAGACGTTGCCCACGGCGAGCGTCGGCTTGTCGTTATCCGCGCCACCGCCGCCGGTGCCGTCGTCGAGGATCGTGCCGAGGCCCGTTCCATCGGAGATCGTCGCGTTGGTCGGCGCACTCAGGACCACGGTGAAGTTTTCGCTGTTCTCGTAAATCGTGTCGTCCGTGATCGGGACGACGATCGTTTGCGTGGTCACACCGGGCGCGAAATTCAGCGTCCCGCTCGTCGGCGAGAAGTCCGCGCTGCTCGTCGCCGTCCCGCTCGCCGTCGCGTAGCCGACGGTGATCGGCAAACCGCTCGCCGTCGAAAGCGTGACGGTGAAAGTCATCGTCCCCGCCTTCTCGTTCCGCGTCACGTCGTCGATCGTGAAGGAGGGTGGCGCGTCGTCATCAATGATCGTCCCGGTGCCGGTGGCGCTCAGGTTGGTCGTGCTGCCGACCGTCGTCGTCGCGGTGAGCGTGAAGTTCTCGGTGTTCTCATCCAGCGTATCGTTCACGATCGGCGTCCGTACGAGCACGCTCGTCGCACCCGGCGCGAAAGTCGCGGTCGCCGCGGGGGTCCACGTCGTGCCGCCGTTGGTCGAGACTTCGGTCCCGGGGCCGTAATCTGCCCCGACCGCAGTCCCATTGGCCAGCGCCAGCGAAACCGTGACCGCCGAGGGCGATGGCTGCGAAAGCGTCACATTGAAAATCGCGAACGGATCGACGCCTTCGGTCGTTGAGACGTTGCTTACCGCCAGCGTCAGCGGTGCGATCGTGAGCGCGTAATCTTCCAACTCACCCGAACCGCCCGTGCCGATGGAGCGCTCGTCGATGTTCGCCGTCCCGGCGTTATCGACCAGCGCGGTGTCGGAAAGCCGCACCCGCAGATAGCTCTGTCCCGCGGTGATTCCAGGCAGGGTCGCCCACGTCAGCGTCACTGTCTGCTGCACCGCACTCGCCGGCACGCTCACACTAGCGGATTCGCCAGCCTCGAAGGTGCCGTTCAAATTGAAGTCGATCCAGCCGCGCAAAGTCCGCGCGACGCCCGTGTTGTTGAAGACCGAGACAGCCACCGAATGGCTCGTCTGCGTGGTCAGCAGCGTCGGGAGCGCCGCAATGCCGTCCTCGTCGTCGGAGGTGAGCAGGTCGTCGCCGGTCGCGCCGACGCCACTCGCCGCCGTGGCTTCAGCATCGATCGTCGCGCCGATGCGCAGGGTGGCCGTGAGCGCTTCCCGCGCGGGCGAGCCGCCCTCATACGTCGCCGGTGCGTCGCCGTAGTCGAAGGAGTTGATGTTGAAGGCGATGACGAAATGCGTGTCATTCACGCCGTTGGATTTCACGCGGTCCTTGCCGGGCGGCGTGCCGATCGCGCTCGCTGGGAGATCCGCCGAATGCACCGTCGTCGCGAGATAAGTGAGCCCGGTCGCCTGACTGTAAACCACGTGACCCTGCCCGACGAGATTGCCCGTTTGGCCGAGGTAATCGTTCACGCTGCCGCCGATGTAGGTGGCGTAATCCTTCAGCGTCAGCGCGCCGTTCACCGTTGCCACGAAGATGTCGTAAGTGCCGCCGCCGAACGCGCTGGCGTAATAGTTACTCGGCGGAACAGTATCGACCGTCGGAAAGGTCCCCGTCGTCGTGCCGAAAATCAGCAGCCGGTCCGCTCGGACGTCATAGGCGATGCCGCCGATGCGATCTTGGCCCGCGCCGCCCATGTAGGTGCTTTGGAAGCCGACTCCCGCGCTGCCATTCAGCGGGATGCGCGAGGCGAACGCATCAAACACGCCGCCGCCATTCGCCGGCTGCGCCCCGCCGACCGTGCCGGGCAGATCGGTGGAAGCCGTGGTGCCTCCGACGAAAAAATCGGTGTTTGTGGCCGTGACCAATGCCGCCATCGTGTTCGTGGCGACCGTCCCTTCGTCGCCGGTGCCGCCGAGAAAAGAGAAGACACTGAACGCCGCCGGCTTCGTCGCCGACTCCGCCAGCACTCCGACGAGCAGCTCCGTGCCGGAGATCGTGGAATCGACCGCGTTCACCAACGCGGGAAAATTCGCGCCGCCCGTGGTGCTCGTGGCAAAGACCACTTTCGAGAGATCGGGCGTCATCGACACCGCGGTGAAATATTCCTGCGCGTCGCCGCCGACGTAGGTTGCCCAATCCGGCGTCGGGGTCGTCGCCGCGTTCGAGTAGCGGATGATCACGCCCTCCAGCGTGCCGGCGAAAGTCGCGTCCGGGCCGACGTTCGCCACCGGGATTTGGGCGATCGGGATCGCCGCCGCGACCCGTCCACCGACGTAAAACGAGTTGTTATTCACGACCGCGACCGAGTTCAGCGTGTCCATCGTCACCGGAGTACCCGAGTAGCCCCGCGCTCCGAGATTTGCCGAATAAATCTGCACGAGCCCGTTGCCAAAGCCGAGGATCACGCGCCCGTCCGGGAACAACTCCAAGTCTGCCGGCACCGCGCCAAGCTTTTGATTCGTCACGCCGCCAGTGGGCGACGTCACCCCCGTGCTCGTCCAGGCAGTGATGTTCAAGCCGTCGTTCGAAAGACGGTAAAGATACGTCTGGTTGACCACCGTGCCCTGCACGAAGCCGGCGTTCACCTCCATGTAATTGGCGTATGAGCCATTCGTGATGATCTCGCCGATCCAGCCCGACGCGTAGGTGCCGTTGGCGTTGGCGTTGACCGCGAAAATGTAGGAATCGAACGGCGCGCTGGGCGTCGAGTCGGTGGTGTCCGTCGCGAGATCGTTCAGGTCGATGTAGGTGGACCAGACGACGTTCGGATCGATAATCAGCGGCTGGTCCGCGACGAGGTCGCCGGAGATCGCGTAGCGCATCGTGCCGGGCGTTTCCGCGGCGACCATCGCGCCGTGGAGCGCGTGCTTTTCGCCGTCGATCACCTGATACGTCGCCGGCATGTTCAGCGTGAGATCTTGAAAACGCAGGCCGAGCGTCGCCGAGCCGTCGGCGTTGAAAATCATCCCGTCCTGCCCCGTCGCCGCGAGGCGGATTTGCGCGTAGTCCTGCGCCTTCGCCACGATCCAGTCGAATTCGAGCACGCCCTTGTCCGCGGAGTAAACGCGGAGGTCCACGCCGTCGTAAATGTTGCGGATGGTGAGCTCGTTGAAAATGCGCGGCGTCAGCGTCGTGCCGTCCTTTTGCTGATATGAACCGGTCACCGCGGACGCGCCGCCCGTCACGATCTCCCACGCTCCCGTGCCGCCGGGAAAGGCAAGATCGACCGCCTGCACGCCGACCACGCCGGTCGCTGCGTCCCGCTGATTCGCGACGATGCGAAGGTGATTCTCAAAGATGAGCATCGAGCCAAACGTCGTCTTGAACCCGTAACGCGCCTCTTTCGGAAACTGCCCGACGTTCTCCTGAAACCAAATCTGCTCCGTCGAATCGCGCACGACCGAATGGATCGCAGCGCGCTGCTTTTCGGTGAGTTTCTCCGGTTGCGCGAAATCAGTTTCACTCCGCGCGGGAGCCGCGGATCCCGCGTGCGCCGAGGCGGTCGTGAGGAGCGCGCCGGCTGCTAGCAGCAGCCATTTGCGAGAAAGGATGGAGGTGAAAGAAACGAGCATAAATGGAGAGGTGAAGAAGGTTGGTCCGATCTGGCCGGGAGCGGCTCAGTCGAAAATGAGAGGCGCGTTGCCGCTCGGGCAGCAGTCACCGGGGTCTGCCGGGGCGGGCGCGGACGCAGGTGCCGGCGCGAGCAGACGCGTGTCGCCGCGCCGCGGTTTTCCCCGGGTCACGCCGCGCGCCAGCGTCGGCCACGGAAAGCGCTGCACCGGCAGATAACGTTCGCTGGCCCGGTCGTCCGCCGGCTCCGCCGCGTCCTCGAGCGGCACCGCATTTTTCCCGTTGGACGCCACCGCCGGGCGTTCTACGCGCGGCTTCGGCCCGCCGAAGAGCGTCTCGAACCGGATGCCGACGCGCCATTCCTGATCCGCGCCGTGCATGTCGTGCCGCCATTCGCTCTCAGCGACCCAGTGTTTCCCAAAATGCAGCTCCCCGCGCACCAGCGGCCCGGCGTAAACCTCCGGCCGATCCTCCGCCTCGCGATACGCGTAGCCGATCGCCAGCCGCGGATCCACCCAACGCGGCGGATGCGACAGGCGAAATTCCGCCTCCACATCGAAGCCGCGCATCGGCGCCCGCTCCGAGAACCGATCGCGCGAGTAGGACACGTCGCGCAGCCCGGCTCCACTCCCCTCCGTCTCGGTAAAACGATCCGAGCCGTCGCGCACCCGATCCTTGCCCCGCAGCGGCAGATAGCCATTCGCGCTTAGCCGGAGCCAGCGATCCATGCTGAAGACCAGACCCGCGCCAAACTGCGGATACGAAAACCCGTCCGTGCTCCGCAATCCCTCAAAAAACGCGCTCGCCTCGAAGCCACTCCGGCGACCGATGTCCGTGCGGTAAATCGCGCCGCCGCCGACCAGCCCGAGCTCCCCTTCACCCTCGAAGCCATACGCCTCGAGCAGCACCGCAGACACCCGCCCTTGGAAGATCGGCCGCACGATGTGCATCCCGAAAGCGGCGTCGTGCTCGACCGTGCGAGCCTCGAGCGTCACCCCGATCGGCTGGTTCAGCCAGGTGGCCCGGACCGGAGCTCTTTCCATCGCGGGATTCGAGCCTACCCCGGCCAAGCAGGCGCTGGTGAAAAGGGTGGCGGTGAGGGCGTGGACAAGCGGTTGGGCAAGGATGTGCATGGGTGGGCAAGGGGTTGAACCGAAAATACTTCCGCCCGCACCAGCAGCCCGAATGCCAAACCGTCAATTTCTCATTTCTGCTATTTTTTAAGCGCCCACGCGTCTTTTTCAAGTGGCGAATTGGTGGGGGGAGGCACTTGGTCCGCCGCCTCCGGGCAACCCGTTTTTTCTGTCCAGATCGACAGCGTTAGCCTGGACGGCCGTCGCGTGCTCCGCGTAGCGACCGCGTTGCACTCTCAAACGTGATGCGAACGGCATGCCCGCCGTAGCCGCTTCCAGTCGCCGGCGCGCTCATCACGCTGACTGGCACGGACTTCACCGGCGCGACGGTCACGCTCACGCAGAATACACTCGGCAACGGCACCTACGCCTTCAACAACCTGCTCCCCGGCATCGACACGATCGGCACGCAGGGCGGCACGACGGGCAATGATGTTTTCAGCAATATCGTCGTCGTGCCGAACACGAACGGCACTGCGAACAACCTCGGCGAACGCTTCACTGCGCAGCTCACGAAGAGCCTCGTCAGCACCACCGTGAGCGCCACAAACGGCGCAAATCTCGTGATCGGCGAAGTCGCGCGCTTTCGCCTCGTCGTCACCGTCCCGCAGGGTTCGCTCGCCGATTTTCAGCTGCTTGAGAATCTCCCGACCGGCCTCCGCCCACGCGGCCGGCAGCGGCAGCACGGCGTTCGATTCCCTGCTCACGGATACCGCGCCGACTGGCCTGCAAATCACCGCGATCACCGGCACCACGCTCACGGGCGGCGCGACCGCGCAGAGCGGGGCGGCGGTCACCGGCGGCGGCACGGGGCTGCGCGGCACCTACGACATTCCCGTCGGCGACAGCGTCACCGTCACCTACACCGCGACGGTCACGAGCGCCACGGTGCTCGGCTCGCAGCTCACGAATCTCGCCGATGTCGTCTGGTAGAGCCTCCCCGGCGCGAGCGCAAACGAGCGCGCGAATGGCGACAGCCTGCTCAATGCCGGCGGGCTCAACGACTACGAACTCCGAGACACCACCACGCGCACCGTGGACAGCGGCGCGGCCACCTTCGCGCTGGATAAGGCGATCGTCGGCGACAGCTTCGCGCAAATCGGCGAGCGGCTCAGCTACACGCTCACGCTGAATGTCGCCGACGGCACGATCCAGAATCTCGCGCTAACCGACGCCATCCCTGCCGGGCTGCAGCTCGTCGCCGGCTCCGTCGTCCTCACACCGGGCGCGGGAGTTACGATCAATGGCGCAAATTTCACCAACGCCGCGAACTCGATCTCGCTGAGCATCGCGAACGTCATGAGCGCGGTCGATGGCGTGGCGAATACGATCACCGTCCCTATCAGGCGGACGTGCTCGACACTGCGGCGAACAACGCATTCGGCACCGCCGCGCAGTCCATCAAGACGAATGTCGCGAACGCCAGCTACGACCCCGGCACCGGCCCGATCACGCGGCAGGACACCGAGACCGTCACCGTCGTCGAGCCGCTTTTGCAGATCGTGAAAGGCGTGAGCGACGACACACCGGACCTCGGACAGACGCTGACCTACACCCTCACGATCACGCACGCGGCGGGCAGCAACTCGACCGCCTACGACCTCATCCTCCGCGACCTCGTCCCCGCCGGGCTCACTCTCGATCCCTCGTCCATCACCGTGACGGGTGCCGGCATCACCTCGAATGCGAGCGCGGGCAATCAGCTCGACCTCACGCTCGACCAACTCGCCGTCGGCGGCACTGCCACGATCACGTATCAGGCGACCGTCGCGAACACGCTCGCGACTCCCGGCGCGACCTTTGACAAGAACGCTCGTCTCTATTGGGACAGCCTCGCGGTGGACGATGCGAACTCCGTGCTGACGGGCACTCCCGATGGCACGCCGGATCGCGATTACGGCGCACAGCCCGGCGTAATCGAGGGGGCAAATGTGGATAGCGATCCGGCACAGGACACTGTCCGCGTGACCGTGAATGCGAGCACGATCAGCGGCTTCGTCTATCAGGACGTGGATGTGAATGGCGTGCTTTCCATGGGCGATGTGCCGCTGACCGGCGTCCCGATTTTCCTCAGCGGCACGAGCCTCAGCGGGCTGCCGATCAGCCTCAGCACGATGACGGCGGACGATGGCAGCTACAGCTTCGGCAATCTGCCGTCGGGAAATTACACGCTCAGCGAAACGCAGCCGGCTGACTACACCGACGCGCTTGAGACCGTGGGGACAAATTTCGGCGGGACCGTTTCCGGCGCCGCCGGGTCGAATCTCATCGGCACGATTACGATCCCCGCGCAGGTCTCGCAGACGGGCATCGGATACAATTTCGGCGAGGTCCTCACGGCCTCGCTCGCGGGATCGGTTTATCGCGACGACAGCAACAGCGGCACGCGCGAGGCGGGCGAGCCGGGCATTTCCGGCATCACCGTCACGCTCACGGGCACCGATGTTTACGGGCAGTCTGTCACCGCAACGGCGATGACCGACGGCAACGGCAACTACATTTTCGACAACGCCACCGCGGGGCTGCGCCCCGGAAATTACACGATCACCGAAGGCACCGTGCCCGCGACATACCTCGATGGACGCGACACCGCTGGCACTGCGATGGGCACCGCGGGCAACGACGTCATCTACTCGATAATGCTGCCGCAAGACACCGCGGCGACCGGCTACATTTTCGGCGAATTACTGCCCGCGAGCCTCTCAGGATTCGTCTTCAACGACATCGATGGCAACGCGGTAAAAGGTGCGAACGAGGCCGGAATCAACGCCGTGCAAATCACGCTCACCGGCACGGACGACCTCGGGAATCCCGTGAGCCGCACGACCTTCACCGACCCGACCGGCGCATACACTTTCGGCGGCCTGCGCCCGAGCAACGCGGCGGGCTACACGCTCGCCGAGACGCAGCCGGGCGGCTTCACGGACGGCGCGGATGCTGTGGGGACGGGCTTCTCCGCGCCGAACAGCGCGGGCACGGCGGGCAACGACGTGCTCAGCGGCATCGTCATCGTGAACGTCGCGCCGGGCAATAACACGGGAATCAATTACAACTTTGGCGAGACCTTCGCGCCCGGCCTCACGAAGGCGATCGTCGCGACCTCGGAGACCTTCACCGGCCTCGTCGGCGGGGTCGAGCGCGTCGCGGTCGGCGAGCTCGTGCGCTACCGCGTGACGCTTCAACTCGGCGAAAGCACGTTTGGCGATCTCCTGCTGCACGACATGCTGCCGGACGGGCTGCAATTCATCAACGACGGCAGCGCGACGCTGGTCTTCGTCTCGAGCAAACGGCGGCATCTCTTCCTCCGCGATCGTCGATCCGGCGGCCTTTGCGGCGGGTTCGAGTGGAAATGTCACGCCGACTTTCCAGCTCGGCGGCGCGCTGATTTCGAGCGACCTCGCGAGTGCCTCGCAGACCTTCGTGAGCGGCAGCGACATCTACTTTCACCTCGGAAATGTCACGAACGCGGCCAACGACGCGGACGGCGAATTCGTCGTCATCGAGTTCAACACGAGGGTCGTCAACGAGACGGCAAACCAGTCGGGACGCACGCTCACGAACGGCTTCGAGACGCTCTACGATCTCGATGCCAACGGCAAGACGAGCGCGAACGAAGTCGGCGAAACCCTGGCGGCGCAGCCGCAGGTGGTCGTCGCGGAGGCGAATCTCGCGATCACGAAAACGACCGTGACCGCGGCGAACCCGGTCGATGCGGGTGATACGCTCACGTATCAAATCGTCGTGACCAACAACGCGGGCGGAGCGAACGCGACCTCGGCGTTCGACGTGCGCTTTCGCGACATCCTCGACGCGATCACGGCAGCGAATCCGACGATCGAGCTGCAGCTCATCGACACGACGATCGGCAGCGGCATCGCAGTCTCCGCGCCGGGATATTCCGCGCTCACGAACTCCTCCACGCTCGGCGCGCTCGACCTCGTTTTCTCCCGCCTCGACGCGGGCTATTCCATCACGCTCACGCTCACGACCCGCGTCGTCGCCGACGCCCCGGCGGGCGCGCAGATTCTGAATTCCGCAACCGCCAGCTACTCGAGCCTGCCCGGCTCCGGCGCGACGCTCACCACGCTCACGAGCGCGGGCAGCGTCGTCACTTCGCCCGGCAGCAGCGGCTCCGCGACCGGCGAGCGCAACGGCACCGACGTGCCCGCGCCTACCGACAACTCAGCGCCGCTGAACGACGCGGTGCTCAATAATTACGCGATCGGCGCGACCTCCGCCGCGCGCAACATCGCGAAGCCGACGATCGACAAGCAGTTCCTCAGCACGAGCGATCCGGCGACCACGGGCACGAATTTGTCCATCGGCGAGTCGGTGATGTATCGCATCCTCATCACGCTGCCGGAGGGGACAACGCGCAGCACGATCGTCACCGATTTCCTCCCGGCGGGTCTGGAATTCCTCTCGGCCACCGCCGACTTCACAGGCTCGGGCGTCACGCCATTTGTCCTCGGAAGCCCCGCCAGCACAGGATCCGAGGCCACCGGCACCACTCTCGTCTTCACCCTCGGCACGCTCACGAACGCGGCTGACAACGACGCGACGAATGACAGCTTCTCGATCCTGCTCACCGCGCGCGCCGCGGATTTGGCGACGAATGTGAGCGGCGCGAATCTCACGAATTCGGCCAACCTGACCTTCACTGATCCCGACGGTCCGCTGAGCGACGGGACGCCGACGCTGATCATCGTGCCTGACACGACGGGCACGCCGGTCGATCCTGTCGTGACGATCGTGGAGCCGAAATTGCAGCTCGTGAAATCGGTCGATGACGCGACGCCGGACATCGGCCAGGTGCTCACCTTCACGCTCACGCTCACGCATCAGCCGGGCAGCACGGCGACCGCGTTCGACCTGCTAGTGCGCGACACCATCCCAGCCGGGCTCGTGCTCGACCCGACGAGCATCCAGGTGAACGGCGCGGCGCTGACCGCGAATGCCTCGACGACCTCCGCGCTTTCGCTCGACCTCGACCAGCTCGCGGTCGGCGGCACCGTGACCGTCACGTATCAAACCGTCGTCGTGAATGCTTTCGCGAACACCGGCACGACGCACGGCAACAACGCCCGCCTATACTGGGACAGCTCGGCAAACGACGAGCCGAACGGCGTCCTCACTGGGACACTCGACGGCACGCCGGATCGCGACTACGGCGCGCAGCCGGGCGTCGTCGAGGCACCCGCAGACGACATCGATCCGGCGCAGGACAGCGTCCGGATCGTGGTGAATATCAACTCGACCAGCGGCACGATTTATCGCGACGCGGATGCGAGCGGCACGCTCACGGCGGGCGACCCGAGGCTCTCCGGCGTCACCGTACAGCTCACCGGCACGACCGACAGCGGGCTGGTCGTGAACTTCACGCAGATGACCGACGCGCTCGGCCGCTACACTTTCGCCAGCCTGCCGCCGGGCACCTACCTCATCACCGAGACGCAGCCCGCGGGGCTCATCGACGCGCTCGAGACGGCGGGCATGCCATTCGGCGGCACGGTGTCCGACGCGCTCGGCAGCAACACGATCTCGTCCGTCGTCATCCCGCCGCAATCGAACGTCGCGGGCGACGGCTACAACTTCGGCGAAGTCCTCCCCGGCTCGCTCGCGGGCGTGGTCTTCCGAGATGACAACAACTCCGGCGCGCAGAATATCGGCGAGCCCGGAATCGGTGGCGTGCTGATCACGCTCACCGGCACGGACTTCGCGGGACAAGCCGTTCTGCTCACGACGATGACCGGCGGCAACGGCAGCTACGCCTTCGCAAATCCGCGGCCCGGCACCTACACGCTCACCGAGACGCAGCCTGCGAACTTCAGCGACGGCATCGACGCGGTCGTCACGCTCGGCGGCACGGCAGGGAACGACGTGCTCTCGAACATCGCGCTCACGCAGGGCTTCGACGGCACGGGCTACACGTTCGGTGAAATCGCGTCCGGCGTTTCCGGCACCGTTTTCCTCGATGTGAATAGAGACGGCACACTGCAAACGCCCGCTGACACAGGGATTGGCGGCGTCACGGTGCAGATTTTCGACAGCACGGGCACGACGATGATCGGCACGACGATGACGGATGAATTTGGAAACTACACATTCCCCAACATCCCGGCGGGCGACTACCGCATCGTCGAGACGCAGCCCGCGGGCTACGGATCGAGCAGCCCGAATGTGCTGCAAATCACGGTGCCGGTCGGCGGATTGATGAATCAGAATTTCGGCGAAACGCTCGGCAGTCTCGCGGGTACCGTGTTCTTCGACCAGGACACCAGCGGCGCGCAGAATGGCGCGGAGCCGGGCATCAGCGGCGTGCTGCTCACGCTGACCGGCACGGACGCGGCAGGCGCGAACGTGAATCGCACGGCGACCACGGGGTCCGATGGGAGCTACGTCTTCGGCGATTTGCTCGCGGGAAATTACACGGTGCGCGAGACGCAGCCGGGCGGTTTCGCGGATGGGCTGGATGCCGTGGGCACTGCGGGCGGCACGCTCGGAAACGACATCGTCAGCGCGATCGGTCTGCCAGTCGGCAACGACGCGACCGGATACAATTTCGGTGAGGTCTCCGGGGCGACTCCGACGCTCGGTGTGATCACCGGGGTGGTCTTCGTGGACAGAAACAAGAACACGACCATCGACCCGAATGAGCCCGGTCTCGGCGGCGTGAGAATCGACCTGCTCGATGCGAACGGCAATTTCCTCGCGACGACGAACACCGCGCCGGACGGCTCGTATTCGTTCCAGGATCTCCCGCCGGGGACTTATCAACTGCGCGAGACGCAGCCGCTCGGCTACGGCTCGGACACGCCGAATCTCATCACCGGCGTGGCGGTCGCCGCGAACCAGACGACTGCGAATCAGAACTTCGGCGAAACGCTGGGCAGCCTCGCGGGCACGGTTTTCACCGACTTCAATAACAACGGGCTCATCGAAGGCGGTGACACGGGCATCGGCGGGGCCGCGGTGATGCTCAGCGGCACGGACGTGACCGGCGCGCCAATCAGCCTCAGCACAATGACGGCGAGCGATGGCACGTATTCGTTCGGCGGGCTGCTCGCGGGGAATTACACGATCACCGAGACGCAGCCTGCGACGCGCGCGGACGGGATCGACAGCGTCGGCACGAGCGGCGGCACGGCGGGCAACGACGTGCTTTCGAACATCGCACTGAACGGCGGCATCGACGCGACGGGCTACAACTTCGGCGAACTGCTCCCGTCGCTTTCCGGCACGGTATTCATCGATCGCGATAACTCCGCGACGCTCGACAACGGCGAGCCGGGAATCGGCGGCGTCTCACTCACGCTGCGCGATGTGAACGGCAACGTCGTCGGGATGACGACGACGAACCCAGACGGCAGCTACGTGTTCAACAACATCGACGCTGGTCAGTTCACGATCACCGAGACGCAACCGAACGGCTACGGCTCGAGCACCGCGAATGTGCTGACGGTGAACGTGCCGACGAGCGGTTTGATGGGGCAGAATTTCGGCGAGACGACGAGCTCACTGGCGGGGACAGTTTATCGGGACGTGGATAATTCCAACACGCTCACCGCGCCGGACGCGGGCATCGGCGGCGTGATGATCACACTCACCGGCACGGATGCGAATGGCGTGGCGATCAGCCTCAGCACAACGACTGCGGGCGATGGGACGTATCAGTTCACCGGCCTGCTCGCGGGCACCTACTCGCTCAGCGAGACGCAGCCAGCGGCCTACACCGACGGAGCTGAGACGGCGGGCACGGCGGGCGGCAGCACACTCGTGAACGACGTGATCTCGGGCATCGGACTCGGCGCAGGGACGAACGAGACGGGCTACAATTTCGGTGAAACGCTGGTGAGTAATCCGGGCACCGGCGCGATCACCGGCACGGTCTTCGTCGATACGAATCGCGACATGACGCTCACCGGTGGCGAGGCAGGAGTCGGCGGTGTGCAGTTCACGCTGCTCGACGTGAATGGAAACTTGATCGGGTTGACGACGACGAACCCGGACGGGAGTTACATTTTCAACAACGTCCCCGCCGGCAGCGGATACTCGGTGGTGGAAAATCAGCCGATCGACTACGGCTCCGACACGCCGAATACGATCGCTGGAATCACAGTCGCGAGCGGGATGGTGAATGACGGGAACAATTTCGGCGAGACGCTGAACAGCGTCGCGGGATCGGTCTTCGTCGATGGGAATAACGACGGCGTCCGCGGCACGAGCGAGCGCGGCATCGGCAGCGTCGCGGTGCATCTCACGGGCACCTCGGCGAGCGGCATCGCGGTCGCGCTGAACACGATGACGGCGAGCGATGGGAGCTACTCGTTTGGCGGACTTTTCAATGGCACCTACATGATCACCGAAGATCAGCCCGCGGCCTACAACGACGGGCTCGACATGGCCGGCACGGCGGGCGGCATCGCGGGAAATGACGTGACGACCGGCATCGCACTGAACGGCGGCATCGACGCGACGGGCTACACCTTTGACGAAGTCGGCGCGTCGCTGACAGGCACGGTTTTCCGCGACGACGATCTCAGCGGGTCGATCACCGGCACCGAGCCGGGCATCGGCGGCGTCACGCTGAACCTCCGCGACAACAATGGCGTGGTCGTCGCGACGACGATGACGAACCCGGACGGCACCTACTCGTTCGATGGGCTCGCGGTCGGAAATTACACGATCGAGGAGACGCAGCCCGCAGGCTACGGATCGAGCACGCCGAATTCACTGCCGGTCGCCGTGCCACTCCAGGGCTTGAACGGACTGGATTTCGGCGAAACGACCGGGAGCATTTCGGGCCGAGTTTTCCGCGACGACAACAACAACGGACTGCTCGATGGCGTCGATGCGGGCATCTTCAATACGACCGTGACCCTGACCGGCACGGACGTGAACGGGCTGCCCAATTCCATTACGCAGACGACTGGCCCGGACGGTACATACACTTTCACGCTGCTGCTCGCGGGGAATTATGCCATCACCGAGACGCAGCCCGGCTCCTACCTCGACGGCATCGACACGCCCGGTTCCGTCGGCGGTCTCATACTCAGGAACGACCGCATCTCGAACATCGGCCTCGGCGCGGCGGTGAACGCAACGGGATACAACTTCGCGGAAATCTTCCCCTTCGGTTTCGTGAAAAGCATTACCTCCACCAACGCCGCGCACACCACCGGAGCCAATCTTGCGATCGGCGAAATCGTGCGCTACCGGCTGACGGCGAACATTCCGCCGGACGGCACTCTCACGGATTTCCAGCTCCGCGATTTTCTGCCGAACGGCCTCGTTTTCCTCAACGATGCGACTGCGACCGCGACGTTCATTTTGAACAACACGCCGGGCGCCAGCACGCTGCTCACCGACGAGCAAATCTCCGCGAACGCAACGACGAACGACGACCGCTACCGCAGCGGGACGGATGTGTTTTTCAAAATCGGAACGGTCGCAGGGCAGAACGGCGCGGTGACTCAGCTCGTCGTGGAATTCAACGAGCGCGTGCTCAATGAAGCCCGCAACCAGACGAGCGCGGCGCTCGATAACAGCTTTGCGCTGCGCTACGACGTGACGGGCGACGGTGTCGCGGAGGACGCGCCGGTCGGCGTCCCCGGCAGCACCTCGAACACCGTGCGCGCTCGCGTCGTCGAGCCGGATGTGCAGCTCACGAAGACCGCGGATCGCGCCACCGCGCAGGTCGGGCAGACCGTGACTTTCACGATCACGATCAAGAACGTCGCCGGTGCGAATGGCGCGGACGCATTCGAACTGCACCTCCGCGACACGCTGCCAAATGGGCTGCAGCTCGTTGCCGGGAGCGTGCGGGTGAATGGCGCGACGACCTCCGCCGACAGCAGCAGCGGCAACACGATCGACATCACGCTCGCGCGACTCGCTGAAGGTGCGACCGCGACGGTGACCTATCAGGTGCGCGTCACCGCGCCGGTTTCCTCCGCCGTCAACCACGCCGAGATCGTCTGGACCAGCCTCCCCGGCGCGAATGCAAACGAGCGCAGCGGGACATTCGGCGGCGGCGATCCGCTGAACGATTACTTCGACAGCGCCGACCGCACCATCCGGCTCGACCGCGTGCCGGCTGTGCCGAATGGCCTCACCTTCTTCGCCTACGACAGCTTCAATAATTTCGCGCTTCCGCCGAAGAGGCCCGACTTCGACGGACACCTCGGCACGATCGACATTTGGCGCGACGCGCTGCTGCCGATTGCGCCGATTTACTCCGGCGAAGCCGACCCCGGCGCCACGCTCCGCATCGATCTCTACAACGCGAACGGCGACCGCATCGGCTCGCAGACAGTCATCGTGGATGCCGGCGGCAACTGGCTCGCCAGCTTCCCGAGCTCCGTCATCCGCGACTACCCGAGCGACGTGCGGATCACGCAGGTGAATGCCCCCTACTCTTTTGGCGACACGCGCGGGCACGATCTCCGCGCCTACTACTCCCCCGCCGCGATCAATCCCGGGCAGTTCCTGTTCCAGACCCTCCGCAGCGAATTCCTGCAAGAGCCCGCGCCTCTCCTCGGTGGACTCGGCCTCGAAAACCCGCTCCAGCTCGGCACCGTCAAATACGGCGGCGAATTCCTCTCCATCGAAGGCGTCGCGAGCGGAAATTGACGAGTCGAGCGCGCGCAACGGCGTTGCGCCGAGGAGCGAATCTTTGAATAGTCTCCCGCAGCCATGCACGCCCCACGCGCACTCAGTCTTTTCATTACCGTCGGGGTGCTGGCTTGCCTTTGTGGCGCGGGGGTTTCGCTCGGGGCTCTGACGGCGGAGCAGCTCACCGCTTCGGCGGAGAAGGCGGTGAGTGGCGGGGAATTCGAGGCGGCGATCGTGGACTTGAAAAAGGCGGCTGAGCTTTGCCGGAAGAAGGGCGACAGCACGGGGCAATGCGATGCGCTGGAACAGCTCGGCGGCGTGTATCATTCGCTCGGGCAGCATCGGCTGGCGATGGAGGCGCTCGGCGATGCGCTGAGCCTCGCGAAGGAGATCAAAGACGAGGCGCGGACGGCTGCGGTGCTCGCGGATCTCGGTGCGCTGAACACCTTTTCGCGCAACGCGGCGGGCGCGGAAGAGAAACTCCGCGAGGCGGTGAAGCTCGCGCAGAAATCCGGGAGCAAGGCGGCGCAAGCGACTGCGCTGAATAATCTCGGCAGCCTGCTCGCAGCGCAGGAACGCGATGCGGAGGCGGCGGGCGTCTTCCGCGAGACGATCGCCGCGGCGATGGCTGGCGGCGATGCCGTGCTCACGGCGCAGGCGCGCGGGAGCCTCGCGAACGCAGCAGTGGCGGGCGGTGATTTTTCACACGCGGCGGCGCTGAATGCAGCTGCGATCAAGGCGGCGGAGGCGTTGCCGGATTCGCATGACAAGGCGTTCGCGCTGCTGCGCGCCGGGAAGACCTGGGAGTTGCTCTTTGAAAATGCTCCCGCGCATGACAACAAGCGGCGTGGCGATGCGATGAAGGCTTACGAGGCGGCGATGAAGGTGGCGGAGAACGTGGGCGATGACCGCGCACTCTCGTACGGGCTCGGGTATGCCGGGCATCTTTACGAACAGGAGAAAAAATATGCGGAGGCTCTGCGACTCACGCGTCGCGCGGCCTTCCTAGCGCAGCAGTCGCGCTCGCGCGAGGCGCTGTATCGATGGGAGTGGCAGACGGCGCGGCTCGACCGCGCGGAGGGGCGGCGCGACGACGCGATCGCGGACTACCGGCGCTCGATCAAGAGCCTGTCGCAAATCCGCAACGACCTCACGATCCGGCTCGGCAATGTGAACGCGCACTCGTCGTTTCGGGTGGAGGTCGGTGGCGTGTTTTTCGGGCTCGCGGATTTGCTGCTGCAGCGCGCGGATGGACTCGCGGATGACAAGGCGCGCACGGCTGCGCTGATCGAGGCGCGCGACACCTGCGAGCTGCTGAAATCGGTCGAGCTCGAGGACTATTTTCAGGACGACTGCGTGAATCTTTTGCAGTCGAAAAGGAAAACCATCGAGGGCATATCGGCGACCGCCGCGGTCGTGTATCTCATCCCGCTGCCGGATCGCACGGAGCTGCTCGTGAGCCTCAAGGACGGGCTTCAGCGCGTGAAGGCGCCGGTCGGGACGGAGCAGCTCACGGACGTGATCCGCGACTTCCGCATCCATCTCGAAAAACGGACGACTTACGAATATCTCGCGGAGGCGCAGCAGCTCTACACGTGGCTCATCAAGCCTCTGGAGCCGATGCTCGCGGAGCACAAAATCGACACGCTGGTCTTCGTGCCGGATGGCGCTCTGCGGACAATTCCGATGTCCGCGCTGCACGACGGTGAGCATTTTCTCATCGAGAAATATGCGGTCGCCGTGACGCCGGGGCTCACGCTCATGGAGCCGAAGCCGATCAAGCGCGGGAATGTCTCGCTGATGGTGAACGGGCTCTCCAAGGCTGTGAATCGCGACGGCGCGGAGTTCGCGGCGCTGCCGTTCGTGGAAAAAGAAGTGAGCCAGTTGCAGTCGCTGTATGGTGGCGAGCCGCTGATGAATGGGACGTTTCTCACGGATCGTGTGACGAAGGGATTCGCGGAGAAGCCGTATTCGATCGTCCACATTGCGTCGCACGGGGAGTTCAATGCCGATGTGAAGAAGACGTTCGTTCTGACGTACGACGGCGAACTTTCACTCAATCAGCTCGAGCAAATGATCCGCCCAAGCCAGCTCCGCGATCAGCCGGTGGAGTTGCTCTCGCTGAGCGCTTGCCAGACCGCGGCGGGCGACGATCGCGCCGCGCTCGGGCTTGCGGGCATTGCGATCAAGGCGGGCGCGCGGAGCGCATTCGCGACGCTGTGGTTCGTGAATGACGAGGCTTCGACGAAGCTCATCATCGACTTTTACACCGCGCTGCACGACGACCCGAATCTCTCCAAAGCCAAAGCGCTGCAAGGCGCGCAGATCAAGCTGCTGAACGATCCGCGCTACGCCCACCCGTGCCTCTGGGCGCCGTATCTCATCATCGGCAACTGGCTCTGATCCGCTTTGAAGGCCCTCAGAAAAGCGCTGCACATCCCGTGGGTCGCGTGCGCGCTCATCAGCCTGCTCGTGCTCGCAGTCGTGCTCGGCGTGCGTGCGAGCGGCTGGCTCCAGCGCCCGGAATTGATTGCTTACGACGCCTTCATCAAACTCGATGCGCGGCCCGCATCGACCGACGACCGCATCGCGATCGTCGGCATGACTGAGGACGATCTCGTGCGGTACGGCTTCCCGCTCGACGACGCGATGCTCGCGCGCGTGCTCGAAGGCGTCGCCGCGCAACAACCCGCCGTGATCGGCCTCGACATGTATCGCGACCTCCCCGAACCGCGGAACGGCTCGCTTTTTCCGCAGCTCGAAAGCGCGCTCAAAAAGCTCGAGCGCGTGGTCGGGATCGAGCGCGTCGGATTCGTGAAAGCGTCGCCTGCGCTCGCGGAGACGGAGCGCGTGGCGGCAAATAATTTGATCAAAGACTACGGCGTCGATGGCTTGTATCGGCGCGGGCCGCTGCTGGTCGAAAGCGGCGTGCCGGAGCCGGAGGAAAGCTTGAGCCTCGCGGTCGCTCGGCGGTATCTCACGGAGCACGGAGTTGAGGCGGAACTCGTTCCGGGACCGGACGGCGCGCCGCTGCTGAAGCTCGGCAAAACCGTCTTCCCGCGGCTCACGCCGAATGCTGGCGGATACGTCGGATTGAAGGTGCGCGACTACGAGTATCTCGTTGATTTCAAGGCTCCACGACGCTTCCGAGTGGAAGATAAATACGGCCAATACGGAACAAATACGCCGTACGATTACAGCTTCGGCGACGTGATCGAAGGCCGCCTGCCGGCGGGCGCGCTCGCCGGGAAAATCGTCGTCATGGCGACCGTCATGCAGAGCATCAAGGACAGCAACCCAACGCCGATCGACGACAACTTCCGCGGCGTGCAGCAGCACGTCATGATGACCAATCAGCTCCTCCGCGGCGCGCTCGATGGCGAGGCACCGACGACGTGGTGGCCCGATTGGGCGGAGACGCTTTGGATCGCAGCGGCCACGCTTTTGGGAGGTGCGATCGGCCTGCGTTTCCGTTCGCCGTGGAAGCTCGCGCTGGCGCTCGCGCTGCTCGTAGGCGCGATTGGCCTCGCAGGCTGGCAGATGTATGCGCACGGCGTCTGGATTCTCGTTGCCGCGCCCGCGCTCGGTTGCGCAGTGGCCGCGACTTTTGTCACTTCCTTCACCGCATATTTGGAAAGCAGCGAGCGCGGCGCGATGCAGTCGCTCTTTTCAAAACACGTCTCCAGGAAAGTCGCCGACGAGCTGTGGGCGAATCGCGAAGCCTTCCTCGACGGAGGCCGGATGCAGGCGAAACGCATCACCGCGACCGTGCTTTTCACCGACCTCAAGGGCTTTTCCACCACGTCGGAAAAGATGGACCCGGCGACGCTGATGGACTGGATGAACCACTACTTCGACGCCGTCGGCAGTCACGTCGAGGCGAACGGCGGGATGGTGAACAAATTCATCGGCGACGCGATCATGGCGGTCTTCGGCGCGCCGATCCCGAGCGAGGACGAGGCCGGCAAAGACCACGACGCGGCGAGCGCGGTAAAGTGCGCGCTGGCGATGGAGCAGACTTTGATCGGACTCAACGAAGGCTGGCGGCGAGATGGTTTGCCCACCACCGAGATGCGCGTCGGCATCTACACGGGCCCGCTTGTCGCGGGCAGTCTAGGCACTTCGGAGCGCATGGAATTCACCGTGCTCGGCGACATCGTGAACACCGCCGCGCGGCTCGAGAGCGCGGGGAAGGAAGCTGTCGGCCCCGACATGCCCGTGAGCCCCTGTACGATCCTCATCGGCGACTCCACATTCGAGCGACTGCGCGGCAAATACCGCACGATCGCCCTCGGTGCGATGAGCTTGAAAGGCAAGGCGGACAAGATCATCGTGCATCGAGTCATCGCCTCCGCGTCCTAGAAAACCCCCGCCATGAAAACGCTCCTCACACTCGCTGCCGTCATCGCATTTGGTCCTGCCATTTTCGCGGAGGAAAAACCCGCGCCCGCCGCTCCTCCCGCGCCGCCCAAGAAACTCGGCGCTCTCAAATACACGCCGCCGAAAACCACCGGCGGCTCCCGCATGGACGGCGACGGCGGCTCGCGCGGAAGCGGCGAAAAGCTCCCGTCCCTTTACGTCCTCGTGCCTGAGCATCTCGCGCTCACGACGCAGGCACAGCCGTCGCTGTTTTGGTTCCAGACATTGCCGTCAAAGGCGCAATTCGAGCTCACGCTGACCGAGCCGAAAAAGGCGAAGCCCCTGCTCAACATCGGCGGCGGTTCCGCGGAAAAAGCCGGCATTCGCAGCGTCTCGCTCGCGCGCTACAACGTCTCGCTCGCGCCCGGCGTCGCCTACCAGTGGAGCGTCGCGCTGATCGCCGACCCGAAGAACCGGTCGAAAGACGTGATCGCCAGCGGGATGATCAAGCGCGTCGAAGAGCCTGCGGAACTCAGTGAGAAAGTCACATCCGCTTCGCCTGCGGACCGCGCCGTTCTATTTGCACAGGCAGGCTACTGGTACGATGCGCTCCAGGCGATTTCCGCGGCTATTGCGGCGCAGCCGAAAAATGCGGAACTGCATCAGCTTCGGGCATCGCTGCTGGAGCAGGCGAAGTTGCCGCAAGCGGCCGCGGCGGACCGGAAGTAAAAGGGCGCGCAGGAAAGGCGCCGAGTCGGTGCGCGCTACTTTGCGGCGGCGGGGCCGGCTTGGAGGTAGGCGAGGAGGTCCAGGATTTCATCGGGGGTGAGGGTGTTGATGAGGCCGGGGGGCATGAGGGAGGTCTTGGAGACTTCCTTTTTCTCGAGGGCGGTTTTGACGATGAGTTTGTGCTCGCCGGTGACGGGGTTCACGATCGCGTCGTAGCTGTAGTTGTTCTCGCTGGCGATTTGGCCGACGTAGCTGTCGCCGCCTTTCATGGTGAATGTGACGGTGGCGTATTGGTCGCTGATGACTTTGGAGGGATCGACGATCGCCTCGAGGATGTCGCGCAGCTGGAAGCGCGAGCCCACGGCACTGAGGTCGGGGCCGACGTTGCCGCCCTGCTGGCCAAAGTGGTGGCAAGCCAGGCATTGGGCGCTGGCGAAAATCTCGCGTCCGCGGGCGAGATTGCGTCCGGTGGGTAGGCGCGGGAGGTCGGGGTCGAGGTCGGCCATGGTGTAGGCTTTTTGGAAGGTGCGGACGATGGCGGGGGCTGCGGGTTGCAGGGCGGGCGCGGGTGCCGTGGCGAGGGCGAGGAGGGCGGGGCGGGCTTCGGCGGGGAGGTGGGCGAGGCCTTGGTCGCGGATGCGCTCGATGTATTTTTTGAGGGAATTGCCGCCAAAGTAGCCGCCCGCCTTTGAGAACCACGCGAAGTAGCGGTCGCGCTGGGCTGGCGTCCACCCCTGCGCCTCGCGGAGCATACAGGCGTACCAGATTTGCTCTTCCTGGGTGGGGGCCTGATCGATCAAATCCAGTGTGCGAGCGATGATTTCACCCCTTGCCTTTGCGAAAAAGAGCCCGTGAGCATTCACGCCGGAGGGCTCTGTCTTCGCAAGAGAGGCTCCTGTTTTCGCAGGAGAAAGGTCATTTTCGCCCCCGGTGAGCCAGACGAGGAGCTCGCTGAGCTCCCGGTTCAGAGAGAAAGTGGATGCCGGGTAGTGGGCGAGGAGCTTTTCCGTGGCCATCTGGACCAGTTCGGGCGAAGGCCGCCCCTGCCGGGCAAAACTCACCTTCAGGACGCGCAGCTTTAGGAGCTGGAGGTCTTCGCTGAGGGAGTCGATGGGGAACTTCTTGAGACTTTCCAAAATGTCCGCCTGCGTCTCCTTCCCCCCGACACGCGCGAGTGCGAGGAGGCCTTGCAAACTGTCGAGCGCGCGAACTCGTTGAGCGTTCTTTACCAAGGGCACGTTGGGGCCGTCGATGGTTCCGGCATCGGCGACATGCGCGGGCTCCAAAGCGAGCTTGCGGAGGTCGTCGGGCGGCAATTTCTCAGCCAGCGTCCGAGCGGCAAAGTAAGTAAAGCGGTCGCCAGTCTCTGCGGCGCGAATCTTGTCCGCTGCTTGGTTGGCAAAGGTCAGGCCTGTTTCAAGGGCGTGTCGGTAGGCACGCGCCTCCTCGAGTTCGTGCTCAATCTGACGACCAACCCGAGCCATGCGGACTTCCGAAACTCCATCTACCGGGTCGGGCTCAACAATGTCTGCTTTAACAACTTCGCCACCACCCCAGCTCACCCGATACAGCCCCCCCTGCGTCCCGCGCCCGCCGACGGTGAGATACATGGCCCCATCTTTCCCAAACTCCATGTCGGTGAGCGGCATCCCTTTTCCCGTGAGGAAGACCTCCACGTCCTGACTGGCCTCGGGGCCGCGGGGGGAGGTGTAGCTCGCGAGCGGATTGGAGGCAGTGTAGCTCGCGCCTTTCTCGTGGAGGTGGATGGCGAGCAGCCGCCCGTAGGTCCAGTCCATCACGAAGAACGCGCTTTTATAAGTAGCAGGGAAGGTGGAGCGGGTGCCGAATTTCGCGCCGGTCGGGCAGCCCAGGCCGATATTCACCGCCGCGGGGAGCGAGTCGGCGTAGGTCTCGGGCCACTTCTGGTTGCCTTCGCGGAAGCCGTATTCGCCGCCGGGGACGATGTGGAGGATGCGCGTGGGGCGATACCACGGGAGGGCGACGTCCCACTCCATGTCGCTGTCGTAGGTGAAGAGCTCGCCGTCGGCGTTGAAGTCGAGGTCGTAGGCGTTGCGGAGGCCGCCGGCGATGAGGTCCCACCGCGTGCCGTTTTCATCGGTGCGGAGGATGTGGCCGCAGGGGATTTTGATTTTGTCAAAAAAGGTGGCGACGGGGTCCATGACGCGGGGGATGAGGATGTCCTCGGCGTAATTGCGATAGGGGGAGTCGGGCGAGATGCCGTCGATGAGCGGGGTGGCATTGCCATTGGTGATGTAGATGGACTGGCCGTCGGGGCTGAGGGTGAGGGCGTGGGCACCGTGTTCGCCGCCGCCGCCGGGGATGCGCTTGAAAAGTGTGGCGGTGTCAAGGGTGTCGTCGGCGTCGGTGTCGCGGAGGCGGTAGATGGCTTGGCCGTCGGGGCCCTGGCCGGAGACGTAGAGGGAATCGAAGGCCCAGAGCATGCCCATGGCGCCGCCGACGGGGACGGGGACTTTGTCCCAGGCGGTGATGTGGCCGGCGGTGTCGAGGGTGGCGCGCCAGAGGCCACCCCACTTGCTCTCGCGCTTGAAGCCGGACTCGGGGATGGCGTCCTGCGGGGAAATGTAGAGCCGGCCTTTGGTGTCGATGGCCATGCTGACCCAGGAGCCTTCGTTTTTGGCGGCTGAACGGAGGAGTTCGACTTTGAAGCCGGGCGGGGCGGTGATTTCGGAGGCGGGGGTGGCGCCGGGCTCGGCGGCACGGGCGGTGGAGATGAAGAGTGCGAGGAGGAGGAGGCGTGCAGGGGACATGGCGTGGGAAGGGAACGCGGTTTTGAGAAAGGTGACAATGCCGGAGCTGTGCGTGCGTCCGCACTTTGCTCGCGACATTCCCGCTATGCGCGATTTTGATCCGCCCCGTGAAACTCCCGCCCTTGCTGCTCGCCACCCTGCTCCTCTCCACCGCCGCGCTACGCGCAGAACCGGCTTTCCGCGTCGAGACCGACACGACGGAGGCTCCCGAGTGCGAGACTTTTGCCGCGAAGGCCAAGACGCTGTGCGAGGAGTGGTATCCGAAGATCAACGAGATGCTCTACGGGCCGGAGCACAAGCTGCCGACGGATGTGGTGCGGCTCAAATTCGCGCCGATGAAGGGCGTGGCATACACGAGCGGCGACGGCATCCACATCGCGTCGCAGTGGATCGCGCGCGCGCCGAATGACTACGGGATGGTAATCCACGAGCTCACACACGTCGTGCAGAACTACGCCCACGGAGGGGCTGGCTGGCTGACGGAGGCGATCGCGGAGTATGTGCGCGATGCGAAGTTCGAGCCGGGCGTGCGGCACTTTCGCTTCGATGAGAAGAGCAGCTACAAGGGGGGGTATAATCTCAGCGGGACGTTCCTGACGTGGCTGGAGGCGGAGAAGGACAAGGACATCATCCGCGAGCTGAACGACGCCTCCGCAAACAAGACCTACACGCCCGAGCTTTTCGAGAAACTGTGCGGGAAGCCGCTGGATGAGCTGTGGGCGGAATTCGGCGAGACGCAGAAGAAGTAGCGCAAGCCTCCGGCTTGTGAGCCGCGCGTCCGCCGAACCAATTAAATGCAAAAGCTCCGCGCATGGCTCCAACTCTTCCGCGCGCCGAATCTCTTCACGGTGCCCGGCGACCCGCTCGCGGGATTTTTGCTCGCGAATTTCGGCGTGCTCACGCTCGACGCGCTGCCGGTGATCGCCGCGAGCCTGTGCTTTTACGCCGCCGGCCTCCTCGACAACGACCTCGCCGATCTCGCGGAAGATCGCGCCGAGCGGCCCAGCCGTCCGCTCCCGAGCGGCGCGGCACACGCGGGCGTCGTGTCCGTGGTGGTGGTCGTGCTCTGCTTTCTCGGGCTCACCGCGTGTGCGGCGCTTGGGACACTGGTATTTAAAATCGGCATCGGCATCGTCGCGAGCGTCCTTTTTTACAACCGCGCGACCAAGCGCCTGCCAGTCATTGGCGCGCTAAACATGGGCCTCTGCCGCGCGCTCAGTCTGCTCCTCGGCGCAGCCGCCGCGCCGAGTCGGATCATCCCCGACGAAGCGATCACCGCAGCGATCGTCACGGGCCTTTTCATCGCCGCGATCACGCATCTCGCCCGCTTCGAGACCAAGCGTGCAACCCCATTCGCGGCCAAGTGGCTCCCGTCCGCCGTGCTGCTAGCGGGCCTCGCTTTCACGCTGAATTGGGAGCGGATCGGTCGCCCCGCGGATGCCTTCATCGGTGCCATCGCCATGCGCGCCATTCTAGCGCTCGCGCTCCTTTTCAGCGCGCTCGTCGCATGGAAACTCACGCGCGATCCCACCGTGCCAGTCCCGCCTGCAATCGGCCGATTCATCCGGCTGATGCTTTTCCTCCAAGCCGCATGGTGCGCTCACACCGGCGGCATGGGCCTCATCTTCGCGAGCCTTTTGCTCGCGATGTGGCCAATCAGCCGTGCCGTTTCGCGCCGCTTCTACGCGAGCTGAATTGTCGGCGGCGACAGCTACCCGAAGAAATCCTTCGCCTTCTCGAAGAACGACTTGTGCAGCGGCGTGTTGTCGTCGCCCATCAGCTCCGCGAGTTCCTCCAGCTTTTTGCGCTGCTCGCCGTTTAGCTTGCTCGGCACCTCGACCGCCACATGCACGACGAGGTCGCCGCGATGCGCGGAATTCAGAACCGGCATCCCCTTCCCTCGCAGCTTGAAAGCCGTCCCGCCCTGTGTTCCCGCCGGAATTTTGAGCTGCGCCTTCCCCTCCAGCGTCGGCACCTGAATCTCTCCGCCGAGCGCCGCCGTCGTGAAGGCAACCGGGACCTGACAAAACAGCGCCTCGCCATCGCGCTCGAAAACCTCGTGCTCTTTCACATGGATCACTACGTAAAGATCGCCCGGCGCGCCGCCACGAATCCCCGCCTCGCCATTGCGCGAACTCCGCAGCCGTGACCCGTCCTCGATCCCCGCCGGGATCTTCAGCTTAATCCGCGTCGGCGCCTCCGCGCGTCCCTCGCCGCCGCACTTGCGACACGGCTTTTCGATCACCTGGCCCGTCCCACGGCAGCGCGTGCAGGTCTGCGAAACCTGGAAAAATCCGCGCGAACTGATCACCTGGCCGCGTCCGTTGCACCCCGGGCAAGTCACCGCCTTCGAGCCCGATTCCGCACCCGTCCCCTGGCAGGCCGAGCACCCCTCGAGCTTGGACACCTCAATCTCCTTGTCACAGCCAAACGCCGCTTCCTCGAGCCGGATTTGCATGTCGTAGCGCAAATCCGATCCGCGTTGCTTGCCATCGCGGTCCGCCGCGCGTTGTCCGCCGCCGCCAAAAAACTGCTCGAAAATTCCGCCGGCTCCACCACCTCCGCCGCCGCCCGCAGCGCCGAAGACTTCGCGAAAAATATCGAACGGATCGTGCCCGCCAGCGCCGCCCCCCCCGCGCGCGCCCGCCGTCCCCTGCGCAAATGCCGCGTGCCCGTAACGGTCGTATGCCGCGCGCTTTTGTTCATCCATCAGGATGTCGTAAGCCTCGCCAAGTTCCTTGAATTTCTCCTCCGCCGTGTGGTCGCCCGGGTTTTTATCCGGGTGAAATTTTACCGCGAGCTTGCGATAGGAACGCTTCAGTTCTTCCCCGTTTGCTGTGCGGACAACCTCCAAAACTTCGTAATAATCGCGCTTAATTGTGGCCATGTTGATCGATCGAAAACGTCCCGCACGGCATTCTGAACGCCGCCGAAACCGCTCCCGTTTTTGAGTTACTCCGCGCCCTTCGAAACCACAACCGTCGCTGGCCTGAGCAGTCGATCCTTCAGCTTAAATCCCCGCCGAAGCTGCCGCAAAATGACCCCCTCGGGCACGCTCACGCTCGCCTCCTGGGCCACCGCCTCGTGCAGATTCGGATCGAACTTCACCCCCTCCGCATTCACCGGCTCGACACCGCTCTGCGTGAGAAAATCGGCGAGCTGTTTCGACACCATGTCCATCCCCTGCAGGATCGGCGAATTTTCGCCGCTCGCCCGCGCCGCACCGAGCCCGAGTTCGAAATTGTCGAGGATCGGAATGAGCCGCTCAAGCAGCGAGCTGTTCGAATATTTCACCGCGTCCTCTTTCTCACGCGCAGCCCTTTTGCGGAAATTGTCGAAGTCGGCCTGGGTCCTCAGCGCGTGGTCGCGGAAACGATCGAGATCGGCCTGCAATTTCTCCAGCAACGAATCCTCGGTCAGGCTCGCATCGTTGAATTCATCAGGGTTCGCGGTCGGTTCGTCGGTTGTTGGATTGCTCATTTTTTTCGAATCACTATCAAAGTTATGTCGTCGTGCTGCGGGTATGCGCCGACGAATTCGTGCAAATCGTCGGTCAGCTTCGAGACGATCCTCGCCGCGCCTTCGGAAGCGCTCGAGAGAATCGACTGAATCATGTTCTCCATGCCGAATTCCATCCCATGCTTGTCGAGCGCCTCGGTCACGCCGTCGGTGTAAAGGATGAGGCAGTCGTTGGGCTCGAGCGTAAGGGAAAAATCGGCGGTAACCCTATTGAAGACACCTCCGCTGTCAATGCCCAGAGCCATGCCGGGCGGGTTGATTTTCGAGATCGTCTTCTCCCGAGCGGAGTAGAGCAGCGGCGCGTCGTGCCCCGCGCGGCAGAGCGTGATCGCCGGCGATTCGCGGTCGAGAACCGCGTAGGCCATGCTGATGAACATATCTTCCCGGATGTCGGGAAAAAGTTGCTCGTTCACCTGCTGCAGCACGAGCGCCGAGGAATGCTGCCCTGCCGCCTTTGACCGCAGTACGCTCCGGCACATCGCCATGATGAGCGACGCCGGCACACCTTTTCCCGACACGTCCGCGATGGCCACGCCGCAATGCTGCTCGTCGATGTCGATGTAGTCGTAGTAGTCGCCGCTGACCTGCCGCGCCGGGATGTTAATTCCGCTGATTTGATACCCCGCGACATCCGGCGCATTCGTGGGCAGCAGGATGCGCTGTATCTCGTGCGCGACCTGCAAATCCTGGTCGAGCCGCTTCTTCTCTGCCGCCTCGGCGAAGATGAATGCGTTGTAAAGCGCGAACGCCGATTGCTCGGCGATGCACTTGAAAATCGCGAAGCTGCTCGCGGGAAAAGGGTCGTTCCCTGCCTTTCGCGAGACGACGAGCAGCCCAAGTTTTTGCGCTCCGTAGATCAGCGGACTTACCATCGCGGACGCCGGTCGCAGCGGTCCCTCGCGTCCGAGCCGCGGGTCGTCGTTCAGGAGAAGTGGCTCGCCTTCTTTCCATGCCGTCGCGATGAGTTCGACGAACATCGGGCAGCCTTTCGACACGAACTCCGGCCGGAGTTGCTCGCTCTTTTTTTCCGCTAAATAGACCGCACCCGAGGTCCCATCCAGGATGCGTATCGCCCCCTCGACGATGAGCCGGTGCAGGTCGTGCGGTCGCGTGTCCTCCGACACCGCGGCTCCGAGCCCATGGAAAAAATCAAAGACCCGCGATTCCTCGAGTTCGATCCGATCTCGCGCTTTTTCCAGCCCCACGATGCGCCGCTCCTGCCGACGATACACGATCACCGCACCGATCGCCGTCGCCGCGAACAACCCAAAAAAGAACGCGGCCCACATCCCGAATCACCGCGCCAAATGCAGGTCCTGCTTCAAATACTCGAGCACGTCCTTGAATTTCGCCGCGTTCTCAGGATTGGCTTCCACACAGGCTTCGTGGGCCGCGAGCATCGTCTCGGCCCGCGCGGTTTTGTCCTCGACCGCGGGCATTTCCAGCGGCTTCTCGGC
Organism: Chthoniobacterales bacterium; assembly: GCA_038207335.1. GTDB lineage: Bacteria > Verrucomicrobiota > Verrucomicrobiia > Chthoniobacterales > Chthoniobacteraceae > CAIURC01. The sequence goes on along the minus strand of JBBQZX010000009.1, from coordinate 88,247 downwards.
GGGCGCAGCGACCGGTTCCGCGGACTTGGCGGCAATGGTAAAAAGCTGATCGAGCCCGAGATTGGTGAGCAAGTCGCGGTTACGGTCGTTGAGATTGATGACACGCAGCCATCCCGAACCGATCTCGCGCAGCCGCAGAGCGATGCCCGCCATCGTCCCCATGAACGTCGAGTCCATGACAGGGCACCTGCACAAGTCCACCTCAAATTCGCGGAAGCCGCGATTCGTCATCTCCTTCGCAAAATCCTTCAGCCCCGTGCTATTCAAAAACGAACCCTTCCCCTCCACTCGCACCGAGACAGTGCGGCCAGTCGTGCCGACGAGGATGGAGCTTTGTGTGGTCAAGAGGCGAAGTGCTTTAGCGGGCGGCACCGACGAGTGCGGCCGATAGAAGATTTTTAGACTCAGAGACAATACAGATGTGGGCGGCTTTTTGCATGTAATCAGTTCCAGAGAAACGACTGATTCAACGCGACGATCTTCCCATTTTCGATAATCACCGCGCGCCATGCGGTGATTTTCCCATCCGTATTATAGTCGTCGCCGATCACCTTGAATTCAGTCGTCATTGTCCCCTTCGCCCCCGTGTAAGTCTTCTCCTGCGCCTGCACGTATGCCCCGAGGTTTTCCTGCCGATACTCCAACCGCACCGTCACGTCCGCCTTCCGGTTGGCGCGCCAGTAAAAGGTGAAATAATGCCCGTAACGCTCCTGCCGATCAACCTGCGTGATCGCTCCGAAATTCAGCCGCGCGCGGTCGAACGCAATTTGCGGGTCGAGCGTCGGCTTGTTGGTTTTCGGGTCGTTGAGCTGCGTCTTCGTTTTGCGAAATTGGAACGCATCGTCCAGCGCGAGCGGCAGCACATTCGCTTTTTGCAAAAGATGGGCGGGTTCCGCAGAAAGATTTGCCGCAAGAAGCGCGAGCGAAACCAGCCCGATCGGGAGTCGTTTCATGAGACGGCAAAAACTACGCCTGTGCGCATTCGGGTGTCAATTTTTCCAACTCGGCCACGGAACTTTTTGCTGCACGCATCGCGGTTCGCGCGCCCGTTTTTAAAATGAGAATTCGCATTGCATGATCGACGTCAAATATCACCGCGGCATTCATCTTCCTGCGACGGATCTCTGGCTCGATCCGTGGGATGCAAAGCCGCTCGCATTCGTCTCGCACGCACACAGCGACCACATAGCGAAGCACGCGGAAATCATCGCCAGCGCTGGCACCGCGCGACTCATGCAAGCGCGGCTCTCCGGCGAGCGCGTAGAAAATGTGCTCGATTTTCGCATGCCGACGGTTGTCCGCGGAATGCGCATGACGCTTCTCCCGGCCGGCCACATCTTCGGTTCGGCGCAGCTTTTTCTCGAGACCGACGCGGGCTCGCTGCTCTACAGCGGCGACTTCAAGCTGCGCCCAAGCCTCTCCGCCGAGAAGGCGGAGACCTGCCACGCCGAGACGCTCATCATGGAGACGACCTACGGCTTGCCGAAATATCGAATGCCGCCGACCGAGCAGACGCTCGCGCACATGGTCGAGTTTTGCCGCGATGCACTGGAGGAAAATGCGGTGCCTGTCCTGCTCGGATACTCGCTTGGCAAGTCGCAGGAAATCCTCTGCGCGCTGCTCCGAGCGGGGCTCACGCCGATGTTGCACTCATCCGTGTTTCGGATGACGGAAATCTACCGCCAACTCCAGCCGGACTTCCCGGCAGGCTACGTCCGCTACGCCGCCGGAGAGGTCTCGGGAAAGGTACTTGTCTGTCCGCCGAGCACGAACCGCTCGCTGATGGTGACGAAAATCAAGAAACGCCGCACCGCCGTGCTGACTGGCTGGGCGCTCGATCCGGGCGCAATGTTTCGGCATCAAGTGGATGCCGCCTTTCCGCTCACGGATCACGCCGACTACCCCGACTTGCTCAGATACGTCGAACTCGTCCAGCCCGCTCGCGTTCTCACGCTTCACGGCTTCGCCGCTGCCTTCGCGCGCGACCTCCGCGAGCGCGGCATCGAGGCATGGGCTCTGAGCGAGGAAAATCAAATGGAGCTCTCACTCCGCGCCGTGACACAGGCTTCCAGCACGCCGTCCCTCGAAAAGCCTGCAGGGCCAAACCCCGTCCTTGCCTCCCAATTCCACGCATTCGCAACCCTCTGCGACCAAATCGCCGCTACTCCCTCAAAGTTCAAAAAGATCGAATCCCTCAGCGCCTATTTTCGCACGCTCGACGCGTGGCAGCTCCCCATCGCCGCGACATTTCTCACCGGCCGCGCCTTTGCTCAAGCCGATCCGCGGACATTGCAGACCGGCTGGGCCGTGATTAAACGCGCGCTCCTCGCAGTCAGCAAAACCAGCGAGGCACAGCTCCGCGAAATCTCCCGGATGCACGCCGATGCTGGAAAAGTCGCATTTGAAATCCTGCTCGACCGCACCGCGCCCGCGCCATTCTCCCTAGTCGAATCTCGCGCGTTTTTCGACAACCTCGAACGCGCGGGGGGCCCACTCGCCAAAACCGAGCTGCTCCAAAAGCGGCTAGCCGCGCTCACACCGATCGAGGCGAGCTATGTCGTCCGCATCGTCACGGGCGACCTGAGGATCGGCTTGAAAGAAGGACTCGTCGAGGAAGCGATCGCCGTCGCGTTCGCCACGAGCGCCGACGAAGTGCGCGAGGCGAATATGCTCCTCGGCGACATCGGCGAGACCGCGCGCCTCGCCTCCCACCGCGAACTCGACCGCGCGACGCTGCGCATTTTTCGCCCAATCAAAGTCATGCTCGCGAGCCCGGAACCAAGCGCCCAAGCGGCGTGGTGCCGGATCGCGGAGTCCGGCAGCCCGCATTGGGCCGAGGATAAATTCGACGGCATCCGCGCTCATCTGCACGTCGGCGGCGGACGCGTGGAGATATTCACGCGAGATCTAAAGCGCGTGACCGGTCAATTCGCTGAGGTCGTCCGTGCGGCGCGCGCATTCCCGCACGAGGCGATTTTCGACGGCGAAATCTTGGCATTCGAGTCGGGGAAAAAGCTCACCTTTTTCGACCTGCAAAAACGTCTCGGGCGAAAAACCGACGATGATCTCTTCCTCGGAAGCAGCGACATCCCCGTCATCTTCAAAGCGTTCGATCTGCTGCATCTCGACGGCATTTCGCTGCTGAAGCAGCCGCTCCGGGAGCGCCGCAAAACACTCAAATCGCTCACCTTCCCGGCCGGCCTCGAACTCGCCCCGATCCACGAAATCCGAGGCGTCGCGGACATTGACGCGGCCTTCACCGGAGCCCGGCAACGCGGTAATGAAGGACTCATGCTCAAAGACCTTGCGAGCATTTACGCGCCCGGACGGCGCGGCCTCGCGTGGATCAAATTTAAGAAAGAACTCGCGACGCTCGATGTCGTCGTGGTCGGCGCGGAGATGGGCCACGGCAAACGCAGCCACGTCCTCAGCGACTACACATTCGCCGTGCGCGACGACGAAACCGACGCGCTGCTCACAATCGGAAAGGCCTACTCTGGGCTCACTGACGTGGAGATCGAGGAACTCACCGAGCATTTCAAATCCACGACGCTCGTCGATCGCGGCCGCTACCGCGAAGTCCGCCCCGAGATCGTGCTCGAGATCGCCTTCAACTCCATCCAGCCGAGCGCCCGCCACGCAAGCGGCTTCGCGCTGCGCTTCCCCCGAATCAAGGCGATCCGCCGCGACAAAACCCCCGCGGACATCGACAAACTCAGCTACGCTCGAAGCCTCGTAAATTCCGCGTAGGCACAACCAATCCCCCAAACCCCATGAAATTCTCCATCCTCTTCCTGAGCCTTCTCACCGCGCTCGCGTTCAGCACCCATGCCGCGCCGAAGCGCGTCCTTTTGATCGGCCAAGGGCCTGATGGACACCCGGTTGGCACGCATGAATATATGGCCGGCGTGAAGGTGATCGAGCAACTGTTCAAGCCCTTCGCCGCCGACATCACGACGACGATCGTGAAGGCCGACGAGCCGTGGCCTGAAGGACCGGCGCTCATCGACAAGGCGGACGGGATCGTGCTGCTCGTGACGCAAGGCGCGCAGTGGATGCAGGCGACACCGGAGCGCTACGCGGCGCTGCAAAAGTTTTGCGAGCGCAAGGGCGCGCTGGTGGCGCTGCATTGGTCGGTCGGCGCAAAGGATGCAACGTTCATCGCTGGCCAACTCGCGCTGCTCGGCGGCACACGCGGCGGGCCGCAGCGCAAATACGTGGTCCAGGAAAACGACATCCACATCGCCGCGCCGCAGCATCCGGTAGTCGCGGGGCTGGGCGATTTTCGGATCAACGACGAGTTCTACTACCGGCTCGATCTTCAGCCAAAATCCGACGCCTTCATACCCCTGCTCACCACGCAGCTGGAGGGCCGCGAGGAGACGATCGGCTGGGCGTGGGATCGACCGGATGGTGGGCGCTCGTTCGGCTTCGTGTGCCTCCACTTTCACAAAAACTGGGAGCGCATCGAATATCGCCGACTCGTCACGCAGGCGATCCTCTGGACCCTGCGGCTGCCGATCCCGGACGGCGGCTTGAAAGACGCGCAACTCCCGCTACCAGAGGGCTTGTGATCGGGCGGTGCCGCTGGATTTGCGCGCGCGCGAGCCTCGCCGGGATTTGAGACTCGCGTCCAGCGGCGGCACGTTGGAGGCGAAGAAATTCGACGCGAAGAAAGACGTCTCCATCACCCGCGAGAACGACTCGCCCCCAAAAGCGTAGCCCCTGAGCACGCGGCGGCGGGCACGGGGACGACACACGCAGCGGAAGTGCAGGCCGGTGGGCATGTCATCGTCGCCGGAGCTGGTGCGAATGTGCGGATCGGTGGCGAACCTCAGCGCCTCTCTCCTCGCCATCAGCTCCCCGCCGCCACGCCGCTGACCGGGCGCGATGACATCCTCGACGAACTCGCCCGCACGCTCGGCGGCGGCGGGGCTGGCGCGGCCATCTCGGGCTTGCAAGGCATGGGCGGCGTCGGCAAGACCGCCCTCGCCGTCGCCCTCGCCCACCGTCTCATCGACCGCTACCCGGACGCCCAGCTCTTCCTCAATCTCCGCGGTGCCGGTGCCGATGCCGGCGGCTACCGCGGCAGCGCCATCCAGGCCGTCACACCTGCCGAGGCGATGGAGCAGATCATCCACAGCTTCCATCCCGATGCCCGCCTCCCCGAGGCACTCGACGATCTCACGCCCATCTACCTCTCCGTCCTCGCCGAAGCCGGCCGCGTCCTCCTCTTGCTCGATAACGCCGCCGACGCCGCGCAAGTCTCCCCGCTCCTCCCCCCCGCGGGCTGCCTCCTCCTCGTCACCTCCCGCACGCAGTTCGCCATCCCCGGCCTTACCGTCCATCGTCTCGCTTGCCTCGCCCCCGACGACTCGTGCGCGCTCCTCCTCCGGCTGGCCCCGCGTCTACATGGGAGCGAAAGCGACGACGCCGTGCTCTGCGGCCATCTCCCGCTCGCCCTCGCGGTCTTCGCCGGTGCGGTCAATCATCGCAGCCTCACGCCCGTCCCCGAGTTGCTCACCCGCCTCCGCCAGCGCAAAGACCGGCTCGGCGAAGTCGATGCCGCCTTCGAGGTCAGCGCCAGCCTCCTCGATGAGGAGACGCGCCGCGACTGGACCCTCCTCGCCGTCTTTCCCGCCAGCTTCGACCTCCGCGCCGTCGCCGCTGTCTGGCAAAAGGACGCCGACACCGCGCGTGACGCCCTGCAGACGCTCGTCACCGCCAGGCTCGTCGAGTGGGACGAAGCCGCCGCCCGCTTCCGCCTCCACGATCTCGTCCGCCAGTTCTGCGAGGGCAAGCTCTCCGACACTGACCGCGACTCCGCCCACCTCCGCCACGCCGCGCACTATCGCGATGTGGGATACGAAACCGCCGCTCTTTATTTGAAAGGCGGCGAAAATGTGCGCGCCGGCTTGGATCTCTTCGACCGCGAGCGCGTGCAACTCGAAGCTGCCTTCGACTGGCTGGTGCCCCGACTCGACCGCGACTCCGCCAGATTGCTCCTCTCGCTCGTGAACGCAGTGGTTTATACCAGCAATCTCCGCTTCCATCCACGCCAGAGCGTCCGCTGGCTGGAAGCCCAGCGCGACGCCGCGCACTTCATCGAAGATCGCGAGCAGGAAGGCAATATCCTCGGGAATCTCGGAAACGCCTACTTCGACTTGGGCGACGCGCGCAAGGCCATCGACTCCTACGAGCAGTCGCAGGTTGTAATGCGCGAGATCGGCGACCGGCGCGGGGAATGCAACAACCTCAGCAATCTCGGCAACGCCTACAGGAACGTGGGCGACGTGCGCAAGGCCATCGAGTTCTTCGAACAGGCGCTGGTCGTAATACGCGAGACCGGCGATCCGCGAGGGGAAGGCTGCTGCCTCGGCAATGTCGGCCTCGCCTACGCCGACTTGGGCGACGCGCGCAAGGCCATCGAGTTCTACGAGCAGCACCTTGTCATCGCCCGCGAGATCGGCGACCGGCACGGGGAAGGCAACACCCTCGGCAATCTCGGCACCGCCTACGCCGACTTGGGCGACGCGCGCAAAGCCATAGATTACCACGAGCAGCGTCTCGTCATCGCCCGCGAGATCGGCGACCGGCGCGGGGAAGGCAACGCCCTCGGCAGTCTCGGCAACGCCTACGGGAACTTGGGCGACGCGCGCAAGGCCATCGAGTTCTACGAGCAGCACCTCGTCATCGCCCGCGAGATCGGTGACCGGCGGGGAGAAGGCAGTGATCTCTGGAACTCGGCACCGGCATTCGACTTACTGGGTGAGAAGGCCGAGGCGATTCGGCGGGCGGAGGCGGCGCTCCAGATTCGCGAGGCGATCGAAGCCCCGGATGCCGCGAAGGTTCGGACGACGCTTGCGAAGTGGCGGGCGGAGGGGAAGTGAGGGGAGGGAGGGATGGCGCGGGGGAACGATGAAGGCGTTGGATCGGTCAGCCCAGGGTTGGGGCGACGCAAGGAGCGCCTAGCTTGGGATGGGGCGGGAGGAGAGGTGGCGACCCGGAAAGGGTTGGATCGCGGGAGAGATGCAACCCTTGCAGGGCGGCATCGCGAATGTGACATGGTCGCCGGTGACGGGGGCGACGGGTTACAAGGTTTTCAACGGTTCGGAAGGGCCGGAGCACACGCTGCTGGCGACGGTGACGGAGCCGCACGCGGAGCTATCGATCCCGCCGGGGACGGAACTGCATGTGGCGGCGTTCAACACGGCGGGGACGGGCCCTTAGAGCGCCGCGGTGCTGGTGCCGTAGGCCGGGATTGCCCATCCCCACGGCGCGGGCGCTTTCCCAGGGTAGCCCGCTGCGGGCAACCGTGGGCTGCATCCCGAGGAGCGAGGAGGTCGTCAGGATGCGCTCACCGAATCGTGCACGGATGCGGCGAATCCGTTATCACGCTCTCAAATCGGATTTGGCGAGATCAGCTCTTCGAGGATCGCGCGCGTATGCGAGACCGCGACCGAGTAGTGGCCGGCATTTTCGATGAAACGCGTGCGGCAGTCGGGCAACCGGCGCGCGAGGGCCTCGGCAAGCCGCCAGGAGAAATTGCGGTCGTGTTTTCCATGCCAGAGCCGGACGGGGACGCGCACCTCCTCGGGTTCAAAACCCCAGTCGGCGGCGTAAACCTCCGCATCCGAGGCAACGCCGCGCGCGCTGCCGCGCCACGCTTCGCGGTAGCATCCGAACGATCCATCGAACACTGCCGGATCGCGCAGCGCCTCGCGATCCGCTGCGGGCACGAACCGCAGCAACAGTGGCCACATCCAACGCGGCGGGCGGATGGTGGCGAAAGGCCGCGCCATTGCAAAAAATGCGCGCACCGCGCCGGGTCGCCGCCGATGCACGGCAAGCAGCCAGCGATAAATCGGCAACACGGCCTGAGGATCGACGTCCGGGCCGAGCGGCGGCGCGCCGGAGACGATCGAAACCGTCTCGACCAAATCCGGCAACGCGAACGCCGTAGCCACCCCGTAGGGCCCTCCACCGGAAATCGCCAACACGCGAAAGCGCGGAATGCCGAGCTGCTCCGCCGTTTCTCGAACGAGCGGCGGCCAGTCGAGCAACCGCCGCCCCGGTTGATACGACGACAGGCCGATGCCCGGTCGATCAGGTGAGATGAGCCTCACGCCGAGTTCGCGCGCCGCCGGCCCAAACCCCGCGCCCTGCAGGCGAGAGGACGGCCAGCCGTGAAAGAAAAAGACCGGCGTGCCGCCCAGATCGCCGTCCTCATCGATCGCAAGCCGGAGCCCGGAAGACAGTTCGAGGATACGGGTTGTCGGCATGATCCAGTGTCAACTTCTGGATTCCGTCCGCAATCCGCGAAGAGCCGAAATCGTGCGTGGCGTTTTCACGCGGGAACTCGTCTCGCTTTTGGAGGCGGAACGCGAAGTTGAAGGCTGGATCCAAGATGCCGTAAAAAAAGCGCTCCAGCCCGTGAGGACTGGAGCGCTCGGAAACTTGTCTGCTCGAATTTAGTTCGCGGACGCGGTTGCGATCGGATCGACGTTCACCCGGCGGCCTTCGCGGTCGAAGCGGACGGTGCCATCGATCAGCGACCAAATGGTGTAGTCGTTGCCGAGGCCGACGTTTTTACCCGGCAGGAATTTCGTGCCGCGCTGACGGACGATGATGTTGCCGGCGATCACCGACTGGCTGCCGAATTTCTTGACGCCGAGCCGTTTGCTGACGCTGTCGCGCCCATTCTTGACGCTGCCTTGACCTTTTTTGTGTGCCATGAGATTGAGAAAAAAGTGGTGTTGAAAACGGACTTAGGCAGGGATGCTCGTGATCTTGATTTTAGTGAGCTTTTGCCGATGTCCGACGGTGCGGTGGTAGCCTTTGCGGCGGCGGTATTTGAAAGCGATGACTTTCGGCGCCTTGATCTGTGCGACGACTTCTGCGACGACGGAGACGCCGCTCAGCGCGTCTCCCGATTTCAGTTTGCCGCCATCCGCGACGAGGAGCACTTCGGCGAATTTCGCCTCCGCTCCTGCTTCGCCTTCGACCTTCTCGATGTCGAGGATGTCGCCTGCCGAGACGCGGTATTGTTTTCCGCCAGTTTTGAAAATTGCGTATGCCATAAAAAGAGGTGTCCTAAAAAAAGGAGCGCGACGCTGCCACGGGCGCGTCGCGCTGCCAAGGACTTTTTCGCCCAACGGACGAGTTATTTCTCGTAGCCGGTCGTGGTCGTGGTCGTGGTGGTCGTCGTCCGATTGTATCTTGGCTTCGTGTAAACGATCAGCCGCGGACCCGCAGGACCCGCACCGGTAAATTGTTCGGAGGTGATTTGAAGCTCTCTCGATCCGAAAACCGGAGTGAAGCGCGAGTGAGCCTCCACAGGAACAAAATGGTAATAAACCACGTAATCCCGGCCCCAGTAACGCTGTGTCGGCTGGTAAAACTGCGGCTTCTCGCTGCGCGGAATGAGCGACGCCGACCTTGGCACCACAATCGGGCCGTCAGAATCGTAGGCGCACGCACCGCCACTGAGTGAGAGAAGCGCGGCGAGAACGAGGGCGGGGAGCAAGGTTTTCATTGAGGTGAGTGATACGGCACAGCGCTGCGCGATGGCAAGCTCGCCGCTGGCAAAATCGTTGAAACCGACCGGATGATGACGGCCCACGATTATCCGCCGCCCAAGTAGGCCGCGCGGACTTGCTCGTTTTGCCGGAGCGCGGCGGAGGTGTCTTCCAGGATGATCGCGCCGGTCTCGAGCACGTATCCGCGCTGCGAGACTTCGAGCGCGAGATTCGCGTTTTGCTCGACGAGCAGGATCGTGATTCCCAACTCGCGGTTGATCTCCACGATCTTGTCGAAAATCGTGCGGACGAGGATTGGTGCGATGCCGAGCGATGGCTCGTCGAGCATGAGGCATTTCGGCTTGCTCATCAGCGCGCGGCCGATGGCGAGCATCTGCTGCTCGCCGCCCGAGAGCGTGCCGGCGGTTTGCTTGAGCCGTTCTTTGAGCCGCGGAAAGATGCCGTAGATGTAGTCGAGATTCTTGGGGAATTCGTCGCGGTCGCGGCGGAGGTATCCGCCCATCAGCAGGTTTTCGCGCACGCTGAGATTGGCGAAAACCATGCGCCCTTCGGGCACATGGGCTAGCCCCCGCGCGACGATCTTGTGCGGTTTCAGATTGGCGATTTCCTCGCCGCCGTATCGGATCGAACCGGACGCAACCGGCACAAGCCCGGAGATTGCGCGGAGGGTCGTGGACTTTCCCGCACCGTTCGCGCCGACGAGCGTGACGATGCTCCCCTGCTCCACTTTCAGCGAGATGCCGTGCAGCGCGGAGATGGTGCCGTAGCGCACTGTGAGGTCGCGGATTTCAAGCATCGGCGGCGGCCTCCTGTCCTAAATACGCAGCGATGACTTTCGGATTTCCACGAATCTCGGCGGGCGTCCCCTCCGCGATTTTCACGCCGTAATCGAGCACCGCGATCCGCTCGCAAATGCCCATGACGACTTTCATGTCGTGCTCCACTAGCAGCACTGCGAGCTGAAATTTTTCCTGCGTGAAACGGATGAGCCTCATCAGCTCGATTTTCTCAGTGGGATTCATCCCGGCGGCGGGTTCGTCGAGCAGCAGCAGCTTTGGTTTTGTGGCCAATGCGCGGACGATTTCCAGCCGCCTCTGGTCGCCGTATGGCAGGCTGCGGCAATCGGTGTCCCGTTCGCCAGCAAGGCCGAAAATTTCCAGCAACTCGAGCGCGCGCGCTTCAATTTCGCGCTCCTCGCATTCAAATGTGGAGCCGCGCAGCAGCGCCGCACCGATGCCTTGTTTAAGCGACAAATTGAAGGCGCAGCGGACGTTGTCGAAGACGTTCATCGAGCCGAAGAGGCGGATGTTTTGAAACGTGCGCGCGATGCCGTGCGACGTGATTTTATACGGTCGCTGGCCATGCACGGAGCGGCCCGCGAAGTCGATGCGCCCGCCGGTCGGCGCATAGACGCCGGTGATCAAATTGAACACGGTGGTCTTGCCCGCGCCATTCGGTCCGATAAGGCCGACAAGCTCGCCATCGTCGATGTGAAAGCTCAGCGCGCTGACTGCTTTGAGGCCGCCGAATTGAATCGAAACGTCGTCGAGCGTTAGCAGGCGGCGGTTCATTTTTTCTTCGCGACTTTGCCTTTGAACGGCCAGCGCAAGCCGCCGAGCAGACCCTGCGGACGGAGGATCATCATGAGGATCAGCAGCAGCGCGAAAACGATCATCCGATACTGTTCGAACGAGCGCAGAAATTCGTTGAGCACGGTGAGCACGACCGCCGCGAGAAGCACGCCGACGACGTTGCCCATGCCGCCGAGAATGACCATCACGACGACATCGACGGACTTCATGAAATTGAAACCCTCGGGCGTGATATAGGTGATGTAGTGGGCGTAAAGCGCGCCCGCGATGCCGGCGAAAAACGCGCCGAGCACGAACGCGAGGACTTTGTATTTGGTCGTGTTGATGCCCATCGCCTCTGCCGCGATTTCGTCGTCCCGCACGGCGAGAAAACCGCGGCCGTACGTCGAATCGACGAGGCTGGAGACCACATAGACGGTGACCGCGGCAAGACCGAACGTCCAAAAAACATTCGTGAATCCGGGGATTTGATTGAGCCCGCGCGGGCCGCCGATGGCGTCGGTATTTTGCACGATGACGCGGATGATTTCACCGAAGCCGAGCGTGACGATCGCGAGATAGTCGCCGCGCAAACGCAGCGACGGAACGCCGACGATGAAGCCCGCGGTAGCCGCTGCGATACCACCCGCCAGGAGCGCGATGAGGAAGAGCGTTTGGTTAGCGGCGAATCCGACGCCGCCCATTTTCGCGAGCAACCAGGGGCTCGCGAAGAGTGAAACGGCGCTCGATCCATACGCGCCGACAGCCATGAATCCGGCGTGCCCGAGCGAGAATTGTCCGGTGTGACCGTTCACGAGGTTCAAGCTCGTCGCGAGAATCATGTTGATGCCGCAGAGGACCGCGACATTCACCACGTAGTCATCGATTCGGGACGAAAAAACCGACGCCACGGCGGCGGCAACGAGCGCGCAAATGAGGAGCAGATGAGACCAGCGCATCGCGGCAAAAACTCAGACCTTCTCGCGTTCCGTTTTTCCGAGGAGGCCGGACGGTTTCACGAGCAGGATAAGGATGAGGATAACGAATGCGACGGCGTCGCGGTAGCCGGAGGAGATGCCGATTTTCTCGCTGTAGGCGACGACCATCGTCTCGACGACGCCGATGATGAGGCCGCCGAGCGCGGCACCGGGAATATTGCCGATGCCTCCGAGAACGGCTGCCACAAAGGCTTTGAGGCCGACGGTCACTCCCATGAACGGTTGCACCTGCGGATAAAGCATGGACGAAAAAATGCCGCCCGCCGCAGCGAGAGCAGAGCCGAGGCCGAAGGTGAACGAGATGACGACGTCGGTATTCACGCCCATCAGCGCAGCTGCGGTGGGGTTGAACGAGAGCGCTCGCATGGCCATTCCGAGACGCGTTCTCAGCACGATGAAACTCAGCGCACCGAGCAGAAGTAGCGTGACTGCGAGCACGATGAGCTGCGTATTTTTCACGAGCAAACCGCCGAAGCCTCCGACGAGCCGTGTCTCGACGAGGTCAGGAAATGGCTGGCGATTCGGGCCAAAAATGAGCTGTGCGGAATACTCGAGCAGCAGCGAAACACCGATCGCCGTGATGAGCACGATCAGCCGTGGACGTGTGCGCAGCGGGCGATACGCGAGCCATTCGATGACGATGCCGAGCGCGGCGCAGATGGCCATCGAGCCCGCGAGGATGAGCAGCGCGCCGCCGAAACCGGGCACCACTCCGAGCAGCGGCACGAGCCATCGATGGAGGAATAGCCCGGCGTATGCGCCGACCATGAAAACATCGCCGTGCGCGAAATTGATGAATCGCAGCACGCCATAAACCATCGTGTAGCCGAGCGCGATGAGAGCGTAGATCGACCCTTGCGAGAGCCCGTTGACGAGCTGCTGGAGAAACCGGCCCCAGTCGTCCATGCCTTACGGCGCCACGGTCTCCACGTATTTGAACTTCCCGTCTTTGATCGTCAAAATCACCGCCGGTTTGTTCGCGTTGCGCTTGTCGTCGAGCGTGATCTTGCCTGTGATGCCATTGTACTCCTTCGTCGACGCTACGGCGTCGCGCAGCTTCTCGGAGTCCGTCGTGCCCGCGCGCTTGATCGCATCCGCGAGAATCATCGCGGAGTCGTAGCCGAGCGCGGCCATCGCGTCGGGCTCCTCATTGTATTTGGCCTTGTAGCGTTTGATGAAATCCTGAATCAGCGGCGTCTGGTCTTCAGCTGAGAAGTGGTTCGAGAAAAAATTGCCCTCCATCGCCGCGCCCGCGACTTGGACGAGAGACGGCGAATCCCAGCCGTCGCCGCCGAGCATCGGGACGCTCAGCCCGATTTGTCTCGCCTGTTTCGCGATGAGCCCGGCCTCCGTGTAGTAGCCGCTCGCGAGGATCACGTCGGGCGCAGCCGCCTTGATCGAGGTGAGCTGCGCGTTGAAGTCCGTGTCGTCGGTCGAGTAGTTCTGCTCGATCACGATCGTGCCGCCGTTTTTCGAGAAGTATTCTTTGAAATATTGCGAAAGCCCGACGCTGTAGTCCTGCTTCACATCGGTCAGCACCGCGGCTTTTTTCCAGCCTTTTGAAAGTGCGAATTTCGCGAGCACGGTGCCTTGAAATGGATCGATGAAGCAGATGCGCGAAATGTAGTCACCGACCTCAGTGACTTTCGGATTCGTCGAGGACGGCGAGATCATCGGGACTTTGCTCTGCTGGCAAATCGGCGCGGCCTCGAGCGAGCGGGACGACGCGACTTCGCCGAGCACCGCGATCACCTTGTCCCGTGAAATCATCTTGCGCACGACAGTCGCCGCCTCGCCGGCTTTGGACTGATCGTCTTCGGTCACTAGTCCCACCTTTTTCCCGAGCAGGCCGTCGCCCGCGTTCAGTTCGTCGATCGCCATCTGCGTCCCTTTGTGCGACGACTGGCCGAAGCTCGCAGTCGCGCCGGTGAGCGATGCGAACTCGCCGATTACGACTTTATCCGCTGCCGCGCCGGAGTCGTTCCTCTTACATCCCGTGAGTGCGGCGAGGAAAATGGCGGTGGCAAAGAGAGCGGCTTTCTTCATGGGGCGCGGATGCTATCGGAGTTCGGCGCGCTGTTTCAACTGCGTTTCCAAGATCGCGCGTTCCGCAAATTCGGTGCTTTGACACCGCCGGATCGAGGCCTACGATCCGATTCAGTAGCGGCAACCCCAGAACCGCGCGGCGCGATCTTCACGCCACAACCTCCATCCATTATGAGAAAGCGCATCCTCCGATCCTCCGCCATTGTCGCCTCATCCCTCGCCTCACTCGTTCCCACGGGTGCCGCGAAAGCCGCGGAGATGAGCTATTCCAAGAAACTGCGCGAGTCCGTGCTCGCGCGACCGGATTTAAAAACGCCCGCGTCTGTCGGGATCGCCGACCCGCCGGCGCAGGGAGCGGACCGGTATCCATGGAAAAATGCGATCGTGACGACGACCTTTTGGATCGGTGAAAAGCCGACGAAGAACAACCCAGTGCCGAATCATATCAGCGCGTGGGATGCGAATTGGGCGAAGAATTACGGCGGCACGGACGATCCGAATCCGGCGAAGCGTGTGAATTTCATCCCGGCCGCATTCACCCCGGGACAGAATCCGTTCTACGTCGCGCTGCCTTACAACGACCTCACGAAAAACGGACACAAGCCGGAGGCGTCGAAGGTCATTCCGTGGTTCAACGCAGCGTTCAAGGGGCCGACAAAAACGGTGTGCAAGGGGCGCTGGCTCGCGATTCGATTCAAGGATCGCGTGTGCTACGCGCAGTGGGAAGATGCGGGGCCGTTTCGCACCGATCACTGGCAGTATGTTTTTGGAAATGAGCGGCCCAAGGTGAATCTCAATCACGGTGCCGGGCTCGATGTCTCGCCTGCGGTGCGCGACTTCCTCGGCATGGCGGACACGGATGTAACTGATTGGAAATTCGTGGAATTCGACGAGGTGCCGACGGGTCCGTGGGCGAAGCTGGGCGAAAATAATACGTTCGTGCAAAACGCACGCGCCGAGGCGACGCGCGTGGCGATGGCGAGCGGGCTTTCGGCGGCGAAGCTGTAGGCGGGATCGGCGAGTCCCAGCTAGAAGAGGTCGGGGCGGACTTGGCGGGTTTTTTCAATGGCGCGTTCGCGGCGCCAGGCGGCGATGGCGGCGTGGTTTCCGCTGAGCAAAATGTCCGGGACTCGCGCGCCGCGGAATTCGACGGGGCGTGTGTACTGCGGGAATTCCAGGAGGCCGTTTGAGTGGCTGTCGTCGAACGCGGATTGGTCGTCGCCGAGGACGCCGGGGATGAGGCGGACGAGCGCATCGATCACGATCACGGCGGCGATGGCGCCGTTCGTGAGGACGTAGTCGCCGATTGAAATTTCGTCATCGACGAGCTGGTCGATCACGCGCTGGTCGATCCCTTCGTAATGCCCGCAAAGCAAGATAAGATGCGTCGCGAGCGCGAACTCCGCTGCGATGCGCTGGACAAAAACACGGCCCGCGGGCGACATGAGAATGACGCGTGAATCCGGGCGGCGCAGCTCTTCGACAGCGGCGAAGATCGGCTCGCATTTCAGCACCATCCCCTGCCCGCCGCCGTACGGCGTGTCGTCGGTGGTGCGGTGTTTGTCGCGCGTCCAGTCGCGGAGATTGTGTGAGTGGATTTCGACGAGCTGCTTTTCCTGCGCGCGCTTGATGATGCTCTCGGCGAGAGCGGCGGAGGGGATTTGCGGGAAAAGGGAGAGAATGTCGATTCGCACGGATTTGGGAGAACCATCGAACATCGAACATCGAACATCGAACATCGAACATCGAAGTTTTGGGGCGGCGCGTTTTTTCACTTCGATGTTCGGCGTGCGATGTTCGATGCTGAAATGCCCGCACGGCATCGACTGACGATCATCCCACCCACTTGGCCCGCTCTTCCTCCCGCAAAAAAAACGCCCCGAAAAAGCCGCCGCGCCGCTTCTTTCGGTGGCTCCTGTTTTGGCTCGCCCTGCTGTGCCTCGTGGTCGGCACGGTGGTCTGCGTCATCTATGGCATCTGGTCGTCCACCTTCGACATGGAGGCGGTGAAGGAGATGCCGCAGCGCTCGATCGTCTATGACATGGACGGCAAACTCTACAGTCGGCTCCAGGGCGAAAATCGCATCGTGGTGCCGCTCTCGGAGGTGTCGCGCAATTTTCTCGACGCGCTGCTCGTACGCGAGGACTCGCGCTTTTACTCGCACCACGGCGTCGATCCCATCGGCGTCGCGCGCGCGATCGTGCGAAATCTCACGCGCGGCTCCGCGGCACAGGGCGCGAGCACGATCACGCAGCAGCTCGCGCGAAACAGCTACCCCGAGGAGCGCGTGGGAAATCGCAAAAACATTCACCGCAAATTGCTCGAGGCATTCATCGCGGTGCGGATCGAGCAGCGGTTTAAAAAGGATGAAATTCTCGAGTTTTACGTGAACCGAATTTACTTCGGCGCTGGCGTTTATGGCATCGAGGCGGCGAGCCTTTCGTATTTCAACAAGCACGCCAGCCAGCTCTCGATCGGCGAGGGCGCAACGATCGCTGGGATCATTCGGAGCCCCGGAAGATTCTCGCCTTTCACAAATCCCAAAGGCGCGAAACGCGAGCGCGACACCGTGCTCGACCGGCTCGCGAAAGAGGGGAAAATCTCGACCGCCGTGGCTGCGGAGCAGAAGGATGACCGGCTCATCGTGGCGAAAAAGCGCGTCCTGTCGGCGCAGGAAAATTATGCGATGGACACGGTGCGGCGCGAACTCGACCTGCTGCTCTCGGATGCGCAGCGCGATGACGGTGGGCTGAAGATTTACACGACGATCGATCCAACGCTCCAGCAGGCGGCGGAAAAGTCGATCGACGTGCAGCTCCGAAAAGTCGAGTCGCGGCCGGGATACGCGCATCCGAAGCGCGTGAATTTTTCGCAGCAGGCGAAGGAGGACGAGCTACAGACGCCATATCTGCAAGGAGCGGTGGTGGTGATCGACAACAAATCCGGCGGCATCCGCGCGGTGGTCGGCGGGCGAGATTTTTCCGAGAGCAAATATAATCGCGCGACTCAGGCGGGACGGCAGGTCGGCTCGACGTTCAAGCCGTTTGTGTATGCGGCGGCGTTTGCGCGCGGGATGCTGCCGGGCGCGGCGATCAGCGATGAGGCGATCGAGCGCGGCGAGATCACGGGGGCGGGAAATTGGACGCCGGGAAACTCGGACGGGACGAACAAGGGCGTGCTCCCGGCAGAGGACGGGCTGATTTTATCCCGCAATACCATGAGCGTGCGGGTGGGCGAGCGCGCGGGGCTGGAGGCGGTGGAGAAGGTCGCGGAGGATGTCGGGATTCTGGGGATGACGCGGCAGCCGGCGGCGTTTTTGGGGGCGTTCGAAAGCACGGTGTCGGAGCTGACGTCGGCGTATTCGACGTTCGCAAATAACGGCATTCGGCGGCAGAGCTACATCATCGAGCGGATCGACACGTCGGATGGCGCGATCGTGTATCGCGCGGCGCATGTGAGCCGTCCGGCGATCGATCCGGGGGTGAATTGGCTCGTGACTTCGACCCTGGAGAAGGTGTTCGAACGCGGCACGGCGGCGACCGCGGGCGCGCTGGGATTCAAGAAAACTGCGGCGGGGAAAACGGGGACGACGAATGATTTTCGCGATGCGTGGTTTGCGGGCTACACCACTTCGCTGACGTGCGGGGTGTGGGTCGGGCTCGACCGCCCGCAGACGATTATCCCGCACGGGTACGGCGCTGCGCTCGCGCTACCGATTTGGGTCGATGTCATGAATGCCGCACCCGCTAACCGCTACCCCGCTGCGGATTTCCGACCGCCCGGGCCGCTCCAGCGCACGCAGGTCTGCTCACTTTCAAATGAATTCGCGACGACCGCCTGCGAACGCGCGGGCAAGGCGTATTCGATCGACCTGCCCGCGTCCGTGATCCCGCGCGATCCCTGCCACATTCACCGCGGCGGCGCGCTCACCGAGGAGGAAGAACGCCCGCGCAAGCCCGCATCCGGCGGCGTCTTTCGCTCGTTCAAAAAGTTCTTCGGCGGCGATTGACCCTTCCCGCGGCGCGAAAAAATTCACCGCGATTTCACAATCCGCTTTTCAAGCCGCCGCACGCTCCCTATTTAACAACGCCCCACCCGCCGCCTCCCTTTCGCCAAAGCAACCCCCTCTGTGAGCTATCGCCTCGACCGATTCGAAATCAAATTCGTGATCACACGCGAGCAGCGCGACGGCCTCATGCCTCACCTGCTGCCGCATCTGCGCGCCGATGAGAATGCCGGCGACGGCGCATTTTACCCGATCGTCAGCCTCTACTACGACAACGCCGACCGCGACTGCTACTGGGAAAAAGTTCGCGGCTTCGGCAACCGCCGGAAGATGCGCGTCCGCGTCTATGGCAGCCTCGACGGCGCGCTACCGCCGACGTGCTTCGTGGAGATCAAGCACAAGCGCGACGGCCGCGGAGTGAAGCGCCGCCTCCGCGTGCCGCTCGAAGACGCGCTGCGCATCGCCGACGGCGAGAACGTCAGCATCCCGATGCGCATCATGGACCAGCGGCTCGTCGAGGAGGTTCACAAGCTCGTCCGCGAGCGCCACTTCGCACCGTGCTGCTGCATGAGATACGACCGGCAGGCATTCGCCGATGTCGATCCCGATTCGGACCTGCGCATCACCTTCGACACCGGCATCGCGTATCGGATGGAAAATCTGACGCCAACCCCGGACGACCGGCGATTCGAGAATTTCATGCTGCCCGAGGGCTACTCCGTCATGGAGGTGAAAGTCACCGGCGCGGTGCCTTTTTGGCTCACGAAAATGCTCGGCGAGCACCACTGCATCCTGCAGAGCCACAGCAAATACAACAACGCGCTCGAGGACGGCGACCCCGTCCTCCACCGGCAAATCGGCGGGCGTCGCGCAAAGGCGCACTACGGAATCACCCCGCAAACCCTCAACCCCTCGCTCATCGACGCCACCGGCCCCTCCGACCCACAGCCCGCAGTCGCTGCGGGATAGCCCGCCACCTCTTCACCACGCATGGACGACTCGATTTACCAATTCATCAACGAAGTCATGGGCTTCGACAAACCGATCGCCCCCCTTCAGGAGATCATCTACGCCATCGGCCTCAGCTTTCTGCTGAATCTCCTCATCGCAGCGGTATATAAGGCCACCTACAAAGGTAGCGACCTGTCGCAGGATTACATCCACTCGCTCCTCATCCTCGGCACCGTGGTCTCGGTCGTCGTCATGGTCGTGCATGTCGATAAAGAGCACGCGCAGGCCACCGCTTTCGGCATCTTCGCCGCCTTTTCCATTATCCGCTTCCGCACCTCGCTCACGCAGGCGCGCGACATCGGCTTCATCTTCCTCGCGATGGCCGCCGGCCTCGGCGTCGGCGCGCGGGCCTACGCGCTCGCCACCGTCACCACGATCATCCTCTGCGCGATCATCTACATCTTTTCAAAAGCCGACATCTTCTCCCCCGCGCGCGCCTCGCATCGGCTGCGCATCCGCGTGACGAACGACATCGACCACGACACCGTTTTCCGCGAATGCTTCGCCTCGCATCTCCACGACTTCGACCTCATCTCCGTCGAATCAATTCAAGCCGGCATGATGACGGAATTGCGCTACAATGTTCACCTCAAAGACGTGCTCAAGCCGGGTGAATTCGTCGCCGCGCTCCAGCAGCTCAACGGCAACAATCGCGTCCTGCTCACCTCTACCGTCCCAAACCGCGCCCTCGCCACCTGATCTCCACTCTGCACATCGAAAACATGAACCGCATCCCCGGCATCCCCGCCCGCGCACACCGCGCGGCATTCACCCTGATGGAAATCCTCGTCGTCATCGCGATTATCCTCGTGCTCGCGGCGATTGCATTTCCCGTCATTTCCGTCGTCCAGCAGCGCTCGAGTAAAGCCGTGGCGATCAACAACATGAGGCAGCTCGCCACCGCGTTTGGCACATACACAAGCCAGAACGACGGCACCTTCCCCGCAGAAGACGCAAAGGGGCCGGACACCTGGCAAAACGCAGCAAACGAAGCCGCAAACAAAGCGTGGTACAATGCTCTTCCGAAGATTCTGGGCCAGAAAACGGTCGGCGAATTCGCAACGTCGCCCCGCGATTTTTATACTAAAGCGAATCTCATCTGGCTTCCTGGAGCCAAATATCCCGAGTCCGACAAGAAGCTGAAAGAGCCACTCTTCGCGATTGCGATCAACACGAAGCTCTCGCAAAAGGACGCGAGCGGGACCAAGGAGCCGCCGAAAATGAGCATGGTGCAGCGCCCCTCACGCACAGTGATGTTCCTCGAGCAGGGCCTCCCTAGCGAGCCAAAGGCAATCCCAACGCAACCGAAATACGACGGCAGTTGCAAAGGCAGCGCGAAGTCCTTTGTCACCCGCTACGGCACGACTGGTATCATGACCTTCATGGACGGCCACGCGGAAGCCGTGGACTCGAAAGACCTGCTCACTGAAACCGGTCGCATCCCTTTTCCGCAGACCGACATCGTCTGGACGAAAAATCCCGACGACGATCCGAACGCCAAGCAGCACGGGCAGTAGGAAAAGAAAGAGGTAATGGCCGAAAGCGAGAATGCGGGGCGGCTAGTTCGCCGCTCTGCAATAGAGCTAATCCTCGTGCGGGAATGGCAGTCCTCTGCAGCCTTGCGGATCGAACTCGTTCGCCGTTTTCCGCCGAGCTTCAGATTACAATCGGCACTTCGCGGACGCTGAAGTCACCGGTGGGACCGATTTCGAGCAGCGCGGCGTCCATTCGATTTTCATTGTCGTTTCCGGCATTTTTGACGAGCGGGAATTTCACTGCGCCGATTTTTACGGAAACAATTTCGTCGGCCACGAATCCGAAATGATCGGTGCCGCTGACGGTGTCGATAGTGCCCATCGCGCGGCCTTTGATGGTAATGC
The DNA here is from genome assembly GCA_038207335.1 of Chthoniobacterales bacterium. Classification (GTDB taxonomy): domain Bacteria; phylum Verrucomicrobiota; class Verrucomicrobiia; order Chthoniobacterales; family Chthoniobacteraceae; genus CAIURC01. Next base: position 67,196 of record JBBQZX010000009.1, on the reverse strand, counting down.
TCGCAATCTTCGAGTATTTGTCCGCGTCGTTTCCAAACGCGCCGCGCTTGTCTTGGTTAGTGCCGAAGCTCCCGTCACCGCCGCGATCGACGCCGGCACTGATATTGCCCGCGGTCCAGCTTCCGCCGACGGAAATTTTCCCGAGATTGGCATCCGCATTGAGCGCCTGCGCGCTGAACCCAGCGAAGCCACCGAGGATATTGAGATACGCCACGCTTCCTTTGATCGTCAGGTTTCCGATCGCGAGCGGCTTGGTCTGCGAGTCCGTGCCGCGGGCGGAAATGTTCACGGGATTCGCCGCCGTGCCGATCACGTCGCCGCCGATCCCTAGGCTTCCGAGCGGGCCGTTGACGTCGATGGCGCCGGTCTTGGCTGCGTTGCCGGAGACAATCGAGCGGCCGATCGAGATTGATTTTGCACCGTCGAGATTCGCAAAAATGTAGCCGGCAAAGTCGCTGCCGCCGCCACGGAGGTCGCCCTTAATCGCGAGCTTTCCGAGCTTCTGCGCGCTGAGATATCCACTGCCCGGAGCAGCACCACCGATGAGCGAGCCGCCGATGGTGATCGAGCCGGCAGTGCCGGTGACAAGGATCTCCGCGCTATTCCCAACCGCTCCGATGACACTGCCTCCGATTGCGATTTTCGGCACATTCCCCGCCGTGATCGATCCGCTGCCAAATCCCGCGCCGCCCACGATGCTGCCGCGTACCGCAATGTTGCCGATGTCGAGGAAAGAAGCTGCGCCGACGCTGCTGAATGCTGAGCCGAGATTCGCCGAATTTTGGCCCACGGCACCGATGACGTCACCGCCAATGCTCACGCTCTTGATAAAATGCGGCTCGGCAAATGCCGTGCCGGCGTAGATGACGGCGCTCGTCAAGCCAACGCCACCCACCAGCGAACCGCCGATTTTCACCACGCCGAGTTTATTGCCAGCATGGATGTAGGAGCTTCGTTCGCCGCCGCCGCCGATCACATCGCCGCCGACCGTCACGGATTTGATGACGCCTTCGCGGTCCTCCGCTGAGACGCCGCCGCTCTCTTCACCGCTGCCACCCAGCATGGAGCCGCCGATTTTCACTGATCCGAGAGAAAGCGTTCCCGAGATCGCGCCGCTATACTCGCCCGCGGCGCCGATCAAGTCGCCGACGACGGTCACAGAGCCGATTCCGACTTCCGACTCGATCAACCCGCTATCGTCGAGCGCTCCACCGACGATCGAACCGCCGATTTTCACCGAACCGATTTTATCGCCAGCGAAGATTTGCCCGCTGCCCTCACCCGCGCCGCCGATGATGTCGCGGCCGACTTTCACGGACCCGATCTTGCCGCTTGCAAAGACGCCGCCCTCCACGTCGTTCAGGTTGTCGGCGCCGGCGCGCAGGGACCCGCCGATGGTGAGTTTCCCGATGTCTCCGCTCGCAGACGCGTCTCCGGGTCCCAGCCATGTTTGAGTAGCGGAGACTTCCAGCACCGCATCGAGAATGTCACCGCGCACACCGATCGCCCCGACTTTCCCGCTGAAATCGCTCCGCAGATTTCCACCCGCCGCCTGCGTGCTCAGCGCGAAAACGCCCATCGACTGCACGCTCAGCGATTTCAGCGAACCGTTTGACAGCATCATGTCGCCGACTTCAATCCGGCCGAGATCGCCCGCAATCTTCACCGCACCGAGATCGACTCCGAGCGAATTGATGTAGCCGATATTCACCGACCCGTCGCCGTCGAGCACGCCGTCATCGTTCAAATCCTGCGGCTTCGCACTGACGGTGATCGAGAGCCCGCGCGCCGCGTCGCCGTGATTCGAGACGCGGATTTCTTGGAGCTGATAACCGGAGCCCGACGGGACCGTGATGAAGTCCGCGGCGTCGAGCACCGCCTTGTTCGTCTTCACTGTCACGAGGTCGCCATCCACATCGGTGAAAGTGAACGCTTTTCCTGAGCCGCTCACGTCCACGCCGCCGATGAGCACCGGCAGCATGATCTGCGGCCCACCCACGTCTTCCCGCGCGATGAAATCGCCGGTCGCGCCGAGCGGCACGGCATCGACTGCAGATGTCAGCGACGCCTTCGTCGTCCCAATTCTGATCGAACCGATGCTCTCGGCGACAAATCCGAATGCGTCCGCTCCACTCACGTCCGTCGGCGTGCCGAGCAGTTGGCCTTTGATCGTCACGCTGCCGATGCTCGACTTGAAAAACTCGGGGTGATTAGTGCCGGACGGCGGCGGCGAATTGAGGGGGTTCCGCGCGTCATCCGCAGTGCCAAATTTTCCATCTGTCCCCACTCGCACACCCGCCGCGATGCTGCTCGCGATCCAGTCGCCGCCGACAGTGATGCTGCCGATCTTCGAGTCGGCGCTGATCGGCGTCGTCCCGGAATACCCGGCGAGGATTTGCGCGAACTCCACGCGCCCGCCGACCGTCATCTTCCCGATCGTGGGAATGTCGTGGTTCGCGTCGCCGTAGTCGTAGTTCGACGAGATCACGACCGGATTCGCCGCCGTGCCGACGAGGCTGCCTTTGATCGTGACGCTCGGCAGTCCCGTGTAGCCGAGTATCCAGCCGCTCCCATTCCCCGTGCCGCTGAAAACCGACCCGCCGACGCTCACCTTTCCGATCTGATCGCCGCCCGACGCGCTGAGCGTCCCGCTGTCGCTCCCCGCACCGCCGCGGACGTCGCCGCCGATCGAGACGCTATCGATCTGATCTCCCAAAATCGACGCCGTGCCCGACCCCTCGCCGCCCACAAGCGACCCGCCGATCGCGACTTTCCCGAGTCCGTCGAAGCTTCCGCGGATCACGCCCGAGTCGTCGCCGATCCCGCCATAGACCGATTTGCCGACGCTCACGCTTTTGATCATCCCACTCAAAATCGTCGCGCCGCCTTCGCCATTCGCCCCGCCCATTCCCAACGCCCCGATGTAGCCCGCGAGCGACCCGCCGATCGCCAACGAGTCGATGTGGTCGTCACTCGAAATGACGCCCGATTCGCTCCCCACGCCGCCGCGCACGCTGCCGCCGATCTTGACCGACCCGATGGCATTGTCCGCCACAATCGAGGCGCTCCCGACTCCTGCCGCGCCGACGAGCGATCCCTTGATCGCCACCGAGCTGATGTCTCCATCCGAATAAATCGTACCGCTATCGCTCCCCGCGCCCCCACGCACGTCCTGCCCCACGCTCACTTTCCCGAGACCGTGCCCCGCCTCGATCGCACCGCTGGACTGGCCCGCGCCCCCTGCGATCGAGCCACCGATCGTGATGTTTGAAATGTCACCCGTGTTCGTGCTCACGCGCCCAGAGCTCGCCCCAGCACCACCGCGCAGGTCGCCGCCAATCTTCACCGAATTCATCGTCGTCGCCGCCGACACGATCCCGGTGTCCGCGCCCGTCCCCTCCACAGCGCCGCCGATCGTCACACTCCCGAGCGCCCCACCCGACACGATGCGCCCCGAGTGATCCATCGCGCCACCGAGCAACGAACCGCCGATCTTCACGCTGCCAAAGTCTCCAGTCGTCGTGATGACTCCGCCGAAAATCGTACCGCCGATTGTTGCCGAGCCGATCGTCCCCTCCGCCGCGCCGGTCACCGCGATCGACACATCGCGCAAGCTCCCTTTGACCACGAGCGTCGATAGTCCGCCATCTAGGCTGCTCGCCAACGACCCGCCCGCCTGCTGCGTGGAAATCCCAAGTTCTCCCATCGACTGCACCGTCAACGACTTCACCGCCGGCGCGCTCGTGGTCGTCGTGTTGCCTGCGATGATGCGCCCGAGATCGCCCGCGATTTGCACCACGCCGAGATCGAGCCCCATAGCATTAACAAATCCCACATCCGCGAACCCATCGCCACCGCGCGTTGCGCTGCGCTTCGCCGTGACTGAAAAGCTCACACCGTTCACGGTGGTTGCCACCTGCGATTGGAGGTCGATGAGCTGGAGCTGCTGCGGCCCGTCATCTGTCGCGTCGTCATGCACCGAGCCCGTGTCGAACTTCAGCAAAAGCGCCGCCGTCACCGGGCTGTTGAGGATCGGCTTGGAAAATTTCACCGTCACGTCGTCGCCATCGAGATCGTGGAAAATCACGGTCGTGGAATTCAAGAGCATCGCCGGAGCGATGCGGGCTTCGAGCGGTTCGATGGTGGAGTGCTTCATGAAAGAATGGGTTGAGATGCCTGCGACCAGGCGCGCAACTGACCGCCACGGTGGTCGAACCGCAAACTGAAATATCCCTGCCTTTTCGAGAGCGGGATCGAGACTGCGGCTCGAATAATTTGCCGCGTTGCCGATCCAGATACTTCGGACTAAGATTTCGTCTTACGCCATGCATATCACAAATGCGTCTCTCCGCCTCCCGCGCCGCACATTTCTCAAGGGGCTCGGCGCCTGTATCGCTCTGCCGCTGCTGGAGTGCATGGCACCTCTCAGCCGCGCTGTGGGACCGGTCGGCGGCATCCCGAAGCGGCTCATTTTTGTCTATCTGCCGAACGGGATGGACATGGAGAACTGGACGCCTAAATCCGCCGGGAGCGCATTCGAGCTGCCCTCCATCCTCCAGCCGCTCGCGCCTCATCGCACAAATTTCTCAGTCCTCAGCGGACTCGCGCACAACAACGCAAAAGGCCTCGGCGACGGCCCGGGCGATCACGCGCGCGCGAACGCGTGCTTCCTGACCGGCGTGCATCCGCGCAAGACTGCGGGCTCCGACATTCACATCGGCGTCTCAGTCGATCAGGTCGCAGCGCAGCAAGTCGGCACGAAGACGCGAATCCCGTCTCTCGAGCTGAGCTGCGACAGCTCCGGGAGGCAGGCGGGCGCTTGCGATTCCGGGTACGCGTGCGCGTACCAAAACAACATCTCCTGGCGCAACGAGAACACTCCGATGCCACCCACCGCCGATCCGCGGCTCGTCTTCGACAAGCTCTTTGGCTCACAGGAAGACCCCGACCTTGCCGCCGGGCGCGCTGTCCGCGAGGCGTCGCGCAAGAGCATCCTCGACATGGTTTGCGACGACGCGCGCGCGCTGCAAAAACAGCTCGGCGCGACCGACCGCCGCAAAATGGATGAATACATGACCGCGCTCCGCGAGACCGAGGTGTCCATCGAGCAGGAGACGAAATTTCGCGCCGCGATGCCGCGTCCCACGATCCCACGGCCGGACGGAATCCCCGGTGATTTCACGCAGCATGTGAAGATCATGTACGACCTGCTCGCCTTCGCGATGCAGACCGATTCCACACGCATCGCGAGCTACATGGTGCTGCGCGAAGGCAGCAACCGCTCCTACCCTTTCATCGGAGTGAATGAGGGGCACCACGAACTCTCCCACCACGGAAACAACGCGGAGAAAAAGGCGAAGATCGCGAAGATCAACCACTTCCACATGGAGCAGTTCGCAGACTTCATCGGGAAGCTCAAAGGGATGCGCGAAAGCAACGGAAGCGTGCTCGATAACTCAATGATCGTCGTTGGAAGCGGCATCGCCGATGGCAACGCGCACGCGCACAACAACCTGCCCGTACTACTTTGCGGCAAAGGCGCGAGCGACTTTCAGCCCGGCCAGCACATGAAATTCAAAACCGACACGCCGATGACGAATCTCTACCTCTCGATGCTCGGTGAGATTGGAGTCAAAGCCGACCGCATCGGCGACAGCACGGGCGTGCTGAAGAATACGTGAACGATCTGCGGCATTCGTCGCGCGAACCTCGAAACAGACCGCCCGCTCAGGACTACTCGCGAAATTTCGAGGGAGTCCAGTTTGCGTATTTCGGGTGCTCGCTGGTGAGCGGCAATTCGACCGCCTCGCCCGTGTCCGCAGAGTGGTAGATTGCAGTGATGAGTTCGAGTGATTGCCGGGCATCGGCGAGCGTCGCGGGCAGGTCGGTGCCATTTTCCAGCGCAGCATGAAAACGCGCGAACTGCCCCTGATAGTGCTCCGGTTCGGGCTCGAAATCTTTCAGCGCCGCATCGATCTCCTCTTGGATCGCCTTTGTGTCGCCTTTGAAAACCCACGGGTCACCTGAGCTATCGTAGGCTCGCAGATTGCTGTCCGCGCTCAGGCGCTCGAAGACGAAACTGTGTCGCGAAATCTCGTCGGCGCGCCCGAGCGTCGTCGTCGATCCGGCGAGCGAGCCGTCCGCCATTTCAAAAGTGATCGCCGCGCAATCCTCCACCTCAACCGGATTCACACGCGTCGCGCAGCGGGCGAAGACGCGCTTCACCGGGCCGTTGATGTAAGTCAAAATATCGTGCGCGTGGATGGAGTGCGTGAGGCAGCAGCCACCGAGTTCCGTCTTCCACTTCCCGCGCCACGCGATCGCGTAGTAATCGTCGCGGCGGCGCCACGAGGTCTCGATATTCACCGTGTGCGGCTTGCCCGCCAGTCCGCGATCGACGAGCAGCTTCAGCTTCTGCAGACCGTGCCCGTACCGATATTGGAAGATCGGGAGGACGCGCTTGCCGCTCGATTTTTCGATCTCGATGAGCCGATCGACATGCTGGAGCGAAGGGACGAGCGGCTTCTCGCAGATGACATGCTTCCCTGCCGCGAGGACTTGGCGAATTTGGTCGAAATGGAGATGCGGCGGAGTTGCGAGATCGATGACATCCACCTCGGGATCGGCGCAGAGCGCCTCGAGCGAATTGTAGGTGATCGGGACTTTCAGCTCGTCCGCAAGCTCCTGCGTTTTCTTGGCATCGAGGTCACAGATCGCGCGCAGATTGAAGAGGTCGGAGACTTTCTGAAAAGCGAGCATGTGGCTTTTTCCGATCCCGCAACCGACGACAGCAGCATTCATTTTTTGGCTCATAAAGGGGCGGCGAGGCTAGGCGCCGACGAGGCGCAGTGGGAAGGTCAAAGGTGGGCGACTCAACCTCCCTGCCGCCGCCCCGTCACTCCGCGCGCCGGGCGCTTTTTCCCCGCGGGATACATGTCGCGCTTCCGAGATGCGTGCTCCTGCGCACGCGGCGTTTTCGGCTTCTGCTCGCCGCCCCCTTTTCGACCGCGCGCGGCTTGCTTCGCCGAGCCTTTCACCTCTCGCGGGCGCAGGTGGAAAAGCAGCGGCAAGCCCGTGCATGGCCACGCCTCGCGGATGCGCGCCTCCAGAAAACGCCGGTAGCTTTCCACCAGCAGCTTCTCGTCATTGCAGAAAAGAACGATCTCCGGGATCGGGATCGGCGAGCGCGTGCGCGTGTCCGCGAGCGTGCCGTACAAGATTTTGAACCGCCGCCCGGCCTGCATCGGCGAAGGATGCGCGGTCGTCGCGGCGGCGAGCAAGCGGTTCAGCGGCCCGGTGCCGATGCGATCCTGCGCCTCTTTTTTGATCCGTTCGATCGTCTTAAAAATGCGCGTCATTTCCGCGCCGGTCTTTGCCGATGCGAGCAGCACCGGCGCGTAATCGAGGAAGAAAAGCTCCGCCCGCAGGTCATCGAGAAACTCCGTGAGCGACGCCTTGTCGTCCGTCTTCTCTTTCACCAAATCCCATTTATTCACCGCCACCACGCACGGCTTTCGCGCCTCCTGGATCAGCCCGGCGATCTTTTTATCCTGCGCCGTGACACCCATCGAAGCATCGAGCACGAGCAGGCAAATATCCGCGCGCCGGATGCTCGACTCCGACCGCATGACGCTAAAAACTTCGACCGAGCTCGACACTTTCCCGCGCGGACGGATGCCCGCCGTATCGATCAAAATGTAGTCGCTGCCGTGCCGCGCATACGGGATGTCGATCGCGTCGCGCGTCGTCCCCGAAATCTCGCTCACGATTGTCCGCTCGTCCTGCAGGACCATATTCGTGAGCGACGATTTGCCGACATTCGGCCGCCCGACGATCGCGATCTTCACCGGCTGCTTCAGCGCCTCCGCCTCGGCTCTCGCATGATCCGGCGACGGCAGCAGCCGCTCCGTCCACGCCACCAGCGGCTCGATCGCGCGGTTGTGCTCAGCGCTGATCGCGATGTGATTTTCAAAGCCGAGCCGGCTGAATTCCACCGCATTCGGCGCATGCTGATCGACGTCGATTTTATTGATGACGAGCAGCACCGGCTTGCGCACGCGCCGGAGCTGCCGCGCGAGTTCCTCATCGATCGGGTTCAATCCCGACTGCCCATCCACGACGAAAAGCAGCACGTCCGCTGTCTCCACCGCAATATCGACTTCGGCATGGACTTGCTCCGTGAAGCTCGCGTCCACATTGCTCCCGATGCCGCCGGTATCGAAAATAGTAAACGGGAAATTGCCGATCTTGCACGTCGTCGCGATGCGGTCGCGAGTCACGCCGGGCATGTCGTGGACGATGGAAATTTTGCGCCCCGCGAGACGGTTAAAGAGCGCGGACTTGCCGACATTGGGTCGGCCTACGATTGCGACAATACGTTCGGGCATGCGGTGTTCAGTGTTCGATTTTCAGGTTTCAGTTTCCGGGAAGCGCGCCCGACCGCGATTGAACACTGAACGCCGCTCCCTGAACACTGAATCCCTCAAATTTCCGTCCACGCCTTCGGATCGCCGTGCCCTTTGTCGTGAATCTGCGCGATCCCATCGATCACATATCTGATGCCGGAGACCGTTGTGAAAAATGCCGCCAGCGCGACCGCGACATCGATCGTATCGACATCCACCGACCACGAGCGGAGGCCGATCGTCTTGGAAAATGGATTGATCTGCAGCATCGCCAGCGCGAGCGCGATCATCTGAAAAACCGTCGCCGTTTTCCCAGTCCAGCGCGTCCGCACCTGCACGGTTCCGTTGAGAAAATTCAGCGTCAGCGCGCCCGCGACCACGATCACGTCGCGCGCGATCACGAGAACCGGAAACCACAGCGGGAACTGGTAGCTCCAGTTCGTAAAACTCAGCGTGATGATGCCCGCGAGCAGCAACCCCTTGTCCGCGATCGGGTCGAGGATCACGCCGAGTCGGCTCTTTTGATTGTAGCGACGCGCGATGTATCCATCGAGCCCATCGCTCGCGGAAGCGGTCACGAAGATTCCGATAGCAAGCCAGCGCTGCCAGTCCAGCGGCTCGCCGCGCGCCACACTGCGGCCGTAGTAGATCGCCATCATCACGAAGATCGGGATCATCAAAATCCGCGTGATCGTGATCTTGTTCGGAGTCGTCATCGGCGCGCGGGGAGCTAACACGGCGAGCCGCGCGAGTCGAGAAACACGCTCGCTCCCCCGCCCGCTCGCCGCCAGAATCCGCGCCATGTCCGCCACTTTAACCAACGCAGAAAAGTCCGACCTCAAAGCCCGCGCCCAACGGCTCGAGCCGATCGTAAAGCTCGGTCACGGCGGCATGAGCCCAGCGTTTTTGAAAAGCCTCGACGAAGCGCTCACGCAACACGGGCTCGTGAAAATGAAGTTCATCGCATTCAAAGAGCAGAAGAAGTCGATCGTCCCGCAGATCGTGGAGCAGACCGGCAGCGAGCTCATCATGCGGGTGGGAAACGTCGCGGTCCTCTACCGCGAAAAGCCCGCGGCTGTTTAAGCGCGACCGCGTCCGGTCCTCGATAATCCTCGCGCGAGGCGACCCGCCAAGTTACAAGCCGCGATGCAAAAGAAACTTTTCAGTGAGCTCGGCCTGTCGCCGGAATTGCTCAAGGCGATCGCCAAAATAGGCTTCGAGGAAGCCTCGCCCATCCAGTCCGCGGCCATCCCCGTCATCATGGGCGGCGCCGACATGGTGGGCCAGTCGCAGACCGGCTCCGGCAAGACCGCTGCATTTGCCATCCCCGCGATCGAGCGGGTGGATGGCGATCTGAAGGCTGTCCAGGTGCTCATCCTCTGCCCGACGCGCGAACTGGCCGTGCAGGTGGCGGAGGAGGTGGCGAAACTCGCGATGTTCAAGCGCGGCGTACGCGAGCTCCCGATCTACGGCGGCGCGTCTTACGAGCGCCAATTTCGCGGGCTTCACGCGGGCGCGCAGATCGTCATCGGCACGCCGGGACGCATCATGGATCACCTTGATCGCAAATCGCTTAAGCTCGATCAAATCCGCATGGTCATCCTCGACGAGGCCGACCGGATGCTCGACATGGGCTTCGTCGAAGACATCCGGAAAATCCTCAGCCAGTCGCCTGCCGAGCGGCAGACGGTCTTCTTTTCCGCGACCGTCCCCGCGCCGATCAAGCAACTCATCAAGAGCTTCACGCGCGACCCGCAAAACGTGCGCTGCGACGCCGAGGCGCTCACCGTCCCCGCGATCGAGCAGGTCTATTACGAAGTCGATCGCCGCTTTAAAGTCGAGGCGCTCTGCCGCCTCATTGACCTCAACGACATCAAATTTGGCATCATCTTTTGCGCCACGAAAATGATGGTCGATGAACTCGTCGAGCACCTCATCGCGCGCGGCTATTCCGCCGACAAACTGCACGGCGACATCACGCAAAACGCGCGCGAGCGCGTCATGGCGAAATTCCGAAAACGCGGGTTCGAGTTCCTCGTCGCGACCGACGTCGCCGCGCGCGGGCTCGACGTGGACGACATCGAAGTCGTCTTCAACTACGACCTCCCGCACGATGGCGAAGACTACGTCCACCGTATTGGCCGCACCGGTCGCGCGGGTCGCGCCGGGCGGGCGATCACATTCGTCGCCGGGCGCGAGATTTATAAGCTGGAGAACATCCAGCGTTTCACGAAAAGCCGCATCCGGCGCGAGCGCGTGCCCTCCGCCGATGAGGTCGAGGAAAAGCGCAGCAACGCTTTTTTCGACTCATTGAAAGAGACGCTCGAGAAAGGCGAATTCAAGCGCCACGAAGCTCTCATCGACCGCCTGCTCGAAGCCGGTCACTCGCCGACCGACATCGCCTCCGCGCTCATCCATCTCTCGGGCAACGACAAGCCGCGCAATCCCGAACCGGCGCGCGAAGAACCGCCACAACACACGTTTCGCGAGCCACGCGAACCTCGCGACGAGTCGCGGGATTACCCGAAATACGAATCGCGCCCGCCACGCGAATCTCGCGAGCCGCGCACCGAAAAGCGCGAGTTTCGCGACCGCCTGCCGCGTGAAAATGCGCGCCCATCACCCGCCGGAAAACGCAACGTCGCCGAGCCCGGCGCGAAATCGCACGAGGCAGGAATGGTGCGACTCGCGATGAATCTCGGACGCGAACACGACATCCAACCGGGCGATGTGGTCGGCGTCATTGCGGGCGTCGCGCGCATTCCGAAAGAGTCCATCGGCGCGATCCACCTGCTTCCCAAACAGACGCTCGTCGATGTTGCGAAAGAAGAGGCAGCGAGTGTCGTGGAGAAGCTGAACGGCATCAAATTCAAAGGCCGCAAACTCTTCATCGCCCCCGCGAAGTAGCCTCTAGTTTTCCCGCCAGGCACCGCGCATCCGCCACTGCACGAAGACCCACAGCAGCGCGGGCACCAGCGCGCTGAGGGCGAGCGCGAGGCCGGGGCGCGACTGGCCCGCCGCGCCGATCGCCGCGTAGGCGAAGCCCATCGGCAGACACCCGCACGCGAGAGCTAGCGTGAATTTCATCGGCGGCATCCGGGCGAGCCCGGCGAGGCACGAAACGACTTCCGGCAGCAGCGGCAGCGAGCGCGAAAGCGCGACCAGCCACGCACCGCTGCGATCGAAAATATTCTCCGCGCGAAGCAGGTCATTTTCGCCAGCCAGCCGCACCGCAAAGCCGCGACCGAATCGCCTGCAAAGCCAGTATCCGAGCTGGCCCGCGAGGAACGAACCCGCCGCGCTGGCCAGCCCGCCGATCCAACCTCCATACAAAAAGCCCGCCGCCGACATCACCGGCGTCGCAGGGATCGGCAGAAACAAATCGGCGACCAGCAACGCGATCACCACCATCCAACCCCACGCGCCAAAGCCGCGGAGCCACTCGATGCCCGCATCGTCATCGAGCCAGCGAGTGAACGTTTCGCCCCAAAACAAAAACGGCAAAAGCAGGACGATTCCCACGACGAGAAACAACGTAAGCAAGCGCACGCCGCTGCATTTACCAGCGCCCGCCGCCACCGCCCAGCGCAGCTTTGCCGCCACGCCTCAAACCATGCTTTCATCCGCCCATGCCTCCTCCGACTCCGAAAACTTTCTCCCCCGCCGAACTCGTCTCCCTCGCGCAAGCCGTCATCAAAAACGCGCGCTTCCCACAACTCGCCACCATCGACGGCGACCAACCGCGCGTGCGGCCCGTGTCCCCCGTGTGCGTCGATGGCTTCACCATTTTCGTGGCGAATCTCCGCGCCTACCACAAGACCGCTGAGATCGCCGCGAACCCAAACGTCGAGCTGTGCTACCTCGACGATTCGCACGACCAGCTCCGCATCACCGGCGTCGCCGAGGTCCTCACCGACGCCGCGCTTTTAGCCGAAATCTGGGAGAGCAATCCCCTGCTCCGCCAATACCTCCGCACGCCTGACAACCCCGATTTGATCATCTACCGCATCCGCCCGACCCGCGTGCGATTCATGCGCGAATGGGCGCTCGAGTATCATGAGGTCGAGTTGAGAGTTGAGACTTGAGAGCACCTCCCTCAATCCTCTTCGCATCAAGCGCCGAAGCGCGGATCCCGCCCTCAACTCTCAACCACTCACTCTCAACTGCCCAATGGAAGACACGCACACAAAGGCACTTAAAATCAACCTCGACCCGCGCTGGTACGGCACGCTCGCCGAGATCGGCGCAGGGCAGGAAGTCGTCCGCTGGTTCTTCCGCGTCGGCGGTGCTGCGGGCACGATCGCGAAAAGCATTTCGGCTTACGACATGACCGTGAGCGACGCGATTTACGGAACCGCCGATCGCTACGTCTCGCGTACGCGGCTCCAGTCAATGCTCGACTGCGAATACAATCTCGACCTCGAACGTCTCCAAGATAAACGCGGCGAGACCACCTCCTTCTTCGCATTCGCCGACACCGTCACCACGCGCAGCTTCACCGGCGGCAATGAGTGCCACGGCTGGATGGGGGTGAAATTCCAGGCGCATCCAGGCGATCAGCCGAGCCAGATCATCATCCATCTTCGCATGGTCGATGTGGAGGCCTCGCTCCAGCAGGAGGCGCTCGGCATCGTCGGCGTGAACCTCCTCTACGGCGCATTTTTCCACCACCACGAGCCCGAGGTCCTCGTCGAGCGCCTGCTCGATTCCCTCACGCCCGCGCGCATCGAGATCGACGTCATCGACTTCAGCGGCATCGAATTTCGCGCCGTCGATAACCGCCTCGTCGCACTGAAACTCGTCGAGCTCGGCCTCAGCGGCGTCGCCATGTTCGGCCCGAATCGCGAAGTCCTTCAGCCGAGCGAAGTCCTCCATAAAAAAGCCGTGCTCGTCTCGCGCGGCAGCTTCCGCCCCGTGTCGAATGTGAACCGCGACATGGAGCGATGCGCGTTGGAAAAATTCAGCAACGACCCCGCCGTCGCCGGCAAAGACGTGCTCCCCATCGCCGAGATCACCATGAGCAATCTGCTCGCCGGCGGCAAAGTCGTCGATCGCCGCGACTTCCTCGCCCGCGCCGACCTCCTCGCCGCCTGCGGCTCCACCGTCATGATCTCGAATTACTTCGAGTATTTCCGCCTCGCCGCCTACCTCGCATGGCGCACTAAAGAGCGCATCGGCATCGTCATGGGCGTCCCCAGCCTCATCGAGATCTTTGATGAAAAGTATTACCCCCAGCTCCCAGGCGGCATCCTCGAGTCCTTCGGTCGGCTCTTCAAAAACGACCTCAAGCTCTACGTCTATCCCCTGCAAGACCCGAAGACCAAAGAGCTCACCACGATCGACAACCTCCAGGTCGCGCCCGAACTCCGCCCCCTCTACCAATACCTCTCCGGCCGCGGCAGCTTCGTCGCCCTCGACAATTTCGACCCCGGCGCCCTCGGCGTCTTCTCGCGCGACGTCCTCAACCGCATCGCCAGCAACGACGACTCATGGGAGCAAATGGTTCCCGAGCGCGTCGCCGAGCTCATTAAAAAGCGCGGGTTCTTCGGCTACACCCGCCTCCGCGAGTAGCGGAAGCTGCGAGTCCCCCGCGCACCCGATGGGGGCGCGAGAAAATCAGTCGCGAAGAACCCCCGCATCAGCGGCGGCGCACCCACCTCCGACAGCATCGCCACCGCCTTCTCCCCCACATCCGCGCCTGCCGATCCCTCTCGCCCCGCCTCCATGGCGCGGCCGCTCACCTCCGAGTGCTGCCGCGCATATTCCCGTGCCACCGCCAGCAGTTGCGCGGCATCCTTCAGCGAGAGCTTCTGCTTCAGCCGCTCGAAATACGTCTCCACCGTCTTCACACCCACCCCCAGCTCCAGCGCGATCGCCGACTCCCCCTTCCCATGGCCCAGCAGCCATAGGACATCCTGCTCCCGCGCCGAAATCCGCTCCAGCCCGGCCGTCCTGTCATTCCCCTTTGTAAAATCGCGCGTCATCTGCCGCGATACCGCCGGGCTCATCACCCGCTCCCCCCAGCAGACCCGCACCAGCTCCGCCACCACCGTCGGCAACTCCTCCGATTGCGAGAAATAACCTTGCGCCCCCGCCTTGAAAGCCCGGCGCACCTGCTCCGCATCGATCCGCCTCGCATACAGCGCCGTCGAAGCCGCCCGGTGCAGTTTTTTGAAATCGCGCACCAGCGCCAGCCCCAGCCCCGCCACCTCTGGGTCCAGCACGATCGCATCCGGGAGCAACTCCCCGCACATTGCCCGCGCCTCCGCCGCCTTGCACGTCTCCCCGCACACCTCCAGCGACCCCTCCTTTTCGAGAAACATCGACATCCCCGTCCGCAGCCCCGGCACAGCCATCACCACCAGCACGCGTGGCTTCTTAAAAGGATCAATCATCGAGGGAGCAACGTGACACAGCCCGAGTAGAGCACCTTCACCCACACCCTGCCTCAAGAATTTCCCCAAAGCGATTCAGCTTGCCGGAAAATTGTAGGGCAGGCACTCCGCCTGCCTTGGGCAACCGAAGCGGTCGCCCTACAAACTTGCTCACCGCAACGACGATCGCACCCCTCCCCACCCTGTCATCCTGAGTGCAACGAAGGACCACCATCCCCCGCTTTTCACCCCCGACGCATGGCAGAGAAACGCAACCAAATCAGCGCCCTCACCTCCACCAAACAACACTCAAAATGCCGCGATTTGAACACTGAACCGCCCCATTTGTAGGGGAGCAGTGTCCGGGGAAAATCGCACCAATCCCCTCCTCAGCGTAAGCAAATGCCCACGCCTCCTCCCCTCCAGCGTCTCCACCTCAAAATGGGGGCTCATCCCGGACAGACACCGCATTGGCCACCCGCTCAACTGTGCTCCCGTGTCCCCCACGCGCGAAAACCCCCTCCCCGCGAACCCCCGCACCGTCGCCGCGTCGTCCGGCATCCTATCCAGCCCGGTCCGCTACCCTGCCATCTCGATCCACAGCGCCGCCAGCCCGATTGGCAAGTACGCCAATTGCGCTGGGAACTACTCCAATCGGATTGGCGTACCCACCAATCACATTGGAAACCCCGCCATTCGACTTGGCGAGTACGCCAATTCGATTGGAAACCCCGCCAATCCAATCCGCCAGTATGCCAATCGCATTGGCGTACCCGCCAATCCCGCTGGAAACCCCGCCAGCTCGCTTGGAAACCTCCTCTACAGAGGCGACGCCCTCACATTCACCCTCCGGCACCCCTAACCTCGCCCGCGCCGCAGAGAAACCGCCCGTTTTCACCTCTAAACAGCGAAACCAAGAACCACCAACCTACCCCGAACCATGGCCAACGACTTCATCCCCGACTCCTTCGCAAACCGCCTCCAGTGGCTCAAAGACCTCAAGCAAGAGGTCGCCGACAACGCCACCACCCTCAGCCTGAACGCCGCCGCCGTCACCGCGTTCAACGCCCTCATCGACCCGCTCATCGCCGCCTACCAGGCCGTCATCGACGCCCAGACCGTCCTCGATACCGCCAGCGGCGACGCCCACCAGCTCTTCCACGACAGCAACACCCCGCTGCGCGACTTCATCCACCAGATCAAGGCCAACCCGGCCTTCACCACCGGCTTGGGCAATGCCATGCGCATCTTCACCAGCGCCTACACGCCCCCGCCAAACACCATCAAGCCCGTCATCAAAGTCGAGCCCATGCGCGGCCACGTCCGCATCACCGGCACCAAAAACTACGCCGAACGCGTCAATATCTACCTGCGCCGCAACAACGCCGCGTGGCTCCTCGTCGCCCCCGCCCGCAAAACTTTCCCCTACGACGACCAGACCCCCCTCCTCGTCCCCGGCGCCCCCGAAGACCGTGAATACATGGCCCGCGGCATCATCGGCGACACCGAAGTCGGCCAAGACAGCGACATCGTCACCTGCCCCTTCGCCGGCTAGGCGACGGAAACATCGACCCTCTTGGCGACCCTCTTGGCGACCCGAAACGCAACTCACACCGCCCAACCTCTCGACCTATGAAAAAACAAGCCTCCCACCGCATCCTCACCACCTGCATCGCCCTCCTCCTTTCCTCCCAGATTCCTGCCTTCCCTGAATCCTTCACCGAGCTCGATGTCAACGGCAATGCTACCATCGGCGGTTCGCTAGATGTCAACGGTGCCACCACCCTTCACAATGTCCTCGATGTTGCAGGCAGCGAGTTTTACTTTGGCAGGGCAACGACTCAGATTGGAGAATCGCAGGCGCTGACTCTGAGCTACGGTGAAGACCCGGCTCTCCCCACTTCCGTTCTAAGATTTTTCCTAGCCAAGCCGACGATCGCGCTGCAGTGGGAAAAAGCCGATCTCAATGGCACTTCTTTCCCGCAGATGACCCTCGATGTGTCGAACGATTTACTCTTGTATCCGTCGAATTCGAATACGCCGACCATCGCTCTCAATCCAAACAGCAACGGAAGCATCACGATCAACGGCTCCAATGTACTCACAGAGAGCAGATTCGCCAGCAGCGCCAATGGCTACAACGGCATCTGCAACATCACCGCTGGTTCGCCACTCACCATTCCTGCCCTCAACATCCAAGGCGGTGCCTTAAAAATCAACGGCGTCGAAATCTTATCTCGCAGCAGCCCCGACGGAATTGCCCTCGCGGGCGCGGGAAATCCCGGCTCTCAAGGAGCGGGTAACTTTTTCGCCGGCACCGGCGCTGGATTGTCAAACTCGCAAGGTGGCGGCAACAACTTCCTTGGAGCAAATGCCGGTCGCAACAACGATTTAGGAAGCTGCAACAATTTCGTGGGAGGAAACGCCGGGTATAGCAACACCACAGGTTACTGCAACAATTTCATCTCTGTCAACAGCGGTGTATTCAACACCACCGGAGCCTTTAACAACTTCATGGGTGCTGGGTCCGGATACTATAATACGACCGGGACTTACAATAATTTCATTGGCCGACAAGCTGGGGAGAATAACACATCTGGGATAGCCAACACCTTCATGGGGGTTTTCGCTGGCAGAGGTAACACGGTCGGCAGTGAGAATCAGTTTATTGGCGACAGCACCGGCTATCGAAACACGTCGGGCTACTCGAACGTATTCATTGGAGCCGTGACAGGAGCCGAGAACACGGAGGGCTCTCATAACATTTTCATTGGTAGCGCAGCCGGAATCGGCAATACGACCGGGAATTTCAACACAGCCATTGGGTATACTGCAGGCCTGCATAATTTACTCGGTTCATTCAACATATTCCTCGGAGCTTACTCAGACGATTCAATCACCGCATCCAGCAGCAATCAATTGATTGTCGGAGGAGACAACCTCGCCGGGAACGGCTTCATCGCCAACGGCTACTTCGGCAACGGCAAAGCATCGGCAAACCCGATCGGCTTCACCCTCCACGCCACCGGCGCATCTGCCGAAACCGTCGCCGGGGCCGACCTCTCCATCGCCGGCGGCGACGGCTTCGGCAACGGACAAGGCGGTGCCGTCCTCATCAAAACCGCCGGCACCGGGAACGGAGCCAACCCAGTCCCATCCGTCGAAAGAGTGCGAATCACCCCCGCCGGCGACGTCGGTATCGGCATCGCGCAGCCGCTAGCCCAGCTCCACGTCGCCGGCACCGCCCGCTTCGACGGCCCCGTCCACATCGAGCCCCAAGGCGACCTCTCCATGGGGGCATTCGGTCCCAACCCAGTGCCCTAGACTCGAGGCCATCGCCCAATGCAACATCGCACCTCCCCTCCCATGGCCACCCGCGTCACCGCCTGGCTGCTCCTCCTCGTCTGGAGCGCCACCGTCAGCATCGCGGGTCCCATACCCCTCGACAAACCGCCCGAATACCCCGATTGGTGGTTCACTCGCGACGTGATCAAGCGCACCAATTCCATCGACTCCACGCCCCAATGGCCCGGCAGCTACCCGAGCGTGGACAACTTTACGGCCCCCAATACCGGCCAAGTCAAACAAATCGTCACCCAAGCCGCCGTGGAATTCAGCAGGCTCCCCGGTGGTGCCGGCTCAACAATCGAAAACCTCGTCGCCGCATGGGCTCCCACGTCAGGCGTCACCCACGACGAGTATGCAGCCGTCACTCTCTTTCAACTCAAAACCATTGCAAAGCCCTTTTACGACCGCCTCGCAGAGGTTGGCCTCGGCAGCATCTACCCGTGGAATCTCACCCCCCCAGGCACCAACGACTTCACCCTTGTCAACATCGGCCAAGTCAAGAACCTCTTCGCATTCGATTTCAACCGCGACAGTGACGGTGACGGCATCCGCGACATCGACGAAATCGGCGGTGACAACGGTGGAGGCATCCACACCGACCCCCACAACTCCGACACCGACGGCGACGGCATCAGCGATGGCGACGAAATCGCCAACGGCACCGATCCAAATATCCCGACTAGCGCCCAAGATAGCGACGGGGATGGCGTCCCAGACTACCTCGACCAATACCCCACTGACCCCTTGCGGAGTCAAGACATCCCCGTAAAAGCGTATGCGCTGATCGATTTGAGCAAGTTCACCTTTAATGGCGAGCCGGTTCAACCTGGACAGAACGAGTTTTTGGCGATCGACGAACAGACTCATGTGGCGTGGGTAGCCGCATTTTTTCAGTCAAACAGATATATCGCGAGTGCGTGGGCAGATGGCGCGATCACCAGTGTGAAAGAATTCAAGAAAGAAACAACTTGGGATGGTGACGTATCTAAAGAAAAGTTATACATTGGCAATTCCGTCTCCACATGGGGAGAACTTGTTGGCTCATGCAATACTTGGGAAAAAAAGGAAGGCGATTACGAGTGGAATTACGAGCGAGGCATACCTGACGATGTTCCAGTACCTGCATACCTCATTCCTTTGCCACACGACAATCCGCCAGCTCCACCAGACCTGCGGAACGGAGTATGGGCTGACACTACGCCAGAGATGGGCTGCGTCATTTACAAAGTGACGGGCACAGGAGTGAAAGGGGGGGAGCTTGCCTATCCTGGGACTATCCACGGCGAATTTGATGACTATGAAGGTCTCGTAAGAGCGCCATTTCGCCAATTTCTCGTTGGCACTCCGATCACAGCAATAGAAGGCGCGAACTTCGTCGCGATAAGCGAGAATGGCTTGGAGATTATAAACATCACAGGCAGAGATATTGTAACTGGAAACATCGTGGTGACCGACAACCTCATTTGGAACCTCGCCGGAACCTACACTTCACTCGGCCGCTGCACTCCGACTGCGATCAATGACCGAAGGGAGGTCATCGGACTTCTCAATGATGGGATTAGTTACCAGTGGGAGAATCCGACCGAGGACTTTCCGGACCCACTCCCAGACAACCCATCGCATACGCGCAAAGGATGGGGGTATCTCGGCTTCATCCAAACATCCGAGTTATCGGATTCCGTACGAGAGAGAGTTTTCATGAATAACTTTCCCCCACAACTGAGATCGCAGTTTCAGAACGCGAACCCGGTAATGATCACGAACCCGAATCCGATCACCCACCGGACGAGCATCATCTTTTACGCCGACGTATATGGTTCCGATGCCACCGGCCAAGGGCAGTGGCTTCTCAATCAACATTGCATAGCCGAATGGACTCCCAGCGACCCATATTTCCATGTCGCCCTCCAAGCCTTCCCGCTACCGGAATCTCGAGACCCGACCCTCGAACCGCCGACTCCCATCTATCCAAACGCAATAAACTCTGCTGGAAATTGCGTCGGCACATTCTGGACACCCGAAGGCACCGTGTCGGATCCAGAAAACATTGCTTGGCTTTCCAACCCCGCCCTCCTCCTCCCAGTGGAAGTAGTCGAGTTAGCGCCCAAGCTCAGGGATGACGATGGCAACGAGATTGCAGGCTCTGAGAAACCGAAACCAAACCCTCAATCCAATGCGATGGTTGAGAGGGATCCCGCTGCCAACCAAAACGACGCGGCTGCCATCCGAATCGCGTGGCGTGAATTGAAAGTGAAGATCGGTTCGGCCCTCAAGGACAAGAAAGTTACTTGGTCGATGGATCCTCTCTTTACCCGGTCCTTTGATCCGAATGGTCTGAATCTTCCACCGGTCTTCCGGGGTAGCTGGGATCGCGCGGTAGCAGCTCACCGGGATCGGTTTGAAGCATCAACAACTTTTACTGCTCACAGCTATCGTCGGGTCTCTCAAGAACAAGGGGAAACGACCATTGATGCCGACGGGTTTACTGCGATTCGAGTGAATGTTCCGCCAATAGGCCTGAACAAAGCCCGCATCAAGATTCAGATCGAAGGAACTACTTCACCGCTTGAACTCATCGATTTGGAAGTGCCTGGCGTTATCGTAATTGATCCCGGTCACGGAATTGGTGCGGCTGGAGGATCGAATGCGCTCGGCGGCACGGGAGTAACAACCGGAGCCCAAGAGCACGCCTTTGCCCTCGATGTTGCGCAGCGTATGGCAGCGGACTTGCGGAGACGTCGAGACACTGAACATCTTCAACTCAAAGTCTTTCTCACACGCACCGGAACGGCGAACGTCTCGTTCCCTGACCGGACGAAAGTGGCAAGGGAGAATGGTTGTGATGTTTATGTCAGCATCCACTTCAACTCCGTAGATGGAGTTCCCTTGAGGCGACATCCATTTGGAATGTGGGACGCAACTGGCAACCTTAATCTTGCAGAAGATCAAGCTCTTGCGATTCGACTACGCCAAGGGGTGCAGACGGCAATCGCGGCTGTTGAGCCGCAAGCGAGCCGCAACGCTCCAACTGACGGGATTACTTCGGAGCAGCATGAAGCTAATCTGCAAAAGGGACTGGATACTCTTTCCGACAGCACCGACCCAGCAACCCCTAACTATAACGGCAACATCGCCGGCCACACACCATGCAGAGCGGCGCTGATCGAGATGGAATGGATGTCTAACACAAACGCTGATCTCCTTTTCAACGAGGGAAATGCAACCTTGTCAGCCACGGCTAACAGGATGCGTGAGGAAGCTGCTAAAGCATTGGGGAATGCGAGCATTGATGACCTTCGCGCACAACCCGCCCAATGAATCTTTGTTTGCTACGAACCAGCGGGCTGTTTATCTGCGGGTTGCTAGCGTATGGCCCCGCGCTGGCTAGCGACGAGGAACTCCTCGGTATTGTCGCGCAGAACTTAGGCAGTCCAACAAACGCAAAAGCAGCTCGATACCTGGATGCGCCCGTCGCTTTAGATTCAAAAGCGACCGAGCAAAAACTTAAGAAACTCTCCGCGTTCGGACTGACTTTTGCGGGGCGTGCCAAGTTAGACGGAGGTAAATTCAATGCTCTCAGCTACTGGACTGATGATCCATTACTTCCAGCTGCTGTTGCCGAGGAAGCGTTTAAAGGGATGGCAGCCAAACTCCAAGAGCAGCATGGTTCCGCCAGATTATCAGATGTCCCGAACTTTGAAGATGCGTCCACAAGTGTTACCCGTGTCCTGCGGTGGCATGTCGCTGACGAGGTGTTATTGCTTTCCATTCACCGACGTTCTTCGAATGCGAGTCTAACTTTGGAGCGGAAGAAGCGGGATGCATGGCTTGCGGATATGGGGACAGACGAATCTGAGTTTTGGCAGGCAACGTTGCAACGCGAGGCCGAAGCGTCCAAACCCGAACTGCCAAAGGCACCGAGTCCTATTCCAGATCAGTCGCCCCCGACTACGTTTGCACGGCCGATGGCGACTCCAACTGCCATGCCGGTTGCTCCGTCGGCACCAAAGGTTGCTGAAAGTCCCGCGCCGACCGTTGAGCGCGGAGCGCCGGTGTGGCCGTGGGTGGTGGGAATCCTCACCTTGCTTGCCATCGTCGCGATTGCTTCGAAACGCCGCGCTTAACCGCCTTGCCGTTGAAGTGTGGCGGCGTCCCGCCGCGGGTGGGTTGCGTGCCCCAACCGTGCAGGCATCGCGCCACGCGAGCGAGCGGCCCCGCTTAACCGCGCCGCTCCCTCGCGCGTCACGGTGCCTGCTGGCCGCGCAGCGGACCCTAACCCCCGCCCGCCCCGTTCCCGCCGCGCGGCTGTCACGCCGGGAGCTTGCGCGAACCGCTGCGCGCGGGCCTGTCACGGCGGCTGCTCGCGTTCGTCCCCCCACGAAACGCGCAAGGAGGCAGCCGCCGCGCCAGGCCCGCGCTCCGCTCAGCATACAACAGCGGTAATGCAAAGCGGCGGCGGACCAGCCGGCCACTTCTCCGCGCACCGCACCGGCTCTCCAAAGGAGGCCTCCCGGCGCCCCGCCGCTTTACATTACCGCGGGTTGTATGCTGTAGCGCGCACCCGGCGCGCCAGCCGCCCCGAACAAACGATCAGCCGACAGGGGCCCAACGGAGGTGCCGCCAAGCTAATCTTCCCACTCTTTTGAAGTCAGTCGAATCAACCGGTTCGGTGCAGCGAGCGGGGCGATCCGAGAATCCGCGCGACTTACGGTGCTTCGAGCCGTTAGAGTTTTTCCTCACTCATGAAACTCACCACCACACTCACCACATTGTTTTCCCTCCTCGGTCTCGCGCTTTTTGCACGGGCCGAATCGCTCGACGTAGGCGCTGCGGCGCCGCAGGTCAGCGCGGTCGATCAGGACGGGAAGGCCGTCGATTTCAAGGACGTTTACGCCAAGGGGCCGACGCTCGTTTATTTCTACCCGAAGGCCGACACACCCGGCTGCACGAAGCAGGCTTGCAGCATCCGCGATGACTGGTCGGCGCTGACGGGCAAAGGAATCCAGGTGCTCGGCGTGAGCGGCGACAAGCCGGAGGGGCAGAAGAAATTCCAGGAGAAATACAAGCTGCCCTTCACGCTCATCGCCGATAGCGACAGCAAGGTCGCCGACGCGTTTGGAGTCGCGCACAACGGGGCGATCGCGAAGCGGCAGTCGTTTCTGATCAAGGACGGGAAAGTCGTCTGGACGATGCCGAAAGCCTCGACAGACACGCACGCGAAAGACGTGCTGGAAGCCTACGAAAACCTCGCGAAGCAGTAGCCGCGAGCCATCTCGAATTCCGAAGAACGCGCGCCCGGCAACGGACGCGCGTTTTTCGTTTAGGGGCGCGCGCACGGCTCGATGGGTAGCGCACGCGCCCTCGCGTGTGGTGGCTGGTGCCTTCGCCGGACACTCTTCGCAGGCGCGGATCATCGGCGAGGGCGCCGATGACAACACGCGAGGGCGCGTGCGCTACCCGGCACGGATTCCTTAGCGGTCGGGCGAGAGGAGCGGGCCGAGGATTTCGAGGCCGCGCACTAATTCCTCCTCGCTGGCACGCGCGCAGTTCAGCCTCACGCTGCTCGTCGCAGGGCGCGCCGCGAAAAACACGTCGCCCGCTGCGAAAGCGACGTGCTGCTCGCGAGCGGCGGCTCGCGCTTTCGCAAAATCGACCGCGTGCGGAAGCTCGGCCCAAAGCATGTAGCCGCCCGCCGGGGAGGTCACGCGCGTGCCTTGCGGGAAGCTCTTCGCGAGCGTCGCGAGCGCGATTTCGCGTCGCCGGGAGTTCCTCGCGCGCAGCAGTTTCAAGTGCGGCTCCATCGCGCCGCTGGCGAGAAATTCGCGAAGCGCAACCTCCGTCGGCACCGCGCTGTGCAAGTCCTGCTGGCACTTCCGCGCCGTCGCCTCATCGAAGAGCGACCCCGGCGCGCAGACGCCGACGCGCAGCCCCGGCGAAATCGATTTTGAAAAACTCGACACGTAGGAAACCGTCGAGCCGTCGTCGAATGCGAGCATCGGTTTCGGCGCACCGCCATCGACGAGTTCCGCATAAATGTCGTCTTCCAAGATCCGCACGCCTAGCCCGCGGCACAGCTCCACGAGGCGCTCCCGATGGCTCTCTGGGATGGTTGCGCCCGATGGATTCGAGAGCGATGAGCAGACCACGAGGCAGCGCGGCTTCCAGCGCGCGATAAACTCGGCGGCGATTTCCAGATCGATCCCTTCTCCGCCCGCGAGCGGCAGCGGCAGCGCTCGCGCGCCGAGAGTGCTCAGGATTTCCAGCATCCCGTAATAGGCGGGAGCCTCGACCGCCACGACATCGCCGGGCTTCACGATCACGGAGAGCATCACTGAGAGCCCCTGCGTGCAGCCCGTCGTCGTGAATAGCCGCGGCCCGCTCACATCCGCGCCGCGGGCGCGCAGCCGCTCCGCGAGCAACTCGCGCAAGCCGTGATCCCCATCCGGGTGATGATACGCAAACAACCCCGCGCCGCCGCCTGCGAGCGCCCGTTCGAATGCTTCGCGCAGAGCTTCCGCCGGCAGCGCATCGAGCCCCGGGATGCCCGCGGCGAGATTGATGAGACCCGGCTCATCGGCCTGCCGCATGAAGTCGATGAGACGAGCGGGAGCGTTAAAAGTGAAAGGTTCGGTCATGACGTATGCGGCAAACCTACCAAGACAACCGCCCCGCGAGCACGGCTGAAACCGCTCAAAACTCGACGTCCCGCATCCGCCTCTCTCAACTCACAACTTCCAGCTTTCAACTTCCCCAATGCTCACCCTCGACCTGCCCGGCATCACAAAAATCGCGAGTGGAAAAGTGCGCGAGATTTTCGACCTCGGCGACCGCCTGCTGCTCGTCGCGACGGACCGCATCTCGGCCTTCGACTGCATCCTGCCCAATGGCATTCCGCGAAAAGGCGAGGTGCTCACCAGCCTCTCGCGTTTCTGGTTTTCGCGCTTCGATTTCGTGGAGAATCACTTCCTCGACGCGGATCTCGCAAATCTCCCCGATGCCGTCCAAGGCCGATGGGAAGAGCTTTCGCAACGATCGATGATCGTAAAAAAAGCGAAGCCGCTGCCCGTCGAGTGCGTCGTCCGCGGCTACCTCGCGGGCTCTGGATGGAAGGAATATCAGGCATCGCAGAGCATCTGCGGCGTCGCACTTCCGGCGGGTTTGCAGCAGGCGGAGCGGCTGCCGGAAACCATTTTCACGCCCTCAACTAAAGCGGAGAGCGGGCACGATCAGAACATCGCCTGGGACGAATGCCGCCGTCTCATCGGGGACGATGTCGCGACACAAGTCCGCGCGCTGAGCCTGCGGATTTATGAGGAAGGACGCGCATTTGCCTCCGAGCGCGGGATCATCGTGGCGGACACGAAGTTTGAATTCGGACTGCTCGATGGGCGCGTGATCCTGATTGACGAATGCCTCACGCCCGACTCCTCGCGCTTCTGGCCCGCGGATCAACATCGGCTCGGCATCAGCCCGCCGAGCTACGACAAGCAATTCGTCCGCGACTACCTCGAAACACTCGATTGGGACAAGACGCCGCCCGCGCCGCCGCTGCCCGACGAGGTCATCTGCAGGACGAGCGAAAAGTATCTCGAAGCGCTCGACCGGCTCACCCGCTGATGCGCGAGTCGATCGACGACTTCATCCTCTACCTCGCGACCGAGCGCGGGCTCTCGGACAATTATCAAATCTCCACGCGCCTCTCTCTCGAGGGCTTCACCGCGTGGCTCGAGCGAAAGCAAATCGTGAAAGCGCTCGGCGAGGCAGCCGTCGCGCAGCTCACGAGCAGCGGCGCGGAGATGCCGGAAACGAGCGTCGCGCCCCGCGAAATCACGCACGCGCAAATCACCGACTACCTCGCGCATCGAAAACGCAGCGGCCTCGCGGCGGCCTCGATCAAGCTCATCGTCGTCGCGATCAAAATCTTCTTCCGCTGGCTCCAGGCGCGTCGCCGGATCGAACGCGATCCCGCGGAACTGCTGCCGCTCCCGCGCACCGAGCGATACCTGCCGGAAACGATGAACGAACTCCAAGTCGAGCATCTCCTCGACGGCGTGCCGGAGAATGTCCCGCGTGCCCTGCGTGACCGCGCCATCCTCGAACTCCTGTATGCAAGCGGTCTGCGCGTCTCCGAACTCGTGAATGCGAGGCTCGAAAATCTCGACCTCGACTCGCGAATCATCCGCGTCACCGGCAAAGGCAACAAGACGCGGCTCGTGCCCGTCGGGGCAAAAGCGTGCGCCGCGATCGCGCTCTACCTCGCGAACGAACGCCCCGATTTCGTCCGCAAAAAAACGGGCAGCGAAGTCTTCCTCTCCTCGCGCGGCACAAAGCTCACGACCGTCCGCATCTGGCAAATCGTGAAGGCGTGCGCGAAAAACGCCGGCATCGATATCAACGTCTATCCACATCTCCTCCGGCATTCATTCGCCACCCATCTGCTCGGCAACGGTGCCGACCTCCGCATCATTCAGGAACTGCTCGGCCACGCCGACATTTCGACTACGCAGATTTACACGCATGTCGATCAGCGGCGGCTCAAAGCGGTGCATCACAAATTCCATCCCCGCGCCTGAGCGCACATCGCGACTCTCGGAATTAAACCGCGGATTTCGCCGATGACGCGGTTTTCAGCATTCGCATCCGGGAAATCCTCGGTTCTCAACTCGGGACGCCGTCGCGGATTTTCCGAGAAAAAATCTTGCTCCGCATCCGGCGCGAATCTACCGTCCCCGCTCCTTTCGAGGAGTCTTAGCTCAATTGGTTAGAGCGCTGCCCTGTCACGGCAGAGGTTGCGGGTTCGAGTCCCGTAGACTCCGCCATTCTAAACTGCCGATAAACAGCAGGTTAAAACGGCGTGACCGACACCGGTGGTGGGATGACTTAAGGTTTGATTCCGCTGCCACTGCGTCGAGCTCGAGATTGGTCTCTTCGATGCCGAGGTAATTGTTCGCGCACAAGTTCAACACCATTGGTCCGTCGGCGAGGCGGACGAAGGTATTCTGCGGCATGCAGATGATACGCTTGCTTTGTAGCGACCGGCAGCGCGGATCTCGACGAGCTGTTGAGTAAGCTGGTCTCCGAAAGTGGCGGTCATGGCGGGGAATGCTGGCGCGTTTCGAAAAGTGGCAGGGAGAGTTTCCAGCAGATGCCGGCAAGCCGAAGCAGCAGCACTGCTGCTCCGCCCGCGAGAAGGGCGATTATCTCCGACACGCCGAAGAGACGTAGGGCGACGCACAGGGCGGAGCCGATCAGTGCGGCGGTGGCGTAGAGATGAATCTCTTTGCGAAAAACCGTCGGCACTTCACGCATGAGCACGTCGCGCAGGATGCCACCGGCGATGCCGGTGATGACACCGAGCAGCATGCAGACCGGCGCGGAGAAGCCGTGTTGCAAACCTTTGCGAGTGCCGATCATGGCGAAGGCGGCGAGCACCAAGGCATCGACGACGAGGAAGACACGACGTGGCGGTTCCAGCCGGCGGGCGATGACGAACGTGAGCAGGCCGACAATTACGGCATTCGTGAGCAACCACGGACCGCGCAGCCAGACCACCGGCAGATCGCCGACGAGTACATCGCGCACGGTCGCGCCGCCAAACGCGGTGACGACGGCGAGAACGAGCACGCCGAATAGATCGATTTGCTTGCCGCGCGCGGCGAGGACGCCCGACATCGCACCCACTGCAATACCGAGGTGGTCGAGGAAGAGCGGTGACGGGAGATTCACGGGCGCGCGTTCAGGGCGTGGGCGGAGCAGGCAACTCGATCTCCGGTGGATGGCCCGTCGCGGGTCGGGCGAACGTCTCGCCAAATTTGCTCGAACCGGCAATGAACCCGCCATTCGAAAGAAAGAATGCTCCGCGCTCCACGCCCATGAAGCGATCGAGACGATCCGCCTTGCCGGTGGAATCGTGACTGAAGCTGGCGGTCGTCTGCTCGATCCACTTCCCGCCATCGGTGCGCAGCCATTGATTGCCGTAGAGCGCCTTGCGCTGAAGGTGCCCGTTGCTGCCGTTGAAATTCTCGCTGAAGGAATATAAGCCGCGCAACCAAGTCCCGGTCTGCGGAGCCTTCCAACTCGAGATGAGCATCCACCGCTTTTTCTCCGGGTGAAAATAGTATCCCGAGTACATCGTATGTGTCGCGTCCACGGGTTGCGCGGTGGTGATGAAACGCTGCGGTTCACCAGTCTTCCACGGATAGACGAGATGACTGTGTCCGCCGGTGCCTTCGTTGCCAAAATCACCCGTGACCACCCCTTCGCCCTTCCCGAGCAGCGTCGTGCGATCTTCAGCGGCGACTTTACCGCGATCCTTGGCCTCTCCGCCGGCGTCCCACACGCTGAAGATGATTCGTCGCTCCGTAGCGCTATTCACCTGCATGCCGAAGTAGCCGCGATCCCAGCCGGTCGCCATGTAGTAAGTCGCAACGGGATCTTCGACGGCGGTGACCTCGCAGGAGAAGGCGGCAATATTAGCGTCTTTCGGCTTCGGGTAATTCAGATGCACGGACGCGGCGTTGCGGCGCGGTTTGAGATTGAACTCCGCGTCCTTGATCGCCGGGCCGTCCAAAATGAGTGCCTCGAGATCGCCAGCGGCCTTACCCGCTGGATTGAGCGACTCCAGCGCGAACTTTTGATAACCGGGCTTTGCAATGTCGAACGAGCCGAACTTCACGGTGACTGCGCTGTCGCCCTCGCCTTTCGCAGTCGCTTCGTGCGACTGACCGGCGAGGGTCAGTCGCAACTTGGAAACTCCGTTCGCCGGCAGGCGCAGGGTGAGGGCGCAGTCAAGTTGGCCCGGAGTTTTGACTTCTCCAAACCAACAGACTTTCAAAGCCGGATCGTGCCATTCCGTAATACCCGCCTTTTCCGAAACGGACGCACCATTCGGATTTGGTTCGAGATAGGCGGTGAACGCCGGCACTCGTAAATCGGCGCGGGCGGTCAAGGCTGCAGCCATGGATAGAAGTAGGAACCGAGTGGGATTCATAAAAAGGAGATGGATTCGAGCGAGCAGCGCGGCGGAATGTCACGCCCATTCCGAGATCATATTGTCGCAGGCGCCGGATTTCATGGCCGCAAAGCCTTGCTCGAAGTCCGTGTAGTGAAAGCGGTGCGTGATGGCACGCTGGCGCTGCTCTGCAACGGCTCTTCCTCGACTTGGGCAACGTCACCTTTTCTCAAAGCCCTCGCCGACCGCTGCCTAATGGAAGGGGCGTGCGCAACGCCGTGGTAACCTTACGGCGAATTCGAGTCCCGCAGACTCCGCCACTCTTGGGCCGTTGACCGGATCTCTCAGGGGGGAAAGCCAAAGGAGAGTTTCACGGCGGAATACTCGGGGTGCACTTGCCCGTCGCGCTGGCGGATCGTGAGCGCGGGCTCGACCCGCGTCTGGCTGCGGATCGGCTCTGGCAGATGATCCGCGCGCACCATCGCGAAAAGCGTTAGCAGCGGCGACTCGTCTTCGCGCAGGACGACGGGACGCCGACGGACAATGGCGAGTCCAGTCGCGCGTGCAGAGGTCGCGACGCGGTCGAGTTGCTCGGTGGGGAAGACGCACGAGAACCAACCGCCGAGCGCAAGATGCGCGGATGCCGTGGCGCAGTAGTCCGCTATGTCGCCGCGCAGTTCGAAGCGGCACGCGAGCTTTTGCGGGTGCTCGCTTTCGACGCCGCTGCCGAGCGGAAAGTAGGGCGGGCTGCCGAGCACGAGATCGAACTTCTCATCAACCCCGAGCAGCGCCGGATCGCGAAAATCCCCCTCTCGGATTTCATACCGATCCTCCAGACCATTGTACGCGCGGGACTTCCGCGCCAGCCGCACACTTTCCGGCTGCGCTTCGATCGTGACGAAACGCGCCCCCGGCAACCGCCACGCCGCCACCATCCCGACCGACCCGATCCCGCTCCCGAGATCGAGCACCGTCCGCGCACTCGGGCACCAAGCCGTCCCATACCAAGCCGTCAGCACATCGTCCGTCGAAAACCGGTGCCCGTCGCGGAGCTGAAACAGCCGAAAGTGCCCGCTGATCGCATCCAACGTCTCCCCCTCCCCCGCGAGTCGCTCCGCCGCCCAATCCACTCCCGGCGGTACCACCCCCGGCTTCGCCCACCCGCGAAAAAACGGATCGCCCGGCGTCGTGGATCTTTTGGAGAGCGGAGTCATGAAAAATGCGGCGTGCGGCGGCAGTTCAGCCACAGGCCGCAATCCCGGCGCGAGCTTGCGACAGAGTGTGGTTTTGTTTTTGCAGTGGTGGGTTACAGAGAGGGAGGGTTTGCCGGAGGCGAAAAGTGGGCAAATTTCGTCAAAAGAGCGTCCTCGGGAGCTGCGGACGAGGGATATGCCGACGCAAACGGGAAAAAATCCTTCGGAAGGCGCGCCGGGTATCTCCGCGATTCGTTTTCCTCCGCGCACGGGCGGGAGCAGACTCTCCCGGTGAGCCGCGGGCAAGAAGTATTTCCCCCCAGTTGGGTTGCCAGAGGCGTTTGGAAGGAACGTCATTCCAAGAGGCAAATTTCAACGGCGCGTTTTCCAGAAAGGTCTTATTCTTTTGCGTGGCGCGAGGGGCGGTCTGGGGCGAGACATTATCCGAGCCCCCTCCCGATGCCCGCCCGCTCCCCACTTGCTCCCGCGCTTGCGCTTCTGCTCGCTGCCTCGATGGCGCATGCCGCCGTCGTGCTGCGCGTGGATGTGAATGACGCGGTGGATTTTCCCGACGACACGGCGGCGGGGCAATCGCGCTATCTGCTCACGGATGACACGCTGGCGGTGCCGCCTTTCACCGTGGATGTGAATCCGGCCTCGGGCGCGGCGCTCGACGATGTGCGCCGAGCGACGCCCGCGGATGGGGGCGCGCTCACGCTGGCACCGCTGTTTCGCGACTGCATCTTCGCGGCGGGGGACAGCACGACGAACTTCTATCGCGTGGGCCTCGACGCAGTGATCGCGGGGCTGACGCCGGGGCGGCAATACGCGCTCACGGTGTGGAGTTTTGACAGCGGAAGCACGGGCGCGCGGACGAGCGACTGGTCGGTGCTCGGCCTCGGCGGGCCGCGATTCGCCGCGAATAATTACACGTTCGACGGCGCGACGCTGCCGGCCTCGGACACGGCGAACCGCTTCACCGTGAACGCGCTCGCCGATGCCGCGGGCCGGCTCACGCTGCGCGGGCGACCGGCGGCGGCAGGGACGACGGCGCAGGTTTTTTTGAATGGCTTCACCATGGATGAGCTCGCGGCTCCGGTGGTGCAGGCGACGCCGGTGCTTGCGCTGGATTTCAACGACCGCAGTTTCCCCGGCGCGAGTTACACGGCGGCAGGGTTCAGCGAATTCCTCCTCGATGGCACTACGGCCACGCAGACGACCGCGACGCGCGCTTTTGGCCCGCTCTCGGTGACGCTCGCGGGCAGCGGCGGGACCGTGGACGACCGGGAGCGGCTCGGCGTGCCGGGGAGCAATGGCGCGTTCACGGAGTCGCAACTGCTCCGCGATTTCATCTTTGCCAATGGCGCCGCGGCGGGCACGGGGCTCGACGTGACGGTGAGCGGGCTGACGCCAAATGCCACGTATCTCGTGGAGCTGTGGAGCTACGATCCGAGCAGCAGCGGCAGCGTGCGCACGAGCGACTGGACGGTGAATGGAGCGTTTTTGTGGGATGACTACGGCTTCAACGGCGCAAATCTCCCGGCGACGAATGACGACTACAAAATGGCGGGCGCCTTCACCGCGAGCGCCAGCGGGCAGATGGTCATCAGCGGCCGCGTTGTGGCGAATGCGCCGGCGGTTTTCATCGACGCGCTCCGGCTCTCGACGCTTGCGGCCGAGCCGGTGGTGGATCTCGGGCATCCAATCCTGAGCGAATTCCTCGCGGACAATTCGGGCGGCGTCGCGGACGAGGACGGCGAGACGAACGACTGGATCGAGATTTGGAACACGACGACGTCCACGCTGGACCTCTCGGGTTGGCATCTCACGGACAACGCCACGAAACACACGAAGTGGACCTTTCCCGCGGGTATCACGCTCGCCGCGCAGGCGCGGCTCCTCGTCTGGGCCTCGGGGAAAAACCGCACGTCAAACCCGGCGGCGCTCCACACGAATTTCGCGCTGAGCAGCAGCGCGGGGGCTTTTCTCGGCCTCTATCAGCCGGGCGGCGCAACGGCAGTGACGAGCTTCAGCAATCTGCCGTCGCAGCGCAAAAACGTGAGCTACGGCCTGTCCGGCACGGTGGAGCCCCTGACGCCCGGCTTTTACCTGACGCCGACGCCGCGCGCCGCGAATGGCCCGCAGGCGCCGGGCTTTGTCGCCGACACGCAGTTCGATCTCAAACGCGGCTTTTACAACGCGCCATTCGCCGTCCACATCACGACCACGACTCCCGGAGCAACGATTTTCTACACCACCGACGGCTCCGAACCGACGACCGTCAGCACGCCCTATCCAGGCCCCGCCGGCATCCCGATCGCAACGACGACGGCGCTGCGCGCAAAAGCCTTCGCGTCTCCGCTGGCTCCGACGAACACCGACACGCAGACCTACATCTTCAATGTTCAAGTCGGCTCGCAGCCCGCGAACCCGCCCGGCTGGCCCGCGACATGGGGCACGGACAGCCAAGTCGCCGCGAACAACGGCGGCAACGGCACGGTGCCCGCCGATTATGAGATGGACCCGAACGTCGTGAACAACACGGTCGCCGGCCACGGCATCGTCGAGGCGCTCGACGCACTGCCCGCGCTCTCGCTCACGCTGAATCCAGCGGATTTCCACAGCATCGGCACCGGCATTTACACGAATCCGCTGAGCCGCGGCGCTGCATGGGAGCGCGCGACCGCGATGGAGTGGCTGAATCCGGGCGGCGGCGGCTTTCACACCGGCGTCGGGTTGAAAATCCACGGCAACTCAAGCCGCACGCCCTTCCGCATGCAAAAGCACAGTTTCACGCTGGCCTTTCGCAGCGAATATGGCGACGGCAAGCTGAACGAAAAGCTCTTCAGCGACACGAACCTCAGCGCGTTCGACAAGCTCATCCTCCACGATTTCTTCACCGATGGCTGGGGCATGGCGAGCTGGGCCACGGGGCGATACAAGCCCGATGACAGCGTCTATTTTCGCGATCCGTGGATGCGGAAAAGCTTCGCCGCGATGGGCTGGCTGGCGACCGCCGGGCGCTACATTCACGTCTACATCAATGGCCTCTACTGGGGCATGTACGAAGTCAGCGAGCGCATCGATGACAATTTCTGCGCCGATCATCTCGGCGGCGCGCCCGCGGACTGGGACGTGATCGCCGATTTCACGAACGCCGCCGACGGCACGATCACCGCGTGGAATTCGCTCTTCACATTCATCAACAGCGCCGACCTCACCGCGCAGGCTGGCTACGAGTCCGCACTCGCGCAGATCGATATCGTGAATTTCGTCGATTACTACCTGCTCCACGCGCACTGCGACGCCGAGGATTGGCCGCAGCACAACGGATACGCCATCCGCAACCGCAACGTCGCGGGCAGCAAGTGGCAATTCCTCGTGTGGGACCAAGAGATCGTCCTCGATCCGACGCTGAACCTCGACCGTCTCTCCCCCAGCGCGCCGAACACCACGACCGACAAGACCGCCGGGCGGCTCTACCAAAAGCTCCGCGTGAACCCCGAATTCCGCCTCCTCTTCGCCGACCGCGCGCACCGGCATCTCGACAATGGCGGCGCGCTCAGCACCGCCGCCGAGCAGGCGCGCTGGCAGGCATTCGCCGACATCCTCGACCTCCCGATCGTGGCCGAGAGCGCGCGCTGGGGCGATGTCCCGGACTCAACGGCGTACGGCAACGCCGTCCCCGCAGGCCGTACCTACACTCGCGAGGCCGACTGGCTGCCGAGCGTCGCCGTGGTGAAAAACTCGCACATCCCGAATCTGCACAACCCGTCGCTCGGCATCTCGACCATCGCGAAACTGCGCGCGCAGAGCCTCTACCCGGCCACCGAGCCCCCGGAGTTCGGGCAGTTTGGGGGAAATGTGCCCGCCAGCTACGCGCTCGAGATGTCCGCGCCGACGGGGGCGATATACTACACGCTCGACGGCTCCGACCCGCGCACCGCCTACACCGGCACCCCCCGTGGCACGCCATACACCGCGCCTTTCACCCTTCCGCAGACCGCCACCGTGAAAGCGCGCGCCAAAAACGGCACCGAGTGGAGCGCGCTCACCGAGGCGACCTTCATCGTCGGCACCGCCGCGAGCGCGCTGAATCTCGCGATCTCCGAGCTGCACTACCACCCGCTGCTCACCGAGGATCATGAATTCATCGAGTTGATGAACCGCTCCGCCGGAACCATCGACCTCACCGGCGTCCATTTCACCGCGGGCATCGCGTTCACCTTCCCGCAAGGCACGCTGCTCGCCGCCGGCGCGCGCATCCTCGTCGTGAGAAATGTCGAGGCCTTCACTGCGAAATACGGCTCCGGCCTCCCGGTCGCCGGCGCCTACACCGGCGGGCTCGACAACTACGGCGAGCAAATCGCGCTCACCGCCGCCGACGGCAGCGACATCTTCCGCTTCACCTACGCCGACAAAGCGCCGTGGCCCACCGCGCCCGACACCGCCGGCCGCAGCCTCGTCCTTCGCGAGCCGGGGGCCGACCCCGCCAGCGCCGCAAACTGGCGCAGCAGCTCCACCGTCGGCGGAAATCCCGGCATCAGCGACCGCGTCTCCTTCACCGGCGCACCGCTCGCCGACATCGACAGCGACGGCATCCCCGCGCTGCTCGAGCACGTCTTCGGCGCCAGCGACACCGACCCGGCCGTCGGCTCCCTGCCCGTTCCGGCGGTGGAGATGTTCGACATCGGCGCGGGCCCGCAGCCCTTCCTCACCTTCAGCGCCACCGTCGCACTCGCCGCCGACGACGCAACGCTCACCGCCGAGCTTTCCACAAATCTCACCGCTTGGGACGCCACGCCCGCCGCCATCCTCTACCTCGGTGAAACCAGTGTCTCCGGTGACTTGGCCACCTTAAAATGGCGCGCCGCCGCCCCTATCACACCTGGCGCCCCGCGCCAATTCATCCGCCTCCGCGCCACTCTCGCGCCATAAACGGAATCGTCCCGACTTCGCGGACTTTTGGCTTTGCGGCTCTCGCTACGTTCGCGAGTTACAGGGTCAGCGTGCAGCGTCGAATTTTTGGTGGACGAGTTCGCCGAGTTTTTCGGCGATGGCGGGGTGGGCAACGCGGTCGATGGCTTCTTGCAGGAAGCCGTGGACGATGAGTTTTTGCGCCTGCTTTTTCGAGATGCCGCGGGACATGAGGTAGAACAGCTCTTCCTCCTCGACCTGCCCGCTCGTGGCGCCGTGCGTGCAGCGGACGTCGTCAGCTTCGATCTCGAGTCCGGGTGCGCTATTGGCTTCGGCTTCGTCGCTCAGGAGGAGGTTGCGGACTTTCTGGTATGCGTCGGTTTTGTGCGCGCCGGGGTTCACGCGGATGAGGCCGGAGAAGATCGTGCGCGACTCGTCGTCGAGGGAGTTTTTGTAGAGCAAATCGCTCGCGGTGTTCGGCACCTCGTGGATTTGAAACGTGCGCTGATCGAGTTCCTGCCGCCGGTCGGCAACGGAGACGGAGAGCATGTCGCTGCGTCCGCCGGGGCCGCGCAGATGGCTCACGCTTTCGGTGCGCGCGTGCGAACCGCCGAGGTTCACATTCAGCGCGATGGCGTGCGCGTCGCGTCCGACGACAGTCGAGTTGATCTGAAATGCGAGCGCCTCGCGGCTCCAGTTTTGCGCGCAGACGTAGGTCACTTTTGCACCGGCACCGAGCCAGAGATCGTTCACGCCGCAGGCGAGTCCGGTCGCAGTCGCGTCGTCGGATTCGAAGTAATCGACGAACGTCACTTTGCTCATCTCCTCGGCGATGATGAGCGTGTGCGGGAAACACGAACCACCGCTGCCGTGCAGCCAATGAAACGCCTCAATGGGTAAGTCGATTTCGACGCCGCGCGGCACGTGGAGGAACGTCCCGGCACGCGCTTGCGACTGATGAAGCGCCGCGAATTTCTGCGAGCCGAGCACCGCTTCCTCGCGCATGAAGTGTTTGCGAAACAAGTCGGGATGCGCGCTCGCGGCTTCCTCGATCGTTAGCCAGAGCACGCCTTTTTGCCGCAGCGACTCACCGATGCAGTCGCGCGCGATGAGCCGATCATTGGCGAAAATCATGCGCCCTGCGATTTTGTCCAATCCGTGTGAACGCTCGCGAAGGCTGTGTTCATCGGCATCGCCAAGCGGCAGTGGCTGCGAATATTGCGCGAGGCCGAGGTCTTTGAGATTCGCGAAACGCCATTCCTCCTGAGTCCGAACGGGAGCGGGCAGTTGCTCGAAACGTTCCCACGCCTGCTCGCGAAGTTCGCTCGACCAGTCGCGCGCACCGTCCGCGCGCGCGCCGGAACTCAGGAGATTGCCGGTCGTCCCGGCGTTGTTTTGATCCATCACGTCTGCTTCCAGAACTGCCGCGCTCACCCGACCGAGCCTTCCATTTCCATGTCGATCAGCCGTTTCAACTCGACGCTGTATTCCATCGGAAATTGCCGCACGAGATCGTTGACGAATCCATTCACCGAGAGGCTCATCGCCTGCGCTTCAGTGAGCCCGCGCTGCTGCATGTAGAAAATCTGCTCGGCGGAAATCTGCGAGACGCTCGCCTCGTGCTGCACGGCGTTGCCCGTGCCGCGCACGGTGATCGCGGGATACGTGTCAGTGCGCGCGGTAGAGTTGATCATGAGTGCGTCGCACTCGGTGTTGTTCTTGCAGCCTTTCAGGTGCTTCGGCACATGCACGAGCCCGCGATACGTCGCGCGCCCGGTGCCGACGGAGATGGATTTCGAGACGACGTTCGAGGTCGTGTCGTCCGCTGCGTGGACCATTTTTGCGCCGGTGTCCTGATGCTGTCCGTCGCTCGCGAGAGCGATGGAAATCACTTCGCCGCGCGCGCGTTTCCCTTTCATCACGACGCCCGGATATTTCATTGTAAGCCGCGAACCGATGTTGCAGTCGATCCATTTGATCTCGGCGTCTTCGTGCGCGAGGCCGCGCTTGGTCACGAGATTGAAGACGTTCGCCGACCAGTTCTGTACTGTGATATATTGAATCTTCGCGCCCTTCATCGCGACGAGTTCGACGACAGCGGAATGCAGCGTCGCCGTCTCGAATTTCGGCGCGGTGCAGCCCTCCATATAGACAACTTCCGAGCCTTCGTCGGCGATGATCAGCGTGCGCTCGAACTGCCCGAAGTTCTCCGCGTTGATGCGGAAATACGCCTGCAACGGATGCTTGACTTTCACTCCCGGCGGCACGTAGATGAACGATCCGCCGCTGAAAACCGCGGAGTTCAGCGCGCTGAATTTATTGTCGCCGGTCGGGATCACTTTCCCGAACCACTTGCGAAAAATATCCGGGCGCTCGATGAGCGCGTCGGTCGAGCCCATGAAGATCACGCCTTGATCGCCGACCGCTTTCTTGATGTTCGAATAGACCGCCTCGCTGTCGAACTGCGCCTCGACCCCGGCGAGAAATTTGCGCTCCTGCTCGGGGATTCCAAGCCGCTCGAATGTGCGCTTCACGTCCTCCGGCACTTCGTCCCACGAGCGCGTCGCCTTCTGCCCGTGCGCGAGATAGTAGCGGATTTTGTCGAAGTTGATCGCCTCCAAATCTTTCGACGCCCAGTTGGTCGGCATCGGCTTTTTCTCGAACACGTCAAGCGCCTTGAGACGGAATTCGCGAATCCAATCCGGCTCGCCTTTCACGTCGGCGATGTAATTCACGGTGTCCGCGCTGAGCCCGATTCCAGCGTCAAATTGATGGACTTCGGGGTAGGAGAAATCGCCGACGCTGCGGTCGATATCGAGAGTGGTCGTGTCGTTCATGTGTGCTCCTTTTTTTAAAATTCAGACCGTCGCGGTCTCGCGCTCCTCGATTCCTTCGCGGATGAACTCGTAACCGCGCTCCTCGAGTTCCAGCGCGAGCTCTTTTCCGCCGCTCTGCACGATGCGCCCGGCGACCATCACGTGCACGTAGTCAGGCACGATGTAGTCAAGCAGCCGCTGGTAATGCGTGATGAGCAGCACGCCGAGATTCGGCCCGCGCAAGGCGTTGACGCCGTTCGAGACGATTCGCAGCGCGTCGATGTCGAGGCCGGAATCGGTCTCGTCGAGGATCGCGTATTTTGGCTGAAGCATCGCCATTTGCAGGATTTCGTTGCGCTTTTTTTCGCCGCCGGAGAAGCCTTCATTGACCGACCGCGCGGTGAATGCGCGCGGCATTTCGAGCTCGTCCATTTTCGCGTAGAGCTGCTCGTAAAAATCGACGGCCTCAAGTTCCTCGCCGTCCGGCAAACGAGCCTGCAAGGCCGCGCGGAGGAAGTTGGCATTCGAGACGCCGGGGATTTCCATCGGATATTGAAAGGCGAGAAACAGGCCGGTGCGGGCGCGCTCGTCGGGCGCTTGATCGAGAATGCTGACGCCGTCGAGCAGCACCTCGCCGCTGGTGATCGTGTAGTCGGGATGGCCGCCGATGGCTTTGCTGAGCGTGCTTTTGCCGGAGCCGTTCGGCCCCATGATCGCGTGGACTTCGCCTTTGGGCACGACGAGCGAGAGACCGCGGATGATCTCTTTTTCGCCGATGCTGACGTGCAGGTTTTTGATTTCGAGTGAACTCATTTTGAAGATTTTGATTCGAGTATTTTGCCCGAAGCGCAGGCCGGGCAGAGGCCGCGGAAAGAGACTTCGCGCTCGGAGATAATGGCGTCCGCGGGCATCGCCCAGACATCGACGGTGCGACGCGTGGACTTGAGCGGCAGGTCGCTGACGGAGCCGCAGCCGTCACAAAAAAGGTGCGCGTGTTCCTCGAGATTTGCGCAGTACCGGGAAGACTCGCGGTGATGATGAACATGCTTCACGAGTCCGCATTCCGTCAGCGTTTCGAGGCAATTATAGACCGTCGCGAGCGAGATGGACGGCATCTTCATTTTCGCCCGCATGAACACCTCGACGGCAGTCGGGTGGTCCCGCTTTTCCATCAGCGCATCATAAACTCCGCGGCGCTGCGGGGTGAACCGGAAACCATTTTGCGAGATGGTCTCATCGTAGGATTTCGGTTCGATTTTTGGACTCATCGCAGGTTTTGAGGGAACACGAAAATCGTGAGCTTATCAAGAATTATTCTAAATAAAGGCAGACGTGAGCGGCGCGGCGCTCCCCGGCGTTAGGGCTCTTCGCCGGCCCAGCGGGTGTGCAGTTCGCGGAGGCAGTCGCTGAGGTTGCCGCGGTGGCGGGCGATAAGGGTGGCGGCTTCGCCTTTCGGAAGGTCGGATTGGGTGAGGTCGTGGACGAGCTGCTCCAGCAGGCTGGCGCTGGTTTCGCATTCGAGGAGGGTCGGCAGGCGACCGACGCGGTAGAGGGTGACGATGAAACCGCCGGCCTGGCTCGCAGCCGCGCGCAGGGGCAGCCATTGGCGGGTGGTGAGGCGCTCGGCGCCGTCGAGGAAGATGACGTCTGGGGCGCGCAGCGCGCGCGCGGCTTCGACGAGGCGCTCGCGGTCAGACATGTTGCTTTGCTGCGTGAGTTCGAAGTGGTGGGGCGTGAAGCCACGCTCCCTCAGGCGCTCGGAGAGTTCGCGGAGAATGGTCGTTTTGCCGGAGCCAGCCTGGCCGACGATGGCGGCGCAGTATTGACTGGCTTCGAGGCGAAAGAGGAGGTTTTCCCACGAGATGCCCTCGGGGAAGCGGAATGGGAGGCGCTCCACGGATTCGGGTGCGAAGGGATTTTCTCGAGTAGTCGTCATCTTCAAAAAACTGCGGCGCGCTGCGACTCCGAGGAGGCCGCGCCAAATGGACGGCGCGGCGGATGGGCAAAAAACCGGACGCGTTTATGGCGCGCACCGGGCGGTTTGTCCACTGCGGGGTTCTCAAGAGCGAGGCAGAGGATAGACGGCTACTTTAGGCGGGCTGAGAGATCTTCGAGAAGGCGGGGTGGGTATTCTTTGAACCGGATATCGGGGGAGGGGCCTTGGCGTGGGAGAGCGAGGATTTCGGCGGCGGCGGGAGTGGCAGCGTCCCCGGCGGCGTCGAGCGCGGCGAGGGCGGGGAGGACGGAGAAGATGTTATTTTTTTTCCAGTCGGCGAGTTTCAACAGGAGGGCGAGCGTAGCGGGCCGTGAGTCGGGCGGGCCGAAGCGGAGGAGCGTTTCAGCGGCGGCGATTTGCACGTCGGGCGAGGGGTCTTCAGACAGCTTTGCGAGCAGATCGGTGGGCACCTTTTCTCCCGAAGGCGCACGCATGAGAAGGCCGAGCACCGACCAGTAACGCACGGCGGCGTCGGGGTCGGCGCACCCGGCGATCAGCTCGGACGCGGCCTTCGGATCAAGGCTGGAGGCCAATCCCGCGGCTTTTAGGATTCGAGTGAGCGGATATTTCCCCTCGGTGCGAGCCATGTCGTAGGGCGATGCGCCAGCGCTGCGGCGGTGCATTTCGCCCTCGGGCAAGAAGCCGACGTCCTGAATTTGAAGCGCGTGCGCTTCCTGCGCGGCCCGGAGCTTTGTCAGCGTCGCGGATTGCTCCGGGAGCGTGGCTAGATTGTTCACTTCATCGGGATCGGTCTGCAAATCGTAGAGTTCTTCGGGCGGCTTCGTTTTCCAGAAATACGACTGCGCTTCGTTGAGCTTTCCGGCGTCGAAGACGGCTTTCCAGACGGGGGTGGTGGGCGTCAGCCACATATAGGCGAGGTGCTGTCCGTAGATGAGGTCGGGGCGGTAATTCCGCGCATAGACGTATCGCCCATCGGTGACGCTACGCACCATGTCCACGCGCTCGTCCATGCGGCCGCGGAAGCCGTAGAGATACGGCTGCCGCTCGGCGCAAAACTCGCCGAGAAACGCGTGCCCCTGCATCCATTCCGGCGGCTTCACGCCCGCGAGCGAGCAGAGCGTCGGCGCGAAATCCACGAAGCTCACGAGCCGGTCGGACATTCCGCCCGCCTTGTATTCGGGCGGACGGAGCGCGGCGAATTTCTCGGGGATATAGACGATGAGCGGCACCTGCAGACCGCGATTGAGCGGCCATCGCTTGCTGCCGGGCATGCCGGAGCCGTGGTCGGCGTAGTAGAAGATCACGGTGTCTTCGAGCAGGCCGGCCTTCTCGAGTTCGTCGAGTCGCGCGCCCGCATCGGCATCGGCGGCGGTGACTTGATCGTAGTATTGCGCCCAGTCGTGACGCACCTCCGGCGTGTCGGGATGGTATGCCGGGACAGGCGCTTTCGCCGGATCATGCACGAGCGTGTGCGGCACTTTTCGAATTTGGCTCTCGTGGCTTTTTTCGAAGTTGAAAACCGCCATGAATGGCTGGCCCTCGGCGCGATTTTTCCAGTGCGCCTTTTTCGACGACTCGTTCCAAACCTCGCCCGGCTTCGCGACGTTGTAGTCCTCCTTCGCGTTGTTCGTGCAGTAGTATCCGGCCTGCCGGAGGAGCTGCGGATACATCTGTTTGCCGCGGGGAAAAGGCACCATCGAGCGCATGTGCAGGCCTCCGGTCGAGGTCGCATACATTCCGCAAATCAGCGTGGTGCGAGCCGGGGCGCAAACGGGCGCGTTGGACCAACAGTGCGTGTAGCGGAGGCCCTCCGAAGCGAGCCCGTCGAAGGTCGGTGTCGTCG
Organism: Chthoniobacterales bacterium; assembly: GCA_038207335.1. Classification (GTDB taxonomy): domain Bacteria; phylum Verrucomicrobiota; class Verrucomicrobiia; order Chthoniobacterales; family Chthoniobacteraceae; genus CAIURC01. Next base: position 25,392 of record JBBQZX010000009.1, on the reverse strand, counting down.
CGTAGCTGTCGCCGTAAGCGCCGACATGCGGGCCGTGGTCTTCATTCACGAGCCACAAAATATTTGGCTGCGCGGCCTCGGTGAGCGCGGTGGAAAATGCGAGGGCGGTGAGAAATGCGAGAAGTTTCATTGGAAGGGAAAGCCAGAGGAAAGCTGGAACCCCGGTGTCTCGAGATAGAAGCAAAAAGTAGGGCCCAAGCGCCGCGCGATCTTAGAAAAGTGGTCGCTTCTTTCGATGCCGGGCATTCAATTGACGCTCATGCTTCAACATCCCTCCCGACGCCAATTCCTTCGCAGCGCCGCGCTCGCGGGCGCAGGCTCGCTCATCGCCGGACGCGTGTTTGCGCAGGAAACTGTCACGCTTCCTTTTGCGCACGGAGAGCGGCAGGTCGTGGCTTTCCCGCAAAAGCGGCCGCTCATCGTGCTGACCACGCGGCCGCCGCAGCTCGAGACGCCGTTCGCCGTTTTCAATGACGGCCTCATCACGCCGAACGACGCGTTTTTTGTCCGCTACCACAATGCGAACGTGCCGACCTCGATCGACGGCGATGCTTTCCGCATCGAGGTGAAAGGTGCGGTCAAGACGCCGCTGAGCCTTTCCGTCGCGGACCTCAAAAAGCAGTTCGAGCCGGTCGAGGTTGTCGCGGTGAATCAGTGCTCAGGCAACAGCCGCGGATTTTCGCAGCCGCGTGTCGGCGGCGGGCAGCTCGGGCATGGCGCGATGGGGAATGCGCGGTGGCGCGGCGTGCGGCTGAAGGATGTGCTCGAAAAGGCGGGCATTCAGGCGGGCGCGAAGCAGGTGGTCTGCAACGGGCTCGACAATGCGGTCACGCCGCAGACGCCGGATTTCATCAAAGCACTCGACCTCGACCACGCGCTCGATGGCGAGATGCTGCTCGCTTTTGAAATGAACGGCGCGGAGCTGCCGATGCTGAATGGATACCCGCTGCGGCTCGTCGTGCCGGGCTATTTCGGGACGTATTGGGTGAAGCACATCAACGAGCTGACGGTCGTCGGCGAGACGTTCGATGGCTTCTACATGAACCCGGCGTATCGCGTGCCGGACAACGCGAGCGGCTGCATTGAGCCCGGCACGAAACCGGCGAGCACGGTGCCGATTTCGCGGTTCAAGATTCGGTCGTTCATCACGTCGCTGGCCGAGGCTGCGCCGCTCGCGCCGGGCAAGCCGGTTGCGGTGCGCGGCATCGCTTTCGACAGCGGCCAGGGAATCACGGAGGTGCATTTTTCCGACGATGGCGGGAAGACGTGGCAGCCCGCGGAGCTCGGCAAGGAGTTGGGAAAATATTCGTTCCGCGAGTGGACGATCGCGTGGACGCCGAAGCAGGCGGGCGCGGTGGAGCTGAAGTCTCGCGCCTTCAATCGCATCGGCGAGACGCAGCCGCTGGAGGCGCTTTGGAATCCGTCGGGGTATCTGAGGAATGTCGTCGAGAGCGTGAAAGTCACCATTTCCTGAGCCATGAAAATCACACCGATTCTGCTGATCCTGGCCGCGACGGTCGCGGCGCGCGCGGGCGAGACGAGCATCGTGCTGCCGGGCGAAACCGCGACTTTCAAAACGGGCAGAGGCGTGGAGCTCGCGCAGGCGAACTGCGTGATGTGCCACTCCGCTGAATACATCTCCACGCAGCCGCCGATGCCGCGGAAATTTTGGGAGGCGGAGGTGAAGAAGATGAAGGAGAAATTCGGAGCGCCCGCGCCGGAGGAGGCGATGGCTGCGTTGGCGGATTACCTAACCGCGACGTACGGCGTGCCGGATGCGAAGCCGTAAAGCGCGTGACCGCGCGTCGCACGGATGTTGAATTCACGAGTTCGGCGGGGTTAGCGTCATCGGCACTGCTCTCCCCCCATGAAACTCCTCCCCTTCCCTCCTTTCACTGCGGTCTGCTTTAGTGCGCTCTGCGCTATGGGGATGCAGGCCGCGGCTGCTGATGAGAGCGCGCTGGATGCCGCGCCTTTTGCCGAGGCGCTGGAGACGATCCGGCAGCAGAATGCCGTGCCGGGGCTCGCGGCAGCGGCGGTGCGGGAGGGGGAGATCGTGGAAATCGCGACGTGCGGCGTGCGAAAATTTGGCGATCCGACGGCAGTCGGGCTGGAAGATGCGTGGCACATCGGATCGCTCACGAAGTCGATGACGGCGTCGCTGGCGGCGATGATGGTCGAGGAGGGAAAGGTGAAGTGGACGACGACGATCGGGGAGATTTTGACGGGCGAGAAGATGTTGCCGGCATGGCGCGCGGTGACGCTTGAGCAACTGCTCACTCATCGCGGCGGAGTGCCGGGGGCTCCGCCGCCAGCGGCGTGGAAGCGGGCTTTTGAGAGGCACGGAAGCGCGGTCGAGCAGCGGCGGGAATTTGTGCGCGCGATCCTCGCGGAGCCGCCCGCGAGCGAACCGGGGAGCACTTTCACCTACTCGAATCAAGGCTACGCAATCGCAGGCTCGATGCTGGAGAAGATCGCCGGGAAGCCGTGGGAGGAGCTGATTCGCCAGCGGCTATTCGTTCCGCTCGGGATGACTACCGCGGGCTTTGGAGCGCCCGGGTCTGTGGGGAAAATCGACGCGCCGTGGGGGCATCGCGTGAACGGCACCGCGCTCGCGCCCGTGCCTCCCGGACCGAATGCCGACAACCCGCCCGCGATCGGCCCGGCGGGCACCGTTCATTGCTCCATCCGCGACCTCGCGCGTTACGCGGGCTGGCAGGCGCGCGGCGGGCGCGCAGGCAAGACGCTGCTGAGCACCGCCGGCTTTCAGAAACTGCACACGCCTGCTGGCGGCGGCGATTACGCGATGGGCTGGGGCGTAACTTCACGGCCATGGGCGGGCGGCACCGCGCTCACGCACACCGGCTCGAACACCATGTTTTTAGCGGTCATCTGGCTCGCCCCGGAAAAGGACATGGCATTCGTCGCCGCGACCAATGTGGCCGGTGCCGCAGCCGCGAAAGCCTGCGACGACGCCGTGGCGACGCTCGTGCGACGACTCACGCGGTAGAGCGCGCTAGCCAGAGACCTTCTCCAGAGGCGGTTCCGCGGGCATTGCCTCAGCTCGGATTGCCTCATCCTCAGCCTCCGCGAGCAGTCGCAGCGCAAGCCGGGCGAGCGCGGTCGTGACGACCAGCGTGACGACGAGCCCGCCGATCCAAAGCGTGTATTCAGCCGCGCGCGGGTGCGTCTCGCCGCGCCAGAGCCGGAGGCCGAGCTGCGCGAGCGTGCCGAGGTAGGCGTAGAGGAAAAGCCCCGGCGCCTGCCCGATCGCGATCCACAGCAGACAGGTGCCGAAGCGGATGCGCGTGATGCCGTAGAGGTAATTGAGGAGGCTCGTGGGGAAGAGCGGATGCACCTGGCTGAGGAAGATGATCTTCCACCCGTCGCGAGCGATCGCCTCGTCCAGCGCGGCCCATTTCCGCCGATGAAAAAAGCGCCGCTCGATCCACTGCCGGCCGAGCCTGCGGCTGATGATAAACGCGACCGCCGCGCCGCCGACATTGCCGACGATATTCAAAAAGAATCCCCACCAGAGGCCAAAGAAAAGCCCGCTGCCGATCGCGAGCACGCCTGCCGGGAGGAGCAGCACATTGCACGCGCCGTAGAGCAGCGGGTAAAGCACAGCCCCCCAGAACTCCATCCGCCCGAGCCGCTCCTGCGCCCGCTGCACGTAATCGAGCACCGGATACGTCCGCACCAGCCACGCCACGAAGATCGCCGCCAGCACGAGGCCGATCATCTGGAGGTAAAAGGCGCGCCGGACGCTATTCATGGGGCTTCGGAAAGATCGCGCGCTGCGAGTGCGGCGGATGCCGCGGCGATGTGGGCGGGGCCGGTCCCGCAGCAGCCGCCGATGAGCCTCACGCCCTGCTCCGCGAGCCTTACGGCGGCGTGCGCGAACTGCTCCGGCGTGGCGAGCGCGCCGGGGAGTCCGGCATTCGGGAAAGCCGAGCAGAGGTCGTCGGGACGAGCCTTTTCAAAAAGATCGGCGAGGGCGAGGGGGCCGTTCACGCAGTTAATGCCCACCACATCCGCCCCCGCCGCACGGAGCGTGACGAACGCCGCACCCACATCGCTGACGGCGAGTTGCGCGTCGGTGAGCGCCAGCGAGCAGATGACCGGGCAGTGATGGAGCGAATGCTTCACCTCCAGGGCGATGAGCAGCTCCTCCACATCGAGAAATGTCTCCAGCATCACAATGCGCACACCCCCATCGAGCAGCGCGCCCATTTGCTCGGCGAATACGGCGGCGCGGTCGATCCGCTGCTCCGCCGCCTGCTCAGCGGTGATCCCGAGCGGCCCCATACTCGCCGCCACGAATGCCCCCGAGCCGCGCGCCACATCCCGCGCGAGCTGCGCCGCGGACCAATTGATCTCACTCACGCGATGCCCCAGCCCGTGCGCTGCGAGCCGCACCGCATTGGCGCCGAAGCTGTCCGTGCGGATGAGCCTCGCACCCGCGACGAGATATTCCTCATGCACCGCGCGCACCGCATCCGGCGCGCACACGCACAGCTCCTCCAGACACGCGCCCGGCGCCGCGCCCCTTTCCATGAGCCGGGTTCCCATCGCGCCATCGGCGAGCAGCGCGAGGGGTGCTAGAGCTTCAATGAAATCCATGCGGGGCGGGGACTTTCGGGAAGCCGCGCGCGCTGTAAAGGCGGAAGTGTCCACGGAAGGGACGGGTGAGACGGCAGAGGCGAGGAAACGGGCGTCCGCACGCTGCCCGCCGTCTTGGCTGAAAATTGTGGGGTTTACGGATCACCCGAATTATCTCTTACCGTTTTGCAAAGTTCATTTGACGCGAAAGGAACGGGATCCAGAGTGGCCCCCCTTAACCCGCCCACATCTCTATGAATCCCCCCGCCGTCCGTGTCCGTCGTGCAATCTTGGCGACTAGTGTCGCCGCCCTCCTCGCCTCCGCCAGCTCCAGCGTGGCGCAATCGTATTACTGGGACACAACGCCCGATGGCGACGGGCAGCTCGGCGGCTCGGGCATCTGGAATGCCACGAACGCATTCTGGGATGGGACCGGATTCGATCTTCTCACGGATAATGTCGTGTGGCCGAACAACACCTCGTCGGTCGCGGTCTTCGGCGGCACGGCGGGCACAGTCACCCTCAATCGTGGCGCTGCCACCACCACTGCGAACGGCCTCACTTTCAACACTTCCGGGTATACCCTTAACTCCAATGCCGCCGGCGACACGCTCACCCTCGGGGGCACGACGCCAACGATCACGGTGACGAACGCGGGCGACGTGGCGCGGGTGAATAGCGTCCTCACCGGGACGACAGGTTTTACTACGGCTGGCTCGGGTCAATTGGTACTCGGGGGCGCGAATACCTTTACTGGCGTGCTCACGGTGGGTAGCGGCTCGTATGTGCAGGTAAACAACGCCCTCGCGCTCGGCTCGAACGCGGCGGGCAACTACACTCAGGTCCTTTCCGGCGGCACGCTAAACATTGCCGGTTTTCAGATCGCCAATGCTCCCGCTCCGGCGACCCCGGGCGAAGAAATCCGCATCGCGGGCACCGGCGTCGGCGGAATCGGCGCGTTGGTGAATACCTTCAGCACCGGCACCAACTCGCTCGGCAAAGTGGTGCTTACCGCCGACGCGACGATTGGCGTGGGGGCCGGTCCGGTTTCCTACAATGCGGCGGGCTCAATCGTCACAGCCATTGCAAATCGGCTGGACATCCGTCTGAGCGCGGCGCCGACGGCTGGGCAGAAGCACCTCGATCTCGCTGGATTCACTTTGACGAAGATCGGTGGAGGCGTCATGCCGATCGTCAACGCCGATATTTCCGCCGGCAACATCGTCGTGAATGAGGGACAACTCGGGATAGAAGGCGGGACGCTCTTGGCCGGCGCGGCGGATGGGTCGGGCGGCGCGATCCAAGTCAATCCCAGCGGGAAGCTTTCGTTCTATTCGGTCGGCGCGGCGAACATCACGCGGCCGATCATCGTTAATGGCGGTGCGTTGGGCGATATTTACAGCTCCTCTGCGGCGGAGACGGTCGCCTCGCCGGTCAGCATTCAGGGCGCGCAAAACCCGAATTTCGTCTCGACTGCCCAGGCGATGACCTTTTCGGGGCTCATCTCGACCAGCTTACTCACGGCCCCGACGGCAGGCATCACGCAGGCGGCCTTTACCGGCACCGAGATCGCCAAGCGCGGCGGCAACACGGTGGTCTTCTCCAACCAGGCAAACTCCTTCAGCGCGCCGGTCGCGATCTACGCCGGCAACTTGCAGGGAACCTACACGACTGCGTTTTCCGGCGGCACCCCGAGCGCGCCCACCCCGCTCACGGGCACGCCGCTCGGCACGGGTGCGACGGTGAATCTGATGGGCGGCACGCTGAATATCCGCGTGGACGGCTCGGCGACGACCAACGAGGTCTTTTCAATCGGTAAAACAATCAGCGTGGACCGCGCACCGAGCGGCATCAATCTCGACCGCATATCAGCCAACACGGACAAGAACCTTTCCGCGTCGATCCTCTTCCAGCCTTCCTCGGCGGCAAACGGCTGGAGCATCGGTCAGAATCAACTGACGGTGACGCAGACGAACGCCTACCGGCTGATGCTCGCCGGGACGACGCTGAACAACGACACGGTTCTGAACGTCGGCGATTTCACTTTCTCGGGCGATACCACCTCGGCAAACAAGAACTCGCTGCTTCACACCGGCGGCAACTCGTGGGGCTTCATCGGCGGCACTCACGACTTCAATGCGCTCTTCAACGTCGGCACTGCTCAACTGCGCATCGGCGCGATGTATGGAACTGGCGTGACGAGCAATACGGTGACAGCCGGCACGGGGGCGATTTTCAACGGGCCGAACAACTCGGTGACCTTCCGCACGGCGACAAATATCGCGACGGGGCAGACGATTGATCTCGTCTCTCAGCGGGCGACGCAAGCGGCGGCGAATTTCGAGCAATTCACCGCCATCCCGGCAAATTTGCGCGCGGCGGGCAGTGGCGCGATCGGCGTCGGCGGCGCGTCGGCCTTCGGCAATATCGACCTCAACCGCATCGGCGACGGTACATTTCGGATCCTCACTGGCGTCGCCGGCGCGGGCAACGGCACCATCATCGGCGTGGTCTCGCCGGGAGCGGGCGGCCTCGTGCGCGTAGGCACCCTCGGTACGGCTACCCTGACGCTTTCCGGCACGAACCGCGTGACGGGTGGCGCCGGGCTGGAGGTCGGCTCCGACTTGATCAACGGCGGCTTCCGCCAGACGCAAAGCAACACTGCGGAAACCGGCATCACGATCCTGACCGGGGCGAATGACTACACCGGCGGCACCGCCGTGAACCGTGGGGCGACGCTGCGCATCCAAAACGCCTCGCTCGGCAGCGGGGCGATCAGCGTTTTCGGTAATCTCACGGCGGAAGGTGCGAGCGGCACGCTCATCAGTGGCGGGACGCAGCTCGCGGTGGCCTTATTTGGCGGCTCCACGCTGCGCTTCGACTCGTCGGCGCTGACCACGGCGACCGACACGGATCGCTGGGACGACAATGCGGCGATCGGTCTGAACAACTCGACGCTGCAGCTCGACGCCCGCAACAACAACTCAACGACGAACGAAACCGTCGGCGCGATTTCCTATACGGGCGGCAACACCATCTCGCTCCAGCGCAACAACATCGGCGTGGCGCAGATCGTTCAGCTCCAGACTCCGAGTATCACGCGGGTGAACGGAGGGACGCTCGAAGTGACCCGCGCCGGCTCGTCAGGCTTCGGCTCGACGGTCAAACTGCTGGCCGGGACGGCTCCGACGGTGACGAACGGGATGGTGACGCCGAGTATCAACACGCTCGACGTGACGACGTTGACGAACTTCGCGACCTTCGACGCCAACGGGATCAACAACGCAGCCTACACCGGCGTGCTGACTACGGCTTTCACCGCGGGCTTGTCCGCTACGGGCATCTATCAAGTGGATTTCGCAGCCACGAACACGACGCTGGCGCTCAACGACAACCCGATCATCTACGCTCTCAAGGTCGGCGGCGGCGTCGGCACGAGCGGTCTCACCACTGCCGGCGCGAACACGACGATCACACTGCGCAGCGGCGGCCTGATCTTCTCAGGCGACAACCTCACGGGACGCTACTCCACGGACGGCACTCGCACGGTGAACTTCGCGCCAAACCTCGTCGCCAACGATGGCACTACTAACATCGAAGCAGTTATCAACACCCGCAACGCCTACACGGCAAACCTAACCGGCACGGTTACGGCGGACGGATTGACGAAGTTCGGTGCCGGCACCCTGAACCTTTTCGCCAACAGCGCCGCGGGGCTCTCGGGCAATGTCTATCTCAACCAAGGCACGGTGCAGTCCTTCGGCCCGACGACGACGAGCACGTATGACACGCTCGGCAAAGGGCTGATCACGCTGGCGGGCGGGCAGCTCAACCTGCGCTCGAATAACACGGCGGTGACCGGGACGATTAACCAGACCTTGGAAAACGGCCTGTCGGTCGCGCAAAACGTCCCGATCGCCACGCTCGACGTGAATCGCTCCGGCGCGGATATCGCCAGCAGCGGCACTTACATTTTCAACCCCGCGACCGCCGGCAGCACCGGTCTGCAACTACCCGGCTCGGCGGGCGCGCAAGGGCAGACGCTCTCCCTCTCCGGCGCCAACTACGGCGTGCAGTTTGGCGATAATGCGGTGAACACGCTCGTCGGGAATACGACGATCAACAATGCGGTGACCGTGCGGCTGAACAACGCGCCGACGATCTCCGGCACGAATCCGGTCTTCACGAAAGCGGGCGGCGGCACACTGCTGATCGGCAACGACAACACGGCGGTGAACGGCACGGCGGCGGCAGGGACGCAGGTGACGTTGAATGCCGGCACGCTCGACCTTCGCTCTCTCGGTGCCGTGGGCACCGGGGCGACGACTTCGCTGGTGCTCAACGCCGGCACGCTCAACCTCCGGCGCGACACGGCGGGCGTCTTCGGCGTGGCGGGCACGCCTTACCCGACGACGGTGAACGGCAACTCGACGATTTCCGTCGATCGAGTGGGTGCCAACGCCACGCTCCAACTCGGCCTCGGCAAGCTGACGCTGAACAACGACGCGACGCTGACCGTAAGCAACGGCAACACGTTCGGGCTGGATTTCGCAGGCGCGCAGATCAACGGCAACGGCTTCATCAACGCGAATCTCGGCAACGGCAGCAACGTCGAGCAATCCCTGCGCTTTTTGTCGGGCAGCAATGTTTCAGGCGGCTCGCTCATCAAAACCGGCGGCGGCCATCTGCATCTCGTCAATGCGAACAACACTTTCGACGGCGGCCTCTTCGTGAACCAAGGCTACGTGCGCTTGCGTGCGGCGGGGACGGCAGGCACCGGCACGGTGACGTTGAATCCCGGGGCGACGATCGACTTCAACGCGAACAACAATCTCAACGCTGGACAAAAGCTCGTCCTTCATTCCAATTCCTCCTACCTCGCGATGGTGAGCGTGAACGTGAACGGCGTCACGCATCCGGTCGGCGCTGACGTGGAGTTTAGCGCGAACGAAACTGGCATCGTAGGCCTGAGCAACGGCGCCACGGTTTACAACAACCCCATCGATCTGGGCGCGCTCTACGGCGGGCACTGGTCGCTCGGCGGCATCCCGCAGGGCGTCTATGATCCGCGTTACACGGCAGCGACGCTGGGCGCGGGCGCGGACAATCTCTACCGCCTCGGCGGCGGCGGCACGTCCATGTATATCTCCATCTCGGACGTAAACGGCACCCCGCGCAGCAACGTGCTGACCGGCAATAACAGCGTCCGGCTCGGTTTCGACTCTGGCAACATCCTCGGCACGAACGGCACGAACTACCAATACGTGATCGGCGGCACGCAGGACTTCACCGGCGATACCGTGATCCATCGCGGCATGATCGCCCGCGCGGGCACCGCCCCCAACGCCGGCACCGGCAAGTCAGCCTTCTCTTCCGGCGCTGTGGATGTCTTCGGCCTGCTCTCACTGGCGTCCGGCGCGACGCTGCAAAATGGTGGCACGGCGACAAACGTCCTCACCCTTCACCCGGGCTCGTATCTGCACCTCGACAACAACGCCGGTGCGTCTGTAACCATGGGTACGTTGAACGTGACAAACCGCATCGCGGATGGGCAGGCGATCAGCCTGAACGGCGCGGCCATCGAACTCGTGGGCAATAGCAACAACGCCACGACGGAGACGCTGGGCGACGTCACCTACGGCGCGGGTGGTCGCCTCCGGGTCATCAAGAACGGCACCGGCAGCGCGACGCTCACGCTGGCCTCACTCACGGCGGGCACGGCGAAAGGCAGCCAGCTTCTGCTCCAGAGTTCCGCGACGGGCACCTTCGGCGGGACGGACAAGATCCTCGTCACCGCAGCCGGCCCCGCCGTCACGAATGGCATGGTGGATCCGAAAATCGTCAACATCACCGACAACACTTTCCTGACCTACGGCGCGAACGGCTTTGCCAACATCTCCGGCTACGACAAGACGCTGAACGCCACCTACACGGCGGGCAGCCTCCTCAAGACGGATAAAGTGGACGTCGTCGCCGCGGCGCTCACGCTGACGGATAACCCGACGGTCTATGCCCTGCGCACCAGCCAGAACATCAACGCCAGCGGGGCCGGCGGGCAACTGACGATCCTCAGCGGCGGCTTGATCAACACCGGGACCGTGACCATCGCGCCAAACCTCGTCTTCAACGACGGGACGAACAACGTGGAGGCAAAAATCTACACGACGGCGAACCTCACCGTGAATGGCTCGATCACCGCGAACGGCGTGGTAAAGAGCGGAAACGGGCAGCTCATCGTCAACGTTCCGCAGGCGAACTTCGCGGGCGGATGGGTGTTAAACTCGGGCGACCTCATCTTCAACGATGCCGGCGCGGCGGGACAGTCAGTCGCGGGCAACGGGATCACCGTCAACGCCACGCCGACCACTACCGGCCTGATCTCGCAAGCTCTCACCCGTTCGCGCGTCGTCTTCCAGCGCGACAACGGCACGGCCGAGCTCCTCACCTTTAGCGGCGGCCCGGTCAAGGTGGTCAACGAAGGCGACATCTCCATCATCGCCAACAATGATCGCCAGACGCAGATCCCGAACGTCACCGCGGAAAGCACCGGTGCCGGCTCGAGTGTCGCGCTCACGCTCGACATCCGCTCGAATCGCTTCCGCGCAATCATCCCGACGCTGACGCTCAACTCTGACACGACGGCCCGCGTGTATGACGCCACCAATACCTTGAGCACCGGCTACTCGACCAACGCCGCGGTCGGCTCTCTCGTCGGCACGGGCGTGCGGCTCAACAAAATCGGCAACCGCACGCTGGAACTCACGGGCAACAACTCGGCGACCTTTACCGGCGGCTCGATCAATGTCGCCGCTGGCACCTTGCGCGTGCTCGATTCCGGCTCGCTCGGCAGCGCGACGACGACGACCAACATCGAGCGCAACGCAGCGCTGGAAATCGGCTCGGCGAATTTCGCCCCCGCCGGGACGCTCACGCAGCAGGCCGGCTCCATCGAGCGCTGGAACATCGAAAACGCGCGCGGCTCGGGCAACTACACCGTCCCCACCGGCGTGAACCTCCAGCTCAACACCAACCTCGTCGGCGCGGCGGCCCGCACCATCACGCTGCAGGGCGGCTCACTGGAAGGCTTTCTTTACACCGACCACGTCGCGCAGGCCGACCAACGCACCGTCGGCTCGGCGGTCACGCTGAATCTCGCCACCGACTCGCTCGTCGGGCAAAATATCCTCAACGGCCTCACCTACGAAGCGGGCCGCTCGCCGACAGTGGCGCAGCCTTTTGGCGACACCTACACCGGCGCGTATCTTCGGATCGAGGGTAAAATCACCGGCGCGGGCAACCTGACCAAGACCGGTCTCGACACCGTGACGCTCGCCCCGGCGGCAGGCATCGCGAATGACTACGGCAACACTTCCGTGGACATGGGCGTCCTCCGCATCGCCGCCGATAACGCCCTTCCGATCGGAAAAGTCCTCACCACCCGGCTCGGCGGCACCTTCGACCTCTACGGCAGCAACCAGACCGTCGCCGGCCTCGGCACCCTCACCGGTGCTCCCGGCATTACCGGCGTCAGCGTCGGCAGCAGCGGTCGCATCATCAATAGCGGCGTCACCGACAACACCCTCACCGTCGCCAACACCGCCGACTTCACCTACAACGGCACCATCGACCGCGCCATCGCCATCGTGAAAACCGGCGTCGGACGCCTCGAACTCGGCGCCGCCAACGGATACCTCGGCGACACCAACGTCGCGCAGGGCAGCCTTGCCGTCCTCGTCGGCGGCGCGATCAGCGGGTCGAAAAACATCGCCGTCCAGAATGGGGCGACCTTCGATACCAGTGCGATTGGCGGCGGCTTCCCGCTCGCGCAGGCGCAGACCTTGAAGGGCAGCGGCAGCGTCACCGGCAGCCTCGCGGTCAGCGGCACCGTCGCCCCCGGCGACACGACCGGCACCCTCACCGTCACCGGCGCGACCGCCTTCAACACCGGCTCCACGCTCGCCCTCGAGATCAACGGTGCAGCCGCCTTCGACAATCTTGCCGCCAACGGCGTCTCCCTCACCGGCACCGTAAATCTCACGCTCGCCCTCGGCTACACCCCCGCCCCGAGCACCAGCTTCCTCGTCGTGAATAACACGAGCGCCGGCGCCACGAGCGGCCTCTTCACCTACGTCGGCCAGGGCACGCTCAACGAAGCCGACCACCTCTTCGCGAGCGGCACCGAGTTCGTCATCTCCTACATCGGCGGCAACGGCAACGACGTCACCCTCACCGCCGTCCCCGAGCCCAGCACCCTCCTCAGCATCCTGGGCGGCGCCGGCATCCTCCTCGGCCTCCGCCGCCGCCGTTCTTAGGAGCGGTCGGTCGGCAGGTCGGCTCCATTCAGGCGGAGGAGCGCGCAATCGCGCAAAAGTGGACCTCTCTGCGGGGCACCGCTCCTTCCACGCTCAAACGCCGACCATCGAAAAAACCGAACGTCCATCCGGCGTTCCGGAAACTCACCCCGAAAACTCGGAGTGCACTTCGGGAGACCGGAAACCTCGTTCGGAGAAATCCGAATGGCCTTCCGGCGACCGGAAACGTCATTCGGAGAATATGGAAAGGATTCTACACTTCCTCTGAGCCATAAAACCTTCTCCGTTGTGGCTTTTTGCCCACTCCAGAGTAATCCATTTTTTTCGTCACCCCGCCCAATCGCTCCCCAGGGCGTCAGAGCCGAATCCGAAACCCCAATCCAACCTCCCAAAGCCAACCGCATCGAATCCCCCCCTCAAGTGCCGCTCCGAACGCCAACGGCGTTAAATCATACAGCCCAGGGTTGCGCGTGCCGCGCTACCCTGGGATTTCGTTCAAGCGAGCGCCCTACCCTGAAAGGGTTGCATACTGCTGTAAACCGATACAACCCCTTCAGGGTTGGCCCCTTTCTTTGTCCCTATCCCCAGGGTTGCGCGCGGCGCGCAATCCTCGCCTGTCGGATTCAACGCCGCTGGCGTTCCCCGCCAACCCCACTCAATCCAATCGCCCATCCGAGACCTGCTAAAGCCGGCAACTGCGTTGCGCCGCCCTGCCATCTCTGTTTTTTGCCGGGACCACTTTATGGCCGGGCTTTCCGGGCGTCGAGGGAGGCACGGATGGCATTCATGCGGGCGTGGGTCAGCGGGTAGCGCCAGATGAGGAGGATGCCGAGCGCCATGCCGATGGCGGGGGTCCAGATGAGAGCGAGGCGCAATTTTTCCAGAACAACGGGCGCAGGGACGCCGGTGAGGTATCCGCAGGCGGCGGCGAGGTATCCACCAGCCGCGAAGCCGAGGCCGATGCCGATCTTCTCCATGAGGGCGTAGGTGGCGCCGTAGATGCCTTCGCGGCGGCGGCCGGTGCGGAGTTCGTCTTCGTCGCAGACGTCGGCGTTCATGGTCTGGCACATGAGCCAGACGCCCTGGAGGCCGAAGCCGAGGATGAAATTCGAGGGGAGGAGCCAGTAGGGGTGCTCGGGGCGAAGGGTGAGGAGCTGGGAGAGGACGCCGACGATGGCGGTGCAGAGGCAGGCGATGAAGGCGTGGCGTTTGCCGATCCTGCCGGACATCCAGGTGTTGAAGGGGATGCCGATGAGGGCGCCCGCGAAGAGGACATTGCCAGCGAAGCCGGCGAGGGTGGAGAAGGCGGATTGGTTCCCGCCGAAGAGGTAGTAGATGCCGAGGGGGGTGAAGAGGGCGGCGACGGCGAAGGTGCCGATGAGGACGACGCTGCGGGCGAAGAGCATGATGAAGAAGGGGCGGTTGCGCAGGGTCTCGAGGACTGCGGCCTTCACGCTGATCTTTTCGCCTGCCTGCTCGATGGGCTTTTCACGACAGAGGAGGGCGGGCGCGGAGCAGGCGACGAGGATGATGCCGCCGACGATGAGGCCGACCCAGCGGACGCCGCGCATCATGACCTCCGGCGCGACGGTGAGGGCGTGGGGATCGGCGCCGCCGAAGAGGAGGGCGAGCTTGTAGAGCCAGGGGATGCCGAGGCCGCCGAGGAGGCCGAGGATCATGCCCCAACCCTGGACGCGGGTGCGCTCGTGGTAGTCGGTGGTGAGCTCGAAGCCGAGGGCGCGATACGGGACGATGAAGAGGGAGTAGGCGAGGAAGTAGAGGGCGGTGGCGACGGTGAAGTAGATGAGGAGGGCCTGCTGGCTCCACCCTGCGCCGGGGAGCCAGAGGAGGCAGGAGAGGATGGCGAGGGGGATGGCTCCTGCGAGGATGAAGGGACGGCGGCGACCCCAGGGGCTTTTGGAGTTGTCGGAGAGGTAGCCGATGGTGGGATCGACGAAGGCGTCGATGATGCGGGGGACGGAGAAGGCGAGGCCGAGGAGATTGGCGGGGACGCCGAGGGCGATGTTGTAAACGGGGTCTTTGAGCTGGACGAGGCCCTGGGAGGCGTAGTTGTCGCCGAGGGAGCCGAGGGCCCAGGCGAGTTTGGCGCGCATGGGGACGCGTTCGGGGACTGGGACGGGGGTGGGGACGGGGGTTTCGGGGGTCATGGGAGGGTGCTGTGGAAGGTGTGGGTGCCGGGCGGGAGGGGGATGGGCTTTTTGCGTGGAGCGCCGGGGAGGTGGAGTTCGCCGATGGCGCTGGGCGGCAGGGTGACGCTGAGGTGGAATTTGCGGGCGCGCACTTTCCACTGAACGCTGACGACGCCGCGTGGCGTGGTGATTTTCGCCCGCGCAGAGGTGAGTCCCCCGCCCGGCTCAGGCGCGATGCGGATGCGGTGGAAGCCGGGGGCGGCTGGGGCGATGCCGGCAACAGTGGCGTAGAGCCATTCGCCGATGGCTCCGTAGGCGTAGTGGTTGAAGGAGTTCATGCCCACGTCGCCGAAGCCGGTCTCGCGGGTGTAGGAATTCCAGCGCTCCCACATGGTGGTGGCGCCGTTCAGGACAGGGTAGAGCCAGCTCGGGTAGGCCTGCTGCATGAGGAGGCGGTAGGCGACGTCGGTGCGGCCGCAGGCGGTGAGGACGGGGCCGAGGAGCGGGGTGCCGAGGAAGCCGGTGGTGAGGTGCCAGTCGCGCGAACGGATGAGCTCGACGAGGCGGGCGATGGCGCGGGGGCGGAGGCGCGCGGGGATGAGGTCGAAGCCGAGGGCCATGAGGTAGGCGGTCTGCGTGTCGCCGAGGATGCGTCCGGTTTGTGTGATGAACTCGCGCTGGAATGCGGCGCGCACTTTCGCCGCGAGGCGGGCGAAGCGGGTGGCGTCGCGCTTGTGTCCGAGTTCGACGGCGATCTCGCCCATCATGCGCGCAGTGCGGGCGAAGTAGGCGGTGCCGATGAGGTCCTTTGGCGTGGGGCCGTGCTGCGGCTGCGCGGCATCGACGGCGAGCCAGTCGCCGAAGAGCGTGTCTGGGCGAATGAGGTCGCGGCTGGTGGCGAGTTGGAAGTCGATCCAGCGCGACATGGCGGCGTAGTTTTCCACGAGAATGGCGGTGTCGCCGGTGTGCTGCCAGACGGTCCACGGGACGATGACCCCGGCGTCGCCCCAGCCGGCGTTGCCGTGCTCGAGGATGATGTGCGGGGCGAGGTCGGGGAATGCGCCGTCGGGCCGCTGAGCGTCGCGCATGGCGCGCATCCAGGAGGCGAAAAGCGGGCCGCACGCCATGTTGTAGAGCGCGGTGGGGGCGAAGACCTGCGCGTCGCCACTCCAGCCGAGGCGCTCGTCGCGCTGCGGGCAGTCGGTGGGGATGTCCACGAAGTTGCCCTTCTGGCCGCGCACAATGCAGCGCTGGAGTTGGTTGATGAGCGGGTCGGAGCACTCGAATTCGCCAACGTCCGCGAGGTCCGAATAGACGACGATGCCGGTGATCGCCGGCGGCGCGTCGAGGCCCGTGACTTCGACGTATCGGAAGCCGTGGAAGGTGAAGCTGGGCTCCCATGTTTCCACACCGCCGCCGCGACAGATGTAGCAGTCGGTGGCCCGGGCGGTGCGGAGATTCGCGACGTAAAGCGTGCCGTCCGCCTGGAGCATCTCGCCGAAGCGCATCCGCACCGCATCGCCCGCGGAGGCTGATACTTGCAGGCGCGCCCAGCCGGTGATGTTCTCGGCGAGGTCGAAGATGAAGACGCCGGGAGCGGGCTCCGTCATGGCGACAGGCGCGCGCTCTTCCATGATACGGACGGGGGGCGCGGGCTTCGGCTCGAGCAGGATCGCGGGAGTGTCGAAGAGCTCGGCGGGACGCCAACCGCGCAACCAAATGCGCGCGTCGTGAGTCTCGCCGTGGTAGAGGGAATTCGCGCGCACCGGCCCGTTCGCCGTGGCCTCCCACTGTGCGTCCGTCCGAATGAAAGTCTCGCGGCCGGCAGAATCCGTAAGCTGCAATTCCGCGCACAGCGACGGGTCGAGGCCGTAGCGGAGATTGAATTGCGGCTCGCTCAAGATGCCGCTCCACCAGCCATCCCCGAGCGCCACGCGCCACACATTGCGCCCCGCGCGGAGAAGCGCGGTGACGTCATACGTGAGGAAATCGAGGCGCTTGCGGTAGTCCGTCCACCCCGGCGTGAGCACATCCGCGCCGACACGCACGCCATTGATCTCCGTAACGAAAATCCCGCGTGCCGTGATCCGCAACCGCGCCACCGCCGGAGCCTCCCCCACCTCAAACGCGCGCCGTAAATAAACCGCAGGCGGCGCATCGCCCGCATCGCCGCGCCGCAAACCAATCCACCGCGTCCGCAGCGCATTAGCGGGAAACGGCGCATGTTCGGGAGACGATGATTTTCGCGTGCTCAGAAGATTGTCACAACATGACAACACCCGCGCAGCCGCAAGAATGGTTTCCAACTTCTCGCCTGCGTGTGGCGGCTCCTCGATTCGATTCGACGCCGCACCTGATCGACCGCCAATCTCCGCCGACCCGATGACCATCCGCCAGGCGCTCCTCATTTTCCTCGCGATCCTGACCCTCGCCGGCTGCGACACCCGCCGGTCCGCCGCCGAGGCAGGGCTCCGCGATGCAGGCCCTGAGCGGCTTCGCGCCGATTGCGCCCGAATGTACAAAGACCTCTTCGCCTCCCGCGCCCCCGAATACACCGCGCTCAAACAATCGCTTTGGCCGAAGTCCATCGTGCAATTCAAACCGCTCCACGTCGGTGCGTTCGCCGACGGAATCGCCGTCGCCCTCGAGGACAGCGGCGAAGCTGAAGCCGGCATCTACATCGTTCCCCTCGGCATGGACCACATCCCCACGCCCACAGATCACGCAAAATTCATCCCAATGTCCGAAGGCATTTTCTGGTACTCCTTCACCCGCTAATTCAGAACCCTCTTCCTCCCATGCTCGCCACCCTCCCCTCCTCCGGCCTTCTCATCCTCGCATTCGGCACCATCGTCGGCCTCGTCCTGCTCATCGCGAAATTCAAGTGCAACGCCTTCGTCGCGCTCATCCTCGCCTCCCTCGCGGTTGGCCTCGGCTCCGGCATGCCGCTCGTCGCGATCGGCACGCAGCCCGGCATCGTGGAAAGTTTCGAGCTCGGCGTGGCCAAAACGCTCGGCGGCCTAGCGATGATTATCGGCCTCGGCACGGTCCTCGGGAAACTCCTCTCCGAGTCCGGCGCCGCGCACGTCATCGCCGACACCATGGTCCGCTGGCTCGGCCCGAAGCGCCTCGACTACGCCGTCATGATCGTTGCGTTCATCATCGGCATCTCCATCTTTTTCAATGTCGGCGTCATCCTGCTCGGACCGATTGCATTCATGCTCGCGCGCGAAACCGGCACGCCGCTCCTGCGCCTCGCGCTGCCAATGTGCGCCGGGCTTTCCACCGCCCACGGCCTCATCCCGCCACATCCCGGCCCGATGGCCGCGATCACGCTCATCCACGCCGACACCGGCAAGACCATCCTCTACTCCCTCATCGTCGGCGCGCCGACCGCGCTCATCACTGGCCCGCTCCTCGCTCGCTGGGTCTCGCCGCGCGTGCCCGTCGAACTCGGCGGCCTGCTCGCCGAAATGAGCGGCCGCCCCGCCGCGCCCGTCGCGCCGGGCTTCGCAGTCAGCATCTTCACCATGCTGCTCCCGGTGCTCCTCATGATCCTCGCGACCGTCGCGAAAATCACCCTCCCCGACGCCAGCGTCGCGCGCCAGTGGATCGAGTTCCTCGGCGCCCCGACCGTCGCCATGCTCATCGCCGTGCTCGTCTCGTTTTACACATTCGGCACGCGCTGCGGCCTCACCGCCGCGCAGATTTTGAAATTCAGCGAGGTCTGCCTCGCTCCCGTCGCCGGCCTGCTGCTGCTCATCGGCGCGGGGGGTGGATTTAGCAAAGTGCTCGACAACTCCGGCGTCGGCGGCGCCATCGCCACGATCGGAAAATCGCTGCCCATCTCCCCTCTCCTGCTCGGCTGGTGCATGGCCGGCCTGCTCCGCATCGCGATCGGCAGCGCGACCGTGGCCGTCACCACCACCGCCGGCCTCATGGCACCCGTCATCGCCGGAAATCCGCACGTGAACAAAGAGCTGCTCATCCTAGCGATGGGCTCCGGCTCGCTCATCTTTTCGCACGTCAACGACTCCGGCTTTTGGTTCGTGAAAGAATACCTCGGCCTCACGATCGAGCAGACATTCAAGACGTGGACGGTCGTGGAAACCGGCATCGCCGTCGTCGCCATCGTCATCATCATGGCGGTGAATGTGGTCGTCTGACCCCATCGTCCTCCTACTCCTACTCGTCCTCGCTCCGAAAATATCATCCTCGTCTCCCACGCCATCTTCCCCCCAATCTGCACATCTAAATCACTCCCATGAAACTCCGTCTCCTCGCCCTCACCGCACTCCTCGTTCCGCTCTTCGTCCAAGCCGCCGACCCGGCCGGCAGCTTCAAAGGCGTCGTCGGCCTTCAGCTCTACAGCCTCCGCGATTCATTCAAGGCCGACGTCCCCGGCACCCTCGACAAAGTCAAAGCCTTCGGAATCACCGAAGTCGAAACCGCTAGCGCCTACGGAATGCCGCCGGAGAAATTCCGCGCGATGCTCGAAGAACGTGGCCTGAAGCCCATCAGCGGCCACTTCCAATACGCCGCGATGGAGAAAGACATCGACGCCACAGTTGCCGAGGCAAAGGCGCTCGGCCTGCAATACGCCGCCTGCCCATGGATTCCGCACGACAAGGAATTCACCGAAGCCAATGCGAAGAAAGCAGTCGCGGACTTCAACAAATGGGGCGAGGCATTTTCGAAAGCCGGGATCAAATTTGCCTACCACCCGCATGGCTACGAATTCGTGCCGCAAGCCGATGGCAGCACGCTCTTTGACCTCCTCATGCACGAAACGAAGCCGGAGTTCCTGACGATCGAAATGGACGTCTTCTGGATTTTCTTCCCAGGCCAAAACCCGGTGAAACTCATGGAGAAATATCCCGCACGCTTCTCCCTCATGCACCTCAAAGACCTGCGAAAAGGCGCGCCCACCGGCAGCCAAACCGGCCACACCGATGTCAAAGACAACGTCGTCATCGGCGAGGGCCAAATCGACTGGCCCGCCGTCCTCGCCGAAGCCGCAAAAGTCGGTGTGAAGCACTACTTCATCGAAGACGAATCCCCCATCTCCGAAGAGCAAATCCCAAAGAGCATCAAATACCTCAACTCGCTCAAGTAGCGCCTTAGTTGGTGGCGGTGGCTAGGAGTCGCGACGAGCCGGCCTTGTTTCTCCGGGGAGAGGCCACGTAGCCGCAGGGGGAACCCTCCTACTCCCCTTGCCGCTCCCAACCTTCTTTTCTCGCGATTGAGTCGGCGAGGTGGATGGGCCATTCGGGGTCTTTGAGGAGGTCGCTGCCGGTGTTTCGAAGTTCGCGGAATGTCTCGATATAGATCTCGTTTTCAGGCGAATCTTTTTTCCCGAGCGCCGGGTAGCGACGGACGGCTTCGAGTTGCGCGCGCTTGGTGATTTCGGCAGGCGTCGTGGGAGCTTCCGTCGCGGGCGCGGGTTTCTCATCGTTGGCCCCGCTCACGATTTGAACGTCGCTGCTGGCGAGCGAAATGCGCATGTCGCCGACGCTCACGATCGCCCTGTCGCCTTTCATCTCATCGAGCGCGAGCATCTCGCCTTGCTTGATGAGATACGGCTCTCCCTTCACGGAAACCCGTGAGTCTTTCAGCACCTCGACGCGCCGCCCCGTCGTCACGGCGTCCACTTTTCCGAACACCTGCGTCAGCGACCGGGGCTCCACGGCGATCTCCGGCGCAGGCGTCGCTGCGGGCGCAAGCGTCGCGGGTAGGTCGGCCATCGTCGGCATGTGCGCGAAGCGGCTTGCAGCCGAATATCCTCGCTCGAAAAACGCGAGCGCCCCACCGAGCAGAAAGACCAGCCCGACGGCGAGGAACACTCCATTTCGCTGATGAAAAAGATGCATTCTGGCGAGCACCCAGAGCAGCGTGAACGCCAGCAGGCACGACGCCAGCGGAAGCAGCGTACGCGAGCCGGAGAGCACGTTTGCAATGACGAGCAGCACGAGCGCGAAGCCGATGCACAGGACGCCAAGCTGCAGATTCCGCGTGCCCGCCGACCGAGGACGCTCAGGCAGATGCACATATTGCGGCACGAATTCCTCAGCCCTTCTCTCACGCGTCTCCGGCGTCTCTTTTCGCAAAACTACGCGCGGCTTTTCCTCGGGCGTCTCGGGTTCGTTCATCGCTCAGATATACTCCGTCTGCCCATCGTAGCCATGACTCACTTGGCACTCGTGACCGATGCTATCGAGGATTTGGCGTGTCATGTTCAGCTTGTTCTCAAGGAAGTTGTCATCGTGCATCGGGTCGTGATGCGTGATGATCCACCGCTTCACGCGGGCGAATTTCGCAAGCATGCAGACGTTTGACACCGAGCTGTGACCCCAGCCGATTTTGTCCACGTATTCGTCATTCGTGTATTGCGCCTCGTGGATGAGCACGTCCACGTCGGAGAAAAACGCGATCTGTTTCCGATACGGCGCGACGAGCGGATGATCGATCGTGATCCCCTCCGGCGAGCCCGTGTAGCCCTGCAAAAACTCATTGTCGGGCACCCACGCTATTTTGAAGCCGTCGAGTTCGATCTTGTACCCGACAGTGGCGCCGGGGTGCTGCATGAATTCCCACGAGATTTTCACGCCTCCGAAAACATGCGGATTCGAGTCGAGATGCTTGAAGCAAATCGCCGAGTTCATGTCGTCCATCTGGACAGGGAAATATTCGCGGTCAAGCTGCCCGCGGAAGATCGACTCGAGATTTTTCCCGAAGCTCTCCGCACCGTAAATTTCGATCTCGAATCCGGGCTGATACGCGGGCGCGAAAAACGGGAAGCCCTGGATGTGATCCCAGTGCGTGTGCGTGATGAATAGGTGCAGCTTCCTCGCCGTCTGCGTCATCAGCGCAAGCCCGAGATCACGAATGCCGGAGCCCGCGTCGAAGATGAATTTCTCTTCGCCGTGCGTGACCGAGAGGCACGACGTATTTCCGCCGTGACGCAGAAACCGCCCGCCGGGCGTCGGCGTCGAGCCGCGCGTTCCCCACAGGCTGAAACGCCCGCGCGATGACGCGAGCCGCGGCTTGAAATGCTCCGGCTCCACGACCGGCGTTTCGTCCGCAGCGCTCCCGGCACTCATTCGCTGCCGACGCGTGAAAAACGCGTCCACTTTCGCCACGAGATCATCCATGTCGAAGGGCTTCAGCAGCATGTCGAAGCGCCCGAGATCGCCGAGCGTCGCCTTGTCGATTTTCAAGTCGCGCGTCATGCAGACGATCACGCCGGTTTTTGAGCAGCACGGGTCGGCGTGCATCGTTTTCAAAATGCCGAACCCGTGGACGCGCGGCATCGTCATGTCGAGGATCGCGAGGTCCGGGGCGATCTCGCGCGCCTTTCGCAGGCACTCCTCGCCATCGGTCGCGACCTCGACCTCGTAGCCGCGATTCCGCAGCGCCTCGCTCATTTTGAAAGCGGTCACGCGGACCTCTTCACCGACCAGGATTTTGCCTTTGGATTTGGGAGGATTCATCGCGCGGCGTGCCGTAGTGCGACGCAGATGAGCAAATTTTTCCCCCGAGGAAAAGGGAGAATCCCGTCCGGCAGCCGCGATTTTCAAAGCACCGACCCGCGCAGCAGCAGCAGTGCGACGCTGAAGTAAATCACCAGCCCCGTAACATCCACGAGCGTCGCCACGAACGGCGCGGACGAGGTCGCCGGGTCGAGCCCGCAGCGGCGCAAGATCATCGGCAGCATCGAGCCCGTCAGCGCGCCCCACAGCACTACGCCCATGACCGCGAACGAAACCGTGAGCGCCACGAGAAAATGATGCGGCCCGTAAGTCGTGGAAAAGAGCGCCCACAACTCGATTCGCACGAAGCCGATCACGCCGAGGATTCCGCCGAGCAGCACGCCCGATTTGATCTCCTTTTTCATCACCGCCCACCACTGCGGCAGTCGTACTTCGCCGAGCGCCATTGCGCGGATGATGAGAGTCGAAGCCTGCGACCCCGAGTTGCCGCCGCTCGACAAAATCAGCGGCACGAAAAGCGTCAGTACAAACGCCCTCTCGATCTCGTGCTGAAAATATCCCATTGCCACCGCCGTGAACATTTCGCCGACAAAAAGAATCGCGAGCCACGGCGCGCGCCGCTTCACCATCTCGAGCAGCGACGCATCCATGTAGGGCTCGTCGAGCGCCACGACGCCGCCCATTTTCTGGATGTCCTCGGTCGCCTCCTCCTCCTGCACGTCGAGCATGTCATCGACCGTTACGATCCCGAGCAGCTTCTCCTCCGAGTCGATCACCGGCAGCGTGTTACGGTCGTATTTTTTGAAAAGCGCGAGCGCCACCTCCGCATCGTCCGTCGCGCGCAGCGACACGAATGAGCTGTCGTGCAGCTCGGAGACTTTCGTTTCCACAGGCCGCAGCAGGATTTCGCGGATGCGAATATCGTCGATCAAACGTCCACGCTCATCGGTCACGTAGAGCACATTCAGCGTCTCGGAATCGTTCCCATTTTCCCGAATGTGATCGAGCGTTTGTCGGATGGTCCAGTCGCCGCGAACGCTGATGAAATCAGGCGTCATCAGCCGGCCCACGCTTTCCTCCGGGTAATTTAAAAGCTGCTGCGCGACCGCGCGCTCCGTGGGCGAGAGCAGGGTCAAAAGCTGCGCCACCGCCGCGCCCGGCAGTTCCTCCAGCAGCGCGGTGCGGTCGTCCGGCGACATGTCATTCAGGATGCGCGCGGCCTCCTCGCGTCCCATCGAGCGCAGGACATCGTGCTGCGCCTCGGGGTCGAGATATTCAAGCACCTCTGTCGCCTCGCCATGAGGCAGCAGACGGAAGACGACCGCCTGATCTTCATCGGCCAAATCGGTGATCAGCTCGGCCACATCCGCCGGCGAAAAATCCACGAGGACTTTGTGCAAGCCCACGAAATTGCGCGCCTCGATGAGCTGCTTGATTTCGGGGCCGATGAGGTTGCCGAGCATGGTCGGAGTATTTCGGCGCGAGGCGGAGAAGCGTCGAGGAAAAGCGTGCATTTCCGCGCCGCACTTTTGATTGGCCGCCTCACGCGAGGTCATTAGCGTTTGCGCGTGAGCTACACGGTTTTCGCACGCAAATATCGCCCGCAGACGTTTGACGACGTCATCGGGCAGGAGCACATCACCACCACGCTCAAGAACGCGATCGAGCAGCAGCGACTCGCGCACGCCTACATTTTTGTCGGGCCGCGCGGCACAGGAAAAACCTCCACCGCGCGCATCATGGCAAAGGCGCTCAACTGCGAAAAAGGGCCGACGACCCAGCCGTGCGGCGAGTGCGACGCCTGCCGCGAGATCGAGCGTGGCACAGGGATGGACGTCATGGAGTTCGACGCCGCATCGAACACGCAGGTCGATAAAATCCGCGAGATCATCATCGAAAACGTCAAGTACCAGCCGACGCGCGGGAAATACAAAATCTACATCGTGGACGAGGTCCACATGCTCTCCGCGTCGTCGTTCAACGTGCTGCTCAAAACGCTCGAGGAGCCGCCGCCGCACGTCATGTTTTTGTTCGCGACGACGAACATCGAGAAGGTCCCGACGACCATCCTGAGCCGTTGTCAGCGCTTCGATTTGAAGCGGATTTCCGTCCCGCTCATCTCCGGACACCTGCTCGAAATCGCGAAGA
This sequence comes from Chthoniobacterales bacterium, assembly GCA_038207335.1. GTDB lineage: Bacteria > Verrucomicrobiota > Verrucomicrobiia > Chthoniobacterales > Chthoniobacteraceae > CAIURC01. The sequence goes on along the minus strand of JBBQZX010000009.1, from coordinate 690 downwards.
AAGAAAACATCACCCTGTCCTCCGCCGCCGCCGAAACGCTTGGGCGCGGCGCGGAAGGCGGCATGCGCGATGCCGAGTCGATGCTCGATCAACTCGTCGCGTTCTGCGGCGACAAAATCGAGGAGTCCGACGTGCTGAAAATCTTCGGCTTCACCGCGAAGCAGACCGTCGCGAATCTCAGCGAATTCCTGATCTCCGGCGACGTCCCGCAGGCGCTCGGCCTTATCCACGAACAAGCCGAAGCCGGCAAAGAACTCAGCCGTCTGCTCGGCGACCTGATCACGCATCTTCGCAATCTGCTCGTCTCCAAAGCCGATCCCGGCGGGGTGAAAGACGAGCTCGGCGACGACGCGCTCGCCGCCTTGGCCGCGCAGGCCGAGCGGCTGCCGATGAGCAAATTGCTCGAACTGATCGAGCAATTCGCGGGTGCCGAATCGCAGATGAAATGGGCGACGAACAAGCGGATGCACTTCGAGATCGCCGTCATCCGCGCGATTCAGACGCTCAGCCAGGCCAGTCTGACCGACGTGATCGATGCCCTCGCGGCGATGCGCGACGGCAAGGAGATCGCGCAGCCCGCCACGCGCCCATCGCCTCCGAAGCCTGCTGCCAAGCCCCTTCCCAGCCCGACCGCGGAAAAGCCCGCCGCCCTTGCTCCCAAAATTTCTCCCGAGCCGCCCGCCCAAAAAC
>JBBQZX010000008.1:0-178939 GCA_038207335.1 Chthoniobacterales bacterium | reverse complement strand
GGCCGAGACCATGCAGTCGCGAAGCTCGCCGGCGCGGGTCCGGATCTGACACTCGAAATGCCGGACGGACCGCTCTTCACTGAGACGCAGCCGGAGCAAAAGCGGCGTGTCGGCGTCCGGGCAGAGGTCGAGCTCGCCCGGCGTGTGGCTGATGACTTCCAGCCTGCGAAAACCCGACATCGAGACGAATGCTTCATTCACGTCGATGAAGCGATCGGTCGTGAGTGACTGGATCGCCATCGGGATCGGGCTGGCCTGGAATGCTTTGGCAAAGCGCTCTTCCGAGCGATTGAGCTCTTTCTCGGCCTGCGCGCGATCGGCCATTTCCTTGCGCAGTTTTGCGTTGGCCGATTGCAGTTCGTGCGTTCGGGTTGAGACGATTTTGTCGAGCCCGTCGAGGTGGATTTGCAGGCGATTGCTGAGCGTCCATTTGCGCGTGAGCGTGTGCGCGAGCTGCAGCACCTCGACGTTGTCGAAGGGCTTTTTTAAAATCACGAGGCTGTCCGTCTTCCCGACTTTTCGGATCATTTCGGCCCATGAGTAGTCCGAGTATGCGGTGCAAATGACGACTTGTAGCTCGGGATAGGCCTTCCAAATCCGGCTGATTGTCTCGATGCCATCCCACCCTGGTGGCATCCGCACATCGACAAAGGCCATCGCATACGGCCTTCCCTGATCGAGCGCGTGCTGGACCTTCGCGAGCCCCTCCTGGCCTTGAAAAGCGGAGTCGATCTCGAATTCGGCCCCGGCCATTGCCTCGGGCTCGAAGCCGAAAAGTTCCGCCGCTTCGCTGTCGAGCGAGGAGTCTTCCTGGGAAGGCGCGCCTAGGATTTTGCGGACGTCGTCGTGAATCGCCGTGTTGTCATCGATGATCAGAATCCGTTGATTTCGCTCTCCGAAAGCGGCGATCATGTCGTTGGAATTGAGCATCAGAGGAAATCGTTAATGAGCGAGCGCGAGCGGTTTCGGAGGTCTGGCTGGCGTCTCCTCAGCGGGCAGTTCGAGTGTGAATATAGCACCACGCCCCGGCCCTTCACTATGCGCGGAGAGCGCGCCGCCGGTTTCCGTCGCCGCGAGTGCAGCGCTGTGGAGGCCAAAGCCGTGGCCGTCTTTTTTCGTTGTGAAGCCGTGGGCGAAAATGCGGGAAAGATTTTCCTGCGCAATGCCGATGCCGTTGTCCTCCACTAAGATTTTCACGCGTCCGTCTCCATTAGCGCCGATTCGGACGGTCATCTTTTTGTCGCGCCGCGAGCTCTCACTCACGGCGTATTTCGCATTGCGGATGAGATTGATGAGGATCTGCAAGACCTTGTGTTTATCCACCCGCACCATCGGCACGTCTTCGAATTCCCGCACGACCTCCACACAATGCCGGTCGAATGCTGCGCCATTCATTTCCAGCGCGTCTTCGACCAAAGCGGTGGCCTCCAGCGACTCGATTACGCCGGAAACTTTCGCGTAACTCTGCTGCACGGAGACGATCTCCTTGATGTGCGCGACGTTTTTCGTCAGCCCCTCCAGCTCGCGAAGCATTTCCACTTGCTCCACGCCGAGCCGCTCCGCGAGTGAGCTGATGAATGCTGGCAGCTTTCTGCCTCTCGGATCGTTCGTGAGAAAGCCCGTGAGATCACCAGCGTTTTCCCGCAGTAGCACGGAGATATTCGCGAGGTGCGAGATGCGCGATTTGCTGAGCCGCTCCACAATGAGCAGCGCGGAAACGTTCACGCTGTTGAGCACGTTGCCGACGTTGTGCAGGACGCCGGTTGCGACTTCCGCCATGCCGGCCTCGCGCGAGGCCTCGACGAGCTGCTTGTGCAGGTTCTCGAGCGCCGCCTCGCTGCGTTTGCGGTCGCTGATGTCCTCGACGGTTCCTTCATAGTAAAGCACCGCGCCCGTGCCGTCGCGCTCAGCCCGCGCGGTTTCGGAGATCCAAATGACGCTCCCATCCCCGCGGTAAACCTGCGATTCGAATCCGTGAAGCGTACCATCTTCCGCCACGCGGCGCCGAAATTCCTCCCGCCGGTTCGGATCCACGTAAAGCCGTCCGCCGATGTCCGTCATGCCGGTCTGCAGCTCTGCGACCGTGTCATAGCCATACATCTTCGCCAGCGTGGGATTCGCCACGAGATAATGCCCGTCAACGGTGGTTTGGAAAATGCCCTCGACCGAGTTCTCGAATATCCCGCGATACTTTTCCTCAGCTGCGCGCAACGCGGTTTCGGCCCGCTGCCGCTCTCCGATTTCCTCCTGCAAAGTATCGTTGGCTTTCCGCAGTGCCGCGGCCTGCCGTCGCAACGGTCCGCTGATGCTTCGTGTGATGAAAGTGACGAAGCCGAACGCCGCCAAACCCGCCAGCGCCGCAACGATAAGGCTCCGTGATCGCCGGTGCTGATACGACTCGATCCGCGTGCGCAGCAGCGTGTTCAGCTCCTCCTCCGCGACAGTCCAAAGCTTGAAACTCGCCTCCCTCACGCGGCTGCCAGAGGCCACGTATTCGCGCGCCGAAATGTCACCCTTTTCCTCTCCAGCGAGGCGTTGGGTCAGCGCGATAAACTCCTCCGCGCCCCTCACATATTCACGCATCACGCCGGGCAGGCGTGCCTGCAAAGTCGGGCTGGTTCCATAGAAATTCCGATCTTCGTTCAGCGCAGTCTGCAGGCTTCCAACGATGCGCTCAAAGTCCGTCTCGTTGAGCAGCGTTGCGAAAACCGCGAAGCTCTTCCGCTCGGCTTCCGAGATGCCCTGACGTTGAAGCACAGCCTGCCCGCGCGAAATCATCCCTGCGAGCCGGTGCTGGGTCTGCGGCAGCGCGAGCAGGGTCGCATCCATTAGGTAGTAGCTATCGAGATCGGGATCGAGGATAAGATTCGAGAGGTCGCCGGCATGGGTAATCATCACGCGCACATCAGCGACCAAATGCTCGTGCTGCTGAACCGTGGCATCGTCGTCGAGCTGCGGAAGTCGAGTCTTCAACGCCTCCCATTCGCCTTCCAAAGTAGCCACCCGGTAATGCTCCCGGTGCCGTTTCGCGAGGCCATCGTCGGTGAAGCAAAGGTCGGCCCCGATCTTTGCATCGACGCTCTTCAATGCCTCGAACGCGCCATCGATTTGTCCCTCCAGACGGCTCAGCCGCTCTCGTGCAATACCGCCTCCGTCGCGGATTCGCTGCGCCTCAAGCGAATGCTGGGGGATCAAATTCAGGAGTTCTTCGAGCGGCTCTTGATACCGATTTCCTTTCTCTTCGAGCCTGGCGAATTGGATGTTTGTGTTGATGCCCGTGATAAAAAAATACAGCATCAACGAGTCCGGCATGACGAAGAAGATGCTGATCAACAGCAACTTCTGCGAAACCTTAAGATTATGAAACCACTGCTTCACGATAAAGCCCGAAGCGATTGGAGCCCGCGAGGATTCGCGGTGCGAAAGCCTGCCAGGTGCGGATGATTAGCGAAAGTCATGCCGGCTCCAACGCAAGGCCCGTGCCCAGGAGGGAAACTCGTGCAGATTTTCGTGGTGTCGATTCCCTCGAGGGTTGGTGAAAGGCCGGTCGACACTTGATTGCGCACTCGCCCGCCGTCATTTGTGGATCAATGGCACGTTAGTTCGCGCGCTTCGTTACAGTCACACTTCGAATGTAATACTTGTTGAATTTGTCACCGTCGGAATTGAACGAGAAATTGAAGCCGAAAAAATTGACGAACTGCGCGTCGTCGATCTTCCACGTCACAGTGTGCCATCGCTTGTTGTCCGGCACGGTGAACCAGCCGGGACCGCCTTTCAGTCCGCTGGTCGATTCGTATTGGAGATTGAAGCCGGCGTTGTCGTTGGCTTCGTTCCGTCGGACGACGGCGGTGATCTCGATGGGAGTGGTGGTGTAGGAGAGGAAATTGGGATCGACGACGAAGACATTGCCGCCAGGGACATTTCCCGCGCGTGCCGAGCCGCCGTAAGCTACGACCGCCTCGGCCACAGCATTACCAGACATCGTGTGAAGGCCTTTTTCGACGTTTTTGTCTCCCATCGTGACAGAGACAGACTTCGTATCGGTGTAGTCGCCGTCCCAGAGAAACGGCTTGTCTTTGTTGGCCCGAGCTTTCGCGACCAGCTTCGCGGGAACTCCAAGCACAAGAATTGGCGCGGTGGTAAGATCATAGGCTTCGGCGCTGCTCGTTGCGCCAGTCAAAGGATCTACGACTTGCACAGGCTGTTCAAAAGTAACCCGATCCGCCACCCCGCGCGCAGCCCATGTTGCGAGGACGGTGCCGTCGGCGCCTTGGAAGACGAATCCGTAGTCTTTGCCATTGAGCAAGAGCCATCCGAGGTAAGTTGGATGTTGTCCGAGATGCCGGATCATCTGGCCCATCGCAGTATAGGACGGGCGCGGAGTGCCGTCGCGTTTCAGCAGTCCCATCGGTCCGCTGTCGCCGTCCATGCCTTCAAACCATTCGATGCACGCGACCCCTTGTGCGATTCCCATGCTGTAGGCCTTGACCAACGCGTGAGCCTGCACGTCCGCGCCTTTCTTTCCATCGCAACCTAGCTCCGTGAAGATGACCGGCACGTCCACCTTGGCCGGGTCTTGAGCTGCCAGCATCTTTCGCAGGGTTGGAACGACGTGCATGAAGACAGATTCCGTTCCCACGTTGTCGGCGATGCCGTTCAGGACTTCGTAAGGATGCAGGACGATGAAGTCGTAATGTTCTTTAGCGCCGGCTCTGATCGTTTGCTCGAGGTAGTTCACATGGTTGGACTTTGCTGCGAGGCCAACGAGGCAATCGGGGTCGGACGTCTTTGCGGCGTCGTAGGTGGCTACCATAAGTTTCGCGTAATCTGCGGGGGTTTGATCGCGGCCAGTCCCGTTCGGTGGCTCGTTCCATAGCTCCCAGTATTTTACCTTGCTTTTGGAATGCTTCACCAGTTCCGAAACGTAGGCGCTCCATGCTGGCAGGTTGTTCACCGGCAAGGTGCCAGACTTGTCTTTGGTATTCCAGCGGACGCCTCCGTAGAGCAGGCCGCCGTATTGAAATTGATGCTCGGTCAGGTAAGCCATTTGCTTGTCCAGCGTCTCCCATGTCCATTTACCTTCCTCTGGTTCCACATCTCCCCAAATCGTGCGGGCTGTGCGCATGACATGCAGGCCGATGGACTCCATCTGTGGAATCCATTTTTCAAGCTCTTGCGAAGTTTGATTGCACGCGCCGATGCCGAATGGACTCAGCATGCCAACTTTCGGCTCTTCCGCGCGGCTGTTTGGCGTGAAAATGAGCGGCAGCAGCGCGAAGGTGGCAGAGAAGGTTCTGGAAAGGAGGCGCATTGATTTTGTATCAACGCATCTAAAACTATTCGCTTAGGAAGTCTCGCAGAAAGAGCCGCGACGGTCTGGGATGCAGCGGTAGAAAATGGTGTGTTTCAGCCTAGAGACGATTGGCAGAAACGCGGGAACGGCGTTGAAGGAGGGAGAGAGGGGCCGCTAACGATCGCGCGTAAGGTGAGAGTGGTAGCCAGTTGCGTGGCGGGTGTATAGAATGCGGATGGCCTTGTTGTTTCGGATGAGTAGCTGGGACTCGATGCGACCGAGGGCGTCGGTGTGTTCTTCGATCGAGTTGTCGTCGATGGTTACTTTCTCAAAGCTGGCGAGGAGCAGGGTGGCGTTTTCTTCGGCGCTGGCGGGACGCCAGAATTTATACATGAGGCTTCGTCCGCCGAAGAGGTGAGCGCCGGTGACTTGGGAGACCGATGCGGCGGGATGGGTGTGGTAGAAGGCGGCTTCGCTGGCGATAAAGTTGCGGTCCATGCCGACGATCATGACTTTGCTGCCGGTGCTTTGTTCGAGCGCTTGTTGTTGGGTTTCCAATGCGCGGCCTAGCTCTCGCCAGCCGACGGGGAGGAGTTCGGTATTGTGAGAGTATCCAAGGCCGGGGAGACCGTGGGCGAGATATTGAAGGAAGATGAAGTAGGTGGTGGCGAGGATGGCGCCGGTTGTATGCCATGCGAGGCGCAGTGCGGGGCGGTCGGTCTTTGAGTGGAAGACCAAGGCGGCGGCGAGCATGGGGATGAGCGCGAGCCAGAGGGGGCCGGTCCAGTTGAGCTTCACGCGGTGGGTGAGGCTAAAGAATAGGAAAACGCTGAGCGGGACGAGGGTGAAAACGCGGACGAAGAGTAGCTGTCGGCGATGGGTTGCTTCGGGTGTGGAAGTCCGGGTTTCAGAACTGGGAAGTGGCTTTCCTTTCCAAAGGATTTTGGTGCCGAGATAAAGGCCGATCGGTGTGAGGATGGCTAGGGCTGAGGCTAGGAGTTCGTGCAGGGAGAAGTGGCGGCGGGCGGTGACGCGATCTTTTCCCTGAAAGGCAAAGGAAGCCCAATCGTGGTGGATATTCCACCAAAGGACTGGCGTGAAAATGAGCGCGGAGAGAGCTACGGCGAGGTAAGGCGCGGGGCGGCGGAACCAGACGCGCGAGGTCGGATCGAGAACTAGGAAAAGGAGCGTGGCGGGGCCTAGCAGGGCGATAGTGTATTTTGAAAGCATCCCGACTCCGAGGCTGATGCCAACACCCAGCCAGGCGCGCGATTTTCCAAGAAAGAAGACGCGGGCGAGGTAGTAGAGCATCGCGGCCCAACAGGTGGTGAGCGGCGAGTCCGGCGTGATCATGAAGCCGGTGAGAAAGAAGAAGGGGAGGAGTTGCGCGAGCAGGACGGCGGTGAATGCGGCACGTCGGCCGTAGAGTAGGTCAGTGAGGCGGAAGACGTAGAATGCGGTAGCCAGCGAGCAAAGGAAGGCGCCGATGCGGACGCCGAATTCGCAGTCGCCGAAGAGGCGGGTGCCAGCGGCGATAAGCCATGCTACGATCGGCGGGTGGTCGAGATAGCCGATGTCTAGGTGGTTGGCGTAGTTCCAGTAGTAGGCTTCTTCGGGGAAGAGGTCGGGGAAGGCGAGGTAGCCGAATCGCAGGAGGAAGAGGCCGGCGATGAGGGCGGGGATGAACTTGGGAGTTCCCGCGGGCTGGGTGTCGGTCATCGCTGTCTTAGCTCGCGACTAGGTCTTGGGAGGCCGGAGTGGGTGCGATTTTCTCGGAGATGCCGCGGGCGGCGAGGCTGCGGCAGACGGCTTCGAAGACTTCATCGACGGCGATGCGCTGCATGCAGGCGTTGTCGCGGCAGGCGGATTGGCGGTTGTTCAGCGCGCTGACGCAGGGGCTGCACGGAAGGCCGGCGGTGAGGGGGGTGTTGCGCGGGGTGACGGCGGCGAAGAGCAGCGGGGTCTCGGGGCCGAAGAGTGTGACGGTGTGGATTTGCGTGAGCGAGGCGAAGTGCGCGGGGCCGCTGTCGTTGGTCACGAGCACGTCGGCGAGGCCGTAGAGGACCATGAGTTGGCGGAGCGTGGTTTTTCCAGCCATGGAAAAAACGCGGTCGTCGGCGATGCGGCGGACGAGGGCGTCGATTTTCACGGACTCCTCGGGCGCGCCGGTGAAGGCGATATTGATCTTGCCGAAGCGGGCAATCAGGCGCTGGGCGAGTTCGACGTAGCGGTTTTCGTCCCAGCGGCGGAGGGGTATGAGGTCGCTGGCGTTGGCGTTGAGAAGGATTAGCGGGCGGGCTCCCGCGTTTTTGCTGTGGAGTGCAAGGAGCTTCTCGACGGCTTCGATTTCGCCTGGCAGAGGCTCGAAGCTGGGGATGGGATGCTCGATGGCGGGCGGCGGGCGGTCGAAGCGCGGGAAGTCGCGCGGCGCGATGTCGAGCGCATCGACGAGCGAGGCGAAGGTCTGGCTGGTGTGGAGGTTCGGATTGTAGCGGACGCGGTGGCTCATCAGCTTGCCGCGGTAAGGGCCTTCGCCGAAGTAGGCGTGGAAGCCGACGCGCACGGCGGCGCCGCTGAGGTAGGAAAATGCAGCGGAGGCGCGGGCGAAAAACTCGAGGTCGATGGCGGCGAGCTTCGTGATGCGGCGGAGGCGGAGGAGCGCGTGCATGGCTTCGCGCAGGAGCGGCAGTACGCCGTCGGTGCTGACGGTGAGGACGTTCTCCGCGGGGATGAGGCCGAGGACATCGACGATGAAACGGTTGTCCTCGAAGACGACCATGAAGACGTGGTCGCGGCCGACGCGGGCGACGGCTTTTTGCAGCGCGAGGTGGGCGAGGACGGTGCTGCCCTGCTCGGCGAGCTTGATGAAAAGGATGGCCTCGGGCTTCACGCCGTCGGCGGGATTTGTCCAGCCGGTGAGATGTTTCCACCAAGTGAGGAGGAAGCACATCGGCACGCCGACCCAGCGGTCGATTTTGGTGAGCGCACGGACGTTCATCATCTAGGGATGTTCAAAGGCATTTGCGGGCAATGGGATCAAAAAGAAGCGGCAGTGTGGAGCACAGGATTTAAGGCGTGTCTTCGGCATTCGCTGCGGGAGCGAAGCGGCCCCATTTCCAGGCGAGGGCGGGGAGGACGAGGAGATTCAGGGCGGTGGAGGTGATGAGGCCGCCGAGGATGACGGTGGCCATCGGGCCTTCGATTTCACGGCCCGCCTCGCCGCTGCCGATGGCGAGCGGGAGGACGCCGAGCGCGGTGACGAGGGCGGTCATGAGGATCGGCACGAGGCGCTCGCCCGCGCCGCGCACGACGGTCTCGACCGACCACGGCGCGCCGTCTTTATCGACGAGATGTTCGTAGTGCGAGATGAGCATGATCGAGTTGCGCGTGCTGATGCCGAAGAGGGTGACGAACCCGACCCACGAACCGATCGAAGTCGAGCCGCCGCTGGCGAAGACCGCGAGCACGCCGCCGACGAGCGCGAACGGGATGTTTGCGAGGACGAGCGCGACATGGCTCATTTTGTGAAACACGAGCGAGAGCAAAAGCAGGATGCCGAGGAACGCGATCGAGAAATGGATGATCAGTTCGCGTTGCGCTTTTTTTTGCTCCTCGGCCGCACCGCTCCATTCAAGATAGACGCCAGCGGGGAGTTTCACCTTTTCCGAAACATGCGTCCGCGCCTCATCGACGAAGGACGACACGTCGCGCTTTTCGACGTTGCAGGTTACGGTCTGCCGGCGGCGCGCGCCGTCGTGCTGAATGCTCGGGCGGCCATTCGTCAGTTCGATGTCGGCGAGTTCGCGCAGCGGCATCCGCAGGCCGTCGCCATTAGAAAGCAGGAGATTTCCGACCGTCTCCGGATCGCGCCGCGCCTCGTCGGAGAGGATGACGGCCATTTCGTGAATGCGGTTTCCGCGCACCATTTGCGCGACGTCCGCGCCCTGAAACGCGGTCTCGACGGCCTCCAAAACCTCTAGCGGACGGAAGCCGAATTGCGTGAGCCGTTCCGACCGCAAATGAACCGCGAGCACGGGCGCCCCGGGCGGTGCCTTGACCTGAACGTCGGCATTGCCCTTCACCCCGGAAAGCTGTGCTGCCACGAGCTTTGCGGTCGAGTCGAGCTGGTCGAGGTCTTCGCCGAAGACGTTCACGACGACCGCCGCCGTCTCGCCGGAAATGGTCTCGCCGATGCGGTCGCCGAGGAAGGTGAGCACTTCGCTCTGGATGCCGGGAAAGTCCTTCAGCATGTCGCGCAAAAAGGCCTGCGTCTCGATTTCCTCCTCGGGTGTCACACCGCGTTTCAGCTCGACGTGAAACTCACTTTGGTTCGGCCCCCACGTATCTTCGCCGGCCTCCGCGCGGCCGACCTGCTGCTCGACGGTCGCGATGTGTTCATTCGCCAGCATCATGTCGGAGAGCCGCTTGCCGGTCCGCAACGACTCCTCGATGGACATGCCGGGGCGCGACTTCACGCCGATGACGAAATGGCCTTCGCGAAACTCCGGCAGCAGCTCACCGCCGAAGAACGGCACAAGAGCGCACGCCCCGGCGACGAGCGCCAGCGCGCCGATCACGGTGAGCCACGGCGCGCGGACGAAAAGGAGCACCCAGTCGCGGTGCAGCACTTTCAAGCCGCGCACCCACGCGGGCTCGTCGTGCGGCTTCACGCGGCCTAAAAAGACGAGGCTCATCGCGGGCGTCACCGTGAGCGCGACGCCGAGCGAGGCCATGATCGAGAGGATGAATGCGACGCCGAGCGGGCCGAAAAAACGCCCCTGCAAACCGGACATCGTGAGCACCGGCATGAAGACGACGGCGACGATGAAGGTCGCATAGACGACCGAGTTGTTGACCTCCAGCGAGGCGTCGAGCACCACGCGCCAAAGCGCGCGGGGCGTGGCGAGCGTGGCGTTTTCGCGAAGCCGCCGGAGGATGTTTTCCACGTCGATGATCGCGTCATCGACGACCACGCCGATCGCCACCGCAAAGCCGCCGAGCGTCATGGTATTCAGCGAGACGCCAAACCAGTCGAGCACCAAAACCGCGGTTAGCAGCGAGAGCGGAATCGAGACGAACGAGATCAATGCGATTCGCAGATCGAGCAGAAAAAGCAGCAGCACGATGCCGACGAGCGCACCGCCGATGAGCAGCGAATCCTGCACATGGCCCAGCGCGGTTTCGATGAATGTGGCGGGCCTGTGCAGGCGATCGAAGACCTTGATTCCTTTGCTCGCAAAAATTGGCCGCAGCTCCTTCAGCGCGTCCTCGAGCGCGTGCGTGACGGACAGCGTGTTCGCGCCATACTGGCTGCTCATCGTGATCAGCACGCCGGGTCCGCCCATGATTTGCGCGTCGCCGAATTTGGGCTCGGCGGCGAGCTTCACGAGCGCCACGTCGCGCATCCGCACGACCGGTGCGCCTTTGCGGACGATGACTTCGCCGAGCTCTTCCGGCGTGAACATCTGGCCTTCCGTTTGAATCACGATGCGTTGCCCCGGCGTGTCGATAAAGCCGGCGCCGCGCACGCCGGTCGCTGCTTTCGCCGACTCCAAAATATCCGTCATTGCGAGGTCGAAAGCAGCGAGCCGCTCCGGCACGACCTGCACCTGGAGCTGCTCGACTTCGCCACCGAAGACGTTCGCGTGCGCGACGCCCTGCACGGCGAGGAGGCGCGGTTTCAGCGTCCAATCGACGAACGTGCGAAGCTCGCGACCGCTCATCTTTTCCGAGACGAGCCCGATTTTCAAAAGGTCCATCGTCGAGGACGTGAGCGGAGAGAGCGTCGGCGGGCGGACGCCGTCGGGGAGCTGCCTGCCAAGTGTGCCGAGCTTTTCCGCGAGCGCCTGGCGGGCGATGTAAATGTCCGAGCCGTCCTTGAAAACGGCGGTGACCACGCTGAGCCCCTGGATGCTTTCCGAACGAACGGATTCGAGGTCCGACGCGCCATTCACCGAACTCTCGACGGGCCGTGTGACGAGCACTTCCACCTGCTCGGCGGAAAGCCCCGGCGCCTCGGTCTGGATCGTGACCTGTGGCGCGACAAATTCCGGGAAGACATCGAGCGGAGCGCGCGAGGCGACGTAGCTGCCCCAGCCGAGCAGCCCTAGCGCGAGCGCGATGACGATGCCGCGGTGGCGCAGGGAGGTCTGGACGATGAAGCGGAGCATCAGTCCGGCTCGCCCCCACCCTGGGCTTTCAGCTCCTCGCTCAACAGCGACTGCGCGCCGGTCACAACGAGCAAATCGTCGGCTTTAATTCCGCCGTTTTCCTCCGCGACGAACCAGCCCTTGTCACCCTCCAGTGGTGAATCGAGCGTGATCGCCTTGCGTACAAATTTCTCCTCCTCGGCTTGGATGTACACCCAAGTCCGGCCGTCGTGCCGGAGGATCGCGGAGCGCGGAATCGCGAAGCCGGCGCGCGGTTTCTCGGGCAAATCGAGCCACGCGGTCAGCGCCATTCCGGGTCGCAGCGCGAATGGTGGCTTGTCGATTCGCAGCACGTAGCCCTGTGCCTGCGTTTTCGCGTCCACGTCGGCGGCGGGCGTGATCGATTGCGTGTCGATCGGCTGCGCCTCCCGGCCGAGGACGAGAATGCGCGCGGATTTCGGCTGCTCCGCGAGCGCATCGCCAGGCAGAATATCGACTCGCACCAGCGCGGACTCACCGCGTACGAGACGATCGACGAACTCCCTGCGCTTCGCCGCGTCTAGCCCGGCAAAATCCGAGCCCCAGTCCATGAGCGCGGCGCGCCGCAACCCATTGGCTTTGATCTCATCCGCGCGGAATTGAGCCTCTGCCGTTTCGAGCGATTTGCGGGCGACATTTTCACCGGATTTGAAAAGGCCCTGCGTCCGCTCGAATTCCGCGCGAGAGGCCGCCAGTGCTGCATCCGCGGCTGCGAGATCGCTGTCGAGAGTGACGATCGGAGACGGGTCGAGCACATGTCCAAAGGCAATCCGGCGCGGGCTCAGCTCGGATTTTTCGGGCTCGCCTTTGTCGATGTCGAGCGCCTGCCATTGCTCCTTGTCGAGACGCACGACGAAGTCCTCGGGCTTGTCCTCCGCGGGTTTGTCCGCGCCGTCCGCGGGCGGCGCGGCGTCGGCTGCGGCTTCCTCGGTTTGAGGCTTTTCCTTCTGCTTCCGCACGCCGATCCAGAGCGTCCAGCCGAGACCGGCGAGGACGAGCAGCGTGAGGATGAAGTGGGCGATTTTTTTCATCGGCTGAGCGGGGCTTGTGTGGCTTCCTCGAGCGCGCCGAGGGCGGCTTGCAGCTCGATGAGCGCGTCGAGATGCGCGGTGAGCGTGGTCGCGCGCTCGACCTGCGCGCTGAGCAGCGAGAGCTTGTCGCCTTCGCCTGCATCGACGAGCCGCTGCTCGGAGGCGATCTGCTTTTGCTGCGTGCCGAGGAGTTCGTCGGTGACGGCGATTTTCGCGCGCGCGGCGCGGACGGCGGCGGCGGCCCGGTCGCAGTCCGCCAGCACTTTCGCTTGGACGGCGTTGAACTTTACGGCGGTTTCTTTCCGCTTCGCTTCGGCTTCGCCGAGCGGGCCTTGGTTGTGATTCAGAATCGGCAGGGTGAGTCCGATGCCGATCGTCCATTTGTTTTCGCCAGCGTCGAGTTGGTAGCCGGGATTCACGTGGATGTCGGGATATTGCCGCGCGATTTCCAGCCGCACGGACGCCTCCGCCGCCGCGTAATCGGCGAGGGCCGCGAGGACATCTGCGCGGTGCGTGAGAGCGGTGAAGCGATGTGCAGTGCGCGCGCCGGGGACGCCCTCGAAAGCGGCGAACGAAAACTTCGCGCCTGCGAGGCCGCTAGTGCCAATGCCGAGCGCCTCGGCAAGCGCGGCGCGGGCGAGCGCGGCAGCGCGGTTGGCGTCGGAGATTTGCAGACGGAGCTGCACGAGCAGGAGCCGAGGTTGGGCGGAGATCGCGCGCGCCTCGGAGCCTGCAGCGACGCGTGCCTCGAGGACTTTTAGCAGTTCGCCCTGCTGCGCGATCGCATCGCCGAGGAGCTTCGCGCGTTGTTCGGCGGCATAGAGATCGAGCAGCGCGCGGCGCACGGCGGCGCGGGCATTCCAACTCGCATCGACGACGCGGGCAGCAGCGGCACGAACATTTTCATGCGCGATGGCGAGCCGGCGCGAGCGCTTGCCGGCAGTCTCGAACGTCCAGTCGAAATCGACGCCGTACGTCCCGGCGATCAAGGCGGTATAAGGTGTGATGACCTGTGGCGAAAGCGCGACGGTCGGGTTCGGCCGCTCGCCCGCGGTGCCGATGGCGGCGCGCGCGGTTTCATATTGGGCACGCGCCACGGCGACATCGGGGGCGTTTTTCGCGGCCTCGGCGGCGAGGGAGGAAAGCGTCCACGTTTTCGACTCCAGTTGCCGTCCTGTGAGTTGCCGCGCGCTTGCAGCCGGGTCGATCGGCTTCGAGATAAAATGCGCGCAGCCCGCACCGGCGAAGGCGAGCGAAGCGATGAGGAGTGGTCGGGTCATGGGTTGCGGGCGCGGAAGTTAGCGGTGTGCCCACTCCAGCGCTCGCGCAATTTCAATGACAGCGCCGTCATTTCCGGACGCCAAGCGCAACGGTGGAAGTTCAAAATTCGACGTTGAAGCCGGGCCGGACGTTGAAGAGTCCGTCGGTGTCGTAGCCGACGCTGACGAATGCATTCAGATGTTTCGTGAAGTGATACTCGGTCGCGACTGCTCCGGAGAACGTCCCTTTTTCGCCGACCGTCGGCTTCGTATTCGCGAAAATCTCCGCGAAGACACTCCAGTTTTCCGTGATCTTCCGCTCGACCGAGAGATCGTAGATGAACTGATTACTCAGCTTTTCTCCGCCCGTCGAGGTGACGAAGTCGTAGCCCAAGTTGAAATTGAAAACCCAGTTGCCATACGTCTTCCCAAGGATGATGTAGGGCTGGTAGTCGAATTTCCCGGTGCCAATTTCGCGGTTTTTGGCCGTGGGGACTTTCAGTTTGAAAGCGAGGACGACAGCGGGGACGTAAGGCTTCTCGAGCACGATCATGTAAGACGGCGTGATCTCGAGGTCGCCCATTCCGTGAAAACTCTTGCCGTCTTTCGGGTTGTCCCATTCGACGAAGAACGGCTCGATCAAAAGCTCGGCGCGGTCGGTGATGGCGACCTCGTATTGATTGAGCGTGAACGTCGTGCGGCTGCCGTCTTTCTCGCGCTCGAACTGGACGCCGGTGCTGATTAGCATGTCGCCTTTCTTGCCGAGTTCGGCGGTTTCCGTTTCTAGGACGAGGTCGGCTCGGAGGGAGGCTGTGAGCGCCGCGCCAATGAAGAGGGTGGCGAGGAGGGTGCGTGGTGAAGGAGTGAGTGGGTTCATCGGCGCGGGAGAATGCACAGGATTCCTGACAAAACGCAGTGCGCCGCGGTGACACTTGCGACATTCAGCCGCGCGTGGTTCTTGCGTGGCGGGCGGGCTTCACTAGAGTTCGCGGCCCTATGTCTCAAACGGCCGAAAAACATGCTTTCCAAGCGGAGATCGGGCAGTTGCTCGATATCGTCACGCACTCGCTTTACACCGACAAAGAAATCTTCATCCGCGAGCTGATTTCCAACGCGGCGGACGCGACCGAAAAACTTAAATTCCTCCAGACCTCGGGCGCAAAAATTCATCAGCCGGAGGAGCTGCTGAAGATCACCGTGGCCACGGATGGGGAGGCGAAGACGATCACCTTCACCGATGCTGGAATCGGCATGACGCACGCGGAGCTGATCGAGAATCTCGGCACGATCGCTCACTCGGGATCGAAGGCATTTCTCGAGCAGCTCAAGGCGAGCAAGAACGACGCGCACCTGATCGGGCAGTTCGGCGTCGGGTTTTACTCGGCTTTCATGGTGGCGGAAAAAGTGACGGTCTCGACACGGTCGTACGTGCCCGGAGAACAAGGCTGGGTCTGGGTTTCAGACGGACAGACGGGTTACGAAATCGAGGAGGCGAACGACCTGCCACGCGGGACGAAGATTGTCCTGCAGCTCCGCGAGGAGGAGTTCGCGAAGAAGTACCGCGTCGAGCAGGTCATCAAGCATTACTCGAATTTCGTGCAGTTTCCGATCGAGCTGAATGGCGAAGCGGTGAACACGGTGCAGGCGATCTGGACGAAGAATCGCAACGAGATTTCAGACGCCGATTACGAGGAATTTTACAAATACATCGGACACGACTCGGGCGCGCCTTTGTATCGACTGCATTTCACTGCGGATGCGCCGCTTTCCATCCAGGCGCTACTTTTCGTGCCGGAGAAAAACTACGAACTGGTCTCGATGACGCGCAGCGAGAGCGAGGTGAATCTTTACTGTCGAAAGGTGCTGATCCAAGCGAAGGCGAAGGGGCTCTTCCCGGAGTGGCTGCGGTTCCTGCGCGGGGTCGTGGACAGCGAGGATTTGCCGCTGAATATCTCGCGCGAGACGATGCAGGATTCGGCGCTTTTGAAGAAGCTGAGCGATGTGCTGACGAAGCGCGTGCTCAAATGGCTCGGTGAGGAACTGAAGACGGACCCGGAGAAATACGATCGCTTTTTCAAGGAGCACGGGCATTGCTTGAAGGAGGGCGTGGCGACGGATTGGACGCATCGCGAGCCGATCGGGAAGCTGCTGCGCTTTGAGTCGTCGCACACGGAGGCGGGGAAGAATACGTCGCTGACCGATTACATTTCGCGGATGCCGGAGGGGCAGACGGAGATTTACTGGCTGCTCGCGCCGAGCCGTGAGAGCGCGGAGGCGAGCCCGTATTTCGAGGTGTTCCGCGAGAAGAAATACGAGGTGCTTTTCCTTTCCGATCCTCGGGATGAATTCGTGATGGAGCACCTGCGGGAGTTCGATGGAAAGAAGGTCGTAGGCGCGGAGAAATCGGAGCTGACGCTCGAAAAAGAGACGACCGCGATGAGCGAGGAAGAGGCGAAATCACTGACGGGATTTTTGAAAGAAGTGCTCGGCGATCGTGTGGGCGAGGTGCGTGCGTCGAAGCGGCTCGTAGGCAGCCCGGCGGTGGTCGTGGACAGCGACAAGCAGCTCACTTCGTCCATGCGCCGCGTGCTGAAGTCGATGGATCGCGAGAACGCGGGATCGTTTGAGGCGAAGCCGGATTTGGAGATCAATCCCGACAACGCGATGATCGCGCAGCTCGAGAAAATCCGGCACACGGATGCGACGCTAGCGGGCGAAGTGGCGGAGCAGGTTTTCGATAACGCGTTGGTCGCGGCGGGGATGCTGGACGATCCGCGGGCGATGCTCGGGCGGTTGAATTCGCTTCTTGGAAAGCTACTGGCGAAATAGGAGGGGTTGACATCGGGGCGCGGGCGGCGAGCATCGCCGACGCGCTGAATGGGACCCCTCCCTTTTCGTGCGAAACCAAACCAACACATCATGAAACTGAATCATCTACTGTCGCTCGCCGCCGTCGTCTCCCTGGGCCTCGTCGCTTGCGAAAAAACACCCGCCGAGAAATCGGCCGACGCAACCGCCGATCGTCTCGACGACAAGGCTGACGCGGTGAAGGAAGCCGGCAAAAATGAAGCCGCGGCGATCAAGGACGAAGGGAAAGCCGACGCGAAAGCGACGAAGAACGCCGCTGACGCCGATGCCGCTGCCGTGAAGCAATCGACCGAAGACGCAGCTAAAGCGCTCGAGAAGAAAGCGGACGAAGTCAAGGACGCTGCGAAGCCGCAGTAACCGACGCGCTAAGTCGTTTTAACCAGCCCCGGCCTCGTGGAGAGGCCGGGGCTTTTTTTGTGCAGAGGCCCGGGTCGAGTGCTCCACCAGGAACTTGCTCGCGCCGCGCTACGCCTTGAGCGTCACGCCCTCCTGCTGGAGGACCTCGAAGATGTGGCCGAGGAGGGAGCGGTAGTGCTGCTGCACGACGACTCCGGTGGATTCGTCCTGAAGCGCGAGGTAGTCGGCGAAGTCTTCCTGGAGCTTGAATCCGAGGAGGGTGCGTAACTGCTGGTCGGAGTCGGTGACCGGCTGCTCGCCGTGCGCGCCCATGCTCGCGGCGCGGTCTTCGGCGTCGGCGAGCAGGTCGGTGATGCGCTGCTGCAATTCTGTGATGCGTGACTCGAGCTGGATGTTGAGCCGCGCGAGTTCTTCAGGCGACTGCTCGCCTGGGATGACGGGACCGCGATCGACTGAAACCCGGCGGCTCGGGCGATTTTCGTCGGCGATCTTGGCTTGCGAGGCATTCAGCTCGGCGCGGAGCGATTGCACATGCGCTTCGATCTGGCGAAGCGTGTCGCCGAGATTGAAGTTTTGCGCCCCGCCGCCACCGCGCGGCTGATACGCCGGACGCGGTTCGCGGTCGCGCCCGCGCGCGCGATTACGTCCACCTTCGCGGCCACGCTCGCGCTCCGAATCCTCAGCAACCGGAGGCCGTTCGCGCTGCGGACGCGGCTCATACACCGGTCGCTGCTTCACGGGCGGCGTGCCCTCGGCACCCGAGTCGGATGTCTCGGAAGTGGCTTCGATGCTTGATTCCGCGGCGACCGGCGCTTCGTCGGACACCGGCGATAGCTCCGCGCGCGGCTCGCTCTCGGCGTTGGCGGGCTTGAGGACTGCCGCGATTGCTTCCGGCAGACTTGCGACTTCCTTCTCCAGCGCGCCTTGCCACTTTCCGTTCCATCGCGAGACGTTCCGCGTGATCGCCTCGAGAGCAGACTCGTGCAATTTTTCGAGCCTGCCCGCTGCGCCTGCCCACTTCAAAACGCCGAGCTGAGTCACAGGCGGATGCGGCAGGGAAAATGCCGCCAGGATCGCGCAATGCACGATGAGTTCGGCATCCGCGGGCTTCAGATCGGCGAGCGGGAGCTGCGAAATCCACGGCTTCACTTTGCCGATGAAGACATTGGCGAAAATCTGCGCATTGCGCTGCGAGAGCACACCGGTTTCCTTTTCGCGAATCTCTTTGCAAACGCCCACTGCGAGCTTCAACGCATTCGGCAGATCGAGCTTCCACAGCGCCCTGGCGAGGCTGAGCCGGATACGTCGCGCGCCGTCCGAATCCTCGTCCGCCAGACCTTTGAGCAACGCTGCGCGCGACGTGATTTTCATCTCGGGCCACACCGACTCCACCGCGCGCACGCCGACGATCCACGGCAGCTTTGGCAAATGCTCGACCGCTTTCGCGATGCCCGTTTTTCCGCCGAGCATCGCTTCTTTCAAAAGCGCGCCCATCTGCTCCTCGTCCGCCGCAGGGAGCCGCGCGGCTTGAGAACGCGTGACGAGCTCGGCGAGCAAATCGGCTTCGCCCGCGGGTGGATTTTCCGCCGAATTCACGGATGCTTCCGGCTCGCTCGCCTCGGGCTCGGACGGCGTCTCGGCTGGCGGAATTTCGGCTGCGGCTTTGGTGGGCTCGGACTGTGCCTCGCGGGGCGATTCGAGCGGCAGTTCGTCCGGAGTTGAATTGGTTTCCATGAAAAGAGGTGAGGCTACAGAAACGCGCGCGCGCTTTCAAACGCGAGCACAAACCCGTTTGAGCCGAGGCGGACGATTCTACGCGAGCCTTCGCGGCCAGTTATTCCTCGATCGTGATCGTGCGCCGGATTTCCTCGGTCTTGAAACCGAGGGCGCTCGGCATCACGACGCCGGGCAGCACGGCCACATCGTAGAGCTCGCGGACGACGCCCTCGATCGTGAGCGAGTGCGCGATGTCGCCGGTGCGGAGATCGACGACGAGCAGGCCGCAGCGCGGTTGCACGTCTTTCGCGGCGAGCGCGTCGTCGAGCGGGAGTCCGGAAAAAGTGCGATTCTCGCGGCAGGTCGAGAGGCCGATGACTGCGAAATTTCCGAGCATTGCGAGCCCGCGCGCGTAGCCGGGGCAGAAGCAGATCGGATCGGTTTTTCCGGTCGCGAAATCGACGGTGCAGAACTCGCCCGCGCCGCTGTTCAGCACGAAAAGCCGGCCGTCGTGCAGTCGCGGAGAATGCGGCATCGAGAGTCCGCGCGCGACGATTTCGCCGCTCGGCACGTCAATGATCACGCCGCCATCGCGCCTCTTTTCGCGCCAGCCTTCATGCACATCGGTCGTGCTCACGGCGGTGACGAAAGCGGGCGCGCCATCGCGGAGTGCGAGGCCGTTCAGGTGGCAGCGATCTTCCGCGGCGAGCCGCGAAATGAAGGGCGGACGCCAGACGGGGCGAAAGCTGTGGGTCGCGCTCGGGGCGGCGAGGCAGGAGAAGAGGGTGTTGACGAAGATTGGCGACGGGGACCCCGACGCGCGCGCTTCTGCTTCAATCGGCACTGCCAGCGCGATGTCGTGCGCGTCCAC
The DNA here is from genome assembly GCA_038207335.1 of Chthoniobacterales bacterium. Lineage (GTDB taxonomy): Bacteria > Verrucomicrobiota > Verrucomicrobiia > Chthoniobacterales > Chthoniobacteraceae > CAIURC01. The sequence continues at coordinate 159,353 of JBBQZX010000008.1, read as the reverse complement.
GTCGCCGGTGGTGTAGCCGAGCTGCGGGACGTAGAGCCGATCGAATCCGCCGGGCGCGTCGGTGCCGGTGGGCAGCGCGTTTTCGAAGCGCCAGAGCTGGTAAATCGAGCTCATCCAAAGCGTCTGCGCATCGGGCGAAACGGCGAGCCCCATGCACCGCTCAAAGGTGCGCTCGAAGACCGAGAGCTTTCCGTCCGGCCGCACGCCGAGCAGGAAAAGTTTGCCGGTCTGGTAGGTCGTGAAGGCGAGGGACGCGCGCTGTTCGCGCAGCCACGAAGTGAAGTTGCGCGAGCCGCTCATCTCGAGCTGCGGTTGTGTCATCGGGTGCGAAAAAAGCGGGCCGGAGGCGACTTGGCGAGCGCGCGCGTGCTCATGCGATCAAGCGCAGGCCGATATCCGCGGCTGCTTCTGCTCCGCCGCCGGCGCTCAGGAAGAGCGACGGCTCGAAGATTTTCACCGCAGCGGCTGCGCCGATTTTGAAGGACTTGATCGATGCTGCTTCGATGGCAAAAAAGTGCGCCAGCGCCGCCGCCGCCGGGGCGGTGCCGAGTCCGATTTTCACGTTCCCGATGAAGCTGCTGGAGGCGGCGGCGGTGAGCTGGGTGTGGACCGCGCCGGCGACGTCGTCGGCTTCGCCAAAGCTGGCGTTGCCCGGATTCACGCCGGCGGCGATGGAGGTGCGCGCGAGCGAGCCGTTCACGGTGACGGCAGCGATCGCTGCGGCGCGCGTGTAGAGCTCGTTGCCGTCGATCTCGAAGTCGCCGCCGAGCCGCGCGCCCGCGAGGATGAGCGAATCGCTGGCGTTTCCGCCGACGGTGATCGCGGCGATATTGCTGGCGGAGACGAGTTTGGAATTCAGGAGCGAACCGGTGAGTTTGATCGCACCGAGGGTGCCGCGTTTCAGCTCGTCGAGGACGTCTTTTGCCGCGGCGGCGAGATTGTTGAGATCGAGTTTTTGGCCGGAGAGGATCGCGCTGTCCACGAGACTTCCCTGCGCGGAGTCCTTCGATTTCACCGAAACCGCGCCGACCGCCCATCCAGCGTTCACCAGCAAACCCGTGACCTGCGCACTCGTGGCGTCGCCGTCGAAGGTGAGCGCGCCAATGCTCCGCGTCGCGGTGAATGCCACCGTCTCCGCGGCGTGCGCGGTGCCGCCGCTCGCGGCGCCGACCGTCACTTTCGCGGCGCCGATCGTGTCGCCCTCGAACGTCACGCGATCGAGCCCAATCGTCCCGCCGCCGCTGCCTGTGACCTTCACCGCGATCGAGCCGAGCGGATTCACCGTCGAGGCGTTCAGGCCGAATTCCCCGGCCACCACCCGCGCGTCGAACGTTGAATTTTGAATGCCGATCGCAGACGCGCCCCCGGAGACACCCGCAAGTTTGACGCTCACATTTCCGATGCTGCCGAGCTCCTGCTTCGTCGTGCCGGTGCCCGTCGTGATGAATTCGCTGTCGCGGATGCCGAGGAGATTGGCGCCGCTCGTCCCATTCAAAGCGCCGAGGCTCACGCTGATCTTCCCGATCGAAGCGGCGGTGAGGCTGACGTTGTCGATGCCCGCCATGTCGCCGACGACCTTCGAGAGCTTCACGTTGAGCCCTCCAAAAGCCAGCGGCGTGACGATCGTGAAATCCTTCACGGCACCCGCCGAGGCTGTGAGCGTGCCGAGCGAGCCCATCGTCGCAGTGATGCTGCTGCCGCCGTCCGCGCCGGTGAATGAAAACGCGCTGATCGCGCCGATGAACAGTGCCTCGAGTGAGCCGCTGAAATCGCCCTTCACCGCGATTTTGCCGAGCGACCCTTCCGACATCACGGTGCCGGTGAAGTTCGATTTCACCGTGAACACCGGAAGCGATTTCGAATCCGGATCGCTCAGGATGATCGTACCGGCGAAGTCCCCGGCATCCGTTTTCGCCTTGCCCATGCTGCCCGCCTGCAGCGTCGCTCCGGCGAGAAACTCGTTGGCGTTGAACGACTTCACGTTCCCCTCGATCTCAGTGCCGGAGCCGCCCCACGCGCCATTGACGATCGCGATTGCGCCGACATTTGCGGTCGTCAATTCGCCTTTGTGAAATTTATCGACCTCGAGCGACGCGAAAAAATCGCCGTTCTTCACCGTGAGTTTCTCGATGCTTTGCGTGGTCTTGATTTTGCCGGGAAACGCCCATTCGCCGAAGGTCACTTTGCCGAGTCCTCCGCCGCCGATGCCGCCTTCGTCGGGGCCAAGGCCATTCCCCGTCACGTCGATGATCACGCCCGGCCCCAGAACCTTTTCGACAGTCAGAGTCGGATGAAAATTATACGTGTCGGGCGTCCGCGTGTCGGGCCGGCCATTCGCCTTGGTGACATTGTAAGGCAGGCCGGTGCCGATGCGGACGAGTGCGCCGGTGCTGATTTGATCGAGCTGAAGTTTGCCGATCTTGCCGGCGATATCGATTTCCGGCACCGAGTCGATCGCGCCGTCGCCGAGGATGATGCCGGGACCCAGGAAGATCGAGCCTACCTGCTGGTTCGGGTCCGAGCTGACAATGTGGCCGATGACGATCGGTGCGCCCGCCGGGTTCGGATTTTTTAGAGTGAGAGTGCTCCGGCTGTCGGTGTTGTTGAGCGTGATCGTGTCGATGACCGTCACGCCGTTGATCGTCACGAGATTCACCGTTGCGTTGCCGCCGCCGCGGACCGCGATCGAGGCGCCGTTGATGATCGTCGCCCGAGCGCCAGCGTTCGCTGGGTTGGGGTCGAACACGGTCGCGAACCGCAGCGTGCCGGTGCCAAGTTTGTTCGCGAGCAGGCTGGCCTGAGCGGCGGGATCGGTCACGCCGAGGAGCGTCAGGCTCGGCCCGGCGACGTCGACGATCCCGTTCCCGTTGTCCTGCAAAAAGGAACGGCCACTCGTGAATGCGGTGAGCGTGCGCAGCGTGCCGCCGGCGAAAGAAACCGCGTTCGTGTAGTCGCCGAGCGCGCCGTCGCCGGCCACCTGGAGGACGCCGCCGAGGATCGTGACTTGGCCGATGAAGGAGTTGCCATTGTTCTCGAGGGATACCGTGTCCGCCCCGAGCTTGATGATCGGCCCGGTGCCTGCGAGCTCTGCGTCCACAGAACCCGAGAGGAGGGTGAAGCCGCCCGTGCTGCTGCCCGTGTCCACGCTCGTGAGTCTCCCGGTCCCGGCGATCCGCCCGCTAATCAGCGTCACGCCCGTCACCGTGTCGTGGAAGGCTCCGAGGTCGAGCGTCGCGTTACTAATACTGATCGCGCTCGCATCGTGCAGGACGTCGTTTCTGATCAGTGTAAAAGTACCTCCGAGCAAAACGATCTCGCCGCTGCCCGCGTCGAGATCGCTAATCCCGACGGACCCCGCCTCTTCCAACCTGAGCTGTCCGTTGACAATCCGCGCGCTCAGGAAATCCGCGTCCGTCAGGAGATCGATCCCGGACACCGCCGTCGCGCCGACGCCGAGCGCCTTCACCACTGTCCCGGCCGCGCTGGTGATCGTGCCGTTCACATCGAAGTTCACGCTAAAGCCCGTCGCATCGATCGTCCCGCCGATGTTCACGCCGCTTTGGAAGACGGTCACTTCGAGTCCCCTCGGCCCGTTGATCGTCAGTGCCGGCAGCGTCCCGAGGAATTCAGTAGCCACGACCAACCCGCGCAACGCCGGTAGGCCCGCGGCGAGGTTCACGTTGTCCGCGCCTCCGCCCTGCGTGTCGACGTAGAGCTCCGCGTTGAAGTTCGCGTCGAGCGAATTCACGTTGATCGTGTCCGCGCCGCCGCCGCCGAGGATCGTGAGCGAGCCGGTGTTCGGGAAAGGGGCGTAGATCGGGTTCACGAACGTGAGCGTTTCGCCCGCGGTCGAGGTCACCGTCGTAAAACCGCCGCCCGCGTCGGTCACCGTGATGATATCGTCGGCGTCGCCGTATTGCAGGGTGGTGCTGCTGGCGGTGATGCTGGAATAGATCGGCTCGAGCCCGGCGTAGAAAATTTTCGACGTGCCGATGATGTCGATGCTGCCGGAGTAGAGGTCATCAAAAGTGAAGGTCGCCGCCGAAAAGGTGCCGCCGCCGACTAATTCGAGGCTGTCGCCGATCGAGGTGTTCGAGCCTCCGTCGTAGTTGATCTGTTTGCTGAAATTCCCGAGCGAGAAATCGACGGTCAGCGTGTCGTCGCCGTCCGCCAGATTTACGAAAAGCGTCGTCCCGTTCACCGTGGAAAAAGGGACGGTGATCGTGTGCAGGTCGGCGCTGAGGGTCGCGCCGAGCACGTTTGTGAATCCCAGCGAATTGTCGGGGGCGAGGATGATGAACCGGTTATTGGCGACGTCGGATTGGATCGAGATGGCCTCGCCGCTCCCGACGAGATCGGTGATGACCAGATCGCCGTTGACGAGCGTCACTTCGAGATCCGCTCCCGTCGGCGCGGCGGCGATCAGGGCACGCTGCCCGTAAACGACGTAGCTCGCGCCGGCCAAGGAGGCGTTCCCGTATGCTCCGACGAGCAGGTCGTCGATCCCGTCGCCGTTCACGTCGCCGGCCCCGCTCACCGACTTGCCAGCGCGATCTGAGGCCGCGCCGCCTTGGAGCTGGAAGCCATTCGCGCCGGCGAGGCTGGCAAGATCCAGCGTCGGGCCGAACCCCGCGCGCGTGCCGAAGATCACGTAGCTGGTGCCGGAACTCGCGCCGTTTGGCGCGGATCGCGGTGCGCCGATGATGAGGTCGCCGATCCCGTCGCCGTTGATGTCCCCGGCCCCGCTGACGGCAAAACCGGAGTAGTCGTTGATCGCCGCACGCACGATTTTGAAGCCGTTCGCCCCGGTGAGGCTCGTGAGATCCAAGGTCGCGCCAACGTTCGCCCGAGTGCCGAAGATCACATAGCTGTCGCCGTGGTTCTGGCCCTGCTCGCCGAGGATGTTCGCCCCGACGACGATGTCGGCCAGCCCGTCGCCGTTCATATCCCCGATCCCGCTAACCGAGACGCCGAAGCCGTCATAAGCCGACTCGCCCTTGATTTTGAATCCGTTCGGTCCGGTGAGACTCGAGAGATTCAGCGCCGAGCCAAACCCGGCGCGGCTGCCGAAAACGACGTAACCCGCGCCGGCATCGCCGCCGTTCGCGTTCGTTCCGCTCGCGCCGATGAGCAGGTCGCCGATCCCGTCGCCGTTGAAGTCGCCCGCGCTGCTCACAGAAATGCCCGCGAAATCCTGAGTCGCTTCTCCCTGAATTTTGAAACCCTGCGCCGGGGTGAGGCTGGAGAGCTGCAACGCCGCACCGAACGCGGCGCGGCTGCCAAAAACGACATAGCTCGCGCCGGATTGCGAGCCGTTCGGGGAGGCCGAGTCCGCGCCGACGATCAAGTCGCCGATCCCGTCGCCGTTGATGTCCCCAGCTTCGCTCACCGAAATGCCCGAGCGGTCGCCCGCCGTTTGGCCGCTGATTTTGAAGCCGTTCGCGCCCGTGAGAGCGGAGAGATTAAAGATCGGTCCAAACCCCGCGCGGCTGCCAAAGACAACGTAGCTCGCACCGGATTGCGAGCCGCTCGGGGCGGCAGCGGGCGCGCTGATGATCAGGTCGTCGATCCCGTCGCCGTTGATGTCCCCGGCCTTGCTCACCACCTGTCCCGAGAGGTCACCCGCCGCCTCGCCCTGAATTTTGAATCCATCGGGGCCGCTGAGATTGGCGAGATTCAGCGTCCGGGCGAATCCTGCCAGACTTCCGAAAACGACGTAGCTCGTCCCGGAGAACGTGCCGTTCGCGCTCGCGCCAATCGCTCCGATGATCAGGTCGCCGATCCCGTCGCCATTGATGTCCCCGGCTTCGCTCACGGAAAAGCCGGCGTCGTCACCCGCCGCCACGCCCTGAAATTTCGTCCCGTCGATGCCCGTGAGATTCGCGAGATTAACGACCGGCGCGATCGGTGCCCGCGCCGCGGAAGGCCGACCGAAAATGACGTAGCTCGTGCCGGGGACGCTCACGCCCTCGGTGGCGTGTGGCGCGCCGATGATGAAGTCGGCCAACCCGTCCCCGTTCACGTCACCAGCGGCGCTGACGGAATAGCCGGACTCGTCTTGATCGGCCACGCCGCTGAGCTTGAAACCGCTGCTGCCATCCAGCGCGGAGAGAACACGCGTCGCGATAAAGCCGCCGGCCTTGCCGAAGACCACGTACGTCGCCCCGCGATCCGAGCCACCCTCATCGGCTCGGTAGGCTCCGATGATGAGATCGTCGAACCCGTCCCCATTCACGTCCCCGGCGGCGCTCACCGCATGCCCGGCGCGGTTGTTGTCGGCCGCGCCACTGAGCTTGAAGCCGTTGCTGCCATCCAACGCGGAGAGGGCGAAGGTGCCCGCGGTGGCGGAAAAGTCGGACCTGCCGAAGACCACGTAGCCCGCCCCGCGGTCGATGCCCCCCTCGTTGGCACCTTCGGCCCCAATGACGAGATCGTCGAACCCGTCTCCATTCACGTCCCCCGCCGCACTCACCGAAATCCCGGCGCGGTCGTTGTCGGCCACGCCGCTGAGCTTGAAGCCGTTGGTCCCGTTCAGAGTGGCGAGGGCTAAGGTGCCCGCGGTGGCGGAAAAACTGGCCTTGCCGAAAACCACATAACTCGCCCCGCGGTCCACGCCCCCCTCGTCGGCATTTTGCGCTCCGATGATCAGATCATCGAAACCGTCACCATTCACGTCCCCGGCGGTGCTGACGGAATACCCTGCGAAGTCGCTGTTGGCCACGCCGCTGAGCTTGAAGCCGTTGGTCCCGTCCAGCGCGGAGAGGGCAAAAACACCATTCGTCCCAAAGCCACCGGCCTTGCCAAAGACCACGTAGCTCGCCCCGCGGCGGTTGCCGCCCTCGGCGGCATAACGCGCCCCGATGATCACATCGTCAAATCCGTCACCATTCACGTCTCCGGCGGTGCTGACCGAACTCCCGGAGTTGTCGTAGTTGGCCACGCCGCTGAGCTTGAAGCCGTTGGTGCCATCCAGCGCGGAGAGGGCGATGGCAAAGCCGGGCGTCGGAGTCGCCACGAAGCTGCTCTTGCCGAAGATCACGTAGCTCGCGCCGCGGTTGTTATCGGCATTCCGAGCCCCGATGATCACATCGTCGAAACCGTCCCCATTCACGTCTCCGGCGGCGCTGACAGAAAACCCGGACAAGTCTCCGTCGGCCACGCCGCTAAGCTTGAAGCCGTTGGTTCCATCGAGCGAGCCGAGGGCAAAAACGCCATTTGTCCCAAAGCCGCCCGCCTTGCCGAAGACCACGTAGGTGGCCCCACGGTTGGCGTTCCCCACGCCGCCCTCGTCGGCAAAGATCGCCCCGATAATCAGATCATCGAAGCCGTCTCCATTCACGTCCCCGGCGGAGCGGACCGAACCACCGGCGTTGTCGCCGTCCGCCACGCCGGTGAGCTTGAAGCCCGTGGTGCCGGTGAGGCTGGAAAGATCGATGGCTGGCGCGAAGACGCGCGGCACCGCGGGCGCGCGATGGCCGAAGACGATGTAGCTGGTGCCGCTCGTAGAACCGCTCGGGTCGGAGAGCGGCGCGCCGACGATCAGGTCGCCGATGCCGTCGCCGTTAAAATCCCCGGCGCCGCGCACCGAATTTCCGGCACGGTCGCCTGCTGCCGCGCCCTCGAGCTTGAATCCCGCGGCGGCGGTCAGTTTCGACAAGTCCATCGTCGGTCCGAATCCGGCGCGGCTGCCGAAGACAATGTAGCTCGCGCCGGAATAACCGCCATTGGGAGAGGCCTCCGGCGCGCCGACGATCAGGTCGTCGATCCCGTCGCCATTGATGTCGCCCGCCCCGCTGACGGAAAAGCCTGCGTAGTCAAAGGCCGCGCCACCGGCCAACCGGAAGCCATTGAGCCCCGTCAGCGCGGAAAGGTTCACATTCGCCGCAAAGCCCGCACGGCTCCCGAAGACCACGTAGCTCGCGCCCGAATTGTTGCCATGCGGATCCGCGTGATACGCCCCGATGATCACGTCGTCGATCCCATCGCCGTTGATGTCGCCTCCCGCACTCACGGAAAAGCCCGCGGAGTCGTTGGCTGCCGCGCCACTGACCTTGAACCCGTTGACGCCAGAGAGCGGCGTGGCCAGATCCAAGGTCGCCGGGAAGGCCGCGCGGCTCCCAAAAACGACGTAGCTCGCGTTGCCGCCGGGCACCGCACCGATGATCAGGTCGTCAATACCGTCGCCATTGATATCGCCCGCTCCGCTGACGGACGCGCCGCTCCCGTCGTACACGCTGGTGCCAATGATCTTGAATCCGTTGCTCCCGTTGAGCGCGGAAAGATTCACATTCGGCGCAAAGCCCGCGCGACTGCCGAAAACTACGTAACTCGTGCCCGTATAGTTCCCATGCTGGTCCGTGCCCGGCGCGCCGATGATCAGGTCGCCGATCCCATCGCCATTGATGTCGCCCGCTCCGCTGACGGACTTGCCGGAAATGTCGTTGGCTGCCTCGCCACTCAGCTTGAAGCCGTTGCTGCCATTGAGCGCGGAGAGGTCCAGATTCGCCGCGAAGGCCGCACGGCTGCCAAAGACGATGTAGCTCGCCCCAGAGTTGGCGTTGCCGTTCGCATCGGCCTGATCCGCGCCGATGATCAGATCGTCGATCCCGTCGCCATTGATGTCGCCCGCGGCGCTCACGGATCGACCGGAAAAATCGTAGGCCGCAGCGCCGCTGATCTTGAAGCCGTTGCTTCCGGTGAGCGCCGAGAAATTAAGGGACGCCGGAAAACCCGCGCTGCTACCAAAGACCACGTAGCTCGCACCCGATTGGATGCCGCCCGTAGTATTCACAAAGCGCGCGCCGACGATCACGTCATCGATCCCGTCGCCGTTGATGTCTCCCGCCGAACTCACGGAATAGCCTGACCCGTCCCCCGACGCCTCACCCAGCAGCTTGAGCCCCTTCCCCGCGGTGAGATCGGAGAGATTCAAAATCGAACCGAACGGCGTCGGCGTGGCTTCGGCCCTACCGAAGACGATGTAGCTTGCGCCGCGGTTCGAGCCTGCGCCGCCCTCGTCGGCCGAGAGAGCACCGATGATCAGGTCGGCAAGACCATCTCCGTTCACGTCGCCGACGCCGCTGACGGAGTAGCCGGATTCGTCGCCATTGGCCACGCCGCGGAGCTTGAAGCCATTCGTGCCATCCAGCGCGGAAAGAGCCAGCGTCGGGTTGAAGCTGCTCTTTTTCCCAAAGACCACGTAGCTTGCGCCGCGAAGGGTGCCGCCCTCGGCCGCGTACTTGGCCCCGACGATCACGTCGGCAAAACCGTCCCCGTTGATATCCCCAGCACCGGCGACCGAGAACGCGGTGTGGTCGTAATTCCCCGCGCCGGTGAGCGCGAAGCCGCTGGTGCCGTTCAGCGAGGCGAGCGCCACCTGCGCGGTGAAGCTGGCCTTGCCAAACACCACGTAGGCGGTCCCGCGGGCATTAGCGCCCACGAGCGCCACATCGGCACCGATGATCAGATCGCCGAAACCGTCTCCGTTCATGTCCCCGGCCGCGCTAACCGCAGTTCCAGCGAGATCGTTGTTCGCCACGCCGCTGAGTTTGAAGCCGTCGGTCCCCGCCAAGGCCGAGAGCGAGATGCTCGCAGCGAAGCCGCCCGCCTTGCCGAAGACCACGTAGGCTGCTCCGCGGTCGGAGCCGCCTTCGTTGGCGAAGCGCGCCCCGATGATCACGTCGCCGAAACCGTCGCCATTCACATCTCCAGCCGCACCGACCGCAAACCCGGCCTGATCGGCGCTGCCCACGCCGCTGAGTTTGAAGCCGTCCGTGCCCCCGAGCGTGGAGAGTGCGACGACCGAGGTGAAGCCGCCAGCATGGCCGAAAACCAGGTAGGCGGCCCCGCTGCCGTTGGCCTGAGGAGCCCCGATGATGACATCGTCGAACCCGTCGCCGTTCACGTCCCCGGCACCACTGACGGAAATCCCGGCGCGGTCAGAGAACGCCGCCCCGCTGATTTTGAAACCATCTGTGCCACTCAGCGTCGAAAGGGAAAGCGCCGGGATGAACGCGCCGGCATGGCCGAAAACCACGTAGGCCGCCCCGCGCGCCGAGTCGGCCGAGTCGGCCCCGATGATCAAGTCGGCGAACCCGTCTCCATTCACATCCCCCGCCGCGCTCACCGCCCGCCCGGAAGCGTCGTTGTCCGCCACACCGCTGACCTTGAAACCATTGATTCCGTTCAACGCCGCGAGGTCGAAGCTCGCGCCGAATCCGCCAGTCTTGCCAAAAACGACGTAGCTCGCCCCGCGATTCACCCCGCCCTCGTCCGCCCTCACCGCGCCGATCAGCACGTCGGCAAATCCGTCCCCATTCACATCCCCGGCATCGCTGACCGAGTACCCCGAGAAGTCGGAGTCCGCCACTCCGCGGACCTTGAACCCATCGGCACCGGTGAGGTCCGCGAGATTGATCACCGCGCCGAACGCCGGCGCGATGCGGGCTTCCAGCGGCTCGATTCCGGTGAGTTGCCGGCGTGAGCGGGGCGTGAAAGAAATGGTGGTTCTCATGGGGAAGATCCGCGTCCTGCTAGCCGACTCGACGGCGGGCTCGGAACGCGTTTCGGGAAAGTTTTTTTGAAGCTCGGAGACTGGCTCCGGGCACCGCTCCCGGAACGATCGACTTCGGCGGGAAACAGCGTCCGCAACGATCGCTGAGACCACTTGGCGTATCGCCGACTCCGCGCATTTTTGCAAGCTCGCTTTGGAGATCGGTGCATCGGCCATGAAAAATCCCGCGCCGCGCCGATGTTTTCCTTTCGCCGCCCGCTGCCGCATCTGTAGCCTCCCGCGCCTATGGCCACCAAAACCGAAGCCCCGTCCGAAGAGAGTCGCGTTACCATCGCGCGGAACAAGAATCTCGATCTCGCGATCCAGCAGATCGCGAAAGATTTCGGCGACGGCGCGATCATGCGGCTCGGCGAAAGCACGCACATGGATGTCGAGTCGATCCCGACCGGGAATATCGTGATCGACCGTGCGCTCGGTGTCGGTGGCTTTCCGCGCGGACGCATCTGCGAGGTTTTTGGGCCGGAGTCTTCTGGCAAAACGACGCTCACTTTGACGGTGATTGCGCAGGCGCAAAAGCTCGGCGGGCTCGCGGCATTCGTGGATGTCGAGCACGCGCTCGATCCGCAATATGCAAAGAAACTCGGCGTGAATCTCGACGACCTGCTCGTCTCGCAGCCGAGTTCCGGCGAGGAAGCGCTGCGCATCGTGGAGACGCTCGTGCGCTCGAACGCGCTCGACGTGATCGTGCTCGATTCCGTGGCCGCTCTGGTAACGAAGCAGGAGCTCGAAGGAGAGATCGGCGACTCGACTGTCGGCGCGCAGGCGAGGCTGATGAGCGCGGCGATGCGGAAGCTCACGTCGCTCATTTCAAAGGCACGCACGGTGGTGATTTTCACGAATCAAATCCGCGAGAAGATCGGCGTGATGTTTGGCAATCCTGAGACGACGCCCGGCGGCAAGGCGCTGAAATTTTACTCGAGTGTGCGGTGCGACATCCGGCGCATCGGTGCGATCAAGCAGGCGGACGGGAGCGTGACGGGCAATCGCACGAAGCTCAAAATCGTGAAGAACAAAGTGGCGCCGCCGTTTCGCGAGGCGGAGTTCGACATCATGTACAACGAGGGGATCAGCTCGACCGGCGCTCTTCTAGATCTCGCGATCGAAAAGGGCATCGTGGAAAAGCGAGGCTCGTGGCTCAGTTATAAAGGCGGGCAGCTCGCACAAGGCCGCGACGCCGGAAAAGAAGTGCTGCGAACCGATGCGGCACTTTACGAGGAGCTCTATGCGGCAGTAAAAGTGAAGCTCGACGAAGAGAAGGCGTAGTCGGGACTCCTCAGATCCCGTCTACACCGTCAGATCGATTCGCCCATTCCACGCCCGCACGGAAATCTTGTCGGGATTATCCTCGCGCGGCGTCACCTCGATCTTCCCGCCCGCCGCCTCCACGAGCAGCTTGCCGGCCGCGATGTCCCACAAGCTCACCGACTGCTCGATGTAGGCATCGAGCCGCCCGCACGCGACGTAGGCCAGGTCGAGCGCCGCGCTCCCCATCAGCCGGCATTTCCGCGCGCGCTGCACATACTTTTCCAGCAGCGGCATCCCCGCGGCGATCGTCGTCTTTGTCTTCGAAAATCCCACCGACAACACCGCGTCTGCCAGTCGCGGCCGCGCACTCACAGCGATGGGCTTCCCATTCAGAAGCGCCGGCTCGCCGCGCGCCACCTGCCACAGCTCATCGCGCATCGGGTCGTAAATCACGCCCACCACGATGTCCTCCCGATGCCGCAGTGCGATCGAGATGCAGAAATGCGGGATGCTGTAGAAATAATTCACAGTCCCATCGATCGGATCGACGATCCAATGCCACTCGCTCTCCTGATTTCCTGCGAGACCCTCTTCCCCATAAATCGCGTGATCGGGAAACCGCTCGAGCAGCATCTTCGTGATCAATTCCTGAGACCGCACATCCAGCTCGAGCTTGATGTCGTGTGCCTCGAAGGCATTCACATCGAGCGGCATCCCGAAATTTTCGCGGAGCAATTCCCCCGCGGCGCGCGCGGCATCGATGGCAGCTTGAAGATGGAGATTCATGGGCGTGTAGAAGCGGAAATGAGAGGCGCGGAATGTGGGGAAAAGAAATGGGAGGAGAAACGAATTTCTCCTCCCATTTAAACTACGAACCTTGGGTTCGGTGGGGACGTTACTTCTTGGCCTTGGCCTTTGCCGCCGGCTTTGCAGCAGCTTTCGCAGCTGGCTTAGCTTTCGCAGCAGACTTTGCAGGCGCCTTCGCGGCTGGTTTCTTCGCTGCAGGCTTCGCTTTTGCAGCGGCTTTCGTCGCTGGTTTCTTCGCAGCCAATTTCTTGGCTGGGGCCTTTTTCGCGGGTGCAGCTTTCTTTGCCGGCGCTGCTTTTTTGGCAGGAGCTTTTTTAATCGCCATAGATAATCCCCCCTTTCAAACCGCAGTAGCGGTTCACGGAAATTGTTGAGAGCAGTGGTATCACGCTTCGGTGATGCGTTGATTAATTTCACATGCGAATTCGGTCAACAATTTTGTGATTGATCGTGCATTTATTTTGCGCTCCAGCGCGGAAATCACGCTGGCAGCGCGGCCAAAAACGCGATGCGATTCACGCAGTCATCGCACGCGAAGCATTTATTCATAAGCATTCGCGGATCATCGTCACTTTTGAATGCGGCACGCCGCGCATTAAAACGCAGACGCGAAAGTTTTTTCAAAAAAACCCATGCGACTCAAATTGATCCACACGAATTCCCGCTGCATGGCGCGTGAAAAACTGAGCGGAGATGCCATCCATCGCCAGCAAACCCTGTATTCATGGGCCTTCCCAGCCGCTGCTCAATTCTTCCGCGCAATATTTTCCGCTCGCGCGACGATTTCATCGACGCTCCACAGCCGTCCGATTCCCTCGTATCCGCACGCCAGCATCCCCTCTTCCGGACCGATGAAATCCACTCCGCGCGCCCGCAGCGTTGCGACATTTTCACGCGTCGCCGCGTGCAGCCACATCTTCCCATTCATCGCCGGCGCGATGAGCACCGGCGCTTCCGTCGCGAGCGCGATTTCCGTTAGCGGATTGCCCGCAAATCCGTGCGCGAGTTCCGCAATGATGTTCGCCGTCGCCGGCGCGACGAGCAGCAGCGCCGCGCGATCCGCGAGCGCGATGTGCCCGGGCTTCCAATCCCCCGAATGCTCGAAGATGCTGATGAGCACAGGATTTCGCGACAGCGTTTGAAATGTGAGCGGTGTGACGAACTGCTGCGCGCCGTGCGTCATCACGACATGCACGTCGAAGTCGCGCTTCACCAATTTGCTCACGAGATCCGCGGATTTATACGCCGCGATCGAGCCCGTGACGCCGACGATGACGACCGGTTTCATAGCAGCGTCAGCCGCCGGCTGAGGTATCGCTCCGCCCGCATGATCGCGCGGAATTTCGCCAGGTCCTCCTCCACCGAGCCCGTGATGATTGTGTATTTGTAGTCGTGCCACGCCGCCATCTCGGCGGACGCCGCGTTCAGCCGCACCGCGATTTGCTCCTCCGTTTCCGTCCCTCGCTTCAGCAGTCGCCGATGCAGCTCTTCGAGGTCCGGAGGCATGATGAAAATGTCCGCAAGCGCGCCGCTGATCGCCTCGCAATCGCCGCGGATGCTGCGCGCGCCCTGCACATCGATATCGACGAGCACGTCCACGCCTTCGCTCAAGTTGCGCATCACCGTCTCGCGCAGTGTGCCGTAAAATTGCCCGTGCACATTCGCGTATTCGATGAACTCGCCCGCCGCGATCCGCTCCTCGAATTGCGCCGTCGTGAGAAAAAAATAATCCTCCCCATCCAACTCGCCCGGCCGCGGCGCACGAGTCGTGCAGGAAACGGAATAGATGAAATCCGCGCCGGGCCGCAGCGCATTCAGCAGCGTGCTTTTCCCCGCGCCCGATGGCGCGGAGACGACGAATAAAATCCCGTGGCGGCGAAACTCAACCATGAGGCGCAGGGCTCATTCGATGTTCTGGATTTGCTCTCGGATTTTCTCCATCTCCGACTTGCAGCCGACCACGAGCTGCGAGATTTCGACATCGTTCGCCTTCGCGCCGAGCGTGTTGAATTCCCGCCCGATCTCCTGGCTCATGAACTCGAGCGTCCGCCCGACCGGCTCGTTTTTTCTCAAGTGGTGCGCGAACTGCGCGAAGTGGCTGTCGAGCCGCGTGAGTTCCTCGGTGATGTCGCTTTTCTCCGCGAAAAAGATGACCTCTTTCGTGAGCCGCTCATCGTCGAGCGGCAGATCGATCCCCGCACGAGCGATGCGGTCGTGCAGCGACTGGCGGTAACGCTTCACCACATTCGGCTGCAGTTTCGCGATCTTGCGGATCGACTCGCGTACGAGCTTCAGCCGCTTGATCAAATCCTTCGCGAGATGCTTTCCCTCCTGCTCGCGCATCTTCACGAGATCGCGCAGCGCCTCCTTCAGCGCCGCCTCGACGTGCGGCCAGGATTCATCGACCGCGAGCGCCTCCTCCGGCTGCCTCAGCACGCCCGGCGCGCGTAGCACCGTCTCGATACTCACCTCGCCGGGAGCACCGAGCTCGCGCTGCAGGTCGAGCATCGACTGGTAAAATGTGCGCGCGAGTTCGGCATCGAGCGCCAGCTTCGGCGCGGTGCTCGCGCCGCGATGAAATGCCACGACGACATTGAGCCGGCCGCGCGCGACCTCGGCATTGATTACGTCGCGCACTCGCGGCTCCAGTTCGCTCAGCTCGCGTGGCAGCGTCACGACCACGTCGCTCTGCTTCCGGTTCACGGAGTTGAGCTCGACGCTGAATTTACTGCCGTTTTCGCTGCTCTGGCCGCGGCCGTAGCCGGTCATGCTTCTCATCGCGGGGAGGGTGAAATTTCAGCGGAGCGAGTGCAACGCTCTTCGCCTTCACTTCACCGGCACGAACGCGATGCACACCGGCGCGCCGACCTTCAATTCCTGGCCCGTCGGCGTGAGGTGACCTGTCGCTGCCTCAATCTTGAAAATCACGATGTTGTTGGTGTCCTGATTCGCCGCGAGCAGCCAGCCGCCGGTCGGATCAATCGCAAAATTGCGCGGCGACTTTCCTCGCGTGCTGACGTGCTCCAGCAGTCCGATCGACCCATCAGCCGCGATCGAAAACACCGCGATCGTGTCGTGCGTCCGGTTCGAGCCGTAGAGAAATTTGCCATTCGGATGCACGAAGATTTCCGCCGTCGAGTTCTTCCCCGAGTAGTCGTTCGGGAGCGTCGAGATTGTCTGCTGCGGCACGAGAGCGCCGTTCGCTGAATCGACTTTGAGCACCGTGATTGTGTTTTTCAGCTCGCCGATCACGTAGCAGTGGTCGCCGTGAAAGGCGAGGTGTCGCGGCCCCGTCCCCGGCGCGACTATCGCGAACGGCGGCTCGTTCGGAGTCAGCTTTCCGGTGGCCAGATCGAGCTTGTAAATATCGACGTGATCCGTCCCCAAGTCGCACGAGTAAACGCGTCCGCCGTGCTCGTAGATGCTGTGCGCGTGCGGCTTCTCCTGCCGCGCCTTGTCGGGCCCGGTGCCGGTGTGCTGGATAAAATCCGACGGCTCGCCGAGCTTCCCATCCGCCTCGATTGGCAGCGCCTCGATGCTCCCGCCGCCGTAGTTCGCGACGAACGCATTTTTTCCTGCCTCGCCGATGCTGATGTGGCACGCGCCATCGCCGCCGGACGCCTGCTGGTCGAGCAGCGCGAGCTTCCCATCCGCGCCGATCGCAAACGCGCTGACCGGCCCGCCCTTCTTCCCCGCCATGGGGGCGCCTTCGCCGACCGAGTAGAGAAACCTCCCATTCGGATGGATCGCCAAAAAGCTCGGGCTCGCCGTCTCCCCCGCGAGTTCCCCGCCGCTCGCCACGCCGGTTTCCGCATTGAGTTTGAAATGATAAATCCCTCGGCTCGCGTCTTTCTTGGTGTACGTGCCGACGTAGAAATCGAGGTCGGCAGCTCGGGCGGAAATGCTCATGGCACTAAAGATCGCAGCAACGGCGGTGAGGGAGTGGAAGAATTTCATCGCGCGGATTGTCGGTGAAAAGAGGCAGAAGATTGAACTGCAAATTTCAGCAGCTAGCGGAAACCAGTATTCGCCGATTGGTATATACCTGTTGCAGAATTTAGAATGCGAGCCAGACTGCCGGCGTGGAACTCGTCCAAATCTACGAATGCTTCTGCGACGAAACGCGGCTGCGGATCATCAATCTGATCGCGCAGGGGCCGCTGTGCGTCTGCCATGTGCAGGAGCTGCTCGGTGAGCCGCAGGTGCGGATTTCTAAACATCTCGCATACCTGAAAACGCGCGGCCTGGTGCGTGCCGAGCGGTATCAGAACTGGATGATCTATGCCCTCCCTGCGAAACGCACCGCCGAACTCGAAGCCAATCTCCGGTGCCTTCAGGATTGCGTGCAGACGCACGCCGTTTTCAAGCGCGACCTCCAGCGGCTCGCGAAGATGCGTCCGAAAATGGAATGGCTGGCCGAACTTTCCACCACCCCCCACGCAAAATGAGAACACTCTTCGCGGAATTCCTCGGTACGTTCGCGCTCGTCTTCGCGGGGACGGGAGCGATCGTCATCGATCATGTGAGCGGCGGGGCGATCACGCACGCGGGAGTCGCGATGACTTTCGGCCTCATCGTGATGGCGATGATCTACACGTTCGGCGACGTGAGCGGCGCGCATTTCAATCCCGCCGTGACGATCGCGTTTACCGCTGCGCGCAAATTCCCCGCGCGATCCGTGCCCGGCTATCTCACGGCGCAGATGCTCGGCGCATTTGCTGCGAGCGGGCTGCTGCGCGTGCTTTTTCCCACGGCACCGACGCTCGGCGCGACGCTGCCTGCGGGCACGGCGATGCAGAGTCTCATCCTCGAGGCCGTGCTCACTTTTTTCCTCATGCTCGTGATCCTGAGCGTCTCGACCGGGGCAAAAGAGAAGGGCATCACCGCGGGCGTGGCGGTCGGTGCGGTCATCGCGCTGGAGGCGATGTTCGCGGGGCCGATCAGCGGAGCGTCGATGAACCCCGCCCGCTCGCTCGCGCCCGCACTCGTGAGTGGACATCTCGAAAATCTCTGGATCTACATCACCGGGCCGATCCTCGGAGCGCTGCTCGCTGTGCCCGCGTGCTGCGGCGTGCAGGCGCCGGGTTGCTGCAGGAAAGTCGAGAGTCACTAACTCTATGGAAGCGCCGCTCGTTCTCGTTCTTTGCACCGGCAATTCGTGCCGCAGTCATCTCGCGGAAGGCATCCTGCGCTCGGTCGCGGGCGATCGTTTTCGCGTCGCGAGCGCGGGATCGAAACCGGCGGGATACGTGCATCCGCTCGCCATCGAAGTCATGCGCGAAATCGGCATCGACATCTCCGCGCATCGCTCGAAGCACCTGAACGAATTTCTCGATCAGCCTGTCGAGACGGTCATCACCGTCTGCGGAAATGCCGACCAGGCGTGCCCGATGTTTCCCGGCCAGGTGAACCGTCACCACTGGGGCTTCGACGATCCCGCGCACGCCAGCGGAACTGAAACCGAGCAGCTCGCGTTTTTCCGCCGCGTCCGCGACGAAATCCGTCGCGTCTTCTCTGCCTACGCCGCTGGTCGCCACGACGCCGCGTGCGGCTGATTTGCGTTTGACGCCGCGCGGCGGTTTCTCCAGCTTCGCCGCCCTTTTATGCGACACACGATTTCCGTTTTGGTGGAGAATAAGTTCGGCGTGCTGACGCGCGTTGCGGGCATGTTCAGCGGGCGCGGTTTCAATATCGACACCCTCAACGTCGGCCCGACACTCGACCCCTCGACCTCCCGCATGACGATCGTGGTGCGCGGTGACGACACGGTACTCGAGCAGGTGACCAAGCAGCTCAATAAGCTCATCGACGTCATCGAAATTCAGGACTTTCGTGAGGGCGAGGCGGTGGATCGCGAGCTCGTGCTGCTGCGGGTGAATGTGAACGCCGAGACACGCGCCGAGGTGCTGCAAATCTGCGATATTTTCCGTGCGAAGATCATCGACGTGCAGCACAAAAACGTCTCGATCGAGGTGACAGGCAATGAGAGCAAAATCTCGAAGTTCCTGATGCTCATGGAGCCGTTCGGAATCGCCGACCTGACGCGCACCGGGAAGGTCGCGCTTGCGCGGAAAAGCGAGTAGCGGCTGTAGATCCCGCCGGGTGAGCCCGGCAAAAGAGCTTTTTTCAAGCGCCGCTCCCGCGTCCCGTCGTGCCGGGATCACCGATCCCGGCTACAGCAGAAAGTGCTCACGAGAGGACTCGAACCTCCACGGGTTGCCCCATACGGTCCTGAGCCGTACGCGTCTGCCAATTCCGCCACGTGAGCAAATGGGGCGCTGGTTTTCACCAGCGGGGCGAGACTCTTCGCAGAGGCCTCGCGGGAAAGCAAAGAGAATCTGGCCGGAGAATCAACTGATGCGCATCGGCATCAACACATACAGAAACGGGCTCTGGATTTTGATCACGCCTGGGCTCATTTCGTCGATGAGATCGAGGAAAACTTCGTCATTCGGGAGGTTTTTGAGCGGTGCCATCAGGAACTCCGGATTGAACGCGATTGAGAAATCCTTCCCCTTGTAGTTAACTGCGAGCGACTCGCGCGCTTCGCCGACGTCAGGGGTGTTCGCGGCGATCTCGATATTGTTTTTTGTAAAGACGAGCTTCACCGAATTCGACTTCTCGCTCGCGAGCAGCGAGACGCGATGCACGGCGTTGTGAAACTGCTCGCGCTCGAGCGTGATGCGCTCTTTGGCCTCGCCGGGGATGACCTGCCGGTAGTTCGGGTAGTTCCCCTCGATGAGTTTCGAGACGAGCAGCGTGCCGTTAATATCGAACGCGACCTGATTTTCTCCGACGCTCATTTTGACGTCGCCTTCGCCGCCCATCAGCCGTCCGAGTTCGGTCACGCACTTTGTCGGGACGATGATTTCGGCCTCATCGCTGCGCGGAAATTCCATCTCCAGATCGACTAGCGCGAGACGGCGTCCGTCGGTCGCGACCATCGTGAGCTTGTTCTCCTTGAAAGAGAAAAGGATGCCGTTAAGGACGTAACGCGTCTCGTCCGTCGAGATCGCATAGGCGGTTTTCTTGAGCGCGTCGCGCAGCTCTTTTTGCGGGATTTTGAATTCCTTCGCACCGGCGAATTGCGGCAGCGGCGGGAACTCTTCCTCGGGCAATCCGTTGATCTTGAAAAAGCTCTGTCCGCACCGAATCGAGGCGACGTTTTTCGAGTCGATCTCGATCTGGATTTCGCTCGCCGGCAGCTCGCGGACGATGGTGGCAAGACGCCTCGCGGGCAGTGTGGTCGCGCCGGGCTTCTCGATTTGGGCATCGACGGAGCCGCTCACGCCGACGTCGAGGTCAGTGGTGGTGAGGCGGAGTTTTCCGTTGTCCGCTTGCAGCAGGACGTTCGACAAAATCGGGAGCGTGGTGCGCGTGCTAACGACGTTTTGGACGGTCTGCAGGCCTTCGAGGAGCTTCTCTTTGCTGACGCTAATTTTCATAGGGAAAAACGGTGGGTGGGTAGATGAATGAATGCCTCCCGCGACGCAATCACTTTTGGCCAGCGACTGCGGATTGCGCGGAGGACGCGGATTTCAAGAAATCTCATCCGCGAAATTGGCATAATCCGCGGTCAAAAAAAGTCGCCGCCGGTCAGCGGTCGAGTTGCGTGTCGAGGAAGGAGACGACCTGCCGCGTTTTGTCGTCGGCGAGCATTTTGTTTTTCACGAGCCGATGCGCGTGAAGGACGGTGCCGTGGTCGCGCCCGCCGAATTGGTCGCCAATTTCGCTGAGCGATTGCCGCGTGCGCTCGCGAGCGAGATACATCGCGATCTGGCGGGGAAAGGCGATGTTTTGCGGGCGGCGCTTGCTCGTCATGTCGGCGAGGCGTACGTCGAAATGCTCGGCCACTTTGCGCTGAATTTGCTCGATGGTGATCGCGCGCCGTGCCTCTTCTTGGAGGATGTCTCTGAGCAAATGCTCGATGCGCTCCCGTGTCGGCGCGTGCCCATTCAAAGAGGCGAAACCGGCGACGCGCATGAGCGCGCCTTCGAGCCGGCGGACGTTCATGCGGATGTTGTCCGCGAGATATTGCAGCGTCGCGGCGTCGAGCTTCACCGCGAGCGTCTCGCTCTTTTTCTGGAGAATGGCGAGGCGCGTCTCGATGTCGGGCGGCTGGAGTTCGGCGGTGAGCCCCCACTCGAAACGGGAGACGAGCCGCTGCTCGAGATTCGCGATCTCGGACGGCGGGCGATCACTCGACAGGACGATCTGTTTATGCCCGTCGAAGAGCGCATTGAAGGTGTGAAAAAACTCTTCCTGTGAGCGCTCTTTGCCTGCGAAAAATTGGATGTCGTCGATGAGCAGCACGTCCGCCTGCCGGTAGCGTTTGCGGAATTTCACGAGCGAATTGTTTTTCAGCGCGTCGATGAAGTCGTTCGTGAAGTGCTCGCTGGAAACGTAGAGGACTTTGCCGCCCTTCTTGCGCGTGCCGATGTGGTGGCCGATCGCATTCAGCAGGTGCGTCTTCCCGAGCCCGACTCTGCCGTAGATGAAAAGCGGGTTGTAGGTCTTGCCGGGCGCGTTCGCGACCGCGAGGCACGCGGCGTGGCCATACTCGCTGTTAGCACCCACGACGAATGTCTTGAACGTATTGCGCGGGTTCATCCCGTTCGACGCGACCGGCTCTTCCGGCGCTTCCGCCACCGGCAGAGTGGGCTCGTCGATCTCGGCTGCGGGCTCGATTTCCTCGGGCGCGATCGACTCGTCCACTTCGCCGCTGAAGACGAAAGTGACCTCGCGCGGGCCACCGACCGCGAGCATCGTGGCGGAACGCAGGATCGGCATGTAGTTACTCTCGATCCAGAATTGGAAGATGTTGCTCGGGGCGCGCAGGGCTAGCGTTTTATCGTCCAAACCGACGAGTTCGACGGCCTTGAACCAGCGGTCGAAATTGCCCGCGCCGATCTCGGTTTTCACCGAGACGGAAATCTCGCGCCAAGCGCTCGTTAATTGGCCGTTTTGGAGGGGTTTATCCACAGTGGAAATATGGGGGTAAAGGACGTTAAAATACTGAAATTGAGCCGCGTAAAAGCCGTGCAAAGTTCACCTGCGCGTTACGTCTGTCACGTCGAACACTGCAAGATGCTTCGTTCAAATATCTGATGTTCAGCAGTTTATCGGATGATGTAACGTGGAACGCTGATCTCACCGTCACAATCGCGACCGAATCCCCGCGCGCCCTTTGCAGAAGCGGGAATGATTTGGAGATGCGTAGTTTTTGGGTGCTATTCACAAGTTATTAACAGGGGTATTTTATCCCCGCCGTTGCGAGCGTGAGCCTATTTTTGCGTCTCCAAATCGCCAAGAGAATTCCCCGAATTTGCCTAATTTTTTTCGCTTCCTGGCCGGATTTTTCGATTGACCGTAGTGACGGGAGTTTTTTACCCGGCCACACCGAACTAAGACCCCCGCCGGGGCCGAATCCTACTCACGCCGCGTGTTTGGCGACGTGGGCGCGGGCGGCGTCGATTTGCGCGGACGGCGTGCGAAAGCAGACCGCGATTCCGAATGTGAGGAAAGTGCCGAACATGATGCGCCACGGGAATTCGATCGCGGGAAGCCACTCCGGTTTCCACAGCGGCGGCAGCTTTTCGGCACCGGCCAACGTCGGATGCAGCAACGCCCAGATGTCATTGTGCAGGCCGCTGAGGATCGCCACGAAGATGAAGCCAGCGAGCATCGCTATGAGATTTCCGCGGTTGTCGCCGCGTGTGCGCGTGAGCATCCCGACGAGGAAGACGCCTAGCAGCGAGCCGTACGTGTAGCCGAAAATGCCGAGCACGATCGGGATGATCCGCGAGTGCAAAATAATGACCGCGTAGGCCGTGAGCGAGCCGATGACGATGAGGATGACCGAGAACGCCACCGTGCTCAGCCGCGCCGCGCGGACGACCTGCCGATCGGTCGCGCCCGGCCGGATGTAGGGCGTATACCAATCCTCCGTGAAGCTCGTCGCGAGCGCATTCAGCGCGGTGCTCAGCGAGCCCATCGCGGTCGCGAAAATCCCGGCGACGAGAAGGCCGCGGACGCCCGTCGGCATTTCCTCCAAAATGTAATGCGCGAACGGATGCTGCATCCCCTCCCGCCCGTAGAATGCCCACAGGAAAATGCCGACGAGAAGGAAGCACATCACGATCGGGAGGTCCGCGAGGCCTGATAGAATCAGAGCCAGGCGGCTGCGGACGTGATCTTTCGCGGTCAGCATCCGCTGCACCATGTCCTGATCGGTGCCGTGCGTGGCCATCGTCAGGAAGGTCGAGCCGAAGATCGCAGCCCAGATCGTGTATTCGCTTTCGAGGATTCCTTTCACGTTCAGCCAGACGCCTTTTCCGGCGACGATTCCGCTGTCGAAAAATGCGAGGTCTCTCGAGCCCGTCAGCGTTTTCTGCACGCCCGCCCACCCGCCGGGGATGTGGCCGAGCAGCGTGTAGATCGCGAAGCCGAGCGCGCCGAACATGATCGTGGCCTGGATCACGTCGGTCCAGACGACGGCCTTGATGCCTCCAAGCGCGGTATAGACGGCGGTGACGGCGGTGAGAAACGTGAGCGCGCCGACGTAAATCCATACCTCCTGAAAGGGCTCGAGTTTCGTGCCGGTCAGCATTTCATACCCGAGCACGAGGACAACCGCGGCCACGTAGAGCCGCGTGCCGCTGGCGAGCGCGCGCGTGACGAGGAAGACGGCGGACGCCGCGTTTTTCGTGTTCGTGCCAAAGCGCACGAGCAGGAATTCGTAGATCGAGACGACGCGGTAGTCGTAGTACGGCTTGATGAAAAGGAACGCGATGATGATGCGGGCGAGGATCGTGCCGATCGCGAGCTGCGCGTATGTAAAATTTCGGAGCGCGTAGCCCTCGCCGGGCGCGCCGAGAAATGTCGCGGCGCTGATTTCAGCCGCGAGAATCGAGGCGAGCACGGCCCACCACGGGATGCTGCGGTTGCCCGTCGCGAAGCCTTCCATCGAGGTATCGCCGCGGCCTTTGTAGAGGCCGATCGAGATGACGACGGCGAAGTAAGCGACGATGACGAGCCCGTCGATGAGCAGCGCGCCGCTCATGCGCGCGGCGCCTCGATCGCGCCGGGAGCAACAGTTGGCTTTCGCATGACTTTGGAGTTTCGCGCGCTCGCGCCCCACTTCTCACGACGCGCGAGTGGCAGCGAATTTGGCGAGACCTCGATGTATCCGCCTTTTTGCGCGAAATAATTGTAGGCCTGCGTTGAGAGCGCGAAGACGTGCTTCATCCCCTTTTCCGCCGCGAGCTGCTCGACGAAAGTCATCAGCTTGCGCCCGTATCCGGCACCTTCCTGGTGCTTGTTCACGTAGAGGCACGCGAGTTCGGCTTGGCTTTCCTCGGGGTAAAGATGGAGCGCCACGCAGCCCACCAGCTGGCGGTCGATCTCGAGCACCCAATAATCTTCGAGATGCGCGATGATGTCCGCGCGTGTGCGCCGCACGAGCTCTTCGTTGCTCACGGATTGCCGGATGAGCGCCATCACCGCGCGGACGTCCTTTTTGAAAATGCGCCGAATCTGCTGGTACTCGTTCGAGTAAACCATCGTGCCGATGCCGCCGTGGCTGAAGACCTCGGTGAGCAGCGCCTCGTCGATCGTGCCATCGAGCAGATGCACGCGCGGGATGCCCTGCCGACAGGCGCGGGCGGCGTGGTCGAGCTTCGAGATGAGCTTCGGCGCGGCGATCGGCTTCTTCTTTTTCACGAGTTCCTCGGCCTCCACGATCGAGAGCTGGCGCACGACCTCGCCGCTTTGCGTGAGCGCTTCGGCGGAGAGAAAGAGGATCTTCATCGCCTGCAGCGACTCAGCGACCTCAAGCGCGACACCGTCGGAGTTCACGCGAAAAGTGTGGCCCTCGCCGTCGAAGCCGAGCGGCGGGATCACCGGGATGATTCCCTCATTTAAAAAGAGATGCAGCGACTTCGTATCGACGCGCTCGACGCGCCCCGTGTGCATCCGATCGACGCCGCCGATGATGCCCGCGGGATGCGCGACGATCGCATTTGCATAAGCCGCGCGCAGGTCCACGGAAGTGAGCCCTTGCATGATCTCGCTCATCACATTCGTTGCCGCCTCGATACTGACTTTCAAAGTCGCGTCGTCGGTGAGCCCGATGCCGTCGGCGTTTGAAATCGCCACTCCCCGCTCTTTGGCGAGCTGTTGGATTTGGAGTCCCGCGCCATGCACGAGGACGACTTTGACGCTCAGCGAGCGGAGCACCGCGAGATCCAGCAGGATGTTTTGGAAGTTCGGAGACGCAATGATTTCGCCATCCACCGCGACGACGAAGATGCGATCCCGGAAGCGGGGGACGTACTGCAGGATGCCGCGCAAATCGGAGACTTTCATCGAAGGAGCGAGTAATGATGCGAAAAGGTGGCGCGCGCAAAGCGCAAATCGACGACCAGAAGATCGCTCCCATTTCACAATGCCTTCCCATCGAATGCGATGCGCGCAAAGCGTGTTGAATTCCGATACTTTCAGTATGCTGCTTTCCCCAAAATCATGAGCCATTTGCCGAACCGCATTTTGATCGCCGAAGATCATTACGTTTCGCGCCATCTGCTGGAGCGAAATTTAACAAACTGGGGCTTCGAGGTCATCGCCGCCGAGGACGGTGAAAAAGCGGTCGAACTGCTGGAGCGGGACGACGCGCCATCGCTCGCGATCCTCGACTGGATGATGCCGAAAATGGACGGAGTCGAGGTCTGCAAGCGCATCCGCGAGAGCACCGGGCGACCGTATATTTACCTGATCCTGCTGACGGCGAAGAGCCAGAAAGAGGAGATCGCCGCAGGGCTGGAGGCGGGCGCGGATGACTACGTGTTAAGCCGTTCGACCCGGACGAGCTGCGCGCGCGGCTGAAAGTCGGGCAGCGCGTGGTGGAGTTGGAGCGCGTGCTGGCGAAGCGTGTGGTGGATCTCGAGACAGCGCTCCAAGACGTGAAGAACCTCAAGCGGCTGCTGCCGATCTGCATGTACTGCAAGAGCATCCGCGACGATCAGGACTACTGGCACGAGATCGAAGTCTTCATCCACGAAAAGACGGGCACCGATTTTTCGCACGGCATTTGCCCCGTCTGCATGGCGAAGATGAAAGCCGGCGAGCTGGTGTAGCCGATTTCTCAAGCCGGAGGCTTGCGCTACCACCGAGGCGAATTTCGTGTGGAACGCGCTACGCGCCGCGGGACGGGAGGAGCATTTCGAAGGTCGTGCGGCCCGGCACGCTGCGGTGTCGGATTAGGCCACCGAGCTGCTGGACGGAGCCCTGCGCAACGGCGAGGCCGAGGCCGGCAGAATTCTTCATTTTCTTCGTGGAGAAAAAGGGCGCATAGATTTTCTCGTCGAGTTCGGTCGGCACGCCCGGACCGTCGTCGGTGACTTTGAGGCAAACCCAGCGGATCGGCTGCGCGGCGCAACTCACGTTCGGCGCGGGCTCGTCGCCGTGGATCGAAATGGTGACGGTGCCGCCTGACCCGGCAGCGTCGCAGGCGTTGCGCACAAGCTCGATGATCGCCGCTTTCACGCGGCTCATGTCGCCCCATATATTGGGTAAATCTTGCTCCACTTCGAGTTCGATATTGGTCTTCGCCCCGCGGAAACTCTCGAAGCCGGGACGCAGCAGTTGCACGAATTCGCCAAGGTGAATCTCGCGCCAGACGACGGTGGTTGGGCGAACGAGCGAATGAGTGCGATCCATGAGTTCGGTCGCGGCGCGCGCGCCGTCTTGGATTTTTTTCAGGCCATCGGTGGTCGGCTTGTCGAGCTTCCCATTATCGAGCATGAGTCCGACGTATCCGTGGAAAAGTGTCAGGATGTTGTTCATCCGGTGCGCGAGTCCGCGGACAAGTTGATCCTGAAATTCCGAGTGGTCGATCTGCATGGTAGGGCCGGAAATGAGATGAGCAGGAGGCGTACTCGCGGGCGTGGAAATGTGGGAGATGAGCCGCGCGCGACTCTCGCCGGGTTGGTCGCGTGTCCCGAGTGTCCGTCGAGTCGTCCCGACTCGACGGAATTTTGAGGCGCGGCTGTTGCGGACGAGCGCGCGCCCCAGCGCTATCCCCTCAGTGCGCGAGGGCTTTCGCCTTTTCCACCAGCCCGATAAACTCTGCGCGGTAGCCGTCGCGGTCGTCGCCTTTGCCTTCTTTTGCCAGCTCCAACGTGCTGTCGAAGGTCGCGTCGCCGCGGTGTGGGGACTCGCGCAGGAGCATCCCGAAGCTGGCGACGGCGGCGGCGAAGCGGAAGTCGCGCGAGGATTTCGCGAGCGGCGCGCCGGTGTCGGTGAGCGGGAATGAGAGGAGCTTGCTGGTGTCGCCGTCGGGCGCTTTGTAGCGAAGTTTCAGCGTGAGGAGCTCGGGGCTCGGATTGGCGGGTGGCTCGGGAAGCGGCTCTGGCGCTTGTTTCGCAGCCGATTGGTATTTCAGCGGATCGACCCCGGTCGTGGGCGCGATCTCTTTTCCCGGAGGAACGATCTCGTAGAGCGCGGTGACGGTGGTGCCGCTGCCGATCTCGCCAGCGTCCTTCGTGTCGTCGTTGAAGTCTTCTTTTTTCAGCAGCCGATTTTCATACCCGATGAGCCGATACGCGCCAACTTTCGAAGGGTTGAATTCGACCTGGATTTTCACGTCTTTCGCGATGGTGATGAGCGTCCCGGCCATCTGCTCGACGAGCACGCGGCGGCCCTCGGTGAGCGAGTCGATGTAGGCGTAGTTGCCGTTCCCTTTGTCGGCGAGTTTCTCGAGCGTGGAGTCTTTGAGATTGTCGGTGCCAAAGCCAAGGCACGTCAGGAAGACGCCGCCTTTCGCTTTCCTCTCGATGAGCCGCACGAGTTCGCTCTGGTCGGTGATGCCGACGTTGAAATCGCCATCGGTCGCCAAGATGACACGGTTGGTGCCGCCTTTGATGAAGTGCTTTTGCGCGATCTCGTAAGCGAGCTGGATGCCGCTCGCGCCGTTCGTGGAGCCGCCGCTTTCGAGCCGGTCGAGGGCGTCGCGGACGGCGCGTTTGTCATGCGTGGAGTCGAGCGCACAGCCGCCGCTGCCGGCATAGACGACGATGGCCACGGAGTCGCGCTCGGTGAGCTGATCGACGAGGAGCGCCATGCTGCGCTTCAAGAGTGGAAGCCGCTCGGCGGGGTGCATGGAGCCGGAGACATCGACGAGAAAGACGAGATTGCTCGCGGCGCGGTCGTCGCGCTGAATCTCGCGGCCATGCAGGCCGATGCGGACGAGCCGATGCTCGGGTGCCCACGGGCAGGCGGCGACTTCCATGGTGCTGGAGAAAGGCGCGGCGCCATCCGGCTGCGGGTAGTCGTAGTGGAAATAATTCACGAGTTCCTCGACGCGGACGGCGGCGGGCGGCGGCAGCGTGTGGTCGTTGAGAAAGCGGCGCACATTGGCGTAGCTCGCGGTATCGACATCGATGGAGAACGTGGAGAGCGGCGCATCGCCGACGCGGAGGAAGGCGTTGTCGGTGAGAGCTTCGTACGAGGCGGTATCCGCCTTCGAGGCAGTCTCGAACGAGAGGTCCCGCGGCTCATTGAGCGTTACGTAGTTCTGCTGCAACTGAACGTCGGCGGGGGCGTTACCAGCGGCTAGGCGATCACCACTCGGCGCTGGGTCGAGTTTCCAAATCGCCCGCGAACGCGCTTCGTTGTACGCCGAGGCTGCGTAACGCTCCCTGGCCGTATTGATGGTCTCCATCGCCTTGCGGGCTACGATGTTCGTCGGGTCAGCACTGAGAATCTGCCCTGCGTTCTTTGCAGCCATATCGTAACGTCCAGCGGCTAAGAAAGTTTGGGTGTCGGCCAGTAACTTCGATTTGTCGGCAGGCGAGCCGGGTTCTTCGGCTTTTTTCGTGTAAGAAGGGGACGGAACCGCGTTCTGGTTTTCTTTTGCGCGGGCGATGCCTCCGGCGCGTCCAGCCATCGTGGCTGGCAGACCCTTTGTGTAGGTACGGATTGCACCCCCCTGAGAGTCCCAATGCGTGCCTTCAGAAGCGGTGTTCAAATCCACAGTTTCCGATGTGCCTTTCGCGGGCTTCTCCGGCACCACCTGTCCGCTCCAGTCTTTGGATCGAGCGAGCGCCGGCATTTTCGCAAGCTGCTCAGCGACCGTCTCACCGCGGCCCGCTGTCGTCGTCGAGGTGATCGCATTGACGATCGGGGCGGATTGCGCGGATTTGGGAGCCGAGGCGAGCTGCTCAGATGGCGCCGAAACCGGCGGCATGTCCCCGTCCACGATGAAGCGGTCATTGCTGGCGTAAAGTTGCTGCCCGACTTTCTTGCCGGTGATCGCGTCGCCAATGCTGACGATGATTCCGTCTCCGAGACGCGGAGAAATGGGCCGCGGGTCGGAGATGCCGCTGCTCGCGATGACTGCGTCGAGGCCTTCATAGCGGAAGAGGCCCCACACTCCGGCGATGCCAGCGGTGACGATGATACTCGCTGCGATGGCGGCGGGAATCCACGAGCGCTTGCCGCGACCGGAAGGCATCGGCAGGACTCCCACCTTGACCGGACGCAATCCGTTCCCGGCGTGCGGGTTTTCGGAGGCGCGATCGGAATCCGCGACGGCTGCTTTTTCCAAAAGAAGGACCCGCTGCGACTCGTGCAGCGGCTGCGCGGGCTCGGCGGCGAGCTCGGCTCGGAGCGTGGCGGCGAAAGTGCGCGTCTCCTCGACGGCAGTGAGCGCGTCGGGGTCGTCGCGGAGTAGGGCTTCGAGTTCGGCGCGCTCGGCGGGGTCGAGTTCGTGGAGGGCGTATGCGGTGAGTTTGGGGTCGTCGAGGTTCATGACGTTTGGCGGAGTGGGAGCTCGAATGCGGTGCGCGGCTGCTCGTCGAGCAGGGCGCGCAATTTTTTGAGCCCGGTGTGGAGGAGGAAGCCGACATTCGTGACGCTGAGGCGCGTGACGTCGGCGATTTCTTTGTAGCTGAGGTCGTTCTGAAATTTGAGGCGGATGACTTCGCGCTGGTTATCCGAGAGCGAGTCGAGGAGGTGGAAAAGTGAGCCGGCGAGTTCGCGGCTTTCCATGACGGCGGCGGGCCCGGGCTCGTCGCTGGAGCGGTGTTCGTGATCGAGGGGATTCATGGGGACGATGCGGCTTTGTTTGCGCTGGCAGTCGATGGCGCGGTTGCGGGTGACGGTGAAAAGCCACGACTCGACATGCCTCGGGTCAGGCTCGCCGGGGCCGTCGCTGCGCGGGCCGCCGGTTTCGACGAATTTGATGAAGGTCTCTTGCGCCACGTCGCGCGCGCTTTCCAAATCGCCGACGATGCTCTGCGCGTATCGGACAAGCGGGCGCTCGTAGCGGTCGAGCAGGGAGCGAAGATGGACGGCTTCGGCGGGCATGGGGTTCAGTCGGGATACGGGCGGCCGTGGGAGAGTATTAGGAAAACGTCGAAACAATTAAGGTCGAACGTCGAAGCCGGAGGATGCGGCCGCCGTGCGGGCTGAACATTTCAACGCCCAACGTTTATGTCGTTGCTGAAATTCACGCGCTGAGACGCCCCTTTTTGCAGGACTTCCGCCAGATGAGGAACAGGCTGAAGGTTCTGAAATCTTGCTCGGTCTCGATGGATGACCTGCCGCTGCGGAGCCGCGAATATTCTAAAAACCGGCAACTCTTAACGTCGCGTCCCGGCGCCTTTGTCTCAGTCCGGGAAGTCTTTCGCCGAGCTTCGGTTGCGCTTTTTGCGGTCGATGAAATAGACGACCCAGATACAGCATTCATACATCGCCACGATGGGGACACTCAGCGAGATGAAGGTCATCGGGTCGGGGGTCGGAGCGATGACGGCGGAGAGGATGAGGATCGCGGTGTAGGCGTAGGGGCGCGTCCTATTCAATAAGGCGAAGCTGATGAAGCCGAGGAGGGCGAGGACGATGATGATGACCGGGATTTCGCACATCAGGCCGAAGCCGATGCAGAGCCACGCGGCGAATGAGAAGTAGTTGTTCCAGGTCCAGAGGACGGTGAGGTGCATCTTTTCCGCGTCGCGCCAGAAGAAGCCGACGGTGGTAGGGAGGAGGTATTCGTAGGCGATGTAAACGCCGGCGAGGAAAAGGCCGAAAGCGACGAAGATGCCGGGCCCGAGGTATTTGCGCTCTTGCCGAGTGAGGGCGGGGAGGACGAATTCGGCGAGAAAATAGACGAGGAACGGGAAGGCCATCGCGATGCCTGCGAAGAAGGCGAGCTCGAGCGAGATGATGAACGAGTCGGCGATGCCGCTGATAATGAGTTTGCCGGGCAGGGAGGGATCGACTTTTTCCAGCGGAAGCTGAAGGAGCCGCACCAAATCAGTGCGGAAGTAGAAGGCGATGATCATTGAGGTGACCTGGACGAGGGCCATCTTGATGATGGTCCAGCGGAGGTCCTCCATGTGGTCTAGGAAGGGCTTGACGACTTCGCCGTCGGACTTTTCGCGGAATTTTACGAACTTCGTGATCCAGGACATGGGGCGGGGAAGGTAGGAGGGGAAGCGGAGGGTGGAAAGTTGAGAGTTGCGCGAAGGCGGGTTCGCGCTTGGTCGCAGCCGGGGATTGCCAAGCCCGGTGAGAACCGCGATTGGGGAAAGAAGGCTCGCCTGCAGGCTGCAGCCGGGATCGACGACCTCGGCTACTGCTTCAGCGCGCCCGCGACGCATCGCAGGAGCTTGTCGGCGGAGTAGGGTTTATCGAGGAGTTCCTTCACTCCGAGGCCGTTGAGGATCGAGGTGTTTTCTTTTTGAAAATGGCCGCTGGAGACGATGATGCGCGCCGCGGGATTTAGCTTTTTCACGGCGCGGGTGAGCGCGACGCCGTCCATCTGGCCCATCGAGATGTCGGTGATGATGAGCGCGATTTCATCCCGCCGCTGGAAGTAAAGGGCGAGCGCATCCGTGCCATCCTCCGCTGTGAAAACGTGATAGCCATTCACCTCGAGCGTGCTGACGAGCGCCTCGCGGATCGCCGCTTCGTCATCGACCACGAGGATGCGTTGGCCATTGCCTCGCGGCGGCGCCGCAGCCTCCGCGGGCGAGTTGCTTTGCTCCGCTTGAGTCGATGCGGGGACAAAAACTTTGAACACCGTCCCGACTCCGATCGTGCTCTGGAGCGTGAGGAAACCGCCGTGGCTTTTTACGATGCCGATCACCGTCGCGAGGCCGAGCCCAGTGCCTTTGCCCACTTCTTTCGTGGTGAAAAATGGATCGAAAATTTTCTCCATCGTCTCAGCCGACATGCCGCTGCCGGTGTCGGAGACGCGGAGTGCGACGTGCGGGCCGAGCTGCGCGCCGGGGTTCATGCTGGCGAAGTGCGCGTCCACATCGACGTTCTCGCCCCCGATCGTGAGCGTGCCGCCGCCGGACATCGCGTCGCGCGCATTCACGGAGAGATTCAGCAGCACCTGATGAAGCTGCGTCGCATCGCCGAGCACCGTCCACAAGTCGGGCGAAAATTGCGTCTGGATGTCGATGTTGCGCGGAAACGTCTGCGCCATGATTTTCGACAGCTCGCCGATGAGATGCTTCGGCTGCAAAAGCACGCGCTCGCCCTCCACGCCGCGCGCAAATGTGAGCACCTGCTTCACGATCCCTGCGCCCCGCTCCGCGCTGCTCTCGATGATCCCGAGCATCCGCTCGGCGGACGCGCCTTTAACCGTGTTCCGCAGCATCCCTACGGACATCAGGATCGGCGACAAGATGTTGTTCAAATCATGCGCGATCCCGCTCGCAAGCGTGCCAATCGACTCCAGCCGCTGCGCGCGCAGGAACTGCGACTCGAGCTTTTTCGTCTCCGTCATGTCGGTATTAAAAACGAGCACCGACTTCGGCCTCCCGGCGTCATCCGAGACTAGTGTCCACCGGCTGTTGACCGACACTTCGCGCCCATCTTTACGCGCCTGCTGCAGCTCCCCGGACCAGATGCCGCGATCCAGCAGCGCCTTGAATGCCTGAGCAAAAACCGCGGCGTCTCCGGCGAAGAGATCCGTCGTTTTCGCACCCACCGCCTCCTCGGTGGACCAGCCGTAGAGCCGCTCTGCGCCTTGATTCCAAAACAAAATGCGGTGGTCGAGATCGCGCACCACGATCGCATCCGCGGCGAGGTCGAGCAGGCTCGCCTGCTCGCGAATTTTCTCTTCAATCTGCTTCTGCTCGGAGCGGTCGCAATTGATCACGAGCACGCCCATCCGGTCGCCGAGCGGCATCACATGCCAGGTGCTTTCGATGTCGATCAGCCGTCCCGTGCGAGTCCGATGCTGGCACGGAATTGTCGCGTTGCGGCCCGAGGAAACCTCGTGCGCGGTATTCACGCGATATTCCCGAAAAAACGGCAAATCCTCGCGCGGCAGCACATCCTCGATCGTGAGCGTGAGGAATTCCTCGCGCGGCCAGCCGTATTTTTCCACAGCAGCATTGTTCACCGCGAGAAAGGCCAGAGTCTCGTGATCATAGACCCACATCGGCACCGGATTCTGATCGAACATCAGATGGAACCCCACGTCGCCTTCGCCCGTCGGCGGCATCCATGTTTCACGCTCCAGAGTCATGTTTTAAAGTGTTCGTCGGCTTTTACCCGCACGAACGGAAACGGGGAAGCAGGAACCACTCCACCCGCCGCAATCGAAATCCTTGCCCCCTCCGCTCCCCACCCCCTAGAGTGCTCACCGCATGCATCCCGATATTCAGAAGGCCGTCGATTCCGGTAAACTCACACCCCCCGCCGCCGCCGCACTCGAAGCGCTCCAGCCCGGCTCATACGTCATCCACAAAAGCTGGGGCTTCGGCCAGATCGATTCGATCAATTTTCTCGTTAGTCAGATGACGATCCACTTCACGGGAAAAAGAGACCACTCGATGCAACTCCAGTATGCCGCGGAGTCGCTCACCTTCATCCCCAACGAGCACATTTTCGCGCAGCGCGCCAGCAATCTCAACGACGTGAAAGCCCGCGCCAAAGCCGATCCTGTCGGCCTCATGCGTCAGATCATCACGAGCTTCGGCGGCAAGGCGAAACAGGATCACGTCATGCAGGCGCTCGTGCCGGCGGTGATGAGCGAGGCGGAATTCAAGCGGTGGCTCGACGGCGCGAAGAAGGGGATGAAAAAGGACGGCCACTTCACGATTCCGGGGAAGAAGAGCGAGCCGTTCGAGCTGCGCGAAGACCAGATTTCGCACGCGGATGAATACATCGTCGGCTTCCAATCCGTGCGTCAGGTCAAAGACCAAATCGCCGCGCTCGAGATCATCTCGAAGAACATCGCCGAGTTCACCGACCCCGTCGCGCAGCTCACGCCGATCATCACCGCGGTGAATGAAACCGCGCGCAAAACCCAGCGCCTGCACACCTCGCAGGCGCTCAGCCTCATCCTCACGCGCGACGAAATCATCGAGCGCGTCGAGGGCCTCGAGAAAAACCTGGCCGTGGCTTCCGTGTCCGATTTCCTGCTGGCGGGCGAGCGCCAGCTCCCGATCCTGCTCGGCGAAATCCCCTCCGCGAAACTCAAGCGCGTTCTCGGCGAACTGCCCGGCGCATTCGGCGACCAGTGGGTCGGCAAGGCGATCGACCTCGCGCTCCGCGGCAATTCGCGGATCGTCGGCGAGGCTGGGCGCCTGCTCGTGGAGAAGGGCAAAACTGACGAGCTGCGGGCCGCGCTTTCCCGCGCCATCAGCGAGCATTCCATCTCGAGCGAGGCGCTGCATTGGCTCGCAAAAGAGCGCACCGGGCCGTTCAAGGAACTCGCCGGCATCCGCCTTCTCAGCGCCATCGTTTCCGCCCTCGAGCGCGATCAATTCAGCGAAAAGCGCGACCGCAAACTGCACGACCTTTTGCTCGGCGACAAAAACCTGCTCAACGACATCATCGCCGACGCCACGCCCGAGCAGCTCCGCGAGACCATGCGGAAAATAATGATGTCCACCGTCTTCGAGGAGCTGAACAAGCGCTCGCTGCTCGGTCGCATCATCCGCCAGTATCCCGAGCTCCAGTCCATGATCTCCGGCGACAGCGGCGAGAAACAGGAGTCGCTCATCGTCTCTTGGGCGAGCCTCGAGAAGCGCAAGGCCGAATACGAAGACCTTATCACCAAGCAGATTCCCGACAACACCAAGGAAATCAGCGTCGCGCGCAGCCACGGCGACTTGCGCGAGAACTTTGAATTCAAGGCCGCGAAAGAAATGCAAAGCGTCCTCATGCGGCGGAAGTCCGAAGCCGAGCGCGACCTCGGACGCGCCCGCGGCACCGATTTTGCAAACCCCGACATCCGCAACGTCAGCATCGGCACGGTCGTCGCGGTGAAAGACACGGCGACGGGAAAGACGGAAATCTTCACAATCCTCGGCGCATGGGACGGCGTGCCGGAGAAGGGGATCATCAGCTACCAGACGGCCATCGCGCAGGCGCTCGTCGGCAATCCAGTCGGGACGAAAGTCAAACTCCCGACCGAGGAAGGCGACCGCGAGGTCGAGATCGTCTCGATCGAAGCCTACCGCGCTCCTGTCCCCGCGACCGCATAGCAGCACTCCGGTTCCGGCGTTTTTTTAACGCCGCACCCGTTACGCTGACGGCGCATCTCCCCCATGCAACGCCGCACATTCATCCAACGCTGCACGGCCGTCGCTGGCGGCGCGCTCCTCGCACGACAAGCGCTAGCGCAATCCGCCGCAGAGCCGCGTCCCGGCGCCGCGATCGTCGTCGATCCCGCGCCGCTCTTCGACATCTCGCCGTGGCTCCACATGCAATTCATGGAGCCGCTCGGCCTCACCGACGCCAGCGTAGAGGGCTCGTGGGATCACCGTGCCGACGACTGGCGCGCAGACTTCATCGAGACCACGCGCGACCTCGCGCCCGACCTCATGCGCTTCGGCGGCATCTACAGCCGCTACTATAAATGGCGCGAAGGCATCGGCCCCGCGGCCGAGCGACCGCGGCATCGCAACTACATGTGGGATGGCTGGGAGAGCAACCGCGTCGGCACGCACGAGTTTGCCGACTACTGCCAGCGCGTCGGGTGCGAAGGTTTCTACTGCGTCAATTTCCTCGGCGACGGGCGTGAGGAATACCGCAAGACGCCCGAGGGCGACCGCACCGGGGACGCGCGCGAAGCGGCCGACTGGGTCAGTTATTGCAACGACCCCTCCGACCGCGAACGCCGTGCCAATGGGCATCCCGAGCCCTTCAACCTCCGACTCTGGCAGCTGGGGAACGAGACCAGCTACGCGCCCGACAACTTCTCCAAAGACGACTGCATCGCCCACACCATCGACTTTGCCAAAGCCATGCGCGAGCGCGACCCAGCGCTCCAACTCATCGCGTGGGGCGACCTCCCCGGCCGCGGCGAAGCATGGGCCGGCGACATGATCGAGCGCGCCGGCGAGCAAATCGACCACATTGCCATGCACATGATGGGCCAGTCGCCGCAGCGCAAAGACACCGTCCTCGCCGGCAACCGCTACCAGTCCAATCCAGAGCAGGCCTGGCAGGAACTCGCCGGCCTCGCCGACCGCGTGGAGCAGCGGCTCCGGCGCATGGTCGAAATCATCGACGCAAAGAAAACCCC
Source organism: Chthoniobacterales bacterium (assembly GCA_038207335.1). Lineage (GTDB taxonomy): Bacteria > Verrucomicrobiota > Verrucomicrobiia > Chthoniobacterales > Chthoniobacteraceae > CAIURC01. Next base: position 123,177 of record JBBQZX010000008.1, on the reverse strand, counting down.
GCACGGCCTCGCCGTCACCGAGGGCCACCTCAGCCTCTCCCCGCGAAACCTCAACCCCATCCTCACCGAGTGGCTCACCGGCGTCTATCACGCCCGCTCCATGAACAGCTACCAGCGCGCCGGCGCCCGCGTGAAAATCGCGACCTGCGCCGACTTCAACGGCAACCGCTGGACCTCCAGCGCCCTCCTCCTCCAGATCCCCGGCCGCCTCAGCTACCTGCTCCCGGCCGGCGCCGTCATGCGCCTCTTCAAGCACCACAACGGACGCCAGGCCATCGCCGTCACTTCGGCCCCCGGCAGCCTCGACATCGCCGCCAGCCGCACCGGAAAGAAAGTCTTCCTCCACGTTGCCAACAAGGACTTCAACGGCAGCACCGAGGTTTCCTTTTCTGTGAAAGGGGAGACCATCATCGCGGCACGAGTCCTCGCCATCGCCCCCGACTCCCTCCGCCACGAAGCCAGCGAGATCAATCCCCGCGCCTTCCAGCCTCAGGAGCACGTCCTGCCCCCCGCCGAGACCTACCGTTGGCGCGTCCCTGCAGCCTCCGTGAGCGCCGTAGAACTCGACTGCGCGTGACGGGAACACGCAATTTCCGTTGCAAGCTTTGCCTTTGAAACGCTGCAGGGGATTTTAACCTGCGAAGGCGAACTGCACTTGTCTAAAGTCAGCCTGAAAGGTCGGCAGCCCTCACCGCCCTGCCAGCGCATACTCCACTGCCCGGTCAAAGCGCTGCAGCCACAGCGCCTCGTTCGTATTTCCCACCAGCCACGCGCGGCCGTTTGCACCCATCGCCGCGCGCCGGCCGGGGTCGCTGTGCAGCGCGAGCACTTGCTCCGCGAGTTGCCGCGCATTGCCGGGCTCGTGTAACAGCCCCGTCTCGCCATCGACCACTGTTTCCGTCAGTCCACCCGACGCCGCGGCGAGCATCGGCTTTTGAAAATCGTAGGCCTCATAAGTCACCAGCCCGAGCGGTTCCCACCAGATCGACGGCGCCACCATCGCCGAGCAGCCCGCGATCAATTCCGCCTTCTTCTCCCCGCTCACATGCCCCGCAAATTCCACGCGCTCCCGCCGCCCGCAGCACTCGCGCACCGAGCCCTCCAGCGGCCCCGCGCCTGCGATCACCAGCCGCGGCGCGCGTGAGCCGAGGGCCTCCTCCACCAGCGCCCACGCCTCGAAAAGCACGCGTACGCCCTTTGCCGTGATCAGTCTTCCCAAAAAAAGAAAATACCCGTCGTCGCGCGGCGCGGGCGGCGACTCCATCGCGCGCCAAAAATGCGGTGCCGTGAAAATCCGCTCAGCCGGCACCCCAGCCTCGATGAACCGCTGCCGCATGAACTCCGAAATTGCCACCCACGACTTCACCGCCTCGAACCACCCGAGCGCGTGCATTGCCTTCAGCACGACCGCGTAGCCCGCCGTCTTGAGTTGCGAATCCTGCCACGCGCCCGCGCGGATCTCCTGCCAAAACGAGCCACGCAATCCGCCCGGTGCGAGCTTCTCGCCATCCCACAAATAGCCGCTCACTGAGAACGGGCGGTAGTTGTGCAGATACTGGATCATTGGCACGCCGAGTCGCAGCGCCTCGCGATAAATCGCCGCCGAGCCGACCGGAAAAAGATTGTGCGCCAGCCAGCAATCCGCCCGCAGCGCCGATTGCGACTCACGCAGCCGCGCGATCGAGGTCGGATTTCGCACAAACCACCGCGCCTTTTTCCACACCGACGGCACCGGCTCGCGACGCCAATCCGCGCTGTGAAAAAGCAGCTCCCGCGGCTCGAACTCCGCCGGATGACGCGCCAGCGCCGCGCAGATTTCCTCGACCGCGACCTCCTCCCCGCCGCGCTCGATGTACTTGTTGAAAATCGAAAGTATCCGTGTCGGAGCGGCTCGCGCGGTCATCGGTCGATTTTGCTCTTCGGACTCCGCGATGGACCGGGCTGGCGCCGTCAGCTCAATGTGAAGCCGGCCGCTTTTGCATCCTTGTCGAACATCCGCACGGTATCGAGCGACAGCTCCGTGAGGTCCATCCCGGCCATTTTCAATGCCTTGCCGAGGATGTCGTGCTGCACCGTCACGATGTGAGTGCCGCACGCGTCGGCTTGGAAAATATTCAGCACTTCGCGCACGCTCGCCCACAGCAATTCCGCGGCCGGCAAGTCGCGCAGAACCTTCAAGCTTTCTTCCATGATCGGCCCCGGATCGCGACCCGTGTCCGCGATGCGGCCGGCGAAGACCGACACCACCGACGCCGTCTTCGGCGAGAGCGATTCCGCCACGCAGCTCACCTGCTCGACCGTCAAAATTGCGGTCACATTGAGTTGCACGCCTTCGTTCGCGAGATCGCTAATCAGCTCGTAGGACGCCTCGCCACGCGGATTCATCACCGGGATCTTCACGAACACATTCTTCTGCCACGCCGCGATTTTCAGCGCCTGCTTCCGCATGTCGGCGAACTCATCCGAGAACACCTCGAACGAAATCGGCTTGTCCGTCACGGTCTCCAGCACGTCGCGCGCGAAGGCTTCATAGTCCTTGATTCCGATCTTGTTCATCAGCGTCGGATTCGTCGTCATCCCCTGGATCAGCGGGTTGGCGTAAAGATCGAGCATTCCTTTTTTGTCCGCGCCGTCAGCGAAGATTTTGACTTTGAGAGATTCGAGCGGGTTCATGGGATTTTGGGATGGTTGTTTCAGACTGGCATCGCCTCGGAATTGGTCAATTCAAGCGAAGAATCAGCGCCGCCGCCGCGGCCAGATCGGCGGCGCGAAAGTCAGGCTGCTGGCGCAAACTTTCATCGTATCCGCGGTCGATGAAAATCGTCTGGCAGCCCGCGGCTTGCCCGCAGTCGATGTCGCGCCACCGGTCGCCGACCATGTACGACTGGCTCAGGTCGATCCCGAAAAGCGACGACGCGCGCAGCAGCATCCCCGGCGCGGGTTTGCGAAAATCCGACGCCACGCCTTGCCCCGGATCGTAGCAGACTTCGACGTGATCGAGCGGCAGCGCATCGCACATTTTTCGGTGCATCACCTCGACGACGGCCTGCTCCTGCGTGCCGCGACCGACGTCCGGCTGATTCGTCGCGACGATCAGCAGAAAGCCGCGTTCCTTCAAAAGCAGGCACGCCTCGACGACTCCCGGCAGCAGTTCGAACTCCTCCGCATTCGCCGGCGGATACGGCTTTCCATCCCGCACGACCGCGCCATTCAGCACGCCGTCGCGGTCGAGAAAAACCGCGCGCGCCGCGCTCACTTCACGCTCTCCCACTTCGTCTCCACGATTTTCAGCTTGGGATGCGAGACGAGCAGATGCCACAGCACGCCCTGAAACGCCTCCGAATGCGGCGTGACGTTTGCCGCATTCACCGTCGGCACGATCGCGCACACGTCAGCGTTTTTCGCCGTGAAGCCGCCGTCGCGCCCGACGATGCCGAGTACGAGCGCGCCGACTTCTTTCGCGAGCTGCACCGCCTGCACGAGATTCGGGCTCACGTTTTTTTCGAGATTCCCACCACCGACCGAGAAAATGAGGAGCCCGTCTTTTGCATTGAGCCGGCTTCCGCGAAGCCATTCTGCGAAGACCGTCGCCCAGCCTTCGTCGTTCGTCCGCGCGGACAGTTCGGAGACATTGTCGGTCGGCGCGTAGCACTCGATCCCCGCGATTTTTCGGAAGTCGTTCACCGCGTGCGAGGCATTCGCAGCGCTGCCTCCGACGCCGAGGATGAAGAGCCGCCCGCCGCCCGCGCGCAGATCCGCGAGCTTGTCCGCCATCGCCTCCATCACGCCCGGATCGAGCTTCGAGACGATGTCGGTGGTTTCGCTGAGATATTGTTCGGCAAAGGTCATGGCGTGGGTTTTGAGTTGAGGAGGAGGTTCAGTTCGGCGAGCCCGGCGTGCGAGCCGATCTCGTAAAAACGCTCGCGCACTTCATACCCCGCGAGTTGGCCGCGCGCGAGCAGCCGCTGCATCACATCCGCTAGATCGAATGCCTCGCGCGCTGGCCAATCCGCAAACGCAGCCGCACGAAAAAGGCTCAGCCCGTAGTCGATGTGGCGCGTCTCCGGCGTGCGCGATTTTTTGTCGTAGATCAAAATCTCGCCGTCGCGAAACACGACGTTGCTCGTGTCGTAGAGACCTTCATTTTTGAAAACAGTCATCAGTCCGAGCCGCCCGCTCATTTCAAAAAACTCGGCGATCGGCGCGAACCTCGTCGGCAAATACGAGTCGCCGTACAAGACGAAGAACCGCTCGCCAAGCAAGCCGCACGCTTGCTTCAGCGCGCCTCCCGTCCCGAGAAGCGTGGGCCCGTCGAACGAATATTCGAGCGCCACACCATGCGCGCTGCCGTCCCCAAATTCCCCCCGCACGCGCTCGCCGAGATGCCCGACACACAGCACTGCCCGGCGGATTCCCTGCGAGCGCAGCATCTCGAGCTGATGTGCCAGAAATGGCCGCCCCGCCACCGGAATGAGCACCTTCGGCACCGTCTCCGTAATCGGCCGCAGCCGCGTCGCGAGCCCGCCCGCGAGGATCGCGACTGGAGTGCCGGCGAGACCCATTCTCAGATCACCCGCTTGGTGCCCTCGAAATCGAAACGGAAGCGCACCTCCGTCATCCCCGCCTCGCGCAGCACATGCCGCAGCCGCGCCTTGTCGCTCGCGTGAAACATGAGGAAGCCGCCGCCGCCCGCGCCGATCAGCTTTCCGCCCGTCGCGCCATTCGCCATCGCGAGCTCGTACCATTCATTGATGCGCGGATTGCTCATGCCGCCGGAGCGCTTCTTTTTGTTCTGCCAATGCACATCCATGAGCCGCCCAAACTCCGCGAGATCGCCGCTCTCCAGCGCCGCGCGGCTCTTGTATCCGAGCTCTTTCACGAAATGCAGATTGTCGATCATCGCCTGGTCGCGCCCTTTGCTCTTCACGTCCTGCTCTTTCAAAATAGCCGACGCCGAGCGCGAATAACCCGTGAAAAAAAGCAGCAGATCGTCCTCCAAATTGAAGATCGTCTCCTGCGAAATTTTCAGCGCCTCCGCGACCACGCTGCCGTCCGGCTTGAACTCAAAACAAGTCAGCCCGCCATACGCCGCGATGTACTGATCCTGTTTCCCGATCGGCTCACCGAGGATGTCGATCTCTATCCGGCACGCCTGCGCCGCGAGTTCGCTCGGATGCACGAGATGATTTTTGTGCGCGTGCAGCGCCTTCAAAAGTGCCGTCGTGAAACTCCCCGACGACCCCAGCCCAGTCCCCGCCGGGATGTCCGCCATGGAGGTCAGCTCCAGCGACGGCGCTTTCACCCCGAGCAGTTTCATTGTCTCGCGAATGATCGGGTGCTCCACTTCCTCCACCGTTTTCACCCGCTCCATTTTGGAATATTTGATGATTAGCTCAGGCACAAACGTCTCGTGCAGCGTGAGATAGACATATTTGTCGATCGCCGCCGCAACGAGAAACCCGCCGTGCTCCTCATAATAAGACGGCAAATCCGTGCCGCCGCCGCCGAGGGAAATGCGCAAAGGTGAGCGGGTGATAATCATTCCGGAAGAGTCACAGCCTCCTTCAAACTCGAAAGCGCCGGGCTCTGCAAAGGTTGAAATGCAGCGATCAACCACCGGCAGGCGAAGAGGTTGCGTCCATCCCGTGTTTACATGGCTTGCCCATCCGTGCAATTTTGCGGATTTCCCATGAAGGTTTTCATCACAGGCATTTGCGGATTTGCCGGAGCGGCCTTGTCGCAGGCATTCTGCGGCCATTCGCCCGGTTTGGAAATCTCGGGCATGGATAACTTGAGCCGCCCCGGCAGTGAAACGAATCGCGCCTTGCTTCAGAAATCCAGGGTTAGGGTTCTCCATGGTGATTTGCGCTCTGCCAGCGATCTGGAAACTCTCCCGCCCGTCGATTGGGTGATTGATGCCGCCGCGAATCCCAGCGTGCAGGCGGGTATTGATGGCAAGGCCAGCAGCCGACAGCTCGTCGAGCACAACCTGCTCGGTACGATCAACCTGCTCGAATACTGTCGGCGCACCGCCGCCGGCTTGATCCTGCTGAGCACGAGCCGTGTTTACTCGATCGCTGCGCTCACCAGCCTGCCGCTTCGGCGGGAGGGCCTGCGCTTTGAGCTGGATGACGCCAAGCCCCTCGCGCCGGGAGTGAGCGCCCGCGGCCTTCGCGAGGATTTCAGCACCGAACCGCCCATTTCGCTCTACGGAAGCACGAAACTGGCTTCCGAGCAGCTCGCACTCGAATACGGCGCGACGTTTTCCTTTCCCGTATGGATCAACCGCTGCGGGGTCTTGGCGGGACCGGGACAGTTCGGGACTGCGGAGCAGGGCATATTCTCTTATTGGCTTCATGCCTGGCGCGCCCGGCTTCCGCTGCGTTACCTCGGTTTCGAGGGTTTGGGCGGCCAAGTGCGCGATATGCTGCACCCGGCCGATCTCGTGCCGTTGCTGGTGCGGCAAATGCAAAACCCTGACGCATCCGCGCCGAGGATTACCCATGCCGGCGGCGGCCCGGAAAACGCCATGTCGCTCGCGGAACTCAGCGCGTGGTGCGCGGAACGATTCGGCTCCCACACGGTGGAACCCGATGGCAGGCCTCGCCGCTTCGACATCCCGTGGATGGTCATGGACAGCAGCCGTGCGGAAAAATTCTGGGATTGGAAACCCCGGCGCCCGATGCAATCCGTGCTCACAGAGATCGCGGAGCACGCGGAGAAAAATCCCCGTTGGCTGGAACTTTCCGGCGCATGAACATGGTTGAAACAGTTCCTGCTCCCATCCCGCCGCCGCCGTTGCGCCTAATGAGCATCGTCATCCCCGCGCGCGACGAGGCGGGCTGCATCGCCGCGACCGTCGAGCGCCTGCACTTGGAACTGCGCCTGCACAATGTCCCCCACGAAATCATCGTGGTAGATGACGGCAGCAGCGATGCGACTTGGCCGATCCTGCAGGAGATGCGTGGGCGCATTCCCGAGCTTCAGTCGCTGCGAAACGAGGGCCCGCACGGCTTCGGCCGCGCCATTGTCTGCGGTCTCGATCAGATGAAGGGCGATGCGGTCACCATCATGATGGCGGATGATTCCGACGACTGCCGGGATGTCGTCCGCTATTGGCAACTCCTCAACGAGGGACACGACTGCGTCTTTGGCAGCCGGTTTGTGAAAGGCGGCGGCGTCATTGATTACCCCTGGCTGAAGCTCCGCATGAACCGTCTGGCGAACCTCTTCCTCCGCCTGCTTTTCAACATCCGCCTCAACGACGTGACGAATGCCTTCAAGGCCTATCGCAAGACGGTGATAGATGGCTGCCGTCCGCTCATCGCGCCGCACTTTAACCTCACTGTCGAAATCCCGCTCAAGGCTATCGTGCGCGGCTATTCGTGGACCGTCATACCCATCACCTGGCGCAACCGCCGGACGGGCGAGGCGAAGCTGAAAATCCGCGAGATGGGCAGCCGCTACCTTTTCATCTGCCTCTATGTGTGGCTGGAGAAATATTTCAGCCGGGGCGACTACCACAAGAATAACCTGCCGGCGGAGGAATCAAACCCATGAACCCCGAATCCTCTGCTACGGAAAAAGGCGCTGAACTCCAGCGCGAATACCAATTGCGTTTCAGCGCGATGCACGAATACCGCCGTCGTGTCTGGGCCGTGCTCACGCGCGAGTATTTCCAGCGTCTCGTCGGCACGGATCAGACCGTGCTCGATCTCGGCTGCGGCTGGGGTGAATTCATCAGCCAGATCCAGGCGACCAAAAAATATGGGATGGATCTCAACCCCGAAGGTGGCCAGCGACTCGGTGAAGGAGTCACTTTCCTCAATCAGGATTGTTCCGCAATGTGGCCGCTTCCCGACGAGTCGCTCGACGTCGTCTTCACCTCAAACTTCTTCGAGCATTTGCCGGATAAGGAATTGCTGCAGAAGACAGTCGCGCAGGCTTGGCGCTGCCTGCGACCTGGCGGACGCCTCATCTGCATGGGGCCGAACATCAAATTCCTGCCTGGCTCCTATTGGGATTTTTGGGATCATCACGTGACTCTGACCGAAGCATCGCTCTCCGAATTGCTCCGGCTGGAATCCTTCCGCATCGAGCGGTGCATTCCAAAGTTCCTGCCCTACTCGATGTCGGCCGGCTTCCGGCCACCGCTGTTTTTCCTGCGACTCTACCTGCGGCTCGCGTTCGCGTGGCGCTTTATCGGCCGACAGTTCCTCGTCGTCGGCGTGAAGTAGGTTCCCCATGAATAGCAACCTCGCACTCCCCTCCCTGCCCGCACGCTTCGTTGCGGGTCTCAGTCAGCGACTCGAGTGGGCGCGCCCGTGGCTTTGCGTGGTACTCACGGGACTGATGGTCGCCGCGCTTCGTCTGGCTGTGGGTGAAAGATTCACCACGCAGGTGCCTTTCGCCGACGACTGGACGACGGTCGCCTGGCTCGAGCGTTGGTCGCAGGGCGAGCATCACTGGCAGTTCGTTTTCGAGCGGCACGGCGCGCATTTTTACGCCTTCGCTCGTGCGAGCAGCCTGCTCTGTTTCCTCCTCAACGGCGCGTACGACATGCGGCTTGAATTCGTGATCGGGGCGCTCGTCGCAGGGGGTTATGCGGCGATCGTGCAGGCGCTCTTCGCGCGCGGGATTCCGGCACGCCAGAACCTCTTGCTCTCGCTCGCCGTGGTTTTTCTGATTGGCATTCCCTTCGCGGGCCATCGCGTTAGCTGGGGCTTCCTTTCGGGTTTCGCTGCCACGATGTCTTTCTCGCTGCTAGCTCTGTCCCTGGTGGTCTTCCGCCGCGATCGATGGTGGCATGCCTTTGCGGCGCTCGTGCTCGCGCTGATGGCCACGTGGAGCCTCGGTTCGGGTTGCCTCGTCTGTCTCGCAATCGTCGCGGTCGCGGGCCTGCGCTCCTTCTTCCGAAGGCGCTGCAGCGGACCGGATGCGCTGCTCATCGCCGCCTCGCTGGCCCTTTTCCTCTATGCCTTCATCTCCATGCCGCGCGGTGAAGCCGCTGCTCCGCGCCCCGGCGTGATTCAGTTCTTCACCACGGTGCTTAAGGCGGCGGCGTGGCCCAACGTCTTCCTTCCGGCCTCCGCCTTGGTGACTTTGCTCCCGGTCGGCCTCTTCGTCTGGCGCTACATACGCCTGTCACGATGGCGCACGTCGGCCAACGAATTCACGCTCGCCGTCGCGGCGCTGGTGCTGCTTCAAACGGTGGGCATGGGACTCTTCCGCGCGGACGAGGGCAATTTCAACATGCCTTCGAACCGCTACACAGATATTCTCGTCCTGCTCCCGCTCCTCAGCGCGATCTGCCTGCGGAGGCTTTGGCAGGAGACGCCCGTCGGCTTCCCGGTGCGCGTCTTCACCCTTGGCACGATCACCCTCCTCGCCTTCGGGTTTTCCCTGCATCTCCTTTACCGCACATGGCCTTTCGTCGCGCGGGAAAATGGCGAATGGCCAGAGCCCCCCAAGGTAGGGGATTTGCGTAGATGGATCTCCGAAGAACCATCCGTCCTGCCTGCCGGGACTGACGAAACCCGTGACATCGCCCCGGCGGAAGTACTCCGCCCCTGGCTCCGGACGGCGGGAACCAACCCTGTGCTCGCCAGTGCCGATGTCATCGGCTGGCCGCTCTCGCCCGTGAACGCGGGTGCCGCGAATTTTCTCCCTGGTGCCGCCCACCCAGCCTACTTCGGTCGGCCGGCGGCAAACTATTGGGGCAGCTACCATCCCGAAATGCGGGAGGCCTTTACCGCGCGCTTCATCTCGAATGCGTTCGTCCCGCAGCGCGACTACATCGTCGTCGAATTCCTCTTGGACAAACGCGCGCGTTTCTCCGCATACCGGATCCCCGAGGCGAAGCTCGAACTCGTCGATGAAGCAGCCGGCACCCGCGAGGATCTGCTCCCGAAACTGCGCACCACATTCCCCTCTCTGCTGCGCGATCGCGATGCGATCTATGCCCGCGTCCATCCCGGCACGTCCTACCACCTCGAGGCCACCGATGCGAGCGAAACGGCGTGGTTTGCGTTTTCCGAGCCTCGCGCCTCTGGGCGTTGCACCCCATTCACGGAAGGCCTCGCGCAAAGCGGCAAGTGGATACTCCTGTTTTCCATCAGCTTCGTCACCGTTCTGGCCTCCGCCCCGCTGCTGCGCTTGCAACCCTCAGTTCTCCCGGCGGCGGATTGAGCGGAAGCGGTCTCGCGGTGTGCCTTCCCTCGAAGCGCTCACACCCTCCCCGAAGCAGCTGACTGGTGGATCTGCTCGAAGATGTTATCAAGCGACTGAGTGATGTTCCACCCGGGGAAGTGCGCCTTCATTTTCGATAGGTCGCTGATGTAGCAGATGTGGTCACCCTCGCGATTTTTGTTCATGTAATCGTGTTCCATCTTCTTTCCGGTGAGCGCGGCGATGCGATCAAACGCCTCCAGTATCGAACAGCTATTGGCGCGACCGCCCCCGATGTTATAAACTTCCCCGGAACGCGGTGCCTCGGAGAATGCGTGGATGAACCGCGCAACATCCAGGGCGTGGATGTTATCACGCACCTGCTTACCCCCATAGCCGTAAACATGATACGGGCAGCCTTGAAGGTTACACTGAATCAGGTAGCTGAGGAATCCGTGCAGCTCGACTCCGCTGTGATTCGGACCGGTGAGGCAGCCCCCTCGCAGGCAGCAAGTCTTCATGCCGAAATAACGTCCATATTCCTGCACCATGATGTCTGCCGCGACCTTCGATGCGCCGAAGAGGCTGTGCTTGCTCTGATCGATGGGAAATGTTTCCGAGATCCCCTCTGCGTAAGCCGGATCATCGTAGTCCCATCGGGTGGGAAGTTCGCGGAGTCGGATGGAGTTGGGACGGTCGCCGTACACCTTGTTAGTGCTCATGTGCACAAAGACTGTCTCGGGCGCATGACGCCTCGCCGCTTCGAGCAGATTCAGCGTGCCGCCAGCGTTGACATCAAAATCGTCGAACGGCCGTGAGGCGGCGAGATCGTGGCTGGGCTGTGCTGCGGTATGGACGATCATCGCCGGACGCAGCGACTCGACACACGCGAGCACCGCCGCGCGATCCCGGATGTCCAGCTCGTGATGGCGGAACCCCGTATGTGTCGCCAGGAGCCGGTTCTGGTTCCAGCGCGTGTCTCCCGCGGGGCCGAAAAAGTCCGCCCGCATGTTGTTGTCGGCTCCATGCACTTCCCAGCCTCGTTCGCAGAAATAGCCCGTGACTTCGGAGCCGATCAGTCCCGAAGAGCCGGTGACGAGTAGTTTGCGCATGCGTGGGTAAACTGGATGATTCAAATCTCCTTGGCGACAGTTCCGTTCTTCTTGCGGCGTTCAGCGAACCTAGAGCATTTGCGGAAAGCCACGGGCGCGCGAAGCGCGGATCACGGGTAACCGCATTTCTTGTAAATCGTGTCCACCACGCGCATCACCGCCAGCCCCTCATCGAGCCCCGGCGACGGCTCGCGCCCGCGCGCGATGTCTTGTTCAAACTCCGCCATCTCCAGCGCCCACGACCGATCGCCGCGCGGATATTCCCAGATCGTCGTCTCGGGCGGCCCCATCTCCGGCAACATCCTGTAAAAATAGAGCCGCTCGATTCCGTAGCTCCCGCCGAGCCCCTCGACGTGCAGCTTCGCGTCGCGCCCGTAAATCTCGAACGAGAAAAGATTTTTCCACTCCGTGCAGCTCGCGTGCAGCCACGCCGTCTGCCCGCCCGCGGTGCGGAGCGAAAGGAACGCATTGTCGTCCACCTTCATATCCCAAAAGCTCGTCGTCGCGTGTCCCTCGAGACCGGTGAAATTGCCGAGAAACCAGCGCGCGAGATCGATCAAATGCACGCCCTGATCGATCAGCTCGCCGCCGCCGGAAACCGCCGGATCGGCGCGCCATTCGCGATCGTAGCCGACCCGCCCACCGTGCCCGTAGCGCGCGCGGATGAACATCATCGGCCCCAGTGCGCCCGCCTCGAAAAGCTCGCGCGCCTTTTGAAACGCGGGATGAAACCGGTGATTGTAGCCGACCCGCACCCGCACGTTTTTCGCCGTCGCGGCTTCGCGCATTTCTGCGAGTTGCGCGGCTGAAATCCCGCCCGGTTTTTCCACGAGCACATGCTTGCCGGCGTGAATCGCTGCGAGTCCGATTTCCGCGAGCGAGCCGTTCAGGGTCGAGACGATCACCGCATCCACCGCCGCATCATTCACCGCATCGTGAAAGTCCGCCGTCGCGCGTCCCGAACGCGCCTCGGCGACCAGGCTTTCAGCCCGCGCGAGCTGCACATCGCAAGCCACCGCGAGCTGCCCCGCACGCATCGCTGTGACCCGTTTCCGCCCGATCAAGCCGCACCCGACGACTGCGAATTTCAGCGTCTCATTCATTCCAGTTTCTTCCACGGTCTTCGGGCAGGATTCGTCGCAACGTATAAATGTCGGACGCGGCCAATTCGTCCGCGCGTGCGCTCAACGTCGACCACGGATCCCAAGGCGCTGAAAGCAGCCGCCCGGTGATTCCATTGCTCTCGGGTGACGCGAGAAAAACGCACAGCGCAGCCGCACGTTGCATTGAATTGCCGCCGCTGCCCGCCTGCTTCTCCGCCTGCCCAAAGGCCGTTGCCCCCGCCTGCTCCGATCCCGCCGCGAGCGTCTCCGCAAGCATCCGCGTGTTCAACGCTCCGGGCGCAACCGCGTTCACATCGACGCGAAATCCGCAAAGTTCTTCCGCAAGTGTTTCCGTCAGCCGCACCACCGCTGCTTTCGAAGCTGCGTAAGCCGAATAATTTGCCCGCGGACTTGCTGCTCCGCCGCCAGAGAGATTCACAATTTTTCCGCACCCGACCTTTTTGAAAATCGGGATTGCGGCGCGGCACATCAGCATCGTGCCAAAAAGATTCACCTCCACGCATCGCCGCCATTCCGACCAATCGTTCTCCTCTGCGAGGCCGATCGGAGCTTGAACACCCGCATTGTTAATCACTGCATTCACAGCTCCAAATTCCGACTCCGCGTAAGAAAACAATCGCGAGACATCGTCTTCGTTCGACACATCGCATGGCTGCGCAACGATGCGATTTCCGTGCGAAAAAATGAGCTTCATTGCCTCCATCGCGCCCCGCGCCTGCATTTCGTCACGTGCGCAAAAAAGCACATTCGCTCCCGCGCTTCCGAACTCCTCCACAATTGCCCGCCCGAGTCCCTGACTGCCTCCCGTGACGATCACATTCTGCCCGGCCAGCTTCATCGTTGGACGAAAACCCATTGATTTTCGCGCAGCCAATCGACTGTCCGCACCACGCCTTCGCGGATCGTCAGCCTCGGCTTCCAGCCGGTCGCCTGCGCCTTTTCCGTGTCCAGGAAGATGAACGGATTATCGCCAATCCAGCCGCGTTCGCCGCCGGTGAAATCGAGCCGGGGTGACAGCCCGAGATGCGCGCAAATCCAACCGATCGAATCCGTCACGCGGCAGTATTCCGGCGCGCCGAGATTGTAGATTTCCACGCGATGTTTTGATGCGTCCGCGAGCCGCGCGGAGGTGACGTGCAGGATCGCGTCGATGCAATCCTGCACATACAAATACGACTTTCGCTGCGCCCCATCGCCGAGCACGCGGAGGTGATCTGGATGCTCGAGGAGCTGCTTGTAGAAGTCGAAAATGTGCCCGTGCGTGTAGCGCTCGCCGAGGATCGAGACGAAGCGAAACACGTAACCTTCGAATCCGAACCCCTCGCAATACGCCGCGATGAGCCCCTCGCCCGCGAGCTTCGACGCGCCGTAGAGCGAAGTCTGGATCGGGAACGGCGCATCCTCCGGCGTCGGGATTTTCGCCGCCTCGCCGTAAACCGATCCGGTGGAGGAAAACGCGATGCGCTTGATGCCATTCGCGCGCATCGCTTCGAGCACGTTGAAAGTCGCGATCGTGTTTTGCTCCACGTCCTTCCCCGGCTGCTCGGTGCCGAAACGCACGTCCGCATTCGCCGCGAAATGCACCACGAAATCGCATCCCGCCATCGCCGCCGTCAACGCGGCGAGATTGAGCGTATCGCCGCGCACGAGGTTGAATTTCGGCTGCTCCGCCGCCGCCAAAACGAACCGCTCCTGCCCGGTTGAAAAGTTGTCCCACCCCACTACCTCGCACCCTTTTTCCAGCAGCCGATCGACGAGCGTGCTGCCGATGAAGCCGGCTGCTCCGGTGACGAAAACTTTTTGCATGAGACAGCTACCTTCGACGGGGAAAAGCGCGGTTGTCGAGGGAAAGCCCGCACCAGCGGCTCCAGGAATGATTGGAGTTGCGTCCATTCAAGCAATCCCGCGCCTAGATACGCCAACGGCGTTGGATCCGTCAGCCCAGGGTTGCGTGGGACGAGCTACCCTAGAATTTTGGAGGAAAAGCTGCCAACTCCGAAAGAGTTGCAGATGGAACCCCGGTGGGGCTCGCCGGAGTTTTGGGTCGGACCCCAGGGTAGGCCTCCTGCTCGGGTCAACCCTGAGCTGGATGAGGAAACGCCGTTGGCGTTCGCGGGTTGGAAACCCCTGCGTCACGCGCCGCGCCCGCTTACCTCGCGACCTGCCCGGCCGCGGCGCGGATGATATTAAGGCGCTCCCGCGTCAGCTTTTCGAAGCTGAAATCGTCCGCCCGCCGGATACCCGCGGAGCGCAAATTTTCGCGCAACGCGGCATCCGAAATGAGCCGTCGCAGCGCCGCTGCCACTGCCTGCGCATCGCGAAAATCGACGATCTCCGCGTGTTCGGCGGTCACCTCGTGCATGATGGGGATGTCGTTCACCAAGCACGGCGTGCCGCACGCCATCGCCTCCAGCACGCAGCGGCCAAACGTCTCCTCACGGCTCGGCAGCGCGAAAATCCGCGCCTGACGGAAGAGCGGAGCAAGCCATTCGTCCCCGACCCAGCCGACGAATTTCACATCGTCCAAAATGCCGAGCGTCCGCGCCCGCGCCTTCGCGAGTTCCACCCGATTTTCCCAATCGCCGCCGACCATCAAGAGCGGCATTGAGTTTCGGAGTGCCGGCTCCAAAAGCGCGTAGCCCTCCAGCAAAAGCACCGCCTGTTTGTAGGGATAAAAGTTGGAAACCCACAGCAGATAGTCGGGTCGCAAACCGAACTTTTCCTCCACCGCCACCGCCTCGTCCGGCTCGGAGCGCGGATGAAATTGCGCGTGCTGCAAACCTTCGTAGCTCACGAAGAGCCGCTCCCCGCAGTACGGCTCATCCGCGAGGATTTGGTCCCGTGCGCATTCCGAATTCGTCACGATCATCTCCGCGTCCGTAAAGCCGCGCCGCGCCATCCAACGCCGGTAAAATTGCCGCAAAAATCCGACGCGATTGCTCCGGTCCAGATGCTGTAGCGAAAGCATGTGCATCACCGTCGGCAGCGTTTTCCGCAACGGGACGAAGCCCACCGTCAGCAGCACGGTCGCGCCGAGTTCGCGTGCCCGTCCCGGCACCCGGAAATGATCCGCAAGCAGCCGCATTTGCAGCCGGTCGTTTGCTGGAAAATCCCGCACCACCCGCACCCGCGGATCGTCGATCGTCCACGTCTGTTTTGGCCCCGCAAAAACGATCCACTCAACGCCCGGCTCCAGCGCGAGACTCTCACGCACGAACTCGTGAAAAAGCGTCGTCAGCCCCGTCTTCCGATTCGGATTTTCGCAGAGAATGGAGAGCGCGATTTTCACGGTGCCAGCCGACGGTGAGGGAGAGTGAGCAAGCCTCAGCATTCCCCCGCCGTCGATGTTTTATCAAGCCCTGTCCCGTCGGCTTGCTTTCACGGCTTTCGTGCGTGACGAGGGCGGGTTCTTGGATGAGCGTGCGCACCTTTCTTCGACTCCTCGCACCGAAAATCTTCTTCAATGGATCGTCTGCTAAAAACAATCCTCTGGCTGCCCGCTCATCCGGCTGACGGCTATGCCAGCATGGATCGTTACTGGCGTGAAATTGAGAAATGCTCGTCGCAGCGCGAGAACCTGCCTTTTGAAGTCTCGTGTCCCCTGGGGACTGCCCCGATGCGTTCCGCTGCTCGGGGGCGATGGGAAAAAGCTTTTAAAAAGTATCTCAGCTATCCTTTCGAGGTCAGGAAATCGTCTCGCGTCGATGTAGTTCATGTCCTTGATCACAGCTACACGCATCTCCTGCAGCAGGTCCCACGGTCTACGTTCAAGATCGTCACTGTTCATGACTTGGCACCCTTGGAAGACTCGACAGGATTGACGCAGGCTCAACTCCGCCGGTTCCGAAAAACAGTTTCCCGTCTGCGCGATGCTGACTTGCTGTTGTCCGACTCGGCATACACCGCGCAGGCGTTGAGGAACTTTCTCCAGACCGACCTACCCATCTGCGTGTTGCCCTTGGGTGTGGACGCCGACGCATATTCCCACCCGCGAAGCCTGGATCTGGTCAAGCCACTTCCAACTGCTCCGCTCGTTCTGAGTATCGGCAGCACGCTCGGTCGTAAAAATCTTCGGATCCTGCCCGAAGTAATGGAGCGGGTGATCCGAGAATTCGGTCCGGTCGCCTTGGTACGGGTGGGTGGACGCCTCGATAACGATTTACTGACGGCTCTCGCCAAGGTGATGCCCGCCGAGCATATTGTTGAGCTTGGTGGCCTATCCGAAGAGCAGTTGATCGCTCTCTACCAGCGCGCGAAGTTGCTCTTGTTTCCCTCCACGTTGGAGGGTTTTGGCCTCCCGATCATCGAGGCAATGGGCGCGGGCTGTCCGGTAGTGTCGAGCAACGCTTCCAGCCTGCCGGAGGTGGGGGCCGATGCGGCATTGTACTTTGATCCGCTCGCGCCGGAGGAGGCTGCCGCCCAAACGTGTCGGCTCTTGGGTGACGAAGAACTCCGAATCCGGTTGATCGATCGTGGACGCAGGCGCGCTCTTGAGCTGTCATGGCAGAACCATTTTGATCAGCTCACAAGTTACTACCTCTCCGAAAACTCCGTCAGGACATACCCCGCGTCCGCGAGAGTGTTTCGAGATCGGAGTGAACCATCTCCTTGACGAGCATCTCGAAGGTGTAGGTCGGTTTCCAGCCAAGAACACGGTGCGCCTTTGAACTGTCGCCTATAAGGAGATCGACTTCTGCGGGTCGATAAAACGCGGGATCTGCTTTTACGTAGTCCTCATAGTTGAGGCTCAACTCGGAAAAGGCCAGCTCGCAGAACTCACGGATCGAATGCGTTTCTCCCGTAGCGATGACGTAATCGTCCGGTTCCGGATGTTGGAGCATTAAATGCATTGCGCGGACAAAATCCATAGCGTGTCCCCAGTCCCGTTTGGCCTCAAGGTTTCCCAAGCGCAGCTCACTGGCCAGGCCGAGTTTAATCCTCGCTAAAGTGCTGGTAATTTTGCGCGTCACGAATTCATGCCCGCGGCGCGGTCCTTCGTGATTGAAGAGGATCCCGCTACAGCAAAACATCCCGTAAGACTCTCGATAATTGCGAGTGAGTTCAAAGCCCGCGGTCTTGCTGATGCCGTAAGGACTCCGCGGATGGAAAGGCGTCGTCTCCCGCTGCGGCATCTCGCGGACTTTGCCGAACATTTCGCTTGTGCCAGCGAAATAAAACTTGCACTGGGGCTGCACCTCCTGAACGGCGGCGAGCATATAATGCGTTCCATTGATGTTAGTGTTCATCGTCGAAAAGCCATCGGAAAAACTCTCCGCGACAAAGCTCTGCGCCGCCAAATGATAACATTCGTCGAACTTGTTCCGGCTGAGAACGTGGAAGACACTCGCGTAGCTCTCCAAGCTCGCCGGATGCAGCTTGATTCTGTCCCGGAGATGAACCAGCCGTCCAAGGCGGCGATCGGGATCTTCCATGGCCACCCTTCGCACCAATCCATGGACTTCGTAACCCAAGTCCAGAAGATGTTCCGCCAGATGGCTTCCGTCCTGCCCGGTGATCCCGGTAACTAGTGCGCTCTTGTTCATTGATTGGAAGGTTCGGGGTTACTTGTCCATCCTTGGTAGTGTGCTATTGCAAACAGGTCTGGATGCGTGGCTAGAAAATCGATTGGCCCGCCGCTGCCGCCGTGGCGCGCCTTGAGAAGCAGCCGAAAAAATGGAGTCAGCGCCTTCCACATAAACTTTCGGGCCGTACCTAGCAGAGTGGAAGGACACACATGAATCCCGTCCACCCGATCGACCGTGAATCCCGCAGCGCAAAGCACCTGCGCCATGCTTGAGGGTGTGAGCCCGATTTCATGGGTGAAATCCCCGTAACGGGTCACATTCGCAAACGGGCTTTGCGCGTTGTAAGTCAGGATCCAGAGCGCGCCGCCCGGCTTCAGCGCGCCGCGGCAGGCATCGAGAAAGTCGAACAATTCATCCGGCTTCATGTGCTCGATCACGTCCTTTGCGTGCAGCAGATCGAAGTGCCCCGGCTTCTCCCGCAAATGCTTCAAGATGTCGCCCTGCTCGATCTCGATCCCTGGAAAAGCCGCGCGCCCGAGTGCCACATCGCTCGCGCTCCAATCCACGCCCCACAGATTCTTGAACCCCCGATATTGCAACCACCCGAGCCAATCCGCCGTCCCGCAGCCGAGGTCGCCGATCACGCTCGAAACGGCCGGAAGCGCATCCCGATAGCAGACCTCGTACTGCCGAAACTGCACCGCCGGATTCGGCGCCCGACCCGCTCCAAAGTTCGCGGAGTAATTGTTGTAGAGGATTTCACGGTAGTTCATGCGGGGGGAGAAATGCGGCGCTTGGTGCGGTGGAACGTAGCTGCGCGATTTGAGTCGGCGACAGGAAATTTCGGTTCAGTAAAAGTGCCCTGCTTGCCGTCTTCCTCAAAGCGGATTAAACACGCACGCACCGGTGCCAAAGCCGACTCTCCTCCTCATCAGCGCGACCTATGTCGTGGACGAAAACCGAAAGAAGCTCGCCCATCTCGCGGAGCATTTCGACCTCGTCTGCGTCACCTGCACGGAAGCCGCCAGCCTCGGCTTTCACGCGACCCTCAATCCATCTGCCGAGCCGCTAAATTACCTGTTGATCGGCTTGCACACGATCGGTGCCGCGCACACCAGCACTCGCTACGTTTTTCGCGGATTACGGCGAGTGTTTCGCGGACGCCGCTTCGATTTCATCCTCGTCGAATCCGAGCCGTGGGCGTGGGTGCGCTGGCAGGCATGGTGTTGGAAAAAGCTCACCCAGCCTGCTGCATTCTTCGGCGAGTTCAGTTGGGAAAATCTCCCGCGTCCGGGCTGGCGCGGTCGCATCCTCGCTGCGATCTACCGGGCTGCGGTGTGGACGGACGACTTCGTGATCGCTGGCAATAGCGCGGCCGGCGAACTCTTTCGCCGCGCGGGTTTACCCGCATCGCGGCTTCTTATCGCGCCACAACTCGGAGTCGATGAGACAGCGCTCCATCCGCTGGAATCTCACGCTCGCGCAGCGCAGCGCGCAAGTGAGCAGCTTTCACCCGATGCCATGCTGATTGGCTTTTGCGGGCGCTTCGTGGAGGAAAAAGGCGTGCTCGATTTGGTCGCAGCGGTCGATGCGGTGCGTGATCACAACCCGCTTCTTTCGATCGAACTGGCATTGCTCGGAGCCGGCCCGCTTCGGGCCCGGCTCGAAGCGCTCGCCACCGCGCGTCCGTGGCTCCGACTGCTCCGGTCGCGCCCCCACGTCGAAGTCGCGGCCTTCATGAAAATGCTCGACCTCTTCGTCCTCCCAAGCAAAGCGCGGCGCGAAGAAGGAAGCGTCTGGGAAGAGCAATTCGGGCACGTTCTCATCGAAGCGATGATGTGCGGAGTGGCGTGCATCGGTTCGGATTCCGGTGAAATCCCAAACGTGATCGGCGAGCCCGAAGCGATCTTCCGCGCGGGTGATCGCTCCGCTCTTGCAGAGAAAATCGAGTGGCTTGCGTGCAACGAAAGGGCGCGGAGTGAGAACGCGGAAAAACAGCGCGCGCGCACACTTGCCCTTTATACGAACCGCGCGCTCAGCGAGAATTGGGCGGGTTTTCTCACCCACCTTCCTCGATAGATTTATCCTTTTGTCATGGCAGGCCTGCCACACATCCTCGTCACTCATCCGTCGAAACAGAGCAACATCTACCGCAGAGCGCTGGGGGCTGAGCGCGGCGGTTTCCCGACGAAGCTGCTGACGGGTTTTTACTATCGGAAAGGATATTTTCCTTACGATCTCTGGCGGCTTTTTCCAAAACGCATCGGAGAACGACTGCACAAATCGTTGCGCAGCCGGACGCAGGAGGGGCTGTCGGATGACGCCATCGTTCCCGTCTGCGGGCCGTGGTTGGAACTGGCCACACGACCTTGGAGCTTATTTGGGGGCACTGCGGCCCCTTTCGTAGAGTTTCAGGATGACATCCACGATCGGGTCGCGGCCAAGTGGGTGAGGCGATATCCGAAAACAGACGCGCCGGTCATCGTGTACGGTTTTCAAGGCTCGTGCCTTCACACTTTTCGCGCGGCGCGCGAGCGCGGCTTCATCACGTTGATGGAGATCACGCTGCCGCCGTGCCAGTTTCGCATCGTTGCTGAAGAGCGTGTGCGACTTGGCCACCCTCCCGGCCAGAGCGCGCCGCCCGCCCGCCCGCTTCAGGAAATCAAAGAGGCGCAATATCTGATCAACCAATCTTATTTCAGCATCGATTGCATGCGGCATCTCGGCGCGAACGACAGGCGGATGATTCATCTGCCGATGGGCGGCGACGTCACGCGCTATCGACCTGCCGAGGGGCCGCGTCCGGACCGGCCCTTCCAACTCCTTTTCCTCGGCCAGCTTTCGATCCGGAAGGGCCTCCACCATCTGCTCCAGGCGTGGCATGAACTCGCGCTCCCAAACGCAAAGCTCCTGCTCGTCGGCGCACTAGGCGATCCGGACTCGAAGCCCTATCTGGACAAGTATGCGGGGGAGTTCGACTACCTTGGGTTTGTCCCGCACGACCGCTTGCCGGAGCTTTTTCAGGAAAGCGACGCCTTTGTGATTCCGTCGCTCGCCGAGGGGGGCTGCAACGTCGTTTACGAGGCGATGGCCTCCGGTATCCCTAGCATCGTCAGCCGCAACGCAGGTTCAGCGATCACCGACGGCGTGCAGGGATTCGTAACGCCCGTCGGCGACGTTCCGGCTCTCAAACGCGCAATCCTCCAGCTTTACGAAAACCCCGAACTCCGGGCCCGCATGGGGCGTGCAGCGCGCGAACGTGTTCAGCAATTCACTTGGGCCGAACACGAGCGCCGACTCGCAGGATTGCTTGAACTTTTGGCGAAAGCCGGTGGCGCTGAACTCCCCGGTCTGCTCGACCTGATTGACTCGTGAGCAGCTTTTACTCCCTCGTTTTCTTCTCAAATGCCGGGCAGAGTCTCGCCGGTACTGCGAAAATCATCTTCGTCGCATTCGCAGAAAACAATGCTTCGGAACCGAGCGCGATGAATCGGTAACGGCCCGGCAAAAGAAATCCGCGCGCGCATGGAACGAACGCAAACAGCTGGTAGCTGAGACTTTCCGCAAATGCGGATAGTTCGCGATACGCGGGCTCACCGCCCTGTGCCGGCCAGCGCATGAGTTCTGTCAAAATGAGCGGCTGATCCCGCTGGATCATCTTCAGCCCGCCACGAAGAATTGCCAATTCGTGACCTTCCGTGTCGAGTTTGATCCCAGTTGCTCGGAGTTTCGGGTTTTCATTGGCAAAGGCGTCGAGAGTCGTCGCGCGCAGTTTCAGCACCGTGGCCGCGGCAGCCTCGGAGGCCGAAATCACCTTACTGACACAAGTATTTCGCGACACATCCAGCAGGACTTCACATGCTTCGGACGAAAGTGCCGATTTTTGCACCGCGATGTTGTTCGAGAGCGCGGCGTTGACCTCTAGCCCTGTGTGGTTCCGCGGATCGGGCTCAAAGCTGAAAACCTGCCGGACGATCGGAGCCGCGTAAACGCTGTAATATCCAATATTTGCACCGACATCGATGAAGTCCCTACTTGCATCCAGATGGGAGAAAAAAAGCGCCTCACTGCCCCAGTCCACGTCTGAATTTGTGGCGAAAGCATCCCGCCCGAAAGTGCTTGGTCGAGGAAGGACGATTTTCAACCCGGTCGGAAGTCGGAGCCGGACATCCCCTGATCCCACCCGCTGCAAAAGAGCAAGGAGCAGGTGCCGGAAAATATATCTGGGAAGCCCGACTTCGCGGGCGAATTCAAAGTTCACAGAGGAAAGGTCAACGCTTTTCTGCGACGACCACTTATCGCACGGCAGCAGAAAAGCGCGGAGGCGATTCGGCAAGAGATTCTCCAGCCACCTGAGTGGGTTCAGAGGCAGAGGGACCCGTGAAATCATCAGGAGCGACGCGATCAGCCGCGTTAGGATAAGCATGGAGTATTCGTTGCGGATTGGATGCCGACCACATTTTGCGACGAGCCCGAGAATTTCCGGCGCGCGACACCCCTCCACGACGTGCCCTCTCGAGGAGGTGTTCCGAATGGCCGGAAAGCGTCGCCCGAGTTCCATTTTTGAGGTGGTTCTCGTTCGCGTAGGTGCCGCCACCGCAACCGGCAACGAGCCAGGCTTTGACCTTGTAGCTGATGAGAATGGACATTGAATTGTCCTACTAATTCGCTTTTCCTACGCGAGTCCAGCTTCGGGTCAAAACGATCTGCTCTCGAACCCAAAACAATGCCCAGCCCCTCATCATCCGCGCTTGCAGGTAAGTGGGCGGTCGCCTTCTACGATGCGCTTATCCGCGTCAAACCGGCCATTCTTGGAGGAGCGCTTAAACGGCTTCTTTGCATCGGGCGGCGAATCGTCGAGCCGCCGACTGGCCCGCGGCTATGGCTCGATCCGGGCAGCGCATTTGGTATCCTTGTCTTGAAAAACGGAGTCTATGAGATCGAGATGCGCCGCCTCGTCGAAGGCGTCCTCCGGCAAGGAGACGTTTTTTTCGATGTCGGGGCCAATGAAGGTTACTTTACCCTTTGCGCGGCACTCCACGGGGCGACGGTCGAAGCCTTCGAACCGCAAATCAGGCTTCAACCCGTCCTCGCCCGCAATCTCGAACTGAATCCCGGCACCGCTGAACGAGTTCGCGTCCACGAGGTGGCGCTTTCCGATCGCGAAGAAGAACTCGAACTGTATCTTGCGTCAACGATGAACTCCGGGATGACCGGCGTCTTCAAAGGCTCGAAAAGCGCCGTTCTCCGGCAACCGGTTAGCGGGTTGACGCTCGACTCAGTCGCCGAGAGCACCGGGACCGGAAGAATTCGGCTGATGAAAGTGGACTGCGAAGGATTTGAATCGAAAGTCATGGGTGGAGCGACCCAGCTCCTCGCAAGGAAAGCCTTCGACTTCATCGCGATGGAATTGCATCCGTGGGCAGGCGGCGATGGGAAAGGTGCCGAACGGTGCCAGACCATCCACGACCAAATGCTGGCCGCTGGATACGAACTATCAAAAGTAGGCGAACAATGCATCTACCATCTGCCGGGGCTGCGGACCGATCTCGAATCGCTTGGAGAGATCCGCGCCGGCCTGAACTGGAACGGCTAATTCATCGAATCGGCAAATCGGCACTGGCAGGTTGCGCGGGGATTCTGGAACGGAACCATCCGCGGATGACGAGCAATTGGTAAGTCACCAAAAGGATGTGTGCGAACGCCAAGGCCGTAAGCATTCCGATGGCACCGAAGGCTGGAACGAACGCGATGCCGCCCAACGCCGTGGCACAGAGGCCGAAAACCATGAAACGAAAGAGCGCGGGAATGTTTCCGACGCCTTGCATGAAGATGCTGAGGCACCACGAAAGCGGACGTAAAAGCATGAGTGGGAGCGCGGCCCACCAGAGCGGCAACAAGCGGTGCATCCATTCCTCTCCGAGCATCTGAGTGACGACGGCTGGCAGCGCGAACGTGACGACCAAAACGACTACCGTAGCCGCACCCAGACTGATGCCCGCGAAGATACGGAGAAGCTGTTGGAGCCTTTGAGTCTCATGCTGGTGCTGGCTAAATGAGACCAAGGCGACTTTGTCGATGAGATTGATGCTGAGCGATAAGGGGATGCGGCTGAATTGCAAAATCCGATCGTAAAGCCCGAGCTGATAGACCGTGCTGAATGTGGAAAGCAAAAAGCTATCGAGCTGTGCGATGGCGTTTTCGACCAATGCCTGCGGAGCACCATACCTCGCAAACCCGGCGTAATACCGAAGAATCTCAAGGTTTCGCACGAGGCCGACGTGCTTCCAAGTCTCCAGAATACCGACCGAACCGGTTCGGATGAGCGACTCGGTAAAGCGCGCGCCGAGGAGGAGCGACAATCCATTGACTCGTCCCGCTCCGAGAATGATGACGGCAAGCGATCCTGCGACTGCGCAGATTTCAACCCCGGCAAGCGCTTTGAATCGAAAGCTCTTTTGTGCAGCGATCACACCGGTGATGCCAAGCCCCTCGATTATCACCAGCAACGCAAGCCACGGGGCGGTCGCAAGGACATCCGAAGAGAACTTCGTCCACAAGCTGCTGGTCGCAAAAATCAATCCCGCGCATACGAGACTGCTGCAAACGATGATTTGGAAATGAAATCGAGGATAGCTTCGATCGGTGCCATCGTAAGCGATCAGCGCATTGCTGATCCCGAGATCCCTCAAAGTGCAGGGAACGCCCATCAAAAGGAGCGCTTGAGCAAATGCGCCGAAATCGACCGGATTCAACACCCGGGTCGCGACCACAACACCGGTGAATCGCATCGCCTGACACACGAGTGAACTGCTCGCGTAGTAGGCAACCGAGCGGCTTTTCAGGGAGGAGTTAAAGCGATTGATTCCCGCGCGCCTCCATCCCTCCTCGGGTCGACGTAGGACTTTCAATCGGAAAGAGAAAAGCCGACGGCTCAGGTATACGCCGGGCGCCGGGGGCGCGGGCGATTGGGTGCCGGGGCTGGGGTCGCCCTGTCTCTTTGCTGCTGCGCTGTTTGCGACTTTCGCACGGCGCGCTCGGACCCAGTCATTACCAGAGTGCATCCAATGAGGGCCCAAAAGAGGAAATTTACCGGGAAAACAGTGATATTCGAGCCGGAGAGGAGGCCAGTGAAGAAGACGGAAAAGCACGCGCTGGCGGTCGCCGCGGAGAAAATACGCAAGTTGCGATTTTGGACCCCTAGGATGCCTTTGTGAACTTGAATTAGGAAGAAAATGCTGATGATGGCGAGGATGCCAACGCCAACGATTCCGTAGCGAAGCAGCGCCGCCGTGAACGCGTCGTGTGTATAGAACTGGTCTCCCGCATGCTGAGCCTCGGTGGTAAAACCTTTCACGCCAAAAGGAGTCCAATAAGAGTCATCTCGCATAAATGAGGTGAAGCCTATCAAACGATCCGAATAAGTTCCGAGCCGGAACGCCTGCTCTTGGGATGCCGAATCACCTGGAAGCTGCCTTTGCCACTCCGGAAGTTTCTCGAGGATATATTCGGAGTTGAAAAGTACGATCAGAAACATTCCGGTGCAACAAGCGTAAAAAAACTTCGTCCGTCGGGCGGAGGTGAAGAAGAAGATACCCGCTATGCCGAGCAATGCCAGAACCCATGCCGTCCGCCCGAAGCCAAGCCCGAGCGCGATGGTGAAAGTGATCATGAGCAGAAGGTCTGCGATCCGAAAGGAGCGGCGCTGCCGAAAGTAGATATAGTTTTTTGCAACCGAAATAATCAGGAAGATCGCCATGCTAACGCCGAATGCATGGCTCGAATTTAACGTGGAGAAAATCCGCGGGTGAGCTTCGCTGAGTTCGCCGATCGTCGAGGTGTTGCTCGACAGGATATAATCATATTCAAACTTGGCATATCCGTGGAAGAACTGGAAGATGCCGTAGAGCGCGACACAGAAGAATATCCACACCATGAAGTTGATATATTTCACAGTCGCCCGGTCGTCGCGAAGGAGGCTGACGGTGACTAGAACGGCTAGAAGATAGCTCATGCCATCGACGACGGCCTGGCCTGCGCGAAGGATATTGTGGGAGTCGACCATCGCCTTCGCAAACGAGATTCCGATCGCGGTGCCTGCGCAGGCAAGGATCACCCACTCGCGCTTGTTGAGAATTCTCCCGTGGGCGAAGATGCGATGGATGATGTGGCCACAGACGACGCCGCCTAGGGTGAGGGGGGCGATGGTGAGAACGACGGCGAGGTCGGCTTGATAGACGGTGCCGAAGACGACGAGGAGGCGTTTGACAAAGTCGAGCGAAGCGGCCATGACGACGAGCCCGTAGAGCATCGTGCGCGGCCAGACGAGGGCGCAGAGGAATGTCACAACCCCGGTGAGCTTTGCCGTGCCGGTGAGGATGTTGCCGTGGGTGCTAGGGATGACGATGCCGAGCGTGAGCGCGATCGAGAGGCCGATGATGATGACGGTGGCCTGCGGGACTCGGTCGATGGCGGTGCGGAAGTCTTTCATCGTCGGGGCGGGGAGTGGACTGTTCGCCGGGTTGGGGAAGTTTTCAATGAGGGAATGGGGAGAGCGGAGGGTGAGGCCTTTTAGTCGAGAGTTGAGAGAGGGCAGCGGGGTGACGTGGCTTTTCGAGTGCGTTGCAGGTGTTGCTCACTCAACTCTCAGCTCGTGACTCTCAACTTCCCGCTTTCAGGATTTCGTGGACGGCGGTGATGACGTCGTTCACGTCGGACTCGGTGAGTTTCGGGGAGAGGGGGAGGCTGACGGTTTGGCGGCCGATGCGGAGGGCGTGGGGGTAGTTTTCGGGGTTCCAAGCGAAGGCTTGGCGGTAGTAGGGGTGCTCGGGGATGGCCCGGTAGTGGACGCCGACTCCGAGGCGGTGCGCGGTCATTGCGTCGAGGAAGGCGTCGCGCGTGATGCCGGTGCGCGCGGGGTCGATGAGGATCGTGTAGAGGTGGTAGGCATGGACGGTGTCGGGGTCGGGCGCGAGCGGGAGGGTGATGGGGAGGTCGGCGAGCGCGGTGTCGTAGCGAGCCCAGATGGCGCGGCGGCGCTGCCAGCTTTTTTCGACGCGCGCGAGCTGGTGGAGGCCGATGGCGGCCTGGAGGTCCATCATGTTGTATTTGAAGCCGCACTCGACGACTTCGTAGTGCTTGAAGCCGGCGTCGCTGAAGCGTTTCCACGCGTCGTTGCTCATGCCGTGGAGCGCGAGCCGCTCGAGGCGCGCGGCGTCGGCGGCATCGCGGGCGACAATCATGCCGCCTTCGCCGGTGGATACGTTTTTGGTCGCGTAGAAGCTGAAGCATCCGAAGTCGCCGAGGGTGCCGGCCTTCCGCCCGCGGGACTCGGTCTCGATGGCGTGGGCGCAGTCTTCGATGATTTTCAGGCAGTGCTTTTCGGCGAGTAAAAGGAGCGCATCCATGTCGCAAGGGCGCCCGGCGAAGTGGACGGGGACGATGGCGCGGGTGCGCGGCGTGATTTTCGCGGCGACATCCGTGGGGGAGATATTCAGGGTGCCGGGCTCGCAATCGGCGAGGACGGGCGTGGCGCCGCTGTGGATGATGGCATTTACCGTGGCGCAAAATGTGAGCGCGGTGGTGATGACTTCGTCGCCGGGTTTCAGCCCGGCGACGAGGCAGCTGAGGTGCAGGGCGGCGGTGCAGGAATTGACGGCAGTGACGTGCTGCGCGCCTTTGTAGGCGGCAAAGTCGCGCTTGAATTGGGCCACTTTCGGCCCGGTGCCGAGCCAGCATTTCTGCATGGAGTCGATGACTTCATCGATTTCGGGCTGGAGGATTTCCGGCTGGGAAAAGACGAGGAAGTCGGAACGCATGGCGGGGGATTTTGAATTTTGAATTTCGGAAGGTGCTATCGACGGGACGGAGAGGAGGCAGGAATGCGCGGGATTTCGCTAGGAGAAAAGTGGGGCGCGTGCTCGTTACGCGATGCGCATGGGGAGGCCGCGGGCGGCGAGGTGCTGCTTTACATCGGCGACGGTAAAGGTGCCGAAGTGGAAAATGCTCGCGGCTAGGACGGCGTCGGCTTTTCCCTCCAAAAGCACCTCGGCCATGTGGTCCAGGGTGCCCGCACCGCCGCTGGCGACGACGGGGACGCCGACGGCTTCGCTGATGCGGCGCGTGATGGTGAGGTCGTAGCCGGCTTTGGTGCCGTCGGCGTCGATGGAGTTTAGGACGATCTCGCCGGCGCCGAGGCCGGTGGCGCGCGTGGCCCACTCGACGGCGTCGAGGCCGGTGGAGTGGCGTCCGCCGTGGCTGAAGACTTCCCAGCGGTCGGGCGCGACCTTTTTCGCGTCGATGGAGACGACGATGCACTGGCTGCCAAAGCGCTGGGCTCCCGCGCCGATGAGCTCGGGGGTCGCGAGGGCGCTGGAGTTGATGCTGATTTTATCCGCGCCCGCGCCGAGCATGGCGTGCATGTCGTCGGTGGTGCGGATGCCGCCGCCGACGGTGAGCGGCATGAAGCAGCGCGCGGCGGTTCGCTCGATGACGTCGATCATGGTGCCGCGGCCGTGGGCGCTGGCGGTGATGTCGAAGAAAACCATCTCGTCGGCGCCCTGGTCGTTGTAGCGGACTGCGAGCTCGACGGGGTCGCCGACATTGCGCAGGCCACCCTCCTCGGCGCGGCCGAACTGCAGGCCGCGGGTGACTTTTCCATCGTGGACATCGAGGCAGGGGATGACGCGTTTAGTGAGCATTCGGGATTCTAATGTGGCGGATTTGTGACGCTAATAGTCAGGGAGTGTCCTGATTTTGCCATAAAGCGAGGTTTTGTGAGAAATTCGTGTTTGACAGATGTGTCTGGAGGACTTACGCCCGCACCGCCTTTTTGAAAGCAGCACTGAAACGAACCTGAAACCACTATGAACAAGAAGACCACCGATCAATCCGCAACTTCCGCTGACTCTGACGAGAAAGCGGAGGTGAAAAAGACATCCGCGTTTTCCATCTCGCAGGAGCCGGTGAGCGGCGAGGCGGTGGAGGCGGATGTGCATAAATATGAGGCTGCGGGCCTGCAGGAGGCACCCGCGAGCGGCGGCGGTGGGGAGGGCGCGGTGCCGGAATTCGAGGACCTCGGCGCGCTGCCGGCGAGCTATTACGAGGACACGATTTTCCTCGTGGCGCGCGATCCGCGGTGGCTGTTTTGCTACTGGGATTTCAACTGGACGGCGTATCCGGCCAATGCGCACCGCTACAATGTGGCGCAATTTTTTCTCAAAATCCGCACGGCGGCGGGCGCGGAGGAGACGACGGTGGAGATCAAGCCGGAGGCGCGGAACTGGTATGTGCCGGTGAGCACGCCGGGCGCGTCGTATGTCGGCGAGATCGGCTTTTTTGAAAAGGCCGGCGCGTGGCGCTCGATCGTAAGTTCCGAGGCGGCGCAGACTCCGCCGGATGCGCTGGCGGAGGAAACGGAGGCGCAGTTTGCGACGGTGCCGGCGCATCTCGCATTCGAGCGGCTGCTGATGCTGGTGACTGAGCACATGCAGAATGGCGAGTCGCTGCTGCAGGCGATTTCGCGGATCACTGGCGAGGGGCGCGAGATCGCGTTTGCGCCGGGGCGCGTGCCATCGTGGAGCGAGACGCAGCGGGCGCTTCTGACGGCGCTGTTGGGCGACAGCCTGGTGGATCGTGTGGGGCTGGGGTCGGCCGAAATCGATCAACTTCTGCGAAAGCAGCTTACGGAGCGGCTGCAGAGCGAGAGCTCGAGCGGGCTGGCGTCGAAGTTTTACGACTCGCTGACCTCGGCGGAGAGCAGTCTTTTCAGCGGGATCGTCGGCGGGCTCTCGAGCGGCGGGATGTCGAGCTGGGGCGGGAGTTGGAGCGCGCAGCCGTTTAGCGCGAAGACGGAGCGCGGCTTTTATATGCACGTAAATGCGGAGATCATTTTCTACGGCGGCACGTCGCCGGATGCGACGGTCTGGATCGAGGGAAAGCAGATCAAGCTGAACCCGGACGGGACGTTCCGGTATCATTTCACGCTGCCGGATGGGGATTTCACGATCCCGATCGTGGCGGAGTCGGCGGATAAAGTGGAGCAGCGGTCGGCGACGCTGACGTTCGCGCGCGGCACGGCGCGGGTCGGCGATGTGGGGAGTAGCGCGCAGCCGGTGGAGCTGGGGCCGATCGGGCGGTTGTAGCCGGGATCGCTGATCCCGGCTGGCGTGCGTACCTGGCGATCTCGTTAGAGCCGCACGCGCGTTGCCGGGATCGGTGATCCTGTCTAAAGCTCCTGCATGCGCGACCGCTACGCCGACGGATTTTTCAAGGCGCTCGAATTCGAGCGCAACGTCTCGCCGCAGACGCTCGTGAATTACCGCCATGCGCTCGCGGAGCTGCGCAAGACGCCGAATCTACCCGGCTGGCTGGAGCTGAACGCCGACCATTTCCGACGTCATCTTTTCACGATGGCGAAGCGCGAGATGGCGCGGGCGACCATTCGGATGCACTTCGCGGCGCTGCGTACCTTTTACAAATATCTGAGCGAACGCCACGGCCTGCAGGTGAACCCGCTGAAGGAAGTGCTGCTGCCGAAGCTGGAGAAAAAGCTGCCCATCGTGCTGACGGGAAAGCAGATCGACGAGCTTTTCACCGCGCCGCTGCGGATCGAAAAACAGGGCCAGGCGCCCGTGTGGATGCCGCTGCGCGATGTGGCGATCATGGAGCTTTTTTACAGCAGCGGGCTGCGGCTCTCGGAACTCGTCGGGCTCGATGTGGCGAGCGTCGATGTCTTCAGCGAAAATGTGCGCGTCTTCGGAAAAGGGCGGAAGGAACGCGTGGTGCCGGTTGGCGCGCCCGCGCTGGAGGCGATCCAAAAATACCGCCACGCAGCGGATGTGAAAGCAGGTCCGCTTTTCATCAGCAAACTGCGCAAACGGCTCAGCGCGCGCTCGGTCTGGCTGCTGCTGAAACGGTATCTTGGGCATACGTCGATTGCGTTGAAAATCAGCCCGCACAAGCTGCGGCACAGCTTCGCGACGCATATGCTCGACGCCGGTGCGGACCTCCGCAGCGTGCAATCGCTGCTCGGCCACGCGAGCCTCTCGACGACGCAGATTTACACACACGTGACGATCGAACGGCTCAAGAGCGCCTACGACGACGCACATCCGCGGGCGTAGGGGAGGGTGAAACGCGTCGTCACCCTCATCCGTGCGCGATCTTCAGCGCGACGGCACCGCCGACGGCGATCAAGCCGCCGGTGATCGCGCGTCGCGTCGGGCGTTCGCCGTCGATGAAGCGCGCGAGGATGAGCGTGACGAGAGGTGAGGTCGCGACGATTGGCAGCACGATTCCGCTCGGCGTGGACTTGAGCGCCCATTGGTAGCAGCCGACACCGAGCGCGGGTCCTGCGACCGCATTTCCCACCACAAGCGGCCAGCCGCGACGCCAGCGCGCGGGGTCTGCCTCGGGCACCGTGGGCCGCACTTTCCGCATGAAAATGAATGCGAGCGCGGTGATGAGCACGCCACCGATGATGCGTTGATATGCCGCGGTTCCACCGTCGATTTGGAAATTCGCGAGCTCGGCGACGCCGTTCGCCTTGCGGCTGATGACCGCCCCGAAAGCCTGTCCCATGGCTGATCCGACGCCGAAGAGGACGCCGAACCAAAAGACGCGGCGCTCGACTTTCAGGCCGCGATCGGGCGCGAGCGCGAGCGCGACACCCGCGAGGATTACGATCGCGCAGAGCACATCGGCGAGGCGCAATGTGGTGCCGAGCCATGCCCACTCGGCAGCGGCGGCGATGGGTGCGCCGAGGCACTGAGTCAGCAGGATCGACAGCCGCGGACCGATGCGCGGGAGTGCGCCGAAAAGCGCCATGTCTCCGAGTCCAAAGCCGACGACGCCACTGAGGAAAAACCAGCGCAGTGACGGCCCGTGGAGCCCGGCGCCCCAGCCGTGTGCCCACGCCGCGAGGAGAGCGGTGGCGAGGGTAATGCGGCAAAGATTCGCAATGCCTGCGCCGAGCACACGGGCGGAGCGGGCGGCGAAAATCACCGAGAACGAAAACAGAATCGTTGTGAGAAAAGAGGGCAGCATCGCGCGGGGCGGGAGGGTGCATTGGCGACTGCCGATTGGCGATTGGCGATTGCCGCGGGAGTGGGCGAGCGGTAATTTCAATGGCTGTGAGCGCTCCGATTACAGCGGCAGCGATGGGGGCTGGCCCGCGGCCCCCGCTGGTGCGGCGGTCAATGGTCATTGCATCCATCTGGCTCGGCGGCGTCGCGCTTTCATGCGCTGTGTTTGCGTATGTGTGGAGGACCGAAGAAGCGCGCACGCGGCAGGAATTCGAGTGGCGCGCGCACAGCCAGGCGCAGGCGCTGCGTGACACGCTGCTCGATCACGACGAGGTGATTTTCACGATGTGGAATCTTTACGATTCCTCCGAGGAGGTCACCGCCGACGAGTTCCGCCGGACCGCTGCCGACCTGCGCGCGCGGCACCCCGGCGTGCATTCGCTGCAATGGCTGCCGTATGTGCGGCAAGAGCAGCGCGCCGAGTTCGAGGCGCGCGTGCGAGAAGGGCTGCAAAAACCATTTTTCATCAATCGACAGCACGAGCCCGGCTCACCGCTCGAACCCGCGCCGGTGAGCGACGGATACGCGCCCGCGCTTTATACGGAGCCGATTGAGAATCTCCGCTCGGCGCTCGGCAGCGATTTTCTCCACGGCCTGCACCGGCGGGAGATCGAACTCGCCATCGATTCCGCCAAGCGTGTGGCGACGCCACGCGTGCCGCTTTATGGCAGCGAAAATGGAGAGCCCGGCTGGCTTGTTTTCATGCCCGTTTATGCGGCCGATTCGACGCCGCCGACTGTTGAAGAAAGGCGCGCAAAACTGCTGGGCGTGCTGCTCGGCGAGTTCCGGTTCAGCGCGCTGATGGACTCCGATTTGCTCGGGTTGCCTGACCGCTCACTCGATCTGTTGCTTGCCGACCGGACGCCCAGCGAGCCGGAGCAAATCTTAGTCGTGAGCGTGGCCAATGGCGCGAATCCTGAGATGCCGCGGACGATTGCGAGCTTTGAGAGCGGGATGCATCGCGTGTTTCCTCTGCGCGAAAATGGGCGTGAGTGGACACTGCTTTGTCGTCCGGCGGCGGAATGGATTGCGGCTCAGCGGTGCTTTTATCCTTACGAGTTTTTTGCCATCGGACTGTTGCTGACGGCTCTCGGCACCGGCTCGGTGCGAGGCGCGCAGAAGCGCACTGCCGCGATCGAGCAGCTCGTGAGCGAGCGCACCGCCGCGCTGCACGCCACGCAGCTCGCACTCGAGGAAGACCTCGTCGAGCGCCAGCGAATGATCGAGGAAGGGATTGATCAGGGCGCGCGGCTGCGGCTCGCACTTTCCGCGGCGGAGCTGGGCACTTGGGAGTGGGACCGCGAGTCGAATCGCGTGACGTGGTCGCCGGAGACAGAGCGTATTTTCGGCATCGCGCCGGGCGCGTTCGATGGCACATACGAAATGTATCACCGCTGCCTTCATCCGGACGAACATGAGCGCATCGACTCGGTGAATCGCGGAGCGTGGGATCGCGGCGATGAGATTTTCCACGAACATCGCATCGTGTGGCCGGATGGCACAGTTCGCTGGCTCACATCGCGCGGCGATGTGCTGCGCGACAGTTCGGGGAAGGTGACGCGCATGATCGGGGCGGTGATGGATGTGACCGCGCAGCGCGCGGCGGTCGAGGAGCGCGCGGAATTCGACCGACGACTCCAGGAGACGCAAAAGCTCGAAAGCCTCGGCGTGCTCGCGGGCGGCATCGCACACGATTTTAACAACCTCCTCACCGGCATCCTCGGCAACGCCAGCCTCGCGCGCATGGACCTCGAGCCGGCCTCGCCGATCCAGACCTACCTTGATCAAATCGAGCGCGTCTCACAGCGCGCGGCGGAGCTGTGCAAGCAAATGCTGGCCTACTCGGGCAAGGCGCGATTCGTCATCCAGCAACTCGATTTGAGCCAGCTCATCGCCGAGATGGCGCCGCTGCTGCGCGTCTCGATCAGCAAAAACGCGACCCTTGAATGCCACAACGAGTGCAGCCTTCCTGCCATCTCCGCCGACCCCACGCAACTCCGCCAGATCATCATGAATCTCGTGATCAACGCCTCCGATGCGATGGGTGAAAATAGCGGCGTCATCGGGATTCGCACCGGCCTGCGGAATGCCGATCGCGCGACATTTTCCGGCGCACACCTCGGATCGGACCTGGCACCCGGCAGCTATGTTTTCCTTGAGGTAAGGGACACCGGCTGCGGCATGAGCGCCGATATCCGGGCCAAGATCTTCGACCCGTTTTTCACCACGAAATTTACCGGGCGCGGTCTCGGTCTCGCAGCTGTGCTCGGGATCGTGCGCGGGCATCACGCAGCGCTGCGGGTGGACAGCGAGCCGGGGAGAGGAACGACTTTCACGCTGCTGCTGCCGTGCGCCGAGGGGGTCGCTGAGGATATCGCGCCTTCCGAGCCGGACGAAGAAACGTGGCGCGGCTCCGGATGCGTGCTGGTCGTCGATGATGAAGAGACTGTGCGCCGCATCGCGGGACGGATGCTCGAGTCGATCGGTTTCAGCGTGGTGATGGCGGAGAACGGGCGTGAAGCCGTGGAGAAGTTTCGCGCGGCACCGTCGCGGTTCACAGCAGTGCTGCTCGATCTCACGATGCCTGAGATGGATGGCACCGAGGCGTTCGTGGAGCTGCGACGGATCGATCCGCACATGTGCGTGCTGCTGATGAGCGGCTTCAACGAGCAGGAGGCGATCGCGAATTTCGCCGGGCGCGGGCTCGCAGGATTCATGCAAAAACCGTTCAAACCCGGAACGCTGCGCGCGAAGATGCGCGCGATTCTCGAAAAGGACTGAGCGGTGCGATGCGCCGGCGCGCTTGTCGCAGTGCGGTTTCGCCGCTATTCGCACATTTCTTCCCGATGAATATCCGCCGCCTCCCGCATCTCATTTTCCTTCTCGCAAGTGTCAGCTTTTTCGCCTCGTGCGCAGTATTTCATTCCGGTGCGCCCTCGGCTTCGGTGGTGGTGACTGCGGATTCCGGCACCGAGGTGGAGGCGGCAGTGACGGGCGCGTTTGTCGCCCGAAATTTTCACCTCGCAAGCAACGTGCGCCACGACCTCACGTTCGAGCGCGATGCAAGCGGTGTTGATGGCGTTCTCTACGGAAACTGGAATGACGACAAGCTGGCCGACCGGGTGGTCGTGCAGGTGATCGAGCTGTCGGCGGGAAAATATCGACTCTCGTGCCTGCCGTACGCCGTGCGCGGACTCGGCACCGGGATGGATGATGCGGTGCGCCGGTTTCAGATTTATTCCAGTGAATACTCGACCGCGCTGCGCCAAGTCCGGCGGACGCTCGAGCGTGAGCAGTGAGGCGGCGGTATCGCGCGGACGAACGTCAGCCTTGGAAGAATTTCGGTGGCGCGGGGGGTTGGGGGGACTTTACGAAGTGAAGATCGCGGGCAACGCCGCGGTTGTCGGGAATTTCAGCCGGACCGAAATTTTCGGCCTTCGTGGGAAAAACTAGCTACGCGGCACGACTCAAAAATATAACTGATCGTCAATAAACTTCGCGGAGCGCGCCACGCACACTCCGCGTCATGCCGAGACGCGATCCACTCCTCACCGCCTTGGGTCGCCGCGTGCGCGGCCTGCGCGAAAGCCAAGGCCTGACGCAGGAGAATCTCGGCGAGAAGGCCGATCTCGATCAGACCTACATCAGCGACATCGAGCGCGGGGAGCGGAATCCGTCGATGCTCATCGTCGGGCAGCTGGCGAAGGCGTTTCGCCTCTCGCTGGCCGAACTCTTTACCGGTGTGGAGCAGTGAGAAAGCGGCCCGAAGGAGAAGGCGCGCGAGTTCGCGAAGAGTCCCCGACGTACGGCGCCACCGCGCCGCGCTTCATCGACCTCTTCTGCGGCATCGGCGGATTCCGCATCGCGTTCGAGAAGGTGGGCGGCCAGTGCGTCTTCTCCTCCGACTACGACAAATTCAGCCAGCAGACTTACGAGGCCAATTTCGGCGAGCGACCGCATGGCGACATCCACAGCATCGCCGTCGCCGACATCCCCGCGCACGACATCCTCTGCGGCGGCTTCCCCTGCCAGCCGTTCAGCATCGCGGGCGTGTCGAAGAAGCTGAGCCTGGGCCGCAAGCACGGCTTCGAGGATATCAAGCAGGGCAACCTCTTCTTCTCCATCGCCGACATCCTCGACTTCCACCGCCCCGCCGCGTTCGTCCTGGAGAACGTCAAGAACCTCAAGGGCCACGACGGCGGCAAAACCTTCGAGATCATCCACCGCACCCTCACCGAAGCGCTCGGCTACACCGTCTATCACAAGATCATCGACGCGCAGAGCGTCGTCCCCCAGCACCGCGAGCGCATCTTCGTCGTCGGCTTCCGCGAATGGCGGTATTTCGAGTTCCCGAAATTTCCCGCCGATGGCCCCAAGCTCGGCAGCATTCTCGAACCGAAACCGGAACCGAAATACACGCTCTCCGACCATCTCTGGACTTACCTCCAGAACTACGCTGCCAAGCATCGTGCCGCCGGCAACGGCTTCGGCTTCGGCCTCGTCACCGAGCGCGACATCGCCCGCACGCTCAGCGCGCGCTACTACAAGGACGGCTCGGAGATCCTCATCGCGCAG
Source organism: Chthoniobacterales bacterium (assembly GCA_038207335.1). GTDB lineage: Bacteria > Verrucomicrobiota > Verrucomicrobiia > Chthoniobacterales > Chthoniobacteraceae > CAIURC01. Next base: position 86,590 of record JBBQZX010000008.1, on the reverse strand, counting down.
AACGGCGGGCGCATCCCGCGACGGCTGACACCGCGTGAATGTGCTCGCCTCATGGGCTACCCGGAGACATTCAAAATCGTGGTGTCCGACACGCAGGCGTATCGGCAATTCGGCAACTCGGTAGTCGTTCCTGTTGTCGAGCGCATCGCCTCCGCCGTTGTCCGAACTCTGCGGCAGCCATTGAACGTCCCTGCTGACTTCGTGCTCACCGCGGCAGAAAAACCGAACGCCGCTCCCATCAAGTTCACGCAAAAACCGGTTACGTATTCAAAGGCACCGAGGAAAAGGCAGGCGAAAAAATGAAGCTGGATGAACTCCGCTCTCTGTTCTCTCGCGTCGGTTGCATTCGGTTGTATGCAAAGCCGCTCGCGGAGAACGACAATTCAAAGAACCAGATTTATTTTGGGCCTGACTTTACGGCGCTGACTTTGTTTCCCACTAGAGAAGTTCGACCGGACAGCAGCCCGAAAAATCTTATCTATAAAGCGGTGCTCGATTTCGGATGGCTGAGCGATGCAGGCGGTATTTCACCAGCGCCGGGCGCGCAATTGATTCTCTACCCGCAGTATCCAGAAGTTCGGTTCTCAGGGTTCTTGAAGGGCAGCGCAGCAGCGCCAAACGAATTGCTGAACCAGCGGTTGGTGGGGCGCGTCTTGTTTCTAGGCGTCACTGCCGAGCGGCAGATCGTCGGCTTTGTTGCCGACGGAAGCTCCGACCTTGCATACGAATTCCGTGCCTTGGCACTCGCGCCGTCGCTCGGCGTTTTTGTGGAGCTGGCTTTGACTCTCGGCAGCCGCGCACCGGACGACCGCGAATTGTTGCTTACGGAGCTTTGCCGGATTTTCCGACTTGGCTGGATTGATTCAAAACGGCTCGGCAGCAGCGGAGAACTTCTGCCGTGCAATGCGCCCAACTGCGGCGGCTACACTTTGGAGGCTGAGCTTGGAGTGCGGCCAAATGGGAGAGCGGAGCCGGATTATCGTGGTTACGAAGTGAAGCAATACACCGTTCCTGAACTCAGCCGCCTAGATTCAGGAAGGATCACTCTCCTGACGCCCGAGCCGACGGGCGGAGTTTATGCCGACGAAAGCCCCATCGCATTTCTCCGGCGCTATGGCTATGCGGACAAGATGGGCCGCGACGATCGCCTGAATTTCGGCGGACTTCATCGCGCAGGCCAGCGGCACGCAGGAACTGGGCTGACCTTGACGCTGCCCGGTTACGCGGGCGGCGTCATCACCGACAAAAAGGGAAGCGTCGCCTTGGTGGACGACGCCGGCACCGTCGCCGCATCGTGGGATTTCGCGGGGCTGATGCAGCACTGGACGCGCAAGCATGCTCACGCCGCCTACGTTCCCTCGGAGAACCGCACGGAACCGGCGCGGCAATACCGTTACGGCGGGCGCGTGCGGCTCGCCGGGCAGCCGGATTTCCTCTGGCTGCTCGCGGCGTTCGCCGCCGGCACGGTGTATTACGATCCGGGAATCAAACTCGAAGCCGCATCGACCACCGCGCCCCGGCTCAAGCGTCGCAGCCAGTTCCGCATTCGTTCGGCCGACCTCACCGCCATTTACCGCCAGCTCGACACGGTCGAGGCGTGCGGCTGATTTTTTCTCGGAGGCGCAAGATTTTTCCTGGCAAGCGGATGACGACCTGGTAGCGAGATGACGTATGAGCACCGACATCGTCGTTCCTTCAACGCTTCGCGGCGCTGGCCGCGAGCTTCGCCACGCCTTAACCGCGCAAGTCGAACAACTCCCTAAACCGGCCTTCCTACGCGCATGGTGCGCCGTCGCCTACGCCTTCCCCGGCCTGCATCCCGATGGCTACGAAGACGCCGGGAGCGGTTGGCCGCGCGTGCTGAAACGCTTCGCCGCCGAGGCGTGGCGCCGGGCGGACGCGGGTGAACTCGCCGACGAAGAACTCTACCCCTGCGCCGCCCAATGGTCGGGCCTCTACGACCGGATGCACACACACGAGGACGACGAAACCGCCCGCCGTTTCCAAATCGCCGCCGACTACGGTGCGCGCGCCGATGGCTGATGTCTTCACCAAGGCGAAGCGCAGCGCCGTCATGTCGCTCATCCGCTCGAGCGGCAACCGCGCTACGGAACTCCGCTTCATCGCGCTGATGCGCGAATACGGCATCACCGGCTGGCGGCGGAACGCGCGCGTTTTCGGCAAACCCGATTTCGTCTTCCGGCGCGAGCGCGTGGCGGTGTTCGTCGATGGCTGCTTTTGGCACAGATGTCCGCGCCACGCGACGACGCCGGCGGGCAACCGCGATTTTTGGAAAGCCAAGCTCGCACGCAACGCGGCGCGCGACCGGGAGGTCACGCGCACCCTGCGCAAAGCCGGGTGGACAGTCCTGCGGATTTGGGAATGCGCGCTAATTCCGAAGCGGGCTGAGCGAACACTCAGTCGGATCGCGCAAGCCCTGCGGTAAAGTGGCTTCACAAGTCAGATCGGCGATCTGAACACCGGGGATCTAATGACTTGGGCACGAATGGCGCCAAGCCCGACGTCTCCGGGTGATTCTCCTACTACTTCCGAATCACGGGACGACGGCGATCAGTTATTCTGTTCCGGCGGTGCGGCGATCTGAACCGCGCCGGTGCGGTCGCCACGGATGAAGAGACCGCCCGCGGCGTTCACGTTTTTCTGCACGATCGCGCCGCTGAATTTCAGCGTTTTGCCCGCTTGCGCCGGATCGTTAAAGCTCCCGCTGAAGAGTCCCGAGCCGCCTGAAATCTTCACTTTCACCCCGAGCGTGGCGTCACCGATTGTAACGGTGCTTTGCAACTCGACGGGCGCGAGAGTCACGCTCAAATCGGGGTCGGTGGAAAACGTCGGCAGCATCGGCACGGTCGCCGCTGGCGCATCCAGTGAAAGGAGGCCCGCGCCGTTGGGAGTCAGGAAGATCAGCCCCGTCGCGGGCTTCGCATAGCGCGCGCCGATGAGGTCGCTTTGTCCGCTGAAGCCTGTGCGATGCACTTTTCCAATGCCAGGCGGACGCGTCCAATCGAGCGTGCCACTGAGATCGTGATCGAGATCGCTATCATCGAAAGTGACCGAACCGGAGATCGAACCCGTTTTTCCGTAGAGCGCGGCGAAGAACGGCCAGACGCCGTCCGCTGAAAGCGTCGTGCCGAAGCTGACCACGGTGCCGTCGCCCAGCTTCCCGACAAATTTCGTGAGCCCCTTAACGCTAACTTTCACCCGCCCAAAACCGACGCCGACCGGGAAGTCCGCGCCCGCTCCGGCAGCCGCCGGCAGCAGCACATTGTAGCTCCCAGCCTGTGGCGCAGGCGCGCTTTTCGAGAAGGTCGAGAGATCCGCGGCGATGCTCGAATCAATCCCCCCGCCATTGATCGACCCCGTGACTTGGTGCGCGCCGCTCGGCAGGTCAGTCAACGCGAACGTCACCGCATACGGCACGCCTGCGACGGTGAATGTCCGGCTGAATTGCAGGGAATTCGCCAGGCTGCCCTTCACCGGCACGCTGATCTTACCGATCTTGAATTTCCCAGTGAAAGTTCCCTTGTTCGTGATTTTCAACGCGACGAAGCCCTGCGCGCCGCCCGTCGCATTCGGCCGTACGAGGCCGGAGAATTTCCCGAATTTGCCGAGAAATGGATTCAGGATGAAGTGTGCGGTGAGCACCTGATTCGGCTGCATTCGGAAGGTGAGTTTCGACGCGCTAGCGTCCTCGTCCATCCACAGCGGCGGCACCGATGTCCACCCATCGAAAACAGACGCCGGGAAATTTGCGGTCGCGGTGACCGTCTGCTTGGTCCCCTCGACGCGCTGGCCGATCGACACCGCCTGCGAGTTCGCGGGGTAGTTTAGCGTCTTGAAATACCCGCTCGTCACAGACCCGGAGCCCGGCCCCGCCGCTCGTACCGTGAGCGTGCTCCCCGGGTAGTAGGTGAATTTTCGCGGCGCAGTGGCCGTGCTGTTTTCATCTTCGTCGTAGGCAGTCACGACGATCCGATTTTCCCCAATCTTAAAATTCGAAAGGGACACGGACCAGTTTTCACCACTCAGCGTCGCGACGATCGGCGTATCGCTATTCAGGGTCACCTCGACCCGCGAGAGATGCTCATCCGTGGCGGTGCCACTCGCGACGTAAGGCTTGATGTTGAATTTCAACTGCGCCGCGGGATTCGAAATCGTTACTCGCGGCGCTGCGGAATCGATCGCGCCGCTGATATTCTCGCGGGCGAGCGGATTGTCGTTGGCATCGTAGACGACCCTCGCAGTGCCGCTCACGTAGATTGTGCGATACGACAGTTCGTGCTCCGCAAAGATCACGTCGAGCGTCGCGATGTCCTGATACCCTTCATCTTCGGTGTACTCGTCCGCAAGCGACTGCGCGAGCACCGAGTACTCCGTGGAGCCGTTGGTGATATCGATCGCGTAATTCATCTCCGTCGCGTTCCAAGTGATCTTCAGCGTTCCGACGCCATCGAGCTTGTCCGAGTCTGCGCTGTTGATCTGGAATGTGAGCGTCTTCTGGGCGATCGAGCCGGCGATCACAGGCCCGATGTCATCGAAATCCGAACCGCCATCCAGCGTCGTGTAGAGATCCAGATCGTCCTCATCGAGCTGCGAGGTCTCGATGTAAATCTCGAACAGCGTGTCCCCATCGATCGTGCTCAGGTCGATGCCAGCCATCGAGACACGCCCTTTGATGTGCAGTCCGCCTTTATAGATGGATTCATCGTCTGCATCCAGAGACTCGGTCACGGTCTCCGTGAAGTTGAAAGTGGGCACCGGAGACGCCGCAAACGGGTCCTGCCCGTGCGCGCGCAGGCACGTCAGGAGTGCGAGGAAAATCAGGGCAAAGTGGGGGAGCCGGAGGTGCATGGGCGGGCGGAACGTAGAAGCGTTCTAGCCATTCTCAAGCGCGCCTTTGCTTCGGAGCTAATATTTTTTTCACCGACGAGAAACGACGCATTCCCGGGCTGCAACGGCATGCTTGAACAACGAGGCGCCCCCGGTCGGGCTTGAAGCTCCGCCACGCCGCCCCTAGCGTCCGCGCCGTGCCCGAAGAACTCACCCCGATGATGCGCCAGTACCAGGGCATCCGGCGCAGCCTCCCGCCGGATACCCTTCTGCTTTTCCGCCTCGGCGATTTCTACGAGATGTTCTTCGACGACGCGAAGGACGCCTCCGCCATCCTGAATGTTGCGCTGACCAAGCGAAACACGGTCCCCATGTGTGGCATCCCTTACCACGCGCTTGACGGATATCTCCGCCGGCTCATCAAAGCCGGGAGACGCGTGGCGATCTGCGACCAAGTCAGCGAGCCGCAAAAAGGCCAGATCGTGCAGCGCGAGGTCACGCAAATCGTGAGCCCCGGCACCGTCTCCGACGTGCAGATGCTCGATGCGAAAAGGAACAATTTCCTCGCCTCCATTTCCGCCGGGCGCGACGGCGCATTCGGCTTCGCATTCGTCGATCTAACCACCGGCGATTTCCGCCTCACCGAACTCGCCGACAACGCCGCGCTCGCCGACGAGCTCGCCCGCGTCCAGCCTGCCGAGGTGCTCGTGAGCGACGAGCAAGCCGCGCTTTTCTCCCACCTCCGCGGTCTCGTCGCGCGCGACGGCTACACGTTTCTCCACGAGCAGGCGTCCTTCACTTTGCGCGAGCATTTCAAAGTGCAGTCGCTCGACGGCTTTGGCTGCGACGACGTCCCCGCGGCCATCTGCGCGGCGGGCGCGATCCTGCATTATTTGAAAAACGAGCTGCGCCGCGAACTCGGCCACATCGCGCGGCTCACGGTTTATCGCAGCTCGCAGTTCATGTTGCTTGACGCCACGACGCAGGCAAATCTCGAACTCGTCACCGCGCGCGGTGGCGGGCGCGACACCTCCCTGCTCGGCGCGCTCGACCGCACTGTCACGCCGATGGGCGCGCGGAAATTGCGCGACTGGATCCTGCATCCGCTCTGCGAGCTGTCACCGCTGAATGCCCGCCAGCAAATGATCGGCGACCTGCTCGCCGAGCCGTTCCTGCTCGGGAAAATCCGCGACTCGCTGAAATCGATCCGGGACATGGAGCGCACCGTCGGCCGCCTCACGCAGACCGGCGGCAACGCGCGGGACCTGCTCGTCCTGCGCTCCAGTCTGGAGCAAATCCCGCAGATCAAAGCCGACCTCGCGGCGTTGCTCGCCGCCGACACCTTCGCGATCGGGCAAAGCGAATCGCTCGCCGCCGGCATTGCCGCCGAACTCCACGAACTCCCCGACCTCGTCTCCCTCCTCGCCACCGCGATCGTGGACGAGCCGCCCGCCATCACGCGCGACGGCGGCATGTTCCGCGATGGCTACCACGCCCCACTCGACGAGCTCCGCAACGCCGCGCGCGAGGGCAAAGACTGGATCGCGCAACTCCAGCAGCGCGAGATCGAGGCTACCGGCATCAAGTCGCTCAAAGTCCGCTTCACCTCGGTTTTCGGGTACTTCATCGAGGTCACGAAATCCAATCTCGGCGCTGTTCCGCCAACGTGGCATCGCAAGCAAACCGTGGCCACCGGCGAGCGCTTCATCACGCCCGAGTTGAAGGAAGTCGAAGGCAAAATCCTCGGCGCAGACGAGCGAGGGAAAGCCCTCGAAATCGAACTTTTCAACCAGCTCCGCGACGACGTCCTGCGCGAACTCGTGCCGCTCCAGCAAACCGCTGCCGCCATCGCCGCGCTCGATGTTCTCGGCTCGCTCGCCGAGACCGCGCGCCTCTTCGGATACTGCCGGCCCGCGCTGAGCGGGGAGTTGAAAATCCGCGTCTCGGATGGCCGGCACCCTGTCCTCGACCAATGCCTCGCCGACGAAAAATTCGTACCGAACGACGTCGAACTCGACGGCGACCGCAACCGTCTGCTCATCCTCACCGGGCCAAACATGGCGGGAAAATCGACCTATATCCGGCAGGTCGCGCTCCTCGTCCTAATGGCGCAAATCGGCTCATGGCTCCCCGCCGCCAGCGCCGAGATCGGCCTCGCAGACCGCATATTTACGAGGGTCGGCGCAAATGACGACCTCTCGCGCGGCCAATCGACCTTCATGGTCGAGATGAACGAAACCGCGAATATCACCAACAACGCGACCGCGCGTTCGCTCATCATTTTGGACGAAATCGGGCGCGGCACCTCGACATTCGACGGTCTCTCGATCGCGTGGAGCGTCGCCGAGTTTCTCCACGATGAAGTGCGCGCCCGCACGCTTTTCGCCACGCACTACCACGAACTCACCGAGCTCGAAATGACGCGCGGCGGCGTGAGAAATTACAACGTCGCCGTCCGCGAATGGAACGACCAGATCATCTTCCTCCGAAAAATCGTCCGCGGTGGTGCGGACAAAAGCTACGGCATCCAAGTCGCGCGCCTCGCCGGCCTGCCACCCACGATCATCAAACGCGCAAAGGAAATCCTCTCGAACCTTGAGCAATCAGAGCTAAACGCCGAGGGAAAACCCGCCCTCGCCGAAGCCCCGCCGCCACCCACGCACGGCAGACCCCGCGGCAAAAGAAAACTCGAAAAGGCCCGCGCCACTATGAAGCCGCAGATGACGCTGTTTTGAAATGCCGGATCTTGCAGCATCCGATTCCCGCTCGCGCTCTTCGCGAAAAGGGGCTCTCTTCCACCCCCGATGAGCAACTCCGAGCCGACTCCGAATAGCGACCACGAAACGGTGCAAATGCTCGAGCGCGCGCGGCCCCGGATCGCAGCGGAACTCGGCAAGGTGATCGTCGGCCAGCAGGCCGTGATCGAGCAGCTTCTCATTGCGCTTTTCGCCGGCGGGCACTGCCTCATCACCGGCGCGCCGGGCCTCGCGAAGACGCTGCTCGTTAAGTCGATCGCGCGCATTTTCCACCTCGATTTTCGTCGCATTCAATTCACGCCCGACCTCATGCCGACGGACATCACGGGCGTCGAAATCCTGCAGGAGACGGGCGACGGGCGGGCGCTCGTCTTCGTACCCGGGCCGATCTTCGGCCACATGATTCTCGCCGATGAGATCAACCGCACTCCGCCAAAGACGCAGGCGGCGCTGCTCGAGGCGATGGGTGAGCACCAGGTCACCGCGTCGGGAAAAAGATACGCGCTGCCCGAGCCGTTCTTCGTGCTGGCGACGCAGAATCCGATCGAGATGGAAGGCACCTATCCGTTGCCCGAGGCGCAGCTCGACCGGTTAATGTTCAACGTCGTGATCGACTACCTGCCCGAGGACGACGAGGTCGCCGTGGTCACGCGCACGACTGCGGGAGATAGCGAGCCAATCGAGGCGATTTTCACCGGCGAAGACGTGCTTCGCTTTCACGACATCGTGAGAAAAGTGCCGATCGCCGAAGAACTCGTCCGCTACGCGGTGCGCATCGCCGCAGCGTCGCGCCCGCGCCAGCCCGGGACGCCCGACTTTATCAACGAATGGGTGAGCTGGGGCGCAGGCACGCGCGCCGCGCAATTTCTCACACTCGGCGCGAAAACCCGCGCGCTGCTCCACGGCCGCGCACACGTCACCCGCGAGGACATCGTCGCGCTCGCATCGCCGGTTTTACGGCATCGTATTTTGGTGAATTATCGCGCCGAGGCCGATGCCGTGAGCGTTGAGAAAGTCATCGCCCGTCTGCTCGCGGAGGTGAAGTAAGCGTCGGATGAAATGACCTCGGCGACTCTCCTCGATTCGCAGGCGCTCATGAGCATTCGCAATCTCGAATTGCGCGCACGCACTGTCGTGGAGGGCTTTTGGCACGGCCAGCATCGCAGCCCGTATCACGGCTTTTCCGTCGAGTTCACCGAGTATCGTGCCTACACGCCCGGCGACGATCCGCGGCATCTCGACTGGCGTCTCGTCGCGCGCACCGACCGCTATTTCATCAAGAAATTCGAGGACGAAACGAACCTCCGCTGCCATCTCCTCGTCGATAACAGCCGCTCGATGAGCTTCGGCTCGCGCGGCTACTCAAAGGCGAAATACGCCAACACGCTCGCCGCCACATTCGCGCATTTCCTGCATCAGCAGGGCGACGCCGTCGGCCTCCTCACCTTCGACGAAACCGTTCGCGAATATCTCCCCGCGCGGCATCGCCCCGGCCATCTGCGGCATCTCATGCTCGCGCTGGAAAAGGAAACATCCGGCGCTGCGACCGATCTCTCCGCGCCGCTGAAACGCATGGCAGAGCTGATGCGCAAACGTGGCCTCATCGTCCTCATCTCCGATCTCCTCGCGCCGATTGAAACGTTGGACTCCAGCCTTTCGCTCCTCACCGCCGCCGGCCATGAGGTGCTGCTTTTTCACCTCCTCGATCCCGCGGAGGCGCGGTTCGATTTCGAGAAATCTTCGCGCTTTCGTGATGCCGAAACCGGCCGCGATCTCTACCTCGATCCATCGGCAGCGCGCGCTGATTACGCGCGGCTTTTCGATGCCCATGTCGCCGCCGTCCGCTCGACCTGCGAGCGCCTTGGCATCAGTCTGCACCGGGTTGGCACAGACAGACCTCTCGAACTCGCGCTCTTCGATTTTCTGAAGTCCCGCACCCAGCGCGGCAAGAAGATCATCCGCCGCCACCAGCGCGCATGAGTTCTCTTCACGCGCGACCGACACGGAGCTAGCCGATGCTTTTCCTCGCACCGCTCTTCCTCCTCGGCGCGCTCGCGATTGGGCTCCCGGTCGCGTTTCACCTCATCCGCCGCACGAGCCGCGAGGTGACGCTGTTCAGCTCCCTCATGTTTTTGAAAGCGACGCCGCCGCGCGTCACGCGCCGCAGTCGGCTCGAGAATATCTGGCTTCTCCTGCTGCGTTGTCTCGCGATCGTGTTGCTCGCGCTCGGTTTTGCGCGTCCGCTCATCCAGCGCGAATCAGCCTCCACACAGCCTTTGCAGCCGGCTGGAAAACGCGCGGTCGTCCTGATCGACACGAGCGCAAGCATGACGCGCGAGGATTTGTGGCAGCAGGCGCAGGCGAAAGTGGACGACGTTTTCGCTCACGCCGCGTCGGGCGACGAGCTCGCGCTCATTGCCTTCGATCGCACCTCCCGCACTCTCCTCAGTTTCGAGGAATGGCGGCAGATTCCGCCGGGCGTGCGAGATTCAGCCGCTGCTTCGCGTCTTAAGACCACGCGGCCGACGTGGGCCTCCACGGAACTCGGACACGCCCTCGAGAACGCAGCCGCTCTCCTCGACGGGCAACACTCCGAGCAACCCAAAAGTCGTGAAATCATTCTCGTCAGCGACCTTCAAGAAGGCTCGCGACTCGGCAGCTTGCAGGGCTTCAACTGGCCTCGTGGAATCGAAGTAACGCTCGCGCCGGTGCGCGCGAAACGGAGCGGTGGCGCGAGCATCCAATGGCTCACCGATGCGGATGCGAGCGAGCCGACGACCGCCGATTCCGAATCCCGGCTCCGTGTGATCAATTTAGCCGATTCCACCTCAGACCGATTCACGTTGCAGTGGGCGGGAGAGGCGGGAATCCAACTTCAAGTCCCACCCGGGCAATCGCGGATCGTCCACGCGCCCAAGCCCAGCGACCTCGCGGCAGCGACCGGTGAAATCGATCTGATCGGTGAGGGTGCGATGTTCGAGCGGCTCTACGTCGTGACGCCCAAGCCCACACACATCCCCGTGCTTTTTCTCGGCAACGAAACTGCGGAAAACCCGAAACAGTCGCTCTACTATCTGGCGCGCGCTTTTCAGGACACGCGGCGTCAGCGTGTCGAACTCATCGCGCACTCGGATGGCCAGCCGCCGTCCGAGATGGAACTCCGCGGTGCGCAGCTCCTCGTAATCGGCGATGAAACAAGCGAGCCAGCCATCGCGGCGGCGCGAAAGTTTGCTCTCGGGGGAAAGATAGTCCTGCTGCCCATGACCTCGGAATCAAGCGAGCAAGCGCTTTCCAGGCTTCTCGAGTCTCCCGCGCTCTCCGCCGCCGAGGCTGCGTCGAAAGACTATGCGATGCTCTCGCAGATCGATTTCGCTCACCCGATTTTCGCGGCGTTTGCCGATCCGCGGTTTAGTGATTTCACGAAGATTCACTTCTGGAATTACCGCCAGCTCGACACCGCGAAGATTCCCGGTGCGAAGATCCTCGCGCACTTCGATACGGGCGACGCGGCAGTGGTCCAGGTGCCGATCGGTAAAGGCAGCGTTGTCGTCTTCACGAGCAGTTGGAGGCCCGCCGACAGCCAGCTCGCGCTCTCGTCGAAGTTCGTTCCGCTCCTCTATGCGCTTCTCGATCTCAGCAGCGACGCGCAGCCACGTCCGGCGCAGTATTTCGTCGGTGACGATGTGGCGATGTCGGCCAGCCCTCTTCCTCACAAGGTTCGCAGACCGCACGGCAAAGAAACCGAAGTCGCGAGCGGCGCGAAATTCACTGGAACGGATGAGCCGGGCGTCTATCTCATCACGCCGGAAAACGAGCGCTTCGTCGTGAATAGCGACCCAGAAGAAGGCAAAACTGCTCCGATGGAGCCTTCACGTCTCGCCAGCCTCGGTGTTCCGTTGCACTCCGCAGCCGCGCCGCCGCCGACCCCGCGCGAGCAAATGCGAGCGCGTGCCGGCGAGCAGGAGAGCCGCCAGAAATTGTGGCGCTGGTTGATCGTCTTTGCGCTCGGGGTTTTGCTGGCCGAAACATTGCTCGCCGCAAAACTCTCCTCCGCCACCCCGGTGCCCGAGCCACAGCCATGATCGCCTCACTTCTCCAGACCGCGCTGAATCCAGTCGCAGAGCGGCATCGCAGCCTCCGCCGCTGGCGCGGACTCGCGCTCTGCTGGATGGCGATCCTGATCGCCGCGCGCGTGATCGTGGTGGCCAAACTCGAGATTCCGTTTGCTCCGCTCATCCTCGGGCTCATTGCCGCGATTATTTCGTGGCTTGTCTGGCGGCGCGCGGCGGCGTGGAAGCCCAATTATCACAGCATTGCGCGCACGATCGAGGAGCGGCAACCCGACCTCCACGCGCTGCTCGTCACTGCGGTCGAGCAGCGCCCCCGGCGATCGGGCGGCGAACTGAGTTTCCTCCAGCAACGTGTGGTTACCGAGGCCATCCGTGCGAGTCGCGAACGCCCGTGGGTGGATGCGATCCCGCAGTGGGTGCTGGGTGCGGCCGTCATCGCAAATGCGCTGCTTTTCCTCGCGATGATCGTCGCGCTACACGACCTCCCGCTCAGTCGAAACGCCGACGTGGCGGCTATGGTGCCGGGTGGAAAAGCGGTGAGCGTCACGCCCGGCGACACGGAGCTCGAGCGCGGCAACGGGTTCGTCGTTCTGGCGAAATTCGCGAGTAATCCTCCACCCGAAGCGACGCTTGTGGTGACGCGCGCAAATCAAGCGCCGGAGCGAGTTCCGCTCGCAAAAAATCTCGACGATCCGGTCTTCGGCGGCGGTCTGCCGAATGTCGATGCCGACCTCAGCTACCATGTCGAATACGCGAGCGAAGCGACGCGCGAATTCCACGTCCACGTCTTCGAACATCCGAGGTTGGAGCGCGCGGACGCCGTTCTTCACTTTCCGAATTACACTCAGCTTCCCGAAAAAAAGATCGCTGACACGCGCCGTGTGAGCGCAGTGGAAGGGACGAAGCTGAGTTTCACGATGCAGCTCAACAAGCCCGTGAAAGCGGCGCAACTCGTTGCGAAAAATCAGCCTCCGATCGCGCTCACAGTCGAAGCCGGCAAGGCCGTGGTTTCATTGCGCGAACTGCCGATTGCGGCAAGCGCGACATACGAGTTGAAGCTCGTCGATGCCGATGGACGCTCGAACAAAGTGCCCGACCAATTCACGATCGAGGCGCTCCCGAATCGCCGTCCCGAACTGAAATTTATCCAACCGAAAGGGGATCAACGCGTCTCGGCGCTCCAGGAGATTTCATTCGTCGCGGAGGCGTGGGACGACTTTGGAATGCCGCGGTTTGGCATGAGCTACACGGTCGCCGACAGTGAGTCTAAAGAGGTGGTTTTCACTCAGGACACAAAGCCCGACGAGCGAGTGCAGGGACGGCAGATGGTGAAACTGGAGGAAGTCGGCGTGAAGCCGGATGACCTCATTTCATGGACGCTCTGGGCGGAGGACATTGGGCCGGATGGTGCGGTGCGCCGCACCTCTAGCGACCTGTACTTTGCGGAAGTGCGCCCATTTGAAGAGGTATACCGGCCAGGCCAGGAAGGCGGCGGTGAGGGCGAAGCGGGCTCGGGAGAGGAGACGAGCAAGCTGGCGGAATTGCAGAAACAAATCATTGCGGCGACGTGGAATCTTCAGCGCGGCGAGAGCACGCAGGGCGGACACGTTTCGCCAAAATACGCGACCGACGAGCCCGTCATCCGCGACTCGCAAAAGCACGTCGTGGAGATGGCGGAGGCGATGCGCGAAAAGATCGATCAGCCTCGTGCCAGGGCATTTCTGGAGACCGCGATCGACGCAATGCAGGAGGCTGGGAAGCGGCTCGGCGAGGCCGCAAATTCCACCGAGCCGCTGCCTGCCGCGCTCACCGCGGAGCAGTCGGCTTACAGCGCGCTCTTGAAACTCGCGTCTCATGAATTTCAGGTCTCGAAAAGCAAGAGCAACGGGAAGCCGAGCAGCAGCCAGAATCGGCAGCAGGAGCTCGAGCAGCTCGATTTGAAAGCTGAGGAAAAGCGCTACGAAACAAGGAAGGAAGCGGCTCCGCAGCAGAATGCACAGCAGACCGCACAACTCGCGATTCTCAATCGGTTGAAGGAGCTGGCGCAGCGGCAGCAGGACATCAATGAGCGGCTGAAGGAACTGCAGACCGCTCTGCAAGAGGCAAAGGACGAGGCGCAGAAGGAGGAGATTCGGCGGCGGCTCAAGCGGCTGCGCGAGGAGGAGCAGCAGCTCGTGTCGGAGGCGGATGCAACGCAGCAAAAAATGCAGCAGCCGGAAAATGCCGCGGCACTCGCCCAAGAGCGCAAGCAGCTCGAGCAAACTCGCGATCAGGCTCAGCGCGCGGCGGAGGCGATGGAGCGCGGTGCGGTGCCGGAGGCGCTTGCGTCGGGCACGCGAACGGGGCGCGAACTGCAGCAGTTGCGGGACGACTTTCGGAAGAAGAGCGCGGGACAATTTTCGGATGAAATGCGCGAGATGCGCACCGATGCGCGCGAACTCGCGGCGCGGCAGGAGGCGATTTCAAAGCAACTCGCGGAAGACGCGCAGAAGACGGCGAGGCGCACGCTCGATGGCAGCGGAGCTCAGCAGCTTGCAAAAGATTTCGAGTCGCAGCAGGAGAAGCTCGGGCAGTTGCGTGAGGCGATGAAGCGCGTGTCGGAGCAGGCGGAAGCAGTCGAGCCGCTGCTTTCAAAAGAGCTCTACGACACGCTTCGAAAGAACGCGCAGCAGGGGACGGATGAGACGCTCAAGCGCGCGGGACAGCTCGCGACGAACGGATTCGGCGAGCACGCGCGGAAATTCGAATCGAAAGCGCGGGAAGAAATCGAAGAGGTGAAGAGTGGCGTGGAGCGCGCTGCGGAGAGCGTGCTTGGGAATGAAGCGGAGGCGCTGCGGACTGCGCGTGCGGAAATCGACGCGCTGAGCGAACAGCTCAACCGTGAAATCGCCAAGGCAGAGCCAAAGCTCGCGCAGAATGACGCCGCTGCCGCTGGTGGTGCGGGCGCAAATACTCAGGATTCCGCGGAGGCGTTCAAAAAGACATCGTCCGGAGATCAAGCTGGCAAGCCGGTTGCCGCACAGGGCAAAGATTCTGCGGAGCCGAAAGAGGGGGGTGGGCCGGGTCTGAAGCCAAGGGAGGACTCCGCACAGTCGGCTGAGACGCCGAATGGGTCGGGAAAAGGCGAATCGACCGCGCAGGCACAGAGTGAAAATGGAAGCGGGACGGAAGGCGGAGAGAAGAGGGGGTCGGGCAAAACGGGTGACGGGAAGGGAGAAGGCAAGCCGCAAGGCGGAGAGGGCGCATCGTCGAAAGGCCAAAATGGCAAAGGGTCTGCGCCGGGCGGCGAGGCCGGTGACCCGCAGCGTCCGGGTGAGGGGCTGCGGCAATTGACCTCAAATAACCGTGTAGGAAGTGGTAACGGCGGTGCTGGGGGCACCGAGTACGGACCGCTGGCGGGCGGAGGATTTGTGGAGTGGTCTGACCGCCTGCGGAATGTCGAGGAGATGCTCGATCAACCTGCGCTGCGAAACGAAGCGGCGCAGGTGCGCGAAGCCGCGCGGGGAATTCGTGCAGAGTCGAAGAAGAATGCCGCGCAACCTGCGTGGGATGAAGTGCGTTCGAAGATCAGCTTGCCACTCGCGGAATTGCGCAACCGCGTGTCGGAGGAACTCGCGCGTCGCGACTCGAAGGAATCGCTGGTCCCGATCGACCGCGATCCTGTGCCAGCGCGGTTCGCGGAGCAGGTGCGAAAGTATTACGAAGACCTCGGACGGAGCGCCCCGCGATGATGCGTGATGCGCGGGATGCCGAGCGCTCGCAAGAACGAGTGCACTTCCCGGAGTCTTCGCACCGCGTGCAGCTGATTGATTCACGATGATCGGGACGCTGATTCTTTTGGGTAAAGACTGGCTCGTCGCGACGGTGGCGTTGGCCGCGGGAGCATTCGCGTTCGTCGCGTGGAGTTATCTTCGCTCGTCTGCGCCAACCGGGTTTCGGGTGACGTGTGCGGCGTTGAAGCTGCTGGGCCTGCTCGCACTGCTCGCCTGTCTGCTGGAGCCCGCGTGGGTCGGGCAGCGGGCGAAGCCGCGGGCGAACTTGATCGCGGTGGTGGCGGACAACAGCCGGAGCATGACCCTGCCGGGAGGCGATGACGGAGCGTCGCGCGGCGAAGCGATGCGTGGCTACCTGACGGGTGAGCGGCGCGGCTGGCGCACGCGGCTTGCGGAGGATTTCGAGGTGCGCAATTACGTCGCAGCACAGCGGCTCGAAGCATCGCGCGATTTCGCCGACCTGGATTTTTCGGGCCGGGCTTCAGCGCTCGGTGAAGCTTTGCGGGAGCTAGTGGAGCGGGCCCGTGGGCAGTCGCTCGCGGGCATCGTTTTGCTCACCGACGGGATCGCAGCGGACCTGCCGCCCGATGTTGATTTGAGCGGATTGCCGCCCGTATTTCCCGTGATTTTCGGCAGCGATGAAGCGCCCCGAGACCTCGGCGTTGGCAGCTTCTCGGTGGCGCAGACTGCTTTCGAAGACGCGCCGGTGACCGTGCAGGCGGACGTCAACGCGAGCGGATTTTCCGGCGAGAAGATCGTGGGAAAAGTCGTGGCGCTCGACGACGGAAAAGTGGCGTCGGAGCAAACGCTCACGATGCCGAAGGAGGGGGATCGCACCACGCTCCGGTTTCAGTTTCGTCCCGAGAAAAGTGGCCTCAGTTTCTACAAACTCGAGGTGGACCCGGGGAGCAAAGATGCGCCACCGGAGGCAACGCTCTTGAACAACGGAATCACGCTGGCAGTGGATCGCGGGGCGGGCGACCGCCGGATTCTCTACGTTTCTGGGAGGCCAAATTGGGAATACAAATTTCTGCATCGCGCGATCGAGGCTGACGAGCAAACGCGGCTTGTGGGCTTGATCCGCATCGCGAAACGGGAGCCGAAATTCACGTTCCGAGGACGCACGGGAGAATCGAGCAATCCGCTTTTTCGCGGCTTTGGAAGTCAATCGAAAGAGGAGGTGGAGCAATACGATCAGCCAGTGCTGGTGCGGCTTGGGACAGAGGATGAAGTCGAACTGCGCGGTGGATTTCCAAAGACCGCGGAGGAGCTTTTCAAATATCACGCGGTGGTCGTGGATGACTTGGAGGCGGGTTTTTTCACCCCGGATCAAATGGCGCTTGTGCAGCGATTCGTCTCGGAGCGCGGCGGTGGGGTTTTGATGCTCGGAGGTACGGAATCGTTTCGCGAAGGCGGATATCAGCGCACTGCGATCAACGAAGTCCTGCCGGTATATCTCGACGCGCCCGCACTGCCCACGACTGCGGGACTGCGGCTCGCTTTGACGCGCGAGGGATGGGTGCAGCCGTGGGTGCGGCTGCGCACGACGGAGGCGGATGAAACGAAGCGGCTCGGCGCACTGCCCGCGATCGATGTGCTGAATAGGACGAGCGGCGTAAAGCCGGGCGCGATGGTCGTGGCAAATGTGACGGACGGGCGGCGCGAGTGGCCGGCGCTCGTGACGCAGCGCTTCGGACGCGGCCGGGCGGCGGCGATGCTGGTTGGGGATTTGTGGGAGACGGCGCTCGGCGATGATGCGCGCAGTGCCGATCTCGCAAAGGCGTGGCGACAGCTCGCGCGCTGGCTCGTGGCCGATGTGCCTGAGCCGATCGAGCTGCGGATTGAGCCGGTAAACGACGCGGAAGTGAAGATTCAGGTGCGCGTGCGGGACGCGAAGTTTCAACCGATCGACAACGCTTCGGTGCGTGTGAACGTGCAAGCAACTGGGAGTATTAACGCGCCGGCAAGCCTGATGGCAGAAGCATCGGCGAGCGAGGCGGGCGTTTATGAGACGAGCTTCACGGCACGGGAAAACGGCGGATTTCGCATTGAGGCGACAGTCGTGAGCGAGGCGGGCGCGAGCCTTGGCGAGGCACACGCAGGATGGGCTGCAAATCTCGATAACGCGGAGTTTCGTACGCTGCGGCCGAATCGCGAACTGATGCAGCGACTGGCACGTGGGACTGGCGGGCAGGTGATCGCGGCGGAAAAGCTGGAGGAATTCGTAAAGTCACTGCCGACTCGAAAAGCGCCGTCGATGGAGGCGTGGACGCGCCCGCTGTGGCAGACGCCGGAGATATTCTTATTCGCACTCGCGTGCTTCGCCGGGGAGTGGGGTTTGCGCCGCTGGAGGGGATTGGCGTGAAACGTTTCTGCGCTGTGATTTTCATGGCTGCCGCCGGGCTCGCGAGCGCGGCGGGCACGGGCGATCGGGCCTCCGTGCTTGTGCTCGTGGGCGCGGGCGGGACGGCGGAATACGCCGCGGGCTTTGCGAAAGCGGCGAATGAATGGCAGCTCGCGGCGGAGGCGGGCGGAGCGAAAGCGATGGTGATCGGAGGTGATAGCGACGAGCCCGACGCCCTCGAGGAGTTTCGAAAAGCGCTCGGGGCCGAGAGGGTCGAAGGCGCTTCGGAACTTTGGCTCGTGCTAATCGGGCACGGGACGTTCGATGGCAAGGAGGCGAAGTTTAACCTGCTCGGGGACGACCTTTCGGCGACCGAGTTCGCGCGTTTGCTGAAGCCGTTTCAGCGCCCGCTAGTTCTCGTGAACGCGTTCTCCGCAAGCGGAGGATTTCTCGCACCGCTTTCCTCGCCCGGGCGGGTTGTCATCACGGCGACTCGGAGCGGGAGCGAGCAGAATTATTCGCGATTTGCGGAGTATCTTTCCCATGCGATTTCCGACCCCGCGGCGGACTTGAACCGAGACGGGCAGGTGTCCGTTTTGGAGGCGTGGCTCGCGGCGGCACAGCGGGTGAAGGCATTCTACGATGACGACGGACGGCTCGCTACGGAGCACTCGCTGCTCGACGACAACGGCGACGGGGCCGGCACTCCGGCGGACTGGTTTGAAGGTGTGCGGGCTGTGAAGCGCGCTAAAGACGGCGCGCCGCCGGACGGATTGCGAGCGCAGCAGATTCACCTCATTCCCAACGCTGCCGAACGGGCGCTGCCGCCAGAAATTCGAGTTGAGAGGGACGCGCTGGAACTGGAAGTCGCAAAGTTGCGCGAGGCAAAGGCGACGCTGCCGGAGGCGCAGTATTTCAGCGATCTCGAAACATTGCTGCGCCGACTCGCGGCGTTGTACCAATCAGTTCCGACGGGTGATTAGTTGGGACGAGCACACTCCGCAGAGTTGTGACCGATGCGTCTGGATGAAGCCTCCTACTTCTCCGGCAGTGCGAAGGCTACGTAAGCGTCGCTCGTGAGGCCGCCGAGCTTGCCGCCCCCGGTCGCGGGGATCACGAGGAACTGGCGTCCGCCAGTTTCGTAAGTCGTCGGCGCGGTGGTGCCGTGGAGCGGGAGTATTGCGCTCCAGAGTTCCTCGCCGGTGTCGGAATCGAAGGCGCGGATCTTGTTGTCGCGCGTGCCGGAGGCGAAGACGAGGCCGCCTGCGGTGACGATCGCGCCACCGAAATTCTCGGTGCCGGTCTTTGGGATGCCGAGCTTGGTGAGTGCGTCGTATTCGCCGAGCGGCACTTTCCAGACTAGTTTTCCGGTGTTGAGATCGACGCAATTCAGCGATCCCCACGGTGGCTTGCAGCCGGGAAAGTCGTCCTGATCGAGCAGCTTGCGATAGCCGGCAAATGAGTATCGCGGCGGCGCGGACGGGTCGGCGGGCGGCTGTGGGCGGTCGCGGACGAATAGGAAATCAAGGAGCTGCTTTTGTTGCTCCGCGGTCATCGGCGGCGCGGGCGGCATGAGGTTGCGGCCGGTTTTCAGCAGCGCGAGGAAGTCGTCGTCTTTCATCCGATGGCGCACTCCGCGGAGCGGCGGAGCCACGCCGATCCCGACGCGATCGGGGCCGTGACATGCCGCGCAATTCATTTGGTAGAGCTGTTCTCCGGGCGTCGGTGGCATGGCGGGAGGCGCGTCGTCGTCGCGGAAAACGGTGATGAGCCACGGCATTTCATTGGCCGTGACGTATAGCCGCGTGGTCTTCGGATCGACCGCCGCGCCCGTCCACTCCGCGCCGCCGTGGAGACCGTAAAATGCAGTCGGTTTCGACTCCTCGAATGGCGCAAACCAGCCGATGTTCGCGCGCGTGAGCTGCTGCTCGACGAATGCGTGAGCCTCCGGTGTGCGTGTCGTGATGTCCTCGCGCGTGAACTCTTTCCGCGCAAACGGCTCGGGCATTTGCACGTCGGGCTGATACGGCCAGGTCGTCTCGCCAGCGAGCTGTGAAGCCGGCGCGCGGCGGAGGCGAAATGGGAAGAGCGGCTTTCCAGTCACGCGGTCGAGCAGCAGCGTGTTGCCGATTTTCGTGCCCTGCGCCACCGCATCCACGCGGCGGCCCTCGTGTATGACCGTCACAAGATTCGGCTGCGTGGGGATATCAAGGTCCCAGATGTCGTGGCGGATTTCCTGAAAATGCCAGAGCCGCTCGCCGGTCTCGGCGTTCAGCGCGATCACGCAGTTTGCAAAAAGATTTTCGCCGAGATGGCCGGTGCCGTTGAAGTTCGGCTTCGGCGAACCGGTCGCGATGAAGGCGATGCCACGCGCTTCATCAAGCGCCATGCCGCCCCAGCAGTTTGCGCCGTCGTCGATGTGCGACCACGTCTCATTGCCGAATTCGCCAGAGTGCGGGATTGTGTGAAACGTCCACAGTAAACGCCCGTCCGCGATGTCGTAGCCAAAGACGTCGCGGTTGAATCCAGGCACGACGAGCACGCGCTTGAAGACCGCGCCCGCTGCCGTCCCGCCGGTCGGAATCGCCGTGCGCCCGTTTTCGCCGAAGCCGACAACCGGCTTTCCAGCCTTCGGATCGAGTGCGTAAATCCAATTGCCCGCAGTGAAGACCAGGCGGTCTGAAATGCCATCCGTGCCGCGCCAGTACAAGAGTCCACGACGGGCCGGGAACTCCGGAAGGCTCGGGTGCGGCGGCACTTCGGGCTTGAAGCGCCACAGCTCCTCACCGTTCGCGGCGTTCACTGCGACAACGAAATTCCCCGCCGTCGGTGCGAACATCACGCCGTCCACGACGATCGGATTGCACTGAATATTTCCACCGCCGTCCTTCGAGTGGTATGTCCACGCGACCTGCAAATCTTTCACGTTTCCGCGATTGATTGCGCTCAAGCCGGAGTAACGCGTGGAAGTTGCGTCGCCGAGCGAGCGGGGCCAGTCGCGATAATCGGCGCGCGGTGTCGCGCCATTTGTTGTCGTGAGCGAGTCGGCGGGCGCCGCAGGGATTTCAAGAAACTCCGGCATCGTCGCGCGTGGCATCTCCCGTTCCAACGCGGCCATCACTTCATCGCGCTCGAAATATCGCGCGTCCACTCCGCCCGCCGGCACGTCGATGCCCGCGCTCCAGACCAGTCCGTTCAGCACGAGTTTGCGGAAGTCGGCGTTCTGCCAGTTGTCGTAAAAATGTCCGCACGTCGTGCCGAATCCGCGTCCGCCGTCGTCGCGCTGCCGCGCCCACGCGACGACGTTTCCATCCGGCTCGCGACCGTGCAGCGCGGGGACCGCGAGCAGCGGCACGAGCGCGGCGTCGCCCGGTGCGAAGCGCAGGTTGTAGTAAAACTCCTCGCGCATGCGAAACGGCTTCACGCCGCGCGTCGCCGGGTGCGTCGGAGTCGGCAGCGCCACGTCCGCCTCAGTCGTCGTGATTGCGGAATACCAGTCGCGCTTTCCATCTTTCTCCCAGCCGAAATACGCGCCGTTCCACCGCAACATTTGCGGGCCAAATTGCTCGGGCGCGAATGTTGAAAAATGAAACGTTACGAGCCCGCAGCCACGCGCCATCTGCCGCTCGATCGTGGCGACATGCTCGGGCGATGCGAGATGCGGTGCTTCCTCAAACTTGTCCCCATCGCGTCCGTCCGAAATCACCATGATCGTATCCGCATCGTCGAGCATCTTTGGATCAAGCGGCCAGCCATCGAATGCTGTCTCCACCTTGATTTTCGAGCGGACGCTCGAGTGCTCGAGCATCACTTTTAGGAGCCGCACAGACCACGCGTAGTCATGGATGCGATTGCCCTCCGGCCCGTGACTTTTCTTCCCCGCGATCAGGACGATCTTCTTTGCAGGCGAGGTCTGCGCGTTGGAAAAGCTCGGCGTCGTGAGACACACAGCGAACAGCAGCAGGATGACGGAAGCTGGGAGCGACTTCATCGCGCGAGGATGTATGGATTCGCTCGCCATTCCGCGGAAAAAAAACCCGCCCTCCGGCAAACCGAAGGGCGGGGGAACCAACAGACCGCGATGTGCTTACCGCGCGCCGCCGACGGTTGCCTGCATCACCTTGAAGAACACGTCCGTGTTATCCATGACTCCGGTGAAGAGCGACGATCCGCGCCCGAATGCGCTCACTGGGATGTCGCCGCCGGAATGCACGGCGCTGCTGCCGCCGACCTGGCCGGTGATCATGTAGTTACCGGCTGTGTCGCGATTGAGCGGGCCGCTCGGATAGGTGTTGAGCGGCGCCACGTTGTTCAGCGGCTGCTGGCCGTCGCGCAGCGGGAGCGGATTCGTGCGCCAGTCTTCGAAGCGATCCGCGTTCGCCGCGTAGCCGATGAGCATGCGGAAGTTCACGTCGGTCGTGACGGGGTAGCCGTCCGGGGCGTTCGTGTATTCCGGGAAGCTCGCGAGATCGTAGGTGCCCACGATCGGGTCGCGCAGCGTCGCCGCGCCCCCCCCGCCGGCAGCAGCGGTGGCGAGCGCCGCATCGGTCACGGTGCTAGCGCCGATGATCGCGACGCCCGCGCACTCGTGATCCGCGGTGACGATAATGAGCGTGTCATTGCGCTTGCCGGCAAATGCCTTCGCCCTCGCGATCGCGTTATCCATCTCGATCGTGTCGAGAATCCACCGCTCAGTGTCCATGTTGTGCGCCTGCTTGTCGATTGACGCGCCCTCGACCATGAGGATGAAGCCATTCGCGTTTTTGCTCAGCACTTTGAGTGCTCTGTCGGTCATTTCATCGAGCAGCGGCTGGTCGGGGAAGCCGTAGTCATTCACGACAGTGCTCGCGCCGCGGCGTCCGTCGATCTTGTCCTTCGCGACGTTCATATTCGAGAAAGCGAAGAGCCCGAGTAGCTTGGTTGCGCTGTCCGCGGCGGTGTTCAGCGAGGTGCGATCTGGCGCGTAGGAAAAGCCCGACGCCTGGAAATCCGCGAGCAAATCGCGGGCGGGATCGATGGTGCCGGCATTCACGCCCCATGCGGTCGCGAGTTCAGCCGGGAGCGTGTAATCACTGCTCGCGCTGCGCGTGCTGCCGAGCGTGCCAGTTGGGAGAAACCATTTGCGCCCACCGCCGAGGAGCACGGTGAGATTTGCCGTGCGCGCCGCTTCGTCGAGATACTGGTCGCAAATGCCGGTGCCCGCGCCGCGATCCTGCGTGTGGATTCCGAACGCCGCCGGAGTGGCGTCGAAAACATCCGCGGTCGTCACGATGCCGAGCGCTTTCCCCTGCGTCCGCGCGAGATATTCGCCGATGAGCTCGACGCGCGGGTTGTCGAATTTATCGACCGTGTCATCCGGGAAGACGCCCTCCTGGTTGTTGTTGCATTTGTTTCCGCTCGAGTAGCACGCGGCACCCGGCGCGGAGTCGGTGATGATGGAATTCAGCGACGCCGTCATCACGAGCCCGGTGAAAGGGAACGTATCCATCGCGAGCGGCGCGAGTACTTTGCCCTGCTCGATCCCGCGACTCATGATGCGTGCGGCGGTGCGATGGCTTGCGCCCATTCCGTCGCCGATGAAGACGATGACGTTCTTCACTTTCGGGCCGCCCTTCTTGATCGCCACGATCTCGAAGTTGCCGCCTTTCGTCGTGTGCTGGCCGTTGCTCTGCGTCGCGATCACTTGGAAGGTGTGGACGCCGGGCTTCGTCACGCGCGCCGCGCGGATTGTTCCGACCGTCGTTCCTGCAGGCATGCCGGAGACGGTCGCCGGGGTCAGCGCCGCCGTGCCGGGGACGAGGACGCCGTCGATTTCGAATCGGACTTCACTGATCGTCGCGCCAGAGTCCGGCACCGCGGTGCATTGAAGATCGAAGCGCTGATCGGGCAGAAAGCGCGCGACGTACGGTCCGCTCGGGTCGCCGAATGTGAAGAGCGCACTCGGCGGAGTGAGTCGTGTGATCGTGGGCGCGGCGTGGGCCGCTGTAGCCGCCGCCAGCAGTGCGAGAGCGGCTGCGGTGGTTTTTATGGGATGTGTGGATTTCATTTATTTGGTTGGTTTGGTGGACTGAGTGACTGCGGAAGCGGTGGTGATGGTCGGCGCGGGATCGAGCACGAGGCGGACGATCGATTGCCGTCCGTCGTGCTCGACTTTTGCCCCGACGCTGAGCGTGCCGGTGAGCAGCAGCGGCCCCGGCGTGAAGGGGATCGGCTCGCCGAAATGATCGGGAACCGTGATGAAAAGCGTCTGCGCCGGGAGGTCGTCGCAGAGCGCGTAGTGGGCGATGCTCACGGACTGCGGGGCGGACGCGAGCAACATGCGGCCGGGCACGGACGCCTCGAGCCAGGCGGGGATCGCGCGCTTGCCGGGGAGCGGCCGGGCGGTCGGTTCGCAGGTCGAGATTTCCTCGCGCACCATAAAGCCGAGCACGCGCACGCGCCTTCCATCGAGCACCTTCAGCTTCGTTGAAATCTCAAGTCCACGCGGGCCGACGGGTGTTTTGAAAAAGTCGTTCAGCTTCAATTCTTCGACGCCTTCAGGGAGCGGCGGCAGCGCGAATTTCGGGGCGATGCGCGCCGGGCTGGCGGAGGTCGCGTGGATGAGCCGCGAGCGCGTGGCGGGCGACTGGGCATCGTCGGCGAACGCGCGAGGGTTGAGTGCGAGCAGAAGGAACGGGAGTATTATTGGTGAATTCATTGGGCTGACGTTGACGCCGGAGACGTGTGCCGAAGTCGCGAGATGCCCGCCAGCACTTGATCGGAACATCTTCGCGGCGATTGCGACGGGGCTGAAACGGACGCGACGAAATGCCACGCGGTGCGTCACGATTGTGTGAAGTACGGAGATTTTGCCGCGCCGGAATGGTCGGCAAATCGGCGCGGGTCTGATTTTCTCAAAGTCCGATGCGACGTCTTTTTGTCCCTGCTGCTGCGGTGCTCGCGCTGATTGCCGTGTGGGCGATTTACTGGCTCGGAATGCCGCGAGAGCTCGTCGTGTATTGCGCGCACGACTCGATTTATGCGGAGAGAATCCTGCGCGATTTCGAGCGGGAGAGCGGCGTGCGGGTGGCGATTCGCTACGACACTGAGGCGACGAAATCGCTCGGGCTCGTCGAACTGCTGCTGCGCGAAAGGGAGCGCCCGCGTTGCGACGTTTTCTGGAACAACGAGATGCTGGCGATGCTCGACCTCGCGGAACGCGGTGTTTTCGAGCCGTATCGCGGGCCCGGTTTCGCGCGCATCCCGACGCGGTTCAAAGACGTGGATGGACGCTGGACGGGATTTTCGGCGCGGATGCGCGTGGTCATTTTCAATACTCAAAAGCAGCAACGGCAGCCGGGGATGCCGATGGATGCAGTGTTTGCCGGCGATGACCTGTCGCGGGTCGCGATGGCGAAGCCGCTCTACGGGACGACGTTAACGCAATACTGCGCGCTGTGGGATTTTTGGGGCGGCGGGAAATTGCAGGCGTGGCATCGCGATATTCGGCGGCGCGGGCTGCGCGAGGCGGCGGGGAATGCGGGTGTGAAGGATCTCGTGGCAGAGGGGGTGTGTGAGATCGGCATCACGGACACGGACGATTTTTTCGAGGCAACGAACGCGGGGAAACCTGTCGCGATGGAACCGTTGCGACTGGAAGGCGGCGCGACGATTTGCATACCGAATGCCGTGGCGATCGTTCATGGGACGAAGCGAATCGAGGACGCGCGGAAGCTCGTGGACTTCCTGCTTTCGGAGGAGACGGAGCTGGCGCTTGCGAATTCGCGCTCCCGACAAATTCCGCTCGGCCCGGTGCCTGCGGAGCGGCTCCCGGCTGAGGTGCGGGAGCTGGCGGAGTGGGCGCGGGACAGCATTGATCTCACGCGTCTCGGTGCGTCTCGCGAGTCATGCCTGGCGTGGTTGAAAGCGGAGACGCTGCGGTGAGCATCGGCCCGCAAACGGCTCTGGCGCTTGTTCGCGCGCTCATCGTGGCTTCGACGGCTATTGTGGTTTCCGGGCCGCTGGCGGCGTGGCTTGGTGGGCTGCGTGGCCGGGGGCGTGTGGTCGCTTGGGCGCTGGCGTGCGCGCCTTTTCTCACGCCCGCGCTGCTCGTGAGCTACGCGTTTACGAAGTTCGCGCTCGCGCTGGTCGCGTCGCCGTGGAGCCACGATGCGCTCTATGTCGTCGTGCTCGCCATGAAGCTCACGCCGGTGGCGGTGCTCATCCGCGCGATGGTGCCGCCGCCGATTTCAGATGAGGCGAGGCACGCGTTTCGGCTCTTTGCATCGGGGTCGCGGTGGATTCGTGCGCGGTTCGCGTTGCGGGCTCCGGGGGCGGGTCCGTGGGTCGCCGCGGGGCTCGTGTTCATTCTCGCGTTCTCGGATTTCGAACTCGCGTCATTGTGGAGCGTGCGGACTTGGACGGTCGCGATTTTCGATGCGCAGGCGGGCGGGTTCGCGCTCGGCGATACGCTGCGACTCGCGGTGTGGCCAGTAGTGGTGGAAATCGGTGTGCTCGCGCTCGTCGCGTGGGCGCTGCGTCCGGCCGCCAAACTCGCCCCTCGTGTCGGCGGGACGCCGATATCGACCACCGGGACGCATGCGTTACCCGGCGTATTCGCACGCGCTTACGTTGCAGGCGCGGCGGCTTTTGTGTGTTTCGTGCCGATGGCGATCGTCGCGGGTCAAGCAACGACGGGCTTTCGCGCGATCGCGGGCAATTTCGTGCTCGGTCGCGAAATCGGCGCGAGCCTGTTCTTTGCGCTCGGCGCGGCCTGCATCGCGAGCGCGGGGGGGTGGGTGAGTCGCGGGAAAATCGTGCTCCCGGCGCTGTTCGCCGGGTTCGGTTTGCTCGGCGCGCTCGTCGTTTCGCTTCTCGTGCTTTCGTTTTTTCAGACGCCGATTTTGCGGGCGGCGTACGACTCGCCGGTGCCGCTCTTGCTTGCGCTCGGTGTATTGCTTTTTCCGCTCGCGCTGCTGCTGCGCACGCTTGTGCCGGAGCGCTCGCCAGCACTGCACATCGCGCGGCAGACCGGCGATGCCGGGTTGTATTGGCATTTTGAAATCGGGCCGCGAGTGGCGGCTTTCGCGCTGCTCTTTTACGTCGCGTATTTCGACTTCACAGCGGGTTCGATTCTCGCGCCTGTCGGCCTCACGCCGGTCTTTGTGCGGCTGCACAATCTCGCGCACTACGGTCAGACGTCCGTGCTTTCCGCGATGCTGTTAGCCGCGTTTTTGGCACCTCTCGCGACTCTGTTGATCGTTATCGCGGGTGCGCGGCTCGTGGCTCGCGGGCGCTGAGGAAGTTGCCAGAGGCGATTGGCAGAAACGCGGGTGCGCCGTTGAATCAAAGACTTTCAGTCCGGCGAGGTTGCATTGATTCCAACTCCCCAAACGCTTTTCTCCCAACTCCGATGCGCACTTTTCTTTCCCTGCTTTTGGCTTCGATTTTCACGATCGCGACTGCGACCGCCGAGACGTTCACCTTTATCATCAAAACGCTGCCGGCGCAGATGCGCTACGACACGACGGAGCTGACGGTGACGCCGGGCTCGGAGGTGAAGATCGCGTTCGAGAACCCGGACGACATGCCGCACAATTTGCTGTTTTTCCAGCCGGGCACGGATGTCGTCGCAGTGTGCAACGCGCAGCTCGAAAAACCGGAGGAGGCGCTGAAGCGCGACTGGATTCCGACCGATCCGCGGTTGCTCGCGCACACGCCGCTGGTGAATCCAAAGGGGCGCGCGGAGCTGGCATTTCGCGCGCCGGATGCGGCGGGCGTGTATCCATTTGTCTGCTCGATGCCGGGGCACGCGGCGATCATGCAGGGACGGATGCGGGTGTCGGGAGCGGCGCCGAAGCTGCAGGATTTGAAGTTCGCGATGTATCTCGGCGCGTGGAAGACGCTGCCGGATTTTCCGACGCTGAAGCCGTTTCGCGAGGGGGAGCTGAAGGACGGCTTGGTGGAAATCAAGCTAGACGATTATCGGAATGATTTCGGTGTCGTGTATTCGGCAAAGGTGAACGCGGAAACGGCTGGCGATTACACGTTTGCGATCACGGGAGACGATGGCGTGCGACTTTCGATCGATGGGAAAAAGCTCGTGGAGCACGACGGGATTCATCCCGCGGCCGACATTCGTGCTGGGAAGGTGAAGCTCGCGGCGGGCACGCACGATTTTCGGCTCGAATATTTTCAGGCGGCAGGCGAAGCCGAGATTTTCGCGGCTTGGAGCGGGCCGACTTTTGCGATGACGCCGCTTTCCAAATGGACGCCGCCGAACTGGAAGGAGGGGGCGCAGGCGAAGCGCAAGGATCCGAATTCCGGGATGCCGCTAACGGTGGAAAAGGAGCCGGTAATTTATCGGAATTTCATCGTGGGCGCGGGCGATCGCGGGATCGCAGTGGGCTATCCGGGCGGCTTCAATATCGCGTGGAATGCCGAGACGATGGCGCTCGCGCTGGTGTGGCGCGGGGCGTTTATCGATGCGGCGCGGCACTGGACGGATCGCGGAGGCGGAGCGCAGCCGCCGCTCGGATATGATGTGCTGAATGCGGGCGGTGAGAGCGGTCTTCCGCTGGCAGTGGTCGCGGACGGTTCGGAGTGGCCGCGGCTCGCGAAAGGGGAGCGCGCGACGGATTTCAAATGGCGCGGATACACGCTGGATCACGGGCGTTTCCCGACATTTTCGTATGACTGGAATGGCGTGAAGGTGAGCGACCGCTTCGATGTGGCGGGCAATGGGACGACGGATTCCGGCAAGCTGACACGCACGGTGAAGCTCGACGGCGCAGTCCCGGCGGGCGCGCTTTTCCGGCTCGCCGCGGGCGCGGCGCAGCCGACCGGCGATGGCGCTTGGATCGTGGAAAATGGAACCAAAATGCGAGTCTCGGCGGACGGTGCGAAGCTCGCTGGCAAAAGTCTCGTGGTGCCCGCGCGGAGCGAAATCGTCGTGACTTACTCGTGGCCGACCGGAGCCCGCTGACGCCCACTTTTACCCCAAACACCGATGAAATTTTCCACCGCTCTTTCTGCCATCGTCCTCTGCGCTTCCGCACTTCACGCGGCGGATTTGCCGGAGTCGGACTATTACAAGATCACGACTTTCGATACGCCCGAGGGCACCGCGCTGGAGGTGAGCGCGATCGAGTTGCTGCCCGGCGACCGACTCGCGCTCGGCACGCGGCGCGGTGAAATCTGGACGGTCTCCGGTGCGGAAGCCGCGGAGCCGAGCGCATTGAAGTATCAGCTCTTTGCGGCTGGTCAGCATGAGGTGATGGGGCTCGCGTATTCCAAAAAGGACGACTCGATTTTCACGACGAATCGCTACGAGGTCGCGCGGCTGAAGGACGACGACGGCGACGGGCGCGCGGATACTTTTGCGACGGTGAGCGACGGCTGGGGCGTGAGCGGCGACTACCACGAGTATGCGTTTGGCTCGCGCTTCGACAAAGACGGCGACCTGTGGGTGACGCTGTGTCTCACGGGGTCGTTCAGCAGTGCGATCGACTTCCGCGGATGGGCGATGCGGATCAAGCCGGATGGCACGATGGTGCCGACGTGCAGCGGTGTGCGGTCGCCGGGCGGCATCGGATTCGACGCGGACGGGGAGGTTTATTTCACGGACAATCAAGGCCCGTGGCGTGGGGCCTGCACGCTTCAGCACTTGATTCCCGGGACATTCCAGGGACATCCCGGTGGTTTCAAATGGTATGACAAAGCGCCAAACATGGGGCCGCGTCCGGTCGAGCCGACGGACAAGAGCCGCATGGTGACGGAGCGCGAGCGGATCAAGGAACTCGTGCCGCCCGCAGTGTATCTGGTGCATGCGAAGATCGGAAATTCGTCGTCCTTCATTGTGTGCGATCAGAGCGCCGGGAAGTTTGGGCCATTTGAAAAGCAGCTCTTCATCGCGGATCAAAGCGCGTCGAATATCTCGCGCGTGTTTTTGGAGGAAGTGAATGGAATCAAGCAGGGCGCAGTGTTCCCGTTCCTCAAGGGCTTCAAGTCGGGGATCATTGGCGGTCGGATGGACGACGTGCACGGCCAGATTTTTGCGGGCGGTTCGGATCGCGGTTGGGGGTCGAAAGGCGGGAAACCGTTCGACTTCGAGCGCGTGAACTGGACGGGAAAGGTGCCCTTTGAGGTGCATGAGATGCACGCGAAGCCGGATGGGTTCGAGGTGACGTTCACCGAGCCGGTCGATCGCGCGACAGCGGGAAATGTGGCGAGCTATTCGATGCGCGAATTCACCTACATCTACCGCGCGGAATACGGCAGCCCGGAGGTCGATGACGTGATTCCTAAGATCACCGCGGCGACGGTCGGCGCGGATGGAAAGTCGGTGCGGCTCACGATTTCACCGCTGACGAAAGGGCATATTCACGAACTGCATCTCGATGGCGTGCGCTCTACATCCGGCGGCGCGCTGGTGCATCCGGTGGGCTACTACACGCTCAACGAGATTCCCAAAACGTGAGCGTGCTGGCATCGTGATCCGATGCTGAAAACCTACCTCGCCGTGATGCTGGGCGGCGCGCTCGGGACGGGTTTTCGCATGGCGCTTGTAACGTTTGTCGGCACGCGATTCGGCGCGACTTTCCCGCTCGGCACGCTCGTCGTGAATGTGGTCGGCAGCGCGATCATCGGCTTCGTGGCTGCACTGACGGAGGGCGGTGCTGCTCCTCTGGCGCGGCAGTTCGTGATCGTCGGAGTGCTGGGTGGATTCACGACGTTTTCGTCTTTCAGCCTGCAAACGCTAAATCTTTTTCAGGACGGCCAGTGGCTCCATGCCGCGCTGAATGTCGCGGGCTCGGTGCTGCTTTGCCTCGTCGCCGTATGGCTCGGGCACCTCGCCGCGAGCGCGCTCCGGTCGTAGGGGAGGCGCGTGCTACCGCGGCAATGTCCGCGCCCACGCTGCGACGTATTCCTCCACCGCATCGCGCCACGGACGCGGCGTGAGATCGGTGAGGCGCGTGAGTTTCTCCGTGGACATCGCGGTATAGACCGGCCGCTTGGCGATGAATGCTTTGAGGTCGGCCATCTTCAGCGGGGCGACGGTTCGCGCTTTCATCGGCACGCCTGCCGCGACCGCGCAGTCGATCGCGTGCTGGCCGTATTCCCGCCACGAGCACTCGCCGGCGTTTGAAAGATGCACGACTCCGCCGACCGGCACGTCGGCGAGAAACGGATGCAGCAGCCGCGCGGCATCGAGCGTGTAAGTCGGCACGGCGATCTTATCGCCGATCGCTTCGGCGGTGTCGTTCTCGAGTGCGCGCTTCAAAATCCCGTCCACGAAACTCGCGCGGTCCGGCCCGAAAACCCATGACACGCGGACCACGAGATTTTGATCCGAGACATCCAGCAGCGCCGTCTCGCCCGCAAGCTTCGACGCCCCGTATTTGCTGATCGGTCGGGCCTCGTCCGTCTCGGTGTATGGCGCGCGTTTCTCTCCGTCGAAAACGTAGTCCGTGCCGATGTGAATGCACCGCGGACCCGCTTGCTTGCAGGCTTCCGCGAGATTTCGCACGGCCTCGCCGTTGATCCGAATCGCCTCCTCTTCGTGCGTCTCGCAGCGATCCACATTCGTCTGCGCCGCGCAATTCACGAGCACGTCGAACTCCGACGCCGACACCGCCGCGCGCACCGCCGCAAAGTCCCCGATGTCCAGTGCCGCGTGGTCGAACCCCACAATCTCATCGCCGCCCGCCGCCCACTCACGCGCCAGCGCCGCGCCGAGCCGCCCGCCACTGCCGACGATCGCGACGCGCAACGCCTTCACTTCAGCAACGGCTCCCACCACGCGCGATTTTTCAAATACCAGTCGATCGTCTCGCCGATTCCCCGCTCGTGATTGTGCCGCGGTTTCCAGCCGAGCGCCGCGTGCGCCTTCGACGAATCGATCGCGTATCGCCGGTCGTGCCCGAGCCGGTCCGGCACATATTTGATCAGGCTCTCTGGCTTGCCGAGGTGCCGCAGGATCAACTTCACCACGTCGATATTCGCCATCTCGCCATCCGAGCCGACGTTGTAAATTTCGCCCGGCTTCCCCTCCAGCAGCGCGGCGAAAATCGCGGCGCAGTGATCCTCGACGTGAATCCAATCGCGCACGTTCAGCCCGTCGCCATAGACCGGCAGCGGCAGGTCGCGCAGAGCATTTAGGATCATCAGCGGGATCAACTTTTCGGGGAACTGATACGGCCCGTAGTTGTTCGAGCAGCGCGTGATGACGACCTCCTGCCCGTATGTGTGGTGATGCGCGAGCGCCAGCAAATCGGCGCTGGCCTTGCTCGCCGAGTAGGGCGAGCTCGGGTCGAGCGGCGAGGTCTCGCTGAATTTCCCCTCCGGCCCGAGCGAGCCATACACCTCGTCGGTCGAGACTTGGAGAAAGCGCCGCACGCCGTGTCGTCGCGCGCATTCCAGCAGCACGGAGGTGCCGACGATATTCGCGTGGATGAAATTCTCCGCCGAGTCGATCGACCGATCGACGTGCGACTCCGCGGCGAAATTCACCACTGCGTAGAACTGATGCTTCGCCATGAGCGCATCGATCTGCGCGCGGTTCGCGATGTCCGCCTTGTAAAATTCATACCGCTCGCCGAACTCCTCCGCGATCCCCTCGAGGTTCGCCGGATTGCCCGCGTAAGTGAGCGCATCGACATTGCTGATCATCTCCGGGCCGAAGTGCTGGAGCACGTGCCGGATGAAATTGCTGCCGATGAAGCCGCAGCCGCCGGTGACAAGAAGTCGCATAAAAGCGCGCGGTTTTAGCAGCGGCACCGGAGTGCGCCAACTATTTCACGGCTCGCATCGAGGCCTCGACGATCCGGCGCACGCGCACGGTGTCGCGCAGCATGGCGAGGCTGTCGCGGACGATGCGGACTTTCGATTCCGGGGAATTGATCCATTCGACCGGCAAGTCGGCGATCTTGTGCCCGAGTCGTTCCGCGAGCAGCAGCGCCTCCACGTCGAAGGCAAATCCGTCGAGTGTCTGCCGCTCGAAAATGGCGCGCGCAGCGTCGCGACGGAATGCTTTGAAGCCGCACTGCGTGTCGCGCATCGAGACGAGTGCGAGCGATTGCAGGATGCGGTTGAACATCTGTCCCATGCGCTGCCGCAGCGGCGACTGCCGTCGCGTGATCCGACTGCGCGAATGCGCGCGATTTCCGATCAAAACATGCGTCCCGGGCTGCGCGTCGAAGCACTCCAGGAACGCCGCCACTTCACACAGCGGCACACTCAGGTCCGCGTCCATGTAGAAAATGTGCGCGCCTGTCGCCCGCAAAACCCCGGTCCGCACCGCGAAACCTTTGCCTCGATGTGCCGCGTTTTCGATCACGCGAAATCGCGCGTCCTGCGTCGCGTGCGCCTGCGCGATTTTGAGCGTCGAATCGCTGCCCGGTTCGACGACGATGAGCACCTCGCTCGCGAAATTCTGCGCGGCGCAGAACGCGCTTAGTGCCGCGAGCGTCGGCGGCAGGCGCGCCGCTTCGTTCCAGGCGGGGATCACGATCGAAAGATGGGGCGACATCGGGCGGCTTTATCTATCAGCGCGGCGCTCACGGGGTCAAAGGCGTGCGGTTCAAGTTGAGCCGCGTCGGGACGCCTGATAGCTGCTTCGCCGCGTGTCCGACACCGCATCGAGTCCATTTAAAAACCCCGTCCGTCTTCCGCATAAGGATTGGATTTCGATCGCGATCGTACTGCTGGCTCTCGTGCTGCGGCTCGCGTGGCTCGGCATCAAGCCGCCGCATTTCGACGAAGGTGTAAACGGATTTTTCGTCGATCAAATGACGGAGGAGGGTTTCTACCACTACGACCCGACGAATTTCCATGGGCCGTTTCATTTCTACGTCCTCTTCGTCGCGCAGACGCTTCTCGGGCGGCACGTCTGGGCGCTTCGCCTGCCGCTCGCGCTCGCGAGCACGGCGTGCGTCGCGCTCGCGTTGATGTTCCGCCCGCACTTCGGAAAACGTCCATGCCAGTTCGCCGCGCTCGCGATGGCGATCTCGCCCGGCATGGTTTTCTACGGCCGATACGCGATCCACGAGACGTGGCTGCTCGCCTCGCTTCTGCTCGTTTTTCTCGGGCTTCTCGGCCTCTGGCGCAGCGGTGAAAAGCGCGCGCTCTGGGCTCTCATGCTCGGCGTCACCGGGATGATTTTGACAAAGGAAACCTACGTCATCCACATCGCCGCGATGCTCCTCGCCGTGCCTGCGCTCCTCGCGCTCGAGCAGGCGTCGGATTCAGCGCCAGCCTTGATCGCCGGGCAGCGATGGGTTCGCGCCGATCTCGAAGTAGCGATGACGGTTGGCGGCCTGCTGATCCTCTTTTTCTATACGGGCGCGCTACTCGACTGGAGCTCGCTGCCGGGCATGTTTCAGACATTTTCCGCGTGGTTTGCGACCGGTATGCAGGGCGAATCGGGGCATGAAAAGCCGTGGCTGTGGCAGTTCTGGCAGAGTGGCTTCATCGGATTTTTCCAGCACGGCTTCACCGACATCTTCACGACGAACTACTGGCTCACGCTCTTCGCCCGATACGAGTGGCCCGCGCTGCTCGGGCTCGTCGCTGCGCCGTTCGTCGTGCTGCCCCGCACGCGGCGCACGACCCGCTATCTCGCGATCTACGGCCTCGGCGCGCTCACGGCCTACAGCCTCGTCGCCTATAAGACTCCGTGGTGCCTCATCGTATTGATGTGGCCGTTTTTGTTCCTCTTTGGCATCACGCTCGACCGCGCCTTTTCGCGCTTCGACAAATGGATCGTCGGCAGCTTCGCCATCGCGCTCGCGGCATGTTCTCTCGGAGCGACATGCCTCCTCAACTTCCGCAACTTCACCGACGAGGATGAGCCCTACGTCTATGTGCAGACGCTCCCGGACGTAGATAACGCCGTCGGCCCACTCAAGGCGCTTGCCGCACTCGACGCCGTCAATTTCCACCTCATCGGATACGTGCTCACGGAAAATCAGCACCCGCTCGCATGGATGCTCGGCGATTTCACACGCATGAACATGGGCGATGAAGATCACATCCCGAAGAAACTCGATGACGCCGATTTCGTGGTCATCGACGACACTCTCACCGAGCAAATCGAACCGCTGCTGACCGATACCTATTTCAAAGAAACCGTGAAAATCCGCGGAACCTCGGACAACGAATGCGTCGTCTATTTTCGGGAAACCAAGTTCCGTCCGTGTTTCCCGGACCGCGTTGCGGAGTTTCGACCGGCGCTGAAATTCGACTGAGGCATGAATTTCGTCACCGCGATTTTATACGCCGTCTGCTGCTCCGCGCTCGCCGGTGTGGCGCTCGGTTTTATCGGCGGGGGATTGCAAAAATGGAGCGCGTTGTTTGCGCTCGGCATCGGCGCTGCGGTGGCTGCTTTTGCGCTCTGGCAGACGCGCCGCGAGCGGATGCGCTGGCGCGATCCGGGTCCTTGGGGCTGGTCCGCAATCATCCTGTTCTCGCTCTTTTCGCTCCGCGCATTCTTGTGGCTGATCTTCCAAACCGGGGACTCCATCCGCGTCCTTTCGCCAAATAATCTCGGCGATATGTCGCTGCACATCACCTACATCCGGCAGCTTGCGAGCGGCGTTCAATTCTGGCCGGAGAATCCGATCTATGCCGGCGCAAAGCTCACGTATCCCGTCGGGATCGATCTCTTCAACAGTCTGCTTTTGCTCGCTGGCGTGGACATCATCCGCGGTCTCGTGTGGGTCGGACTTGCTGGCTGCACCCTGACTGGCGTGGCGCTCTGGCGCTGGGGTCGCGCGTTTGTGGTAGCCGGATTTTTGTGCAATGGCGGGCTGCTTGGCTTCGCGTTTTTGTGGAAGTGGCAGCTCGTCGATTTCCAAGCGGATGCTGCGTGGAAGAGCATCCCGCTCGCGTTGTTCGTCACGCAGCGCGGACTGCTTTTTGCGCTGCCTGCGGGACTGGCGCTCTTGTGCAGTTGGCGCACGCGTTTTTTTGAAAATGACACCCATGCGTGGCGAATGCCCGTGTGGGGTGAGGTGCTGCTTTACGCCTCAATGCCGCTCTTTCATTTGCACACGTTTTTGTTCCTCTCTTTTTTGCTCGGCTCGTGGTTCATTATCCTGCCGTCGGCCCGCAAGCCGCTCGCAGCCTTGATCGGCGCGGCGTTCGTCCCTGCGACCGTGCTCGTGATGCTCGTCACCGGCATGTTCGGCGGCGCCTCCGCCCTCGGCTGGAAACCGGGCTGGATGCAGGAAGACGCGAACTTTTTCGTCTTTTGGGTCACGAATTTCGGCGTCCTGCCCGTGCTTGTTGGCGTGCTCGGCGTCGGGCTCATCCGCGAGGAGGAAATCCGCTGGCCTGCCGCGATCTTCATTCCGTCGCTGCTAATTTTTCTCCTCTGCTGTTTCGTGAAATTCGCGCCGTGGGAATGGGACAACACGAAGATCATGATCTGGTCGTATATCGCAATCCTGCCGACTCTCTGGAGCGATCTCATCGGCCGCTGGCCCGTGCCCTCGCGCATCGCCGCTTGCGTGGCGATTTTCTTCTCCGGCTTCGTCTCGCTGCTCGGCGGCATCGGTCTCACGCATCACGGTTACGACATCGCGCTTCGCTCGGAGTTCGACGGCGTCGCGCGAGCCGTTTGCGGGTTACCACTCGATGCGCGATTTGCCGGCAGTCCGACGTTCGATCATCCGGTCCTGCTGAATGGCCGGATGATGGCGATGGGCTACGAAGGCCACGTCTGGAGCCACGGATACGCAGATTGGGCCGAGCGAAAAGACGAGGTCACAGCGCTGATGAACGGCACCGCTGCGTGGCGCGAAATCGCTGCCCGGCTCGGCGTCCGCTACGTCTTCTGGGGCCCGGCGGAACGCCGTGATTTTCCTGAATCTGTACAGCCCTGGCAGTCTGACTCGACTCGCATCTCGCATGGGGAGTGGGGCGAAATCTACGACCTTTCAAAAGCACCGGCGTCCCGCTGAACGTGGGAAAAGTGCGTAAGCAATGAAAGGCGAAGAACCCACTTGGTCCCATTTCCTGTTTTCGTATTTTCCTGCTTAAAGTCGCCCATGAAACTTATCCCCGCTCTCCTCACCTTTGCTTTCATCCCGTTCCTTGCCGCCGCCGAGCCGATCTTCCTGTGGCCGAATGGCGCGCCGGGCGTGACTGCGGCAACTGGGGAGGAGCGCGACATCACAAAACCAGACGCGACCGCGACCGGTGGAAAATCCGTCGTCCGGCTCGGCGATGTGTCGAAGCCGAGCATCACGCTTTTTCCCGCATCGCGGGAAAAGGCCAACGGTGCGGCGGTCATCGTTTGTCCCGGCGGCGGTTACAACATCCTCGCGTGGGATCTGGAAGGCATCGAGATTTGCGAGTGGCTGAATTCCATCGGCGTATCCGGAGTCCTTCTGAAATACCGCGTCCCTGCGCCGAAAGAAGGCGAACGTCACGCCCCGGCGCTGATGGATGCGCAGCGCGCGATCGGGCTCGTCCGCAGCCGTGCAAAAGAGTGGAATATCGACCCCGCGCGTGTCGGCGTGCTCGGATTCTCCGCCGGTGGTCATCTCTCCGCAGCGCTCAGCACGAACTACGAAACGCGCACTTACCCAGAGATTGACGCCGCCGACAAAGAAAGCGCGCGCCCCGACTTTTGCGTGCTCATTTACCCCGCATATCTCACGCGCAAGGAGCAACCGGAGGCACCGTCGCCCGAGTTGAAAGTCAATGCGCAGACCCCGCCGACATTTCTTGTGCAGACCGAAGACGACAAGACGTTCGTCGAGAGCACGCTCTACTATTACCTCGCCCTGAAGCGTGCGGGAGTGCCCGCGGAGCTTCATCTTTATCCGAGCGGCGGACATGGCTACGGGCTGCGGCCATCCGGGAAAAACGTGAACACTTGGCCGCAACGTGCCACCGATTGGATGCGCGAACTCGGCGTGCTTTCGGGTCAAAAATGAGCCTCCAAGAACTGGGAGGCGTAACGCAATTGTCACATTCGGATTTCTAACGAACCGGCACTCGCACGGTCTTAATCAATGTTCTGGGGGGAACAGGCGGGCGCGCTCATCCAGTCGGGTGGCGCGCCCGCTCTTTTTCGTAGGCGTCTGAGCCGCTGCGGCAAAATCGAGGAAAGCCGTGCGAACCCGGCCACAATCGGGCATCACTGCATCATGCAAATTCATCTGAGTCCCCGCCATATTCGCCTGAGCGCGGCCATTCACGCCCATGTGGCCAGTGTCATCGGGCAGGTCGAAGACCTTGCGGAAATCTTCGCCGCCCACGTCGTGCTCGAACACGATGACGCGGCCAAGCCGGCCGACCGCAACAGCGCGAAAATCCATCTCGCACTGCAGGGTCGCGACGCCTTCGCCACCGCCACGGCTGAAACCATTCACGCTGCACTCGACCTAGTCGGTGCCAAGCTCGCACGCCAGCTTCGCAAAAAGAAGACCGCCGCAATCGACAAGCCCCGCCGAAAAGCCCAGCGCGCCGGCAAGTCCGCATAGGAGCGGGCGAAAATAGCGGATCACGGCGACCTACGCGCAACAACAAGCGGCATCCCCGATCCATCGTTGCGGACGGAGGCGCTCGCGCGTAAATCTCTCCGATGCCCACCGAGCGCACCCAGCGGCTGATCGACCGTGTCGCCCGCCGCATTTTTCTCGGTAAATTTGCGCGTCGTTTGCGCGATGGGCTCATCGCCGCCAGCGCGATTTTTTTGCTCCTCCTGCTTGTAACGCGCGTCGTCGCACTGCTGCGGGAGCCGCCGCTCGCGATCACCGCCGGGGTGCTGAGCTGCGCGGCGTTGCTCTACGCTTTTGCATGGTCGCGACGCGTCGCGGCGGTCGAAGCTGCGCGCCTAATCGACTCGCGGATGGAGACGCGCGAGCTGTTCCTCGCCGCCCTCCTTGCAGGCAGTGGCGAAGACGGATTCCAGTCGATCGTCCATTCGCAAGCCGAGGCGCGCGCCGTGGAGATCGAGCCGAACCGAGTCGTTCCATTTGATTGGCAGCGCGGTGCTGCGCTCGTCGCCGCGGCGCTCATTGCGGGCGTCTGCGCGTTCGAGTTTCTCCCGCAGCTCGACCCGCTCGGCAGAGCCGCGCAGCGGCAGAAAGTCCCGCAGCAAGAGAAGCGTTTGCAGGAGTTGAAACTGGCGACCACCACGCGCGCTGAGCAGCTCGCGCAGGGCGCGGGGACGCAATCGGAGGAGATCAAGCACGCGCTCGAAGCGCTCGAAAAAACATTCCAGCAAGCCAAGCCGAAAGAGCGCGAAGTGAATCTCGCGCGGCTCGCCGAGCAGCAGAAAGAGCTGGGCGAGATGTGGCGCAAAGTCAGCAACGAACTCCCGCGCGACGCGTTTGAGAAAGCCGCGCAATCCTTTGGGCAGGCCGATGCGAAGAAGATTCAGGAGTGGCGCGAGGCGCTGAAAAAGGGGGATCTTTCCGACATCAAAAAAACGCTCGGCGAGATGCGCGAGCAGATGAAGCAACTCGCCGCAATGCCCGACTCCGCCGAGAAGCGCGCGCTGCAACAGCAGCTCATGCAAAAGCTCAACGCCGTGGCCGATGCGGTGAAAGAGGCGGGCGGCTCCGCGAAAGCGAACGAGGCGCTGGCCCGCGCGCTGCAGCAACTCGACCAGGCAAAGCTCGGGCAGCTCTCGCGCGAGGCAACGGATGCGGCGGCGGATTCCCTGAAACTCAGCGAGGCGGAACTGGAGCAGCTCGCGAAGAAAATGCAGGACGGCCAATCGCTCGAGGACGCGCTCAAGAATCTCCAAATGGCCAAGCAGCTCGCCGCGCAGGAGAAGCTGGACGGCGGCGAGTGCAAAAACTGCAAAGGCATGGACGACTACGCCGCGCTTTTCGCAAAGAAAATGGCGGAGGGCAAAAGCGCCAGCGTTAGCGGAAAGTCTGGAATGGGAGAAGGCATCGGCAACGGTGCGCGGCGGCCCGAAGACGACCGGACGAAGACCGATTTCATGGCCGAGAAGAGCAGCAGCGCTCTCGCGAACGGCAAGCTGCTCATGCAGTGGAAATCGAGCGAAGTCGGCGAGACCGGCGCACGCGCGGAGGATTACCGCGACTCGCTGCGGCAGGTGAAGCAGGGCGTGAGTGAGGCGATCGCCGCCGAGCAGGTGCCGCCCGGATACCGCGCGGCGATTCAGAAATACTTCGACTCGCTGCCGGTGAAATGAACGGGATTAGCGTTGCCGATTTCATCGACCGGGCGAAGTGCCTCGGCGTGATTGTTTTCGCGCTCGCGACAGTGGCGTTGCGCGCCGAGACGCCCGAGGAATCCCGCCCGCAAATGATTCGCGGCGATTATTCGAATGTGCTCAGCGAGGCGGAAGCGGGAACCGCGGCGGAACCGGCAGTTGAAGAATGGCGGATCCTGCAGGTGGAGGCGCTGATGAAAATGGGGCGGTATCCCGAGGCGGCGGAGGTGGTGAAAAAGGCGCTCGCGGGGATGCCGTCGAGTCTGCGGCTTGCGCTGCTCGGCCACTCGGTGCTGCGGCGAAATGGCGACGCGGAAGGCGCGAAAACGCTGCTCGCACAGATGGACCGGCTCGGCAGCAATCGCGAGTGGGCCTTCCGCGATCCCGCAAATCGCGTGGCGCTCGGACAAGCCGCGCTGCTCGTAGGCGCGGACCCGAAGCGTGTGCTCGAACTCTTTTTCGACCCGATCAAAAAGGCGCATCCCGAGTTCCGCGAGGTGTGGCTCGCGAGTGGCGAACTGGCGTTGAACAAAAGCGATTTCGCGCTCGCGGCGAAGTTGTTTGCCGATGCGGAGAAACGCTTTCCCGAGGATCCCGATGTGCAGTTCGGACTCGCCCGAGCATTCGCGCCAAGCGACTCGGCGGCGATGCTTGCGGCGGTCAAAAAGACGCTCGCGGGCAACCCGCATCACACCGGTGCGCGGCTGCTGATAGCCGAGCAGCACATCGACGCCGAGCGATACGACGACGCGACCGTGACGCTCCGCGAGGCGCTCCAAACCGACCCCGCGCTGCCCGCGGCGCACGCTCTCCTCACGGTGCTGGCCGAGCTTCGGAGCGATGACAAAGCCGCGGTCGCTGAGCGCGCGGAGGCGCTAAAATTTTGGCCGACGAATCCCGAGGTCGATTACCTGATCGGAAAAAAGCTCGCGCAAAAGTATCGCTTTTCCGAGGCCGCGGAACGCCAGCGATCGGCGTTGCAGGCCGATCCTATCTATGTTCCCGCGAAGATCGAACTCGCGCAGGACCTCCTCCGCCTCGGCGAAAACGACGCGGGCTGGCAGCTCGCGGACGATGTACAAAAGGCCGATCCGTACGACGTCCTCGCCTTCAATCTCACCGCGCTCCACGACAGCACCGCGCAGTTTCAGACTCTCACGAGCGCGCACTTTTTGCTCCGCATGGAGCCGCGCGAGGCCGGCATCTACGGCGAGCAAGCGCTCGCTTTGCTGGAGCGCGCGTATTCGACGATCGGCGAGAAATACGGACTGAAGCCGAAGCAGCGGACGCTCGTGCAGATTTTCGCGGACCAAAAAGATTTCGCGATCCAGACGTTCGGGATGCCGGGCGGCGTCGGCTATCTCGGCGTTTGTTTTGGCCGTGTCATCACGGCGAACGGCCCCGCTGCGCATCCGGGTTCGGCGGTGAATTGGGAGGCGGTGTTGTGGCACGAGTACTGTCACGTAGTCACGCTGCAGCTCACCAAAAACAAGATGCCGCGATGGCTCAGCGAGGGCATTTCGGTCTTTGAAGAACGGCAGGCGCGCGGCACCGGCGGCAACGTCACCGGCACATGGGGCGAGAGGATGACGCCGCAATATCGCGCGATGTTGCTCGGTGACGACCTCACGCCCGTGAGCGAACTGAGCGGCGCATTTTTGAAGCCGAAGACGCCCGCGCATCTGA
Organism: Chthoniobacterales bacterium; assembly: GCA_038207335.1. GTDB lineage: Bacteria > Verrucomicrobiota > Verrucomicrobiia > Chthoniobacterales > Chthoniobacteraceae > CAIURC01. Next base: position 44,933 of record JBBQZX010000008.1, on the reverse strand, counting down.
TGTTCGCGTATTTCGAGTCGTCGCTCGTCGTCGAGTATCTGATCGAGCATTTCGGGCTCGAGAAACTGAAACTCATCCTCGCCGACCTCGGGCGCGGAGTGCCGATCAATGCAGCGATCGCGGCCCGTGCGGCTCCGTTGAAACAGCTCGATTCCGACTTTGAAAAATACGCCCGTGAACGTGCACAGCAGAGCGGCGCGACGCTCGACTGGACGAAGCCGGAGCCTGCTCAGCTCGCCAGCGACACCGCGACGGAAGCATTTATCGACGCGCATCCGAACAACTTCTACGCGCTCACCGAGCAGGCGAAAAAGTTCGCTGCAGCGGGGACTTGGGATGCCGCAAAATCGCCGCTCGAAAAGCTTGCCACCACTGACGTGAAACAGCCCGGGCCGCACAACGCCTACGCGCTGCTCGCACGCGTACATCGCGCGCTCGGCGAGACGGACGCGGAGCGCTCAGCGTTGACCCGGCTCGCGGATTCGAGCGCGGATGCGACGGACGCGTTCGAGCGGCTCATGGAACTCGCCGCTGCGCGTAAAGAGTGGCCCGCCGTGCTTCTGAACGCGGAGCGAATGATCGCGGTGAATCCTTTCGCGCCAGCGTCGTATCGGCTGCGAGGCGAGGCGTTCGAAGCGACCGGCCAACAACCCGCAGCGGTGGCATCGTATGAAAAACTGATCGTGCTCGCCCCGCCGGACGCGCCTGAAATCCACTACCGCCTCGCGCGCCTGCTCGCCGCCAGCGAGCCCGCCCGCGCAAAGCACGAGGTGCTGCTCGCGCTTGAGGAAGCCCCGCGTTTTCGTGAAGCGTTGAAGCTCCTGATGACGATGAAAGAAATGCCAACGGAGGCCGCAAGGTGAAGCGTCTGCTCGTTATCTTTCTGCTGTGCGCGATCATGGCTCACGCGCAGTGGAGGAATCGCCGCTTCAGCGACGGCCCCATCTTCTACACCGAGGGCGGCGACGCAGTGGATGTCCGCACCGTGAAGACCGCGCGAGAGGTCGCCTCGCACAGCACCGAGACACCCGAGTGGAAAAATCCGCCCGAGTTCGCGCACGACGTTTTCACGTTCTGCCGCATCATCCGCGACCGCGATTTCAGCGCCTCGCCGACCTCCGCGCTGTGGATCACCGACTTCCCGGACAGCGACCTGAATCTCTCCTTTCGCGTGCAGCAAATGACCTCGATCAAGGTCGATCCGAACGGCCGCATCCTGCGCCTCACGGACAAGGATTTGTTCCGCTACCCGTTCATCTACATGTCCGAGCCAGGCGCGCTTTTACTCCGCGATGAGGAGGTGCCGATCCTGCGCAAGTATCTGCTGAACGGCGGTTTTCTCATGGCCGACGACTTCTGGGGTGAGTGGCAGTGGGAGACATTCGCGGCGCAGATGAAGCGCGTCTTTCCTGAGCGCGATTTCGCCGAGCTGCCAATGTCGCACCCGATTTTCCACAGCGTCTTCGACCTGGATGTGGAGAAAAATAAGCTGCAAGTGCCGAACTCGCGCACCGGTGAATACAGTCAATTCACCGGAATCACTTACGAGCAGCATCCGCGGCGCGACGGCTCGGTGGAGGACTGCATCGACATGCACGTCCGCGCGCTGAGCGACGACAAGGGGCGCATCATGATCCTCGCCACACACAACACCGACAACGGCGACGGCTGGGAGCGCGAAGGCGAGAACGACTTCTTCTTCCACGAGTTCTCCGAGAAGCGCGCCTTCCCCCTCGGCATCAACATCATCTTCTACGCGATGACGCATTGAGAGCGAGTCGGCACCGACAGCGGAGATCGACGCCAGGAGAGACGCGCCCAGCGAGCTCAGGTTTTTCCTCGCCGCGAGGGCGGGCGAGGCCTAGAAACGCCGTCCTTTTTTAATCATGGACACCGCTTCCCGAGTGCTCCGCGTGGGCCTGCCGTCGGGCAGCCTGCAGGAGCCGACTTTCGCTCTATTTTCCAAAGCCGGTTTTAATATTTCCGGCGCGAGCCGGAGCTACAAACCGAGCGTGGACGATCCCGAAATGGTGATCCGGCTGCTGCGCGCGCAGGAGATTTCGCGATACGTGGAGCACGGTTTTTTGGACTGCGGGTTGACCGGAAAGGACTGGATCGAGAACAACGGAAGCGACGTCGAGAGGCTGTGCGAGATGACATTTTCAAAAGCTAGCAACAAGCCGACGCGGTGGGTGATCGCGGTGCCTGAGGACTCGCCGATCAAGTCTGTGAAAGACTTGCAGGGCAAAGTGGTCGCGACCGAGGCGGTGGAAATGACGCGCCGATACCTCGCGCAGCATGGCGTGACGGCGAGTGTGGAATTCTCGTGGGGCGCGACGGAGGTGAAGGTGCCGGATCTCGTGGATGCGATCGTGGATGTGACAGAAACTGGCTCGTCGCTGCGCGCGAACAAGCTGCGGATTTTGGAGACGATCATGGAGTCGTCGCCGCAATTCATCGCAAACAAGCAGGCGCTCGAGGACCCGTGGAAAAAGCAGAAAATCGACATCGTCGTGCTGCTGCTCCAGGGCGCGCACGCGGCGCGGGATAAGGTCGGCTTGAAGATGAATCTCCCGGCGGAAAAGCTCGACGCTCTGCTTGCCGCACTGCCCGCGTTGCGGAATCCGACCGTCGCGCATCTCGCGCATTCGGATTGGGTCGCGGTGGAGACGATCATCGACGAGCGAGTCGTGCGCGAGATCATCCCAGCGCTGAAGGCTCTCGGTGCGGAGGGGATCATCGAGTACCCGCTGAACAAGGTCGTGTACTGATGGGCAAAATGACGCGGAGATTTCGTTTGCCGGGCTGAGGGAAGCCTGCTTACTTCGCCCCCCCGAAACGACCAAACCAAGACATTCATGGGTTCAATTAAGAAGCGCCGAAAGGCGAAAATCGCCAAACACAAACGCCGCAAGCGGATGAAGGAAAACCGCCACAAGAAGCGTTTGCGCTACAAGTCGTAGGCGATAGGTTTCGCCGATGATTCCGCTTCGGCTGCCCTGTTCTCCAAGGCCGCGAGCGTTTTTCTCCGCCAAATCATTCGCGCTTGCGGGCGTCGCTTCCGCCGCGCTTTTCATCGCGCCCGCACCTCTCACGGCAGCGTGGCCGAAGTTTGCAAAGAAGCCGGCAAAAATCGCAGAGCCTCCGCGCGCGGTTGCGCCGCCTGCCCCGCCGGAGTTCGCCGACGCATATCCGTCGGCACGGCGTCCGCTCCCTCCCGACCTCCTGCTCACGCGAGACACCGAGAAAAAAGCAGACGCGCTCAGCAGCTTTGCGGATGCGGTGGTAGCGGAGGATAATGCCGAAGCGGACAAGGCGCTCGCGAGCTATCGGAAGACGCTCGATGCCGACCCCGGCTACGTCGAACTCGCGATCAAAGTCGCGTTTGAGCTCTCGAAACGGAATGACGTGGCGGGCGGGATCGAGACGCTCAAAGACGCGATCAAGGCCGAGCCGAAAGACGCGCGCCCGCTGATTTACCTCGCGCAGCTCTACGCGCGGAATCTCAAAAAGCCGGAGCCCGCGCTGCGCTACGCAGAGCAGGCGCTCGCGCTCGCGCCGGATAATTTCGCGTCTTACCTCGCGGTCTTCGAGCTCTACATGGGCACGGAGCAGCTCAAGAAGGCCGAGCAACTCCTCGACCGCGCGAGCAAAGTCAAAAGCAGCGACGCGCAATTTTGGCTCCAGCTCGGCGACCTTCAGACGCGCCTTTATTTGAAAGAGGACGGCACGAGCCAGCCTGCGGATTTGGAGAAAATGAACGCGATCTATCGCAAGGCGGCTGCGCTCGGGAAGGAGGACGCCGCGGCGCTGACGCGCGTGGGCGATTACTTCGTCCTCTCGCGGCAGGTGAAGGAAGCAATCCCGATGTATCTCGCCGCGCTCCCCCTCCAGCAGTCGCAGACGGAGCCGCCGACCGCGAATCTGCGTGAAAAGCTCGCGCGCGCATTGATCGCGACCGACCAGCGGGACAACGCAATCGTTTTGCTCGAACAACTCACGAAGGATAATCCGAATCGATTCGAGACGTTTGAGTTGCTCGGCGAACTCTACGAGCAAAAGGGCGACATCGACAAAGCGATTGCGAACTACGAGCACAGCCTCCAACTCGACGCGAGCGAGCCGCGTAACTACCTGCGCCTCACCGAGATGCTCCTTCGCGCGAAACGCTACGAGCGCGCCGTGCAGACCATGCGTAACGCCCGCGCGCGATTTTCCGACCGACCCGAGATCACCTTCAGCTACGCCCTCACGCTCTCGCAGGCGAAGAAGCACACCGAGGCGATGACCGCATTTGCAGAGGCGCTCGCAGAGGCGCAGCAGAGTCACGACGAGATGCTCACGGCGCAGTTTTACTTTCAATATGGCGCAGCGGCCGAGCAGGCGGGGCTTCTTCAAAAAGCCGAGGAGCTCATCAATCGCAGCATCGAGCTCGACCCTGCGAATGCCGCGCAGGCTTACAATTACATGGGCTACATGTGGGCCGACCGCGGCGAGAAGCTCGACGAGGCCGCTGCGCTGCTGAAAAAAGCACTCGACATGGACCCCGACAACGCGGCGTTCGTGGACAGCCTCGGCTGGCTCTATTTTAAAAAAGGAGACTATCAACTCGCATTGAAAGAACTGCTCCGTGCCGCCGAGGCGATCAAGCCGGAGGACGCGGTCGTCTTCGACCACGTCGGCGACACCTACGCCGCGCTCGGCAAGACCGGCGAGGCTTTGACCTACTGGCAGAAAGCGTTTGCGCTCGACCAGACCGACAAAAAGATCGCGGCGAAAATCGAGAGTGCGAAACAGAAGGTCACCTCGACCGGCGCTGCGCTGCCTCAATAACGCGCGGGCTCGCCGCTCAGTTCCCGTGCGACATGATCGCCTCGCCGGTATTCGTCACCACATGCCCGGCTTTCTGCACGCCATGCCCAGCCACATGCACGCCTTTCCGCGTCACGTGCTCGGCCGTCCGGCATCCGCACGACAGCCCTGCGATCACTGCAATCAAACAAACAACGCGTGTGATTTTCATGCCCTGATTTCGAGCCAGCGCGAGGCCGCGGTCGTAGTAAGGTGCTAGCTTTTCCTGCCTCCACGATGTCCCCGCTCGATCTCAAACTCATCCGCGACATCGGCAAGATGAAGGGTCAGATCGTCGCCGTCAGCCTCGTCATGGCCTGCGGACTCGCGATGATGATCATGGCCCGCAGCCTCATCCTTTCCCTCGAAACCACGCGCGACAGCTACTACGAGCGCAACCGTTTCGCCGACGTCTTCTGCGACGTGAAGCGTGCGCCCAATTCGCTCCGCGCGCGTCTCGCGCAAATCCCCGGCGTCGCCGCCATCGAGACGCGCGTCTCCGGCAAAATCACGCTCGACCTTCCCGGCCTCGCGGAGCCCGCGGATGGGCTTATTTACTCACTTCCCGAAGATCGCCCGCAGCAGCTCAATCTCCTTTTCGTCCGCCGCGGACGCCTCCCCGAGCCAGGCAGCCGCGGCGAAGTCGTCGTCGGCGAAGCCTTCGCAAAAGCCCACGGATTCGAGCCCGGCAACACGATCACCGCGCTCATGCACGGCGCGCGCGTCACGTTGAAAATCACCGGCATCGTCCTCTCGCCCGAGTTCGTCTTCGAGGCGCGCCCCGGCGAGACGCTCCCGGACAACCGCCGCTTCGGCGTCTTCTGGATGAACGAGCGCGAACTCTCCACCGCATTCCAGCTCCACGGCGCATTCAACAACGTCCTCGTCGATGTCGCCCCCGGCGAGCCCACCGCGCCGATCCTCGCTGCGCTCGACCGCATCCTCGCGCCCTACGGCGGCCTCGTCGCCTACGACCGTCGCGACCACCCCTCCGCCGTCCGCCTCAGCGACGAACTTCGCGTCCTCCACGGCCTCTCGTTCGCCTTCCCCGCGGTCTTCCTCAGCATCGCCGCATTCATGACGAGCGCCGTCCTTACGCGAGTGATCCGCCTCCAGCGCGAGCAAATCGCGCAGCTCAAAGCCTTCGGATACTCCTCCCGCCAGGTCGGCGCGCATTACCTGAAATTCGCGCTAGTCATCGTCGCCATCGGCACCGTCGTCGGCGGCACCGCCGGCCTCATCCTCGGCACGCAAGTTGTCGGCGTTTACCACCGCTTCTTCCAGTTTCCCGACCTCCATTTTCACCCCGACTTGCCCGCGCTCACCACCGCATTTCTCGTCAGCTCCGGCGCGGCATTCATCGGCGTCATCGGTGCCGTGCGACAGGCTGTGCGCCTCCCGCCCGCCGAGGCCATGCGTCCCGAGCCGCCCGCCGATTTTCGCGCTTCACTCATCGAGCGCGCCGGCCTCGGCAGACTCGCCGGCCCGGGCTTTCGCATGGTGCTCAGAAATATCGAGCGCCGACCGTGGCAGGCGGCCTTCACCGCGCTCGGCCTCGCGCTCGCGACCGGCATCCCGATCGTCCCCGGCGCCATGCGTGACGGCATCAGCTACATCCTCGATTTCCAGTGGGAAAAAGCGCAGCGGCAGGACGTCACGCTCGCCCTCATCGAGCCCGGCTCCGGCTCCGCGCTCAGCGACATGCGGCATCTCCCCGGCGTCATCACCGCCGAGCCATTTCGCAGCGTCCCCGCGCGCCTGCGATTTGGAAACCGCTCGCGCCGACTCGGCGTCTCCGGCGTCACGCGCGAGGCGCTTTTGAACCGCGTCCTCGACGCCAACGGCGCCCCGATCCCTCTCCCGCCCGACGGCCTGCTCGTCTCGAAAAAACTCGCCGAAATCCTTGGCGCAAAACTCGGCGACCGCATCCTCCTCGAAGTCCAGGAAGGCCGACGCCCCACGCGTGAAGCCACCATCAACGGCCTCATTACCGACTACGCCGGCGTTGCCGCATACATGGAAATCGGATCACTCCAACGCCTCATGCGCGAAGGCCAAACCATCAGCGGAGCGCACATTGCGGTCGATCGCAGCCAGTGGGGCGCTTTCTTGGAGAAGGTGAAAGAGTCGCCGCGCATCGCATCGCTCGCGATCAAAAGCGCCGTGCGCCAGAGCTTCAGAAAAAGCACTGCTGACATGATCGGCATGATCCAGACGCTCTACTTCAGCTTCGCCACGATCGTTGCATTTGGAGTCGTTTATAACAGCGCGCGCATCGCTCTCTCCGAGCGCAGCCGCGACCTCGCGACCCTCCGCGTCATCGGCTTCACGCATCGCGAAGTCGCCGCCGTCATGATCGGAGAAATCGCACTCCTCACTCTGCTCGCCCTGCCCGTCGGACTCGTCATCGGCAGCTTTCTCGCCAGCGCGATCGTCCACACCGCGAGCACCGAAACCGTCCGCCTGCCGCTCGTCCTCAGCACCCGCAGCTACGCCACCGCCGTCCTCATCGTCCTCACCTCCGCGACCATCTCCTGCATCATCGTGAGCCGTCGAATCCGCGACCTCGATCTCCTGAGCGTCCTGAAAGCCACGGAGTAACCGGGCCTCGTTTAACGCCGCACCCGCGTTTCTGCTAATCGCCTCTACGCTGAATCACCGGCTCAGTGCATCTTCATGTTTCAATTCTTCCGCACGGCATATCGCCGTGACGACGATTTCGTGTAACTTCCGCGCCTCACGAAACACCTCGCCGTTGAAATCCGCCCCGCTCACCTCTACCGCCCCGTCGCCCGCGAAGGCCCGTCAACGCAAGCGCGGCGGGTGGCGCAAGGTCGTCCCATACGTCATCGGCGGCGGACTCGTCGCGGCGATCGTGTGGGGCTTGATCCCAAAACCGATCGAAGTCGAAACCGCGAAAATCGAGCATGCTCCTCTCACCGTTTCAGTCCTCGAGGAAGGCAAGACGCGCATCCGGCACCGCTACATGATCTCGCCACCGGTCACCGGATTCCTCAACCGAATCGAGTTGCGCGCCGGTGATCCGATCAAGGTAAACGAGACCGTGCTCGCCACGATCCAACCGCAACTTTCCAGCCTCCTCGACCCACGCACACGAGCCGAAACCGAGGCCCGCGCGCAGGCCGCCGAGGCGGGAAAAATGCAAGCCGCCGCTCAAGTCGAGCGCGCCCACTCGTCGCTCGATCTGGCCCAGAAAGACCGCGACCGCGCTGCCGCGCTGCAAAAGTCGGGCGCAATCTCCGCAAAGGATTGGGACACCGCCGAGGCTGAAGTCGCCGTGCAAACGCGCGAACTGCGCGCGCTGGAATTTGCGCAGCAGGTCGCCGAGTTCGAGTTTACGCAGGCGAAAGCTACGCTCGATCAGGCGAAAAATCCTACCACCGAAAAAGCGGAGCCGATGAAGATCATCGCGCCCGTCAGCGGCGTCGTGCTGAACGTGATGGAAGAGAACGCGCGCATCGCCGCCGCTGGCACGGCGATCATGGAAGTCGGCGATCCTTCCGATCTCGAAGCCGAGATCGAACTTCTCTCCAGCGACGCCGTCCGCGTGCAACCCGGCGATGCCGTCTCGATCGAGCAGTGGGGCGGCAGCGCGCCGCTACGCGGAAAAGTTTCCGTCATCGAGCCCGGCGGATTCACAAAAATTTCAGCGCTCGGAGTCGAGGAGCAGCGCGTGAAGGTGCGCGTGGAATTCGTCGATCCCCTCCCCGCCGATCACCCGCTCGGCGACCGTTTCCGAGTCGAGGCGCGCATCGTCACCTGGCACGAGGAAAGCGTGCTCCAAGTCCCCACCGGCGCGCTTTTCCGCCGCGGCGGAAACTGGAACGCCTTCGTTCTCGAAGGTGGAAAAGCCCGCCTCGCAAAAGTTGAAATCGCGCACAACAACGGAACAGCGGCCGAAGTCCAATCGGGCCTCGAGGAAGGCCAGACAGTGATCCTGCACCCCCCGGACGCAGTGAGCGAGGGCACCGCCGTGCAACGGCGCTAGATCCACTTCAGTCCAAGACTTCACTCGCCTTCATGCAGCGCGTCATTGATCGGCGATGCGGCCGCGCTTACCACGTCTCCGACTCGAAAGCCGGCTCGCGCAATGAGCCGCTCAATCTCCGCGCGATTGACCCGCGCCGGATCGTATTCCAGCCCGACTTTCCCATGCTCGATCGAGAACTCCCGAATCCCCTCGACTGCGCTGAGCGCGTCGATCAGCGATTTTTCCGCGACGGCATCCCCCGCGCCTTCCAACGCGATTGTGATGTCCACGAAATCCGTCAGCGAGTCATCCGCGTTGCTCATGGCTGCATCGGCGTCACGACGCGATAAAACCGCTGCGAGCCGCCGGTCGTGTCCGTGGTCTGCTGCATCTGGTCCGCGCCCACTGCCGCGAAGTCCACTAGCTTCTGCCATGACGCATCGTTTAGAGCGTTCTTGAATTGCACGGTGTAGCTCTTGTTTGCCTTTGCGGGAAAGCGAATCGTCATGACGTTGCCGCCCGCGCTCTCGACAGTGACAGACATTGCGTCACGCGCATTCTGGGGGTCGGTGCCGGCGAGATATTCGGAGAGATTGCTCTGCCCGTCGCTGTCCGCATCCAACACCGCATCGCTTGCGTCTTTTGGATTCAGGCCATGCGCAAGTTCCCAATCGTCAGGGATTCCGTCGCCATCACTATCGGTGATCGGGGCTTGCCCGCCGTTCACATTTCCCGGGGTCGGCACCCCGGCGACCCAGTTCGCAGGCTCGTTGCCGATCACCGATCGGCTTTGCCGCTGCAGCGATTTACCCGTTCCATCCGCCGCCGCGGGCCACGGGCTGTTATCCCAGTAGGTCACGCGATCCGCGAGGATGAAAGGCACGACGCCACCGATTGGAGCGCCCGGAAACGCGAGTTCGATGTTCTGACTGTCATTCTGCAAATGCGGGCTGAACGGCCCGTAAATCGGCACGCTCGCGGGCAGGCTGTAAACCGCGCGGAATGCCGCGAGCGAAGTCGTATCTACAGCCGGGTCGAAGCTCACAACCAGCACGTAGTCGCCGGGCAAAATCGTCGTCCCGCCGGTGAAGGTGAAAGTCGAATCGCCTTTGATCTTCCAGCCGCTGAGATCGGCCTGGGTCGTAGTGACGTTGTGCAGTTCGATGAACTCGTCGCGCGCGTTATCGGTTCCCGGCGGCGAGGAAAAATCGACCGGGTGATACATGACTTCGTTGACGATGATCGGTCCGATTTTCGCAGGCGCATTCTGTGCGTTGAAAGTGCGCGCGATGAGAGGCCAAAACTCCGGCGCCGCATTCGCAGTCGCGATGCGACCGAATGGGACGCCATCCGCAGCCGCACCGAAGAACACTTGCGCGCGGTAGCCGGTCGGGACATTTGATCCGTCCACGGCCGTCAGCACGACTTCCTCTCCGAGGGCATCGAACGAAAAGCTTCCCGCATTTCCCGGCACGGCGTTGAACTGATTCTCATCAAGCACGAAATAGCCGCCCGCGCCGATCGTGCTGTTCGCCGCGACGTGATACTTCTCCGGCACATACTTGTCATCGCTGAGCCACCATCCGCCGACGTTCACGGCGCTGCCCGTCGGGTTGAAAAGCTCGACGGTATCGAGCAAGGGCAGAGGGGAGTTCGTCAGCACTTCATTGATCACGACACTCGTGGGAAGCCAGTTCGTGTAGCCTTTCGACGGCGTTGCGGGAAAGGAGGAGATGGTAGCCGAGCCATCCGGGAACCGCCCTTGCGAAACATTGCGCGCCTGCGCGCCGAAGGTCACGGAGTCGATAGTCGCCGAGTTGGCTGCGTTCGTCAGAAGTAGTGATCCTCCACCGGAGCTGATCTTGAAATCGACGTGGTTAAAGCCCGCCTTGCTTCCATCCGCGGTGAACTTGGTAAAACCTTTGCCACGCACAAAGGATAGCGGTGGGATTTGGGTCTTTGTCGGAGTGCCGGGAGTATCGGAAAGATAGAGCCCGCCAAGCGCCACGGGGTTCGTATCGGAGTTGTAGAGTTCAAACCAATCCGAACCCGAGACAGGATCGGCCATCCATTCATTCACCTTCAAATTCGTCGCACTGCCGAGCGGAGTCTTCACGACGTTCGCGGAGCTCGGAGTAGGCGCGTTCAACGTCCAAGTCCCTGATCCATCGCGACCCAGCGATAGGTCAGTCGCCTGCGGACCAAAGGCCACTACGTCCTTGATGCTCCCGCCTTGCGTGAGCAAGACGCGCTGCCCGTCATTGTCCAACCCAAAGCCTGAGTGAAGACCGGGCGCGGAGTAGTCGGAGTCACACCAGACGACCAGAAAGCCATTCGTTGGGACGCTGGTGCCTCCGGGAAAGACGTAGCGGTTGAGATTAAAATCGTCGTCGGACAAGCTCCAGCCGCTGATATCGATCGGCGCGGCGGTGCTGTTGCGAAGTTCCACGTAGTCGGGATATTTCCCCCCATTCACCACGACAGTCTGATTCTCGGTCATAACTTCGTTCAAAGAGATCGAACCCGCAGTCGTCGAAGTCGGCCCATAGGAAAACGAGGTTTCCGCTGAAGTGATGGAAGGATGCCCGTCGGCATCGTAGTAAGTAACTCGCCAGAAGTACGTCTGGCCAAAAGTCAGTTGATTGAAAGGGATCGGCAGCGAAGTCTTATTGGTCGTGCTCGTGCCTATGAAGGCCGGGTAGTCATAGGTCGAAGTAGCGGGACGAATCTCCCACTTCGACGAAGTGTGAGGACTGACCACCGGCGCGGCGGCATGAGTGTAGGCGGCATCGTAGAGGTAGGCCGACGCGTTAAGGGTAGCTCCGGGAAGCGTGACAGCGGCAGAGGATGGCGAGGTGTTGACGGGGCGACGGGGCTTGTAGAAGACGCCGAGACCGACTTGGGAGTTCACGTAGTTGAAGCGGCCGAGCGCGAAGCCGGTCCCCGTCTGCGCTGAGTTCACCGACTGAATGAAGTTGAAGTAGGTGTTGGTCGTTCCATCCGACTTTGTATAGTTCAGAATTTGGAGGTTTTCTGGCTCGAGCAGCGTGTTGTTGAGGAACCAGAGACGTTGCTTATACTCGGTCCGGAAAGACTTCAGGATCGAATCCTTGAGAAAGTTCGGTCCGCGAGAGTTGTTCCCGGGGTAAGTGCTGCTCAGGCCTTGCTCGCCTAGGTAGATGGAAGAGCCGGAGCCGACATTGTCGCCTCCACCATACTCACCGTCGAAGTCCCACAGCAACCGCACCCATTTTCCGGTTGAGCGGCGCCAGAGAAAGTGGTTCTGAGTGGTGTCATCCCAAGGACACATCCAGTTGTTGAGGGCCAGAGACGTGAGTTCCGTATCAATGTCCCAGTTGGCTTGGAGCCACGTCTTCGTGTTGACCAGGTTGGGATTGTAGGACGAACTCTGTGTGAGTGGCACCGCCGAGTCGCCTCTCGCAGTCCACATTCCATTGATGAGGTCGCGGATGGGTGCGAAGCCTTTCCATGAGTGATTCTGCAGAGCGTAGGTGTATTCGAATCTTTGTAGTTCGCTCCAGTAGCCAGCGGCGGGAAGTGGCCAGGCGTTGCCGTCGCCGTAAGGTCCTTCACCTGAGGCGTTGCTCGAGACGATGAAGCCTGTTGACTTGTAGTATTCGCCGGTCGGCTCCTTCTGAGAGCCGGGGTTGAGCCTTTGTTGTTTTGCTGAGTAGGCGTCGAGAAGTTCGCCGTTGTATTCGCCCTGCTCGACGCGGGTGATGACTGAGTCGTTGTTGAAGTACCAGTCCACGTAACGGACTGGGGAAACCGGCAGGCCGGCCAACCGGTTGAGGCCGTGCGCTGTCAGGAAGTAGTCTGTTTTATCTGTCTCAAAAACAGAACCCACGGCGCTGCCATCGCTATCGGTAAATAGGTCGTAGTCGTTGAATAAAATCTTGAAGGACTTGCGCGACGGACGGCGGTTCCAGCGGCTACCGTGCATTCGGATTTGAATGTCGTGCGCGATGCCATTGGTGACCATCACCGCCGGAACCGTGTCGTTCCAAATGCGATCGGTGGGAAGGACGTAAGGCGTCTCGCGGGGATAGCTGCTGGCAGTGTTTTCTGCAGTCGTGCGGCGTGGGCTTCCTTTGCAATCGTAACCCATTGCCTGGAAGCCATTGATGCCATTGAACTGCGTCGTGTTGTTGGTCGCGGTGTCATCCACCGTGGTCCCGTCCGTCGGGACGATCACGTCGTAGATAGGTCGTACCGATGTGCGGGTCGGTGCGACGAAGTAGAGATACCAAGCCTCGCGTGTCGCGGGGAGACGTTTGGGTGGGCTGGCCTGATAGGTGGGCGGGCCGACTTGCACGACTGCTGGGTCGTCGGCGCGAGGGGCGACCAGTTCCGTGCCATCGCCGCGGTCGGCTTTGACGCGGTAGCGGACGATGGTGCGGTTGACTTGGCCGGGGAGGGTCGCAGTGTATTGGTTGTTGCCGAGCGCGGTCATGTTCACCGTGAGACGCGTCTCGTTGAAGCCGTTCATGTTATCGAGGAAATATTCGACCTGCACGTTGGAGAGAGTCGCGACGCTGGAGAAGGTGCAGGAGACGCGGACTGGCGCACTGGCGCGGATGATCGGCGCGTTGTCGCTGAGTTGGGCGGCAGTGATCGCGGTGACGACGGGCTTTGGCGTCGTGCGGTCGATGAGATTTGCCGCGCCGGGTGTGGGCTGGTCGGAAAGGGTCGCGCCGCCGACTGCTGGGCGCACTGCGATCCAATTCGCAGGATCGTTGGAAAGTCCGGCGATGCTGACGCGCTGAAGGGAGCGGCCCTTGTATTGATAGGCTGTGGAGTCGAGGCCGGTGAAATCGTCGCTGGTGCCGAGGGCGTCGGCGCTGATGGGCCATGGGAACGCGGGCGAATAGGTGACGGTGTCAATCGTCGCGGCGCTGGCATTTGCGAGGCGGACGGTGTCGCCGTTGTTGCTCAGTGTGCCGGTGTAGGGGCCGAGGACTGTGGCGGGGACGAGATTGTAAACGGAGGCGATGCGCGCGGGGTTCAGCGCGATGACTTGATAGCCTCCGGCGGCGATGCTCGTGTTTGCGGGAAAGGTGTAGTCGATGCCGCCTGTGAGCTTCCATCCGCTCAGGTCCACAGCGGCCGCACCGGCGTTGCGAAGTTCCACGAATTCATGGATGTCGCTCGATGTGTCAGAGGGGAGATTTGTGTCGGAGTAGGTCTGATTTCCTACGGCGTTGAAGTGCGCTTTTTCGACGGGATGATAGTGAATCTCGTTGATGACCACCTGAGCTTGCGCTGGCAGGGAGATCGAGACGAGGGCGAACAGAAGCGAAGCCAGGATGACTTTCATTGGGTGGGAAATGTGCGAGTGGGGAAAAGAGTCTAAGCGCGTCAAGTCACTTGCACAAAGGGAGTTTCGGCGAGCGCGGCTGCGGGGCCGCCGAAAGGATTGTGGAAGCGCGGAGGTAGCAGCGTCATCAGCGTGACGCCTCCGTTTCCTTCTGCTCGTACGAAATCCTTGAAAGCGGTTGAAGCAGCCGGAGCGTGAACAGACGCCATCGAGTTACACAAATTTGTAATTTTGGATGGACGACATACATCACTTTGCGATTTTCTTGGCCGGAGATGAGTGATTTCCTTTTTCCAAGGCGATTCGGATTTGCGGTAAGAGGCGGGGGCCGTGCCATCCGTGTTGCTCTAGGAATTGGGCTGATTGCTCTCGGTTTCCTCGGGCGTGTCGAGGCGGGGACGAGCCGGACGCAGAATATCGCGCTGGTCGCGGGGTGGAACGCAGTTTGGCTGGAGGTCGATCCATCGGATGCGGCGGTGCATGCGGTGTTCGATCCGCAAACGGTCGATGTCGTGGCGCGATACTTCACGCCGGGGACGCCGACACGTTTCATCGAAGATCCGGGTGAGCAGGCTTTCAATGCCCCGGGCTGGGGCGTCTGGTACGCGCCGAGCCGGGCGGAGGCTTTTCTCACGAGCCTGCACGCGATCCAGGGGAATTGTGCGTACCTCGTCCATGCGACGAACGATGCCGCGATCGCGGTCACGGGCGAGGTGAGTTACCGCCCGCTGCGCTGGGATACGGATTCGTATAACCTGACGGGGCTGCCGGTTTTCGGCGCGGTGGGGCCGAGTTTTGGGCGGTTTTTCTCCGGTGCGGCGGGAAAAGTGGGCGCGCAGGTGTATCGGCTGTCTGGCGGGAGCTGGCAGAAGGTCGGCGACCTTGCGTCGGCGACGATCCGACCCGGCGAGGCGTATTGGATTTATTGCTCGGGGAAGACGAATTATCAGGGGCCGCTGGAGGTGCGATTTCCGGGTGTGGATGGGGTGACGCTCGGAACCAGTTCGCTGCGAACGGCGGTGCAACTCACGAACCGCGCGAGCGCCGCCTTTTCCGTGACCGCAACCCTCGAATCGGCCGAGGATTTGCCACTCTTCCGCTCTGTCCTCGATCTCGCGACGCTTACGCCGCATTCCGAGCCGCTGGGCGGGGCGACGAGCTTGGGAAATTTGAGCCCGGGTGGTGTGTCGCAGCTCAACTTGGAGCTACGGCCGTTGCTGATGACCGGCAAGACGGGCTCCGCTCTGCTGCTGCTGTCCACCAGTGATGGGATCGTCCTGCGGCTGCCCGTCCGCGCTGCTTTGCCGTAAATCCGATGCGCCCGCTCGTTCTACTTCTCACTTTCCTTGTCGCCCTCGAGCCCGTATTCGCGGAAGGCCCGCCGGTGGCGACTGTGCCGTCCAATGCGCTGAGTTTTAACGGCCAGCCAGCGCAATCGGTGCAGGTCGATGGGGCTGCATTCCATGAGTTGGATGCGCTGACGATCGAGGCCTGGGTGAATGTGACGGCGTGGACGAAGCGGTATCAGACCATCGTGGCAAAGAGCGAAGGGTGGGGGATCGTGCGGAACGACGACACGGGCAGGATTGCATTTCGGACGGCGGTGAGTGGAGTGCCTGACGCGTTTGACGATCTCGCCAGCACGACTGATTTTCCGCTCGGTGTGTGGACGCATGTCGCGGCGGTTTTCACCGGCACGAGGAAGCAGCTCTACATCGACGGAGAGCTCACGGCGGACGCGGCGTATGTCGGGCCACTCGTGGCGAATAACTTTCCAGTGACTTTTGGCAGCGGCGCCGTGGCGACGGATCGGACGTTGCTGGGGAGCATCGATAGCGTGCGACTGTGGTCCGTGGCGCGGACGGCGGCGCAGGTGAAAATGTTCCGCTCCGAGTATCTGCGGGGGAGCGAGACGGGGTTGCTGGGAGACTGGCGTTTCAATGAAACGAGCGGGACGGTGGCGCTGGGCAGCGCTTTTGGCGGGAGCGACGGCGTGCTGCAGCTCGGGAAACCGGCAGCGGGCGCCGCCATTTTGCCGCAGCGCGTGAATGGCTTGGCGCTCTCGCCTGCGTCGGATGGCGACTTGGCGGTCTATTTTCGCAATCGGACGGCGCAGTACCCGGTGGTCGGCGGGCTTCCGCCGGTGGTCGCGTTGCAGTTCGTGCAGCTTCCAGAGCCGCTGGCGCCGAATTTCAATTTCGCCGCCGGGATGACAGCGGAGGCGTGGATTTACCCGCAGGCGATCCCGGACACGGGATACGTGGCGGTTTTGTCGAAGGGGCCGGGCGCGTGGGAGGTGCGCTACAATAACACGGGGAAGATCAGTTTCGTGACTGCGGGCGTGCAGACGACCGTGCCCGGTGGCGACTTGACGGAGTTGATCAGCACGACCCGCGTGGAGGCGAAAAAGTGGACGCATGTGACGGTGACTTGGGATTCGATAGCGAAGAAAAAGGGCATCTATCTCGACGGCGTGCTCGATGTCTCGGTGCCCGCGGACGGGCTTCTCGGGGTGACGAACGAGCCTGTCGTGCTCGCGGCGCGGCCTCCCGTCAGCGCGCCGACGCTTGGCTTTTTCGGCGCGATCGACGAGGTGCGTCTGTGGCGGCTCGTGCGCACGCCAGCGGAGATTTTGGCCAACTACGTCCTGCGGCTGAATGGCTCGGAGCCGGGAATCGCTGGGTTTTGGAGGTTCAACGAGGCGGACAGCCCGACCTCGCCCGAAGGCGCGGGACGGGCGTTGCCGGCGTTGCTCGCGTCCGGGATGTCGTCCTACAACCGGGTCGATGGCGTGGTACTCGGCACGCCGCTTTTGGCGAGTTACACGATCGATCTGAATGGCTCAAACCAGTACGCTACGGCGACGGCGGACCCGGCGCTGAGTGGACTGACCGACCTGACGCTGGAGGCGTGGATCAAGCCGCGATCGGCACCAACCGTCGGCTATGCGACGATTGTGCAAAAGGGCGACGCGGGTTACGGACTGGCGCTGGACAAGGATTTGCACTTAAGGTTCATCGTCGGGGCGAATGACTTGCTGGCTCCGAAGTCCGATGGAGTCGTGCCGTTGGGAGTCTGGAGCCAGGTGGCGGTGGTGGTGAATGGCACCGCCAAGACGACGAGCTTTTATATCAACGGCAAACTCGCCGGGTCGGTGAACTCCGCCACGATCGCGCAAAGCGCGGGGCTCCTCGCAATCGGCAAGCACGGAGGGACGGGCTTGAGCAGCTTCTTCGACGGCTCGATCGATGAAATCCGCATCTGGAACAGGGTGAGGACGCCGTCCGAACTGATCCTGCTGGCCTTTGGCGAACTGCCCGCTGGCGCTACGGGATTGGTCGCGCACTATTCGTTCACTGAAGGACGGGGGAATGACGTGGCAGACGGGGCGTTCAACCGGACGGCGACGCTTTTCAATACGACGGACGCCAGTTGGTTTGCCGGGCCGATTTTCCCGCAAGCGCCGACGTTGCCGCCGGGACTCAATCTCACACAAAATCCGAAAGCCGCCGGGCTGTGGGTGGGTGAGGTGACGCTCGGCAAGGTGAATGAGGTACAGAAAGCCGTGAATGGGGCTGCGGACGTGGTGAGCAAAACGGGGGATACGGCGAGCATCCGAATCATCCTGCATGTGGATGCCTCGGGACAGGTGCGGCTGTTGAAAGATGTGATCGTCATGCAGACGCAGGCGGACGGAGTGCCGCTGCCGCCCGCCAAACCGGTGCTTGTCACCGACCCGGCGCAGATTTTTCAATACGAAGGCGTGGTGAGACGAAACGGCAAACTCGTGGGCCTGCGCTACGGGACGGCGGCGTTCGACTTTCCCGGCCTTGAAACCACGATGATCGGCGGCGTCGGCCTTGGGGTAGCCTGCGCGGGCCGGATTGATGTGGACAAGATGGCCCCCACGAATCCCTACCGGCACAAATATCACCCCGACCACGGCGCGGGTTTCGACTTGATCCGCGTATTCAGCATCCAGTTCAGCGGCGCGCCCGGCGATCCGCTCGGGGCAGCACCGGCTTATGGCGTGGATCGAATCTCGGGCACCTACCGCGAGTCGATCGCTGGCTTGCATAAAATCACATTGAAAACTGAAGGCACAGTGACCCTGAACCGCATCAGCACCGTGGCGACTTTGAACACTCCGTAACCATGCGACGCGTTTTGCTTCCCACTCTGCCAGTTCGATGGCTTGCCATCGTGGCGCTAGTTCTCGGCTGCATCTCCGATTATTCTCCGACAGCGTCCGCGGCGACGGCACCACGCCCCTATGTTCAGGGGATCGGGACACAGTCGGCGGTCGTTGGGGAGGCGGTCGCTCCCAATGGCTACACCTTTGTGCTACTTTCCAACGGTAGCATTGCTGTCTTCGATCCTGCCCAAGTCGTCCGCGCACCCATCACCATTCCCGGTCTTTCCAATCCGAGGGCGATTGCGACCAGTGGACAGGCGAGTCTGGTCACTTCGCCGACGGTGAAGCTCTACATAGCCACGACCACCGAAATCTGGATTGCCAATTTCGATACCGCGACGGGTGTCGTGACCGACCAGACTTTCACCAAATATACCATCCCCGCCGGGAGAATTCCCGTGGCGATGGCCGTCCAGCCAACCACGAACGGCAGTGTCTTCGTCTGCGGCAGCGACACGAGCTCGACCCCTGGAACGACGAAGAACTTCGTAATGAAGATCAGTTCCGTGCTTCAGACACCGACGTTCAAAATCTGGGGCCAGAAGAAGCTATTTAGCCACTACAATTCTCCCGCGCGAAATCAGGTTCAATCGATGGCAGTGGATCTGACCGGCAGTGTTTACGTTTCGGGCCAATGGGACGCCGTCTATGACAACGATGAGGTCTCCAACGATGATCGCTATGCCCGAACTTCGGCTTGGAGAATCAGTGACGCCGATCTGGGCCTGCCAAATACGATTCAATCGTCGATCCGTTACTTCTCGACTCTGATCGCGCTGGGGCCGGCGAAATATCATTACTCCGTAAATGTGGATGCGGAGAATCGCACCGGATACATCGTGAAATTTAGCAATGCGCTCGTGCCCACGGCTTACACGAATACGTCGTCCAAAGTTGGTGCACCCTTGGATTCCAACCCGTCGAATCCAGTCAACGGTTCGACTTTCCGAGACCTCCGCGTCGCGCAGAATAACTTCCTCTACGCGGCTTCCACGTTCCGGGGTGTCTCAGACTACGGGACGACCGACAACTCTACCCCGGTCGGTTCGGCTTGGATCGAAGTGGTTAGGTTTGACTCACTACTGGCTCCGCAGGGCCGTGCCTTTGCTTCCGCGCAAGGCGCTGGAAATCAAGCGCACTCGCTCGATACCGATGGAGCCGGGAATGTTTACGTTTCCGGTATCCTCGACGAGCCCACGACCACCTTCAGCGGGGTTTCCACGCAGCCGGTTGCGGGCCGGAGTTTCTTTCTGGCTCAGATCAAACCCGATTTGTCCGACTGGACATTTGTAAACCGCTCGAATGCCCCTCCCCCGGCGGTGTTGGGAACTACCACCGTTCGGTGGAATACGAAATCGCTGCAGGCCGAATTCACCGGGGCATTTTACAACGGACAACTGAGTCTGGGGCTTCCCACGAATCCCGGCTTATTGCCGCTGACGCCAACGCCTGGCTACATCGACTTTTACGCTCTGGGAGACGAGACGGGTAAATTGATCGGGCAATATGGGGTGACTGTTCATTCGGATTTCGTCGAAGGAAACCAAGTGACTGTGACTCTCGGAGACAGCCCACCCGCACCGCTCACGAGCTTTGACACTGGGATTCACGAAGGTGGCGTCAGCTTGCTCAGCACCTCCGCGGGCACGATCGTGACGGTCCGCGTGCCACCGAGGATTTATATCGATAAAGTCGGCAACCAAGTCTTCCCAGACTATGATCCGAACAACAACGAGATCGCCCCTGCAGCGGCGGTAACCCGCCACATCTGCACCGGGTTTTCGGTGACCGGCGAGGCGACTACTGGCGCGACGAACACCTATACCTTCATCCTCGCCGGTGAGACGAAAGTGATCTTCAACTGGAGGACCGAACACGCGCTCGAAATCACTTCCGCGGTCAAGAAGGACTTGGGCTTGCCTGAGTCAACGGGCCTCGCACTCGGGAATCCCGATCCGGTCGTCAACAAATCGTGGGTTCCGGAGAACGAGCCAGTGACCAGCTTCATCGACGGGGCGACTGCCGACCTCGCGGTTTATGGCAAGAGGTATCGTGTCACCGGGTTCGACGCGACGGCTTCGGCCTTGGATCGACCGCTGCCATTGCCACCGCTCCCGGCATCGCGTGCTTTGCTCCAGGCGACCGCCGCGGTGACCAGTGGCAGTCCTTCTGTGACTCTCGTCGATGCCGCTCCGCTGGAGGTCGGCTGGGTTGTCACGGGAGATGGGATTCCGGTTCCCGCTCCGGGCGCACCGCCCGTCACGATTGTGGGGAAGAGCGGACTCACGCAATTCACGCTTTCCGCGAATGCTATTTCGACCAGTGCCACCGCCAAGTTGACCTTCGATGACTCCCTCGTGAAGCGGAGCGTCGCGGCGACTTTGACGAAGGGCGACCTTGGGGTGACTCTCGCCAGTGCTACGGGCGTGAAGCCAGGCTGGTTGGTGAGTGGTCCGAGCATTCCGCTCGGCACGGCGGTCAACACCGTCACCGACGCAACCCACGTCACGCTGACCAAAGCGCCGATTCCAATTACTCGCAGCGCGACCACTTCAATTCCGCCTGTGGTCCCTGCATTCGGTGTCGATTCCGCGACCATTGCGGGAAGCGCGAGCGTGACCGTTCCTGGAGGTGCGGCGATCACCACGGGAATGACCGTGGCCGGGGCCGGTGTCGTTCCGGCGAATACAACAGTCACCGCGGTGACGGACGTAAAATCGCAAGTCACCGCCACCCTCACGAGTGGGAGTGCCGACGTCAGGGTGCCGTCGATGCCATTTACCCCGCCGCTTTCGCCGGGCAATTCGGTCAGCGGTTCCACGCATTTGCCCGCAGGGACGTCGATTGTGTCCATCGCTGAAGTGATCACCAATGTGAAAACCACGACGGTGAATGGGAGTACGAGCGCGTCAGTTCCAGCGACGCCCGCGCTGGCGATCGGAAACATCGTGCGCGGGAGCGGGATCGCAGCTTCGCCGGATACGACGATCACGGCGATTACACCGGTTACTCGATCGGTCAAAACAATTACCTCCAACAACAGCGTGACTGCCATTGCGGGCTTGGTTGCTGGCAGTGAACTCGTGATTGGTTCGCAAGTCAGCGGAACCGGGATCGCACCGGATACCGAGATCACGGGGAATGTGAGTGACACCGCGACCCTAGCCGCGGTCACCACGGCGGGAGGCGCGAGCGTGACCGCCGTGGACACCACAGGCTTGGCGGTCGGCGACTTGGTTGGGCCGACTTCCGTCGTCCCGGCGGGCACGACCATCTCGGCGATCGTCTCGACCACTCAGCTCACGCTTTCGCAACCGGCTACGGTGGTGACAGCCTCACTCATGTTCACTCGCAGGAAGCTGACTTTCTCGAACGCCGTGAACCCGGGTGGGACGAACAACCTGTCTTACACCATCGGCCGAACGCTGACGCTCTCCCGGGCGGCTATTGCGACCGTCTCGGCTCCGACGGATTTCAACTACGTGACGGAGGTAAAGCTGACGCTATCGAACATCGCCAACACGACAATCGTTGAGCCCATTGATATCACCACTTCTCGGACAATCACTCTTTCACAGGCGGCACTGGTAACGGGAGACAACAACCTTTCCTACTCCCCAGTAGTTGCGAATACCGCGACGACGGCAAAGCTCGCGACCACGGCTGGTCTCTCAGTGGGCATGGTTGTCACCGGGCCGAGCATTCCGGCCAACACCACGATTCTCGCCGTTATCGACGACACGACCATCACGCTTTCCCAAGCCGCCACCATCGAAGGCACGAACAACCTCGATTTCTTTGCGCCGGGCGGCACGCTGACATTCAACGCCAATTTCGGAAGTTACGCTTTCGACGTGGTGCGGCTTCGCCAGCAGGTTCCGCAATGGCTGATGAGTGGTCCGGCGACGATCACCTACCGTTGGAGCACGCAGTATCATGTCATGGTCAGCACAACCGTGCAGGCTGCGCAGGCGCTGCCGGAGGTGCGCTCGGACGATCCGATTACGGCGCTCGCGCAAGGCCAGGCGGGATACGGTTCGGGCGAGCACTGGTTCCACGCGGGTTCGCATGTCTTCGTTGGCTCGCGGTTTGGCGGCGGCGCGGGTTCGCGACAGCTCTTGGGCTTTAAAAATGCGACCATGCCGCCGTTCCTTTCCGACCAAGGCAGCATCGACGTGAATACCGATCCCGTCGTCGGAACGCGCGGCACGCCCTCGGCGTTTTATTATACCGAGGTCTCGAATCTGCAATTTCCGATTACCGTTCTGTGGGATTACGGCGGTACGATTCATCGCGAACGCGTTACCATCGGGCAGGCGGCGACATTTGTGACCGACCCGCTGCTCTCACCTTCGCAAATCGCAACCGCACAGGTGCAGCCGCCGGACCGGCGCACGGTCGTGGACGGCCCGTCGGGCAGTTCCGGCGCCCAGATGGCGCTCTGGGATCCGAACGCGAAGAAGCTCTATCCGGTGCGGCCCGGTGTTGTTTTGCTCGAATATGGGAGCCAGAGCGACCCGACGATTGTGGAACTCACGAGCGGCTTTCCGGGCGACCCCGGCTTCGCTGGCTCGGTGCCGTTCCAGCATTTCACTCACCCCGACCTGCCGAGCGTCTTCCTCGATCCGAGCAGCAGCGACGCGATCGCCTTTCAACAACTGGCGTACTCCTCAGGTGACGCCACGGCGGTCAACGGTGGATTTGTCGGCACGCGGGATGGCAAATCGACGCTGGTCTTTACCGTGCGCGATCCCGCTGACACGGTGCCGGCGAATGGTGACCAGACAAAAGAAAAGCTGGTCGTCAAAGTGGTGGAGACGAAGCAGTGGGATGAAGTGATCGGCGCGGGATCAACCCCGGCGACGGTGGGAAAGAAGGTGACGCATCCCGTGCCGCCGCCCGCCGCCGATGTGCTCGAGACCGGCTTCGTGGTGCATAAGAATGCGCGCTACAACGCCGAGATTTACGACCGCACGAAGATCATCGGCTCCGGGCCGATCATTCCGGTGAACCGGCAGTTCACCAGCGACGCCGAGGACGAATTGGTCGTCATCTGGTTCTCACGCCCCGACGTGCAGACCGGCATCGTCTGGTCGGATTCGGTGGAGCGCTTCGACGCCGCCTGGCCGAGCGCGCCGCCGCGGATCGTGATCGCGAGCCGACTCGGGAACGAAGGCAAGGACGCCGCAGGCGTCGATCAGCTATCGTTTTCGTCGGACAAATTTGAGAGCCTAAAAATCTACAACCAGCCGGATCGAACGCTCCCCGGCTTCAACCCGAACGAGGAGCATGCGTTGATCGCGCCGTCTTTCAAATTCCTCGACCAAGCCAACCCGCCCCAGGCGGCCTACGCGCTGCAGACTGGCGGTTTAAACATCCTCCACGACCCGACGCTCGCGAACGACACGGCCTACACCTCCGACCCCTACGTCCTCGTTCAATACTACGACAAGGTGGCAAAGGAATCGAAGATGTCAGTCTATACCGTGCAGGCGGAAGATGCCAAAGCCGCGCTCAATCCCGATGTCGATGCGCGGACGGGCCGACGGTTCAACTACACCTTCGACTACACGATGATCGCGGGTGAGCCGGTGCAACCCCCGTATCCGCTCGCTCGTGTCATTGGCTTCGTGGCGAGCCCGGAAACCTTCGGGATCAATACAAGTCCGGCGCGGGCATATTGGGAAGATTATAACGGCGTGGCCTACGCGGCGGGACAGGGCGCGTTCAGCAGCTACTTCTACTACCGGATCACGCCCGAGTTTTGGTTCGGGGAGGGTGCTGCCGCGAAGTCGCCGGGCACATCGATCCCGTTCGGGACGTCCAGCTTTGCCTCCTTGCTCAAGACGCGAGGCACGGTGGTCAATACCGGCACCGCGAAAGTATTTACCGGAACGGTCGCGACGCCGACCTTCAATACCGGCGACACTTTCAGTCTCGATACTGGGCGTGCGAGCGGGCCGGTCTTTGTGACGCTAGTCGGTCCAGCTCCGGGCGACTTCATCAATTCCATCATCAACGCGTTTCCCGATGGTGAAGTCGTCGCCCGGACAACGGCGGACTCCAAACTGGAACTGGTGCTCTACGGAGGGTCGAGTCTCACTATTTCTGAGAATCCCAACTTCGGAACAGCGCTGGTCGCGGCGGGCTTTCTCACCGCGCTCGACCCACCGGCCGAGCAATCGGAGACGCTGGCTGCGGGAGTTTCGATCAATGCCGGATTCATTCCCGGAAATAGCTTCGTCATCGACATTGGTCTTCCGCCGGCTTCCGCACCGACTACGGTGACATTGGGTGGAGCAACCGCGCAGGACTTCGTGGATGCGGTCAATGCCGCTTTCCCAGCGGGGGAGGTGGTCGCCAGCATTTTATCCGGCGGCCGGATCGATCTCACCGGAAACGGCATTCCCGCATTGAAGCTGACAAACGCCAGCGGAACGCCTCTGGCTGCGGCTGGATTGCGCGAGGGCACGACACTCTATCCGGCGCAGGAGGTGCGCTATTTTGCCGGATGGCCGGCCAATCCACCGATCCTCAAGGCTGGGGAAACGCTCACTTTCTCGGGCGGCGAATATCGCGCCGATCATCCGACCGCGACGGGTCTTCCTGGAGTGCTCGGCTGGGCGACGGGCGAAGTGATCTTCGACTCGATGAATCCGCAGTTGCGGACCACCCTCGGGGCCGCGAACGCGTTTACAAATTACACCGCGCGGCTGATTTCACCGCTGGAGCCGCGCCGCGTCTCGCTCGGCACGATTGCGCAGGCCCAAAGCGTGAGCACGCCGATCCAGCCTGCGACCGGTATCACGACCGTCTCGGGCACCGTGTGGAAATTCAATAACCTGCCGGCATCGCTTTCGCGTCGCGTCTTTTTCGATCCGCTCTCACGTGAATTGGGCATGGTCGGCTTCGTGAATGAGAAGACCCTCGGCGATGCGACGCTGACGGCGGCGCCGCCTCCGGTTTACGTGCTCGAGCCCAATATCCTGACGAGTGCCGAGAAACAGGCGATGCTCGACATTCCTGAGTTGGCGTCGAACCAAGTGTGGGTCAATGCCGTCAATGCGCTCTTCAAGATCTGCCGTAACCCGAATGCCCTGACCAGCGGTGCGGACGCGGGCCAGACGCCTTACTACACCGGCCTCGCACAAGCCAACCAGCGTGACCCTGCGACCGGCGACTTCCTCGCGGACGCGGACGGCAAACCCATCCTCGAGCCCAATTCCGCGGCACCGCAAAAATTCTTCGGCCCAGGCCTCGCCTTGGTTCCGAGCCCCGCCTTCCTCGATCCCGCGAACCCGCTCGCACAGGGCTACGTGACGCTGGTGGAAAACAACGACAAGACGATCGGCGGGCCCGTCACGCTGCGTGTCATCAAAGTCTCGCGCAACGACAGGTATCGCGGAGCGATCAAGACAATCACCACGGACAACGTTTTTTCCGAGCAACTCACGCTCCGTCACACCGGGGATTTCGGGGCAAATGCGGACGACATCGTCTATCAATGGTTCTACCGAGAGGAGGACGGGAACGAGGCTGCAGTGCCGCCGGGCATCGCGTGGCAGTTGTTTGCGGATGCTTCAAACAACGAGCCTCGCGGCCTTGGGCAGTATCAGATCGAGCTGAAAGGCAACCCGATCCTGCTGCTGGCCGATCAACTCTTCTTCCTGCGCTACCGGCACAAAAATGAGGTGCCAGCGGGCGGCGTCAATTCAACGAACTGGGCGAGCACCAAATGGCAGGAATACGGTTCGGAATTTGCCGGCGCTGCGAACTCCGGCCCGGGAAATTACCAGCCCCAGCTGGCACAAGGCTGGATCAAGCGCGTGCTCGATCGGATCAATCCTTTTGAAGCGCGATTCAATGACTTCCGCAACAACAGCGCCCCCGCGACCTATGCCAGCCTGATCCTTGAGGCCGGCCAGCATTATGAAGGCCCGGTGGCGCTTAATCCGGACAAGAACGTGGTCGAAAATGTCGGCCTGATCGAGCTCTACCAGACGGTCCTCGATCGCGGTCGCGGACTGAGCATCGATCTCAGCTCACCAGTCAGTACACCGGGCATCAACAACGCGCTGCTACTCGCGGCGACGCGGGTCTCCGATCTTTACATGCTTTTGGGAAATGAAGCCTACAGCGACGCTCAGGATCCCACAGTGGGCTTCGGCTCCACGAGTTCGGATTATGGCAGTGCCGCGCCTTCGATCTTCTCCTTTCAAAACCAAGTGCCCACGCTACTCGATGAAGAACTCGGGCTGCTGCGCGGTGAGCCTCAGAGCTACGGCCGCCCGGTCTATAACCGCCTGTTCTGGAACTTCACCAAGAGCGAGGGCGAGGTCGCCTACGCTAACAACTACAACATCACCGACCAGAACCGCGACGGATTCATCGACGAGAAGGATGCGATGATCTTCTACCCGCAAGGTCACGGCGATGCGTGGGGCCATTACCTCACGGCGATCAAGAGCCAATACTCGCTGCTCCAGCATCCTTACTTCAACTGGGTCTCCCGCTCCGAGTTCTATAACTTGCTTGATGTCGTCTTGAAGGTGGACTTCCTCGACGAGCGGAAGTTTGCCGATTCTGCCGCCGCGCGCGCCAAGGCCGGCGCGGAGATCGTCAATCTCACCTATCGTTCGCGATACGTGGAGAACCCAGACGGCCAGTGGCAAGGCTACGCGGACACCGATCCCGACCGCGCATGGGGCGTGGACGAGTGGGCACGGCGCGCCGGGCAGGGTGCTTACTTCGACTGGATTACGGCGAATGCGCTGATTCCCGCCTCCGACACGACGCACACGGGCATCCAGCAAGTCGATCGCACGACCGTCACAGCCATCCACAACATCTCGGCGCAGCTCGGAAAAATCCAAGGCACCGAGGATGACGCAAACACGGGCCTGAATCCGCTGGGACTGGCCGCGGACGTGGTCCCGATGGATTTCGACCCGACGCTCATCACGCCCGGAGCCTTGTCGCAGAGCCACTTCGAGCAGATCGCGGCCCGTGCCGACACCGCGCTGGCGAATGCTGTGAAGGTCTTCGACAACGCGAGTCTGCAAACCAACCGCATCCGGCAGCAGGCGAGCACAGCGGCGACGTTCATGCGCCAAACGTTCGAGCAGGATCGCGATTACCGCAATCGGTTGATCGAGGTTTTCGGCACACCGTACTCCGGGCAGATTGGAGCCGGGAAAATCTATCCGACCGGTTACTCTGGGCCGGACTTGGCGCTCTACATGTATGTCGATGTAAACGACGTCAACAGTGACACCGTGCCGGGGCCGAACGGTTTCTTTAACGACGTCTGGAGCGCGTTTCCACAGATGGTGACCGTCGATCCGAAGAGCCTCACAGTGGGCGCCAGCACGGTCACGACTTCTCCACAGTTCGCGAACGTCTTCAGTCAATACTTCCTCGCGGATGTCATCAGCCCGGTCGCCACGACACTCGACAACAAGCTGGTGTCGCCCTTCTTCGATCCAACCCAAATGGCCAAGGGCTACTCGGCCATCACTTCGGTCGATAGTTACTTCCACGCGCTCAGCTTAAATTTGAATCTACCCGTGACCGCCTCCGCCTACACCTTCCAGGCCCCGCCGGAATGGGGTCGGCGCAGCGCGCCGGGCGAGCTGCAATCGGTGATCTCGGAACTCGTCCAAGCGGAGGCGAGCCTCGGCTTTTCCGTGGGCGATTACGACTACCTCATTCTGGAAATCCAGGCTGCGGCGGAACAACTGCGAGCCAAGCATGGGCTGGCGTCGCAAACAGTGCAGGTGAATGACAACGTGCGAAAGGTGACCTTGGCGTTGAACTCGGTAATCGCGGGCCTGCAAGTCGTGGGAGCCGTCTTCGACACCCAGACCAGCACCCACACCTTCGACACGGCTTTGGCGATTTCGGAGTTTTTCCCGGTCATCAACGGTCTCGACAACGATTTTACGTCCACTGCGCGCGGGTCCGCGTTGCTGGCGGGGGCGTCAACCGCGAGCGCCTTTACCTCGCTGAAGATCGGCAGCGATGCAGTGATCAGCGCGCTCGAGATCGGGAGGGATGACCTTGCGACGCAGGCTTCGCTGGAAATTGAGAAGGCGGGCTTCGCGGCGGATATCCAGGGGGAATTGAAGGATCTCGAGTTGATGCTTTGGAACGAAGCGGCGCAGCGTGTCGAAGTGTTCCGCCGCCTGGAACTGACGCGGCAAATCTCGGACCGCTACCGCACCGTGCTGCAAAAGGGTCTCGCGCTGGTCGATGAGCGCGCGGATTTCAACCGCAACGCTGCGGGTGCCACACAGCAGACGCGTTATCAAGATGTGGCGTTCCGAGTCTTCCGCAACGATGCGTTGCAGAAATACCGCGCCTCTTTCGACCTCGCGGCGCGCTATGTCTATCTTGCGGCCAAGGCCTACGACTACGAGACGAACCTCGATCCGAGTGATCCCGCATCCGCGCAACCGTTGCTTCAGGACATCGTCCGATCCCGGACGCTCGGCGTGTATCAAAACGGCCCGACCAACGCTGGCGGCGGACTGTCGGGAGTGCTCGCGACTTTGAAGGCGAACTACTCCGTGCTCAAAGGTCGCCTCGGATTGAATAACCCGCAGATCGAGACGAGCGGATTTTCCATGAAGCGCGAGCAGGCACGGACGAACGCGGCAGGCTGGAAGCAACTGCTGCAGAACAGCCGCAAGGACGATCTTTGGACCGTGCCGGAGTTCCGCCGCTTCTGCCGCCCGCCGGTCGCCCGCAGCGCCGGCAAGCTGCCGGGCCTAGTGATCCCGTTCAACACGCAGACGGTGTTTGGCCGGAATTTCTTCGGCAAAGCGCTGGCGGCAGGGGACGTGGCATTCAACCCCACCAACTTTGCCAACAAGATCGCCTCGGCGGGCCTATTGTTCGAGGGATATCCGGTTGCCGCGCTTGCGGCAACCCCGCAGGCCTATCTGGTGCCGGCGGGGCTCGATGTTCTCACGGTGCCGAACAGCCTCTCGCTAAAAACGCGCACTTGGACCGTGCTCGATCAGGCGCTGCCCGTGCCGTTTCCGGTGGGCAATAGCAACCTGAGCAACCCCGACTGGATTCCCGTGACCGACGGCCTCACCGGCCCGCTGGCAGAAATCCGCCGCTTCTCGAGTTTCCGTGCCGGGATTACCGCTGGGACGCCAAATTTCGCCACAGACACCCGACTCTCCGGCCGCTCGGTCTGGAACACGAACTGGCTGCTCATCATCCCCGGCGGGACGATGCTCAGCGACGGCGACAAGGCGCTCGACACCTTTATCAACAATGTCACGGACATAAAACTCTACTTCAACACCTATGGGTACTCCGGAAATTAATCCCATGGGCGCCCTTTCCAGAGCTTCGCGCGGCGCGGCCATCCTCTGGCTCATATCGCTGGCGGTCAGCGGCTTGGCGCAGGTGCCGGAGCCGGAGACCGTCTTCTTCGGACGCATCATCAACCGCACCAGCGGCCAAGAGTATCAGCTCCATGAGGGCATGTTGGTGTGGACGATTTCCGGCGGCGGTTCGGCGCCTCTCACCGTCACCGCGCCGATCGAGACCCTTCAAGGAGGCGCGTATTCGTACAAACTGAAAGTGCCGCATCAGGCGAAGTCGCTCGACCTCACCGTCGCAGGCGATTCGCTGCCGCTCAGGCCGACCGACGTGGATTTTGAAAGCGGCGTCATCCTCGTGAATGGCGAGCCCGCTGTACCAGTCGGCGGATCATCCGGCTTCACCGCGTCGCAGCCGAAACGCGGAGCGGTGCATCGGCTCGACTTGGAAGTTTTTCATGCGCTAGACGATTCGGACGGCGATGGCATTCCCGACTGGTGGGAGGATTTGCACGGGCTTGACAAACAGTGGGCGGGCGACGCGGCGCTGCGTTTCGGCAACAACCGTTACACCTATCTCCAAGCCTTTCGCTTGGGCCTCGACCCGCGCACCGACGATCAACTGCCTCAACTTCTGACCCACGAGGTTACGGTGATGAGCCAAGGCGCGACCGGATTGCTCCTCCGCACGGTCGCCTCCACAACCGCCCCAGCGCAGATCGTCTATCGGCTGGCGGTCGCGCCGACTGGTGGTTCGGTGCTGCTGAGAAATGCGCGACCCGATCCGAGGCTGCCGACTCGCACGCTCAAGGCGGGCGATACTTTCACGCAAGAGGACATTGATGCCGGGCTGGTCGAATTCGCGCACGTCGATCCGGCGGTGACCGCGTCGTTGCTGAAACTGAACATCTTCACCGCGAATCGGCCCTTGGTGCCCATCGCGCGGGAGGTCGCGGTCGCCGTTTTTCGTCCCGACGCTGCCGAGGGCCGGGCGGGTGAGCTCTGGGCCGGGGCGGCAGCTCCCGCGCCGGGGAGGGCGCTCGATCTTTGGGAACGGCGCGCGACATCGGCCTTCGCCGAGGAATGGGCGGGGGCCGCGCAGAAGCGAAACGAGATCGCTGCGGCGCTGCTGGCACGCGGGTTCGACTTTACGGTGTGGGACGGGCGCGCGGAATTGCCGAGCCGGAACCTCTCCGTGCCGAGCGCCGGGATGAATCCGCCAGTTTATAAGTCTTCGTTCGTCTCGCGCTTTGGAAAGGCGCGGCATCATGCGATCTTCGCGGGCGATGGGTCGGTGCGCATCGAGGCGGGCATGAACAGCGACATTTTGATCGGAGGAAAGGGGACCACGACGATGCGCGGCAACGCGGGCGCGGATGTGTTCGTTGCGGGTCGCGGGAAGACCGTGATCGAGGATTTCAAAAAGGCCGAAGGGGACGTCCTCGATCTGAGCAGCCTTCTTCTTGGCTCGCCGGGTGCCTTGACCGACCGCGTGGAGGTGACGTCGGGGGAAAATTCGCAACTCCGCATCCCGCTGGGTGGCACCGATGCCGTGGTAATCACGCTGCAGGGAGTCAGGCTCGCGGCGACCGATTTGGAAACGTGGAGGCGGGCAGGCACGCTTTTCACCGGCGATCTTTCGGCGGTCGAGACGCCTGAAAACCACGCGCCCGTGGCAGTGGACGATGCCGGTTACGTGGCCGGTGGAAATGCGGTCACGATCCCGGTGCTGACCAACGATGGCGATGAAGACGGCGACGCGGTGGAACTCGAGAGCGTCACGCAGGGCGCGGCGGGCACGGCGGAAATCGTCGGCGACACCGTGCTCTACACGCCTGGCCCGGGCTTCGCCGGGGCGGACGATTTTACCTACACGATCGGCGACGGACGGGGCGGCACGGCCAGCGGTCACGTCACGATCAGCTTCCCATTTCCCGCCGCTGCCGGCGCCTACACTCCGCTGCTTGTCTCCGCGGACGGGGCGCCGGTTGGGAACTTGAACGTCAGCCTGCAAAGTACCGGCGCATTCAGCATCAAGGTGCGTTTGCGCGGCGTCACCTATTCGGGGAAAGGAAGGTTCGACGCAGATGGGAACGCGGAGGTCGTGCTGCGTGCGGAAAGGCATTCGATTTCGGTCAGTCTGAGCATTGACTTGGAAAACCCTGACTTTCCCCTGACGGGCGAAATCAGCGGGGGTGGTGTGATGGATCACCTACTGGCAGGAGTCGCGGACGCGGAAAAGAAGGACAAGCTGGACGCCGGGCTGAAGTTCACACTCGCGCTGAACGCTCCGTCCGGCGTGCCGATAGCGTCTGGTTTTGCCACGGTTAATCTCGCGCGCAGCTCCGCAGCCCGCATCGCCGGGCAACTCGCGGATGGGACGCCTTTCAGCGCCGCCGCCACGCGGCTGCAGGACGGCTCGGTGACGTGGATGGTCAATCTGCCACGCGGCGCGGGTTGGCTTCTCGGGACGTGGATGTTGCAGGAGTCGCCGAACGTGCCGATTGGTGGCACGACTCGATGGGTGCGTGCCGCCGGGCCTGCGCTCGCGGCGCTTGACCGCTTGCTGCCGACGGTCGGCTCGCTTTACGTCGCGCCCTCGGTGGCGGAAGTGAGCGCCTTGGATTTTCCGAGTTCCTCCGATCGCCACGTCGTGCTGAGTCTGCGGGAAGGTGGGCTTGGCATTGGGAGCGACACGACCTTGGATGTGCTGAACCGCGACAAGATGCAGGCCCCCACGGGAAGCTCCGTGAAGCTGAAGCTGAATCGGCCGAATGGCGTTTTCTCCGGCACGGTGGAAGTCGATGGCGCGAAGCGCGCGATCCGTGGAGCTGTATTGCAGGATCAAAACCACGGCTTTGGCTATTTCCTGAATGGCCTTCAACCCGGCTCCGCGGAGCTCGTGCCGCAATGATCGCGCGCCTCCACATCGCGGGCGCGAGTGCGCTCTTCTGCGCGGCGCTCCTTTCGGGATGCAAAAAGCCGGTGCCGCACGATGTGATCGCGCGGGTGGGAGACCGCGAGATTCGGGTCGAGGAATTTGCCGCGGAGTTGCGTGAGCGGCAGGGAGCGAGCCCGGTGAAGCTCGATCCACGGCGACTGCTCGACGAGTCCGTGGAGCGCGAGATTTTCGTGCAGACCGCGCGCCATTCCGGCTTGGAAAGCGACCGGGAAATCCGGGAGCTGATTCGCGATATACTCGTCGCGAAACTCAAGGAGCGCGTGCTGACGCCTCAGCTCGAAGCCGCCACCGTGAGCGACGCTGAAGTGGCAGCGGCTTACGAGAAGAGCCGGGTCGAATTCACCACGCCGGAGCGCGTGCATCTCGCGGTGCTTTTTCAAGAGGCACCAGCCGGGGCGGATGCGGTGGGGCGGCAGCGGCTCGGAGCGGCGCAGAGCCGAGCGCAGCCGGTGAGCAACTCCCGAGTGGAGAGTTTCGGCGCACTCGCTGTCGAATTTTCCCAAGACCAGGAGACGCGTTACCGTGGGGGCGACATCGGCTGGGTTGAGCGCGGGCGGCATCCGCAGCGGATCGACGACGCGGTGATTGAGGTCGGATTTGCGCTGCCTGCGGCGGGCGCGATGAGCGATGTGATTTGGGGCAAGAACGGCGTGTATCTCGTGAAGCTGATCGAGCGGCGCGCTCCGGCAGCAGCGCCGCTGGCCAGCGTCGAGCCGGCGATCCGAGCCCGACTGCTCCGCGAGAAGCGGGAGAAAATCGAGTCCGCTTATCTCGAAAAAGTTCGCGCAGCGGTGCCGGTCGAGCTGCACCCGGAGCTTCTCCCCGCGTCTGCCGCGTCCACTGATCTTCCGCCGAAACTGCCATGATATTTCTCCGCCGTTTCACTTTCCTTGTGGCAATGCTGCTCTCGTGGCGCGCCTTCGCGGCAGCACTTCCGCTGGTGGAGGATTTCGAGCTGACGTCAGGGTCATTCACGACGAGCAGCGCCACCTCTTGGAAATGGGGTCCGCCTGTCGCCGGCCCGCACGCGGCGCATTCCGGGACGCAGGCTTGGGGGACGAATCTCACCTCGGCCAGTTACTCCAGCAGCGAAGATGCGATCCTCACTTCGCCGGCGTACGACCTTTCCGCTTTCGCGGGAAAGGCGATCGTCGTCCACTGGTGGCAATGGCTCGAGAGCGAGGACGGGTACGACCCCGCTCGCGTCGAGGTTTCGCGCGACGGCGGCGGGACTTGGGAGACGGTCTTCGGCCCGCGCAGCGGCGTCGTGGACGCGTCGTGGACGCAGCACACCGCGATGCTCGATCCTTCTTACGCCACCGCCGCGTTCAAAATCCGTTTCCGCCTCATCTCGGACGATTACCCTTCGGATGGCGGCTTCTTCATCGACGACCTTCGCCTCACCGCCGCCACACTTGCTGAGGCTGTGCCGCGCCAGGATTTCGAGCTCGGCGATGGCGGATACGTCGCGAGCGGCGCGAATTCTTCGTGGGCTTACGGCACGCCGGTGTCCGCTCCCGGCGCGGCTTTCTCGGGTAGTCACGCATGGGCGACGAATCTCAATGGCTTGTACAATGCCAGCGAGGCGAGCGCGCTGACCTCGTCGGCGTATGACCTCACCGGTTCTGCCGGAAAGCTGCTCGTTGTCTCGTGGCGACAGTTTTTCGACACCGAGGAAGGTTACGATTTTGGCGCGGTCGAAGTTTCCAACGACAATGGCGCCACTTGGTCGGCCGTGCAGTCGGACGAGGCGCTGACAGGGGTGGTGAGCGCGCCCGGCTGGATGCGCCGTCAGGCGTTTGTGGATGCGACTTTTGCCACCGGGGCGTTTCGTCTTCGGTTCCGGTTCACTGCGGACGAGACGTATCAATTCGACGGCTGGGCGATCGACGACGTGGCCATCTTTGCCACGAGCGGACTCGCTGCTTCTGCCGGTTCTTTTTCAAAAGCGACGCCGCCAAACACGCCGATCAAGTTCACGAAAACTGATTTTGCCGGCCGCTTTACAGACCCGGATGGCGGTGCACTGACGGGGATCGTCATCACGCAGCTTCCCGCAAACGGCACGTTGAAACTCGGAGCCGCCGCAGTGACCGCGGGCCAAACGATCGCCCTGGCCGACCTCCCAATGCTCACCTACGAGCCTCTCACGGACGCCGTTGGCACGGAGACGTTCCTGTGGTCGGCGTCGAATTTCTTTGGCCCGTCCGCGCGCGCCACCGTGACGCTCAACGTCCTCGCCCCGACTCCACTAGTCGTCATCACCGCCGACCCCGAGCCGCAAACGGTGAACCCCGGCACGCTCGTCACTTTCCGCGTCACCGCGGTGAGCAGCCTGACACTCAATTACCAATGGCGCAGAAACTCGCAGCCGATCACCGGCGCGAACGCCGCGACTTACACCATCTCCGCGGCGGCGGAGACCGATGAGGACAGCTACGACGTGATCGTGAACAACACCGGCGACACCGGCACCAGCGCTGCTGCCGCGCTGAGCGTGAATGACCCTGTCACCTTTACCCAGCAGCTCGGTCCGACTTTCGTGAACGAAGGCGATTCGATCACGCTCACGGTCGGCGCGACAGGCACGGGACGGCTCGATTTTCAGTGGACGAAGGACAACGCGCCGATCCAGGACGCGACATTCTCCAGCCTGCAAATCGTCGATGCAAAACTCTCCGACCAAGCCACTTATCGCTGCGTCGTGACGAACATCGTCGGGCCGAAGACGAGCGATCCCGCAGCCGTGTCCGTCCATCTCAAGCCGCGCTTCGTCGTGCATCCCGTCTCGCGCGGCATCGTCGAGAATGGCCGTGTGGTCTTCAGCGTGCAGGTCGAGGGTTTCGGGCCATTCACGTATCAGTGGATCAAAGATGGTACCGATATCCCCGGCGCGACCGAGCCGACGCTCACGCTCGAGCACTTGCTGAATACCGACGCGGGCAACTACACCGTCCGCATTGGCAATGGCGTGGCGGAAAAGGAGAGCGATCCGGCGAGATTGCAGGTGTTCACTTGGGGCGACGTGAAGGGCACCTACCAGGACGTGCTCGAGCAGCAAGAGCCGTCTGGCGCGGATCAGACGCCATTCCCGGGGCGGCTTACGGTGACCATCGCGCGCGGCGGGCGCTTCACGGGAAAGTTGAACTACCGTGGCCTTATCCACGTCTTTCGCGGCTCGCTGGATACGGAACTCGCCGCCGCGAAGACGATCTCGCGACGCCATGAAACGCCGCTCACCGTGCGCGTCCAGCTCGACCCCAGCACGCTGACGGTTTCGGCATCGGTCACTCACGATACGGGCGGTGTCGCTTTCCGCAGCGAAGGGCTTCTGCCCCTGCATGTCTATTCGCGGCTGCCGCATCCCGCGCCGCAACGTGGCCGCTACACAGTGCTCCTGCAGCCGGGCACCGCGCCCGTCGCGCCCGGCTACCTCATCATGCGCATTTCCGCGCGCGGGCGCGTCACGATCGCCGGCAAGCTACCGGATGGCAGCGTCGTCTCGACGGGTTCCTACGTCCAATCCACCAGCCGCATCGCGTTCTACCGCCGACTCTACCCAGCAAAAGCCTCGCGAGCGGGCGAACTCTGCGGCCGAATCACGCTTCCGGCCACCGATGTGGACGCCGAGGTGGGAGGCGAACTGAGCTGGCGCAAGCCGACGCAGAAAGTCCCTGGGACACTGCCCGGGCCGTTTGTCGCGGAGATCGACGTCGTCGGCTCGCGCTACAAAGCGCCGTCGGCGGGCCATACCGTCGTCGAGCTGCCGCAAGATCAAGATTTGCTCGACCTCCGAATCGCCGGCCTCGTTCCCGGAGAGCTGCAACGCTGGATTCACCTCACGCCGACCAACGCCTTCTTCCCCGCTCCGGTGAGTGGAGAGAAGATCGGATTATCCATCGCGCGGCGGACCGGCCGCGTGACCGGTGCCTACACCGACACCGTGGCAAAAGAGCGGCACTCGCTCGAGGGCGTCGTCCTGCAGGCGCAGGGAATGTTCGGCGGGATGCTCAAACGAAAGGCGCCTCCCGGTTCATTCACGATGGTCCCGCTCGTGCAATAGGCAAAGCGCCCACCGTGCGCTTCGAGGCGACGCGACATTTGTGGGGCGCTTCATGGCGAGAGTTATCGATCGCGCTCATCACGATGCCTCACCCGCGTTTCTGCCAATCGCCTCTGGCGAACTCTCTCCGCGGGTAAAAGAAGCACCGTTTATCCTGCAGGGCGTCACTCCGCGGCGCGAAAGAAGCCGTCGCTGGAGATCACGAACGTATTTTGCTCCATCGCTGCGATGTCGGATTCGAGCGCGCGCTCAAGATTGGAAATGTGCCGTCGCGCACTCGATGCGTACGCTTCCTCGTCGCCGATGAATGTTGCCATCTCGCGCACGGACGCCTCGTCGTGATCGCGGAAAATCCGCGCTGCCCGCTGCGCGCGTTCGCGGCTCAGACCGAGCGCCTGCATCGCGGCGATGCTCAACTCCCGCGCGCTCCCCGCCGTCTCGCGGAAGACATCCGGCACGCCGAGTCGGTAGAGCTCGTAAGCGTGCTGGCGGCTCGTCGCCCGCGCCATGATTTGCAGCTTCGGAAAGTGCTCGCGCACGATCTTCACGAGTTCCAGCGCCTTTGCCTCGTCGTCGATTGCGATGATGAAAAGCCGCGCATTTTCGGCCCCGGCGATCCTCAGCAAATCGACCCGCGTGGCATCGCCGTAGTAGGATTTCAGTCCGAAGCGCCGCAGCGTTTCCACCTGATCGGAGTCGTGATCGAGGACGGTGGTCGCTAGTCCATTTGCGCGGAGTAGCCGGCCCACGATGTGCCCGAAGCGACCGAAGCCCGCGAGGATCACGGGGCTGTCGTGCTCGTCGATCACGTCTGGCTCGCGCTCCTTTTCGCGCTGCGCGAAGAGGGGCTGCACCAACTTGTCATTGATCGTCAGCAGCACGGGCGCGCAGGCCATCGACACCGCGACCGTCGCCACGAAGAGCCCTGCGACCTCTCCTGCGATTACCCCATTCCTCTCGGCGAAAGAGCACAGCACGAATGCGAACTCACCGCCCTGCGCGAGTGCGAACGCGAAGAGCAGAGACTGGCTGAACTCTAGCTTGAACAAACGCCCGAGCCCCAGCAGAAGCAGAAACTTCAACACCAGCACGCCAGCCACCAGCAACGCGATCGTGCCGGGTTCCCGCGCGATGAGCCCGAAGTCGATCCCCGCGCCGACCGAGATGAAAAATAGCCCGAGCAGCAGCCCCTTGAACGGCTCAATGTCCGTCTCGAGCTGGTGCCGATATTCGCTATCCGCGAGCACCACGCCCGCGAGGAATGTGCCGAGCGCGGGCGAAAGTCCGACCATTTGCATGAGCAGTGCGATGCCGACCACGAGCAGCAGCGCCGTGGCCGTGAACATCTCGCGCAGCCGCGTCCCGGCGATGTAGCGGAAGAACGGGCGCAGCAAAAACCGCCCTGCGAGCACCACAGCCGCGACGGCTGTCAACACCAGCAAAGCCTGTTGCCATGCGGGTTGCGCGCCGACGGCGGTGATCGCTTTCGTCGGGGCGAGAAGGGGTAAAAGTGCGAGGATGGGGATCACCGCGATGTCCTGAAACAGCAGCACCGCGAAGGACGCCTGGCCGCCGGGCGTCTTCATCTGGCCCTTCTCGCCGAGCGACTGCAGCACGATCGCCGTGGAGGACATCGCCACGATGCAGCCGATCGCGACCGCGGAACTCCACTGCACACCGAGCGCCACCGCCACAGCCGCTGCGAGTGCCACGGTGCCTGCCACCTGCGCGCCGCCGAGCCCGAAGATCGGCCCTCGCAACTCCCACAGCCGTGCGGGGCGCAGCTCGAGCCCGATGACGAAAAGCATCATCACGACGCCAAACTCCGCGACGTGCATGACCCCGCCATTTTCGCCCACGAGCCGGAGGCAAAACGGCCCGATCGCCACACCCGCGAGCAGATAGCCGAGCACGGAGCCGAGTCCGAGCCGCTTCGCGATCGGCACCAAAACGACGGCGGCGAGCAGGTAGATGAATGCCTGGGAAAAAGTGTCGCCCATCGGGTCGGAAGCGTGCTGGAAAAAGCGCGGCGGGTGCGAGAATGAAGATTGGCGCGCGGCTTGCCGTGGAGTGGGCTTCGCGATTCCATGCTGCCGATGCGCGCCATTTTACTGCTCCTTTTCCTCTGCCAAATGTGCCGGGCGGACGGGCTCGATGGGAAGGTGATGTGCGGGTATCAGGGGTGGTTCCGCGTGCCGGAGGATGGGTCGCAGAATGGTTGGCATCACTACTCGCCGGGGAAGACGTTCGAGCCGGGGAAGTGCGGGATCGACTTGTGGCCGGATGTGCGGGAGTTGGCGGCGGAGGAGCGGTTTGCGACGGGGTTCAAGATGGTGGACGGGTCGGTGGCCGAGGTGTTCAGTTCGGTGCGGCGAGCGACGGTGCAGCTTCATTTCCAGTGGATGCTCGAGTACGGGATCGATGGGGTCTTCCTCCAGAGATTCGTGGCGAGCACGCGCGATCCGCGTTTTCGCAAGCCCGCAGATGAAGTGCTGGACTCCTGCCGGAGCGCGGCGACGGCGACTGGCCGGTGCTGGGCACTGATGTATGATTTGAGCGGCATCAAACCGGGCGAAACGGAGCTCGTGATCGCCGATTGGAAGCGGCTGGAAGCGCAGATGCATTTGCGGGATTCACGAGAAAATCCGGCGTATCTCCGGCTGCGCGAAAAGCCGCTGGTGGCGCTGTGGGGGCTGGGCTTTAACGACCGCGCGCCAATACTCGATGAGTGGCGCAGGCTGATCGAGTTTTTCAAAAAAGATGCCGCGCTCGGCGGCTGCGCGGTGATGGTGGGGGTGCCGGCCTACTGGCGGACGCTGGAGAGGGATGCGATCCACGATCCGGCCCTGCTGGAGGTGGTGGCGCTCGCGGATGTGGTGAGTCCGTGGAATGTGGGGCGTTTTTCTACACCGGTCGCTGCCACTGCTCATGCCGCAAAGGTGGAGACGCCGGACATCGCGTGGTGCCGGGAGCGCGGGCTCGGGTATCTGCCTGTGGCGTTCCCGGGGTTCAGTTGGCACAATCTCTCGGCGAGCCGGGGAAAAGATGCGCCGCTGAATGCGATCCCTCGGCTCGGAGGGCGATTTCTGTGGGCGCAGTGTGTGGGCGCGCACGCGGCGGGCGCGAAGGGACTTTACGTCGCGATGTTCGACGAGATGGATGAAGGGACGGCGATTTTCAAGGTGCGCAGCGACGTGCCGGCGGGCGTGACGGAATTCGTCATCGAGCCCGATGTGCCGGGTGACGAGTATCTGTGGCTCACCGGTCAAGCCGGTCGGTTGTTGCGCGGAGAGGTGAAGGGGACGGAGTTTCCGGTGCGATGAAGTCGCGGCCGGGAAATAGCCCGATGCCATTGTGAGATGGATCGGCGTTGAATCCCGGACGGGCAGTGGCAATCTCCGCGCATGAAATTTCTCCTCCCCCTCGTGCTTGCCCCGCTTGCGATTTTCGCCGCGACTCCCGATGTGGAATTCCACGGCACCATCGACCGTATCGACCCCGCGATGGATGCGGTGATCGCGCCGGATGCGGTGATCGAGAAGCTCGCCGACGGCTTCACATGGTCGGAGGGGCCGGTGTGGTTTCACGGCGCGCTCCTTTTCTCCGATGTGCCGGAAAATGTGATCTATCGATGGGCGCCGGGCGCGGCGAAGGCTGTGCCGTTTCTCAAGCCGAGCGGAATGCTGACCCAAGTCGAGGGCTTTCGCGAGCAGGGCTCGAACGGGCTCGCAGTGGATGCGGAAGGGCGGCTCATCATCTGCCAGCATGGCGAGCGGCGTGTGGCGCGGCTGGAAAAAGATGGAAAGCAGACGGCGCTCGCGGACAAGTTCGACGGCAAGCGATTCAACAGTCCGAACGACGCGATCGTGGCGAAAAACGGCGACATTTATTTTACAGATCCTCCTTACGGTTTGGACAAGCTGAACGATTCGCCGCTGAAGGAATTGGATTTCAACGGCGTCTTCCGTATTGCAAACGACGGCGCGGTGACGGCGGCGGTGAAGGATCTGACGTTTCCAAACGGCCTCGCTTTCTCACCTGATGAAAAGGTGCTCTACGTGGCGGTATCCGATGAGAAAGCGCCGCGGATCATGGCCTACGATGTGCAGCCAGATGGCACTGTCGCGAATGGACGGACCTTCTTCGACGCTCTGCCGCTGGTGTCCCCGGATCGCAAGGGAAACCCGGATGGATTGAAGGTGGATCGCTCGGGAAACCTCTTCGCAACGGGGCCCGGTGGGGTGCTCATCATTTCGCCAGAGGGCAAACACCTCGGCACTATTCTGACCGGACAACCCACCGGCAACTGCGCATGGGGCGACGACGGCTCGACGATTTACATCACCGCAAACATGTTCCTCGTGCGCGTTAAGACTGCGACGAAAGGAGCGAGGTTTTAGAAAGTTTTCGTGCTGCGCGCGCCTTCCGGGATCAGCGATCCCGGCTACAACGCGCTACTTCTTGTCGTCGTCTTTCGTAAGCGGTTTAAGGATTTCCGCCAGAGTGTCGAGGTGGTCGGCAGTGCGGGTGAGTTCGAGGTATTTCGGGCCGTCGGAGTAGGGGAGCGATACGTTGCGGAACGTATCGCCGTCGAGGACGAGGAGATCGACTTTGCGCGCGGTCGGGCTGTCGGCGATGGCGTCCTTCAGCCGCTGGCCGCTGAATTTTCGCCCGGCCACGCCGGTGATGATCATGCCGCCGGAAAGTCCCGCTTTATCCGCGAGCGTGCCGGGAACTACGCCGATGATTTTGCCCTCCTCACTCGCCGAGAGACCGAGTGAATCGACCGCGATCA
Source organism: Chthoniobacterales bacterium (assembly GCA_038207335.1). Classification (GTDB taxonomy): domain Bacteria; phylum Verrucomicrobiota; class Verrucomicrobiia; order Chthoniobacterales; family Chthoniobacteraceae; genus CAIURC01. Next base: position 3,402 of record JBBQZX010000008.1, on the reverse strand, counting down.
CGGACTTCCGATCTTTCTCCCGCTCAAGCAAATATTCGCTCGGTTTGGCGTCGAACTGCATCCGATATCCGACGGTTTTCGTAAGGAACTCAAGCCCAAGCGCGTCCTTCGTTTTCCCGACGCGATCCGCGAAGAACTTGTCCCAGTCTTCATCCGCGAGCTCCCGGAGGTCGGCAGTGACCTCCTTTAATTCATACGGCACGACGAGCGGCATGTGCGCGCGGTCGGCGGCAAAGAACTTTTTGCAAAAGTCGTCGAGGCTCTTCCGTCCGCTTGTTTTCTCGCGAATGAGCGCGTCCGCTTCGAGCCAGATCACGAGACCTTCGTCGTAGTAATCCTGCCCGCGCCGGAGCTGTCCCCACGACTGGCTGTGGGCGCGGCCGAGGTGGCTCGCGACGGCTGTATCCTCGAGCGGACGCCAGTCGCGCCCCGTTTCCTGCGTGAGATAATCGAGCTTGCTCGCGAAGGCAGGAAGGTGATCGGCGAGGCTGAGAAGTCCGCTGCGGACGGTGAGGACTTCGCCGATGTATTGCGTGAGGCCCTCGTAAATCCAGAGGAGCTTCGTGTGCTCGGGCTGGTTGAAATTGGTCGTCACCATGCCCGCCGGGCGGCGGAATTTTCCGCACCACGCGTGCGTGAATTCGTGCGGCAGCAGATAAGCGGGCCACATCTTGCGTTTCTTTTCATCGATGAGTTCGCGCTCGCCGACGCAGTTGAAGCTGCACGACAAATGCTCGAGTCCATTGCCCGGCAGTCGATCGCTGCAGACGACGAGAAAATGATACGAGTCCCAGCGCGAACCGCCGAAAAGCGCGACGGCTTCGGCGACGAGTTTTCTATACTGCGCGATGAGCTTTTCATCGAGCTGGATGGCGCTCCCCGACTCGCTTGTGATGTCGAGGAAAGCCGGTGACGTGTTCTTTCCCGTGAGCTCGATCGTGCGAAAATTCTCGCCGGCGATGAGCGGGCAATCGACTGCGCGCCGCAGCGTCTCGGGCTTGAAAACGATGCCTTCCGGTGACTCGGATTCGGTCGCGAGAGCGGTGCCAAATTTCCATCCGGCAGGGAGCTTGAGCTGCACGCGGGCGCTGGTGTTGTCGATGTTCGTGCCGTCGGGATAAAGCAGCACGGTGTTCCAGTTGATGACGGCGAGGAGGGAGTTTCCGAAGCTGTCCACGCCGCTTGAATTCACCGTCGGCTGATTGCAAATGTAGTCGAGCTTCGCGATCACGCGGTCGCTACCTGCGGGGACAGTGAGGATAAAACGGTTGAGTTCCTCCTCATCGCGCCGCCACGTGATCGGCTCGCCTTTCGTCGTCTCGAAGCGCAGTCCCGCAAGGTTTTGCACCGGGCCGGACGGCGCGTGGACTCCCGGAATCCACTTCGGATACCAGAGTGCGAGTTCGCCCGGCGCGGCCGGAATTTCGAGGCGTGCATGAAGCAGCGCACGAGACATCTCTCTCGCATCGACATTCATCTGGATGACCGGCGAGGGCGGCGCGGCGAAGGCGGGAGTCAGAAGCGCAGCGAGCGCGATGAGGCAGGGAAAGAGTTTCATGCGCGGCTGTTTTGCGAGGGCGCACCGGGAAACGCAAGCCGCCTCATCGGAATCGTGTCGGCGCCGCCGCGGGGCGCGAAATAAAGCCTCTGCTCCGCGCGCTATTTGGACAGAGCGGGGGCGGAGAATTCGGTCTTTAGCTTCGCCACGATTTCCGTAATCAGCGGCTTACGCTTTTCGTCCATCTCCTTGCGAAGCTGCTCCTCGATTTTGCGACGCTCCTCGCCGTAGCGTTTTACGAAGAGTTCGCGGCGGTTCGAGTCGAGGGTGAGGACGGCCTCGCTGATTGCGGCGTCGATCTCCTCGGTCATCCGCTTTTTGCGGAATTCCTCGCGCTCGCGCAGAGCTTCTTTTTTCTCGGGAGAGAGGTTTGCCCAGCGCTGGAAATTCTCCTGAAAACGCTGGCGTTGCTCGGGTGTGAGCGCCTCGATCGCTTTGCGGACGTTCTCGAATTCCGGCGACATCGCGCCGTGCATCGGACGAGCGGGTGACGGTTTAGCTTTTTTGCCGTCCGCTCCTTCCTGTGCCTGCGCGGTGAGCGCGAGGGCTAAAAGTGCGCCAGTTAGAAGCGGGAATTGTCGAGCCATACCGAACTCTCTTCGGACGCGAGCAGTTCGTCGAGGTGAGTGATGACCGCGTAATCCGGGCTCGCGGAAACCTGTTGCGCGAGTTCAGCGACAGTCGGCTGGCGGTTTGAATATTGCCAAGTGCCGATGGTGGCGAATGTGACTGCGAGCGCGGTGACGAGGGAGACCTGCCAGCGGCGGAAAATCCATGCGATGACGCCGGGCTGCTCCTGCTGGTTTGCACGGAGTTCACGGAGGACGTTGCGCGAGAAAAATGGCGAGACTTCCGGCGTGCGAGCCTTGCCCAGGAGACGCCAGAGATCGTCGTGTTCTTCGTGATTCATGATGCGGGGAGAAACGCGGGGAGTCGCATGAAGTTGCGCGGTTTCTCGGATGTTTTGAACTGCGGATTGCGCGGAGGACCGCCGATTCATCACCCGCGAAATACGCGGTCACTTTTCCGCGAAGGCGGGCGGGGGCGCCTCAGACTTCGTTGGCTTCGAGGAAGCCTTCGAGCTGGCGGATGCGGGTCGGGTGGCGCATTTTCCGAAGCGCTTTCGCCTCGATTTGGCGGATGCGTTCGCGCGTGACTTTGAATTGCCGGCCGACTTCCTCGAGCGTGCGGCTGTAGCCATCGACGAGGCCGAAGCGCTGTTCCAGCACCTGCCGCTCGCGCTCGGTCAGCGACTCGAGCACGTCCTTGATCTTCTCTTTCAAGAGCACGATCGCCGTCATGTCGCTCGGGTTTTCTGCGCTCTTATCCTCGATGAAATCGCCAAAGCTCGTGTCGTCGCTCTCGCCGACGGGCGACTGGAGCGAGATGGGCTGTTGCGCCATTTTCAGCACGGCGCGCACGCGCTCGACGGGGAGCTGAATTTCATCCGCGACCTCCTCGGGAGTGGGCTCGCGACCGTAATCCTGCACGAGCTGTTTCTGAACGCGCATCAGCTTGTTGATCGTCTCGATCATGTGCACCGGGATGCGAATCGTTCGCGCCTGATCCGCAATCGAGCGGGTGATCGCTTGGCGAATCCACCAAGTCGCATAGGTCGAGAATTTATACCCGCGGCGATACTCGAATTTCTCAACCGCCTTCATCAGACCCATGTTCCCTTCTTGGATGAGGTCGAGGAACGATAGTCCACGGTTGGTGTATTTTTTGGCAATGGAAATGACTAGGCGCAGGTTGGCCTCGACCATTTCGGTCTTGGCTTTGAGCGCTTTTTTTAACCAATGCTGGAGACCGTCGTATTCGTTATCGAATTGAGCCGGCGTCTG
>JBBQZX010000007.1:0-202650 GCA_038207335.1 Chthoniobacterales bacterium | reverse complement strand
GGTGAAGGGGATGCTCTCGGTGGAGCGCTTCAAGTCGCGAATCAAGCGCGGGGAATACTTTCCGCCGTTCCTTTATCTCTCGATCCTCAACTCGTGCAACCTGCGCTGCCAGGGCTGCTGGGTGGATGTGGAGGCGGAGCGCACGCAGATCGATCTGGAGACGCTGAACCGCACGATCAACGACGCGAAGGCGCATGGGAACGCGTTCTTCGGCATCCTCGGCGGCGAGCCGTTCATGCACCCGGAGCTGCTCGACCTGCTCGCGGCGCACCCGGACGCTTACTTTCAAGTGTTCACGAATGGGCAGTTCATCACCGACAAGATCGCGAAGCAGTTGAGGAAGGTGGGTAACGCGACGCCGCTGATTTCCATCGAGGGGCGCGAGATCGTGAGCGATGAGCGGCGGGGAAAAAAGGAAGTCTTCGCGCGGACCTTACGCGGGCTGGACGCGTGCCTGCGGGAGAAGATTTTGACCGGAGTGGCGACGAGTGTTTGCCAGACGAATATCGATGATCTCTGCACGGAATCGTGGCTGCGCGAGCTGATCGCGCGCGGCGTGCATTACTGCTGGTTTCACACCTACCGGCCGGTCGGGCCGAAGATGAACGCGCAGCTCGCGCTCACGCCGGAGCAGCTCGTGCGGGTGCGGCGGTTTGTGGTCGAGATGCGCGCCAAGGTGCCGATCGCGATCATCGACGCCTACTACGACGGCGAGGGCAAGGCGCTCTGCCCGATGAGCAACGGCATCTCGCATCACGTCAACCCACGCGGCGACATCGAGCCGTGTCCGATCATTCAATTTGCCACGGAAAACATCCGCGACCCGCGCGGCGTCTTCGCCACGATGCGCGACAGCACGTTCCTGAAGGACTTCCGCGAACTCAGCGCGCAGCACACCCGCGGCTGTGTGGTGCTGGAGCGGCCCGATCTGGTGAAAGAACTCGTGATCAAACACGGTGCGCGCGACACGACGATGCGCGGCACCGCGATGGCCGAGCTCGACGCGATGGAGCCACGCTTTTCCCAATGGCTGCCCGGCGAGGAAATCCCCGAGCAGCACTGGATGTATCGCTGGGCGAAAAAATATTGGTTCAACGACTTCGACGCCTACAAAAACGTCGCCCACGACGCAGCGCAAAAGGCGAAGGATTTGCAGGCGAAACTCGAAACGACCGCAGCCTGACGCCGCGATGGGAACGCTCGCGCCTGACCGTCCGCACTTGATCCGCGAGCCTAACGAGCCCGCACGCGAGCCGCTTTTTTCCGCACGCGGACTGTCGAAAATCTATACGACCGGCGAGGTGGAAACGCGCGCGCTCGACGGCATCGACCTCGATCTTTTTCCCGGCGAACTCATCGTCCTCCTCGGTGCCTCCGGCAGTGGAAAATCGACACTGCTCAACAACCTCGGCGGCCTCGACGTCCCCACCGCCGGCACGCTCACCTACCGCGGACGCGACCTCGGCGACGCCGATGAAAACGAACTCACGCGCTTCCGCCGCGATTCCGTCGGCTTCGTGTTTCAATTTTACAATCTCATCCCAAGCCTCACCGCGCGGGAGAATGTCGCGCTCATCACCGAGATCGCGCGCGACCCGATGACGCCCGAAGAAGCGCTCGCGCTCGTCGAACTCACCGACCGTATGGACCACTTTCCGTCGCAGCTCTCCGGCGGCCAGCAGCAGCGCGTCGCCATCGCGCGAGCCATCGCAAAGCGCCCCGAAGTCCTCCTCTGCGACGAGCCGACCGGCGCGCTCGACGTGAAGACAGGCATTAAAGTTCTCGAAGCCATCGAGCACGTGAATCTCGAACTCGGCACGCTGACCGTCATCATCACCCACAACTCGACGCTCGCCGACATGGCCGACCGCGTCATCCACCTCTCCGACGGGCACATCATTGACATCCGCGAGAATGCAAAACGCCAGCCCGTCCGCACGCTCGCTTGGTAGAAAATCATGTTCACAGGACTCGTTGAAGAACTCGGTGAAGTGCTCGCCTTCGAACAAACGAGGAATGGAGCGCGGCTCACCATCCGATCCGAAAACCTCGCCGCTGGAACCAAGCTCGGCGAGAGCATCGCGGTGAACGGTTGCTGTCTTACAGTGACTTCGCAAAACGAGCAGCAACTCACCTTCGACCTGCTCAACGAGACGCTCTCGAAAACCAACATCGGCCAACTCGCAACCGGCTCGGCCGTGAATCTGGAACCCGCCCTGCCCGCCAGCGGCAGGCTCGGAGGACACTTCGTCCAAGGACACATCGACTGCACGACTCGCGTCCTGAGCTTCACCCAGCACGGCACCGATTGGCGTTTGGAGATCGCGCTGCCTTCTGACTTCGCTCATTACGTTGTGGCAAAAGGCTCCATCGCCATCGACGGCATCAGCCTCACCGTCGCCGAGCTATCGCCCACAAGTCTCGTCGTCTGGATCATCCCGCACACCCTGGCAGTCACCAATCTTCGCACTAAAAACCCGGGAGAGTTTGTGAACCTCGAGTTCGACCTCCTGGCCAAATACGTCGAACGAATGTTCGCCGCGCGCGAGTAAGCGCACATCTCTCACTCGTTCCATCAACGCCGCACCCGCGTTTCTGCCAATCGCCTCTACGCAGCATCACGAGATTCTACCGCAGCGGCCACGGGTATGGGATGCAATAAGCCTGCCCGAACGCTTTTCTCTTGTTTGCGCGTTTGTGGTTCTAACTCCCCGTGCGCCTTCGGCGCATACCAAAGCGGCGTCGGCGAATCGTTCTACCGCCGCACTTCAAATGCTACTTCTTCTTTTGTTGGAAGAGCGCCTGCACGTCGTCGGGATTCAGGTCGCTAAGGTCCAGTCCTGTGTCGCCGCGATCGGAACTGACCTGGATGCGGTCAGCGATCAACTTCACCGTGGGACCCGCAAAATACTTCATCGAGCCGACTGTTAGGTGAGTTGGAAATACGATCACCAGAAGCGAGTTCTCATCAATGTTGAGCATGAGGGTGCTGTAGTTCTCCCCTTGCTGATACATGCTTGTGAAGTTGCTCTCATTAACCAGGCTCGCCATGAACTGGACGGCGTTGTAGGCATTCGAACCGAGAGTTGCGAAGGTCGTTGTATCGATCTGCTCGGGGTTTCCGCACTGGTGAATCAGGTAACCCGCCTTCTCGACGAGCAAGGCGATGTTAGCCTCGCTTTTGCGAAGCAATTCTCGCAACGCTGCGTCGATGTGATCGATGTCTTCCTGGTTGAGCGAAGGGAACTGACTCATAGGTCTAGGTGGGTTAGCGACGGCGTCCGCCTTCGTTGAGAAACTTGTGAAGAAGCATCCTGGTGATCATGTTCAAAGTATCGAAGACCCCCTCGCACTTTGAAGCGGAGGCTTCGAAGGATGGCACTTGAACTTCGCGGTTGTTCAAGAGGAAGTCGAGGTACTCCACCGGCGCGACGTCCGGCAGGTCGCGCTTGTTGTATTGCATTACGTAGGGAATGTCATCGAGGCTCAGGTTGAGCGTCTTGAGATTCTCTTCCAGGTGCCGGAAGGTTTCGATGTTCTCCTCCATCTTGTCATACTGAGAGTCAGCGACAAAGACGATGCCATCCACGCCGCGGAGCACAATTTGGCGCGTCGCATTGTAGATGACCTGGCCGGGTACGGTGAAGAGTGCGAACTTGGTCTTGAAGCCTTTGATCGCGACCGCTTCGAGCGGAAAGAAGTCGAAAAACAATGTCCGATCGCTGCTGGTCGCGAGGGAAGTCATCTTTCCTTTTGCCTCGGGATTCGGTACCTGCACGTTGCTGTGGACTTGCTCGAGATTGGTCGTCTTTCCGCTCTTGGCCGGGCCGTAGTAAACGATCTTTACCTGCAGCTCCTTGGTTGCCTGGTTGATGATAGCCATGAAAAGTTACTTTTGAGTTTGGCGGGTGAGTTCTTCGGCGAGAACTCGGAGTTCCTGCCAGGGAAGCGATTCCCCGGGCTTTCCGAGTACTGCAAAGAAGACGTATCCGAGCCGGAAGATCTGAAAGTAAGCGCCGTGAGTGCACATGAGGACATCGTCGATCTCGCCGAGCTTCATCTCACCGGAGTATTGATTCAACCGCCCGAATATCTGCGGGAGAAACGCCGCGACGACATCGCCTTTCATGTTTTCAGGAAGCGAGTGCGCGACGACGAGACCCTCCTGCAATGCGACGACGGCTCCCGCGACTTGCGGCAGCTTGACCACGGCCTTCACGATGTCCGCCGGGGTCCAGTCGGTTTTGTCCGGCTGGCCGAAAATATTTCCGACATTTCCGGAGATATGCGCGGGCTCGTGCTCGTGGGCGGGCGCGGCCAAGACGTGCTCGGGCTCGCTAGCGGGCTCGGCATCGTCAGGCTGAGGAGGAGCGATCGATTCGGGAATGACCGGGGATGGGATTGGCTGGGTTTCGGGCTCGGCGGCAGCTTCAGGCTCGGGCTCGGGAGGCGTCACGGCTTTCTGTACGGGCTCAGGTTTCGGCGGCCCACCGGCAAAAAGTGTTGGGATCGAGTCGTCCACCGTCAGGCGCTTACGGCTGCCTCCATCCTTCGAAGATTTCAGAAATGCCGGAGCGACGATTCGCAGCGGGATCTGCAGCTCGATCGCGTCGCGGGCCGCGGAAGGCTCGGTGAGCGTGGGCGTGATCCAGCTCCGAATTTCACCCCATGTGAATGCCACTTTGCCCTTCGCGAGTCCGGCCGTGACCCCGGCCGCAGGAAGCGTCACCGTCGAGCCCGTCAGCGATCCGATTTCCGCGAGAATATCCGCTGGCCAGCCTGTCGAGATGTCCGGCAACGGCAGCACGACTGGACCCGCGTCACTTTTTAAAGCAGCGGCGATTGGCTTTGTCTCACGAGGCGGTTCTACCTTGAGCGGCTTAGCTGGAGCGACCGGAAGCGTTTCGATTCGCAGTTCTTCTTCCTCCACAGCGATCGGCGCTTTTGCCGAGGCGAGTCGCAGCGACGGCGGCGGTGCGATCGGCGCGGGCGTGGGCGCGGGCTCCGGCGCCTTCGGAACGGTCGGCGCGACCGCGTATGGATTTTCGGGATCGCCGAAAACGTCGAAGCCCTCTTCCTCCGCGAGCTCGTGCATCCGCTGGTCGTCGCGGCGCTTCAGTAGTTCCGGTTTTACGCGTTTGAAAATCTCACCGAGCGGAATCTCGACCATCCGCTTTTCCTCCACGCGGGAAGAAAATGTTCCCGCAGGTGCTTGCCGGTAAATGCTCGCCAACGACATTTTCACGGAGCCGCCGGGTAGCTGTTTCAGGATCGTGGAAAGCGGCAGTGCCACCATCACATTCGGATCCGGCGCGGCGGCTATCGTTGATTTCAAGTCTGCCGGGAAGCGCGCGATAATAGCCGCAAGCGAGAGCGATGCGGTTTCCACTTTTACGACCGGGACCGATGGCCCATCGTGGAGGACACGGGTCACCGATTTCACGGGAGCCGGAGGTTTCTGAAAAAGGTTTTTGAGGAACTTGATCATGCAAGCGTGGGGTTGGCGACGCTCACCCTAAGCACGCGAAGTGCCAATTGCACAGCAGCGCATGTTTTTCTCATCGATGATTTTGAAATGGCCTGCCTCGTGCTTTCATTCGCCGCGCAACCTGTTCCAATCGCGCATCCCTTCCCTCACGTCTCATGGCCTCCCGGCAAAAAATTCTCATCCTCGACGACGAGCACGACATCCTCGAAATTTACCAGGAAATCCTCGCCCGGCTCCCGAGCCAACCCGAGATCCACACGGCGGATAATGGTCCACGAGCCATAGCGCTTCTCGAGAGCGAGGCGTTCAATCTTCTCCTCGTCGATCTCCGAATGCCGCAGATGGACGGCTTCCAAGTCCTCGCGATCGTGCGGCGAAAATTCCCCGCGCTGCGTGTCGTCGTGATGACCGCGGCGGAGGATGAGCAGTTCCGCGCGCGTGCCTACGCGATGGGCATCGACCTCTACATGGAGAAGCCGAAGACCGGCAAAGAAATCATCAATTTCGTCGATTGCATCGAGTCGCTACTCGAGCGTGAGGAGGCGGGCGGCTTCCGCGGAGTGCAGAGCAAAACGCTCGTCGATATCGTGCAGCTCGAGTGTCTCACGCAGAGTTCTGCCATTTTGAAGGTGACGACCGCGACTGGCGAGGGCCGCATCTGGGTGCAGCGCGGCGAGATCATCGACGCCGCGACTGGCGAGCATTCCGGTCGAGATGCCTTCCTCGAAATGCTTCGTTGGAAGACCGGCAACTTCGAGATTCTCCCGTCCGACATGCCCCGCCCGCGCACGATTTTCAGCTCGTACGAGAGTCTGCTTATGGAAACTGCGCAGTCGCTCGATGAAGCCGCCGCGGCCGCGCCCGCGCTGGTGGAGGACAGCGGGCTCGCCGCATTCGCGCGATACAAAGGCGTGCAATTCGCGGTTGCGGTTGAGAGTTCGGACAAGGCGAAATTCGACCAATGGGGCATGGAAAATCCCGAGGAGATGGCCGCGTGGATCCATGAAACGTCTCGCGCGCTCCGCGGCCTCGGCGACCAGCTCGAAGCCGGGCAGCTCCAGGAAGTCGAGGGACTCGGCGCGCAGCGTCACATCGCCGTCCTCATCGGCGACGACGAAGCGCTCGGCGTCGGCTTCACTCGCTCCGCCGTGCTCCCCCACATCCGCGAGACCATGAAACAAATCGAGGCAAAATGGCTCTGCTAAAACCTTTCTCCCGCTCCCAAAAGCCGCTCTGGCCCGAACGCCTTCCATCCGGCTGCTTCACCGTCCATCGCGGCGGCGGCATCGTCGGCTCTACGTTGCCAAGCACGTTTTCCACCACTGTCGTCCTCGAAATTGGCCGCGTCGTCATCGATGCCTTCCAGCGCGCCGCCGATACTAATCTTCCGCTCAATGACCTCTACATCCACTACAGCGGCCTCACCATCACCGCGCGCGAACTCCGCGGCGGCGCCCTCATTTTCCTGAATCCCGCGACCCTCAACCTCGCCCGCGCCTACACCTCACCCGCCATGCACTACAAAAACCTCGAGGAATTCACACTGCATCTGGAGAACTACATCGAGTGCTGGAAGCAGTTCAACAGCTACGTCAATCTCGCGCGCGACAAGAAATTTTCGCGAGAGGATGAGAACCAGTTTCTCGAGATCAAAAGCATCATTGCTCAAGGCCTCGAAGCCATCCTCGCGAGCGCCGACAAGCAGGGGCCGAAGAAAGAAGAAGTCAACGCGCTCTTTGGCAACGCTCCCTCGCTGCGATACCTCAGCGACATGCCCGACGCCGTCCACAACGTCGAGGCCCAGTGGCATAAAATTTACCTCGGCCTGCAAAGCCTCCTCGGCCAGCTCAAAGTCCAGCAAAACAAGCAGGACAAAGGAACGGGCTGGAATCTCTTCGGAAAAAAGTAGGGTCTTTTCGGCAAGGCGAAGGCATGCCGAGCTGTCTTCCCGTTTGTCGGGTGTTCGTCTTCGATGATTAGAGCGGTTTAAAGTTACGCTGTCGCCGAAAACGGGTCTGCCAAGGAGCGACGTGCGTCTCGGCGCCTACCGAACATATGGCGGCGGATTCCGCGATGCCAGTGGGTCGGCGGCGGTACGCACGCAGCTCCTTGTATGCCAGGCGCGGACTGGTCATGCCATGAAGCCGATCGGTGCACCGCTGCCGGTGTGAAAGTTGCCGATATTCGGCAGCACGAGCGGGAGATCGCTCTGGCTCACGCCGAGCCAGAGCGCTAGTTCGGCGAAGAACTCGTCGCAGCTCGTTGTCGGGATGAAACGCCCGCGGCCGGTATCGAGCGGGTTCACCTCGGGGCCGCTGGCGGGATTGATCGCGAGCGACGGATACTGGCCGAAGATGCGCTTGCCCTGCACCGCGCCGCCGACGACGAGCTGGTTGCTGCCCCATGCGTGATCGGACCCGCGGCTGTTGCTGGTGAGCGTGCGGCCAAAGTCGGAAGCGGTGAAAAGCGTGACTTTGTCCGCCACGCCTAGCGCCGTCAGCGCGTCTTGAAAAGCGCCGATGGCCGCGCTGATCTGCGGGAGCATCGCGGCCTGATTATTCAGCACGTCGTCGTGATGATCCCAGCCGCCCCATTGCACGAAGAACGTCTGCCGCACGGCTCCGAGCGCGGCCCGGCCTTGGATCGCGCGGGCGATCATCGCGAGGCGCGAGCCGACGTAGCTGTTTGGAAAAGTGACGCCCGCCGGCAGCGGCGGCGCGCTCGCGGCGGCGAAGGATTGATACGCATCGAGCGCCTGCTTCTTCCGCGTGTTGAAGGTCTGCGCGAGCACGTTCGTGTATTGCTGCGTGAGCTGGCTGTCCACGGCGGCGCTCATTGCATTTTGCACATCCTGATATTGCACCCAATCCGCGCCGTAGCCCGCGAGCGCGGTCGCCCCGGCGGGCGTGATCGCGTATTCGGCGACGGTGTTTCCGGTCTGCCAGACGTTGCTGCCATCGAGCGAAATCTGCATCGGTACGATCTGGCTCGCGTTGAGATCCTTGATGAGATCAACCATGCGCCCGCCCCATCCGATGCCACTCCGCGCATGCGGCACGCTGGTCTGCCACTGCTCGATCTGGTCGCTGTGCGAATACAGGCCAAGCGGCAGCCGCTTGAGATTCTGCGCGACCTGCGCGCGATTTTGCACCGGCTCGATGAGCGTGCCGACGTTCGCGACGAAGGCGGCTTTTCCATTTTCAAAAAGAGCGGCGATCTCCGGCATCCCGCCATGCACGGCGTAGTCGGGCAGCCCGATGGGATGGATGTCGATGAGTTGCGCCGGCGTGAGCGCGAGGTTCGAGCGGCTGGTCTGGTAGGTCGCGTAGGCCGCGGGATCGCGCGGCACGAGCATGTTGAACGAGTCGTTTCCGCCGGAGAGAAAGAGGCACACCAGCGCGCGATATTCGCTCGTTGCGGGGACGGTGACGGCGGCGACATCCTGCGCGAGCCGGAGATTCAGCAGCGTGCTGAGGATCGGGATGGAGCTGACCGCGGCGCAACTGGCCTGGCCGAGAAAGCGGCGGCGAGAGAGGGGTGAATTCATATCAGCGGAGCACGTTGAAGTCGGCGGAGGTGGTGATGAGATAGATGGCGAGGCGCAGGCGTTCGCGGTGCCACTGCCAGGTCGGTGCGTTGATGCGGAGCATGGCCTCGCGGATGATCTGGAAATTTGCCGGCGTGAGCGTGCCGCCGGTGAGCGCGAGGTCGAGGCGGCGCAGCAGCGGGTCGGGATCGAGCGCGGGGCCGGCGGGCACGTTTTGCGCGATTTGCGCCGCGGGGACGATGAGCGCGAGTTCGGCGTCGAGATTCAGCCGCACGGCGTAGGCTGGCGTGCCGGTGCCGTAGAAATGCAGGTCGCTCAACGTGTGATTCCAAAAGTAGTTGGCACCCGAAATCGCGGTGGAGGCGTTGACGATTTGGAACTCCGGCGCGACGAGGCCCATCTGAGTGACCGGCCCGGCGGGGCTGTGCGTGGGCAGGAAAAAGTTGAAGACGCTGGGCGCATTCATCGGGTCCTGCGCGTGTGCGAGTGAGAATTGATCGAGCGCGTAATGACCGGAGGTGGACGACGCGTTGAAGGCCCGAGCGAAATTTACGCAGCGCAGAAATGGCTCGCGCAGTTTTCCCCACGTCGGCTGCGACATCATCGCCGGATCGCGCGCCTCGGGATCGAGCAGCACGGCCTTCACGACTGCCTGCATGTCGCCGCGCACGCCGCTGCCGTTGTCCGAAAATTTAGCCGCGACGCGCCCGATGTAAGCCGGGCTGGGATTCGACGTGACGAACCGCTGGATGAGCCGCAGCGCGAGGAACGGGCCGACGTTTTGGTGATTGAAAAGATTGTCCACGGCGGCGGTCACGTCGGCCATCGTCGCGGTGCCCGTGTTGCCGGGGCTCGCAGTGCGCGCGGGCAGCGCGAGGCCGCCGAGCAGCGTCTTCGCGCCGAGATCGTGGTACGCGTCCCAGCCCTTCATCGGCACGGTGAAGTCGCGCGGATACAGGTCGAAGTTCACGTTGTTGCCAAACGAGAGGCCGGTGAAAACACGTGCGAGTTCGGTGATGTCGCCGTTGTTGTAAGTCGGAATCGGCTGGCCCTGCGCGTTGAGCTGGCGGGTGCCGTCGGGATTCAGCATCCACAGGCCGATGCTGAAGAGCTGCATGATCTCACGGGCGAAATTCTCGTCGGGGAAGACGTTCGCCGCCGGGTTCGCCTTTTGGTTACCGAGATGGCTGAGGTAAATGCCCATCACCGGATGCCGCGCGACGGCTTGCAAAAGATCGCGGTAGTTCCCAAACGCGTGCGTTTCGAACAAGTCGTAGAAATTTGCCATCCCACGCTGCTCCACCGCGATGGCTTCGGGCCGGTCGGAGACGACGATGACCTCGCTGAGAGCAAAGGCGACGCGCTGCCGGAGCGGATCGGGCTCGACGGTCGTCGGGGCGTCGGGACGGAGCTTCGGAGCACCCATCGCGCGGCTCCACCATGCGAACTCCTTCCAGTTTCCGTAGAGCTGGGCACTCTGCGCATTCACCGCAGCCCAATCGACCCACGGCTGAATGAGCCCGGCGGGACGCGTGAACTGATCGTCGATCCACACCGCGAAGCTCGTCGTCATCAAATCACCGATATTCTGCGGAATGCCGTCCCCGTCGGAATCTTGATCCGGCCCGAACGCCGCCTGGATGAGAAACCGCGCCGCCGCTTTGGCAGACGGCGGGCTCGTGGCCGTTTCATTCTCCAACGTCACGGTTCCCGAAGTCGTCGCGCCGAGCGTATAGCCCGCGCCATTTTGAAGTGAAACGATGATGGTTTCCGCAGGCTCGGCGTCGTCCGTATCGGCGATCGGTGCGAGCAGGAGCGGCACCTCACGCACTCCGGCTGGGATGAAAACCGCGCTTCCGGGAATGCTCGCGGCGTAGTCGATTCCGCGCGTCGCCGTGCCGGCGAAAGTCACATTCACCGTGAGCGGCTTCAGTCCCCCGCTGCGTCGCACCACGAGCATCGCCGGGTCGGGCCAGCGCTCGCTCATGCGTGGATCGAGCACGCCGAGCGTCACGGTGCTGGCAGCGTTGAGCCCTGCGGTCACGCGGGCGAGATCGGTCGAGTCGCTGCGGTCGGTGCGCGGCGTCGCCGGGTCCAGAGCGAGCCAGCGCTCCTCCGCATCGAGCAGGCCGTCGCCGTCGCTGTCCACATCGTCGATCGCCAGTCGCCAAAATTTTGCGCCGCCCGCCGCCGCAAAAAGCAGGCTCACATTTTCGGAACCCGGCGCGACTTTCACAAATTCCGGCGTCCACTGCGGCAGAGTGAGATCGGTCTTCGCCTCGACCCGATACCGCTTCCCCGCGACGCTGTCATAGCTGAGCTGCAACTGCGCCGCCGACCACGGAGCTACGCGCAGCAGCGGTCGCGAAGTCGCGTCGAAAGGGTTCGTCCCGGCGAGACTCTCCGCGGCATTGGTCGCACCGTCGCCATCAGCATCGCCATTGGCGGAAAGCGCACCCGCATTGAAGATGAGCTCCCAAACGTCGTTGAGACCGTTGCCATTCGCGTCGAGCGCCAGCGCGCGGCTGGCGGGAAACATAAGCGCTGCGAAACAGATCAAGGCGGGGAGTCGCAAGCAGTTCATTGGGCCGGGGAAATAATCATGCACTTTCCGCGCCTCGCCTATTCGTATTTAGGCGAATGCTAAGGGCAGGCTGCCGCAGTGGAGGCAAACCGTCATAGTCGCTCCGCAAGCCGGGTTGACGTTGGAGTTAATGTCCAGCACCCACGCCGTGGGCCGTCCGATCACGGTCAGCCTCGAAATGAGGCGTGCGCTGTCGCCTCCAATGTCGGCACCGACAGCGCGGTGCTCTCCGGGGGCTGCTTTTGAAAAGCGAAGTTCGAGATGCTCGTCAGGATTGAAGAGCGAAACCAGACGCTCGTCCGTTACGGCTTGCGCACGGTGGAGGCGGATGCGCGAACGGGTGTGAGCAGTCAGGCGCTCGAAGCCCGGCGCAACTACTAGATGAGCAGGCCGCAGTTTGCTCGCGAAGAATCCCAGCGCGCGGAACTCAAGAGCCAGGCGACGAGCAGCGCGCAAATTCTCAAGGCGCGCCCGAAGGTCGAGTGTGCGGCTCGCAGCGCGGAATTGCGCAAATTTCTCAACGCGCTCTACTCGCAATTCCGCGAGGCGCTCCGCCAGTCGCCGCCCGCGAATTAGTGAGAGCCGAAGTGCTTCAGCGCACCGGGATCGCCCGGCGTATCGTGGGCTTGTCCGGGCGTCCGCGGCTCTGATTCGCCGCCGTCGGCCGCGAGATCAGATTCCCACTCGCGTCGTAGTCTTCGACTCGCGCGTTGCCTTTCGAGTCGTAATTGAACACCCGCTTTCCCAGCGGCTGACCCGTCGCCGACAGTAGCGAAGACGACGCAATCCGGTCGCCGAGATCGAGTTGATACACCTCCTTGTATCGCACGTTCCCCTTCGCGTCGAAGTGCGTCGCCCCCACCGAAATCCCGCGCTCGTCCGTCGTGAAGACCGTCTTCGACAGGATCCTCCCCGACTGATCCTTGATCGACTCCTCGATTGTGTGCTTATCCGGGTCCACGATCCGCGACGCCGTTGAGCCATCGGGCCGTAGCTTCGTCGTGACCTTGATCGTGTTCGCAGCCTCCTGCGCGGAGGCAATGACAGGGACGGCAATGAGGAGCGCGAGGAGTTTTTTCACAGCACCAAAATCAACGCCTGAATCGCGCGATTTATCCACGAAAAAGGCACGCCTCATCCGACAGCCGCCATTTCAGCCATCGGCACTTCTTCGCCCGGATGCCGGTTGAACTGCAAATCATACAGCCGCCGGTAATACCCGCTCTGCTCGAAAAGCGCCTGATGCGTCCCCACCTCCTTGATCGCCCCACCCTCCATCACCACGATCTGATCCGCCTTCAAAATCGTGGAGAGCCGATGCGCGATCGCGATCACCGTGCGTCCGCTCGACAGCGTCTCCAGCGCCGCCTGAATTTGCTTTTCGCTCTCGCTGTCCAGCGCACTCGTCGCCTCATCCAGCAGCAGGATCGGCGCATTTTTCAGTAGCGCCCGCGCGATCGAAATCCGCTGCTGCTGCCCGCCGCTCAGCAGGCAACCTTTGTCGCCGATCACCGTCCCGTATCCATTCGGCTGCTCCAGGATAAAATCGTGCGCGTAAGCCTGCCGTGCGGCCTCCTGCACCTCGGCTAGCGTCGCATCCAGCCGCCCGTATCGGATGTTGTTTTCGATCGTGTCGTGGAAAAGAAAAATGTCCTGGCTCACCGTCGCCACATGCTCCCGCAGCGACGCCTGCGTCACCGCGCGGATATCCTGCCCATCGATGAAAATCGCGCCCTTCTGCGGCTCATACAGCCGCTGCAGCAGCGCCAGCAGCGTGCTCTTCCCCGCCCCGCTCGCACCCACCAGCGCGCATGTCCCGCCAGCCGGGATTTTCAACTCGATCCCGCTCACCGCCACGCGATCCCCGCCGTACCCAAAGGTCACATTTTCAAACACGATCTCCCCTTTCACCTCGCGCAAATCCGGCGCTCCCAGCGCGTCCTCGATCGCCGGTTTCCGGTCGAGCAACTCGAAGACTTTCGTCGTCGAGGCGAGGCACTTTTGCATCGTGAGATAGATGCGGCTCAGCGCCTTGAAGGCCGGGTAAAGCAGCATCAGCCCGCCGGTCAGCGCGATGAAATTCTCGAACCCCAGCTTGTAATACCAAGCCCACAAAAGCGCCGCCGCGACCCCGAGCGACGCGATCGTCTCCACCAGCGGCCCGCTCATTTCCATCGCCTTCCGCCAGCGCATGATGAACTGCATGATCTGCCGATTCGCCACATTGAACCGCGCCGATTCGTAATCCTCGCGCGCGTGCGTTTTCACCACCCGCACGCCGGCAAAGGCCTCGTGCATGATGACCATCAGCATCCCCGCCTCCTCCTCCTCGCGCGTCCCGGCCTTGCGCACTTTTTTGCTCACGATCACCACCGGCACGATGCACAGCGGGAAAATCACGAACGACATCAGCGTGAAACGCCAGTCGAGGTAGAACAAAGTCCCGAGAGCCGTGAGGATCGAAATCGGCTGCTTCACGAGATCGCCCGACACGGTCGTCAGCGCCTGCTGCGCCATCCGCGTCTGATTGAAAACCGTCTGCACCAGCTCGCCCGCCTTCGATTTATTGAAGAACTCCATCGACTGATTCAGCGCGTGGCGAAAGGCCTGCGTGCGGATGTCGTCCAGCACGCGCACGCTCACCCAGAGCATGAAATAGCTGTTCAAGTAACTGCACAAACCGCGCAGCAGCATGATCGCCGGGATGCTCGCGCAAATCAGCACCAGCGCCCAAAAGCCGTTGCCGATATTCAAGTCCGCGAGCTGCGGAAACCAGCGCAGCACCTTCTCGCTCACCTTCACTTTTCCCTCTGAGAAAACCGCGCCCGCCACGAACCGCACATCGAAAATGAGCAGCGCCTGCACCGCGCCGAAAAGCGCCCCAAAAAGAATCCCGAGCCCGAAGCGAAAGCGATACGGCTTCAGGTACGAAAAAAGCCGGCGATACGGTTCTCGGCTCGCGCGCAGGAACTCGCCGAAAGACATCTTCGCGATGTCCTTGCGTGAGATTTGTTTGGTACCCATCGGTGTTCTTTTACTGCGAAGCAGCGAAGCAGCGAAGAAGAAGAAATCGCGACGGCGTGTGGCCAATCCGTCTTCAACGCGCTATCCGCCGCATTTTGTAGGCGGGATCGTTAATCCCGGCGGAAGGCGTCAGAGCGCGCGGATTTCCGGGGCGCGCTCGCAGGCCGTGCGGATGATTTTACACATGAGGACGACGTCCGACTCGGTGACGCCGGTGCCGGTGGGGAGGGCTAGGATGCGCTCGCTGAGGCGTTCAGTAGCGGGGAGGCGTGCGGCGGTGCCGGGGTAGAGTGTGGCGTAGGGTTCGGAGCGGTGGCAGCCGGGGAAGAAGTAGCGGCGCGCGAGGACGTGGTCGGCGTGGAGGACGGCGAGGAGCTGGTCGCGGGTGAGGCCGAATGCAGGGGCGTCGATTTCGAGGATGATGTATTGGGCGTTTGTGCGGTCGGGCGCGTAGGGGAGCGGGATGAGCGCGAGGCCGGGGATGCCGGCGAGCTCGCGCGCGCAGGTGCGGTGGTGCGCGAGATTCGCACCGATGAAGGTGTCGATTTGCTCGAGGCCGGTGATGCCCATCGCGGCGCTGATTTCGCTCATTTTGGCGTTGGTGCCGATGTGGACGACGCGGTCCAGGCCGTTGAAGCCGAAATTGATCATGAGCCGGATGCGCGCGGCGAGTTCGTCGTTGTCGGTGGCGATGGCGCCGCCCTCAAAGGTGTTGAGGAATTTCGTGGCGTGAAAGCTGAAGACTTCGGCGTCGCCAAAGCGCCCGATCATTTTTCCAAGATGCGAGGAGCCGAAGGCGTGTGCGGCATCGAAGAGGAGGCGGAGGCCGCGGCGGTGTGCGATTTCCTCGAGCGCGGCGGTGTCGCACGCACGGCCCCAGAGATGGACGCCGATGATGCCGGTGGTTCGCTCGGTGATGAGCGGCTCGATGGCGGCGGGGTCGAGATTGTGCGTGGCGGGGTCGATGTCGGCGAAGACGGGCGTGATTTCCTGCCACTGGAGCGCGTGGGCGGTGGCGATGAAGGTGAACGATGGGAGGATGACTTCGCCGTGAAGGCCGAGGGCGCGGATGGCGACTTCGAGGCCGACGGTGGCGTTGCAGACTGGGATGCAGTGGCGCACGCCGAGGTGGGCGCAGAGGCGGCGCTCGAATTCGCGGACGCACTCGCCGTTGTTGGTGAACCAGCGGCGGTCGAAGATTTCGCCGACGAGCTGGAGGAAGCGGTCGCGGCTGCCGACATTCGGCCGCCCGACGTGGAGTTTTTCGGCGAAGGCGGGCGGCGCGCCGAGGATGGCGAGGGGTGCGGTGTTCATCTCACGAAGAAGCAAGTGAGGGCGGTTTTTGGCTGGCGCTCAACTCGCAAGTTTTGGCTCAGACGGCGCGGACGAGGAGGCGGGCGAGCTCAGTGAAAGTCAGCTCGGGTGGGAGGTGGCGCGCGTGCAAGAGGGCGGCGAGGTCGCGGCGGAGTTCGGGTTTGTCGCGGAGCCACGCGCGGCGTTTCGCGGCGAGGGCGGCGAACATCGCGAGCCGGGCGAGGGCAGCGCGGCGGTGCGGGGCCGTGGAGTGTCGGGCGACCGATGTGAAGAGATCGACCATGAGCTCGTAGCGCTGGCACTCGCGGCGTAGCTGCTCGGGCGTCTGGCCGCGCTGGCCACCTGCATTTCCACCGGACCAGATGCCGCCGCTGTGGATGCGATACGCGGCCATCGGGCGGTCGATGAAGCCGAAGTCGCCGCGGTGGCCATTGATGGTGTGGAGCACGAAGTCGCCGACGGGTGCTTCAAAAAACCACGCGGGCAGCGGCTGGATCGCGGCGCGGCGGAAGAGGACGGTGCAGGTTTGCGCCTCAAATTTCCCGGCGATCATTTCCTCTAGCGTGTAGCGGGTTTTCAGCTCGCGGATCGTGGAGGGGCGGTCGAGCGGTGCGCCGGATTCGTCGATGATCGCGGCTTGGTGGAAGGAGGTGGCGAGTGTCGGGTCGGCTTCGAGTTGGGCGACTTGGCGGGAGAGTTTCGTGTCGTCGGTCCAGCAGTCGTCGCCGTCGAGCAGGGCGATGAATTCGCCCTGCGCAACGGTGAGATTGTGGGCGAGGTTGTTGCGACCGGTGAGGCGCCCGCGGATGCGGAGTTTGCTCTCGGGCGTGTGGAAAAACGAGGTGATGCGGTCGGGGAAACGGGCGGCGTAGTCGCGGACGATGTCGGGCGTGCCGTCGGTGGAGGCGTCCTCCCCGACGAGGATTTCGACGGGGAAATCGGTGCGCTGCGCGAGCACGCCGTCGAGAGCCTGGCGGATGAAAGGCGCGTGATTGTAAGCGGTAATGGAGACGCTGACTTTCGGTGGAGTCATGCTTGCGGAGGGAGTGCGAACTTCAACAAAAAGCCGCGAGCTGGCCGCTCGACGAGTCGCCACACCAGCGACGATGAGATGACGAGCGCGGCGCAAAAAAGGGCGTAGAGCAGGCCGTCGCTCATGGGAAGGAGTGGGCGATGGGTGACGATCCAGCGGAGGAAAATCTGGTGGAGGAGGTAAATGGAAAAGCTGATTTCACCGAGGAGGATCATGGTACCCGAGCCAAACGCGCGCGAGATGAGTGCCATTTGTGAGGCGAATAGAACGATGAGGATGGCGAACGCGGGTGCCGCGCCGCCGTGCCGGATGTACGTGGCCCATGCGTCGCCGAGATGGGCTTGCAGCGTGGCTTTGCTGGAGGCGGCGACGATGGCGACCGCACACAGAGCCAGGGCGGCGCATTCCAGCGCGGTCGCGCTGAGGGTGCGGAGGTGAAAGCGTGGCGAGTGACGTTTCCAAAGCATGGCCGCGACCATGCCTAGGAAGAACTCGGCAAGGCGCGCGAGCGGGCTGATGTAGAGGATGCCGGCGAGGTTGATCTCGAAAGGACCGCTGGACTCGAAGCCGGGGATGTTTGCCCGGTCGCAGAATGAAACGAGAAGAGCTACGACGATGACCACGGCCGCAGCTTTCCACCACCATGTTTGCGGAAGGCGGAGGATGAGCAGCGGGAAGGCGAAGTAGAAGAAAAGTTCCGTGGAGATGCTCCAACTGACGGAGTTATAGGAGAAGAACCAAGCCGTGACAGGTACCCATGCGTGAAGCATGAGGGCATTTGCGGCGGTGATGAGTGGCGACGCAGCCGCGTGCAGGCCTAGCGCGATCGTGAGGAGAAATGTGAAGGCGTGCGCGGGCCAAACGCGCGCGAACCGGGCGATGAGGAAACGCCGTGTCGCGCCCGGCGCGCTGAGGGTCGGATAGACGTGAGTCAGGATGAAGCCGCTCAGGACAAAGAAGAACGACACGCCGCATTGCAGCGAGACGGCTCGGAGAAAAGCGGGCGATAGCCAGAGGACGCGGCGCGAGTGGTGAACGTCGATCATCGCCGCCGCTGCGAAGCGCAGGCCGGTTAGCGCGTGCAGCTTTTCGGCGCGGCCTCCCGGATGCGGGGGAAGTGGGGACTGCGGCAGCAGCGAACTCATTACCCGCCGGAAGGCGCGGAGACGTTCTGATTCTCCCAGGGAAAGGTCTCGAAGCGCGGCTCCTGGCCTAGGAAGAGGCAGAGCTTTCCATAAGACTCGGGCTCGCTGACGTCGATGGTCAGCAGGTCATCCGGGCGAAAGCGGAAGTAGTCCGCAACCATTGCATTGTGGCGGCGGTAGTGCTCGATCCAGACGTCGCGATTGTAGAGGTCATCGTCCCGGAGGTTGTAGGCATACTTCTTCGTCTCGTAGGCGAAGCCCTTGTAGCAGTAGGGATCGTTTTGGAGTTGCTCGAGAGTGGGAGTTTTCCCATCGCCGTGCATTTTCGCCTGAAAGCGCACGAGTGAGTCGAACCACTCAGCCTCATCGCGAATCGTGAGGATGAACTTGCTGCCGGGAAAGGCCTGATCGAGCGCGCCGAAGGTGTAGGGAAGGCTGAAAGGAATGTCTTGGAATGCGGTAGCCGACGCGCAGTAGTCGATGAGCGGACGGAAGTCGCGGTCCTTGTAGTGCCGGAAGAGCTTCTCGGCAGTGTGCTGACAGCCGACTGTGTATCCAAAGTCCTCCAATGCCTTCTTCAGCGAAGTCGTGCCCGTCTTGTTGCGACCGATGCAGAATATCTTCCTCTCCGGCGCTGGCTGAAGGCGCTCCAAGGCATCGATCAGTCTCGCCGCGATCTTCGACATCACGCCTGGAGTCGGCTCATTTTTTGCTGGCCCACTCTGCGCGATTTTCGGTCAGCGCAGTGGCGATTTCATCCAGCGTGGTGAGCCGTTTGTATTCTTTGTGAGGGATGGAGAGGTCGAGTTCGGTCTCGATGAAGAAGACGAATGTGGCCATGTCCAGCGAGTCGATCCCTTGCTGTCTCAGGGGAATAGCGGGATCGAAGACGGCTGGGGCTTTTTCGGTGATTTCCGCTTTCGCGATGATTTCGCGGAGTTGTTCAATGGTGACTGGCATGAGGATCGGTGCGAGTCAGCAGCGCGCTGGCCCATGAGAGGCCCGCGCCGAATCCGCTCAGCACGACGCGGCGAATGTGAGGGCGCTCCAGCTCCTGGGCAAGGATTAACGGGATCGAGGAGGAGACGGTGTTGCCGTAGTCCAGGATGTCCAGCGCGACCTTCGACGGATCGAGCCGCATCAGCTTGGTCAAGGTATCGACGATGTATTTGCTGCCTTGGTGAAAGATGAATCGATCGATGGCGGCGAGGTCTGTTTGGTTGCGTTCGAGGAGGTTGCGGATGTCGCCGGGGATTGTCTTGGCTGCGAAGTTGAAGACAGCGCGGCCATTCATCGAGAGGCTGCCACTGCCGGGGCAGGTGAGTTCGGCGGATTCGGTGCCGATGGTGCCGAAGGTGAACTTGCCGGTTTCGAAGACCGGGTCAGAGCCGAGATGGGTGCAGGTCGCGGCGTCACCGAAAAGGAGGGCGGTGTTTTTGTCGGCGGCGTCGATGATCGGGGAGTAAGGATCGGCGGTAAAAAGGAGACCGTTGCGGAGGTCGTTGGCGGACATGAATGACTCAATGGCGGAGAGGCTATAGACGTAGCCGGAGCAACCGAGCGAAATGTCGAAGCAGGCGCATGTTTCTCCCACACCGAGTGCGCCGTGCAGGCGGGCAGAGACATGCGGGATTCTGATGCCGGGATTTTGAGTGACTACGACTAGGCAGTCGATTTGATCTATTGCGAGCGGTGCATGGGATTGAAGATTTTCAAAGGCGTTGAGGCAGAGCGCGAGTGTGTCTTCGCCGGGAGCTTTGATTGCTCGCTGCCGAACGCCTAGCTTGTCGATGAGGAATGACTCTTCGATTTCGAAGTCCGAAAGCCGCTCGGCGTTGTTTGCGCGAGCTTCCGGAATGTAGCATCCGATGCCTTTGATCCCGATAGTGCTCATGGCGACGGAAGCAGCGAAAAATAAAGAGTGCCAAGTGGCACACCATCGCCGAACAGTTTGGAACGAGTGATGCGGAAATTCGAATGGTCGAGGAACCGAACTTCCAACCGCCGCCAAGTGGTGTGGCGAATCGACGATGGTAGTTGGAGCCGGGTGAATATCCAGCGTCCCGTGGCTTCCGGAAACAAGGCGCGGAGCAGGGTTTTGTTGAGCGAGACGACGGTTTCGATGTTTGAGAAGCCGGCCTGGGGCTCGACGGAGATTGTTCGTTGCCCTGCATCGAGTGTGGCTTTCTCGATCATCGACTCTTCATCGTAGCTCACACGACCGAGAACCTCGTCCCCCGTCTCGTTCAAGAAGACGGTGACTTGGTTGTCTTTAAAAGTGCAGCGGAAGACGGCGTTCGCCGACGATTCAGGGATTGCCTCATCCAAATAGACAGTTGCTTTGAGTTGTGTCTCCGCGAGTTTGCGAAAAATCAAATCTACTTTGCAAATGGCGCTGTAGCCCTCGGCGGCGAGCAAATCGCAGACGGCATCGTGGATGTCCGGCCCTTGCAGGTAGGTGCGCGAGCCTTTGAAATTCAGCGAAAGCGGGAACTCAGTGGGCATAGAGCTGCCGGGTGTGGATGCGAAGGTGTTGGGCGTGTGGCAGCGCAAAGTTCCCCGAGACTACTTCGTCGGCTGCGACATCGCGGACAACAACGCTGCCGAGCTGGATGCGCGCGCGGTCGCCGATCGCAATGGCATCGGAAACGATCGCGCCGGCACCGAGCCAGACGCCTTCGCCGATGCGGCAATTTCCAGCGACGACACTGCGCGCGCCGATGAGCGCGGCGCGTCCTACGTAGCACGAGTGTCCAATGCTTGCTCCCGGTCCCAGCTTCGTGTCGTCGGATATCTCGGTATATTCAGAAAGGTAAGGACGTTGTATGAGCACGCCGCTGAGTATTTCACACCGCGCGCCGATGCGGACCCCGCCCGCGAATTCTACCAGCACATTTCTCCCATCGACGAATGTGTCCTGCAACCCGCGTCCGCCGATGACGGTATTTGGCCCGATCAGGCTGTCATTGCCGATGATCGTGTCGTCTTCGATGACAGCATGAGCCCCGATGCAAACGCCCGGTGCGACTTGCACGTTTCGTCCTAGAACTGCAGTCGGGTGGATCGTCGCCGAGGGAGCGATCTTGTTGTCGCGGAAGGTGCCGGAACGGCAAAGCGCGTTGTGAAACTGGTAGAATGAAAACTGGGGTAGCTCGACTGCGATGCAGCCTTTGCTGGCAATGACACCTCCGGCCATTTCTGGGGTCGTGAAGATTGCGGAGACATTCTCGTTTGCGTTTGCAGTTTCGAGCGCGGTGTGGCTAGTCACATAACTGAAAGAGCCAGCGCGTCTGGTCGAAGGTGGAAAACCGAAGCTCACTTCCGCATCGCGGATTAGATGTTCTTTGCCGAAGTATGCGGAGAGGCGCATCAGGATTGGCTCTTCATCGCGGCGACATCCTCCCGCCATTTCAGGGCAACTCCTCCGAAGCGGTCGCTGAGCTTCACGATCTCCGGGTGGTATTTTTCGGCTAGGAATGCGCGGATTTCAGCGGGGATTTCCTTTTCCTTTGAGACGTGGAATTTGCGGCCGAGGATGCCCGAGACAAACTCCGCGCTGGCGTCGATCCCCAGGAACTCGAGGACTGTGGTGAGCATGACTTTGGGCTGCGTGGAGATGTCGTCGTAGAAGCCGCAGTGGATTTGCGCTTTGGGGAACACGCTTTCCCAGAGGTCGAGGGTGCGGAGATAGTTGCTACGGAGTTCCTGGCGTGGGCTTTGGATGAAAGCGCGGACGCTTTCCATGTCGTCGATCGCGTCGAATGCGCCGCGTGTCCAGTCAAAGCGAATCTGCGACCATGCACGCTCGATGGGGTTGCGCATGAGGAAGATGACTTTGAGATCGGGGGCGAGGCGATGGATGCGCGCGATGTCTTCGACGTCCAGGATGGAATAGGAGGGCGTGATTTCGCCGCGCATCCGGGCTGTGCTTCCGGCAAAGAGAGAAGCATACCACGCGTCGCCATACGTTCCGAAGGTGAAGTTGAGCGCCCAGCGGAGCGCTTTGAGGTCGCGCTGCTTCCATGCTTGCTGGAGTAGCTGTTTTTCGATGCCGCGGAGCTCGCGGTGGCGCGGCTCGCGGCCTAGCAGGCGGGTGAGTGGGTTGTTGTCAGCGAGGAAGCTATTCGAGGGATAGGTGGTGGCGCGGTCAAAGTAGTGCAGCTCCTTGTAGGGCGGCATCCAGACCTGCGGATGATGCCGCAGCATTTCCCAAAGCCATGTCGTGCCCGCCTTTTGCGCGCCGATGCAGAGGAACTCGAATGGTGCGCGGCGATTCATGGGATGAGTTCCAGACGCCACTGGGCATCGACGAGGCAGACACCGGTTTTGATGCCTGCGACTTGTCCGGTCTTGAAGTAATCGCCTCGCTCGACGTGGAGTTCCAGGGCGTTGAGTAGGCGGTCGAGACTATCGAAGTGCTTGTAATCCGAGTTGAGGGCGTAATCGACGCGGTAGGTCGATTCGGGGAGCGGCAGGCGCGGGATGCGGCAGACGAATGCGCCGCGCTCGGGCAAGGTGGAAAAGCTATGACCGGTGAGATGATTGGACTGTGTGAAGACCGGTGCGCCTAGCTGTGTCGTCACGTTGATCCGCATGTTGAGATTTGGATAGCTCCGCTCGCTGTGGCGCTCGTAGTGAAACCATAGGTCGAGGGTCTTGCCGGAAAGCGCGTGGTGCAGGGTGCGCCCTTCTTCGTCGCGCAGTTCGATCGAGGTGATGCGCGCGTCGCCGTTGCCTGTGCGATCGGGGCGGTCGGCGAGCGATTGGGCGGCGGCTCCGTAGCTCGTGGAGTAGGCGGTGATAGCTTGGGATTGTGTTCCTTCAAAACTCACCTTTCCCCCCTCCAGCACGATGCCGCGCGTGCAAAGGCTTTCGACGGCTGCGGCATTGTGACTGACAAAGAGAACGGTGCGCCCATTGCGCGCGACGTCGCCGATTTTGCCGATGCACTTTTGCTGAAAGGCGACGTCGCCGACGGCCAGCACTTCATCGATGATGAGTATCTCAGGCTCGAGGTGCGCGGCGACGGCGAAGGCGAGGCGCACTTTCATGCCGCTGGAGTAGCGCTTCACAGGCGTGTCGAGAAAGCGCTCGACGCCGGAGAACTCAGCGATTTCGTCGAACTTTGCGGCAATTTCGCGGCGCGTCATGCCGAGGATCGCGCCGTTGAGAAAGACATTGTCTCGGCCTGTGAGGTCGGGATGAAAGCCGGTGCCGACTTCTAGAAGACTGGCGACGCGACCTTTCAAAAAGACGCGCCCGGAGGTAGGCGCGGTGATCTGCGAAAGAATTTTCAGGAGCGTCGATTTACCTGCGCCGTTGCGACCGAGGATGCCCAGCACGTCACCTTCGTTGACTTCAAAGGAGACATCCCGGAGCGCCCAGAAGTCATCAGTCGCAGGAGCGGAGGAGTCGGTCTTTTTCGCTCCAAAACGCTCGCGGAGGCCGGCGAAGAACGTGCGGCGATTGAGCATCCCGAGACGGAATTGCTTGGAGAGATTTTCTACTTTGACAACAACGGACATGGCAGGCGCGAGGCTAGGTCAGACGGCATCCATGGCCGTCTGCTCGGTGCGATGGAACATGGAGAGACCCAGCAGCATGATGCAAAGGCTGACGCCGAAGCTGACGATGAGATGGATGGGCTCGACAAGGCCCGTGCCGAGGAAGGCAAAGCGAAAGGATTCGACCACTGGCACCATGGGATTGAGGTAGAAAATCCAGCGGTCATCCGGCGCGATGCGCGAGATGGGAAAGACGATGGAACTGGCATACATCCAGAGTTGCACGCCGAAGCCGACACCTAGCGATAGGTCGCGGTAGCGCGTGGTGAGCGAGGCGACGATGCAGCCGGTGCCAATGCCTAGCATAGCCATCTGGATGAGCAGCGCAGGCAGTAGGACGATGCGCCAGTTTGGATGCACGGGCGCGCCTTTCCACATGTAAAAGGCGAGCGCGACAAGAAAGATGCCGAGCTGGATGAGAAAACCGAGAAGGTTTGTGAGGATGATGGAGAAGGGAACGGCGAGGCGCGGGAAATAGACCTTGGAGAAGATCGGGGCGTTGCGAAGGAAGGTCATCGAGGTCTTATTCACGCATTCGGCGAAGTAGCCCCATGCCATGAGACCGCTCATGTAGAAGAGGAAATGCGGGATGTTTTCGGTGCCCATCTTCGCCATGCGGCCAAAGAGAAAGCTGAAGACGGCAGTCGTGAGGATGGGCTGGAGGATGAACCAGAACGGGCCGAGCACGGTCTGCATGTAGCCGGCGGAAATGTCGCGCTTTGCGAGCAGGCGGATGAGGTCGCGGTAGGCCCAGAGTTCGCGCCAAGAGATGTCGAAGGCGTTGCGCGCCGGGACGATGATTTTCGTCCATGTGATAGGTGGCGCGCTGGGCGAGTCGGGCATTCGTGCGGGTGTGGCGGAGTTCGGTGCTGAGCGGCCGGGTGCGGTTTCTCGGCGGGCTCGGTTGCCGCAGCGCGAGGGCGGCAACGCTTTGGCAGGACGGGGGGAAAGGCAAGCCGTTTTGCCCTGCTCGGGCTGTGCGGGATCAGTCGATACGCAGCCGGGGGAGGAGAAAATCGACGATCTGGGCGACGCATTCCGGCACGCCCGATTCCGCGGTGCGGACGTGGATATCGGGCCGTTCGGGCGCTTCGTATGGAGCGCTAATGCCGGTGAATTCCGCAATCTCCCCGGCGCGCGCACGGGCGTAGAGGTGCTTCGGGTCGCGTGACTCGCAGACCGCCAGCGGCGCATCGATGAAGACCTCGTAAAAGTCGCACCCGCTCGCCGCCGCGATGCCGCGGGCCTTTTCACGATCCTCGCGGTACGGCGAGATGAACGCCGTGATCGTCGCCTCCCCCGCCATCGCCAGCAGGCGCGCGACCTCGGCGGTGCGACGGATATTTTCCGTGCGATCCGCGTGCGAGAAGCCGAGATCGGCATTCAGCGCGCGGCGGAGATTATCGCCATCGAGCAGAAACGCGCGCAGCCCGCGTGCGAAAAGCTCGCGCTCCACCTCGCGCGAAAGCGTCGATTTCCCCGAGCCCGACAACCCCGTGAACCACACGACGCATCCCTTTTGCCCCGCCTGCTGCCAGCGCTGCGGCGGCGTGACGAGACCCTCGCTGACGAAAAGATTTTTGCGGTCGCTGCTCATGAGACAGGCAAGTTTTTGCGGATCGCGAGCGGCCTTGGCAAGGCTGGCTTCACTCCGCGCTTTCAGGAGCGGTGACGAGCGCCTCGGCGACCATCGCGGAATACCGGAGCGCGCCGGCGGTATTCAGGTGATTTGCGTCGTAGCGGTTCTCCGCGGCAAAGAGCGTGGGCACTGCGGCCGGATCGTCGAATTCCAGCACAGTCACACCGCGAGGCACCGACGGGCGCGTTTTCGCGGGTGTCGGCGAGATGAGAAAGATCGGACGGGCACCCGCACGTCGCACTTTCGCTGCAAGCTCGCGGAGCGCCCGGTCATGAAGCGGATCGCGATGAACCGGGCGCGCATCCGGCGGTGGCAAGGATCGCTGGAAGCGGAGATATTCCGCGGCCGCCGGGCCGTCCATCGAGCCGGCAACAGGAAAAAATCCATCCCCTTCGGGCCCCATGTCCGCGGCCGATGCCTCCGCCGGCGCAGCATACAACCGCCTCTGCAGACCCGGCGTCCCGCGACCGATGAGACTCCCCCGGACGGCGAACATCCGCAGGTGCAGCCCGAAGACCCGCATCCGCTCCGCCACCGCCAGCGGCGCGACACCGTAGTCGTGCCAGAGCGCTTCGCACGCCTGTGCGGTGTGCTCCCAGTCGTGCCAGTAGATCGCGCGCAGCGAGTGCTCGTCGTTGCCGGGATCGATCTTTCGCCGGATCGGATTCACGTCGAAAATCACCCGCGAGATGCCGCTCGGACGAGCCGCGAGGATTTGATCGAAAAAATACGATAACTCGGGGAATGTCATCGCATCGATCCCGAGATTCAGCGAGTGCGTCGGGTGGCCGAGAGCGCGCATTCGCGCATCGAAAACGCGGGGCGACACCTGCCGCCGGATCCGACTGGAGCCGACAAAAAGCGTGTCGAACTCGTCCCGATCCGCCGCGAGAAAATCAAGCCCCTCTGTCACCTGCGGCACATGGAGGCGCTCAGCGAAAGGTCGCAGCACGGCCGCCGTCAACGCAAAGCCCGCGCAAAACCCCGCGACCGCAATCACCCGCGACGCCAGAGTCCCGGCCATGCGGCACCACTGCGGCTGAGTGGAGTGAAGGATCGCGCGCATTTTTTCCGGCACTCGCGATCTCGCCCGCAAAGCCCCTCCGCGGCAAGCCCCGAAGCCGAGTCTCCCAAAACCATCCATCCCCGCGCGAGCCCCACCGTCCAGTCCAGCGGACCGCGGGCACAGCGCCGCCATCCCTGCAATTGATGAGCACCTCCAGCGGCTCGGCTATTCCATCGACCGCGCACAGTTCCTCATCCGTGGCTTCCCGGTGCAGTGGCTCGCCACTCACGGGCTCACCGAGGAAGCCGTGCGCGAAGCTCATTCCACCGAGTTCGACGGCAAAGTCGGCACAGTCTTCCGTGCCGAACACCTTGTCCCCATCGCCGCGAGCGTCTGTCGATTCAAAGACCGTGCCCGCACCACAGCTGAAGGACGAGTCCCCACTCTGGAGCTTCTGGACGGTTGATTAGTCAACGCCAGCGTCAATAGTGACAGCGGCATATCTTTACCTCAAGACAAAATGCCCATTGAAGGAGGCTACGAGCCAAACGTTGTCGCATTGGTCTGGTATAAGTCCTTCACGAAACTACGAGGTTGTTC
This sequence comes from Chthoniobacterales bacterium, assembly GCA_038207335.1. Classification (GTDB taxonomy): domain Bacteria; phylum Verrucomicrobiota; class Verrucomicrobiia; order Chthoniobacterales; family Chthoniobacteraceae; genus CAIURC01. The sequence continues at coordinate 175,706 of JBBQZX010000007.1, read as the reverse complement.
TGCCTCCCCGAAGTCCACTCGCGAAACACACAAAAATACAGGCGTGACGTTTAGAGCGGGAGCAATTCGCACGTCAGCTTGGTAACGAGGGGTTGACGAAAGTTACGGAAAAAATTCCTCTGCGCGCCGCCGTTTTCTGGGCGCGCCGCGGAGTGTTGTATAGGGGCTTTGGTTTAGGGGACTAGGTGCTCGCCGGGGTCGCTCCAGGGGCCTTGGATGTCGTTGGGGCCGAGGGCGCGGGCGCGGATTTGGATGCACGGGGCGCTGGGGAGGTCGATTAGGCGGGTGCGGCTTTTGTTGGCGGTTTTGGCGAGGGTCCAGGTGCCGGCGGCGGCGAGGCGCCATTGGAGTTCGTAGGACATGGCGCGGTCCACGGACTTCCACATGGTGTCGAGTTCGCCGGGGCCGTCGCCGAAGCTGATGGCAAGGTCGGTGAATTGCGCGATGCTGGTGGTGGGGGTGGCTGTGGCTTGCAGGGTGTAAACCTTGCTAAGCTTGAGCGGGACTTTGACGTTGTCTTCGGCCCAACTGGCGGCGGCGTTCAACAGGGCGATGCCACTGGCGCGGAGGTCGTCTTTGGCGGCGGTGGCGTTGACGGCTTCGATTGCTTGGGTGGTGGCCGTGGTGATGCTCTCTTCGAGGGCATCGGTGGCGGTGTGGCTGGCATCGGTGAGATCCGCCAAGTGGGTGGTGAGCCCCAGCGCGACGGCATCGACGCCTCATTCGGCACCTACGCTCGCTCTGTCATCCCGGAGACACCTCCGATGCCAACGGCGATATCTGCCCGCAGACCGGTTTTAATTTTGCACGATCTTTCCGCCGCCGATACGGTCGCCGCGATGCTCTCTGTCACCGTCCCTATCTGCAATGAAGTGGGGAATATCGTGCCGCTTTACGAGCGCATCAGCTCCACGATGCGCGAGATCGGCCAGCCGTGGGAGCTCATCCTGGTGAATGACGGATCGACCGACGGCAGCGAGGAATTGCTCGACGAAATCGCCGCGCGTGACCCCGCGGTGAAGGTGATCCACTTTCGCCGGAACTTCGGCCAGACCGCCGCGATGATGGCCGGTTTCGACCACGCGCGCGGCGACATCATCATCCCGATCGACGGGGACCTGCAGAACGATCCCGCCGACATCCCACTCATGCTCGCGAAGCTCGAGGAGGGCTACGACGTGTGCTCCGGCTGGCGGAAAGATCGCAAGGACAATGCGGTGAAACGCAACCTCCCGAGCATCATGGCGAACCGGCTCATCTCATTCGTCAGCGGCGTGAAGCTCCATGATTTCGGCTGCTCGCTGAAGGCGTATCGGCGCGACGTGATCGAGGGCGTGCGGCTCTACGGCGAGATGCACCGCTTCCTGCCGATCTACGTTTCGTGGCACGGCGCGCGCATCGCGGAGGTGCCCGTGCGCCACTACGCGCGCACCAGCGGCAACTCGAAATACGGCCTCGAGCGCGTGCTCAAAGTGCTCGCCGACCTCATCGTCGTGAAGTTCCTCGACCGCTTCCAACAGAAGCCGATGTACGTCTTCGGTGCGGTTGGGCTCTCCGCGTTTTCGCTCAGCTTTCTCAGCGCGGCGTTCGCTGTTTTTTTGAAATATTTCGCCAGCGTGCCGCGCTCATTCATCGAGACGCCGATGCCGCTCGTGGCCGTAATGACCGCCGGTGTCGGAGTGATCTGCGTGCTCCTCGGCCTGCTCGCGGAAGTCATCATGCGCACCTTTTTCGAGAGCCAGGGAAAGCGCGTCTATCTCATCCGCGAGACGCGGAATCTGGAGCCTGCGGTGCCGCCCGGCGTCTCTTGATCGATGTGCGGGATCGCTGGCTTCGTGGGTGCGGGCGACCGCTCGACTCTGCGCCGGATGACCGATGCCATCCGCCATCGCGGGCCCGATGCGGAGGGACTTTGGCAGGATGAAAGCGCGGGCGTTTTCCTCGGCCACAGACGCCTCTCCATTGTCGATCTCAGCGGCGGCGCGCAGCCGATGTGGACCGCCGACCGCGCGCTCGGCGTCGTCTTCAATGGCGAGATTTACAACCACGCCGAACTCCGCACGGAGCTGAAGGCGCGCCGCTGCGTTTTCCTCACCGACCACTCCGACACCGAGGTGCTGCTCCACGCCTATCGCGAGTGGGGCGACGGCTTCGTCGAGCGACTCAATGGCATGTGGGCGTTCGTCATTTTCGATCGCGAAAGGCAGCGTCTTTTCGGCAGCCGTGACCGCTTCGGGAAAAAGCCGCTCTACTACTTTCACGAGGGGGAAAACTTCGGCTTCGCTAGCGAGCTTCCCGCGCTCCTTGCGCATCCGAGCTGCCCGCGAAATCTCTCCACGCTCTCGCTCAAAAAATACTTCGCCTACTGCTACATCCCCGCCCCGCGCTCAATCTACGAGCGGGTCTGGAAGCTGCCCGGCGGGCACTCGTTCGCTTTCGACCTCACGAGTCGCGAGTTGAAAATCACGCGTTTCTGGGAGTTCAAAATGGAGCCCGACGAAGCGCTCGGCCGCGACGTTCCCGCCCTCTGCGAAAACCTCCGCGACACGCTGGAGCGTTCGGTGAATAGACGGCTCATGTCCGACGTGCCGCTCGGCGTTTTCCTCAGCGGCGGCCTCGACTCCTCCGCCATCGCCGCGCTCGCCGCGAAGCACGTTCCCGCCGGACAGCTCAACACCTTTTCCATCGGTTTCAACGAGCCGAGCTTCGACGAATCCGCGCACGCCCGGTTCGTCGCCGAGCGACTCGGCACGTGGCATCGCGAGGAGATTCTCGACCTCGACAAATCCGTCGCGCTCCTTCCCGAAATCATCGCGCATCTCGACGAACCGCTCGGCGACGGCTCGCTCCTCCCGACCTGCCTGCTCGCGCGATTTACCCGCCAGCACGTCACCGTCGCGCTCGGCGGCGATGGCGGCGACGAACTCTTCGCCGGCTACGATCCGATGCGCGCGCTCCGCTCCGCCGACGCGTATTCGCGCTTCGTCCCGCGCCCACTCCACACCGCGATCCGGCTCCTCGCCGGACGCCTCCCCGTCAGCCACGCCAACATCAGCTTCGACTTCAAAATCAAGCGTACCCTGATGGGCCTCAGCTACCCGCCGAAGCTCTGGAACCCTGTCTGGATGGGCGCTGCCGAGCCGTCCGAGCTGTCCGAACTTTTCCGAGAGCCCACCGACATCGACGAGATTTACAGCGAAGCGATCACCGCATGGGACCGCTGTGCGCAGCCAAACCTCATCGACCGCTCGCTCCAATTCTGGACGAACCTCTACCTCCAGGACGGCATCCTCGCGAAAGTCGATCGCGCCTCGATGATGTCGTCCCTCGAAGCGCGCTCGCCCTTCCTCGACATCGAATTTGTAGATCTCGCTCGTCGCATCCCGCACCAGCTCAAGCTCCACAACGGCGAGACGAAATGGATCCTCAAACGCGCCCTCGCCCCTTTGCTTCCGCGCGAGATCGTCGAGCGTCCGAAGAAAGGATTTGGGATGCCCATCGGCCGCTGGCTGCGCGAAAGCCGCTTCGATTGCAGCGCCCCGTCGCCCGCGCCGCTAAACCCCGATTTCATCGCTAAAAAACTCGCCTCCCACCGCGCCGGAAAATCCGACGAGCGGCTGTTTTTGTGGAGCGAGTGGCTGCTCACGCGATGGCTGCGGAAATGATTTCGGATGCATGAAAATCCTCGTCCTCTGCTACGAATATCCGCCCATCGGCGGCGGCGGCGGGCGCGCGGCGCAGAGCATTGCGGAGGCGCTAGAGGCCCGCGGGCACGAGGTTCGCGTGCAGACGGCGGGCATGTCGCACCTGCCCGCGCGCGAGACGATTCGCGGCGTCGAGATTTTCCGCACGCCGAGCTTCCGCCGACGCGAAGACACCTGCGCGGTGCATGAAATGGGGCTTTTCGTTGCGACCAGTTTTCTGCCGACGCTTCGCCACATCGCGCGCTGGCAGCCGGATGTCATCCACGCGCATTTCGCCATGCCGACCGGCCTCCTCGCCTGGGTCGCGCATTGGGTCACGGGCGTGCCGTATGTGCTCACCGCGCATCTCGGCGATGTGCCCGGCGCGCTGCCGCAGGACACCGATACGCTTTTCAAAATGATCGACCCGATCGCCCGGCGCGTTTGGCAGCAGGCGGCGGCGGTCACCGCCGTCAGCGAGTTTGTGAGCGAACTCGCGGTCGCCGCCTACGACCGCCCGGTCGAGAAAATCCTCAACGGCATCGACCTCGCGGACCGCCCGGAAAAGCCCGTCCCTGCTGGATCGCCGCCGCATCTGTTGTTCATCGGTCGGTTCAATCCGCAGAAAAATCTGCTCTTTCTCATCGACGCACTCGCGCGGCTCCGCGACCTCGATTGGACGATCACGGTCATCGGCGACGGCCCGCAGATGCTCGCCGTCCGCGAGCGTCTCGCGGAGACCGGATTACAGGAACGCGCGCGCGTCACCGGCTGGCTCAAGACGCCGGAAGTTCACGCGATCTTGCGCGAAGCGGATGCGCTTGTGATGCCGTCGAGCGTCGAGGGCATGCCGGTTGCAGCGGTAGAGGCGCTGAAATTCGGACTCGCGATCGTTGGTAGCGCAATCCCTGGCCTGCGGGACGTCGCGTCGCCGGAGAATGCGCTGCTGCTGCCCGTTGGCGATGTCAAAGCCTTTGCCAGCGGCCTTCGCGCGCTCATCGGCGATCCCGCGCGCTTTACCGCGATGAAAGCCGCGAGTCACGAAAAAGCGCGCGACTTCGACCTCGCCGCCATCACCTCGCAATACGAATCCGTCCTGCAATCGGCCGCGGATTTTTACCGCGGCGGACGCAGCGATTCGGAAAAAGACGCACGCAGCGCGCAGGTGCACTGAACGACCCACGCATGTCCGCTTACGAAAAGATATCCGCTGAACTCCGCGCGCAGCCGCGCGGCTGGCTCATCACAGGCGTCGCCGGGTTCATCGGCTCGCATCTGCTCGAAGCCTTACTGTTGCTGGATCAGCGGGTGATCGGGCTCGACGATCTGTCCACCGGCTCGCGAGAAAATCTCGGCGACGTGCAACGCCGCGTCTCGCCGGAGCAGTGGGCGCGTTTCATATTTTCGGAGGGAAGCGTGAGCGATCTCCCCGCCTGCCGCGCGGCGTGCGAAGGCGTCGATTTCGTGCTCCATCAGGCTGGCTTTGTGTCGGTCCCGCAGTCGATCGAAGGCCCGCTCGGCTGCCACACGACGAATGTCACGGGAACGCTGAATCTCCTCGCGGCGGCGCGCGATTGCGGTGTGCGGCGCTTTGTCTATGCGAGCAGCAGCGCCGTCTATGGCGACGATGCTCGGATGCCGAAAGTCGAGGAGCACATCGGCGCGGCGCTTTCGCCGTACGCCGCGTCGAAGCGGATGTGCGAGATTTATGCCGAGCAATTTGGCCGGCACTACGGTCTGCAAACCATCGGCCTGCGGTATTTCAACATTTTCGGCCCGCGCCAAAATCCTGCCGGTGGATACGCGGCGGTGATCCCGCTGTGGGTGGCGAAACTCCTCGCGGGGGGCACCTGCGCGATCAACGGCGAGGGCTCGATCACTCGCGATTTCTGCCACGTTGCAAATGTCGTCCAAGCCAACCTCCTCGCCGCCACGGCCGAAAACGCCGACGCGTTCGGTGCTGTCTTCAACGTCGCCCTCGGTGTCAGCAACACCCTCGACGAACTCTACAACCTCATTGCGACAGAACTCGCCACGCTCACAGGATCGCCCGCAAAGCCTGTCATCTACAGCTCTCCGCGCCCCGGCGACATCACCCACTCCTCCGCCGACATCGCAAAAATCACCCAAGCCATCGGCTTCGCCCCCACGGTCTCCGTCGTCACCGGCCTCGCCGAAACAGTCCGCTGGTATGCGGAAAATTGAGTGTCCGGATTTTATCCTGCGGGCTTCGGGGCGGGAGTTGAAGCCGGTGCGGGTTGCGGAGCGGCAGGTGGGATTTCCGGTGGTGGTTTGGGTTTGGTCAGATCTTCCCACAAAAGTAACTCCCCTGTGTGGCCGCCGAGTTCATCGAGGAATTGAGCGCAGCGAGAACTCCACTTTGAAAAATCGGGGGCGGTAGTCGGCTTTTCCGCAGTGCCGGGGAAGATGAGGTAGGTCACTTTGAGGTCGTTGACGGGACGGTTGTTGGTGTCGGCGCGGGCGTTGAGTTGCTTGCAGATACGGAGGGAGGCTTCGCCGGCGATGGCGCTGGGGCCGACGTCGCCGATGATGGCGGGGTAAAGGGTCGAGTCGTAGGCGATAACGCAGTAGTCGCCGACAGCGGGGGCGAATGGGCCTTTCGATTTTCCAAACATGGCACCGGGGAGGACGACGTAGGGGTCGGTGGATGCGACGAGGTAGCTGAATTTTTTGAGGTCGGAAATCTCGGCTTTCAGGCGGGTGATGGTTTGCTTGGAGTCGCGGATTTTCGCGGCGGAGACTCCGGGCTGCGTGAGCTCGAGCTCCAAGGCGCGCATTTTCGCCTCGCGCGGGAGGATGAAGGAATTCGGGGTGGCGGTTTTCTTCGGCCACTTATAGCTGGTGAAGGGCTGGAAGGTGACGGAGGACCCATCGACCTCGGGGACGCGGTCGCTGTCGGAGCCGTCTTCATCGACGTCCATGTCGCTCTGGATGAAGAGGGCGCGGCGTTTGGTTTTGGTGTCTTCGAGTTCGAGGATGGTCTCGGTGTCGAAGAAGTTGTGGCGCGAGAGGAGGTTGTCGAGGCGGTTGAGGCTGGACTGGAGGCTGGCGACTTTGAGGCGGTAGAGGTCGTCGTAAAAGTGGGAGACGTGTGCGGAATCAAGTAGCGCCGGGAGTCCTGGGAGGAGAGCGGGGAGTTGGGCGTTGAGCTTGGTGATTTCGGCGAGGCTTTTGTGGGGCTGAGGGACGCGGACTTTCACGCGGAGGTCGGCGACGTAGCTGCCGGGCTCGTTGCGCTCGGTGGTGGCGGTGCTGCCGACTTCGGTTTCGAGGGTCACGCGGTATTGCATGCCGTTGAAGATGCGGCCGGTTTCGAGCCGTTTGTTCGGGACGTATGGAGGCGGCGGTATCGGCGGAGGCGTAGGCAGCGGCGGCGGGGTGGCGGGCTGCGGCGTGGGCTCGACGGGCGGGCGCGGCGGCTGCGGCCGCGGGCAGGCGGTGAGCGCAAAAGCAAGCGCCAGAGCGGCTGGGACGGCGATGGGCCAGCGCATCTGCGGGCGGGAACTAATAGCGGTGGGCGCTAGTTTTTGGCGAAGCCGAGCACCGAGACGATGATGCCGATCAGCGCGAGGATGCACATGATGCCGCCAGGCATCCACGTGTGCTTGTGGAGGAATGCGGGGAGAAATTTTCCGAGCAGGGCGAGTGAGACGACGCCGCCGAGGATGAGAGCGGGCGGAACTTTGTCTTTCAAAAGCACGCCGGCGATGATGAGCAGGATGCCGCAGAGCCCGCCGGCAATGAGAGACGCGACGCTGTGCTTTTTCAGGAAGCCCATGAGCCCGCCGAGGATCGTGAGCGCTCCGAAGATGAAGTAGTAGAGTTTGACGATGGGGATCATGGCGCGGGGAGGTTAGGTGGTGGCGGGGGCTTGTCGAGCGGGCTTGGTGGGACGACCGGGCGGGAGGAGGAGGCGGAGGAGGAAGATAGGGATGAGCGCGACGAGCCCGATGGCGATGCAGACGGGGAGGCCGGGGACTACGCGGGCGCGGTCGTGGATCACGGCGTGGAGGGCGTCGCGGACGACTTGCGCGGGGGTGACTTTGAAAAAGTCCGGCATGGTCATTTCGTCGTCGCTGCCCTCGCGCTCGGCGGTGTCGAAGAACTCGGTATCGACGGGGCCGGGGCAGACGGCGGAGACGGTGACACCGCTGCCGCGCAGCTCGGCGCGGAGGGCTTCGGTGAAGCTCGTGACGTATGATTTCGTCGCGGCATAGACGGCCATTTTCGGCATAGGGAGGTAGCCCGCGATGGAGCTGACATTCAGGATTGCGCCGCGGCCGGAGCGGACGAGCTGCGGCACGATGCCGTGCGTGAGGCGGGTGAGTGCGAGGATGTTCACATCGAGCATCGACTGGACGCGCGGCCATTCGGCGTCCTCGAAAAAGCCGTGGTCGCCGACGCCGGCGTTGTTGATGAGAAAGGTGACTTGTTCGCCATTTACGACGATGTCGCGGAGCAGGCTTTGGATCGCATTTTCATCCGAGAGATCGGCGGCGAAGCAGTGGACGGTGAGGCCCGGGCGCGCGATCTCGGAGGCGAGTGCGTCGAGTCGCTCGCGGCGGCGGGCGACGAGGAGGAGGCAGTGCGCGTGCGGGGCGAGCTGGCGCGCGAATTCCGCGCCGAAGCCGGAGGATGCGCCGGTGATTAAAACGGTCGAGCCTTTGAGTGTTTTCATGTTGGAACGAGGACTTCGGATGTAGGTTCTACCCACTTGCCATGCTCGCGGATCAAGTCCTGGAGCCGATCGACGGCCTCGGACTCGGGAATGTTGAATTTCACGGGGGTCTTGCCGACGTAGAGATTGATTTTGCCGGGGGCGCCGCCGACGTAGCCGAAATCGGCGTCGGCCATTTCGCCCGGGCCGTTCACGATGCAGCCCATGATGGCGATTTTCACGCCTTTCAAATGGACGGTCGCGGCTTTGATTTTCGCGGTGGTGGTCTGGAGGTTGAAAAGCGTGCGTCCACAGCTCGGGCAGGCCACGTAGTCGGTCTTGAAAATGCGAGCGCCGGCGGCTTGCAGGATGTTGTAGCTGAGGCGGAGGGATTGGCCGGGGGCATTTTCCCCTTGTACGAGGATGGCGTCGCCGATGCCGTCGCATAGCAGTGAGCCGATGTTCGTCGCGGCGGTCAGGAGTGTGTGGAGAAATGGTTGGTCAGGCAGTGCCGAGAGCACGTCTTTCAGTAGAATCGGATGACGCGGATCGAGTTGCGCGGCGAGCAAACGGAAAGCGGCGATGACGGGCAGCGGGCAATCGTCGCGGACGGTGACGAAACGGTCGTTGGCGTCCGCGTTGAGCACCGCGATTTGCGCGGCGTCGCGCGGGTCGAGTTCGATGATTTTGGCGGTCTCGGAAACGATCTCCGGCTGGTAGTCGCCCATCTGCGGGAGTTTGTGCGCGACGGCGTCGAAGATGCGCTGCTTGACGACGACTCGAACGAGTTCTTCGCCGCCGATTTTCACGCCGCCACGCTCGATGGTATGCGACGCGCGACGCTCATAAACAAAGGGATCCCACGCGGTGTGGGAAATGGGAGGTGTGAAATCGGCGTTCGATTGCGCTTCGCCCGGAGCGCGTTCAGCGAGGGCGCGCGCGACGGGGATTTCGTGGACGCTGTCCTCGGTCAGTGAGACGCGGATGGTGTCGCCGATGCCGTCGGCAAGGAGGCTGCCGATGCCGATGGCGCTTTTGATGCGGGCGTCTTCGCCGTCGCCGGCTTCGGTGACACCGAGGTGAATGGGGTAGTTCCAGTCACTGCCTTCCTCCGCGAGCCGCGCGGCGAGGAGGCGGTAGGCCTCGATCATCACTTTTGGATTCGAGGATTTCATCGAAAAGACGAACTCGTGGTAGTCGAGGTCGCGGGCGATGCGGGCGAACTCGAGCGCGCTCTCGACCATGCCGAGCGGCGTGTCGCCATAGCGATTCATGATGCGGTCGCTGAGCGAGCCGTGGTTCGTGCCGATCCGCATGGCTACGCCGCGGGCTTTGCACAGCTCGACGAGCGGCGTGAAGCGCTCGCGGATTCTCTCAAGCTCGGCGGCATATTGGTCGTCGGTGTATTCGACGATTTTGAACTTTTTCGAGTCGGCGTAGTTACCGGGATTGATCCGCACTTTCTCGACCCACTTCGCAGCCTCCATCGCCGCTTCGGGCTTAAAATGGATGTCGGCGACGATCGGCACATCGCATCCGCGCTCCCGAAGCCCGGAGACGATGTGCTGGAGATTCGCGGCGTCTTTCACCGTCGGCGCAGTGATGCGGACGATCTCGCAGCCGACAGCGACGAGGTCGAGCGTCTGCTGGATGCTGGCCGCGGTGTCCATCGTGTCGCAGGTGATCATCGACTGGACGCGGATCGGATTGTCGCCGCCGACTGCGACTTTGCCGACATGGACTGCGCGCGTCGGGCGGCGCTGGTACGTGAAAGGCGAGGCGCAGTAGGCGTTCAAAACGTGGCTTGGTTCACAGACTTTTTTCGGAAGCGCGAGTGTAGAAGTTTCGCGCACGGGCGCAATGTCACGCCGGGCGCGGATTACGCAGACGCCTGTGCCGCCGGCTGGGGTTTGAATTTCATGCCGCCGCTCTTTTTACCCCCGCCAAAGAGGTCCTGCACGTCGAAGAGCGTGACGAAAAGCATGAAGCCGATGACGAGCAGGGTGCCCGCAGTCTGGACGTATTCGACGACGCGCGCGGTGCGCGGGCCGGGCGGGCGGCCGCGGACGAGTTCGACGATGGCAAGCGTGATGTGGCTGCCATCGAGCGGCGGTATGGGCAGCATGTTCATGAGCGCGAGGTTGACGTTGATGATGACGCTGAACCAGAGGACGAGCCGCCAGCCTTGCGGGCTCTCGAAGAGTAAATAGTAGATGCGCATCATCATCACCGGGCCGCCCATGTGCTGGACGCTGATGTTGCTGTGGGAGGTCGGGCTCAGCTTTTTGAAGGTCTGATACATCGTGCCGGTCGCCTCGCCGATTTGCTCGCCGGGCGATGGGTGGATCGGCCACATCTTGCCGCGTTCGTCGAAGATGAAGCCGTCGCCGCGCATGAGCGAGATGCCGATGCTGGGCTTTTCGCTGCCTTCCAGCGGGATTTCGGGCGTGACGGTGATCTCTTTTTTCTCCGCGCCGCTCTCGACGCTGAGGGTCACGGCCTGGCCGTTGTGGGCCCATATGTAGCGCACGAAATTTTCGCCGAACGAGGTCGGCGTGCCATCGACGGCGAGGATGCGGTCTCCTGCTTTCAGTCCTGCGCGGGCGGCGGGGCTCGCGGGGAAAACGTCCCCCGCGATGAATCCGCGCGGCTCGAGGGTTAGCTGGACTAGGTCCGGCTCGCCTTTGCGCTCGACGCCGATGACGAGCGGCTCGCCGGGATGCGCGCGCGCCCAGAGGTCGAGAGTGGAGTCGTCGTAGATGGGCTCGCCGCCGACGCGCGTGAGGAGGTCGCTGGGCTGGAAGCCGGCTTTGTCGGCGGGACTGCCGGGCATGGTTTTCGCGACCATCGGGCGGCTCATGGAGCCGAGGCCGAGCTGGCGCAGACCACGGCGCTCGAACCATTTGGTCTGCGCGACTTTCGGCGTGGCATCCACTTCGTGCATGATGCCGTCACGTTTGTAGGCGAGATGGATTTTGGGATTCTCGGAGCCGGCGATGAGCCACGTCACGCTGTCCTCGCTCTGGCCACCCCAGCGCGCGACTTTGTGGCCGTCGATGGAGAGGAGTTCGTCGCCGGGCTGGAGGCCGGCCTCTTCACCGGGTGAGCCGGGGACGACGTATCCGATGGTCGTAGTGCGCTCACCTTCACTCACCGGACGGCCGACCTGCCAGACGAGGATGGCGAAAAAGCACGCGAGTCCGAAGCTGAAGACTGGCCCGGCGATGGCGACGATGATTTTGTCCACGGGCTTGAGCTTCGGAAGCTCTTTGCCGGCGTATTCGCTGTCGCCCTCGATCGCGGAATCCATGAGCTGCGGGAGCTTCACGAAGCCGCCAGCCGGGATGCTGCCGAGGCTGTAGAGGACGCCGCCGATTTTCTTTTGCCAGATGGGTTTTCCAAACCAGATGCCGAAGCCCTCGATCACGAGACCGCGCCATTTCGCGGCGAGAAAATGTCCAAGCTCGTGGACGACGATGAGAAGGTTAAAGAGCAGGACGACCTCGAGGAGGATGCCGATGATTTTCAGGATGGCCATGTGGGTGAAGTGAGACGCGGGCGTTGCCGCGAAGTTCAATTGCCGAGCAGTTCTCGGGCGCGGGCGCGGGCCCATGTGTCGGCGGCTAGGATAGCATCGAGCCCGGCGTGGGCAATGGACTCGTGGGCACGCATCGTTTTCTCCACGGTCTGCCAGATGGCGGGGAAGGGGATGCGCTTTTCGAGGAATGCGGCGACGGCGATTTCATTCGCGGCGTTCAGCACAGCGGGGAGCGTGCCGCCGGACTCGCCAGCCCAGCGGGCGAGGTCGAGCGCGGGAAAATCGGCGCGGCGCGGGGCCTCGAATTCGAGCTTTGCAAGCGCGGCGAAATCGAGCGGCGGCAGGGAACTCGGGACGCGGTCTGGCCATGTGACGGCGTATTGGATGGGAAAGCACATGTCGGTCGCGGAGAGCTGCGCCAGTATGCTGTGGTCGATGAACTCGACCATCGAGTGGATGATCGATTGCGGGTGGACGATGACATCGACACGCGGCATTTCGACATCGAAGAGCCAGCGCGCCTCGATCATTTCGAGGCCTTTGTTGAAGAGGGTCGCGGAGTCGATGGTGATCTTTCGGCCCATTTCCCAGGTCGGGTGTTTGAGCGCCTGCTCGAGCGTGACGTGCGGGAGCTGCTCAGCCGGGAGTTTGCGAAAAGGACCACCGCTGGCAGTGAGGATGACACGGCGGACATCGGAGGCGGGACGCGCTTCGAGGCACTGGAAAATCGCGTTGTGCTCGGAGTCCACGGGCAGGACTTTCACGCCGCGCTGGCGCGCGGCAGTCATCACCGCTTCACCGGCCATCACGAGGATTTCTTTGCTCGCGATGGCGAGGTCCTTGCCCGCCTCGATCGCCGCGAGCGCGGGTGCGAGGCCACCGGTCCCGACGATGGCAATGAGCACCATGTCGGTCTCGGGCATGGTCGCGAGTTCGACGAGTGCGGCGTCGTTGCCGTCCCCGGAGAGGCACAGCTTTGCGCCGGGAAATTCGCGTCCAGCGGCGTCCAGCTTTTCGCGGTTGGAATGCGCGGACATGCCGACGATCTCCATCCGTTCCGGGAGGTCGTGAGCCACTTTCCTCGCGCTCTCGCCGATGCTGCCCGTGGCTCCGAGGATGACGACGCGGCGCTTTTTCATACGCCGACGACGAAGCGCAGGTAGAAGAAGAGGAGCGGCGCGGTGAAGAGGATGGAGTCGATGAGGTCGAGAGCGCCGCCAATGCCAGGAAGGAAGTTGCCGGAATCTTTGACGCCGGTGCTGCGCTTGACGATCGATTCGCCGAGGTCGCCTATGATGGCGGCGAAGCCGAGGCCGATCCCGAGAATGATGGCGTGCCCGAACACAAACGGGCCGTTCATCTTCAAAAAAGCGAGCCGCTCAGGCATGAGCGCGAGCAGTCCGCACGCGCCGCCGGTGGAGAAAAGCAGGGCGCCGAAAAAGCCCTCCCACGTTTTCTTGGGCGAGATGTGCGGGACGAGCGGGTGCTTGCCAAAAAGTGAGCCGGTGACGTACGCGCCCATGTCGCTGAACTTTGTAACGAGGACGAGCCAGAGGACGTAGAGGTGGCCGGTGACGTGCCCGGTGGCCGGGTCACGCGGGAGGAGATAGACGATCTTCGTGACGAAGGTGAAAAGCCACGGCACGTAGAGCAGGCCGAAGACAGTGTAGGCCATCGTCTCGAGCGGCGAGATGTCGCGCGTTTTCTGGAACATCTGGCGCGAGAAAACGATCAGGAGAAAGAAGAGCAGCGTGGCGATCTCGAAGTCGTAGCTGCGCGCCGGGCCGACTTTGCTGAAGTAGTAGAAGCTGCCCGCATTCAGCAGGATGCCGCAGAGCATTCCGATGATCTTGAAGTTCGGCAGGCCCTTTGCATCGAGCATCGTGTAATATTCCCAAAGGCCGAGCAGCCCGAGCCCGCCGATGAGGAACATGAAGCCGATTTCGTGGCCCGACAGGATGATGTAAAGCGCGACCGCCCAGAGCGCCACGGAGCTGCCGAGGCGGCGGAGGAAGACGAGCTTTTTGTCGGTCATTTGCGAGTCACGCGGGCGGAAATTGGCGCGGGAGAATCGGTGACGGCGTGCGGGTTGGCAAGCGCGGCAGGCGCGGTGAGGATCGGGTGCTGCAAAGCGTTTGGCAGAAGCGCGGGTGGGCCATTCGCGAGCTACGGCGCGAAGTGGTTTAGCGCGTCGATGGTGTGGTCGCCTTTTTCCCAGCGGAGGTAGCCGCCGATGGCGCGGGAGACGTAGCGCTTTGCTTCGCCTACGGCTTCGCGCAGCGGGAGGCCGCGGCCGAGCCCGGCGACGATAGCTGCGGAGTAGGTGCAGCCGGTGCCGTGCGTGGAAACGCCGGGAACGAAGGGCGCGCTGAACTCGACGATCTCGCCATCGGCGAACAGTAAATCGGTGGCATCCGTGCCGCGGAGATGTCCGCCTTTTAAAAGGAAAGCGGTGCCAAACCGCGCGACGAGCTCGGTGCCGGCGGCGCGCATTTCTTCGAGGGAAGTGACGGGCTGTCTGAGGAGGGCTTGAACTTCATCGAGATTCGGCGTGATGAGCGTGGCGAGCGGAAAGAGGCGGTTTTTGTAGGCTTCAATCGCGTCGGGTTCGAGGAGCGGATCGCCGCTGGTGGCGATCATGACGGGATCGACGACGAGCGGCGGCGCGTTTTTCCAATCGGGAAACTGGGCTCCGAGAATGCCGCTGATTGCTTCAATGATCTCACGGGAATGGAGCATTCCGGTTTTGAATGCGCCGATCGGAAAGCAATCGAAGAGCAGGCGGATTTGATCGAGCACGATGCGGGTCGAAACGGGCTGAATTTCGCTGACGCAGCCGGGGACTTCCGACACAACGCAAGTGATCGCGGTGAGGCCGTAGGTGCCGAGGGCGCTAAATGTTTTCAGGTCGGCCTGCGCGCCCGCGCCCGCGGAGCAGTCGGAGCCGGCGATGGTGAGGACGGGGGGCATCTTGGATTTGGGATTTAGCATTTAAGATTTGCGAAAGCGTAGTCGGCGGGCGTCATGTCTCCGCAGGGTTTCTTCAAATGCTCAATGCTAAATCCCAAATGCTGAATCCGCAGGAGCTGCCGGGCCTGCGTGCGACGATCGATCGCGTGATCTATGCGCCACATCTGGAGGCGCCGCCGGAGAAGCCGCACCCGTTCGTTTATTTCATCTCGATCCACAATGACTCGGAGGAAACGGTGACGATCCGCGGGCGGAAATGGGTGGTGACGGAGACCGACGGGAGCCGCGTGGTGGTGGAGGGTGACGGGGTAGTGGGGAAGACGCCGCGGTTGGAGCCGGGCGAGCGATTCAGCTACAATAGCTACCATGTCGCGGCGGGCCGGTGCGTGGCCGAGGGCGCGTTCTTTGGCGTGACGGAGTCTGGCGCGCCTGTGTTCACGCGCATCCCGGCGTTTGAGTTGGAAGTGCCCCAGAGCTAGGCGTCGCACAGCACACGATCGACTCGCTTGTCGTGCGGTTCGTCGGGGAGGTCATCGAGGAGCTGGGTGGAAAAGCAGACGCCGATTTTCACCGCGCGCATCTCGGGTCGCGCGAGGAGGCGGTCGTAGTATCCGCCGCCGCGGCCGAGGCGGCGGCCGTCGCGCGTGAAAGCGACGCCGGGGACGAGGATGAGATCGATCTCAGGCAGGGCGATGCGGTGCGTCTCGTCGCCGGTCGGCTCGCGAAGATTCCACCGAGACACGACGAGTTCCGAGACGGCTGCGATGCGGAAAAAATCGAGGGCGTCATCGCGGAGGCGCGGGTAGCAGAAGACACGCTCTCCGGCGATTGTGTGGAGCGATTCGACATCCGGCTCGCTGCCGTGCGGTGCGAAGACGGCGACCGTCCGCGCCTGCTGCCATGCGGTTTCGCGGATGATGGCTGCGCGGATGAGCGCCGATTTCTCCCCATGCTCCTCCGACGAAAAGTGCAGCGCCTCGCGGATCGCGTGGCGGACTTCGGCTTTGCTCTTCATGCCGTGAGCGTAGCACGCGTGAAAGTTTGCGCGCGCACGAAGCGAAGAGGTATTCTTTCCGCCGTGCCAAAGCCCCTCCAGCGCAACCTAGCGAAGGCCGAGATCAAGAAATCGGCGCACACGAATGGCAATTCGCCCGCGCCGACGCAGCCCGCCACGCGCAAGGTCGGGCTCAAGCCGAAGGGCGACTGGCACAAGCGCAACTTTCTAACGCAGGTCTTCATCCCATCGCTGTTCACGAAGCGCGCGGGGGCGCAGGCGCCACCGGTTTTTCCCGAGCTGAAGGAGAGCGAATTTGGCATCACATGGATCGGCCACGCGTCGTTCCTGATCCAAGCCGCCGGGCAGTCCGTGCTCATCGATCCGAACTGGGCGAAGTGGCTCAAAGTCGTGAAGCGTGTGCGGCATCCGGGGTTGCATTTGCACGATTTGCCGGACATCGACGTCGTGCTCGTGACGCACGCGCACTTCGATCATCTCGACCGCCGCACGCTGCGCGAAGTCGCCGCCGATCAGCCGATCGTCGTACCGTTCGAGGTCGGAAATCTCGTGCACGATCTCGGCTTTCGCAGCGTGCATGAGCTGCATTATTGGGAAAGTTACGAGCACGGGCCGCTGAAGATCACGCTGACGCCGTGCCATCATTGGGGCGCGCGGATGCTTCACGATTCGCACCGCGGATTCGGCGGCTTCGTGATCGAGGTCGGCGGACGCTCGATCTTTCACTGCGGCGACACGGCTTACTTCGAGGGCTTCCGCGAAATCGGCGAGCGGCACCCGATCGACATCGCGCTCATGCCCATCGGCGCCTACGACCCGCCGAGCGGACGCGAAGTCCACATGAACCCCGAGGAGGCCGTGCGCGCATTCCTCGACCTCGGCGCAAAGCGCATGGTGCCGATGCACTACGGCACATTCCGCCTCAGCTACGAACCGCTCCACGAGCCGCCCGAGCGCCTGCTTGCCTGCGCCCGCGCGCACGGCATCGAGGATCGCATCTCAGTGATGACTGAGGGGATGCCCGGCGTCTTTTAGGAGCGGGGTTTTGACCGCAGCGGAGAGAAATTTGAGCCGCAAAGGCACGGAGGCACAAAGTGTGGAGGAACGTGAGGGAGGCGACGTCTCATCCGTTTCGCTCGTCTCTTCTGCTATGCTGGATTCCTGCCAAAAGTCCGTTCTTCTTGCTTTTGTGGTTTAAAACTCGCGGCTCGCGCCGCATCCGCTGCGGTAAAAAAATGCCGGGCGCGCTCAGCGCCGCGCCGAGGCCCACTTGTCGATGTTCGCCTTTTGCGCGGCGAAAAGCTCATCCGTCGAGTCGAGCACCTCGATCTCCTTGATCTTGTCGCCCTGTCGGATCGCATCGACCACGTCCTGTCCCTTCGTCACTTCGCCGAAGACCGCGTGCTTCCCATCGAGATGCGGCGTCGGCCCGTGCGTGACAAAAAACTGGCTGCCATTCGTCGCCGGCCCCGCATTCGCCATCGAGAAAATGCCCGCCTTGCTGTGCTTCAGTGAGCGGTCGATCTCGTCGGCAAATTTGTAACCCGGCCCGCCCGAGCCCGTCCCCGTCGGGTCGCCGCCTTGGATCATGAAATTCGGGATCACGCGGTGAAACGTGATGCCATTATAAAAGCCGCTCTTCGCGAGGCTCAGGAAACTGGCGGCGGTCATCGGCACTTTGCTGGCGAAAAGTGTCGCCTCGATGTCGCCCTTGCCGGTCTTGAGAATGATACGGATGTCTTGCATAGACCGCCAATCTTCAGTGCCCGCCCTCCCGCATGGCAAGCCGCGAGTGCCGCGTCATCCGCAGCGTCGCCACTCCTCGACCACGCCCAGCCGCGCCGCGTGATCGCTCACAAATTCGCGATCCACCTCGGTGATTTCTAGCATCGACGCGATGTCGCGCAGGTGTTTTTCGCTCCCGCCTTCTCGGAAAAATTGCAGCTTCCCGAGGATCACATATTCCGGCGGCGCGAAGCTCAACTCCTCCCCCTCGAAAACGATCCGCCGCCGATTCCGCATCGCCCAGTCGCTCAGCGCGTCCGCGTTTTTGAGATAAAAGTCAGCCTTAAATCCAGTTGCGTGATGGATCACATTGAAGTGCCCGCGGTGCGCCCTCGCCGACTCGATTCGCAGCACTTCTTCGGGCGGGCAATAGAACTCGGCGGCTGGATATTCCGTCGCGATCCGCACTGCGTCGCGGGGTTGAAACTCGAGCACGAGATCGACATCGTTCGTCGTGCGAATTTCCCCGTAAGCAATCGACGCGACCGAGCCGACGATCATGTAGGCAGCGCCAAGCCGGTTCAGCGGCCGCGCAAAAAGCAGCACCGGACTAAGATCGGGCATACAGCCAGCGGCGGCGCACCTCGGCGGAGACTTGCTCCGGCGTCCAGTCGGAATGTTGCGCGCGAATCGCCGCCGCCTGCAGCGCGCGCGCCGAAGCGATCATCTGCATCCCGAGTTCGAGCCGGCGCGCCGGAGTCATCGCGCGGAGGCTCTCGCGTTGCGCCGGATGCAGGTGGCTCATGGGGAAAAGCCATCGCGCTGCGGCGCGTCGATGGCAAGCGCGATTGCCGTGCTCGCTTGTCTTCCGGCATCCAGACGCATTTTCTCCGCGTGACACTCCGGCGAGGGCGTGGCATCTCTGCGGTTCTATGAAAAAGCTGATTTTCTCCCTGCTGCTCACCGGCGCGCTCGGTCTCGTGCTCGCCCCCGTCTCACGCGCCGAAGATGCGAAAGAAGTCGCTGTCATCAAGACCTCAATGGGCGAGATGGTCGCCGAATTCTGGTCCGATGTGGCGCCGAAAACCGTGGTCAACTTCAAGAAGCTCGCGAATGAGAAATTTTACGATGGCACCGCGTTTCACCGCGTCATCAAAGGCTTCATGATCCAGGGCGGCGACCCACTGACGAAGGACGACTCGAAGATGGCGCGCTGGGGCACTGGAGATCCCGGGTACAAGATCGACGCGGAATTCAGCGACAAGTCGCATACCCGCGGCGTGCTCTCGATGGCGCGCGGTGGCGATCCAAATTCAGCCGGCTCGCAATTCTTCATCTGCCACGGCGCCCCGACTTTCCTCGACCACAAATACACCGCATTCGGCAAGCTGCTCAAAGGCGACGATGTCCTCGAGAAAATCGCGACGACGCCGACTGGAGAGAATGATCGGCCGAATGAAAAGGTGACGATCGAGAGCATTCGGATCGTGCCGGCGGATTCTGTGAAGGCCGAGCCGGCGAAGTAATCGCGTCGGGTTTTCACACGTCCCGCGAGTCCGAGCGGGCGCCTGCGGCCAGCTGAGCATCGCGTCGAAAATCGAAGTTTGGAGTTTGGCACGCGCTACGGCGCGTGACGCAGGCGCTGCGTTCGATGTTCGATGTTCAGCGTCGCAGGCACCTCGCGTTTCCGCTAAAAGATCACCTTATCCCACATGCCTTCCGCATCCCGCAAAGTCATCCTCGGCCTCATCCAGATGCGCTGCTCCGCCGACCCCGCGGCGAATCTCGCGCACGCCATCGACCGAGTGAACGCCGCCGCCGATCGCGGCGCGCAGATCGTCTGCCTCCAGGAGCTTTTTACCTCGCAGTACTTCTGCCAGATCGAGGACCACAAGTACTTCGACCTCGCCGAGGCGATCCCCGGCCCAAGCACCGACGCGCTCGGAAAAGTTGCGCGCGAACGCGGCGTCGTCATCGTCGCCTCGCTTTTCGAAAAACGCAGCGCTGGCATCTATCATAACACCGCTGCGATCATCGACGCCGACGGTGCTTATCTCGGCAAATATCGCAAAATGCACATCCCGGACGACCCGGCATTTTACGAGAAATTCTACTTCACGCCCGGCGACCTGGGCTTCCGCGCGTGGGACACGAAGCACGGCAAAATCGGTGTCTGCGTTTGCTGGGATCAGTGGTATCCCGAAGCCGCACGGCTCACCGCACTGCGAGGCGCGCAGATTCTATTTTACCCGACCGCCATCGGCTGGCATCCGGGCGAAAAGGCGGAGTATGGCGTGCGCCAGCACTCTTCGTGGGAGACGATCCAGCGGAGCCACGCCATCGCGAATGGCTGTTTTGTCGCAGTGCCAAACAGAGTCGGACATGAAGCGCCCGATGGTGGCCCGGGCATCGAGTTTTGGGGGCAGAGTTTCGTCGTCGATCCATCCGGGCAGATCATGGCCAAAGCCTCCGCCAGCGAGGATGAGACGCTCATCGTCGAGGTCGATCTCGCCGCACTGGACCAGCAGCGCACGCATTGGCCGTTCTTCCGGGACCGGCGCATTGACGCTTACGACGGCATCGAGAGACGATTCATCGACTGAGCATGCAAGAACCCGCGCCGACGATTCCTGAACCCGCACCCGCCTCGACGCCCGCGTCGCTCGGATACCGCATGCCTGCGGAGTGGGAGCCGCACTCCGCGACTTGGCTCTCGTGGCCGCGCCGCGACGGCATCAGCTTCCCCGGCAGCTATGACAAAGTGATGCCGACGCTCGCAAAAATGGTCCACGTGCTCGGCGATTCGGAGCGCGTGAATATCAACGTCTGCGACGCTGAGCACGAAGCTGACGTGCGCAAAATCCTCGCGCGCGGGCACCACAAAACCAGCCACGTCACCTTTTTCCACATCGCGACAAACGAGCCGTGGTGCCGCGATCACGGCCCGATGTTCCTCACGAGAAAAGAAGAGCCATCGCTCGCGATCGTTGATTGGGACTACAACGCTTGGGGTTGGAAGTATCCACCGTTCGATGACGACGACGTTGTTCCGGCGCTCGTCGGCGAGCAATTGGGCGTGCCTGTGTTCTCTCCGCACATGGTGCTCGAAGGGGGCGCGATTGATGTGAATGGCACCGGCACTTTGCTCACGACCCGCTCGTGCCTGCTCAATCCCAATCGCAACCCCGATCTCAAGCAGGCCGACATTGAGCAGCGACTCCGCGATTTTCTCGGAGTGAAAAACATCCTCTGGCTCGGCGACGGGATCGAGGGCGACGACACCGACGGTCATGTCGATGACCTCACGCGTTTCGTCGGCCCGGCGACGGTGGTCACCGCGATGGAGGAGGATACGAATTGCGCGAACTTCGAGCCGCTCCACGAGAACGCAGAGCTGCTCCGCGCGATGGACGCCGAGGACGGCACGCCACTCGAAGTCCTCACGCTCCCGATGCCCGCGAAGATGGTGCGCGACGGCCAGCGCCTCCCCGCGAGCTACGCGAATTTCTACATCGCGAACAAAGTCGTGCTGCTCCCGACATTCGCCGACACGCACGACCGCTGGGCCCTCGCCGTCCTGCAAAAAGCCTTCCCCACGCGCAAAGTCGTCCCGATCGACTGCCGCGAACTCATCTGGGGCCTCGGCGCATTCCACTGCCTCACGCAACAGCAGCCGCGCGTCCCGTAGCGCGTTTGGAAAATCGCGCGCGATTGCTGGCGGGCGCGTTTCGTGGAATGCTGCGCCAGTTTCCCACCGCGCCATGTCCATCTCCCCGCTTCGTTTCACGCTCGCAGTCGCCGCCATTTTTTCCACGGTGAGCGGCGCATTCGCTCAAAGTTTTGTCCCTCTGCTTTCCACGGACAAACTGTGGTCGCTGAAGCAGGATGAATTTCAGGCGGCGACGAAATCGCTGCCGTTTCGGTGGACCTCGAGCACGAAGGATTCCGCGCGCGCGGCGAACCAGGGGATGACGCTTTTTGACCTGCCGGTTTATGAAGTCGTCGCGCGTTTCGAGGGGGATGCGTTGAAAGAAATCACCGCCACTTTCTACGCGCGCGGCGATGCAGGCACGCTGACGAAAGACGCGTACGAAGCCCTCATCGCGAAATCGTCCGAGGCGATCTCGAAAGCCACGGGAGCGAAATTTTCCGAGCGCGGAAAAGATGCGACGAGCGCTGTGCGCGCGGACGGGCGCGAGTGGCAGACCGCGAAGTCGCGATACCTGCTGGAATACAGCGCGACGAAAGAGGTAAAGACGCGCGGCATCGACTTTCGCGCGGAATTTGTACGACTGGAAATCTCACCGCCAGAGCGCAAGACGAGCCTGCTCGAGAGCGCGTCGAATACGGCGCGGGCGAAGTTCACGGGGGCGATGCATGTGAAGCGCGACGCGGCTTCG
Organism: Chthoniobacterales bacterium; assembly: GCA_038207335.1. Lineage (GTDB taxonomy): Bacteria > Verrucomicrobiota > Verrucomicrobiia > Chthoniobacterales > Chthoniobacteraceae > CAIURC01. The sequence goes on along the minus strand of JBBQZX010000007.1, from coordinate 153,697 downwards.
GGCGATGTCTGGCTCGGCGACGTGCCGATGGTGGACCAGGGGCAAAAGGGCTATTGCGTGGTCGCCTCGACGGAGCGCGTGATGCGCTACTACGGCAACGCGGTCGATGAAAACGAACTCGCGCAAATCGCGAATTCCGACGCCGCAGGAGGCACAAGCGTGGGCGCGATGATGAGCTCGCTCAAGAAGCTCGGCTCTCGACTCCGGGTGCGCGTGCGCGCAGTCGAAGAGCAGGACGTGAAGGCCATCACCGACCTGATGAAGGACTACAACCGCGCAGCGAAGCGCGCGCACGAGAGCGAGATTCCCGACCAGGGGCACATGTTGAATGTCGGCACGATTTTTGCCGCGATGAAATACGACGTGCTGAAGGACGCGAAGACGAAGAACAAGTCCGACCTCGCGCGATTCCAGCGCGAAGTGCAGTCGCACATCGACGTCGGCATTCCGGTGCTATGGTGCGTGCAACTCGGACTCAGCCCTGAGCCCGGTGTGCCGCAGAGCGGCGGCGGGCATATGCGGCTCATCATCGGCTACAACACGAAGACACAGGAGATTCTGTTTTCCGATTCCTGGGGCGCGGGACACGAGTTGAAGCGCATGTCCGCTGCCGACGCGTGGACCATCACTACCGGCGCGATGACGATCGAGCCGATCTGATTTCCCTGACAGCCCGCTACGAGATCGACGACTCCGTCTCAGTGCCCTGAGCGGTTGGGGTATCCGGGGCGTTTTGGCGAAACGGGCGGGTGCGCGTCGAGTTGCTTTACGACTTCCTGGATGGCGCGCTCGAGTTGCGGGTCGATGCCTTTTGCAAGCTGCGCGGGGTCATCGACGACGGGGATGTCCGGGTCAACGCCGTGCCCTTCGATGATCCAATTGCCGGTCGGGTCGTAGATGCTGAAGGTCGGTACGGTGACGTGACCGCCATCGACGAACTGCGGCGCGCCGGTCATGCCGATGAGCCCGCCCCATGTGCGCTGGCCGATGAACGGGCCGAGCCCGCTGTTTTTGAAAAGCCACGCGAAGCAGTCGCCGCCGGAGCCGCTCCAGCCGTTTGCGAGGATGGCTTTTGGGCCGTTGTGCGCGATCTGCGGCGTCTGCCAATCGTGCCCGTCGCGCACGCCCCAAAAGACCGTCGCTTTTCGCCCGAGCAACTCGACGAAGCGGTCGGGAATCTGACCGCCGGAATTCCAGCGCTCGTCGATGATGAGCCCGGGCTTCGTGAACTGCGCGCGAAATTGGCGGAACAATTCGTTCTGCCCGTCCACTGCTGTATTCGGCACGTAAATGTAGCCAATGCGCCCGCCGCTGGCCTGCTCGACGCGTCGGCGATTCGCCTCGCGCCATGCGTATTGGCGCAGCCACGTTTCATTGGAAGTGGTTTGCACGAGCACCTCGCGAGCCCCTTCCAGTGAAGGTTTGGAGTTCACCGTGATGTAAACCGGCTTGTCGCCGAGGCCCTGAAACGCGGCCCACGGATCCTTGCTCGTATCGATCGCGCGGCCATTTACGGCGAGCAGCCAGTCGCCCTCTTTGATTTTCAAAGCCGGGTCGCTGAGCGGCGAGCGAATCGTGTATTCCCACGGCGCGACCTGCAGGATTTTTGCGATGCGATACGCGCCCTGATCGAGTGAAAAATCGCACCCGAGGTAACCGACCGAACGCGTTGCCGAGCCCTCGAGATCACCGCCCGCGCGGTAAGCGTGCGACACGTTCATTTCGCCGAGCAGCTCGCCGAGGATGTAGTTCACATCCCAGCGCGTGACGGCGTCGCCGATGAGCGCGCCGTATCGCTCGCGCATCGCGGACCAGTCCACGCCGTGCATGTTTGGGTCGTAGAAAAAGTCGCGCTCGATGCGCCACGCGTCGTTGAAAATCTGCCGCCATTCCTGTGCCGGATCGATGACGGCCTCGAGCCCGCCGGTCGCGAGCGGCTTGTCGATCCGCTGCGGCTCGGTGACGAAGGGATTGATGATACCCCACGCTTTTTGACGCGAGACGAGCAGCTTCTTCCCATCGGCGGAAAGCTCGATGGAATCGGCGTCGTCGAGCAGCAGCTTCTCGTCGCGCTTTGCGAGATCGTAAGCGGAAAGCGGGTGCGTCTTCGTGTCGGAGCCGGCGCGCGGGGCGCGGGTGAAAAGCAGCTTTCCGGGGATTGCGACGAGGTCTCGGAACTGCCCGCCGCCGGGCGGCAGCACGACCGCGCGGGACTCGAAATCGTCGAAGTCGATGACCACCGGCTTCGGCTTTTTGTCCTCCGGCTTTTTCGGTGCCTCGCCTGGAGGCTTAGGCGGGACGGGCTTTCCCGGCTCGACAGGCTCTCCTTCCTTGAGATTTGTCTGGGCGATTTTCGGGACAGCTAAATCCACTCCGGTTTCGGGTTTCGGCTCGTCTTTATCGGGGGCTTTCCTCGGCTCGGCGGGTTTGGCGCTGGACTCTTCGTCGTCGCGCGGGGCGAGCGGGGATGGGATGTCGCGGCGGAGTGGGATGGCGACGAGAGCCTGTCCGTTTGCGTAGATCCAGGTCGGCTCGAACTCGCTGTAGATCGCGTTGAACCAGCGCTTCGTGCGGTAGAAAAGATACTTCCCGTCCGGGTCGAAAACAGGGAGATCGTCGTCAAAAAATCCAGTGGTGGCGACGTGCCTTTTTTTCTCGAGCGTGTCGTAAAGAATGATCGCGCTCTGGCGATTCTCCATGTCGCCGGCGTAGGTGATCCAGCGGCTGTCGGCGGACCACGCGATGTGGAATCGCTCGAGCTCGCCGTGGTAAAGCCAGAGCTCTTTGTCGATGATCTCGGTGGTTTTTTTCGCGATGTCGTGGAGGTGGATTTGCATCGCGCTGTCGATGAAGACGAGCTTGCCGCTGTCGGGCGACCAGGTGGGCTGGTAGCGCCAGCCAGGGCCGAGTTTCGTGAGCGTCTGCTCGGGGTCGCCGGCGCGCGGAGCGGTGAGGTCAACAGGCCGGATGGTCAACTCGTATTCGCCGGTGCGGTCGCTGAAATAAGCGATCCATTTTCCATCCGGCGACCAAGCGGGGTAGCGCTCGGCGAAGCCGCTTGACTCGGTGAGATTTCGTTCCACGCCGTGCTCCGCGGGGACGCTGAAAACCTCGCCGCGCGCCTCGAAAAGCGCGCGCTTTCCAGTGGGCGAGATCGTGCCGTTGTGGATGAGGCCGCCCACATTTTCGACCCGCGGACGGAGCGTGGCCCGGTCGGTTACGACGGTGATATCGACGCCATGCGCCTTCCCGCTGGCAAGGTCGAGGAGTTGCAGCCCGCCGCCGTGCTCAAAAACGATGGCGTCCGGCCCGATGCTCGGAAAATGCACGTCGAAATCGGTGAAGTGGGTGACCTGCCGCGTCTCCTTTTTCTCGATGTCGTACGCCCAGATGTTTTGGCGGCTGCTCTCATCGCGGTCGGAGAGAAAGTAGAGCGTGGAGCCGTGCCACATCGGTTGCGAATCGTTCGAGTCGCTGTGCGTGATGTTTTCAGCGGTGCCGTTGGCGAGATTGAAGAGCCAGATATCCGGCGTCATGCCGCCGCGGTAGCGTTTCCATGTCGCGAAATCGGTGGAGACCGTGGTGTATGCGAGCAGTTTCCCGTCTGGCGAGACCGCGCCGAATTCGCCGTACGGCACGGGCAGCTTTTGTGGCAAACCACCGGTCGCGGGGACTTGGTAGAGCTGCCCAACGCGCGAGGTGAAGCTCGCCATTTCCGATGCGTATAAAATGGAGCGACCGTCCGGGAACCAAGCAAGCATGCGGTCTGGCGAGCCGTGGTGGGTAACTCGGAGGGGCTCGCCGCCATTCACGGGCATCACATAGATGTCGGTGTTCCCTTCGTAATTTCCGCTGAATGCAATCTGTGACCCATCGGGTGAAAAACGCGGAAAAGTCTCGAGCCCTCGTGGAGAACTGAGACGCACGGCAGCGCCGCCTTCGCGCGGCGCGATCCAGATGTCGCCGGCATAGACGAAGGCAATTTGGGTTGCTGAGACGCTCGGCATTTGCATGAGCCGCGCATTGATTCGGACGGGAGCACCTTCCTCCGCGCGGGTGGAGAATGTGATCGCGAGGAGGATCGCGGCGGCTGCGGTGAGGACCTTCATCTTCCAATGGCTGACCGCATGCGGCTTGGAAAGCAAGCCGCACACAGCCGGGGGTAAAGTGGTTCACGATTTTGGAAAAATGAACGGCGTGCCTGATAATCTAGATTGGATTTTCAGTGGGAGTCACCGACTTTTCCCGGCTTCGCGCCGGGCCGCCCCGATGCACTGACAAAGCTGCCCAGCGCGATTCGCCGCTCATTCCATGCCCGAACTTTTCGCCATTCCCGCCCGCCCGACGGTGGCGCTGCCGGATCGCTCAGTTTTCCGCCAGCTCCTGCGCCGCGGGACGGTCGCCACTGCGTTGATCTTTGGCATCCCGGCGCTGATCCTCCTGGGACTGACGCTTTACCTATTCCGCTCTGCGGAATTGGCCAGCCACTCGAGCGATGTGATTACCGAGGTTCACGAACTCGAGAAGCTCGCGTTGGACATGGAGGTGGGCGTGCGGGGATTTCAGATAAGCGGCGATGAACGGTTTCTGGAGCCATTTGAAGCGGCGCGCGAGCCGCTTGCGAGTGGCTTGGAAACCCTCGCAGATCGCGTCGCGGATAATCCTGCTCAGGTCGCGAGCAGCGCGGCTTTGAAACGAGAGCTTTCCGCGTGGCTGGCCTTTGGCAAGGAGGCTGTCGCCATGCGCCGGTCCGCGCCGGATAAGTCCGCGTCCGTGGAGACGAACCTCCGCGGGAAGGCGCTGATGGATGCGGTGCGGGCGCGGTTCGATGCGCTGTTGAGGCATGAATATTCGGTGCGAATCGAGCGCAGGCAGCGCGCGCATCTGCTGCGTGTGACGGTGATTTCTGGCATCGCTCTATTGGGGCTTGTGGCGATGCCTTTTGGCATACTCTGGCAGCGGCGTCGGATGCGGGACCTGAGTGCCACCTACTCCGAGAGCCTCGCGGCCTCGGAGCGGCGCGAGGCGGAGTTGCGTGTGACATTGCGCTCGATCGGCGACGCGGTCGCGGCAACAAATGCGAAGGGCGAGGTGGTGTTTCTGAATCCGGTGGCCGAGAAACTCATGGGCTGGACCAGCGCCGAGGCGCATGGGCGCGATCTGGCGGAGGTGTTTGAGATTTTCAATGAGCAAACGGGTGGGATTGCGGAAAATCCGGTGACACGGGTGTTGCGGGAGCGAGTTGTCGTAGGACTCGCAAATCACACGGTGCTGCGGAACCGTGACGGGCGCGAGACGGCGATTGAGGACAGTGCAGCGCCGATTTTGGATGACGAGGGCGAGGTGCGCGGCGTGATCCTCGTCTTTCATGACGTAGGCGAAAAACGCATCGCGGAGTTGGCGCTTTTGGCTAGCGAGGCGCGGTTTCGTTTTCTAAATCAGCTCGGGGAAGCAACGCGTTCGCTGACAGAGGCGAATGCAATTCTCGAGGTGATCGCGGAGCTTTTAGGGAAACACCTGAATGTCTCGCGATGCGCATACGCCGATGTGGCGGACGATGGCGAAGGGTTCACGATTCAGCACGATTACGCGGACGGGTGTGCCAGCACGGTGGGGCGGTATCACCTCGATCTTTTCGGTACGCGCGCGGCTGCGGACATGCGCGCGGGGCGGACCTTGGTCCTCCGCGATGTGGATGTGGAACTGAAGCCGGGGGAGGGCGCGTCGACTTTCAGCGCGATCGATATCAAGGCGATCGTCTGCTGCCCGCTGGTCAAAGACGGGACGCTGCGGGCGATGATGGCCGTGCATCAGACACGTTCGCGAAACTGGACGGCGAACGAGGTGGCGCTCGTGGAGGAAGTGGCGGAGCGGTGCTGGGCGATCATTGCGCGGGCACGGGCGGAGGCGGAGGTGCAGGAGCGTGCGCGGCTCTCGGAGTTGCGATTGCAAATAGCCGCGCTGCTTACAAAACCCGATCCGGTCGATGCGATTCTGAAGGGCGTGTGCGAGGCGCTTGTGCGGCATCTCGACGGGGCATTTGCGCGCGTGTGGACGCTGAACGCGCGGGAGCAAATGCTCGAGATGCGAGCGAGCGCAGGGATGTACACGCATCTGAATGGGCCGCATGGCCGGGTGCCTGTGGGTGAGTTTAAAATCGGGCGCATCGCGCAGCGGCGCACTGCTCACCTCACGAATGACGTGGCGCACGACCCGAATATCGGCGACCCCGAGTGGGCAAAGCGTGAGGGAATGGTGGCGTTCGCGGGCTACCCGCTTTTGGTCGAGTCGCGCATGCTCGGGGTGATTGCGCTTTTTGCACGGCATCCTCTTTCTCTGACCGTGTTGGGCGACCTGGAGCCGATTGCCGGGACGATCGCGCAATGGCTGGAGAGGCGCGCGTCGGAGGCGGCACTCGGCGCGAGCGAGGTGCTGAAAACCGCGATTATTAACACGTCGTTGGACGGTTTCATTTTAATGGACCACGAGGGGCGAATCGCGGATTGGAACTCGGCGGCCGAGGAGATCTTCTCCGCGAAAAAGGAGGACGTGCTTGGTAAATCCCTCGGGGAAGTCGTTGTTCCCGAGCGGCTGCGGGAGCGGCACGCGCAAGGGATCGCGCGTTATGTGGCGACGCGTGAAGCGCGGATCCTCGGGCAGCGCTACGAGTTGCCGGCAATCCGTGGCGATGGGAGCGAATTCCCGTGCGAGCTTTCCATCAATCACATCCCTGGAACCGAGCCGCCGCTTTTTGGCGGATTCGTGCGGGATATCACGGAGCGGCAAAGGGCGGCGGCGGATCTGACAGCGAGCGCGGCGCGTCTGCGGCAGCTTGCGGATGCGATGCCGCAAATCGTATGGATGGCGAGCCCGAATGGGGACGCGGAGTATTTTAACCGCCGTTGGTACGAATTCACAGGACGGGGTGAAGGCGAGTCGCTGGACGATGCGTGGATCAGAGTCCTTCATCCGGACGATGCGGAGCGAAGCGTTGAGCGCTGGTACTCGAGCGTGCGCACGGGCGAGGACTACGAAATCCGATACCGATTCCGCGACCAGTCGGACGGAAGCTACCGCTGGTTTCTTGGGCGTGGTCTCCCGGTGCGGGATGAAAGTGGGGCAATTATCCGGTGGTTCGGCACGTGCACGGACATTGAGGATTTCGTCCATGCGGAAGCTGCTGCAAAGGACAGCCGGGATGAAGCTGAACGCGCGCGCGTCGTCGCGGAGAGCGCGTCGAAGGCAAAGGACGATTTTCTCGCCGCGCTCTCGCACGAGCTGCGGACGCCGCTGACCCCCGTGCTGATGATTGCCGCGACGCTGCGCGAGGATGAGCGCCTGCCCGCAGACGCGCGCGAGCAGCTTGGAATGATGGAGCGGAATATCGCTCTCGAGGCGCGGCTGATCGACGACCTCCTCGACCTCACGCGCATCGCAAAGGGCAAACTCGACCTGCGGCTGCAGGCGTGCGACGCGCACTCGCTCATCGGCCTCGCGGTGGAGATCGTGCGGGACGACGCGCAGGGGAAGGGGATCGAGCTGAAGCGCGAATTTACCGCGGAGCGGAGTGGGCTCATGGCCGACCCCGCGCGTTTTCAGCAGGTGATTTGGAACCTTTTGCGCAACGCTGTGAAATTCACGCCGCGAGGCGGGGAAATCGCGATCCGCACGACAGATGCGCTCTCTGCGGACGGCTCGGCGGCGCTGCATATCGAGGTGCGCGACAGTGGGATCGGGATCGCCCCTGAGGCGCTCAACGCGATCTTTCTTCCGTTTGAGCAGGCCGGTTTGGTGAACGATCATCGCTTCGGCGGGATGGGGCTCGGGCTCGCCATCGCCCGTGCGATCGTCGATCTGCATGGGGGGACGATCGCCGCAAGAAGTGAGGGCTCGGGGCACGGTGCAACTTTCGTGGTGGAGCTGCCCGGCGCGGTCGCACCGCCCTCGGGTGTGACGCCAGCGACGGAGCTTTCCTCTCAGCCGCAGCTTCCGGGGGCTCCTCGGCAGGCTCGCGTGCAGGTGGCACCGCTGCGTCTGCTGCTGGTCGAGGATCACGAGCCGACGCTGCAAGTCCTCTCGCGGTTGCTTGTGCGCGCGGGCCACAGAGTGCTCACTGCGAGCACGGTGGGTGACGCATTGAAAGTTGCGGCGGGTGCGAAATTCGACGCTGTCATCTCGGACCTCGGTCTGCCGGACGGCACAGGCACCGACCTAATGCGCGAGTTGCACAGCCGCTACGGCCTGCGAGGGATCGCGCTTAGCGGATACGGAATGGAAGAGGATCTCGCGCGTTCGCGCGAAGCGGGCTTCGCACTGCATCTGGTGAAGCCGGTGGATTTCCACCAGCTCGAGTACGCACTGCGCGAGTTGGCAACGGCGGGGGCTTCCTGAACCGGGCGGGAATTTTCCACGAAGGCGCGAAGGACCGAAGTGGAAGAATATTCGCCGGACCGAGAACCGTGGTGCCCGGACTCAGCAGGTCATCAGCGGGCTGCCGGTCATCACCTCGCGGATCGCACTTCGCAGCGCAGCAGCACTGATCGGTTTGCCGACAACCAGATCGATGTCGGGCGGAAGATTTCCAGCCGCGTGCATTTCTTCGGCGAACCCGGTGAGCAGGATGATCGCGGTGTCTGGTGCCAGGATGCCGATCGCGGCGGCGAGTTGCTCGCCGTTCATGCCGGGCATCGATTGGTCCGTGATGACGAGGTCAAAATGCGATGTGCGAAAGGCTTCGAGCGCGGAGTTTCCGTCGAACGCCACGGCGAGATCGTGGCCGTCCACTTTCAAATGCTCTGTGATCAACTCGCAAATGATTTCCTGGTCATCGACGACGAGGATTTTCAGCTGCCGATCGAATTCCGCAAAAGACGGTGGTTCCTCCGCCGCGCGGGGTGTCTCGATGGGAAGGGAGATGATGAAAGTCGTGCCGCGCCCCTCCTCAGTCTCGATCTCGATCCCTCCTCCGTGCCGCTGGACGATGCCATAAACGACCGACAGCCCGAGCCCGGTGCCGCGCTCTCCTTTGGTGGTGAAAAATGGCTCCAGGCAGCGCTCCTTTTCGGCCTCGGACATTCCGATGCCCGTGTCGCTTACGGAAACCGCGACACCGTCGCCCCGTCGCGCGGTGCCGATCCGAATCCCGCCTCCGCCGGGCATTGCATCGACGGCGTTGAAAATCAAATTCGTCATCACCTCGCGCAGCTCCGCGGCGTTTCCCGCGATTTCCGGCACTGAGCCCAGGTCGGTGTCGACGGTGATTTGGACGCCATCGGCACGGCTGCGGCCTTTCCACTTCGGTATGGTGAGCGAGACGATCTCGTTCACGAGCGCGTTGAGGTCCACGGCGAGCCGGATTTCGTCGCCGCCGGCGGGTCGGTAAAAATCGCGCAATCGGCTCACGACGTGCGCCGCATCATTGGCGGCATTGATGACATTTCGCAGGAAGCCGATCTCTCGAGGCGGTGCACTTTCCTCCATGAATGGGAGGAGCAGTTCGCCGTATCCGAGCATCATGGTGAGAGCGTTGTTGAAATCGTGCGCGATGCCGCCGGCCATCATCCCAAGTGCGCTCAGGCGCTCCTGCCGCACGATGTTTTCCTGCGTGGCGCGGAGCTGCTCGAGCGTGTCGCCGAGCTGGGCTGTGCGCTCGGCGACTTGTTGCTCGAGCGAGCAATTTTGCTTCTGCAACTCCACCCGCAGAAAGCGGTTCTCGATGAGATTCTTAATCCGCAGGACAACCTCGAGATGGTCGAGCGGCTTGATGACGAAATCCTGTGCGCCGCAGGACAGGGCCTTTCGCTTCGTCTCAACGGTGATGTCGGCGGTGAGGACGAGAATGGGTGGATGGTCGCCATCGGGCCGCGCGCGGCGGAGCTGCTCGATCACTTCAAACCCGCTGACGTGCGGCATGTGCAGGTCGAGCAGCACGAGGTCTGGCTCATATTCGAGGAAAAGCGGGAGCGCCTGGCGCGCGTCGGTCGTGGCGTGGAGATGCGTCGCCCCGTGCATCTCCAGGATGCGCTCAAGCAGGCGCACGTTCGACGGTTCATCATCGACGATCAGGATTTTCGCGCGGCTGAAAAGGTCTTGGAACATGCGAGACGGGTCCGATTCTCTAGGAGAAAATTGGACAGAGGACAAGAGCAAATGGTATGCCTATTTCAGTGTCCAAAGAGGCCCAATCGGCTCCAACAGATTCTCCATTCGGGGACAAAGCGCGCCGCGTCCAGCGGATGTTCGTGACGATCGCACAACGCTACGACCTCGCGAATCATCTGCTGAGCGGTGGACTCGACTTTTTCTGGAGGCGCCGCGCGGCCCGCATCGTGCGCGACTGGCGACCCGCTCGCATCCTCGATCTCGCGACCGGCAGTGGCGATCTAGCGCTCACGCTCACCGCGGCATGTCTCAAAGCGCGCGTGATTGGTGCCGATTTCTGCGAGCCGATGCTGCGTGAGGCGCAGCGCAAAGGCGTGCGCGATCTCGTGGTGGCCGACGCGCTCGCGCTGCCGTTTTTGGACGAAGCGTTCGATGTCGTCACGGTAGCCTTTGGGCTGCGCAACATGGCCTCGTGGCCAATCGCGCTCGGCGAAATGCGACGTGTCCTGGCGCCGGGAGGGCACCTGCTCGTGCTTGATTTTTCGGTCCCGTCGCCGCCGCTGCGCTGGCTCTACCGGCCCTACCTGCACCACCTCCTGCCGCGGCTCGCTGCGCTGCTCACGGGCGAGAAATCGGCCTACGATTATCTCGGCGATTCGATCGAGAGTTTCCCGCATGGTGCGGAAATGTGCGCGCTTTTGGAGCAGGCTGGGTTTTCTTCCGCGACCTCAGAGCCGCTCACCGGCGGCATCGTCTCGCTCTACACGGCGCAGGTGTGATCGAGCCGGAGCGGTCTTGGGATCAATATCGCGGCACTGCCGGATCGATTTCCGCGGACCACGCGTCGATCCCGCCAGTGAGATTTTTCACGTCTGCAAAACCGCTCTGGATCAGGAAGTCCGCCGCACGCGCCGAGCGCCCACCGTGGTGGCAATGGACGATGATCGGTTGCGCCGGGTCAGTGAGCTTTTCACCCGCCACAGCCGGCCACTGCGAGAGCGGCAGCAGCTCCGCGCCGGCGATTCGGCAGAGTTGCCATTCGTCTGGCTCCCGCACATCGATGAGCCGCGGAGGTGCGGCACTTTTCAAAAGCTCGCTGGCGGCTTGGACGGAGATTTCGGGGACTGGCACGGAGCGGTGTGGCTGGGGCTCCGCTTGGAGGAAGCGGTAGAGATTACGGAACGATCGCCACCGGAGTGCCGACGGAGACGTTCTCAAAAAACTTCTTCGCCATGAAGCCTGGCATCCGAATGCAGCCGTGCGAGGCGGGATAGCCCGGCAGGAAGCCCTCGTGCATCCCGACTCCGCCGGTGATGCGCATGAAGAAAGGCATCCTTGCCCCGTCGTAGATCGCGCCGGGCGGGCGCGGGTCCTTGCTTGTATCTATGTCTTTTTGAATCACGTTCCCCTGCCGATCGATGTAATCGCCGTAGAGCGAAGAGACGTGGTTGATGTCTTTTTGCTGGAACTTGTAGTTGCCGAGCGGCGTGTCGTGCCCCTCGCGTCCGGTCGAGAGCACGGAGATGCCGACGAGTTCGCCACCTTTGTAAAAGTAAGCGCGCTGCTCGCCTATGCTGATGCGGACCGAGGGCGAGCCCGCGACGTGATCGCCGTCCCAATAAGACACGTCGTCGTAATTCGCGCGCTTCTCGGGTTGATTGCGGCTCTTGAAGCCACCGAGATAAACCGTCTCGTCGCTGAATCGCGGATCGCGCGATGCACAACCCGCTGCGAACAGCGCGGCGAGCAGGATGAAAATGGGTCCGAGTTTTAGCATTGGAATTGACGGGGTGGGCAAAAGGCGCGGGAATTAAGAGTGTGACTAGCGAAGCGTCAAGGCGGCAGTGAGTGAGATTCGCGCGCGAGCGAGGACGACGACCTCTTGGCTCCAGACTTTTAGGCCCAAAGCCCCTTCACCGGATGCAGCGTCCACGCTCCATCGCGCCGCGCCGCATCCATCTCGGCGGTGAAATCCCCGAGGTGATGCACCCAGCGATTCTGCGCGCCCCAATCCCGCACGCGGTAGCCGAGATGATGCGCGAGCGTAGGCAGCAGTAGCTCCACATAGATCGGAAAAGGCTCGGCGCGTGACGCCACCATATCGAAAGCCGCGCGCGTCCAAAACGAACCCGTGCCCGTGAACCGCAGCACCGCGCGGCGATCCTCGCGGCAGCTTATCGCCTCCCAATGCCGATGAAACCTGGGGTCCGCGGCGTGGTAGAGATAATTTGGGTAGTTCGTCCCATCCACGCGGCGAAGCCGAAAGCCGAGCACATCCGCGTTTTCCTCCGCCAGAAAAGCCGCCTGTCGCGCATTCAAATCCGGCACGAGCGGCACGTGGTCGTATTCCGCGAAGTGGACGTGAGCGAACGTCCGACCGCGCATCCACTCGCACGCCGTCGCGAAGACTTCCGCGTAACTCTGCTTCTCTCGCTGATGATCCCGCGTCCTCAGTCGCGGTGAATCGATGAGCGCCTTGTGCGGATGCGCGATCTTTTCAAACGCCTCGCGCCTCCCGCCGTACGCGACGAAAAGCGAATCGATCGGCACGCACTCCGCCCATGCCGCGAGCATCGCCGCGACTTCAGCGGGATTCTGATGCGTCAGGAGAAGATTCAGCGTCATGCGGCGCGATATGAGGAAAATCGGGAGGCGGCGGGCTTTCGAATCCGATCTCTTGTTTCCAAAAAGTCAGCCTCTCCTGAGGCAGAAATATCGGCTGAAGCGGCGGCTCATTTTCCAAGCCGATCGCCAGCACGCGCCCGCCCCAGCCGATAAAAAACGCTCTTCCCGCCCGTTCTCCCGTTCGCCGGTCCACCACCTCCGTACCGCACCGGCGCAGGATCGCCAGCGCGCAGGCGCGCACCCAGAGCTTCAGCTTTCGTCGCATTTGCGGGCGAGCGTATCGCAGCGTCGCAGCACGCGCCAGCCGGCAGCGGTGAACTTGTGGATTTGCGGGATAGAAAAACGCGCAACGCGCTTGAAGGCCACATTCTTTTTCGCTAACGGTCGCTCCCATGGACATCCTTCCCCCACTCGATCGTTCAGTACGTAAATCTCCGATCGTCGCCAAGCATGCGTGGTCTGCGGCGCAAAAGCTCAGTTTCGGGGCGCTGGCGCTCGCGGGCATGTGTACCGCTTCCGCAGTCGCGGGACCGATCTTTTTTCTTCCGAATGGCCTCGGCGGCTACAACGCGTACGAAATCGAAACCGGCGCGGTGACGCAGGACGTGGCGTTTTCGACCGCTGCGGGACGCACTTTTCCCGGCGCTGAATCCGTAGGCGCAAATGCGGGGGTCACGGGTCATGTGATGACGATTCGCAGCGGGGAGCAGAATGCGATTCTCAACACCGCCCGCGGCGTGAACTTCGGGGGAAACGCCGCGTGGCTCGGTCTCACGGACGACCCGGCACTAGTTCCTGGTGCAAGCGAGGCTGGAAATACAAGCGGCAATCCGCTCCCGGCAGCCGGACAGGAGCCCGTCGCGGGTCAACGCGGTTTTGGTTTCAAGTGGCAGTCCGGCGATCCTTTCACCTATCAAAATTGGGGTGGCGGTGAGCCGAATAACTTTTCGACGGGTGAGAACGCGGTGGAACTCACCAACAGCGGTTCGTGGAATGACAACGGCGGGCCGAGCAACTCGACTCTGACTCATCAATATCTCGTCGAATACAACCTTAACTTGCCGTCGAAGCCATCGTTTCTCGGCGGCACGGGGCCGGGGAGCACCGGGCTCTTCGACGTGACGGTGGTGCGGGGCGCAGGCACGCTGAACAATGTTCGCGACGCCCAAGCCGTTCTGCGCGGCAGCGGCGGAACGCGCAATTCGGGTTCGTTCTCGACGATCAATTTCAAAGACCCGCAGGATGCCGGTGGAGAAGGAAAATTCGGCTCTGCCGGCCGGAATGTTTTTCCCGGCGATACCGCTGGAGCCGACGACGATTTCTCGCTGCTCGCCACCGCCACCATCCGCATCACGCTGGAGTCCGATTACACGTTCGGCTTCTCCGGCGACGATGGCTCATCCCTCCGAATCCTCGGCGCGAATTTCATCTCCAAGACCAACGGCTCCGCGGCGGGCGACACGCTGCAGTTCGAAACGCCGACCGGCGATTCCAACACGCTCGGCGTGACGCACCTTCTGCCGGGCGACTACCAGCTTCAGTATATCTTCTTCGAGCGTGCAGGCGGCGCCTTCACGGAACTCTACGCGGGACAAGGCGTCATCACCGACCGAGCGGACGCCAACTTGCACCTCATCGGGGACACCGCAAACGGTGGCATCCAGCTCGTTCCTGAGCCCTCGATGTTCGGCCTGCTCGCCTTCGGCATTCCCGCCCTGCTCCGCCGTCGGCGGCGCAGCTAGCTAGCACGTTTCCCGACTTAGCGCCCCGCGCCTTTGCTCGCGGCTTTGCCGAGCTTGTCTTGGAGCTCTTTTAACTTCTCCTCGCGCCGGTCGAGCTGACGCTGCTGCGACTCGAGACCTTGCTCTTTCGCCATGCCGGAGAGCGATGCCAGCACGCCGCGATACGCGCCGATTGCAAATACATCGCTGGTGGGCTCAGGGTGCTTGCGGTCGAAAAAGCTCACCAGCTTGCGCACGGTATCCGGCCCGGCGGAGTTCGCCTTTGCCCAGTCGTAGTAGCGGCCCGAGATTTTTTTGAAAGCGACGACCTCCGTGCCTTTGTCATTCAGCGCGTCGCGATAGATGCGCGCGGCGCCCTGCGTGTCGCCGGATTTCACGGCGAGGTCGGCTTCGCGGAAGATGCTGTCGAGGATCAGGTCCGTGCGCTCGCTGTCCTTGCGCTCCATGCGCGCCGTCTGGCGGTGGAGGAGGTCACGTGCTGCCGCCGGGTCTTCGTGCGTGGAAGTGTAAGCCACCTCGCGCTTGTCGATCTCCTGCACTAGGTCGGAGTATTCGCGGAACGTCGTCCGCATCCGTGCGCTCTCGCGCAGCCACTCGTCGGTGGGCGCTTTCGTCGCGGCCAGCGCGTCGAGCTTCGCGGTCCACGCCACGTAATTCTTCGGAGCGGCCCGCAGCGCGGCATCGTAGCCGAGCGCGGCGAGATCGTTTTTGCCCAGGCTCGCCAGCAGCGCCGAAAGCGAGAGCATCCGCTCGCTCTGCTCGTAGCCCGCCGTCCGCCGCGCCGGGTCAGTGCGCTGTCGGAGTTCGTGCTCTTTGATCGTCCGCCCCGTCTGCGGATCGCGCGTCGTTCCCGCCGCGTAATTATCCGCATACCGCCCTGTGTTTAGATTCCAGTCGTTGCGCGCGATTTCATACCCGAACCACGCATGTCCCCCGCGGTCGCCCTCGCCGCCGATGATCATCGCCGGGATGCCATTCGCCTTTGCAGTCATCGTCGCGAAATACGCCTGGTCGCCGCAGATGCCGCCTTCCTTCTCGATCTCCGCGAGCGTGTAAGCCTTGTAAGGATTCACCCCCTGCGTAGCCCGATCCATCCGATAGCGGATGTGCCCGTAAGCCTTCCCCCAGTCGCGCCGCGAGTAATTCACATGCTTCTGCGCCCACACCAGCTCGCTCTCCGGCATTGGCGCATCCACCACCCACACCAGCTCCCATGGCATCATCTGCCCCAGCGGCACGCGGATGGAGCCCTTCTTCACGCAGTCGCGATAAAAGCGATACCGCGCCAGCGCCGTCGCCTCCGTCGGCCCGCTCGGCGTCTCCGTGTTCGTCGCGTACGGATCGGCATTTTTCACAAAGCCGTAGATATCCCGGTTGATCTTGATCGGCTCGTCGAAGACCAGCGCGCAGGCGATCGCGAGGCTCGAGAGACTCTCCCGGTTCTCCTCGTCATCCGCCCAGATGATCCGCCACTGGAGCAACGCATTTTCCGTCTTGTCCTGCGGCTGGATCGTCGCATTGAACGCCGCCAGCACCGAGCCGCGCGCGAAGAGCCAGTCGAGAAAATCCCAGTTCGCGGAATCGCTCCCGAACTTCTTCAACGTCGAGACCCCCACCGCCCGGATGAATTTCGCCTGTTCCAGCGCCAGCGACGGATTCGGCTGCGCCAAAATCGCGCTCAGATTCCCCGAGTGCTGCTGCCACGGGCCGCGTGCCGCCGCTTGGGCGATCGAGCCGCTCAGCTCCGTCAGATGCCGATCCCAGTCGCCAGTGGAAGATGCCCAACTCGCCCCGAGCAACAGCTTCTGACGGTCGGGATCCCCCGCGAGCGTTGCCGTCGAAAGTGTAAAAGCCGGGACCCCCGGATAAGTGTCCGAGGGCGCCGCCGCAGCTACCGCCATCGGTGCGGCAGGTGTCATCGGCTTGGCAGCGGGTGTCGGCATCGGCGGTGTGGCCGGCATCGGAGCAGTCTCAGCCATCGCCGCGCTCTCGGCTGCCGACTCAGCCTCGTTTTTCGTCATCGTCGCCGCCAAATCTCTCGCCGAACGTGGCGCATCCGCAGTTTCCGGCGTCGGAAATTCCCGTCCCTGATTCTGCGCCCCGTCCTGCTTCGTTTTAGCAAAGAACACTACCAGCGCGACCACGGCGACCCCTGGCAAAATCAACCACCAGCGGCCTCCGGTGGAGGGTGCCACCTGTGGCAAAATCACCCGCTGCTTCGGTGCGGCGAGCCTCGTCTGCTTCAAACCTTTCGGAGGTCGCCGGGAGGGAAGTGGAGCGCGCGGAAGCGGTTTCATAAGCCGCGCATGATAGGATATAGCCCCCAGCCGAGCAACAGATTCCCCGCTTATGGCCTGGTGAGGACGGGTTGAGTTAGAATATCACTAGGTCCCGGAGTGTGGGTTCATGCGACGGGCTCGATTTGCCAGCCGTCGCGATAGCGCGTGGTGAGCAGCGCTTCGGCTTCGGGATGGCCGGGGAAGCGAATGGCTGCGGCATCCCAAGCCAGCTCCACGCCGGGGAATCGGGTGGCCACATTTCCGAGCTGCACGGTCTCGGTCAGCGGGCCGGCGTAGTCGAAGCCATCTGTCGTGGCGGCTCCGCCAAGCGCGGCATCGACCCAGTCGTGGTAGTGGTTCGCAGCGAGCGCTTTCTTGATCTCGAAAGTCGCGAATTTCTCCACCGGATACAGCTGCGGCATCGCGAAGTGCGGCAGGACGAGCGTGCCATTTTCTCCGAGAAAAAGTGAGCCGGACTTTGGCAGTTCAGTTCCGGCGGGCATTTGCGAGAGTTCCAGCGCGGGCTGCCGGCCACCGTCGTGCCAGGTGAGCGGGAGGGTCTTGGCGGCAGTCCATTCGGTGCCGGGGAAAAGGTAAGCGATGGTCTCGGCGGAGGGCCACGTCTGCGGGTTGAGGCCGTCGTTTTCGGCTCGGATCGAAAGCGGCGCGGTGAGGGCGAGCGCGGTGAAAACGGGGTCGAGGATGTGGCATCCGAAATCGCCGAGCGTGCCGCTGCCGAAGTCCTGCCAGTCGCGCCAGTTGAAGGGGTGATAGACCTCCGGCGCATACTCGCGCTGCGGTGCGCCACCGAGCCACCAATCCCACTGGAGCGTCGCCGGGATGGGGCCGCCGGGAGGCGGAGCGGTGAGCTTCGTGTAGCCGTTTCCGTGGTTTGCCTGCCAAGAATGGACGGCGGTGATTTTCCCGATGACGCCGTCGCGGAGGAGCTGCACGGCGGTGCGGTAGGTCTCGTGCGAATGAATCTGGTTGCCCATCTGCGTGACGACCCGTGACTTCGCCGCCTGGACGCGCATCTGCCGGGCTTCCCAGACCGTGTGGGTGAGTGGCTTTTGGCAATAGACGTGCTTGCCGCGGCGCATGGCATCGAGGGCGATCACGGCATGGGTGTGGTCGGGTGTGGAGACCTGCAAGGCGTCGAAGCCGTCGCCGAGCTTCGTGAACATTGCGCGAAAATCCTGGAACTGCGCGACGCCGGGAAACCGTTCGTTCGCCTTGCCGAGCCGCGACGTATCCACATCGCAGAAACCCACGAATTCGACGCGCGGATGGGAGCCGATTTGGCTGAGGTCGTAGAAGCCCTGGCCATTCGCGCCGACGACGGCGACATGGAGCCGGGAGTTGAGATTTTGCCCGCGCAGGATCGCGGGAAAGCCGAGTGCGGCGGCGACGGCGGTCTTGATGAATGTGCGTTTGGTTTGCATGGAAAAAAGAAGGCGTCAGTGCATCTCGATGGCGCAGGTTCCGAGGCCGCCGCGGAAGTAGTGGAACTCCACATTCGGATGCTCCGCGAGCAGCGACATCGGCACGCACGCATCGGCGAGACCTTTGGAAATCATGAACGCGGTGAGCCGCTGGCCGAACGGATTGTCATGCACGCCGGCCTGCCAGATGGAGACTTTCTCCGCCTTCCACGTCTCGACTGGCCCGACGGTGATCGCCTGCACCGGCACGATGGAAATATTTCCGCCGCCGCTCGTCCGCGCATTTTGCGCGATCGTGAGCGGATGCAGCTCGACGACGCGCGTCGCCAGCGCGCGATATTCCGCAGGCGTCGGCGGTCGGCTCGCGAAGTCGTCGCGGCGCGGGAGCGGATCGTTGAAGGCCCAATGTTTCACATCGCCCTGCCCGCCCTGCATCACCGCGCAGCGCACGCCGGCGTCCCAGCTCGCGCGGTAGGCGCGCGTGTCGGCTTTTGGAAAATGGAGATTCGCATCGGGCATCCGCAGCGCTTGCCCGATGCGGTCGAAGCACAGCTCGCGGTCGGCTTTTTCAAAACTCAGCGGATGCGTGACGGGCGTCTCTGCGCCATCCAGGAGCCACTCATCCATGCCCCAGAAGTGCCCGTCGCGCACGTCGATGCCGAGTTCATTCACGAGCCGCGCGACGAGCGGAAGCTGCTTGGTCGGGCCGATGGGGCCACAGATTCCCACAGGATTGTCGGCGGTGCTTTGCTTCCACGCGGTCACGTATTCGAGCGCTTCGGCGAGGTAGAAATCCTCGAGCGTGTCGTGCATCGCCACGCGAAATCCGGGCCGCGAAAGCTGCGCGAGATCGCGCGGCGTGAGGCGCGCAGCATCGGCGACGATCGCCTTTTCGATGCAAGTGAAGTCCCACCAATCGGCGGAGATGGCGCTGGTCGTGTAGTTCATTATTGGAAAATTCAGCGCGGCGCGAGGCGGCGGCATTTTCTCCCGAGCGCATCGCGCAGCGGGTCGTCGGACTCCGCGCCGAAGCCGTAGTGCAGGTGGCGTGTCCAGCCTTCAGCGTGCTGAAAGCCGCGCGACATTTTGCCGAGCGCGAGCGAAAAGCCGTCCATCGTGACGAGGTAATCGTCCTGCCCCTGCGAGGCATCGAGCCACGCGCGCTGCGAGGCGTGGCGGGCGAGCGCGTCGCGTTTCGTGGCGTGGACGGAAGTCGTCTCGACGAGCAGTTCCGGGCGCACGGGCTCGCGCAGCGGCGTGCGCTGGCCGTGCGGCATCGCGTGGTAAAGCGTGACGGGATCGAGCACCGCGGCTCGCGACGGGAGCGAACGATAATTCGGAATGCCTCGCGCAAACGTGGCCGTGACGGCGAGCCGCGCGGCGATCATGTGATCCTCCATGTAATCGGCGAGCGCGTGCGTGAGCACGATCGCGGGACGTGCCGCGCGCACGACGGCGCAGACTCGGCGGATGTTTTCGTCGGTGTAGAAAATCGTGAGGTCATTCGCGATGGGCGCGTGCCATTTCGCGCCGAGCATTTTCGCCGCCGCCTGCGCCTCGCGTCGCCGAACGCGCGCGGTCTGCGCGGCGGACATCGCGGTGCTGCCCATGTTGCCGGTCGAAAGATTAAAGCAGTGAATTTCCCAGCCCGCCCCGCGCAGCAAAAGCAGCGTGCCCGCCATGGCAAACTCGATGTCGTCGGGATGCGCGGCGATGGCGAGAGCGACGGGCATGGCGCCTATACGGGGAGGATTTCGTCGAGCTTCACCGCGCGCCTTTCGGCCGCGGATTTGTCCGCGGCGGCGATCACGCGATGCGTTTGGAAAGCGTCCGCGAAACTCGTGAGCGGCATATTTTCACCTGCCTCCAGCGCCGCGAAGAACGCCTCAAACTGCGTCTGATACGGGTGATCGCTCACGTCGCCGCTATCGAGCATCTTCATCGAGAGACGGCTCCACGCGGCTTTGTTCAGGCCGCCGATTTTCATCGACTGGAATTTGTCGTCGAGGATCGAGCCTTCGCTGCCGACGAGGTGCGTGTGGAAATAATACGGCTGAAAGCAATCCACCACCGCCGCGCATTTTCCCACCGCGCCGCCGTCGAAGCGGAGCAGCGTCGTGGAGGTCGTCGGATATTCGTAGGCGGCGAAAATCGGGTGCGCGCTCTGCGTGGTGAAGCTCGTGACCTCCTCGACCGCGCCGCCCATGCAGAGCAGCAGCGCATCGAGCGCGTGGCAGCCGGCGGTGAGCAGCGCGCTGCCGCCGAGCGCCTTTTTCGTGTTCCAGCGATACTGCCCGTACCACGGGCCGATGCCGTGGAAATAATCGACCTCGCCGTAATGCAGCGCGCCAACCAAGCCTTGATCGAGCACGCTTTTCGTCGCGAGGAATTGCGACGACCACCGGCACTCGAAACAGACGCAGACACGCGCGCCGCTTTCCTCCGCCGCACGTTTCATTTGCAAAATCTCGTCCCACGAAATCGCGAGCGGCTTCTCGACGATGATGTGTTTTCCGGCGCGCGCCGCAGCGATGAATTGCGCGGCGTGCTGATCGGGAAAGCTCGTGATATCCACGACATGAATCGCCGGATCGGCGAGCATCGCGGCGAGGTCCGTGAAGGCGCGAATCGGCGAGCCGTGCCGCGCGCTCAGCTCCGCAGAATTGAGAGCCCGCGAGGACCAGACGGCGGTGACCTGCGCGCTCGCAGTGGCATTGATCGCGGCGATGTGAGCCGTGGCGGCCCAACCATAACCGATGACGGCGACGTTGTATTTTTTAGACATGGAGGGAATGAAACGAGTGGAGATGCCGGTCCTACTTTTCGCCTTTGAGGAAAGCGAGCAGATCGGCAAGGTCCTGCGGCATCAGAGCATCCGTGAGGCCCGCCGGCATTAGCGAACCCGGCAGCGCCGTCAGTGATCTGATGTCAGCGCGAAGCACCGTCTCATCGAGCCCGCCCGGCTGCCGGAGCGTCACGCTTGACGCCGTCTCGGAGGTGAGGATGCCCGCAAAGCTGCGCCCGTCCTTCGTCTCGCACGCGTATGCGGCAAAGGCCGGCGCGATCTCCGCGTCGGGCGCGACGATGTGGAAGACGATGTTTTCCTTTGGCTGATTGCGGATGTCCAACAGGTCCGGCCCCACTGCGACGCCCTCGCGTTCGAGCCGGTGGCAGGATGCGCAGAGCTGCTTGAAAACCGCGCGTCCATGCCCGGCGTTCGCCTCAAGAAGCAGCGCCGCATTCGCGTGTGCAGCAGCGGCGGTGCGGTCCGTTTCTACGACGCCGACGAGCTTAGCTGCCCTTTCGCGGATGCCGGCATCGGCGTGCTTCGTGAGGAGTTCGCGACGCTGGGAAGAGAGTGCGGAAACCGGCAGCGCGCCGGATTCCAGCGCGGCGACGACGGCGTCGAGCTGCCCGCGCCGGGCAAGAAGCGCGTTGAGAATCGCCTCGCGGAGGCCCGGCGCGTAGCCGGCCCATGCGCGGGGTGCGAGGAGCACGCTGGCGGCCCGCCGGGCGTCGAGCGCGACGAGATTCGCGGCGACGACGGCGCGCGCATGATCGTCGGATTCCGCCGCGAATGCCGCGGTGAGTGCGCTGCCCGCCGCGGCCCAGGTGCTGCGTCCGAGCAGGCGTGCGAAGACCTGGCGATTGTCCGTCGAATGGCTCTGCCACGCGATCTCGGTCGCCGCCCGCTCGAAGATTTCACGGGCGAGCGATGTGTCGTCCAAGCCGCGGAGTTCCGCGAAAAGCCGTGCCACCACCGCAAAGTCCGACTGTGTTTTTAGTGCGCCTAGAAACTCCTCGTCCCGATCGCCAATGCCGCTCAGCACAGCCGCGCGCACCCAGCGGTCTTCGCTCCGGATTTTGCTCCACTCCGCGAATCTCGCAAAAGCCCGCCAGTCGTCCACCCCGCCGAGCGCGATCAACTGCAGGAACCAGAGGTCATCGACCCGCTCGTCGAGTTGCACGAGCGCGGCGCGCGCGGCAGATCCGGCCGGAACATTCCCGACCGCCAATTCCAAGCCCGCCCGCTTGATGCCGACATCTCCCGCCTGCAGCAGAGCTGCCAGTCGCGCGTCATCCACCGCACCGAGCGCGCCGAGCAGGCGTGCCCGGCGATACTGCGTGGCACTCGTGGCGGGAGCGGTGAGCGCTGCGACCAGCGCTTCCGCCGTGCCCGCTTCGCGTCGCTCCAGCAGCAGGCGCACCGTCGTTGCCTTCGCCCAGCCGGTCTGACTGTCCATCGCCTTCACCAGCTCCGGCATGGTCGCTCCGGCGAGCTCACGGACGATCGGAATCTTCAGAGGCGTCTTCAGTGTCACCCGCCAGATGCGGCCCTGCTCTTTCCCGGCGTCGAAGTCCGTCCGCCCGCGGACCGCCTCGGGAAGATAGTCGGGGTGCTCGATCACCTTCCGATACATGTCGGCGATGTAGAGCCCGCCGTCGGGTCCGGGCGCGAGGAAGACCGGGCGAAACCAGTCGTCGCGCGATGCCAGCAACTCGTGATCGGCGAGCAACGGCTTCGCGGTGAACGTCGCGCTGTCCGCGGTCAGCTTGTCCACATGCACGAGGTTGCCGGTCGGGTCGCACGAGAACGCGCAATCGCGGAAGTCGAGCCCGAGCGATTCGCCCTGCAAAATGTGGATGCCGCAGGCCGCGCTGAACGTCCCGGCGTGCGAGTCTGCGGTGGTGAGATTCGCGCTGATCGGGAAGAGACGCACGCCATCGCCACCGCCCTTGAGTCCGGTGCGCACGCTGCGCTCGGAGCAATCCTGCACGGTGTCGCTGAAGGCGAGGCGCGGATTGCGCGCGAGCCATTTCGAGGAGAGGACGACGTGCTGCACGGGCACGCGATTCATGCAGATGAAGCGGCGCCCGAATTCGTCGAACGACATTCCGAACTGCGAGCGGCCGTCCACGTTTTCCACCACGAGCGTATCGGGGTGAAAGCGCACGTCGGCGGTCATCTTCAGCGCGTGCCGCTCCGGATGCTCGGGGCACGTGATCGTGCCGCCGCTCAGGCCCGCGGCGAGATAGATCCAGCCATCCGGGCCAACGGTGGGCGCGTTCACGCGGAGCTGGGTGCTGCCGGTCGTGGCGAATCCGGTTAGCAGCACGCGGCGTTCGTCGGCGCGGCCGTCGCCGTCGGTGTCGCGTAGAAAAAGCACGTCCGGCGCGCATGTCACGATCACGCCATCCTTCCACGGTAGCACGCCATTCGGGAAAGTAAGGCCGTCGGCGAAGACGGTGCGTTTGTCCATGCGTCCGTCGCCATCGGTGTCTTCGAGCAATGCCACGACCCCCTGCGGAGGCTCGGCGGTGCTCGGGTAACCGCGGTTTTCCGCGACGAAGAGGCGGCCCTTTTCATCAAACGCGAGCGCGCACGGCGAGGCGACGAGCGGCTCCGCGGCGACGAGTGAGATGCGGAGCGCTCGGTCGGTTTGGAAAGTCGCGAGTTCCTGCTCGGGCGTGAGCTGGGCGAATGACGAGCGAAGAAGGATGAACGAAACCCCGATGACGAATGAGCAGTGGCGGCGCGGGCGACTCATGCGGATCTCGGGCTTCGTCATTTCAACTGCGGCGGCTGATTTCCGTAGAGCCAGCCCGCGCCCTGGAACGGCGGTGCGAGCGGAATCTCGGGCAGCTTTCCGGGCGTGAGCTGCTTCGCGAGTACCAGACCGGCATCGCGAATCTGATCCCCGGCTGTCGGCTCGAGATTGCTGTAGCTGGTCAGCCGCGTTTCGTAGCCGCCGCCGGTCGTGGGGCTCATCGCTTCGAGCGTGGGCACGTAACCCGCGCTGCCGTTGGAAAGCTCGACGGGAAACGTCATCGGAAAGCCGCTGCCATTTTTCCAATCGAGCCCATACTGGCAAAAGTATTCCGCCGGACTGGAGATGCACACCAGCGGTCCGATCTGGATGACCTGGCTTTCGACTTCCACCCTCGGCGTCTGCGCGATGAGCGCGTCGAGCATCACCGTTTCCTTTGCCCACACCCAATCGGGACCGGCCGTCTTCGGGTCCTGCTGCACGAGCTCGAGTGCCGCCTGCACCCGCTCCGGCGCGGGCACGCGCCGCGGGATGCTCCACACCTTGTTGCGAAAATCGACCGGCACCTCGGCCACGCGCTTCTCCGAGAGGCCGACCAGCACCTTCACCGCCTCCGCGCCGACCCGGCCGCCGACGAATTGCGACCACGCGTCGCCCTCGGGATTCGCGTGCGGGTCGAGATTGTTCACCTGCGTCACGTCGCCGCATGCGCCCTGGAGAAAGACGACCTTCGCCTCGGGATAAAACCCTTGGATGGCGCGCTCCATGTAGTAGATCCAGTTCGCCGAAATCCACGGGCCGTTCGCTGTGGCGTGGCAGGAAAAGTTCACCACGCAGCCGATCAATTTCCCCTCGGGATTCCAGCAGCCGACCACGCCGACCTCGGGATCGACGGGGCCGGCAAAGGCCACGTTCTCCGGGTTCCCCTTGCCGGGGTGCGAAGCGGCGAGCCCGCTCTTCATGCGGATGCGCCGGTTGAAGGCCACGGTCTCCTCCCAGCCCGAGCCGAAGCCGACCGTCCCCGCGGCGCGCGCATCGTTTGCCGCGACCACGGCATCCACGATCGCGTCGCGCACCTTTACGAGATAGCCAGGATCGGCCGCCGAGGATTTCCGGTAGGCGAGATCCTGCACGAGCGCGGACGCATGATCGTATTCGCCCGGCAGCACCATGCCGATCGGCCCGGAGGAGTGCGAATGCGAGGCGCTGATGAGCACGCCATCCGGCGCGATCCCACAGCGCTTTTGAATGAGCGCGCGCGCCTCGAGCACGAGCCCGCGCGGGACCACCAGCGCGTCGAGCCCCACGAGTGCCACGCGGCGCTGGCCGTCGTCGAAGACACACGAGCGCGCCTTGCATGGGTCGTGGATTTTCTTCGAGAGCGCCTTGCCATAGCCGCCCGGGACTTCCATCCCGACCTCCGGCGTGATGTCCCGCTCCGCGAAACCCATTTTGATTTCCGCCCCCGTCGCAAGCGGCAGGGAACAGGCGAGAAGGGCGAGGGCGAATCGGATCATGGCGGGGGGAGTATTCGGCACGGGGATTCGCCCCAAGGGACCATCCGAGTGAACCCACCGGACGCCGAGATGTTTGAATCTCCTCGTGCCCTCACGTCGGGACAGCGCCCCGGAATGATGCTCCGCGCGGCGATCCTTACAAAAGAAAACGCCGTCGGAATGGCGGTCGTTGGAAAAAATGGCAGCGGAAGGCGGTGCCACAGTGCCCGGAGCGCTTCGCTGGAGCGCGAGCACTCAAAATCGGTGTCCGCAGAGAGCCCGCAGTAGCCGTGGAGTCACTCATTGCAAAGCACGCCCGGCCCCGGCGCGGAGTTTTCGGATTCCGCGATGAGCATCCGCAACGCGGCCCCGAGAAAAGCGCAGAGTCGCGCGATCTGAAAAAACGTGCGTCCGCAGGGGAAGGTGCAAACGCACCGGCAATGAAGACGCGTTTGAGGTTCCGGCTCCTCGATCGTAGAACCGCTCGAAACCCGCATCGCCCCGGCGTTAGTCGCCGGCACGCTGCCGCTCTCCGGGCTGAGTGTCGGCACCGCGTCAGCCTTTCATCGCGTGGGCGCGGGCCGGCCCATTCTAGCCCAGCTTCCCGGGCCGGAGGAGCACGGGCTTCTCGGATCGGTGGCCGGTACGATCCGATGCCGAACGACTATCGGATCCGCTGGATGACTGCTTCGACGGCGTCTTGAAACCCCGTCGTGCGGTCCTGCGCGGTGATCGGGCAACGCATGACCGCTTTGAGCGGTGTGTCATCCGACGGCGTGATTTTTACGGTGAGATTGGCGGTTTTCCCGGCGGAAATGGCCGCGCTGAAATTCCCCGCGACGACATCCGTGGTCACGTCCGTCTTCCCGTTCAAATACTGCACGCTGAACCCGAGAAAATCGCCCGCCCCGGTGATTGTGTACTGCGCATCGGTACCGCTGCGGTTGTCGAACTGCACGGTGAATGTTGCCGCCACGTTGCGCACGCCTTTCGCGATGACCGACTGCTGTTGCGAGCTGTCGTTGCTAAAGATGAGCGTGCCGACGGCCTGTCCGCGCTTGATGATCGCGTCGGGCAACCCGACCGGCACCGGTTCGTCATCGCTGATCGTCACCGTCGCGGCGGACGCCTTCCCGAGTCGGTAATCTTCGGAAGACGCGAGGGTCACGATCACGGTTTCGTTGCCTTCAAAAAAAGAGTCGTCGAGCACATTCACGGGCAGGACCACTGACCCGACCGAGGCCGGAAAAGTCGCGGTTCCGCTCAACGTCCCGTAGTCGGCACCCGGCGTCGCCGTGCCGGAAATGGTGTAATGGACCGTCAGCGCAGAGCTTTGAGCTGGCGTTCGCACGAGTTTGAATGCCCCGCGATTGACCTTTCCGGATCCGGCGACCTCGGCGGCTTTTTTGTCCGCAGCGACTACGGAAACAACCGGCGAGACGGGTTGCACGGTCACGTTCTGGAGGGTTTCCAGGCCGCCAAACGCCGCCTTGACTTGAAAGGTGCGCGCGGACGGGACATTGCCGAGCGTCAGCAGCCCGCTCGACGAAATCGTGGCAAACGTGCCGCCATTCACCACCGACCAGACGGGCGTGCATGCTTTGGTTTCGGTATTGAAGACGGCGTTGGCGCGATAGGTCGCTTTCGTCAATTCCGGCACCGAAGTGCTGCCGACGATCTGCAACGATTGGAGCGTCACCGGATTAAAAGGCGCCACATTCGGCCCGTTCAGCACTGGAATGCCGCCGTTGGGCCCGGGCGTATTTTCATCCAGCAGGGGGAATACTTCGAGCACGGTGAAAAGGTTGCCGACATCGACGAATGAGCCCCCGTTATTTACCTGAAGGCGTGCCACCACGCGCCGTCCGACGCCTTGAAAATTGCCGTTCGGATCGGGAATAACCTGCGTGGCTCCCACGTTGCTGGAAATCACGGCGTTCGCCGAGCCGTTGGCCGCCAGCGTTTGCGTGAAGGTTTCGAGAATGCGATTATCTCCATCGTCGGGCGCGTTGCCGAAAAGCTCCCATTTTGCGCCTGGCGTTGTCTCGATGAAATGCACCCGCACGTCGCGCGAGGAGGCGATCGCATTGTCCACGCGCACGCTGGCCGCGAAATCCACCGAACCGTCAGCGCGCCGGTTTTGCGTCAGTGAATTCAGACCCGTCAGGCCGACGGCGGAAGCCTGCCGGACGATAAGCGTCTGCAGCGCAGTCTGGGCGACCAACCCATCGCGGGTAAACGACAGCGCGCGGAGTTTGTGAATGCCGACGCCGAGGGCAAAATTTCCCGTCGGCACGCTGGTGCCATTTCGAGAGTTGAAGATGAAGCCGTCCACTTCGACTGCAGTCAGGATGACCGCGCCGCCGGGACTGGTCGAGCTGGCGCCGAGAGTGGCCGTTTGCGAGGTGGTGATGACTGTCCCATCCGCGGGTGCCGTCAGCGTCACGAAGGGCGTCGGGATTTGCGCGAGTTCCGGGTTCTCGATCACCGCCACATCTTCCCCGCGGTTTCGGTCGGTCGCGGGCGACGTCGCGATGGCTGCCTTGGTGACAAAAGCGATGGTGTGATTATCCGCCGAGATCGCCGGTGCACCGCCGGCTTCGGGCGCGCTTGCAGCGAGTTCGGTGAGCGCCCCTGAATTCACATTCAGCAGGTAGGGCCGGACGGAACCCCTCTTCGGTTGCCCCAGGAAAACGAGATAGTCGCCGTTCCCCGTCGCCTGCCGCGAGAGTGCCAGCGGCCGCACGTCCGGGAGGATGGGCTCGGGGACGTTGAAGTTATCATTGGAAGTGCTGCGGTAGATCGTCGGCCCGCCATCGGTATCCGCCGCGCGAAGCTGCCGGTCGGAAATAAAGAAGAGCTTTGTCGCATCGCCGCTCAGCGCAGGATCGTGCGCGCCCTTGCCCGCCTCCTCGCCGACCGAATTGGGCAGTCCATCCGACGCCGCACTGACCCGCAGAAAATTGCCGTTGCTTTCGATTCGATAAATATCGGTCGCTCCGTTCGTATCGAAGCCGGCCAATCCTTCGTCCGTCTCGATGAAAAAGAACGTCGCGGCGGCATCCATCGCACTGCGGCCGAGGGTGTGCAGGAGAAAGCTGGCGTTGTTCCCGTCCGTGATGGAAATGTTCCCAAGATTATTGCGATCCGGCTCCGTCGTATCGTCCAGACAGAGCTGCGTTTCCGAGGAATTCGAGAAGCCCGGAATGGGGCGGAAGGTAAACGCCACGTACCGGCCATCGGGTGTGATCACTGCCGAATCCGAGTAACGGAACGAGCGCCCGCCGCCGAAGGGAAACGAAATGGTCCGCGGCGCGGGGTCGAATTCGCGATCGACCAGGCGTAGTTTTGGAAAGGCATCGAGTGCACGGAAGACGACTTTGCGACCGGTGCCGCTCAGGATGGGTTGATCGCCGCCCCGCTCATCGGAGATGCGTTCGAGCTTCCCCGTCAGCCGATCCTTTAAATACACATCGCTGACCGTATTTGTGTCATCCGGCGTGAGTCTGGCCAGCGAAGCGAAAACCACGAAGCGCCCGTCGCTGCTCAGCGCCGGCTCAGTGCTCGCGCCTTTGGCGGACTGGCCGGAAACGGAATCCGCGCTGATGAGTTCCACCGCGCTGCCCGGCGCGAGGAGCCCCCAGCTCACGGCGCAGACGGCGAAAAGAGTTTGAAGGGAGTTCACACGTGAGAGTAAATTTCCCCGCAGTTTCCGCCCCAATGGCCACGTCGACAAGCGATAATGCCCGGGCTCTCGAGGCGCGCCAGCCGGAGTCTTTTTCGATGGCATTCACGGCAAAGCTCATGAATCTGGTCTTCGGCAATCCGCTCGAACTCATTCTCCAGCAAACAGATCAACGTGCTGCAAAACTACCGAGGAAAAAAGTGAAGAGCCCCGAGGGAGAGCGGAATGACCAGAAGGAGGCAGGAAAAGATCATCACGACATCGACGCCCACGACATCGCGCTCGATCGCGACGCGCGTCCCATCTTCGTCAATACCCTCTTCTCCTGCCTCGCCGCCCCGAGCGAGACCCACAGCTTCCGCCCCGTATGGCAGCCCCCCTAGGCGTCGTCCGCGAACTTTACGACGTAGGGCTCCTCCCCGGCATCACCATGCCCAGCGCCATTGGCTTCAAAACTGAAGAAATCCGCCGCACCATCAGCATCGAGGGATAATAAAGCGGATATGTGGTTGGTTGGGGGTGTAGTTAGCTGCGAAAACCAACGGCCTATTGAAAAGAAGCGACTCGCCGTAGTCGATGGCTCGGTGCTGCGGTCATTTCGGTTGATGCTCCGGCAAGAACAACGGAAATGAATTTCTGTCGAAGCTTTCTCTGGAGAATATCAGGACATCCTGCGAGACGCCGCGACGCGTCTGCGACCGCTGTCGCTGAAGCGCATGGTTACGCGGCATCATCTGTCGTGTCCCCAATTGCTTTGGTCAGCATATTGTTGGAGGCCAGCATCGGTCCAAGGAGCAAAAAAGGTAGAATCACCGGCCAGGGAAACTTGGAAGCGGCAAGGGCAAAGTGCAAAAATACAGGCAAACCTATCGCTGCGAGCCAAAGAATTGTGTTGGTCTTCACGAGCTTGTTCTTTTGGGATGTTTTCATGGTGTGTTTGCTTCGCTGTGGTGTTGTGTGGGGTTCGATGCCGCTTAACAAAAACTAGGTGAATTGGCTGGGGGTCGCGGTGGGGTGGTCGGCTGCGCCAAGAGCCGCAGTATTGCTTCTGGGCGTAGGCAGGTGCTTCTGTTCCTAGCGCAGCAGGTCCAACCTCATTGCGACGTTCTCCGCTCCCGCGCTGAACTGAGCAAGCTCGAAATGGAGACCTTTCAGCTCTCGTTCGATCCAGAGATGGGAATGCCAGCGTAGATGTCTCGCGTTCACCCGACGAAGATCGCGAGCGGACGTAAGTGGAGCGGGCGCGCGCAGCGAGTGTTTTTCCTCGCGAAACCAAGTCTGCGCTGGCTTTGCGGGCGGTGGGCCGTTTAGAAAGTGCGCTTTTTATGAACACTCCGACGCGCGCAGCACGATCCGCCACTCCGAGCAAACCGCGAAAGTTACTCGTCGCAAACAGGTCAGAGATCGCGATCCGGGTGATGCGGGCGGCGACGGAACTGGGGTTCAGGACGGTGGCGATTTATGCGGAGGAGGATCGGTTCTCGATGCATCGCTTCAAGGCTGATGAGGCGTATCGCGTGGGCGAGGGGAAGGGGCCAGTGGGGGCGTATCTGGATATCGCGGGCATCATCGCGGTGGCAAAGGAGCACGGGGCGGAGCTGATTCACCCGGGGTATGGGTTTCTGTCGGAGAATGCGAAATTCGCGAAGGCGTGCGCGGAGGCGGGGATCACTTTCGTCGGGCCAAAGCCGGAGCTGCTGGAGCTGATGGGCGACAAGGTGGCGGCGCGCGCGCTGACTCAGAAGCTGAAGGTGCCGACGCTGCCTGGGACGGAGGACCCGGTGACGGATCGCGCGGAGGCGCTGAAGGCGGCGGCGCAGATCGGGTTTCCGCTGATCATCAAGGCGGCATTTGGGGGCGGCGGGCGCGGGATGAGGGTGGTGCAGAAGGCGGGGGACCTGGATGCGCTGCTGGATGAGGCGCAGGGGGAGGCGGAGCGGGCCTTTGGGAATGCGGCGGTGTTTCTCGAGCGTTACATCGGGCGAGCGAAGCACATCGAGGTGCAGATTTTAGGCGACAAGCACGGGCATGTGCTGCACCTGCACGAGCGGGACTGCTCGGTGCAGCGGCGGCACCAGAAGGTGGTGGAGATCGCGCCGAGCTTTGGGCTCAGCGACAAGGTGCGGCACGAGCTGTGCGACGCGGCGACGCGGATCGCCAAGGAGATCGGCTACGACAATGCGGGGACGGTGGAATTCCTCCTGGATCTGGACACGGACGAGTGGTTTTTCATCGAGATGAACCCGCGCATCCAGGTGGAGCATACGGTGACGGAGGAGATCACGGGGATCGATCTCGTGCGGTCGCAAATCTTGGTGGCGCAGGGCTTTGAGCTGCATGGGCCGGAGATCGCGCTGCCGCCGCAAGGGGAGATTCAGCGCAATGGCTTCGCGGTGCAGTGCCGCGTGACGACGGAGGACCCGGAGAACAAATTCATGCCGAGCTACGGGAAGATCGCGACCTTCCGCAGCGCGGGCGGATACGGCATCCGGCTGGATGCGGGGATGGGTGAGTCGGGCGCGGTGATCACGCCGTTCTACGATTCGCTGCTGGTGAAGATCACGGCAAAGGCGAGCACTTTCCAGATGGCGCTGGACCGGATGGATCGGGCGCTGCGCGAGTGCCGCATCCGCGGGGTGAAGACGAATATTCCGTTCCTGGATAACGTGATCCATGCGGAGCAATTCCGCACCGGCAAGGCGACGACGACGATGATCGACACGTCGCCGGGGCTGTTCGAATTCAAGCCGCGGCGGGATCGCGCGACGAAGCTGCTGGGCTTTCTGAGCAACGTGATCGTGAACTCGAATCCGCACGCGAAGGGCTACAAGCCGGCGGTGCCGCTGACCGGCGCGCCGCTGCCGGACTACGATCGGAAGGCGGAGCCGCAGCCGGGGACGCGGCAGCTTTTGCTGGAGCTGGGGCCGAAGAAGTTCGCGCAATGGGCGCTGAAGGAGAAGCGGCTGCTGGTCACGGACACGACGTTCCGCGATGCACACCAGTCGCTGATGGCGACGCGCGTGCGGACCTTCGACATGGCGGCGGTGGCGGGCGCGGTGGCGCGGCGGGCGCCGGAGCTGTTCTCGCTGGAAATGTGGGGCGGCGCGACTTTCGACACGGCGATGCGCTTCCTGCACGAGGACCCGTGGCAGCGTCTGCGGCTGCTGCGCGAGAAGGTGCCGAACATCTGTTTCCAGATGCTCCTGCGCGGCGCGAACGCGGTCGGCTACACGAGTTATCCGCCGAATGTCGTCGCCGGTTTCGTCGAGCACGCGGCGGCGTGCGGCATGGATATCTTCCGGGTCTTCGACTCGCTGAATGATCTCAAGAACATGCGGGCCGCGATGGAGGCGGTGCAGAACACGCACGCGATCTGCGAAGGCGCGCTCTGCTACACCGGCGACATCCTCGACCCGAAGCGCTCGAAATATTCGCTGAAATACTACGTCGGACTCGCGAAGGAACTGGAAAAAATGGGCGCGCATTTCCTTTGCATCAAAGATATGGCGGGGCTCTGCCGGCCGTATGCCGCGAGCGCGCTGGTGACGGCGCTGAAAGAGGAGATCGGCATCCCGGTGCATTTTCACACGCACGACACGAGCGGGATCAATGCGGGTTCGATCCTGCGCGCATCGGACGCGGGCGTCGATGTGGTCGATCTAGCGATCGCGTCGATGAGCGGTTCGACCTCGCAGCCGAATCTCAACTCGATCGTCGCCGCGCTCGAGCACACGCCGCGCGACACCGGGCTCGACGTCGATACGCTCAACGAATTCTCCGACTACTGGGAGCAGGTGCGCGCGTTTTATGCGCCCTTCGACACGGCGCCGAGGAGCGGCAGCGCGGAGGTGTATTTGCACGAGATGCCGGGCGGGCAGTTCACGAATCTCAAGGAGCAGGCGAACGCGATGGGGCTCGGAAATCGCTGGCCGGAAATCGCGCGCACCTACCGCGAGGTGAACGACCTTTTCGGCGACATCGTGAAGGTCACGCCGTCGAGCAAAGTGGTCGGCGACATGGCGCTGTTCCTTTTCACGAAAGGGATCAAGCCCGCCGACGTGGTAAATCTCCCGCCCGGAACCTCGTGGCCGGAAAGTGTGATCGACATGCTCAGCGGTGGGCTCGGCGAGCCGATGGGCGGCTGGCCCGCGCCGGTCGTGAAAGCCGTGCTCGGCTCGACGAAACCCAAGCGCACGAAGCCCGCGCCGGTGAAGCTCAAGGAGACGAAAACCGAGGTCGCTGCGAAGACTAAACGCGAGCCGAGCGAGGACGACCTCTACTCGCATCTTATGTATCCAAGCGTCTTCGCGGACTACGCGAAGTTCGCGCGTGATTTCGGCGACGTGAGCAAATTGCCGACGCCCGCGTTTTTCTACGGGCTGAATCTCGGCGAGGAAATCAGCGTCTCAATCGAGGAGGGGAAGGTGCTTTTCATCAAGCTCATCAACATCGGCGCGCCGGACAAGGAAGGCCGCCGCGTGATCAGCTACGAGCTCAACGGCGTACCGCGCGAGTCGGTTGTTTTCGACAAATCGATCGCGCCGAAATCGAAAGCACGGGCCAAAGCCGACGCCGCCGACCCGTTGCAAATCGGCGCGCCGATTCCCGGAATGGTCACCGCCCTCAGCGCGACCGTCGGCGGAAAAGTGGCCAACGGCGACAAACTCGCGACCCTCGAAGCGATGAAAATGCAGACCACGCTCTACGCCCACGCCGACGGCGTCGTGGCCGAGGTGAACGTCAGCGTCGGCGATTCCGTGGAAGCCGGCGACTTGCTGGTGAAGCTGCGCGCGTAAGCCGGAAGACAAGCGTCTCGCCTGTTGTGCCGGCCTCGCAGGCGGGGACGACCGCATTCCTATGACTCGCCTCCGCGCCCTACTCATCGCCGCCGCCCTCTGGGCCGCGATCTACCTTCCCGGCCTCGGCTCCACCGAGATCAAGGGCGAAGAAGGCCGCCGCATCCTCCCCGCCGTCACGATGCTCGACGGCGGCGGGTGGCTCATTCCTCGCGTCGGCGGCAAGCCTTTCCTCCGCAAGCCGCCTCTCGTCAACTGGCTCATCGCCGCCTCCTTCAAAATCACCGGCACGCGCAACGAATGGACCGCGCGACTCCCCTCCGCCCTCTGCGTCCTCGCCCTCGCTGCCACGATCATAGCCACCAGCGGCGCGCCCGGATGGATGGACCCCGCCACCGCCCTCGTTGCCGCCATCTTCTCCATCACCCAGCTCGGCCTCCTCGCAAAAGCCCGATTCGTCGGCGCCGAGATCGAAGGCATCTACGCCCCCCTCACCGGCATCGCGATCACCCTCTGGCTTGCATTCCGCCTCGGCAAAAAATCCCCTTGGCTCACCTGGCTCGCCTCCTTCCTCTTCCTCGGCCTCGCCTGCCTCGCCAAAGGCCCCTCCCTCCACCTCCTTTTCTTCTACGCCGTCGTCGCCGCCACGCTCGCCGCCGAGCGCGACCTCCGCGCGCTCCTCCATCCCGCGCACCTCGCCGGCATCGCGCTTGCCGCCGCGATCTTCGCCGCATGGGCCTTCCCATTCTTCCACAGCCCCGAGGCTGTCGCCGCCGCCGCCGTCTGGAAGCGCCAAGGCATCGACCGCTTCACCGACAGCGACTTCAATCCCACAAACTACCTGCTCAACATCCCTCGCGCCCTCGCCGACCAGCTCCCCTGGCTCATCTTCGCGCCATTCCTCATCCTCTTCCGGCTTCGGTGCTCGCCAAAAATCGCACCTCCAGTGACTCTGTCACCGCCCTCACCGGCACTTAGTCCGATCAATATCTCACCCGCGTTTCTGCCAATCGCCTCTGGCAACCTCCTCACCCCGCGCCTCCTCAAATTCCTTACGCTCACCACCGCCGCCACCGCGCTCATCGTCCTCCTCATCCCTGGCGCACTCCCGCGCTACATCCTCCCGCTCGGCGCCCCCATTGCCCTCCTCCTCGCCTTCTCTCTCTGCCTCCATTTCAACTCCCAACCCGAAAATCCCATCGCCGCCCGCTGGCACCTCACCAACCGCATCCTCGCAGCCCTCCTCATCATTGCCGCACTCGCAGCCCCATTCACCGTCGCTCCAAACCGCCACTCGTTCGACACCGACGCCTCGATCTTCTCCTCAGCAATCCCGGTGGCAAAAATTGGCCTCCTGTGCGGCCTCCTCCTCGCCATTTGCGCGCTCATCATCGCCCGCCGCCCGCACTCCCTCACGCTCCCCGGACTCACCATTACTTCCGCCACTCTCCTCGCCGTCGCCTCCATTCTCTACGCCCTCGCCATCGTCCCAATTCTCAACCGCCGCGATGACCTCCGCCCATTCGGTGTCTCCATCACCGCCGAAATCCCCTCCGGAAAATCGCTCACAATTTTCGACCCCGGATATCTCCCCGCCATCTTTTACATCCGCGCCCCCTACCGCTACGCCACCGAACTCGACCAAATCTCGCCCGCTGCCGACTTCATCCTCATCCGCGACCAGGAACGCAAGAAATTCGCCACGCGCCTGCCCGAATTTCAAATCGCCAAAACCTTTGCCCAGAAGGATCACCACGACGTTTTGTTATTGCACCGCACCGCGCCGATCACGAATCATCCGCCCCCCTGATCGCCGCGAAAGCGTCGATCCGGCGAGGCGAAAATCGCGAGGTTCGGGAGCTTGTGAAATTTTTCACAAACTTTCTTGCCAACCAATTCACCCGCCTCCATCATAGCTGCCCCTTCTCGATTTTCCGTCCATGCCGACCGCCGCATTTCCGATCTTCCGACGCTCCGAGCAACCCTGACGCATGGCGAACATCTTTCCACGGTCGAGCAACTTCCTGCCTCTCAAAATCGCGCTATGTGCCGCCGTGCTCGGCGTCGCGCTCACGGCAGGCTTCGGGTATTACTTTACCAACAAATACACGAACGTCGGATACCAACCCGTTCAGCCCGTCCCGTTTCCGCACGACATCCATGTGAAGCAAGTCGGCATGGATTGCCGCTACTGCCACAGCTTCGTCGAGGTCGCCGCGCACTCGAACGTTCCGACCACGCAGGTTTGCATGAACTGCCACGGGCAGATTCAGAAAGACAACCCGAAGCTCCAGCCCGTGCGCGACTCGTGGCAGACCGGCAAACCCATCGAGTGGGTGCAAGTCCACAAGACCCCCGACTACGTCTATTTCAACCACTCGGCTCACGTGAACCGCGGCGTCTCTTGCGTCGAGTGCCACGGGAAGATCAACGAAATGGCCGTCGTCTATCAAGCCAAGCCGCTGTCGATGGATTTCTGCCTCAACTGCCACCGGAACCCCGAGCACGCGCTGCGCCCGCTCGACCAAATCACGAATCTCGACTGGACCGCGCCGACTGAGAAAGGCCAGTCCGTGACCGACGCGCAGGAAAAGCTCGGCCTGAAACTAAAGGCGGAATGGAACGTCCATCCGCCCGATGGCAACTGCGCCGGCTGCCACCGCTAACGAAATTTTTCGATGAGCAAACGCGTTTTCAATCACCCGCCCGAGGCCGCCACTGGCAAGAAATACTGGCGCAGCCTCGGCCAGCTCTCCGGCACCCCGGAATTCCGCGGCTGGCTCGAGCGCGAGTTCCCGCAAGGTGCGTCAGAGTTCGGCGGCGGCGAAGTTTCCCGTCGCAATTTCCTCCAGCTCATGGGCGCGTCGATGGCGCTCGCCGGCCTCAGCTTCGCCGGCTGCCGCCGGCCGGAAATGCAACTCGTCCCGTTCACGCGCGGCGTCGAGTGGTCGATTCCCGGCAAGGCCCTATTTTTCTCCAGCGCCTACCCGACCCGCAACGGCGCGATCCCGCTCGTCGTCACGACTCACGACGGACGCCCCACGAAAATTGAGGGCAACCCGCTGCACCCCGCCAGCAAAGGCGCGACAGACATCTTCGCCCAGGCCTCAATCCTCGATTTCTACGACCCGGATCGCTCACAGCATTTCCTCAAAAACGGCAAAAAGTCCGACGTCGCGACCTTTGAAAAAGAACTCGACGAGCTGATCAAAAACGCCGCCGACGGCGCGGGCATCGCGTTCCTTTTGGAAGAAATTCACGGGCCGACTCGCGAGCGACTGCGCGGCGAGATCGAGGAGAAATTTCCAAAGGCGATGTGGGCCGTTTATGAGCCGCTCGGCGGCCCGGAGGGCAGCTTCGGAGCAGGCATCTCCGCGATTCCGCAGATGGGAAAAGCCGACGTCATCATGGCGCTCGACTGCGATTTCCTCGGCACGGAATCGACCATCGACATCACGCGGCAATTCACCGCGCGCCGCAAGCCCGACGCTGGCGGCAAGATGAACCGCCTCTACGCGGTCGAAAATCGCTACACCGTCACCGGCGGCATGGCCGACCACCGTCTGCGGATGCCCGCGAGCCAAATCGGTGCCTTCGCCCTCGCCCTCGCGCAGGAAATCGGCGCGAAATCCAGCGACTCCGCGCTCCTCGCGCTGGTAAAAACGCTCCCGCCCGCGACCGCGAAAATCTCCGCGGAGTGGGTGAAAGAATCCGCCGCCGATCTTCTCGCAAACAAAGGCAAAAGCCTCGTCGTCGTCGGTTCGCGCCAGCCCGCCGGAGTCCACGCGATCGTCGCGTCGATCAACTCCGCGCTCGGCAACCTCGACAAAACGCTCACCGGTCGCCGCGGCGCGAAGCCCGCCGCCAGCATCGGCGAACTCACCAAATCGATCGGCGACGGCACGACCCGCGCGATCATCATCATCGGCGGCAATCCGATCTACAACGCGCCGTCCGACCTCGAATTCGCGAAAGTCCTCAAGACCCTCCGCGACGAGAAAAAAGGCACGATTGTCCGCGTCGGCCTGCACGAAGACGAAACCTCCGAACTCGCCACCTGGCAGGTGCCGATCGCGACCTATCTCGAGTCGTGGGGCGACGCCTACGCCACCGACGGCAGCCACCTTTCCATCCAGCCGATGATCCTGCCGCTCTACGACGGCTGGTCGGAGCTGGACATCCTCGCAAAATTCGCCGGCCACGCAAAAACCACCGGCCCCGAGCTCATCCAAGAAACTTTCCGCCAAGCCGCCAGCCCCGCCGATTTCACCGTCGCGTGGGCAAAATTCCTCCACGACGGCTTCCTCGCCCACAGCGCTGCAAAGCCCGAGCCGCTCGCGATTTCCGCCGACTCCACGACATCCGCGAAGGACAATTTTTCCGCTCCCGCTCTCGACGAAAACAGCTTCGAGATCGTCCTCACTGCCGACTACACAGTCGATGACGGACGCTTCGCCAACAACGGCTGGCTCCAGGAAATCCCCGATCCGATCACCAAGGTCACATGGGACAACGCCGCTCTCATCAGCCCCGCCAGTGCCGCAAAGCTCGGCGTCGAAACCGGCGACGTGATCGACATCACCGTGCAGGAGCGTTCGCTGAAAATCCCCGTTTTTATCGCGCCCGGGCACGCCGACAATTCACTCTCGATCGCACTCGGATACGGCCGCGAAGTCTCCGGTCGCGTCGGCGGAAAAGACGCAACAGGCAAGAGCCCCGGCTTCAATGCCTACCGCCTCCGCAGCACCGCACAGCCTTATTTCATCGTCGGCGCGAAAGTTGCGAAAACCGGCGACACCTACCTTCTCGCAGTCACGCAGGAGCACGGCACGCTCGAAGGCCGTGGCCCTGACCTCGTCCGTGAAGGGACGATCGAGCAATACAAGGAGAACCCTGAATTCGCAAAGACGCTCGGCATGGATGCCGAGGCCGAGTGGAAAGTCGTCAACGGCAAGAAAACCGAGGTTGTTACCAGCTCTCTCTATTCCCACCCGCCGCTCACGAACCAGCACCAGTGGGGAATGACCGTGGACCTTTCGTCCTGCACCGGATGCTCCGCCTGCATGGTCGCCTGCCAGTCGGAGAACAACATTCCGATCGTCGGCAAAGAGCAGGTCCACAACGGCCGCGAGATGCACTGGATTCGCACCGATCGTTACTTTGCGGGAGTCGGCGACGAGACCGCCGATCCTGAGATGGTCTATCAGCCCATGCTCTGCCAGCACTGCGAGAATGCGCCGTGCGAAACCGTATGCCCCGTCAACGCCACCGTTCACAGCGACGACGGACTAAACGTGATGGCCTACAACCGCTGCATCGGCACCCGATACTGCGCGAACAACTGTCCATTCAAAGTCCGCCGCTTCAACTTCTTCGACTACAACCAGCGCAACATCGAAGACCGCGGCCTTTATAAATGGAACCTCACCGCGCCGAAAGGCACCGAGGATTCCATCAAGCTTCAGAAGAACCCGAACGTCACCGTCCGGATGCGCGGAGTCATGGAAAAATGCACCTTTTGCGTGCAACGAATCCAGGAAGCTAAAATCGCTGCAAAGGTCGCCGCGCGCGATTCCGATAACATCCGCATCCCCGCCGATGCCTTCACAGTAGCCTGCGCGCAAGCCTGTCCGACAGATGCGATCACCTTTGGCGATATCGCGAACCCCGACAGCAGCGTCTCGAAAGTGCGCGCCACTGAGCGCGGCTACCGGCTCCTCGAGTATCTCAACGTCGGCACCCGCGTCTGGTATCTGGCCCGTATCCGCAACCCCAACATGAAAATGCCGGGTGCGGAGAAGGTCGGAGCCTATTCGCGAGAACACCATCACGAGAGCCATGAAGGCAAAGCCGAACATCCCGGAGGTGAAGCGTAATGACTGAAGCCGACGCCCCCACAGTTTCCCTCACGACTCAGCCGGAACTCGTCAAAGTTCCGTTGGTGCAGAACGACCGCTCGCTCTCGTGGATTTCAGACAATGTCTCGAGCATCGTCGAATCGCGCACCCCGCTCTGGTGGTGGCTCGCGATGCTGATCACGACCCCGGTTGCGCTCTTCGGCCTCTTCTGTATCGGCCTGCAAATCTCCAACGGCGTCGGTATGTGGGGGGAAAACAAGACCGTCGGCTGGGCGTGGGACATCACGAACTTCGTCTTCTGGATCGGCATCGGCCACGCCGGCACGCTCATTTCCGCCGTGCTTTTCCTGACCCGGCAAAAGTGGCGCACCTCCATCAACCGCGCCTCCGAGGCCATGACGCTCTTCGCCGTCGTCTGCGCCGGCATCTTCCCCGGCATCCACGTCGGTCGTGTTTGGATGGCGTGGTTTCTGGCACCCGTTCCGAACGGCAACGCCATCTGGCCAAACTTCCGCTCTCCGCTGCTCTGGGACGTCTTTGCAGTCTCGACCTACTTCACCGTCTCCGTCCTCTTCTGGTATACCGGCCTCGTCCCCGATCTCGCGACCTTGCGCGACCGCGCGAAAAACCGCGTCTCCCGCTACCTCTACGGCATCTTCGCCTTGGGCTGGCGCGGCTCGAACCGCCAATGGCGCCACTACGAGATGGCCTATCTCATCCTGGCCGGCATCAGCACTCCGCTCGTGCTCTCCGTGCATTCCGTCGTCTCCTTCGACTTTGCCACATCCATCCTACCCGGCTGGCACACCACCATCTTCCCGCCTTACTTCGTCGCGGGCGCAATCTTCGGCGGCTTCGCAATGGTGCTCACCATCCTGCTTCCGGCCAGGCTTCTTTATCCGCAGCTCGACGATCTCCTGACCCGTCAGCATGTCGATAAAATGGCGAAGATCATCCTGCTGACAGGCAGCATCGTCGGATACGCGTATCTGATGGAACTCTTCATCGCGTGGTATAGCGCGAACAAGTTCGAGATGTTTACCTTCTTCCATGCACGCATCGGCATCAACAACTCCGGCTGGTACTCATGGGCCTACTATTGCATGATGACATGCAACGTCCTTTCGCCGCAGATTTTCTGGCTGAAATGGGCACGGTCGAACTACATCGTCGTCTTCATCGTCTGCATGTTCGTCAATACTGGCATGTGGTTCGAGCGATTCGTCATCATCGTAACCTCGCTGGCTCAGGATTTCCTGCCGTCCTCGTGGCGGCACTACTCGCCTTCATGGGTCGAAATTTGGACCTTCGTCGGCACCTTCGGCATCTTTTTGACTCTCTTCCTACTCTTCATGCGCTTCCTCCCGATGATCGCGATGTCCGAGGTTAAAATCGTCACTCCAGAAGCTGACCCGCATCAACGCAAGCCCGGTTCCGGCGTCGGCACAAACGCTCACCATTCCTAAGTCAAACGACATGGCTGAATACCGTAAAGTATATGGATTGGGCGCGGAGTTCGACACAGCCGCCGACCTCATGATCGCCGCTGAAAAAGTGCGCGACGCCGGCTTCAAACGCTGGGATGTCCACTCCCCATTTCCCGTGCATGGCATGGACAGCGCGATGGGTCTCGGCAAGTCATGGCTTTCCGCTGCGGTCCTTTGCGGCGGAATCACCGGTCTGCTCACCGCAGTTTGCCTCACCTTCATTCCTTCGTGGGGAATTTACCCGCTCATCGTGCATGGCAAGCCGTTCGATTGGCGCACGGTCCCCGCCTTTTTCCCGATCTTCTTCGAGCTCACGATCCTTTGCTCGGCATTCGCCACAGTCTTCGCGCTGCTCATCATGAACCAACTGCCGAAGTGGTATCATCCGGTCTTTAACTGGGAGCGCTTCAAGCGCGCGACCGACGATGGCTTCTTCGTCGTCATCGAAGCCCGTGATCCGAAGTTCTCGGAGTCCAAGACTCGCGAGCTTCTCGAAGGCATCGGCGGCAAGCACGTGACCCTCATCCACGACTAGAAACTAAGGCCACATGCTTCGTTATTTCTTCGCCTCATTTCTCTTAATAACCTGCGCGGTGATCGCCCTCGCCGGCTTCCGCGGCGCAAAGAGCGAGCTGCCTCCGCTCGAGATTTTCCCGGACATGGATCGTCAGCCAAAGTATCAGCCACAGCACACGAGCGGCTTCTTCGCTGACGGCAGTGCCGAGCGCAAACCCGTCGCCGGAACGGTGCCGATCGGCTACAGCCTGCCGGGCCGATACCTTCAAGCCGGAGCAAAGAACGGAACGCTCGCGCAGGAGGGATTCAGCAACCAGCCCGACTATTACAACACCGGCAAGTTCGGCGACGTCTATGGCGACGGTTTCCCGCTCGAAGTCACCGACAAGCTGATACAGCGAGGCCAGCAGCGCTTCGACATCAACTGCGCCGTCTGCCACGGCCACACCGCCATGGGCAACGGAATCGTCCAGCAAATCGGCAACTGGGCCACGGTGGCAAACCTGCAAGACGAGCGAATCCGCACGATGCCCGACGGTCAGATTTTTAGCACGATCACCAACGGCAAGAACACGATGGGTGCCTACGGTCCGCAGATCGCGGTGGAAGATCGCTGGGCCATCGTGAGCTACCTGCGCACGCTCCAGCGCAGCCAAAATGCGAAGCTCGCCGATCTATCCGAGGCGCAGCAGAAAGAATTGCAGCAGGAAAAGAAGCAATGAGCGACTCACACGACACTCCTGTTCCCGTAGCCGAGAAGTTCGATATCAAGAAACTCGGTGGCCTGCCGACTATCTTGCTCGGCGTCGGCGCGGTCGCGATCCTGTTGAGCTTCATTGGTCTCATCGTCCCCGGCTGGCGTCCGCAGTTCGCGTTCTCATGGCTCTTCGCCTTCACCTACTTCTTCACGATTTGCGTTGGGACGCTTTTCTGGATTTGCCTCCATCACGCCACCGATGCGGAGTGGTCGGTCGTCGTCCGGCGACAGTTGGAAAACGTCGCGAGCCTTATCCCGTACTTCGTCCTGTTCTTCATCCCGATCCTGCTCTGCGCTGGCATCCTGTTTAAATGGTGGAACCTTAGCCCGGGCATCGATCCGTTACTGGACGCCAAGCAGCCGTACCTCTCGAAGCCGTTCTTCCTTATCCGCGCCGCCGTTTATTTCCTTGCTCTCGGAGGCATCGCATTCGGACTCAAGCGCCACTCTACTCTCCAAGACAAAGATGGAGCGGCGAGGCATAGTTTTGCGATGCGGAAGTTGGGAGTCGCGGGCATTTTCGCTGTAGCTCTCGGCATCACATTCTCTGGAGTCGATTGGTTGATGAGCCTGAACTACCACTGGTTCTCGACCATGTGGGGTGTCTATCTCTTCGCCGGTGCAGCGGGCAGCTCCATGTCCCTGCTCGTGCTCATCATCACTTGGCTAAAGATTCGCGGGCATCTGAACGTGGTCACGCTCGAGCACTACCACATCATGGGCAAGTTCATGCTCACCTTCACCATTTTTTGGGCCTACATCGGCTTCAGCCAGTACATGCTCATCTGGTATGCGAATATCCCGGAAGAGACGATCTACTTCCAGATTCGCAACACCAACAGCTGGTGGTATTTTAGCACCCTGCTCGTAGTCGGACGATTCTTCCTGCCTTTCCCAGTTTTGCTACTTCAGTGGACAAAGAAAAAGCCGCGCTACCTCTGCATGGTCGCCGGCTGGATTCTCTTCATCCACATGATCGACATCTACGTCGTCGTCCTCCCCGCGCTGCACTCGACAGGCGCATCACCCAGCGTTTTCGACCTGCTCCCGCTCGTTGGAATCGGCGCGATCCTCGTGTGGCTGTTTTTCAAAAACCTCGGGGCGACCTATCTCTTCCCCACCCGCGACCCGCGGCTCGCAGCGTCTATCAAACTGACCAACTGACATGACGATCGAAGAAACACCTCATGCCAAGCCCAGCGGTTTCCTGACCTTCGTTTGGGCGATCTTCTTCTTCATTATCTTCGCCCTCGTAGTCTGTATCTGGGCGAGAAACGGCGCCCCTCTCGGCCAGGTCGAAGACAATCGTGCCGCCGCTCGCATCGAGAAGCGCGAAGCGCTTCAAAAAGCCGACGACGAACGCCTCGG
The DNA here is from genome assembly GCA_038207335.1 of Chthoniobacterales bacterium. Classification (GTDB taxonomy): domain Bacteria; phylum Verrucomicrobiota; class Verrucomicrobiia; order Chthoniobacterales; family Chthoniobacteraceae; genus CAIURC01. The sequence goes on along the minus strand of JBBQZX010000007.1, from coordinate 109,996 downwards.
CACCGTTGGCTGGGTGGACAAGGCGAAAGGAGTCGCGCACATCCCGCTCGCCGATGCCCGCAAGCTCGTGCTTGCCGAACTGAACTCCAAGAAACCCGCGGCTTCCCAAGTCAAAGTCGAGCCCGCGCTCCCGATGCCTGCGCCCTACGACCCCGACGCCAAAGAGCCCGCGCCACCCGCGCTCCCGTCATCCCCGCAAGGCGCGGATACCATTCGCTTTGAGACTGCCCCGTCACCTGCCGCCGCTGCCGCGCCCGCCGCTCTTCCCGCTCCCATCGAGACCAAAAAATGACCGCCGTCGCCGCTCCAGAAATCAAACCGACAACGGCCGTCGCGATCGAGGCCGTGCCCGCCCAAGCGGCGAAGGCCAAAGTATCCATAGAACGCGCGACGATCGACGCCGCCGCAGCGGGCCCGGTGCTGCTCTTCTTCACCACCGCGATCGGCTGGCTCCTCCTCTCCACCGTGTTCGGCTTCATCACCTCGGTGAAGCTCCACCACCCCGGCTTCCTCGCCGATTGCTCGTGGCTCACGTACGGCCGCATCGCCCCGGCTTACAATCTCACCCTGACCTACGGCTGGGCCAGCCTCGCTGGAATGGGCGTCGGCATCTGGCTCATGTCGCGACTCTGTCGCGTCTCCATCCGCTACCCTGGCTTTCTCGTTTTCGGCGCGTTGCTTTGGAATCTCGGCCTAGTCATCGGCATCCTCTGCATCCTCGCTGGTAAAACCTCCGGCATCGAAGGCATGGAGATCCCCCGTGCCGCGGCGGCGATCATGTTCCTAGGATACGTCCTCGTCGGTCTGTGGGGCGCGATCCTTTACCGCTTCCGCCGCAAATCGCCCGTCTATATTTCTGTCTGGTATCTGCTCGGCGCCTTCTTCTGGTTCCCGTGGCTCTTCGGCGTCGCGCAGCTCCTAAACGGCTTGCCACAGCTCCAAGGAGTCATGCAGAGCGTCGTCGCCGCGTGGTATTCGCAAAGTATCCTCGTCCTGTGGTTCACCGCCATCGGTCTGGCCGCGGCCTACTACCTCATTCCGAAAGTCGTCAACACGCCGATCTACAGCTACAACCTCGCGACTATCGGCTTCTGGACATTTGCACTTTTCGGCGGACTCACCGCGATGGTGCGTCTCAGCGGTGGCCCGATCCCCGCATGGCTCGCGACCGTGAGCATCGCGGCGAGCCTCATGATGCTCGTGCCCATCGCAACCGTGACGACCAACCTCATCTTCACGATGCGCGGCCACACGCAGATGGTCTATTACTCTCCCACCATCCGCTTCACCTACTTTGGCACCGTGGCTTTTGCGGTCGCCAGTGTCGTGGGAATCCTCACCTCGCTCCGAAGCGTCGATAGCATCGTCCACTTCACGCAGTTCCAAGCCGCGCAGCATCAACTGGTCATCTACGCGTTCTTCTCGATGATCATGTTCGGCGCGATCTATTACATCACGCCGCGTCTCGTCGGCTGCGAGTGGCTTTCCTCCACACTCATCAAGCTCCACTTCTGGGGAGCGGCTTACGGCGGCGGAGTCCTCATCGCCATGCTTGCCTTCTCCGGTCTCGCCGCCGGCCTTGCGATGATCGATCCGGAGGCGACCTTCACCCAAGTCATCGGCATCGGCCAAGTCTATCTCGCCGGTCACACACTCGCGATTGGCTTTGTAGCCATCGCGCACATCATCTTCGCGCTCCACTTCCTGCTCATGCTGCTGCGGATCGGACAACCGGGCGGCGCGCCGACACTCTTCGCGGTCCCTGGAGAGGAGAAACATTAAATGAGCCGCTCATCCTATCTCTTCGCCGGAATCTTCGGATCGTTCGCGATCTCCTGCTTTGCGCTCGTGCTCGTGCCGCAGGTGCAGTTGGGCGGGCTCCAGCCGCAGGTCGATGAAGACGCGGGCGATGTATATCCCGTTTACAATCCCCGCAAAGGCCGCGAGGTCTATGCCTCCGAAGGTTGCTTCTACTGCCATTCGCAGCAAATTCGCGACCCGCAAAACGGCCTCGACATCGAGCGCGGGTGGGGAGCTCGGCGCACCGTCGCACGGGACTACATTTATAAAAATCCCACATTTCTCGGTAACATGCGGCTCGGCCCGGACCTGACCGATGTTGGGACGAAAGAGTGGCGCAACGAAGACATCAACGACCCGCGCAAACCTGCGCGCCGAGATGCCGCATGGCATTACCTCCATCTCTATCAGCCCACCGTGATCGTGCATGAGTCGAACATGCCGCCCTACCGATACCTTTTCGAGACGCGGAAGATCAGCGGCCAGCGGTCGGTCGATGCCTTGAATGTCGCGACGAAAGATGGGTACGAGATCGTGCCAAAAGCCGAGGCCCGCCAGCTCGTCGCTTACCTCCTTTCGCTCGATTCCACCCATCCCTTGAAGGAAGTCAAAGGCGCGCTGGCGCCGGCGAAGTAACCAAAGATTTCCGAGAATGAACGAAGGTCCTGAACGCATCGACTATCGCGAAACCGACGACGTCACGGAAGTGCATGCCGCCATCCAGCGCGAGCACGGCGACCCAAAGGCAAACGTCACGCCGATCCCACTGTGGCTCACCGCGGTCTGCGGCGTCGCAGTCCTTTGGGCGGGTGCTTACCTCGGCGTATTCCACGGGGGTTTTTCGTCGAATATCTACAACGAATACGAAAGTTCGCCTGCCGCGCTCTTTCCGCTGCCAGCAAAGGCCGGCGGAAAGTCCGAAGCTGCCGCGACGCTGACGCTCGCGCAGCAGGGCAAGGCGGTCTATGCGAACTGCGTGACGTGCCACCAGCAAAACGGGCTCGGTGTGCCGGGGCAATTTCCGCCGCTCGTAAAGTCCGAGTTTGCGCTCGGTGGCGAGAAGCGGCTGATCGCGATTTTGCTCAAAGGCCTACAAGGCCCGGTGCATGTCGAAGGCCAAATTTTCAATGGCGTCATGCCGCCGTGGGAAAAGAATCTGAGCGACAAAAAGATCGCTGCAGTTTTGAGCTTCATCCGCTCGGAGTGGGGAAATGCCGCGCCCGAAGTGACCGAGGCCGATGTCACCTCGGCGAAGAAGGAATTCGAGAACCAGACGGCCTCATGGACGGAAGCGCAACTACTCCAAATTCCGGCGGATGCGAACTACGAACAAGCCGACGCCGCGCCGAGTGCAGCGCCTGCAGCCAAGCCAGCCACACCCGCGCCTGCCGCTGCCGCAGCGGAGACTCCCGCGCCCCTGATTGCTGGAACTCCCGCTCAAGGAGCCCCAATGCCCGCAGCCATGCCCGCGCCCGCTTCTGCCGACCCAGCGCAATTGGCGCAAGGCAAGCAGGTCTATATGACTGTCTGCTTCGCGTGCCACCAGCCGACAGGCCTCGGCCTGCCGATGGTCTTCCCGCCGCTCGTGAAGTCCGAGTACGCGAACGGGCCTGAAGAGCGTTTCGCGGCGATGATCCTGAAAGGGAACGCCGGACCGATGACCGTCGAAGGCAAGCCTTTCAACAACGTGATGCCCGGTCAGGAGGCGATGCTCACCGATGACAAGATTGCCGCGGTGATGACCTACGTCCGCGCTAATTTCGGCAACTCCGCGCCGCCCGTCTCGCCGGCCGTCGTCGCGGCGGCGCGAGCGAAATTTGCCGACCGCAAGACGCCGTGGACGGAACCGGAATTGAAAGCATTCGGCGGTGCCGCGCCCGCGCCCGAGGCCGCCGTACCAGCGACACCCGCTCCCGCAGCGCCAACCATCCCGCCAGCCGTGGCAACGCCCGAAGCAGCCCTTGCTCCGATGCCCGTACCTGCGCCAGTTCCACGGGCTCCAGCACCAGCTCAATCGGAGCCACCACCCCCGCCTATTGCGCCACCGGCTCCTGCCTCGCAGCCTCCTCCGACAGCGCCACCCGCTATTCCAGCACCCGCGCCTGCCGCGCCCGAACCCGCCGCCCCAGCGCCCGCACAGTAACCACTTTTCCACCATGAAAAACCTACTCGCTCTCGCCTACGCCGTCGCCGCGACCTTAAGCACCGCCTCCGCACAAGACGCTCCGCCCGCGCAAGTTGCGATGGGCAAGACCGTTTACATGACCGTCTGCTTCGCGTGCCACCAGCCGACCGGGCTCGGCCTCCCGCCAGTATTCCCGCCGCTCACAAAATCCGAATACGTCAATGGCCCTGCCGAGCGCATGGCAGCCATGATCTTGAAAGGAAACGCCGGGCCGATGACCGTCGAAGGCAAGCCCTACAACAACATCATGCCGGGCCAAGAAGCCATGCTCACCGACGAGAAAATCGCCGCCGTGATGACCTACGTCCGCTCCAATTTCGGCAACATCGCGCCTGCCGTCGCCGCTGATGTCGTGGCCGCCGCGCGCAAGAAATTCACCGATCGAAAGACACCGTGGACGGAGCCTGAGTTGAAGGCGTGGAAGGAAGAACCCGCCGCCAAGTAACCGCGCCGCCCGAATGATCGGCCGCAGACACCCCGTCAATTGCGAAACGCGAGTCGCTCGTTAAAGTCTCGCCCCGTTTAAAATCTCACCGCCGCATGGAAATTCACACACACGCCGATCCGCACGCCGCGCATCACGACGACCATCATCACGAGCTCAGCTATTGGCGGAAATACATCTTCTCCACCGATCACAAAACGATCGGCATCCAGTATGGCCTGACCGGCCTCGCGTTCCTGTTCTTCGGCTTCTGCCTCATGCTCATCATGCGGTGGCAGCTCGCGCATCCTGGCACCGCGGTGCCAGTCATCGGCCACGCCTTCATCGCTGCGCAAAACTTCCTCGTGACCCATCCAGTCGTCGCGGGGCAATTCGACGGCTGGTTCTGGCTGCGCGCCATCAGCGACCAATTTCCTGCCGGAGTCCTATCGCCCGACGGCTACAACACGATGGGTGCGATGCACGGCACCATCATGGTCTTCTTCGGCATCGTGCCGATTGCCTTCGCCGCTTTTGGAAACTTCGTCGTCCCGCTGCAAATCGGCGCGCCCGACATGACCTTTCCGCGCATCAACATGGCGAGCTACTGGTGCTTCTTCATCAGTTGTATCTTCATGCTCGTCAGTTTCCTCGTCCCCGGCGGTGCCGCAAAATCGGGCTGGACGGCCTACCCGCCGCTCGCAGGCATCGCGGACATGGGCATTGGCCACCACCACTTTTTCAACGGCCAAACCCTTTGGCTCACCGGCATGATTTTCAACATCACGGCCTCCCTACTGGGCTCCGTGAACTTCATCGCGACCATCATCCAATTACGCGCGCCGGGCATGACTTGGATGCGCCTCCCGTTCTTCGTCTGGGCGCAATTCATCACCGCCTTCCTCCTGCTTCTCGCGTTCCCTCCGCTCGAGGCCGCGGGCATCTTCCAGTTCATGGATCGCGTCTTCGGCACGAGCTTCTTCATGCCGACGGGCTTGATCGTGGGGCAAAGGCTCACCGACTGGTCCGGCGGCGGCAGTCCGTTGCTCTGGCAGCACTTGTTCTGGTTCTTGGCTCACCCGGAGGTCTATGTCCTCATCCTGCCCGGCATCGGCATAATCGCGGAGGTCGTGGCAAATAACACGCGCAAGCCGCTCTACGGATACAAAGCGATGGTCGGCGCGATCTTCGTCCTCGCCTTCCTCTCGTTCATCGTCTGGGCGCATCACATGTATATGACTGGGATGGGCGCCACGGTCGCGGGCTTCTTCCAAGTCACGACCATCCTCATCTCCATCCCATCGGTCATCCTGATCACCGCACTCATGCTATCGCTGTGGGGCGGGTCGATCCGATTCACCATGCCGATGATGTTCGCCACTGCCTTCATGCCAATGTTCGGCATCGGCGGTCTTACGGGCATCCCGCTGGCCTTCAATGCCGTCGATCTCTACCTGCACGACACCTACTACATCATCGGGCACTTCCATTACATCGTCGCGCCGGGAACGATTTTCGCTATTTTCGCCGGCGTCTATTATTGGTTCCCAAAAGCGACCGGTCGCCAGTTGAATGACTTCCTTGGCCGCATTCACTTCTGGGGTTCCTTGGTTTTCATCAATGGCCTCTTCTTCCCCATGTTCCTACAAGGCATGGCGGGTGTGCATCGCCGCTGGTACGATGGCGGTGGCGCGGATTTGGAGCACTTGACTTATCAGTTCGCGGGCCCCGTCTTGCACTGGAATAAATTCATGAGCACCTCGGCGTTCTGCCTCGCCGCGTTCCAACTCCCGTTCATCTTCAATTTCTTCTGGAGCATGTTTAACGGAAAGAAAGTCGGCCGGAATCCGTGGGATGCGACGACCGTCGAATGGGATGCGCCGTCGCCTCCCGGACATGGGAACTTCGATACCGAAATCACCGTCTATCGCGGTCCTTACGAATACAGCGTCCCTGGGGCAGACAAAGACTTCACGCCTCAGACTGAGCCGGTTGGAGTCAAAGTCGTCGCTTCCGCCGTTCCGGTTCCAGCTCAGGCACACTAAGACATGCAAATTCCACATGAAGTAACGGCGCGCCCGGACACGGGGCTCTACAATGCCAAGCTGGGCATCTGGCTCTTTCTGGCATCGGAAGTCATGCTCTTCGGCGGGCTTTTCTCGGGCTACATCTTTCTCCGCCTTGGCGCTGAACCGGGATACTGGCCGCACGGCTTGCTGAATGTTCCAGTTGGCACATTCAACACCGCGGTGCTCATCCTGTCATCGGTCACGGTAGTGTTGTCTTGGGCTGCGCTGAAGATGCGAAAGTTCGCGCAATACAAGTTCTACATGGCCATCACGATCTTGTGTGGCATCCTCTTCCTTGTGGTGAAGCTGGCGTATGAGTATCCGCAGAAGTTCAATCACTTCGGCGTCTTCATCAAAAAAGAGTCACTGGAGAAGTATGAGCCTTATCTCGGCAACGCCTTCCTCAAGGAGCACAACCTCGATCCGCGCTACGAGATCACTGGTCACCTGCTCGATGCTCCGAAGGGTTCCCACTACGCAGAGGTGGCAGAGAAGAACGCCGAACATTTCGAGCACGAACTGCATGCTGAGGGTGAACACTCGGCAGAAGGTCTCGCGCCGATCATCCGCACGGATGATCCCACCGACTACGTGATCCAGCTTGATGAGGTGAACGCCGAGCCGACCAGTGAAGACAACGAACGTCCGCATTTCTGGCCGAAGAAGCTGTCGATGAAGACCGCGGTCATCCACGCGGAAGACTTGGAAATCTCGAGTCCCAGCATGTTCATCCCCCGGCACAGTTCCTACTTCGCGGTCTATTTCACGATCACCGGCTTGCACGGTGCGCACGTCTTGGCGGGCGTGCTGGTATTCCTTTATTTCTGGGGACCTGGCGCGAAGCTCTACAAGACCAACCCTGAGCACCTCGCCAATCGTGTCGAAGTCGTCGGTCTTTTCTGGCACTTCGTCGATCTCGTCTGGATTTTCGTCTTCCCGCTCTTCTACCTCCTTTGATCCTACCGACATGAGCGACTCGCACAGCCCCGCAGTAACTCCCACCAATCACGCACCCGCACACGCCGACGAGCATGGGCACCACGACATGCACCTGAAGCTCTATTGGGGCATCGGCGCGGCGCTCATCGCCCTCACCGGTTTCACGGTCTTTTTGTCCTACATCGACTTCGGGTCCCGCTCGCGGAACATCGTCATTGCGCTGCTCGTTGCTGCGTTCAAGGTCAGCTTGGTCGGTGCGATTTTCATGCACTTGAAAGGCGAGAAGCCGACCATCACTCGCTTCCTCTACTTCACCGCATTCTTCGTCTGCGGTCTCTTTTTGCTGACGTTGCTGGCTTGGACGGATCCGATTTTCGGCACGTCGCACAACACTCACTAAATGTCGCTCAAAGCCTTTCACATCCTGTTCATCCTGCTGGCGATCCTCTTGGCGTCAGGGTGCGCTGCATGGGCATTTGTGAATGGAGTGGAGCTTTATTTCGGCGTAGGATCGGTCGTGGTGGCGGTCGGTCTCGTCGCTTACGGTGTCTGGTTTCTGAAAAAATCGCGCCACATCATCACATGAGCACTTTCACCTCGATCCGATCGCTCGGAGTCGCGCTGACATTCGCGCTGCTCGCCAATCCTCTCTCCGCCTCCGCCTGCGCCGTGTGCATGGGCGACCCAAATTCCAAAGCCGCAGGCGCGCTGAACGCTTCAATCTTTCTCATGCTGGGAATGATCGGTGGAGTCCTCGCGCTGCTCTGCGCGTTCGGCGTCACCCTCGCGAGGCGCGCGAATACACCCATGCCTCCGCAATTCGACATCGCAGACGACTCGTCCAAGGACGACGGTGCAGACAACGACTAAACTCACATGCTCAACAAATGGATGGGGATCGTCCCCGACGCTTCCGAACACGGCTACTCGATCGATCACATGCTCGAGTTCTGCCATTGGTTCATGCTCCTCCTGTTCATCGGCTGGTTCATCTTTTTCCTCTACACGATCTACCGTTTCCATCGGTCGCGGAATCCGCGCGCCAATTATCACGGTGTTAAAAGCAAGGTTTCCACGCATCTCGAGTTCACAGTCGTTCTCGTTGAGGCGGTGCTGCTGCTCGGCTTCGGCCTCCCGCTGTGGGGCAAGCGCGTGACTGAGGATTCCTTCCCCGATAAAGCGCAGGCTCTGCGTGTCCACGCTGTCGGCGAGCAATTCGCGTGGAATTTTCACTACCCCGGCCCTGACGGCATCTTCGGACGGCAGAACGCGCACCTCGTGGATGCGAACAATCCGCTCGGCCTCGATCCGAACGACCCTGCAGGCAAGGACGACGTGGTTTCAAAAAACGAACTGCACCTCATCAATTACAAGCCGACTGTCATCGAGATTACCTCAAAGGACGTGATCCACAGTCTTTCGCTGCACAACATGCGCATCACGCAGGATGCGATTCCGGGATCGCGTGTGCCGGTTTGGTTCCGCCCGATCAAGACGGGCAATTTCGAGATCGTCTGCGCGCAGCTTTGCGGCGCGGGTCATTACGCCATGCGCGCCACGATGGCCGTCGAGCCGCAGAGTGACTGGGACTCGTGGTATCAGGAACTCGCGAAACTCCAGCACCCCGACGCCCCCACGCCTGTCGTTCCAGCACCCGCTCCTGGCGCCGCACAGCCAGCGCCCTCCGGCGAGAAGGCAGTCTCCGCTCCGCCGACGCCCGATGCTCCGCCCGTGCGGACATCCACGGGCTCGCCGAACTAAGCGGCGCAAGGCCGCACACCCGCGCTGCTTTCGCGGGGCCAAGAAGACTCTCTCGTGAACGACACCGGCCACACTTTTCCGCACCTCTGGCTGGCGCGCTTCGCAAAGCTCGTCGTCGCGGCGACCTTCGTGCTCATCTTCATCGGCGGTCACACGACGACCTCCGGCGCGGGGATGGCCTTTCCTGACTGGCCACTGAGCCACGGGTCGTTGAATCCGAGCGGCTGGTGGGCGAATCTCTTCGAGCGGCTGGAGCACGGGCACCGGCTCACGGCGGAAACCGTCGGCCTCCTCGTCGGCATTTTGTGCGCGTGGGTCTGGCAACGCCAGTGGGCGTTACCGCTGTCAGCGGGCGTCTCGATCGTGCTCGCCGGGATCGCGAAAGTCACTGGCGTAACCGGCCCCATCGTCGCGCACATCGGACTCTGGAGCGCGGCGCTCACATTTGCCGTGGCGCTGTTTTTCGGGAAAAAGCGCGCTGACGGGCATCCGGCAGCCGTGCGGTGGCTGGCGTTTGCGGCATTTCTGGGAGTCCTCGCGCAGGCGGTCGCGGGCGGGCTCCGCGTCACGATCGAGAGCGGCGGCGATCCGCAGCTCGCGGTCGCATTCCGCATCTTCCACGGCTGCTTCGCGCAGCTCGAACTCGCCCTCCTTGTCGCTCTCGCTGCCATGCTTTCGCCCGCCTGGCCGCGCATACGCTGGTCGCCGGCATTTCCGAAAATCGCGCGGCTCGCATGGATTGCAGTCGGCGTGATTTTTCTCCAACTCCTCGTCGGTGCCACCATGCGGCACATGGGCGCGGGGCTCGCGATCCAGACATTCCCGACTGCGAATCCCGACGGCGGATTCATGCCGCACGCGCACAGTGCGCCGGTCGATCTCAATTTCACACACACCCGTTTCGGGGCGCTGCTCGTCACCATTTTCGTGGTCGCCGCAGCCATCCGCTCGCTCCGCGGAGCGAGCGGGGAGAGCCGCATCATCGTGCCTGCCGTCCTGCTCCTCGGGCTGCTCGCGCTGCAAGTCACGCTCGGCGTCATGACCATCTGGGCGTGGTCCGGCTCGAATCCTGACGGCGCGCAATTTGCCACCGCAGTCGCGGGCGTCGCTGCTACGCTCACCGGCCAGCGCGTGCCGCACGAGGTCGCCGTCCTCCTCATCCGCACCGCGCACGTCTTGAATGGCGCGGCGCTCGTCGCCACCACGGTCCTCCTCGCCGTCCGCGCGACATGGACGCGCGCACTTTCCACCACGCAGTTTGCGCCCGCTGCCGCGCTCGAGGAGGCTCGCGCATGAGCCGCGCCACCGACGACATCCTCGCGCTCGACGACTTGGCCGAGACGCCCGAAATCGGCCTCGTCAGCGACCTGCTCACGCTCACGAAGGCGCGACTCAGCCTGCTAGTCATCATCACAACCTTCATCGGCTTTTGCATGGCCAGCGGGCCGCAGCTCGACTGGCTGCGCCTCATCAGCGCCACGCTCGGCACCGCGCTCGCCGCCGCCGCCGCCGCCGTGCTGAACCAATGGATCGAGAGCCCCGTCGATCGCCTCATGGAGCGGACAAAATCGCGCCCGCTCCCCGCCGGCCGAATGAAATCCGGCACCGCGCTCCTCCTCGGAATCGCGCTTGCGGCAACCGGCGTCGCGTGGCTCTGGCTCGCGACCAACCCGCTCAGCGCCGCGCTCGCCGCCGCGACCGTCGCGATCTACCTCTTCCTTTACACGCCGCTGAAGCGCCGCACCGCGCTTTGCACGATCGTCGGCGCGGTTTCCGGCGGCATCCCGCCGGTCATTGGTTGGACCGCCGCACAGGGTGCAAGCCCGACCGTCGGCCTCGGCGCGTGGGTGCTTTTCGGCGTCCTTTTCACCTGGCAAATGCCGCACTTCCTCGCCATCGCCTGGATGTATCGCGACGAATACGCGCAGGCCGGCTTCATCATGCTGAAACGCGACGATGCCAGCGGAGCGATGACCGCGCTCACCAGCCTCGTCTTCGCGGCGGCGCTCTCGGGCATCTGTCTCGTCCCCTATTTTTCGGGTCAGAATAACACCCTCTACCTGGCCGGCGCGCTGCTCCTGAATGGCGTGCTCTTCGCTCTCGCCGCGCACTTTTTCCTCGACCGCACGCGCCCCGTCGCCCGCCGCCTTTTCTTCGCATCGATCCTCTACCTCCCGCTCATCCTCGGCCTCATGGTCTTCACAAAACGATGAGCAAACGGATTCCACCTTTACTCGCTGGATTGTCGAAGATTAAACACGTCCTGCTGCCCATGCTTCTCCTCTCCGTCCTCCTCGCGGCGTGCGGGAAAAAGGACGACGCCTTCGAGATGCTCGACGCTCCCGCGCCGGCCGGTGAACTCCCGCGCCACTGGCTTCTGCCCGCTTTCTCATTCACCGAGCGCAGCGGTAAAACCATCACGCAATCCGACCTGCGTGGCAAAATCTGGGTCGCCGATTTCTTCTACACAAGCTGCCCTGGCCCGTGCCCGATGATGACGAGCCGCCTCGGGGATTTGCAAAAAGTTACCGCGTCGATGCCCGATGTCGCTCTCGTCTCCATCTCCGCTGATCCCGGGCGCGACACGCCCGAAGTCCTCAAAGAATACGCCGCGAAATTCCACGCAGGCGACGGCTGGTTCTTCCTGACCGGCGACAAATCAGCGATCTACGAATTTGCGAACAAGGGCTTCAAGCTCGGAGTCAGCGACGAAGGCGGCACCGTGAAGGAGCCCGTCACGCACAGCACGAAGCTCGTGCTCGTCGATAAAAACGGATACGTGCGCGGCTTTTACGACGCCCTCACGGCTGAGGGCAGCGCCCATCTTCTCACCGACCTCGAGCGCCTGCGAAAGGAGAGCAGGTGACCGTTCACGACCTCCCGCTGCTCAACGCCACCCTCAACGGCACGAGCTTCCTCTTCATCTGCGCCGGCCTCGCCGCGATCAAGTCCGACCGCAAGGGCCTGCACATCACCCTGATGACCTGCGCCCTCGTCACCTCCACGGCGTTCCTCGCGAGCTACCTCACCTACCACTGGCTTTCGCACGGCATCGTTACGCGCTTCACACACCCCGGCTGGCCGCGGAGCGTCTATTACTTCATCCTCGTCACCCACATCCCGCTCGCCGGCCTCACCGTCCCGCTCGTCCTGATGACCGTCATCCCGGCCCTGCGCGCCCGCTACGACCGCCACCGCCGCATTGCGAAAATCACCGTGCCGGTCTGGCTCTACGTCTCCATCACCGGTGTCCTCGTCTATCTCATGCTCTACGTCTGGTTTCCGCCGGTTCGGCTTTGAAGCAACGCCCGAATCGGATTAAGGCACCGGCTTGCGCAAGTCGAAAAGGGGCCGCGTAGATTCCGCTTTTTTCGGGTGAAAATGGGGCCACCATGGGGGCATGAAAACGTGGCTTTTCGGCGCATGGGTTTTCGTCGCATTTCTGGGTTCGCTGCGCGCGAAAGACTCGTGGGATGTCGCGGTGATCGAAGCGGCGCTGGCGGGTGTGGTTTCTCCGGAAGAGGTCGTGCCGCTCGGCGACATGTTTTTCCGCGCGAAGACACTCCGCGCGATGGGCGACCGGCTCTCGGGCAGAACGGTCACGCCAAATTCCGCGACGGATGCGGGTGTCTTACTGTGGACGGGAGGCAATATTTATTACGCCTTCAATGGGAACGTGACGCCGGAGCATCGCGAGGTGTTTATCACCGCCGCGGCGGATTGGGAGACGTGGGCAAATGTGCATTTCATCGCGCGTGTCTCGCAGGCGAATTATGTGATGGTGAACGACGGCGGGGCGTCGCTCGGTGGAGGTAATTCCGCGGTCGGAATGATCGGCGGCGCGCAGCAACTCAACATCGGCTCGAATAGCTGGAACCACGGCACGCTTTGCCACGAAACCGGCCACGCACTCGGATTACAGCACGAGCAACAGCGCACCGACCGAGACACGTTCGTCACGATCCTCACGGGAAATATCGCCACAGGGCAGGCGGGAAATTTCACGAAATTGACGAATTCGGTGAACCGGGGTGGCTACGATTTTTACTCCGTCATGCACTACGAGCGAAACGCGCTTTCGACGAACACGAGCCCGCCGCCGAATCCCGCGATCAACGACCCCGCGCGCGACACGATCGAGCCGACCGCGCTTTACACCGCGTTTTTGAACATCATCGGACGCGAGACCGACCGTACGCTCAGCAAGCTCGACCGCGCAGGCATGGCGCTGATGTATGGCGTGCCCACGATCTCACCCGGAACGGTGGTGACGAACACGAGCGAAAGCGGCGCGGGCAGCCTGCGCACTGCGCTGGAATATGCGTTCGACCGCGTGATCGATTTCCCCGCAGCGACGACAACCGTCACTTTCAATATCCCGACAAGCGATCTCGGATTCGCCAGCGGGCGATGGACGATGCAGCCCGCATCCCAGACCTACTCGCCGGGCGACCGCACGACGATTGACGCGACGACGCAGCCGGGCATGGCGAGCCTGCCGCGCGTGATTTTGAGCGGGGTGAAAATCGTCGCACCGAACTACTCGCACGGCCTCGTTCTGCGGGCGGCGAGTTGCACGGTGAGAGGTTTCGCGATCAACGCTTTCAATCAATTTGGCATTTCAATCAGCGGCCCGGCGGCGACGGGAAATATCGTGGGCGGGTGCTTCATCGGGACGGATGCGGCGGGCACTTCGGCGGTGGCGAATACATTTTCCGGAATCGATGTGAGCGGCGGCGCGCACGGCAACACGATCGGCGGCAGCGCGCCAGCGGATCGCAACGTAATCTCGGGGAACAGCTCGTACGGTATCACGATCCACGACTCCGCAACGACGGGCAATGTGGTGTGTGGGAATTTCATCGGGCTCAACAGTGCAGGCATGACCGCTCTGCCAAATTTCTACGCGGGCATCGGGGTCTATGGCGGCGCGCAGGGGACGCTCATCGGAGGCACCGCGGCGGGTGCGGGGAATGTCATTGCGGGCAACTCGAATGAGGGCGTGGCGATCACGGACACGGGGACGGGCGGCACGATTCTGCAGGGGAATGTCATCGGCCTCAATGCGGCGGGAACGGCGACTCCAAACATGGGGCCGGGCGTGAGCATCTACAGCGGCGCGACGGCGGCGACGATCGGTGGCACGGTGGCGAGCGCGGGAAATGTCATCTCGGGAAATGCGAGTTACGGCATTTATCTCGCCGACTCCGGCGCGACTGGGATCGCGGTGCAGGGCAATCGCATTGGCACGAATGCGGCCGGGACTGCAGCGAGGCCCAACGCGTATGCTGGCATCGGCATCTTCAGCGGCGCATCGGGAAATACGATCGGTGGCGTCGCGCCGGGCGCGGGAAATTTGATCTCCGGCAACAGCAACCAGGGCATCGCGCTCGGCAGTGTCGGCACGTCCGGAAATGTGATCGCTGGAAACAAGATCGGCACGGACTTCGCCGGCACGGCGGCGTTGCCAAACTCCTTTTCGGGCATCTCGATTTTTTCCGGCGCGTCGTCGAATTCGATTGGCGGCGTCGTCCCCGGCGCGGGAAATGTCATCTCCGCGAATCTCGATCGCGGCGTGACGATTTCTGAAGCGGGCACGGACGGAAATTTCGTGCAGGGAAATTTCATCGGCCTCGATGCGACCGGCACCGTCGCGCTCGGAAATACAGGGCGGGGGATCGACATCTACAGCGGTGCCCAGCTCACCAAGATCGGGGGCGGCGTCGGCGCGCGGAACGTGATCTCCGGCAACGGCGGCGAAGGCATTTCACTCAGCGGCACGGGCACGAATCTGAACACGATTCAAGGCAACACGATTGGGGTGAACGCGACTGCGACCGCGCCGATCGGCAATAAAGCGGGCGTGCAGCTTTTCGGCGGTCCGAAAAATAACGCGATCGGTGGCGAAGGTCTCGGCCTCGGAAATATCGTCGCCGGCAACACGGGGCGTGGCGTGCAGCTCTTCGATTCCGGGACTAGCGAGAACTCGATCCGCGCGAATTCGATCTACGCGAACAACGGCGGCGGCATCGGACTTTTCAGCAGCGCAAACGCCTCTCAAGCCGCTCCGACGCTGACTTCCGCGACGCTCGGACTCACGACCACGGTGGCTGGAAATCTCACAGCGGCGGCTGGCATCTACCGTGTCGAGTTCTTCGCGAACCCGCCGGGAACAAGTCAGGGAGCGGTTTTCCTCGGCGGAATGGACGTCGATACGAATGGCTCGGGCACCGCCAGCTTCAGCGCACCGCTGGCGCCGAGCGTTCCCGCCGGGCAACTCATCACCGCCACCGCGACGAGCCCCGCGGGAAACACGTCGTCCTTTTCCACGACCCGCATCGTGACCACGACCGACTCCGACGGCGACGGCATACCCGACATCTACGAATCAGCGCACCATCTGAATCCCGGAATCAACGACGCGGCAGTCGATCGCGATGGCGATGGGACGACGAATTTTCAGGAGTTCGTCGCGGGCACCGATCCTGAGAGTTCCGCGAGCGCGATGCGGATCGGATCTGTCACGACGACCGTGAACGATGTGGCGATCAGCTTCCCGAGCGTGCTCGGGAAAATCTACCGCCTAGAAATGCGCGATTCGCTCGCGAGCGGCGCGTGGGCGCCGCTCGTCGATCAATTTGCCGGGACGGGCGGGACGCTGACGATCACCGACCCGGGCGCGGTGGCGCTCTCGATGCGATTTTACCGCGCCGTGATCCTGCCCTGAGAGGGGAAGGAGGCCACGGGGCAACCGGCCAGTCGCTCGCGCACGAATCGTTTGTCCACCTCTTTAAAACGCTATGAGCACACAAACCATCACCGGCAAAGACCTCACCAAAGAACCAGCAACCAGCCCTCGCGTCCGCACCGGCGGATACGCGATTCTCGCCCGCACCGCCGATAAATGCCGTGCCCTCCTCGGAGGCAATATCGGCGAATACCACTACGACTGTCCGCTAGATAACATGCTCTTCGATTTCAAAGGCGTGAATGGCGACGACTTCAAGGCTCAGGTCGAGAGCGGCGCGTCCAATGACGATCTTGCCGCGTGGCTCGACAAAAGCGGAACACCGAAAACGGCGGAGGAAGTGGAGCAATGGAGCGCTTCAGTCGAGGCGACCAGCCCGTACGGAAATCCCGAAAAGCGTGAATGGTTTTCGGAGCAATGCAAATCCGTCGGCATCGACCCGGCGAAGAGCACTCTCTTCGACTGGCTCGAAGTGGACGACCGCGTGAGCTACGAGAAGTAGCTGCGGTGCTTGGGCGCCTTCGGCCCCGAGATCAAGACAACGATGAGGGCGTCCCGGCTCGTATTAGTTTAATGAACGCATCATCCCATCGTGATGCGTTCATTTGTTTCTTGAGGAAAATCGCGTCTCGGCAGAGATTGCGAGCGTCATGCCCGAGACTCTTTTCATGCATCCGCTCGCCGAATTGTTGCAGCAGCGCATCGTCATCATCGACGGCGCGATGGGGACGACGATCCAGCAGTACAAACTGACGGAGGAGCAGTTTCGCGGGGAGCGGTTTCGTGATTGGAAAGGCAAGGACCTCAAGGGCAACAACGAGCTACTGAACCTCACGCAGCCGCAGATCATCCAGGAAATCCACCGGCGCTATCTCGAGGCGGGAGCGGATTTGGTGGAGACGAATACGTTCAACGGCCAGTTCATCTCGCTCGGCGACTACGGCATGGGCGATCTCGCGTATGAGCTGTCGCGCGCCGGTGCGGAGTGTGCGCGGCGGGCGGCGGAAGAAGTGATGGCTGCGCAGCCGGCTCGCAAATGTTTCGTCGCCGGAGCGATCGGCCCGACGACAAAAACGTCC
Source organism: Chthoniobacterales bacterium (assembly GCA_038207335.1). GTDB lineage: Bacteria > Verrucomicrobiota > Verrucomicrobiia > Chthoniobacterales > Chthoniobacteraceae > CAIURC01. The sequence goes on along the minus strand of JBBQZX010000007.1, from coordinate 92,991 downwards.
TCATTTTCCACCGACACCAATGACGCCTCCGCCCGCGGCACGACATGGGACGAGCTGGTAAAAGCGTACGGCGAACAAGTCCGCGCGCTGCTCGACGGCGGCGTGGACGTCCTGCTCGTCGAGACGATCTTCGACACGCTCAACGCCAAGGCCGCGTTCTTCGCGATCGAGCAAATCTTTGAGGAACGCGGCATCACTGCTTTGCCCTACGGCCGCGCGCCTGAGCCCGGGAAAAAGATCATCCCCCTGATGGCGTCCGTGACCTTCATCCAAAAAGGCGGCACGCGCGGCGTGACGGGCCAAACCGTCGAGGCGTTTTGGAATTCGATCTCACACGTCCCCCTGCTGAGCGTCGGCATGAATTGCGCGCTCGGTCCTGAGGAAATGCGCCCACTGATCCAGGAACTCAGCGTGCTCGCGCCGCTCTACGTCAGCGTTTATCCGAACGCGGGACTGCCGAATCCGCTGCTGCCGACCGGCTTTCCCGAGACGCCGGAATCGCTCGCGCCGCAACTCGCGGAGTGGGGGCGCGAGGGGATGTTCAATCTCGTCGGCGGCTGCTGCGGCACGACACCGCCGCACATTCAAAAAATTGCCGAGGCCGTCCGCGGCATCGCGCCGCGCGTGGTGCCGGAGGCTAAACCGTATCTGCGCCTGAGCGGCAATGACGCGCTCACGCTCACGCCCGAGACGAATTTCATCAATATCGGCGAGCGCGCGAACGTCACGGGGTCGCCGAAATTTGCGAAGCTGATCCTCGCGGGAAACTACGAGGAGGCGGTGAGCATCGCGCGGCACCAGGCTGAGAACGGCGCGCAGATCATCGACGTGAACATGGACGAGGGGATGCTGGACGGCGCGGCGGCGATGACGCGCTTTTTGAATTACATCATGACCGAGCCAGAGATCGCGCGCGTGCCGATCATGGTGGACTCGTCAAAGTGGAGCGTGATCGAGGCAGGGCTGAAATGTGTGCAGGGGAAGGGGATCGTGAACTCGATTTCGCTGAAGGAGGGCGAGGAGAAATTTCTGCACTACGCGCGGCTCGTGCGGCGCTACGGCGCGGCGGTCGTCGTCATGGCGTTCGACGAAAAAGGGCAGGCGGACACGCTCGAGCGGAAGTGCGAAATCTGCGAGCGGAGCTACCGGCTGCTCGTGGAAAAGGTCGGCTTTCCGCCGCAGGACATCATCTTCGATCCGAACATCCTCACGGTCGCGACCGGCCTCGAAGAGCATGTGAATTACGCGATCAATTTCATCGAGGCGACGCGCTGGATCAAAGCGAACCTGCCCCACGCGAAAGTGAGCGGGGGCGTGTCGAATATCTCGTTCAGCTTCCGCGGGAATAACCACGTGCGCGAGGCGATGCACTCGGCGTTTTTGTATCACGCGATCCGCGCGGGGCTCGACATGGGCATCGTGAATGCGGGGATGCTCGAGGTGTATGAGGAGATCGCGCCGGAACTGCGCGAGCTCGTTGAGGACGTGCTGCTGAACCGGCGTTCCGACGCGACGGAACGGCTCGTCACTTTCGCCGAAACGGTGAAGCATCGCGATAAAACCGAGGTCGCGGTTGAGGAGTCCGCGTGGCGGAAACTGCCGGTTGAGGAGCGACTCTCGCACGCGCTTGTGAAAGGCATCGACGCGTTTGTCGTCGAGGATACCGAGGAAGCGCGGATCAAGTATGGGCGGCCTCTCGCGCTCATCGAGGGCCCGCTGATGGACGGGATGAACATCGTCGGCGACCTCTTCGGCGCGGGGAAAATGTTCCTGCCGCAGGTGGTGAAATCTGCGCGCGTGATGAAGCGCGCGGTGGCGTATTTGCTGCCGTTCATGGAGGCGGAAAAAGCGGCGACGCTCGCCGCCGGCGGCGAAGTGCGCGCGCAGGGAAAAGTGCTTTTGGCTACGGTGAAAGGCGATGTGCATGACATCGGCAAAAACATCGTCGGAGTCGTGCTCGGGTGTAACAACTACGAGGTGATCGACCTCGGTGTGATGGTGCCATGCGACAAGATTTTGCAGACCGCGCGTGAGCTGAACGTAGATGTGATCGGACTCTCCGGGCTCATCACGCCGTCGCTCGACGAGATGGTCCATGTCGCCCGCGAGATGGAGCGGCTCGGCATGAAGCAGCCGCTTCTGATCGGTGGCGCGACGACTTCCAAGGCGCACACCGCGGTGAAAATCGCGCCCGGATTTTCGCAGTCTGTCGTGCATGTGCTTGACGCATCGCGTGCCGTGCCGGTGGTGAGTTCGCTCATCAGCCCCGAGCAACGCGCGGGATTCGCGGCGCGAAATCTCGACGAGCAAAATCGCGCCCGCGCCGCGCACGCCGGGACGAAGCAGCAGCTCATCCCGCTCGAAACCGCGCGCGAAAAACGCACGCGGATCGAGTGGCGCGCTGAGGATCTGCCGCAGCCGGAATTCACTGGTGCCCAAGTGTTGGATAGTTCGCCCACGCTCGCCGAGATCGCTGAGTGCATCGATTGGTCGCCATTTTTCCACACGTGGGAACTGCGCGGCGTGTATCCGAAAATCCTCGAGCACGAAAAATACGGCGAGGAAGCGCGTAAACTCTTCGCTGACGCGCAACAACTCCTCGCGAAAATCATCGACGAAAACCTGCTCACTCCACGCGGCGTGTACGGCTTTTTCCCCGCCAATTCAGTGGGCGACGATGTCGAACTCTACACCGACGAAACGCGCACAGATGTCCTCTCTACTCTCCATTTTCTCCGCCAGCAAATCGCCAAGAAAGACGGCGAACCCGACCAATCGCTGAGCGATTTCATCGCGCCGAAATCGACCGGGCTGCCCGATCACATTGGCGCGTTCGCCGTCACGAGCGGCCACGGGCTGGGCAAATTGGTCGAGGCCTTCAAAGCCGATCACGACGACTACAACGCGATCATGGCCGAGGCGCTCGCCGACCGGCTCGCCGAGGCGTTTGCCGAATATCTTCACAAACGGGCGCGCGACGAGTGGGGCTACGGAAAATCCGAAGCGCTCACTCACGACGAGATGATCGCCGAGAAGTACCGAGGCATCCGCCCCGCCGCCGGATACCCTGCGTGCCCCGACCACACCGAAAAAGGCACGCTCTGGAAGGTGCTCGACGTCGAGAAAAGCGCAGGAATCCAAATCACCGAATCGTTTGCGATGTGGCCCGGCTCCAGCGTCAGCGGCCTCTACTTTGCCCATCCGCAAGCACGCTACTTTGGCCTTGGCAAAATCGACCGCGACCAAGCCCTCGATTACCATCTTCGAAAAGGCATCACCCTCCAGGAAGTCGAGCGCTGGTTAGGCCCCAACCTCAACTACGACCCCGCCGCATCAAGCAGCGCCAGCCCCGCCCGCTGCTCCTGCGGCGTTGCGCATCCCGGTTAGGCCCGTTCCGTCACGCGCCGCCGCTCAATAAACGAAGGTCAGCGTCACGAACGCGTTGTAGAGAAAGCTATCGGTTTTTCCTTCCTGATCCTGCGGGCCGAGACCGTGGACGCGCTCCGTGTTGCGTCGATAGATGTCTTTGTATCCACCGCCGGGAACAAAGAAACCGACGCCCGCGGAGAGGATGATATTGTCCGTGAGCAAAGGCCGGTATTTGACTCCCAGGCTTGCATCGAGACCTAGATCACTACGCGCCTTGTTGGTCTGCAGCGCGACTTCGATTGGCTTAGTCTGCGCGAGCCAGATGTAGTTGAGATTCGCGAATGCCTTGAGCTTTGGAGTAACATCGATGTCGCTCCCGATGCCGAGGATGTAAACGCCAGGGTTCACAAAGTTCGACTGACCTTCCGTCTTGCTCGTGCGCAGGTTCGGCACGAGGGAGTCGCGCTGCTTGAGACCTACCGATGTGCCGCCGAGGTTGATCCCTTCATGCACGTACCAACTGAAAGGCCCGCCGACGAAAGACGGGTTGTCGAGGATCGTGTCAAACCCTGTCGCGGTACGGTTGTTTGGGTTGCTATCGCCGCTGGCGTAGAAGCCCGAGAGCTTCAGCCGATACCAATCGCGATCGTAGCTCAGTTCGAGCGCGGCCATCTGTGCATTGATGGCCACCTTTCGACCTGCGAGGCCATTGAAGGTGTCTTCCCCGAGCACCTCGTAAAAGGCGTGCGTGATGTTCAGCCGCCCGATGTGTCCGTCGCCCGTCCAGCCAAAGTAGAACGATTTGACCTCGTGGCCTTTCACCCCACCTGCGCGCCCGCTGAAATCGCCGTCGTCCTGCACCGTGCCGAAGGGCGATGGGCGCGTGAGAAAGCCATTCTTGTCGTAGTGAGTCCCGCCGTCGTCGAAGTTCGCGAGAAAGCTCAGTTCTGCTGTGTAACCGTGCCAGAGCGCATCCTGTCGAAAGACATTCGCGATGATAATGTCCTGATGCCGTGACTCGAAAGTGTTGAGGTCGGAGTAAGTGTCCTTCTCGCGCTGATTGAAGTAGGCGAGGTTATATTGGATTCGATTGTTATCGAGGTTTCCAAAAATTCGCGCGCCGAGATTCGTATCTGCAAAGATGAAGCCACGGAAGTCGCTGACGAAAGGCTGGATGCCCCAGCGCGATGAGATGAAGTCGTAGTTGTCGGATAGGTCGCTGATGTGAATCTCCGCAAATGCCTCCTGCAGCGCAAAGAAGTCGCGGTGTCGGGTGGTGTAGCGTGTGCCAGCGAGGTCTTTGCGTCCGTTTTTCCCATCGCTCTTTTGGTCTTCCTTTCTCGCCTTCTTTGGGTCGCGGACCTCATTGGTCTCGGGATCGACTTTCACGAGCGTCTTCGCATTGCCGGTGGGCGTCAGTTGCGGGGCGATGTAATTAAAGGCGTCGCCGGGATTTATCGTCTTCGTAAAGTTCGCCGGAAATCCATCTTTCGGATTCACGTTCCTGCCATCGGTGCCGATCGCTTGGATTTTGCTCGTGTTCGGCGGACGGCGATTGTCATTGAAACCCGCACCACGCGGGTCCGGATCGACGAGGCCATTTTCGCGGACCGTGATCCAGTTTTGATTGTAAACAGCCAGGGCGCGAATGAGCCAGTGGACAGGCTTGAAGGCCGTCTCGCCCTCAAAAATATCGAATGCGATCGACGTGTCGTTCGAGATGAACTGCTGCTGACTGCGGCCGAAAAAATCGAAGCTGTTCGGCTGTGCGGTGCTGACTCCGCTCGGCACGGGGAGCTTGCGGTATTCATAAAGCGAAAAGTTTTTCGCTGTGAGATTCAGGAAGATGTCCTCGCCGATGATTGGCACGTCACCTTTCAATGTGCTCTGCCGATAAGGATGCCAGAGCGCCGGAGTGTCGTATTGGTAAGGCGTCTCGTGAGTCGGATCGCGGTAGCGCGTCCAGTGGGGAAAATTCAAGAACCAGCGGTTTGGTGCGGTCTTTGCGTAAGGCAGCACGCCGAGCCCTTCGCGACCGAGCGGATACTGCGGATATTCCCAGACTTTATTGATCGGGTGCGGTCCGAAGACCCCGCGCCTGGGTAATTTTAACCCGTACGGAAGCGACTCGGAGCCAAAGGCGGGATGCACGGGCTCATCGGGAAAAAGCACGTCGCGCGGCTCCGGATTTGGTTCGGGGGCCGGTTCGCGGTCTCCGCCGGGGTCGGGGTTGAATTGCGAGGGGGACTTGGGCGGTACGGATTCGTGCCTCGTGGAGACAGGCCGCAGGAGCGGCATGCCGCTCTTGAACTTGGGATGCGACTCCTCGGCTCGTGCCGTGGTCACGACGAACAGGGAGGCGATCCCAGCGACAAGACAGCGCGTGGACGGCAGTCGCTTCGAGCCGGGATGCGTATTGGCAACCATTTTTCGCACGCGCAGGTGATAGGCTGAAGTCGTTGAGAACAGCAACGCAATTTGTCGTGAATCCGCAAAAAGCGATCGGCTGCGCTTGAGGATTGCTGTTCGAATTAAGCGTGCTATTTCTGCCCCTCGTGAAGCCGAATAACCCGTGTCGAATCCCGGTCATCCTCGCGCTGGCCTTGACAGCCCTGACTGGAAATGCCCGAGCGGAAACCGCGCAACTGACCCAAGGCGATGTGGCGCAAATTTTGGCGCAAGCTGTGCACAAGGCGCGAAGCGAGGATCCGAACGCGATCATTGCGATCACCGATCGCGACGGATTCCTGCTCGCGCTTTGGGATGTGAAAGGGCACCTGCAAAATCCCCTTCCTCCATTCGCACTCACGAAGCCCACGCTGAAACTCTACAGCCTCGTCGCGGGCGCGATCACGCGGGCGAGCACGGCTGCATTTTTGAGTAGCAACCACGAAGCGTTCACCTCGCGCACGGCCGGGTTCATCATCCAGCAGCATTTCCCTGTGGGCGTGCGCAATACCTCGCCCGGCCCGCTCGTCGGTGTCGGCTTTTCCAGCCTTTTTTACAGCGACGTTAATCGTGTGAAGCTCATCCCTCCCGGCTTCGACGGCACTGCGCCCGTTCCGCCGACTACGTCACCCGGCGTGCGCGCGCCTTTATTTCCACTCACCTCCCTGAACGACTCGCCGGGTGGCGTGCCGCTCTATAAAAACGGCCAACTCGTCGGCGGTATCGGCGTCACGGGCGATGGTTCGCCGACCGACCTCACTCCCGCAGGCGCGATCTTTTTCCGCGAGACTCAGCGGGATGCGAGCACGGGATATAAAGTAGGCAGCGATCACGATGAAATGGTCGCCCTGGCGGGGCAGACGAACTTTCGCCCCAGCGACGAAATCGTCGCGACCAACGTCCTCATCAACGGCATCCGTTTGCCGTATGTCGCGCAGCGTCTCGAGGACATTCAGGATACTGACAGCCGCGCGGATTTGTCATCGGACGGCAACCCGATCGACGTGCCCATCGGCTCCGGAGCCTTTGCAAGCGGAGCTCCGCAGGCATCGCCCGCGGAATATCCTTACGAAACGCGAGACTATGGCGTGGGTGGAAAAGTGCGTTTTCCTTTTCGGGACGACCCGCTGAGAGACGACCCTGTTCGGGGCAAAATCGGTGGTGCCGAGCGGCTGAAAAAAAGCGATGTCGAGCGCATCATCCGCCAGGCAGCCGAACGCGCAGCCATCACACGTGCCGGCATCCGCTTGCCGATCGGACTGAGTGCGAATGTCTTCATCACGGTCGTCAATAATCCGCAAAAAGCTGGAGAGCCACCGGCGATCCTCGGCGTCTTTGGCGCGGGCGAACCCACAAATTTTTCCTGGGATGTCGCCGTGCAAAAGGCGCGCACCGCAGTCTTCTTTTCAAATCGCCAACTCGCTGAGTCCACTCGCACGGTCGGCTTCCTCGCGCAGCGCTATTTTCCTCCGGGGCTCGATGGACGCTCGCACGGACCGTACTTCGGATTTCAAGAAGCCGTCACTCTCCGGCAGGCCCCCGGCGGTGGCTTTCCCGGCAATCCGAACCTGCCGAACGGCATCACCATCTTCCCCGGCGGTTTCCCGCTGTATCGTAATGGCCAACTCATCGGCGCAGTCGGCGTTTCCGGCGACGGTGTCGATCAAGACGACATCATCTCCACCAGCGGCAGCGTGGGCTTTTTGCCGAACGAAAACGTTCGTGCTGACAATTACATCTATCGCGGCGCACGCCTGCCCTACGTGAAATTTCCCCGCGACCCGGTGCGGTAGCCTACTTCGATTTCGCGCGATATTCCCGGAGCGCCGAGCCGAGCCACTGCGCGCTAGGAATCGTCTTCCCGTCCGGCATTTTGACGAGATACGGCTTGCCGGAAAGGTGGCTCTCCGTGCCCGCCAAGCGGATGAAATCCTCCGTCGTTTTCACCGAACTCTTCACGTAATTGTATTTCCGCTGCATCAGCTTTGCCGCCTCCCCCGCGTCATGCTCGCTGCCATTTCGGATGAAGATAAGTTTCGACTCCGCGACGTGCTGGATTAGGTAATCGACAGTAGCCGCGGTGGCCGGCTCCGGATCGGCGGCGACCGAGAGATTGCAAAATACGAGTCCGAGAAAAATCGCGAAAAGGAGGCGGGCGTTCATAGCGGAAGAATCGACGGCTCTCACGAAATGGCCGTGGTCCATTGGTATAACATAACTTCACCTGCCGTCATTGCCGCGTTTTTCGTTCACGTCCCGCAGGTTCTTCGCCGAGTCTCCCGCGAAGCATGCGCAAAAACATCATCCCAATTCTCATGATCGCTCTCGCGACCGCCTTGGGCGGCTGCGCCTCGCAGTCAATCCTCCGTGAACCCATCTCCGGCGCGGCGCCCGTCGGCAGCCCCTCATTCCGCCAGTCCATGGGCAATGTCATCGGCACGCCCTTCATCGGCGGCAACCGCATCACCACTCTGAGCAACGGGGTCGAAATTTTCCCCTCGATGCTCAGCGCCATTCGCGGCGCGAAAAAGACGATCACACTCGAGACGTTCGTGTTTGAAAAAGGCGAGGTCCCGCGCGCCTTTGCCGAGGCGCTCGCCGCGCGCGCGCGGGCTGGCGTGAAAGTCCTCGTCATCCTCGATGCGCACGGCGCGAGCAAATCGCGCGCTTACAACAACCTGCTCGACTCCGCCGGCGTCCGAGTCGTGCGCTACCATCCCGTTTTCTACCCGGACATCCGCCGCTACAACAACCGCACCCACCGCAAGCTCCTCGTCGTCGATGGCAAAGTCGGCTTCATCGGCGGCGTCGGCATCGCCGACCAGTGGGACGGAAACGCCGACTCCCCCGAACACTGGCGCGACTCCCATTACCGCATCGAGGGCCCCGCGGTCGCGCAAATCCAAGCCGCATTTTCCGAGAACTGGCTACGCACGCAGAAAGAACTCCTCGTCGGCCCCGACTTCTTTCCCGCCTTGAGCCCCGCCGGCTCCGTGGCCGCCAGCAGCTTCCACAGCTCGCCGCGCAATGGGAACTACGCCGTCCCGCTCATGTATCACCTCGCCATCGCTTCGGCGCGCACGTCGCTGAAAATCGAGAACGCATACTTCGTCCCCGACGACAAAACGATCGAGGCGCTCGTGCTTGCAGCGCGGCGCGGCGTGCATGTGGAGATCATCGTACCAGGCGAGCACATCGACCAAAAAGCGGTGCGCCGCGCCTCGCGCAAACGCTGGGACAAGCTGCTCGACGCCGGCATCGAAATTTACGAATTCGAGCCAACGATGATTCACTGTAAACTCCTCATCGCCGACGGCCTCTTCGTCTCCATCGGCTCGGCGAATTTCGACAACCGCTCGCTGCGCCTGAATGACGAGGCAAACTTCGACGTTCTCGACGCGCCCTTCGCCGCGCAACAGTCGCGCATTTTCGCTCAGGACCGCGCGCGGTCGCAGCGGATCACTCGTGAAAATGGAAACGGCAAACTCACGGAGGCACCGCTTCAGGTCGTGCAGACGCCCGTCGAAACCCAGCTCTGACCCAGTGCGCATCGTCCTTAAATTCGGCTCCGGCATCCTCGCGAATCCCGAGGGCAACAGCCTCGATCGCGAGCAATTCGAGCGACTCAGCGGCGAGGTCGCGGAACTCGTGCAGGCGGGGCACGAGTGCGTCGTCGTCTCCAGCGGCGCGGTTGCTGCGGGGCTCATGGCGCTCGGGCTAAAGTCGCGACCCGACGAACTCGCGGCGCGCCAGTCGTGCGCCGCGGTGGGGCAATCGAAACTCATGCAGCTCTACGCCACGATGTTCGAGAGCCGCGGTCTGAATGTCGCGCAGCTCCTGCTCACGCACGGCGACCTCGACAGCCGCACGCGATACGCAAACGCGCACAACACGCTCGAGCATTTGCTCACGCGAAAGTCGGTCGTGCCGATCATCAACGAGAACGATTCGGTAGCGGTGGAAGAGCTGAAATTTGGAGACAACGACCGGCTTTCCGCGGAAGTCGCGATCCTCGCCCGTGCCGATTTGCTCATCCTCCTAACGAGCGTCGATGGGCTCCTCGACGAGAGTGGAGCGACCGTCGCAGTCGTCGAAAATATCGACTCGGTCGCGTCGCTCGCGCGGCAGGAAAAAGGGCAGTTTTCCGTCGGTGGAATGATCTCGAAATTGCAGGCCGTGAAGCTCGCCGTGGAGGCGGGGATCCTCACGCAAATCGCGCATGGGCGGAAGCCGCGGCAGATCGGCGACATCCTCGCGGGCAAGCAAACTGGCACGAAATTCCTGCCGAGGTGAGTCCGGCGCGGGTTGTCAATCCGAGCCACTCCGCTACTTTCGCCGGCGACGTGATCAAGCTCACCACCAGCATCAGCAAAGGATTGATCCGCGATGCGCGCGGGCGTCGGCTGCTCATGTTTTACGGCGTCCTCACCGCGCTTGCGCTCCTCTTTGCCGGCTCCACTTTTCTTGCAGTATGGCTCCGCGAGCGGCCACTTCTCTTCGTTGTTTATTGGGCGGTCTGCGCGTGGTTCACTTTTTTCGATCTGCTCCTCGCGCTTTTCGACATGCTACTCATGCGCCGCGCCGCACGAGAGGAAAAGCGCCGCCTCGCGGAGAAAGTCCTGAGCGAGCAAGTGAGTTCCACACGATGAAATCGCGCGCTGACTTCGAGCAAATCGAAAGGGAAAAACTAGCGTCTTTTGCACAGAAATCCGGTGACTCCGCAGGCCGCGAGCATCCCGAGCCGCGCCACCCTTTCCGCACCGAGTACGAGCGCGACCGCTCGCGGATCATTCATTCACGGGCCTTCCGGCGCCTCGAATATAAAACGCAGGTCTTCCTGAACGGCCAGGGTGACCACCTCCGCACGCGGCTCACGCACACCATGGAGGTCGCCTCGATCAGTCGCACCATCGCGCGGGCTCTCGGCCTGAATGAAGACCTCACGGAGGCCATCGCGCTCGCGCACGATCTCGGTCACTCGCCATTCGGCCACTCGGGCGAGGAAGTCCTGCACGAAATGATGCGCGAGCACGGCGGCTTCGAGCACAACACGCAAAGCCTGCGGATCGTCGAACTGATCGAGCAGAAATACCCCCGCTTCACCGGCCTGAATCTTTCGTGGGAAGTCCGCGAGGGGCTCAAGAAGCACGCGAAATTTTACGACCCACCCGAGCCCTCCGAGGATGGCGCGAAATTCTTCTGTCCGTCGCTCGAGGCGCAAATCGCGAACCTCGCCGATGAGATCACCTACTACAGCCACGACCTCGACGACGGACTCGACTTTGCACTCATCACACCGCGGCAGCTCAGCGAACTCGAGGTGTGGGACGAAAGTTACGCCGAGGTACGCGCAAGTTTTCCAAAACTCCGCGCGAAGGAACTGCACAGCTACGTCATCCGCTGCATCATCGATCGGCAGGTCCAGGATGTCATCGCGACCAGCGACGAACTCATCGCCACTGCCGACGTGCAAAGCGCCGACGATGTCCGCCGTCAGAAAAAGCCGCTGATCCGCTACAGCCTCCCGCTTCTCGCCGGAAATAAGAAGCTGCGCCGCTTTCTCTACAAAAATCTCTACTACCACCCACGCGTCGCCGGCGTGAACCAGCGCGCCTGCGTGATGCTCAAAAAAGTATTCGAGGCATATCTCGCCGAGCCCGAACTACTCGGTGCTGCCACCGCTCGACGAGTGAAACACGACGGCCTCCACCGCACTGTCTGCGATTACCTTTCCGGCATGACCGACCGATACCTCCTCGGCGAGCACGCGCGCCTCATCGACGGGAAAGCGGAATCTGCGAACCCCGCTGCCGCACGCGAGCGAGTCAGCCGTCGCTGCGAATGAGAGGATTTAGTCCGAAGGCGGACGCAGGATCAAAACCGCGCTGTTCACGAGTTCGCTGCGGTTCATCGTGGTGATTTGCCCTGTTTCCGAAATGGCGCGAGCAGCGCGCATCCATGCGCCGTGGCCGAATGCGAGCACGCTCGCGGATCCTTTGTGCAGGCTCATCCAATGACGGACGCGCGCCTCGAATGCGCGCATCGTCTCGCCGAACGCGAGCGTCTCGGGATGTGATCTCCACGCGTCGCCTTCCGACGCGAGGAACTCCTCGCGCCGCGCTCCCTCCCACTTCCCGAAGTCCAATTCGTCAAGCAGCGGATCCTCGCGAACAGCTTCGAAGCCGCAGAGTTCAGCGGTCTGCCGAGTGCGTTGCAGCGTGCTGCAAAAAATGGCGTCGAATGGCCCATGCGTGACGAGCGATGCGCGCAGGCTTTCGAGTGCGGTGCGCGCGGCAGAATCGAGCGGAGCGAGCGGGATGTCGCGGTGTCCCTGCAGGCGTCCATCGAGATTCCACGTGGTCGCCAAATGCCGCACGAGCACGAGCTTCACTTGTTGAAAAACGTCTCGTAACGCAGCCCGCGCCGCTCTGCTTCGAGCACGAGGAGATCGTGCGCGGCGATGTTGCCGAGATTCACATCTGCGCCCACGAGATTGATGAAAAACATCTGAGTGCGGTGCGTTGGTGCTTCGAAAATCGTGCGCTTCGGGTCCACGGATTTCAGGATGTCCGAGAGCAGTCCCTCGCGGATTTCACCCGACTCGCGGTAAAGCCCCGCGGTGGCCGAGTCGCGTCCCTCGGTGATGACGTAGCTCGCGCCTGCATCGAGCGTCGCCTGCAATTCCTCGATCCACTCCGAGGGCGGCATCACTTTCGTCGCGTCCTTGCAGCCGACTTCGCAAACGACTTTGAACTCACCGCGGAGCTCCTTCACGAGCTTCACGCGCTGCGCCAGCGGGAGTTCGATCGTGCCATTGGAAATCTCGATCCAATCGACTCCGTGCTGGCGCAGATACTTCACGTAATCGACCACCTTTTTCTGGTGGAAAAACTTCTCGAAAAGCGTGCCACCAAAATACGGCACGACGCCGAACTCGCGGTAAATCGCGAGTTTTTCATCAAGCCGCGGAGTGAGATACGCAGTGCCAATTCCGAATTTCGCGATGTCGAGATAGTCGTGGAATTCGGTGAGCAATTCGCGCAGTCCCGCGACAGTGAGGCCGAGGTCGGTGATCGCTGTGAGCCCGTGTTTGCGCGGTTTTGCGGAACGCGACGGGAGTTTGAGACGTTTCATGGTGGGGTGGTTTTTCGAGCGGTAATCCCGACGAGCTTGCCGAGTTTCCGAACGCTGCGCGCGGCAAAATCGAGCGCCGTTGTGCGAAAGTGCGCGATACCAGGTCCGCGGTCGTCGCTCGCGTGATATGCCTCCACGACTCGATCGTATCCGCGAAAAAGATGCGCCCACGGACGCCCATCTCGGCAGCTTACGGAGTAATCGAGATCGTGGGAAAGTGAGATCCAGAGCGCTTTCCCGGACGGTGTAGAGACTTTTCCGGTGAGTGAAAACCCGAGCGCGGCGCAAAGCGCGGCGTAAGGCAAATCGCATCCGAGTGCGATCGGCAGGCCGACCCACGACCAGCTTCGAGGGTTCACCTCCATGAGTTTGAACTCCCCATCGCGGACATCGAATTTGAACTCGACCTGCGAAATCCCGCGGAACTCCAGCGCACGCAAAAGACGCTCGCCGTGATCGAGAACCGCGGGTGTATCCACCGTTTCGCCGACGCGGCAAATGCCGAATCCGGGAGGCATCTGCCGCAGCTTCCGCCCGGTGAAAGCAGCGAGAACTCCCCCGTTTCCATCCATCGTCGCTCCAAGCGTGTAGAGCTGATCGTCCGCGCCAGGGATGATTTCCTGCACCACGAAAAGCACGCCGCATTCACCAGCCTCCCGCAGCATCGTGGCAACCTGCTCGCGCTCCGAGAGCACCACTCGCCGGAAGCGTCGGTTGAGTTCGTGATCGGGCAGCGGGCCGCGCGACTTGAAAAAAAGCGGCAGCCGCGCACGCTCCGCCGCGAGATCCGCGAGCAGTTCGTCCTCCTGTCCGTTGGAATAGGTGCGCGGAAATGGGACGCCAATTTCGGCGGCCACGCGATATTGCGCCAGCTTGTCGAGGCACGCCGCGACGCTTTCGCGGGATGGCAGGAAGAGCTGGAAGTATTTCCCCAGGCTTTCCCGATGATCCGACAAAATGCGAACGACGCGATCACTGCTCGGAAACGTGACCGCGCGCACACCCCTCGTGGCGAGGCGCGCGCCGAGTTCTGACACGCGCGCGACAAAGCCCGCTTCGTCCACGACAGGGTCGGGATACACTGCCTTCTCGGTCGCGAAGCGCGAACGGAAGCCGATTGAATCCGCCTCCTGCCCGAGCGCGAGCACCGGCACGCCGCGCCTCCCGAGCGCGCGAATGACCGCCAGAGCGTTGTAGGATTCCGCGCAAAATACGACGGCGAAAACCGGAGAATCGGCGCGCTCGGAAAGCTCTGAAAATGAAGGAAATGCGGGGATGATCACGCTTGTTCCGCACTTTCCACGGCGGTGCGTCTCGCGTAAAGAAAACGGCGGAAGCCGTCAACCGGAGGTCAGCAGCCACACTCCGACGGCTGGCTCCGGGCTTGGTTTTCCAACCCAGTCATCATGCCCGCCTCATTTCTCCATGCGTGCGCGGCCGCCACGCTCGCGTATTTGCTTCGCCCACTCTATGGCGGGATTGGCTGCATCCTCTGCCTGCACCGCGTCGTGCCAGCCGATGAGCGTTCATCTTTTTTGGAAAATCGCGCGCTCGAAATCACGCCAGAAACGTTGCGCGAAATCCTCGAATGGATTCGCGCGCGGGGCCTCGATCCGATCGCGCTCGATGCAGTGCCAGAGCGGCTCGCGCACCCGCGCCGCGGTAAATTTATCGCCTTCACCTTCGACGATGGATACCGCGACAATCTCACGCACGCGCTGCCGATTTTCCGCGAGTTCGAGGTGCCATTTACGGTGAATGTCACGACCGGATTCATCTCCGGCAACGCGACTCCGTGGTGGTATGCTCTTGAGGGTCTGCTCGTCGCGCGCGACCGGCTTGCGTTTCGCTGGAAAGATCAACCGTGCGAGTTCCGCTGCCACGGCGAAGCCGCGCGTGAATCCGCCTTTAGTGAACTCGCGCATCTCATCCGAGCCGCCGGTGGACAGGAGCAGCGGGATTTGCTCGACGCGATTTTCTCCGCCGAGAATGCGCGTCAACTCGACTACGCGAAGAGCCTCATTTTAAACTGGCGCGAGGTGCGGACACTCGCAGCCGATCCGCTCGTGAGTATCGGCGCGCACAGCGTCGAGCATCACACTCTTGCGAATCTCACGCTCGCTGAGGCCGCCGCCGAGATGTCGGATTCCAAGCGTGATCTCGAGGCCCATTTCGAATCCGAGATTCGCCATTTTGCGTATCCGTTTGGTGGGCGGAATGCTGCCGGTCTGCGTGAGTTCGCCCTCGCAAAAAAATGCGGTTTCACGACCGCGGTGACCACGGCAACCGGGAACCTTTTTCCTTCACACGCCTCCAGTCTCCATAGCCTACCTCGCATCGGGGTAAGCGGAAATTTTTACTCTGCCACGACACGGCTGCGCAATCTTGAAAGCGGTCTCGTGACTGCTGCGGAGCGCGGACGCCGCATCGTATGATGCCACGCGCTCAATACTTCGTGACTTGCTGCGTAAGTCCGCCGTCGATGTAATAGGTGCTGCCAGTGACGTATTCCGCCTCGTCGCTCCCGAGGAATGCGGCCACCGCGGCGAC
Source organism: Chthoniobacterales bacterium (assembly GCA_038207335.1). Lineage (GTDB taxonomy): Bacteria > Verrucomicrobiota > Verrucomicrobiia > Chthoniobacterales > Chthoniobacteraceae > CAIURC01. The sequence goes on along the minus strand of JBBQZX010000007.1, from coordinate 77,490 downwards.
TTCATCCGGGCGGCCAAAACGCCCGAGAGGGATTTCGGAAATCGCGTTCTTGAGCTGCTCGGCGTTGTCGAGCACGCCTTGGTTGATCGGCGTCGCGATTGCGCCCGGCGCGATGTTGTTCACGCTGATTTTGTGAGGGGCGAGCTCGATCGCGAGATTGCGCGTGAGCATTCGCAGTCCGCCTTTAGCGGCGCAATAAGCGGTGTAACCGGCGAACGGGACGTCCTCATGCACGGAGGAGATATTGATGATTCGTCCGCCGCCGCCCTGTGCCACCATTTGGCGCGCAGCGATCTGGCATAGCGCGAATGGACCGAAAAGATTCAGCGCGATCACCTTTTCCCATTCGTCGTCCGTGACTTCAAGAAATGGCTTTTTGATCTCCATCCCGGCGTTGTTCACCACGATGTCGAGCCGTCCGAATTCGGACACCGTCTTCTCCACGAGTCGCGCGAGGTCGTCGCGCTTCGACACATCCGCCGAGACTCCTATGCCGCGCGTCTTGTAGCCCGCGATCTGAGCCGCGGCTTTCTCAACGTTTTCCGGCGAAGGCCGGAAATTCACCACAACGTGCGCGCCGTCCGCTGCGAAACGAGCCGCGATGGCTTTGCCGATTCCACTCGTGGCTCCGGTCACGAGTGCGACTTTGTTTTGGAGTTTCATCGAGAGGAAATCGGGCGCGCCCGGATTTCAGCCGTAAAGCGCTTCGACGAGCCTCAGCGATTTCCGATTCGGTAGCACGCCGGGCTCCATCTGGTTCATCACGTAGGCGAAGCTGACGCGCTGGTCGGGGTCGGCGAACGCGAGGCTCCCGCCCGCGCCGGGATGACCAAAGGCGCGCGGCGATGGGCCAAAATTCTCGCGCGACTTTGAGCCGACGGAATCGACGGGATCGCGCATGAAGCCCGCGGAAAATGCGGTTTCGATCTGAAGAACCCGGTCGTGTCCCTGTGTGAGTGTCGTGCTCATCGCTGCGAGCGCTTCCGCGTTGAAGAATTCCAGGCCATCAAGCGCGCCGCCGCCGGCGAGCATCGCGTAGAATTTCGCCAGAGATTGCGCCGTGCCGATGCCGCCAAACGCCGGAAACGAAGCGGTGCGCGATGCAGGGAGATTCATTTGTGCGACGCTGTGCAGTCCGCGCGGCGAGCCGAATGCGCGCGCGGTGAACGAGCCCGCGGTGAGGAAGGCGGTGTAAAACTGGTCGCCTTTCGGCAGGGTGGTGCGCGCGGGGAAAATCGGCGCGACCTGCTCGACTCGATTGGAGTCAACCCCGATCCAAAGATCGAGCGCGAGTGGTTCGGCGAACGTCGCGCGCCAGTATTCGCGTAACGGTGTGCCGCCGGTGATTCGGCGCAAAAGCTCGTCGAGCAGGAACCCGAATGTGCGCGGATGATAACCGTGCCCCGAGCCGCGAGGCCAGTGTGGAGGCTCGTTCGCGAGAGATGACACCACCGCCGCGTAGTCGAGGACCGACACCGCTTGCGACAGCGCGGGCAGCCCTGCGCGATGCGACATCAGTTCCGCAATCGTGATTCCATCTTTTCCTGCCGCCGCGAATTCCGGCCACAGCTTTGCGACATCTTCCTCGAGCGAAATGCCGTGCGTTTCACACGCGTGCAGCACACACGCGGCGGCCAGTCCCTTGGTCGCAGACCAAAATAGAACCGGTGTCCTAGCAGTCCACCGCTCGGTTTCCTCGCGGTCGCGAAACCCGTTCGCGAGACTCAAAATCTCGCATCCGTCCTGCCACACCGAAACGGAAGCTCCGAGTTCGCCGAACGCCTCGAAATTCTCCTCAAAAAGCTCAGCCACCCGTCGGAGGTGCAACGCTCCGTACGATGCAATTTTCGTGCTCACTCGCGGAGCGCTGCGAGGTCGGGGTCGTGCTTCGCGAAGTCGCGGAATTTTTTGTCGAGCGCGAAGCTCTTTTCGAGGTGCGCGCGGGCGAGGTCGAGTTGACCGAGGCGGCATTCATAGCACGCGAGATTGTAGTGATACGTTGGCTCAGTGCGCAGCGTCGCTGGCCCGGAGAGCAAGCATTCACGGGCCTCGGCGGTCTTTCCCATCTCGTGCAGGCAGTAGGAGGCATGGATGAATCCCACGGGCCGCTCAGGTGCCGCTACGCAGAGTTCGCGGCTTGCTTCGAGCGCGTGTTTCCATCGGCGTGCCTGCATCAGGATCAGCAGCCGCGTCTCGATCGCGGGCGGAGTTTGCCGTGACTCCATGGGTAGCGCGGCGAGCTCTTCGAGCGCGTCGTCGAACATGCCGAGTTCGCTGTATCCCTGCGCTGCGAGCAGCGTGCGATCGTCGCCGTCGGCCATCAGCCTAACAATCCCTCCAACTCATCCACCCGCTGCGCGAAGAGCCGCAGTGTCGCTTCGATCGGTGCGGGGCTCGACATATCGACACCCGCTTTTTGCAAGGTCGGGATTGGAAACTCGACCCCGCCACTTTCCAAAAACCCGAGATATCGCCGCACATCGCCGCCCGCGAGCACCTGCTGCGAAAGGCTCACCGCGGCGCTGATGCCGGTCGCGTATTTGTAAACGTAGAATGCGCTGTAGAAATGCGGGATGCGCAGGCACTCGAGATCGAGCTCGGCATCGAGCGAAAACTCCGGCCCAAAATACGCCTCCAGCAAGCTGCGGTGCGTCGCGCGGAAAGTCTTGACCGTGAGCGGCTCGCCGGCCTCTTCCATCGCGTGCGTGAGCTTTTCAAACTCCGCGAACATCGTCTGCCGATAGACCGTGCCGCGGATATCGTCGATCTGCCGGTTGATCAAATATGCGCGCATCTGCCGGTCGCTCGTTTGCTCCAGGAGATGATGCGTGAGCAGCTCTTCGTTGAAAGTAGAGGCGACCTCCGCGAGGAAAATCGGGTAGTTGTAATCCTGAAAACTCTGAGCGCGCTGCGCATACCAGGTGTGCATCGAGTGCCCCGCCTCGTGGGCCAGCGTGTAGATGTCGGCGAAAACATCGGCCTTGTAATTCATCAGCATGAACGGCGGATTGCCGTAGCTTGATGAGCTGAATGCGCCGCTGCGCTTGCCCTTGCTTTCGTAACGGTCGCACCAGCGCTGCGAGCGCAGGCCGTCGGCGAGCACGCGGCAGTATTCATCGCCGAGCGGCGCGAGTGCGGCGACGACCTTCTCGGTCGCCTCGTCGAATGAAACGTGCGTCTCGATGTCGGCGACGACCGGCACGTAAGTGTCGTAGGCGTGGATTTCGTCGAGCTTTAGCAGCCGCTTCCGGAGCGAGTAGTAGCGGTAGAGTGGCTCGAGATTCGCGCGCACGCTCGCGATCAGATTGTCGTAAACGGCGACGGGCATGTCGTCCTGGAAAAGCGCGGCCTCGCGGGCGCTCACGTAGTTCCGTGCGCGGGCGCTGAAAACGTCGGCCTTCACGGAGTTCGAGAGGCTCGATGCGAGCGTGAATTGGTGCGCGGAAAATTCCTCGTAGAATTGGTGAAACGCGCGCTTCCGGAGGTCCTGATCGCGCTTCACGAGGAACGAGGAATAGCTGCTCTGCGTCAGCTCGCGCGGCTCGCCCTTTTCATCGGCGAGCGAGCCAAATTTCATATCGACGTTCGTGAGCTGCGAGAATGTCTCGCCGTGCCCGCGGAGCGCGCTGGAGCCGAGGGCGAGGAGCCGCTCTTCATTGGCGGAAAGCGTGTGCGGCTTCAGTCGACGCAGCTTTGTCAATGAGACGCGCCACGGCTCCAGCAAAGGATCCGCGAGGTAGAGCGAAAATGTGGCGTCCTCGATCGCCATGATCTCCGGCGCGATGAAAGCGGCGGCCTCGCCGATGCGGGTCATCAGGTTTTCGAACTGCGATTCGCGCGAAAGATTTGCCGCGTCGGAGCTGTCCTCCGAGCTTTTGAGCGAGGCGTAATGGCCGAGCCGTTCGATCTGCTGGCTAAGCTGTTTTTCGAAATCGAGGCAGTCGCTCAGGCTCGCCGCGGAGTCGCCGACATGGCCTTTAAAGCGCGACAAGTCCTGATAGCTGCGCTGGAGATTTCCGAACGCGGCGGCCCATGCCTCCGGCGTGAGAAAAAGCACAGTGAGATCCCAAGTGTCGCTGGCGGAGACTTGGTCACGCGTGGGGGTGGATGCCGCGCTGCCCGCGGCCTCGTCTTTGGAGTACAGGCTCATTGGAATGCGGAACGTCGCGGACGTAAAAAGGGGTCGCAAGCGAATAGTCGCGCTAGACGGCTCTGCGCGCGAGCCACGCGCAGAGCGCCGACTTGTCGGCGAGGTGGACGACTTCGCCCGCCGCTGCGCACCAGCCGAAACCGTCGCCGTATGCGGCACCGTTCACGATACAGGCGTTGGAATGCGCCTCAGCGATTTGTTCGCGGGCTTTGCGGATCGCGTCGTCGCGCGTGCCGTCGAGTTGGTATTTCCAGCCGATGATTTTGCTCGCGGGAAAGAGCGGGCGCAGCTCGGAGATCAGCTTCGTGGCAGGCTCCAGCGTGAGAGTGAGTTCGCCCGAACGACTGGATATCTTCGACGCTGACGCTTGTGTGCCATCGGCGAGCGCGACGCCTTTCACACGAAAATCGGCGAGCGCGGCGGCGTGGAAAATCGCGCCGATCGACTCGCGGTTCGGCACGGCGCGGAGCAACGCGAGCACGTCGTCGTTGGTTTCGAAAGCGTGCGCTTCTGCGCAATCGAGCGGGATATGGCAGGTCGCGCTCGCGCCTTTGCAGCAGATGACCTTGTGGCCCGCAGCGGTCAGCGCATTTGCGAGCAGGATGCCGAGTTCACCGGTGGAGAAATTCGTGATCCGCCGCACCGCATCGATCGGCTCGGAACTCGGCCCGCAGGTGACAATGACGCGCATAAAGGTGGAGTGTAGCACCGGAATCAGGAATGGCTCAGAGGCGATTTGCAGAAACGCGGGTGCGGCGTTGATAGGAGCGGCGCCCCTGCTTTGATCGACGCATGTCAGCCACACGAACCGACGGCATTCAAAAGATCCGCGAAGCCTGCAATGAAGCCGCTGCTGCGGTGACGCGCATCCATCCGCACGTCCCGGCGCTCGCGGACAAGCCGACTCAGGATGAAGTCTACAAAGCGCTTTTTGCGCTCACGAAAGAGGTCGAGGTCGTGAAGAAGCAGCTCCTGAAACTCGAGCGGCGCGACGAGAGCGCGGAGTTGTGAGGGGATTATTTGAAGGGCGAGCCGCGTCTTTTTCCGGGTGGCGCTGGTGCGGGTGCAGGCTCTTCGGGTGCCAGCGCGTCGGGCGGCGTCTCGACGATTTCGGCATTTGTGGTCTGCTCTTTCCCGTCGCGGTAAAAGGTGATTTCGAGCTTCGCTCCGACGCCTTCGGTGGCGATGCGGTCGCGTAGCGCGGCGCTGCTCTTTACCGCATGGTCGCTCACTTTGCGGATGATGTCGCCGGGTTTGAGCCCCGCTTTTTCGGCGGGTGAATTTGGCACTACGTCGTGGATCAGCGCGCCCTGCGGGTCGGGCGCATGGAATTGCTCGGCGAGGTCGGGCGAGAGGTCGCTCATGAGCACGCCGAGGTATGGGCGCACGACGCGGCCCATTTTGATGATGCTCTCTAGCGCGCGCTTCGCGTTGTTCGACGGGATGGCGAAGCTGATGCCGAGCCAGCCGCCGGTCTCGGAATAGATGGCGCTGTTGATGCCAATGATTTCGCCTCGCAGATTCAGCAGCGGGCCGCCGGAGTTGCCCTGATTCACGGCGGCGTCGGTCTGGAGAAATTCGACGCCGCTGTCGCTAATCGCGCGCCCTTTCGCGCTGATAATCCCCTGCGTCACAGTCTCTTGCAGGCCGAAGGGATTGCCGATCGCGAAGACCATTTGCCCGACGTGCATCTCGTCGCTGTCGCCGAGTGGCAGCGCCTCGATGCGCGGCGCGTCGATCCTTAGCACGGCGATGTCCGCCTGCTTGTCGCCGCCGATGAGGACGGCGGGCACGGTTCGCCCGTCGGTGAGCTGCACGACGATTTCGCTCATGCCCTCGATGACATGGTAGTTGGTCAAAATGTGACCCTCTTTCGAGACGATGACGCCGGAGCCGAGCGAGCGCTTTTCCGCCGAACCCGATCGCCTGCGAAAGAGCGTCTGCACTGGATCCACGGGCGCCATGCCACGCGTGCGGATGCAGACGACGGACGGGACGACGCGGTCGATGAGTGTGCTGTATTCGGCGTCGAGCGCGGCGAGGACTTTGACGTCCTTGAGGTCAATTTTCGAATGCTCGACGGGCGTGAAGGTCTCGCTCGCGCGGCGCGGGGCGATGGAATTCCAGCGATGATAGCCGAGCCAGACGAGCGCGAGGAGCAGCAGGAAAAAGAGGAGGCGGCGCATGGAGATGAATGTTCGCGGGCGTCAGCTCACTTGCGCCAGCGCGGACTTTTTTGGGTCGCCGATGAGGGCGCGGAACGGCGCGTTTTCCGGTCGCTCGAGGTGCGGGTCGGTGGCGAAGATCGCGAGGGCCTGATTGCGCGCGAGCTTCATCAGGTCTGCATCGGTGAGCGGATTGCCCAGTTTAAGAGGGGCGAGTCCGCTCTGCGCGGTGCCGAGGATGTCGCCCGGGCCGCGGAGGCGCAGGTCGGCTTCAGCGATCTCGAAGCCGTCTGAGCTTTCGCATAGGATGCGGAGCTTTTCCTGCGCGGCTGCGTCGGTCTTTCCGGTGAGCAGGATGCAATAGCTTTTGTGCTCGCCGCGCCCGATGCGCCCGCGGAGCTGGTGGAGCTGCGCGAGCCCGAATCGTTCGGCATTTTCGATGAGCATGACATTGGCATTTGGCACATCGACGCCGACCTCGATGACGGTCGTGGCGATGAGCGCCTTTGTCTCGCCGCGGCGGAAGCGCTCCATGATCGCGTCCTTTTCCTCGGGTGGAATCCGCCCGTGCAGCAGCTCGCAGGTCATCGGCGCGAGCAGCGTCTTCCATTTCTCGAATTCCGCCGCCGCCGCTTTCGCCTCGAGCTTTTCCGACTCGTCGATGAGCGGATAGACGACATACGCCTGTCGACCGGCGGCGAGGTGTTCGCGGATGAATTTCGCGGCGTCGGGCAGCTTCGCGGAGTCGCGCGCGGCGGTGACGATTTTGCCGCGATTGGCGGGCATTTCGTCGAGCGTGCTTACGTCGAGGTCGCCATACACGGTCATGGTGAGCGTGCGCGGGATGGGCGTGGCGGTCATGACGAGAACATCCGGCGCAGTGCCCTGCTCGCGCAGCCGTGCGCGCTGGGCAACGCCAAATTTGTGCTGCTCGTCGATGACGGCGAGGCCGAGGTTGGTGATGCCGGTGCCTTCGAAGAGGAGGGCGTGGGTGCCGATGAAGATGCGTGCTCCACCCGGAGTCGGAGCTGCCGCGAGCGCGTGATTTTCAAAGAGTGGCCCCGTGCCTGTCTCCTCCCGCCGCGTGCCCGTCCGCAGCGCGACGACGATCCCGAGCGGCTCGAGCAGGCGCTTGAATGTGAGGTAATGCTGCTCCGCGAGAATCTGCGTCGGCGCCATGAGCGCGGCTTGGAAGCCTGCCTCCACCGCGAGCAGCATCGCACTCGCGGCAACCAGCGTCTTGCCGGAGCCGACGTCGCCGTGGAGCAGGCGGTTCATCGGGCGCGTCGAGGCGAGGTCGGCGCGGATTTCGCCGATCGCCCGCTGTTGTGCGCCGGTGAGGGAAAAGGGGAGAGAATCGTGCAGCTCGCGCATGAGTGTGTCCGCGCCGGCGTGCGGCTCGCCGGACTGCGCGGCGTGCTCCGTGCGCTTCGCGGCGACGCTGAGCTGCATCGTGAAAAACTCCGTGAGCACGAGATGCCGCCGCGCTTTCTCCAGATGCTCCATCGAGTCGGGGAAATGAATCTGCCGCAGCGCATCGGCGCGCAGCATCCGGTCGAGCGACGGCGGCAGGAGCGGTGGAATTTCATCCGCCTCGAGATGCTCCAGCACGTCCCAAATGATCTTCCGTAATATCCGCGGCGAGAGCCCTTCCGTCGCTCCGTGGATCGGCGCGATGCGATTCAGGTGGACGGAATTCTCGCTCTCCTCCTCGACCACCTCGAACTCCGGGTGCGCGATCACCACGCTCGATCCCGACCGCTTCGGTCGGCCGTACACGACGAGTTCCTGCCCCGTCGCGATCAGCTTTTCCACCCAATACGAATTGAACCACCTGCACACGAGCGGCTCGCTCAGCGCGTGCGGCTGCGCCTCCTCGAGCACGGCGTCGAACATCTTCTGGCCGTTCCGCACATGCCGCGAGCTAGCGCGTTTCACCCAGCCGCGGACGCACACCGCGCGCTCCTCGTCGCCGGCCGGGAAGCGATCAAAACGAGTGCGATCCTCGTATCGCCGTGGGAAATGCGTGAGCAGCGCACCGACGTTCGCAAGGCCGAAACGCTCGAGCTGCCGCAGCCGCTGAGGCGCGATCCAGTCGAGCTCGGCGAGCGGCGTTTCGAGATTCACGGGCGGGAATCTAGCCGTGCTCGAGGCGTGGGAAAGATTTTCAAAAGCGCCGTCGCGGCTCGGAAAGTGCATTTACGGGGAAACAAAATTTGTCCGATTCGCTGTTTGACCCACCGCCCTCGATCCCTAGCCTCCGCCACTTTCCCAGCCACGATGAACAAAGCCCTCCTGCTCCTCACCCTCATTTTTGCCCTCGCGCCACTCACCGGGCGCGCCGACCAGTCGCTCTACGACAAATCGAACGCGCAAAAACTCGACGCGAGCAAGCAGGCGATCTTCGGCCCGCAGTCCGGCAACTACCGCTACGACAAACGGATGATCCACGCCGCGGAAATCGCGCAAGAGCGGGCGCACGGCCACTCGATCAGCCGCTGCTGGCGCTACGTGAAAACCGCGCTGCTCGACTCGAAGACGATCGACTCGTATCCGAAAACCGCGAATGCGAAGGAGGCGGGCGGCGAGCTGCAAAAGGATTACGGCTTCAAAAAGCTCACCGTCAAAGACCCGTATAAAGCGCCGCTCGGGTCGGTCATTGTCTATGGGGGTAAGGGTGCGGGTCATGTGGAAATTCGCACGCAGTATGGATTCGTGAGCGACTTCGAATCGCCGCGTCCCTCCCCGCGTCCGCTCATCGGAGTTTACGTAAAGCCGCGCGCATAGTCCGGCTTTCGTGCGCGGGAGCTTGCTCCCGCTTTGGCCGGTCGAGCTAGAGGCGTCCAGTTCTGGAGATTCGTCCGTCGTCCCGCCGCAGGCGCTTCGCCTTTCGGCGCGCACCGTCGCACCAACGCCGCACCTGGGTTTCTGCCAAACCTGAGCAGAGGGTTGCCCCCGCCCCCGCCGCCTGTTCCAAATGCACCGCGCTTTCTCCCGACATGGAACCGATCATCGAAATCCACAATCTTCAGCATCGGTACAAGGCGCATCTTGCCCTCACAGGCATCTCTTTCACCGTCCATCGCCAGTCGATTCACGGCTTCGTCGGCCCTAACGGCGCCGGAAAAACCACCGCCTTAAAAATCCTCGCGACCCTGCTGAAACCGCAGACCGGCAGCGTCAGCGTCTTCGGCCAGGACATCGCGCGCAGCCAGCGCGAAGTGCGCCGCAAGATCGGCTTCATGCCCGACCACTTCTCGATGTACCGGCAAATGACCGTCTTCGAGTACCTCGATTTCTTCGGCGCCGCATACGGCCTCGCCCAAGCCGCGCGCGACAAAACCATTTCCGACGTCCTCACCCTCACCGACATGGACGGGCGCAAAGACGACATGATCAGCGGCCTCTCGCGCGGCATGCAGCAGCGCGTCAGCCTCGCGCGCGTGCTGGTGCATGACCCCGATTTGCTCTTGCTCGATGAACCCGCGAGCGGCCTCGACCCGCGCGCCCGCATCGAGCTCATGGAAATCCTCGAGGAGCTGCGGCGGCTTGGGAAAACCATTTTTATCAGCTCCCACATACTCAGCGAACTCGCGACGCTCTGCGACCACGTCACCATCATGGATCGCGGTGCGGTGAAATACACCGGCACCATGCGCGGCCTCATCTCAGACGACACGAGCGAGACCGCGACCTACGTGCTCACGCTCACCGCTGAGCATCCCGCGAGCATCGACGCCCTCTCGAAACTCCCCGGCATGACCGCCGTGAGCTCGCCGCTGCCGACTGTCCCGCGCTACACCCTCGTCTTCGACCGGCAAAAACTCCCGGTGAACACGATCCTTCAAACCGCCCTCGCCACTGGCGCGCAAATCACCGGCTTCGAGGCCGAGACCAAACAGCTCAACCAAGCATTCATGGACCTCACCGAGCCTGGAGTGCGGACATGATCAGCCCGCTCCTCGCGCTTTTCAACCGCTCGCTCCGGCAGGATGTGCGTGCGAAATCGACCTACTGGGCGCGCGCGGGGCTCGTCGGGCTCATGCTCGTGATGATGTTCACGACGCACCTCTCGCTCGGCTGGTCCGGCGCGCCGGGGCTCGCGTTTTTCGCCTCGGCCACGTCCGCGAATTTCTTCTTCATCGGCCTCGCCGGGCTCAGCTACTTCGCCTCTGCCATCACCGAGGAAAAAGAGGAGATGACGCTCGGCCTGCTGCGGATGACGAACCTCAACCCGCTCTCGATCCTGCTCGGGAAATCGACGAGCCGGCTCTTCGGCGCGCTGCTCCTGCTCGCCACGCAAATCCCGTTCACGCTCCTCGCAGTCTCATTCGGCGGCATCTCGATCCGGCAAATTCTCGCGGTTTATCTCGCGCTCGCGGCCTTCATCATCTTCCTCAGCAATCTCGCGCTGCTCTTCTCGGTGATGAGCGCGCGCACAGCGGGCGCCGCGCTGAAAACTGGCACCGTGCTTTTCCTCTTTTTCGTCGGACCTGTGCTGATCCCCGGGATTCAGTGGGTGCTCCACGAATACAGCCTGATCGCCGCCTCGCAACCCGCTCCAGCGCTTGCTTCCGCGCTCGCGGCATGGACGCGCATGTCGCCGCTTTCGCGCTTTGCTGAGGTGCTCTCGACCGGCTTCACGGGCGAACTCATCGGCCTCCAATTCTGGAGCAATCTAGCGCTCGGCCTCGCCTGCTTTCTCATCGCGTGGTCCGTCTTCGAGCTTTTCTGCCGCGATCAAAAAGACGCCGTCCCGCGCCGCGGATTCATCTTCAAGCGCACATCGAAACTGCGACTTTTTGCCGCTGGCCGCCCGTGGCGCTGGGCGCTGATTTGGAAAGATTTCAACTTCGTGAACGGCGGCCTGACCGCCGTCATCGCGAAGTTGCTCGCCTACGCCTTCACCGGCCTCGCTATCGTTTACATCGTCGATCTCAACAACACGAAATGGACTTGGTCCGGTTTCGGTTTCACGTTGATGCTTTGCTCCGCGCTCGCTGGTGCCATCGAACTCGCGATCATTTCCGGCCGCATCTTCCGCCAGGAGCGTCGCTGGAAGACGCTCTCCAGTCTCGCGACCCTCCCGCTCACCATGCGCTCGATCGCGTATCAAAAGGTCGCCGCCGCGCTCCTCGCATGGCTCCCGGTGGTGATCTATTTCTTCATCGGTCTCGCGTGCGCCACGCCGGAAATCGTGCGAAGCCTGCAAAAATGGTGGGAGTGGAAACAGAAGGTCGGGCTCGACCGGGCGCTCCGCGTCGCGATCGAATGGCAGGCCATTGGGGGCATGACGTTTGGTTTCCTACTTGTCATTTTCGGCATTCATCTCGTGGTGATGTTCTCGTTGCGCTTCAAATGGGGCGCGCTCCCGATGGCCATCGCAGCCGTATATGCGGGCAGCATGTTCGCAGTCCCGCTCGCGTTTTACATGATGGGACAGGCGGCTTTCGTCGGCCTCATCACCGCTCTCGTAATCGGCACCGGCATCCTGCACGTCCGCATCGGCGCCCGCCTCGAGGAACTCGCCGCGGAGGACTAGGAAGCGCCGCGCTTCAGCTCACGAATTCCAACTCCACCGGCGCGGAGATGAGGCCGGCGGCGTGGGCACGGCACAGAAATTCGCGGATCGCGCGGCGGCCGGAGTCGCCGTAGTCGAGCGTGTAGTCGTTGACATACATGCCGATGAATTCGTCCGCGAGCGTGGTATCCATCCCTCGCGCCAGGGGCATCGCGTGCGCGACTCCGGCGGCGCGATGCTCGAGCCCGTAGCGGATGCTTTCGCGCAGGATCACATTGATCGCGCTCCGGTCGGCGGGCGCAATGTCTTTGCGGATGACGTTTCCACCGAGCGGCAGCGGCAGGCCGGTATCCGCTTTCCACCACTCGCCGAGATCGACGATTTTCTGGAATCCATCGCGCTGATACGTGAGCTGCCCCTCATGAATGATGAGCCCGGCGTCCGCTTTTCCAGCAGAGACAAACTCAAAGATTTCATCGAACGGCACGACGACGTGATCGAACTCGCCGGCGTAAAGCTGCAGAGCGAGATACGCGCTCGTCATCTTGCCCGGGACGGCGATCTTTTTGCCGCGCAGCCACGCGCGCACGGCGCTCGCATCGGAAATGTCGGGCGCGGTGTCGCCCGCTGGCGCGATGACGAGCGGACCGTATCCGTCGCCCATGCTCGCGCCGCACGGCAGCAGCGCGTAGCGGTCGAGGACGTGCGCGTAGGCGTGGATCGAGATCGCGGAGATGTGCAGTTCGCCGCGTGTCGCCCGCTCGTTCAGCGTCTGGATGTCCTGCAGGATGTGCTCGAACTGCCAGCCGTGCGTCTCGATCTTGTGCTCCGCGAGCGCGTAAAACATGAACGCGTCATCGGGATCGGGCGAGTGCCCGAGTGTCAGGAGTCTGGACATGCAGGGAAATCGCGCGCGCCGGGTCGATCGGCCGCGAATGCTGCTAGTAAGCGGCTTGCGCGCCCTTGATGTTCTTTTTCTGGATCCACGGCATGAGCCCGCGGAGCCGTGCGCCGGTCTTCTCGATCGGATGCTTTTCGCCGTCGGCCAAGAGCTTCTTGTAATTCTTGTAGCCGCCTTCGTACTCCGCGACCCAGCCTTTCGCGAACTTGCCGCTCTGGATGTCTTTCAGCGCGGCTTTCATCCGCTTCTTCACACTCGCGTCCACGATCTTCGGACCGACTGAAACATCGCCCCACTTCGCCGTCTCGGAAATCGAGAAGCGCATCCCGGCGATGCCCGCTTCGTTCATCAAATCGACGATCAGCTTCAGCTCGTGAAGGCACTCGAAATACGCCATCTCGGGCGAGTAGCCTGCCTCGGTCAGCGTCTCGAAACCCGCCTGCACCAGCGCGCTCACGCCGCCGCACAGCACGGTCTGCTCGCCGAAAAGATCGGTCTCGGTCTCTTCCTTGAAGCTCGTCTCGATCACGCCGCCACGTGTTCCGCCCACGCCCTTCGCCCACGCGAGCGCGACCTTTTTTGCCTGCTTGCTCGGGTTCTGGTAGACCGCGATGAGAGCCGGGACGCCTTTGCCCTCGGTGTATTGCCGCCGCACGATATGCCCCGGCCCTTTCGGCGCGACCATGATGACGTCCACGTCTTTCGGCACGGTGATGGTCTTGAAATGAATAGCGAACCCGTGGCTGAAGAGCAGCGTTTTCCCCTTCGTGAGATTCGGCGCGATGTCCTTGTTATAGACAGCGGGGATTTTTGTGTCGGGCACCGCGACGAAAATCACGTCGCCGCGCTTCACCGCCTCCGCCGTATCGACGACCTCGAAGCCCTTTTCCTCAGCGACTTTCCGCGACTTGCTCGTGGGATAAAGTCCGATGATCACCTTCACGCCGGACTCTTTCAAATTGAGCGCGTGGGCATGGCCTTGCGAGCCGAAGCCGATGACGGCGCAGGTCTTGCCTTTGAGGTTTTTGAGGTCAGCGTCTTTGTCGGTGTAGATTTTTGCAGGCATAAAGGGGCGCGCAGAGTAGCGAGCCGCGCCGGTGTGTCAATCGTCGCTGAAAGCTCACCGCTCCGTGCGGCGGAGGTCGGCTTCTTCTTCGCGGAGGAGCAGGTCGAGAATGCGCTCGTGGGAGGTGAGAAAGTCGCGAGTTACGCGGAAATGCTCAGTCTCCGTGTAGGCGACTTCGCGGATGCCCCGGTCGCTGAATTCGTAGATGCGCGCGTGAGGATACGCGAGGAGGATGGGCGAATGCGTGGCGATGATGAGCTGGCTGCGGTGATAGACGAGCCGATGCAAAAGCGTGAGCACGGCGAGTTGGCGCTGCGGTGAGAGGGCGGCTTCGGGTTCGTCGAAAAGGTAGAGCCCGTCTCCTTGCAAACGGTTTGTGAGAAGCGCGAGGAATGCCTCGCCATGCGATTGCGCGTGGAGCGATTTGCCGCCGTAGCCACTCCCGATGCCGCGTTCGTTGATCTCGGTTGCGACATTATAAAAGCTCTCCGCGCGGAGAAACCAGCCGTCAGTCGGATAGTGCAGCCGCTCAAGTGTGAGGTGGCGGTCGAGGCTCGAACCCGAGGCGAGGTCGTCGGTCGCGCCGCGCTTCCAGCCGCCCTCCGCGCTGAATCGCGCTTTCACCGCGATGGCTTCGAGGAGCGTTGATTTTCCCGCACCGTTTTCGCCGATGAAGAACGTGACAGCGGGATGAAATTCCATGCGCTCCAGTGAGCGGATGGAGGGAATGTCGAATGGGTATTCGTCCCCCCGCGGCGGATGATCGAGGCGGATTGCGCCGAGAAATCCGCCGCCATTGAAACGCTGGCGCGACTCTTCGCCGAGCGAAAGGTCGAGCTGTCGGCGGCGCGGTTTGTTTTCGCTCACGATGCCGCGCCGGTGGCGCTACGCCTTCGCCGCGATCATGCCGGACTGGCGGGCGTAGTTGAAGATGCCGCCGGCGTCGATGACGGGACGGACTTCGCCGAGCGGTTTGAGCGAGTAGGTTTTGCCGTTTGCGGTGAGGGTGTCGTTGTCGAAGTCGAGGGTGGCTTCGTCGCCGGTTTTCAGGATGTCGCAAAGGCGCTCGGGGGTGTCGTACGGATAGAGTTCGCCGGTCGCGACGCAGTTGCGGAAAAAGATGCGCGCGAAGGAATCGGCAACGACAGCCTGGACGCCGGCGGCGCCCATCGCGATTGGGGCGTGCTCGCGCGAACTGCCGCAGCCGAAATTGCGGCCGGCGATCACGATTTTATATGGCGTCTTGAGCCCGCCTTCCGGCACGAAACGCGTCGGGTAGAGATGGTCGGGAAGGCCGATCAGCGCGTAGCTGCCGAGCTTTTCATACTCCTCGGCGATGGTTGGGACGAGCGTGAGGTATTGCGCGGGGATGATCTGGTCGGTGTCGATGTTGTCGGCGCAGACATAGACGGGGCTGGTGATGGTGTGGGACATAGTGGTGAGAAGAAAGCGTCGCAGGCGGAGTTTAGAAACGGAATCTTGGCGCGGGTTTTGGCGGGCCTTTTGGCTCGGGTTTGTCGGGCAGGGGAGCGGCGGGAAATTCGCTGGTGTCGAAGAGCGGGGAGCCGGGAGTGGACTCGACGTTGCTGCGCTTTGGCTTGCCGGAGAAGAGGCCGCCGAACTTCGGCGCGGGTGTGGCGCGGACGACGGGCTCGGGCGGTGCGAGGCCGAGGTCGTCGCTCGGGACGAAGCCGGTGACACCGTCGGCGGTCATCACGCGGCTGTAGCCGAAGGAGCGTTGGATCATCGTCACACGCTGGTCTTTCAGGAGTTGAAAATCGGCACCGAATGTCTGCGCGGGGCCGTATTTGTAGAAGGGCGTTTTTTCCACGATCACCATGTATTTGCTGCCGGGCAGGACTGGAGCTTTCGTGGCGCACGCGGCGAGCGCGGCGCAGCAGAAAAGCATGAAGATCGGCAGTCGCATCGTTTGCGTGGAAGTCTCAAAAACTCGCGAGGCATTGCCAGACCCGTTTGCAAGGAACGTCATTGCGATATTCGCAATGCGCGCCCGGACACCCGAAGACGCGACGAAAGCCGAGCCTCTGGGCGCCATCGTCCCGAGCTGGAGGCTCGGGATTAGCTGATAAATTCCCGCGGGTCGGTGACGTGGCCGGTGAGGGCGCTGGCTGCGACGGTGTAGGGACTCGCGAGGAAGACCTGGCTCTCCTTGTTTCCCATGCGGCCGGGGAAATTTCGGTTGGTCGCGCTGATGCATTTCATCGGCGTGTTGAGGCGGCCAAAGGTATCGACGGGGCCACCGAGGCAGGCGGCGCAGGAGGCGTTTTCGGTCATGCGGACGCCGGCGCTTTCCAAGATGGACCAGACGCTTTTCCCATCGACGTGCATGTCTTTGAGTTCCTGCACGACTTTCGTCGTGGCGGGCACTCCGAAGGTGTCGATCTTCACGGTCTTGCCGCGCACGACCTCCGCGAATGCCAGGAAGTCGCTCGTTTTTCCACCCGTGCACGAGCCGATGTAGGCGCGGTCGAGTGTGACATCACTCATCTCTTTCGCGAGCCGGCGATTGCCCGGGTCGGGGTGGCACGCGACGGTCGGCTCGAGCGCGGAGAGGTCGAACTTTTTGTCGTAGATGAAGGTCTGCTCCGCATCGAGCTCGACCGGCTCGAAGTCGCTCTTCGTGCCGTTTTCGGCAGTCCGCGCGTTGACGTATTCGATGGTCTTTTCGTCGCAGGGAAACATCGCATTTTTACCCCCTGCCTCGATCGCCATGTTCGCGATCGTCATGCGGTCGTCCATGTTCATCGCGTTGACGCCTGGGCCTTCCCACTGCATCGCGCGGTAGGTCGCGCCGTCGAAGCCGATGTCGCCGATGACATGCAGGATCACGTCTTTCGCCATGACGCCGGGCTGCATTTTTCCCTCGAGGAAAAAGCGCATTGATTCCGGCACTTTGATCAGCAGCTTGCCGGTGCCGAGGATGAAGCCGGCGTCTGTATTCCCGATGCCGGTGGCGAATTGATTGAACGCGCCGGCCATGCAGGTGTGCGAGTCGGTGCCGAAGAGGATTTCGCCGGGCCGCAGGTGGCCTTTCCACGGGAGCGTGGTGTGGCAGACGCCGGTGTATTTCGAGCCGTGCTGGCGGTCGTGCAGGCCTTTGCTGGCGTCGAATTGCCAGTGGCCATTCGGGTCGTCGATGACGTCGTAAAAATAGGGCAACTGCTGCTCGCGCACGAAGTCGCGGAGGATGTCCACGTTGCGGTTCGACATGCTGTCGGCGGTGAAAATGTAGTGGTCGGGGATGATGACGACTTTCTGCGCGTCCCACACCTTCGCGTCGTTGCCGAATTCGCGCTTGAAGACGCCGATGGTCCCTGGGCCGCACACGTCGTGCGTCATGAGGACGTCCACATTTACCCACACGTTGTCGCCGGCCTCGACGCGCGATTTTCCGCTGGCGCGCGCGAGGATTTTTTCAGTCAGAGTCATAAGGGTCGGGACTATCGGCGCGCCGCGAAAGCTAGGCAAACGGAATGTCGGCGCGCCGGCTGCTGCGTCATTTGTTGCGGCACGACAATTCGCTCTTACCGTGCGCGGAAATGAAGCGCGCGATGAGGCTCCCCCGAGGTGTTGTTTTTGGAAAATGTCAGGCTGCGGCGCTGCTCGCGGCTTACTGGATGCTGGGCGGCGCGGCGCAAGCGATGCTGCCGAGCTACGATCATTTGGTCGTGGTGATCGAGGAGAACGAAGGCTACGGGCAGATCATCGGGAGCACCGCCGCGCCTTACATCAACTCACTCGCGAATGGCGGGGTGTCCTTTACGAACATGCGCTCGGTGACGCACCCGAGTCAGCCGAATTACCACGAGTTTTTCTCTGGCGACAACCAAGGCGTGACAGGTGACTCGCCTGCCGTCGGTACTCCGTTCTCAACGCCGAATCTCGGTGCCGCGCTGATCGCATCGGGCCGCACTTTCAAGGCGTACTCCGAGAGCCTCCCCGCCGCTGGTGACATCACGACCGAGGCTGCCGGCTACTACTATCGGCGGCATTGCCCGTGGACGAACTGGATGAAAACGGGCGCTCTCGCCGCGAACCAACTTTCGCCATCGCTGCACCAGACGTTTGGGACGTTCCCGTCAAATTTCAACACGCTGCCGACCCTGGCTTTCGTCATCCCGAACAATGCCAACAACATGCACGACTTCGGCGTGGCGTCCGGCGACGCGTGGCTCTCGCAAAGAGTGAGCGCGTATGCCGAGTGGGCGAAGACGCACAACAGCCTGCTTATTGTCATTTGGGACGAGGATAATTTTCAAACGGCCAATCGAATCCCGGCGATTTTCTACGGCGCGAATCTGCGCGACGGCACGCTCAACGCCGGGAGCTGGACGATCCACAATGTCCTGCACACGCTGGAGGATCTTTTCGGGCTAGCGCATTCCGGCCGCTCGGCGGAGGTGCAACCACTCACCGGCGTCTTTACGGGCGAGTTGCCGGTGAACACGCGGGTTTTTCAAAATGGTCTCGCCGGATACGCGGGCACGCACGACACGTCGATCTCGGAGGCGTCGCCGGCTGCATCGAACGAAACCGCCACCTCGCTCGCCCCGGCCGGCGGCACGGGCGCACGGGTGCAGGCGCTGGTCGGTTTCGATGACCTTTTCGGTGCGTCACCATCGCAGCTTCCCGCAAGCGTGAACATCGAGTCGGCGAAACTTTTCCTCGGCACGACTACGGGTTCGGCGGGAAAGATGCGAATGCACCGAATGCTCCGGCCGTGGTCCGACTCGAGCACATGGGATTCGCTCGCGGCGGGCGTCTCGACGGACGACTCGGAGGCTGCAATCCTGTCGGACGCCACGGCAGTCCCCAACGCGGAATTGGGATTCACGTCGGTGACATCGTTTGATGCCACGGTGGCGGTTCGTTCATGGGAAAGTGGGGCGGAAAACGACGGCTGGACGATTCAGACGACGAGCGCGCCCCGCTGGATATTTGCGTCGGCGGAGGCCGCTTCGAATCCTCCTGCGCTTGAAATCACCTTCAGTTGTGGCGCGGTGAATTTCGGATTCGGAACCGTGACGGTGAGCGAGCGAGCCGGCTTCGTGGACATCCCGATCCTCCGCAGCGGCGACCTTTCCGACCCGGTGAGCGTGAGCTTCGCGACCGGCAACGGCACCGCGGGCGCGGGCACGGATTACACGGCCATGAGCGGAACGTTCGATTGGGCCGCGGGCGATTCCACTCCGCGAACCATTCGGATTCCGATCCTTTCCGACTCGATCGTCGAGGTGGACGAATACTTTAGGATTTTGATCTCGAACCCGACTGGCCTCGCGGTGATCGACCGTGCAGCGACGCTGCTCGTGACGATCCGAGAGACGCCATTCGACCAGTGGCGAAAGGCGAAATTCGGCGCGATCCTCACCGTACCGCAGGCCGCGAGTGATGCCGACCCCGACGGCGACGGCATCTCGAATCTGCTGGAATTCGCCTACAACTCCGATCCGCTGAGCCCGCGCGCCGACGCTGCGCCTGTGCTCGATGGGACGGATTTCGCTACGCTGACTTTTTCGAGAAACGCGGGCGCCACCGACCTTACGTTCATCGTGCAGGCGAGCAGCGACTTGCAGAATTGGGCCGACGGCTCGACCTACTCCGACACGGCGAGCATGCCGAGCAACGCGGTGACGACGGAAGTTTCACACACCACGGGCACGACGGAGACGATCGTCGTGCGGGATAATGTGGCCGCATCGCCCGACAGCCCGCGCTTCCTGCGGCTGCGAGTGGAGCGGAATTAGGCGGCGTAGATTCCGAGCGGAGTCAGCGCGAAATTTGGGAAGATCGAGGCGAGTTGCTCTGATGCTGCACCGTGGCGCTGGAGGATCGGGGCGAGGATGTTGCGGTAGTTATTGCGCACCGGGAGGTCGGCGTAGCTGTCGCTGAGCCCGCGCTTTTCCAGCTCGCCGAGGCCACGCCATTCGCCGTGGACTTTGCCGCCGCGCACGCCGCCGCCCATCACGAACATCGCGCCGCCACGTCCGTGATCGGTGCCAAACGCGGAATTCTCCTGCACGGTGCGGCCGAACTCGGTCATTACGACGACCGTCGTCGTGGCCATGCGCGCTCCGAGGTCTTTTCGGAACGCCGCGAGTCCGGTCGCGAGCTTTGCCACGAGCGGCGGGAGCAGCGTCTGCTGCGTGAAGTGCGAGTCCCAACCGTCGATGTCGATCGACGCGGCTTCGAGCCCGACGTCCGCCTTGATGAGTCGCGCGAGTTGGCGCAGCCCGTCGGAAAATTCGTCCGTGTCGTACGCCGCGCCATTCGCCGGTTCGTAGGGTGTCGTGCGCATCGCGTCGATCCGGAGGAGCGCGTCGAAAGTATCGCGCGCGCTGATGCCGAGTTGGCCAGTTTCCATCGCGTAGAGCCGCTCGAGCTCGGGCCGCAGCGCGGGCGATTTTGCGCCGAGCGCAAAGTCGTTGAGCGTCTGCATGACGGTCACCGTCGGCGCGCCGAGGAGGCATTCCGGGAGCGCCTTTCCCACTGCCACGCAAGCGAGCGCGCCGCTCGCCGGAGCCGGACGCGCGCGTAGAAAACGCCCGAGCCAGCCGCCAGCCGCGACGCCGCCGTGCTCCATCAAGTCCTGCGCTTCAAAATGCGAGCGCGTCTGATCCTCCGATCCCGCGCTGTGGATGATTGCGAGATCACCCTCCGCGAATGCCGGCGACAGGGGCGCGAGATTCGGATGAAGGCCGAAAAATCCGTTGAGCTTTACCGCCTCGTTTTTTGGGATGCCGATGCGTGGGCGCGCTTTGTAATACGCGTCGTCCTCGATCGGCGGCACGAGCGAAAGCCCGTCCGCCGCGCCGCGCAGAAACACGACGATGAGCGTCTGCCGCGCGTCGCCATTGCCGGTGATGAGAGCCTGTGGAGCGTTCATAAAATCAGCACCGCTGAAACGCCGGAGAGGCCACCAGCAACGCGAGCCCCGATCCGGACGCGTGAAAAGCCGCGCGCTCCGCTTCGCCAGGAAGCCGTCCTAAAAACGTCGCCATCACCGCCTCGTCCCCGCCGAGCGCGCCGCTCAGTTTCTCGAAATCCACGCTCGTTCCCTTGATGTCATTTTGCGCGAGAGCCGCCGCGAAATTCCACCTCCACAGCAGCGTGCTCTGCCAGTGCGATGCCTCCTCCGGGTATCCGTCGGGAGTCGGATACCGGAACGGCGCTTGACCGAGCCGCAGCAGCAGTTGGACGAGTTCGTTCGACGCATTCGTCTCCGCATTCGATGCCCGCAGCGCCGACACGACGAAATGCAGCGGACGCTTGAATTTCACCGCGCGAAACTCCGGCGCGCGAAACTCCGGCGTCGTAAAAAGCGCGCGCAAAGTCGTGCAGATATCCCCCTTCGATTCGGTGAACGCGCGCGCCGTCGCATCGATCGCCGCGACCGGAGGCTCGTCCGCGATGAAGCGCCGGCACAGCTTCCACGCGATGTGCCGCGCGGTGCTCGGATGCAGCGCCACGATGTCGAGCAGACGGTCAAGATCGCGCGCGCCGCCACCTGCCGGGATGTCCACGTCGAGCAGCCGCTTCGCACCGTCGTCGTGCAGGTCCACGTGAAATTCCACGCGCCCTTTGAAGAACTTTTTCTGGTCGCGCACGGTCCAGCCCGTCAGGCAGCGCGCGACCTCCATCACATCCTGCTGCGTGTAGCCACCGTGCACGCCGAGCGTGTGCAGCTCCATCAGCTCGCGCGCGTAATTTTCATTCGGCTTCTCGGTCGCGTCTTTGCTCCGGTTCACGCGTCCGTCGAGATACCATAGCATCGCCGGGCTCAGCGCGCTCGCCCGCACCATCTCGCGGAAATTCCCGAGCGCGTGACCCCGGATCACATCGCGATCGTCGGCAGTCTTCAGCCACTTACACTCCGCCTTTGAGGGGTCGATGTTAAAGTGGTCGCTCCAGAATCCGACCATCACCTCGAAGAGCTGCCGCTTGCTCAAAACCGCGCGCAAAATCGTCGCGCGCGTCAGGTCGCTGAGCAGCACTTTCTCTTTGAATTCATACAAATCGCCGACGCGTGCCCCGCCCGTCCGCAGCCCGGGAAACATCTGCTGGAGCGGATCTGTGAGGTTTGCCTTCCGTTGAAAGAAGCGACTCGCTGGTTCTCCGAGCTCGTCGAATTCGTGGCGAATCACCCGCTCGCACTGCCAGTCGTCAATCGTCTCCGGTGCGAGTTGCTCATCGAGAAAAGCGGGCGTCCCCATCGCGGCGACGCGTGCATATTCCCCGGCGCGCGCGCCGAAAGTGAGGCGCGAAATCGCGTGAGAAACCTCGTCGATTTCCGTGCCAGCGGGAGCTTTGAGCGAGCCATCCATCGGCATTGCGGTCGGCTTGCCGATCCTGCGCCAGATGTCCGTGCGCGCCCGCTTCGGATCGCAGCCCGCGCCGATTCCGGCGAGCGCGCCCGCGCCGAGCGTGAGAAATGTTCGACGCGAGAAGTTCACAAAATCGGGGCGGGGATGGCTGCGGGTGCAGGCTCGGAAACGACCGCCGCGCGGCGTTTGAACACCGCAATGACGAATGCCCCGAAGCCTGCGACGAACGCAAACGGCATCACGACGAACGTCCCGAGAAACGGCATTACGAACGTCAGCGCGAGCACCACACCGCCGCGCAAATTGCGTCGCCATGGATCGCGCTCATCCCGCTCCGAGCGCAATCCCGCGCCGATCCGATGCGCGAGCCCCGCAGAGCCGAAAAGCGCGCCGAGCAAGGCCAGCAAAGCGAATGCGATTCCAACGACTTTCGCTGCCGCATTCGGCGCCTTGCTGCTGATCGTCAACCCGATCACCACGATCGGACCAAGTGTGGACAGCCCGAGCAGCGTCGTCTTCACCGGCGCACTGCCGATCTGCTCCGAGCATCGCTCGACGAACCGCGGAAACAGACCCGCCGCCATCAGCCAGTAGCCGACAAAAACGATGAGAAATCCGAGGATGACGAAAAGGAAAGTGAAGACGTCGGCGAGGTTCATAGAGGGTTGGTGGGGTTGGGTTTCGGGACCAAAGACGCGTGCCTTGCGGTGGAAGTTACAGCCGTCCCGCCAAGCACAAATCGCCGCCGATTTTTCGATATGAAACATCCCGCAGCAGGGGCGCTTCCATCGAAGCCCCGACGCCCCGACCGCCGACCGTGAGCACCGGGCCATCGCACAAAATCGGCGCGACGTAAAATCGCACTTCATCGACGAGCCGCCGATCGAACGCCTCGCCGAGCACCTGCATCCCACCCTCGATCAACACGCTCGTGACCTGCTTCCGTCCGAGTTCGCGGAGCACCGAGCGCAGCGACTTCCCGCGAAAGACCAGCGTCTTCTCGCGGTGCTCGTCCGTGAAAAGATGCGCGTCGCGCGGCAGCACGTCGCTCCGCGTGAGCACCACTCGCCAAGGCTGCCGTGAGTCCGGAATGCCGCGCACCGTGAGGCGCGGATTGTCGATCCGAAGCGTATTCGCACCGATCAGGATCGCATCGACTCGCGCGCGCAATTGCATCGCATCCCCCCGGGCCGCCTCGCCCGTGAGCCACTGGCTTTCTCCCGGCGGGCGAGTCAGCCGGCCATCCAGCGACATGCCCGCCTTCGCGATCACGAGCGGCATTCTCGTCACGATCCATCGGTTGAAAGCCGCGTTCATCTCGCGACATTCACGTTCGCAAATGCCCGTGGTTACATGAATCCCAGCCGCTCGAAGCAATTCCACTCCGCGTCCGGCGTGTGCCGGATTTGGGTCGATCGCGCCGATCACGACATGCGAAAATCCCGCGCGAATGATCGTCTCCACGCACGGCGGCGTGCGGCCGTGAGTGGAGCACGGCTCCAGCGTCACGAAGAGCGTCGCGCCGCGCGCGAGCCCTGCATTTTTCAAAGCCGAGATCGCCTCGATTTCCGCGTGTAGCGTGCCCGCCCTGCAATGAAAACCGCGCCCAACGATCCGCCCGCCGCGCACGATCACGGCGCCGACCGCGGGATTCGGGCTCGTATGCCCGATCCCGCGTGCGGCCTCCTGTAGCGCGGCATCCATGATGCGGTCGAGGTTCATTCATGCCTGATTAAACCTTGATCCGCGGCGATGAAACCCCGAACTCTCTCCAGTGCCGCTACCCCTCCGCGCGAAGCAAAGCTTCTACCACAGCCTCGCCCAGCTCCTGCGCGCCGGAGTCACGTTCCCCTCCGCGCTCGAGAAGCTTTCGCGCACCACCCGTGGCCCCCTCCACTCGGTCATTAACCGGCTTCGCAGCGCACTCGATGCAGGCGCGACCGTCGGCGAAGCCTGCGAGGCCCAGCGCGGAGCGATCTCGCAGACCGAGGCGAGCGTGATCGCGGCGGTGGAAAAGGGCGGCAAGCTCGAACACGGGCTCGAGCAGCTCGCGACTTATTTCGAAGCACTCGCGTTTGCCCGCGAGACCGTGATTCGCAAATCGCTCTACCCGATTTTCGTGCTTCATTTCGGCATCCTGTCGCTTGGTTTGCCCGCGCTATTCACCGGCAGCCCCGGCGTGTATCTGCGGCAGACCGGCACGATTTTCGCGATCATCTACGGCGTGGCGCTCGCCGCCGCCCTCCTGCTCCCCTTTCTGCGCGATGCCGGGGCGATGAAACCTGGCACCGACCGCCTTCTGCGCGCCATCCCGGTCATCGGCAAGCTCCGCCGCAGCTTTGCCATCGCGCGTTTTTGCATGATCTATCAGGTCGAGCTCGATGCCGGCGTGAACGTCCTCGACGCCCTCACCGCCGCCGGGCGAGCCAGCCGTAGCGGGCGCATCCGAGCCGCTGTCGATGCTGCTCTTCCTGAGATTCGCAACGGCGCGCAGGTCGGCCCGCTCCTCGCGGACAGCCGCGCTTTTCCCGAGGAGGTGACACGCGCCATCCTCATCGGTGAAGAATCCGGCGAACTCGACGCCGAGCTGCGCCGCCTCGCCGCCAACTATCAAACTGACGCGCTGGTTCGGCTCCAAAGTGCCGCCGATTGGTTCACGAAGCTCATCTACTTCGGAGTCGTCATCTACCTCGGCTGGCGCATCGTGAAGACCTACGAAGGCTACACCTCCCAGATCCAGCAACTCATCGACCAGTAGGAGCGGTAGGTAAAGTCTCGTCGGGGACAGGCTGTCCCAACTGCGAAATGTGGCGCGCGACACCTCGGCGCGGTGGAGATTTTATCCGACAAGGCTAGTGATTCATAACTGTCTGATCGGCAGGATCTTATCCGTATCGATCTCAGTAGGGACGACTGGCATTTCTGAAGCTCCAACGAGATCTGTCAGGCGAAACAAAACTGACAGATCAACATCATGAACATACTACGTTATCAACCAACAGACCTCACTCCGTGGACGCCGCCAGATCGCCTCGCTTCGCTGCGCGACGATGTCGATCGGTTGTTCGAATTCACCTGGCCGAGTCGCGATACCGGCCTCTTCAGTGGCTGGTCGCCCGCCCTCGATGTCGTCGAGGATGGCGATCACTTCCACGTCATCTGCGAGCTGCCTGGCATGAAGAAGGACGCCATCGAAATCACCTTGCAAGATGGCACCCTCAGCATCTCGGGTGAGCGGAAAAACGAACGCGAAAAGAAGGAAGGCGAAAGCTTCCGTAGCGAGCGCTTCTTCGGCTGCTTCCAGCGTAGCGTCACGCTCCCGGCGAGCGTCGATCCTTCGAAAGTCGAGGCCACCTACAATGACGGCATCCTGCGCGTGGTGCTGCCAAAATCGGAGGAAGCGAAACCGAAGCAAATCGCGGTCAGCGTTTCCTAAAACAACAACTCCAGCGGGCGCAAACCCGCCCGCTGGGCAACCACTTCTCAACTCAATCCAGACCTATGAACACATTGACCAAACCTGAGTCAAAAACTCCACCGGTGCCTCCGCGCCATCCCAGCTATATTACCCCGCTCGCCGATATCCTCGAGACGAGCGAAGGCTACCTGCTCGAGGCGGAAATGCCGGGCGTCGCAAAAGACGGCCTCGAAGTCACCGTCGAGAACGGGCAACTCTTCATCGTCGGCCACCGCAGCCCGGTCGCGACGAAAGGACGAGAGCTCTTCCAAGAATCGCGCGGCCTCGATTACCGGCGCGTTTTCGAGATCGATCCATCCATCGACGCGGCTCGCATCCACGCGAAGATAGAGCAAGGCGTGCTCGCGCTTCATCTGCCCAAAGCCGAGAGCGTGAAGCCGCGCAAAATCGCGGTAACTTAACGCCACACCGTCGGTTCCGTGCCCCGCGCGCGAGCGATTCGCGCGCGGGGCTTTTTTGTTTGTCCGCAGCACTCTAAAAGATTCGCGTGCTCGCGAGGGATTTGAGGTAAACACACCGCTCCTCAAATGACTCCCTACGCGGATTTCCCGTACTTCGGGTTGCTGCTTTACCTTGTCGTTCCCACCGTCGCGCTTGGCCTCTTCGGACGCGCGAGTGCCCGCTGGGCCTTGATCGCGAGTGCGGCCGCGATTTTCATTCACCTCGGCAAGACCCTCGAAATCCGCCCCGGCTTCGGGGTGCAGGAGGCGTGGATCGCGCTCGCTTTCGTCGCATTCGAGGGCGCGCTCGCGGCGGCGCTTTTGAAATGGAAAACGCGCGGCACATTTCGTGTCGTGCTGACACTGTCGGTGCTGCCGTTGTTCGTGGCGAAATTTCTGCCCGCGATTTCACCGCAAACCGCGCTGGGATTTCTCGGCATCTCCTATGTCACGTTTCGCGCGCTGGACGTCGTGTTCAGCATTCACGATGGCGTGATCAAGTCGCTTTCCGCGCCCCAATACTTCGCCTACCTATTGTTCTTTCCGACCATTTCCGCGGGGCCGATCGACCGGTACCGGCGCTTCGGCCTCGACTGGAATCGCAAGCGTGATCGCGCAGAATTTCTCGCCGATTTCGACACCGCCGTGCAGCGGGTCTTCCGCGGCTTTTTCTACAAGTTCATCGTGGCCGCGCTCATCAGGACCTACTGGATGGATCGCTTTGAACACGGCGACACCGCGCTCCGCATGGCGAGCTACATGTACGCCTACACGTTTTACCTGTTCTTCGACTTCGCGGGCTACAGCGCATTTGCGATTGGGCTCAGCTACCTCTTCGGCGTCCACACGCCGGAAAATTTCAACCTGCCATTCATCTCCCGGAACATCCGCGATTTCTGGAACCGCTGGCACATGTCGCTCTCCTTCTGGTTCCGCGATCACATCTACATGCGTTTCCTGCTCGCGGCGGGAAAAGGCAAGTGGTTTAAGGGCCGGCACACCTCCTCGTATCTCGGGCTCTTCCTCACATTCGGCATTATGGGCCTCTGGCACATGTCGGGCGACTTGGAGCCGCGATACCTCATCTACGGCCTGTATCACGCGGCGCTGCTGTGCGCCTACGACTGGTTTGCCCGATGGAACAAACAGCGAAAAATGTGGGGCGACGGCGCTGGTTGGCGCGCGGCGAATATCCTCATCACGTTTCATGTCGTCGCGTTCGGCCTGCTGATTTTCTCCGGCCGGCTCAGCGCCCACGCAGCGCACTGATCCCACTTACGGTGCGCTCAGCACGCGTTTGCGGCGCAGGCGCAGCCAGTTGTTCCAGGTCTTTCGGATCGCGTCTTTCGGACTGAGATATTGCTGGTTCAGCTCCGTGCCTTTCGTGATCTGGCCGAGGATACCCTTCACCGAAAATTCGTCCGTGTGCAGGATCGTATAGGCCGTTCCGACGGCCGCTTCGTGGTGCGCGTCACTGCCAGCGGTCATGGGAAGATGATGCGCCTGCGCAAAGTCGAACGCCCTTTTATTGTAGCGTTTGAAAGTGGTCGCCGCGTTGAAAACCTCAAGCCCATCGAGCGGCAGCGTCTCGAGCACCGCCTGCCGGATGCCTGCGCGGAACAAATCGTACGGGTGCGGCGGAATGGCGAGCCCGCCGAGTTCATGCACGATTTTGCAGACCTCCGAGGCGGGCGTGCGCTTCAGGTTGGGCAGGATCACGCCGAGGCAAAGCAGATGCCCCTCCGCGGTCGTCACCTCCACGCCGGGGATGACGAGGAAGCCATCGACCGGTTGCCCATCCTCACGAGCGAGCCCTCTTTCCCGGAGGTAAAGGTGCGCGTCGCAGGTGTTGTGATCGGTGATCGCAAGGCCGTGGAGCCCCTTCTTTTTCGCCGACGCGATCATCTCCTCCGGGCTGCTCACGCCATCGCCGGAAAACCAGGAATGGCAGTGCAGGTCGATCTTGAATGGCATGGCGAAAAGATGGGCGAGGGTGGGGATTTAGGAAGTAGGATTTAGAAAGTGAGACGCCGGGCGCTTCACTTCCAAAATCTTAAATCCTAAATCCCATGATTGCTTTCAAAGAATGGACACTCATCTGCGATGCGCTTGGGCGCGGGACGCAGAGCATCATCTTGCGCAAAGGTGGCATCGCCGAGGGGCGTGCCGGTTTCCGCTTTCAACATTACGAGTTTCTGCTGTTTCCCACGCTCTTTCACGAGCAGGTCGCCAAACTGAAGCTGCCGCCAGAGACTGCGATGCCGGAGCAGAGGCCCGACCTCGAAATCAGTCTCCGCGCGCGCGTCGAGTGGACGCGCGAGGTCGCCGACTTGGATGCCGTGCGGCGGCTCGCGCCATTTCACCTGTGGCGCGATGAGGTGATTGAGGAGCGTTTCCGTTACGATGAAAAGCAGAGCGTCAGCCTCGCGTTTGTCCGCGTGTCGCGGCTTGTGCCGCCGCTGATTTTCCCCGACGCACCGCGATATGGCGGTTGCCGCTCGTGGATTGAGGTGCCGGATTTGTCGGGCGAGACCGCGGCTGAAAAAGTCTTGGGCGACGCGGAGCATCGAGCGCGTGAACAGCAGATCCTCGCGGCGCTCTGCGACTAGAAGGTTACGGGATCCCGAGCTGTGTCTTCAAAATCAGCGTCAGCGTTTTCACGCCGAGTTCGTGCAGGTTGAACGGCTTGCCGATGAAGTCGTTACCGCCACTGAGTGTGGATTGCACGCGGCGCTCGAGCGTGTTCAGGCCGGTAAGAAAAACGATCGGCGTCGTCGCGTAGGTCGAGCATTTTCGAATTTCTTCGCACAGCTCGAAGCCATCCATGCCGGGCAGATTGATATCGAGCAGGAGGAGGTCGTAGCGCCCGCTGGCGATCTCACCGAGCGCGACCGATGGATCCTGCGCGGAGGTCACTTTCAGCATGACCATCTCGAGCGCCATCGAGATCGCCTGGCAGTTGTCCGCATCGTCATCGACGACGTAAATCTGCGCTTTCACCGGATCGTGCAAATGCGTGAGATTCCGATCGCGCACGAGCGCAGTGAGAAATTCGATCGTCTGCTGGACCGTGCGCAGGGTGGACGGGTTTAGCGTTTCCGGGACGCGGTAAAGATGATGCGCGAGGCTCGCAAATGCAGCGCTCAAGCGGTGCAGCGCGACGAGTCCCGACACACGCGCGCGCTCGGAGAAGCCGTGAGCATGCGCGTGAAGCTCGTTCAGGAGACTCAGGTCTGAAGGCGTCTTGGAAAAGGTCTGGTAGCAGCGGCGCATCGCGACCAGCGCACCTCTTGCGTCTTTTTCGGTGAAAGATTCATGCAAAGCCGGGCTCTCATCGGCGTGTTCCAGCTCGTGAATTTCGGGGCTCGTGACTTCTTGCACTGACGCAGCCGCAGGCGCGCCCCTAAGTGCAGCTTCGTCCGTCTTTTTGGCGCTTGCAGCGAGCGCGAATTTCGCCTGCAAGCGCGCCTCCGCGAGATGCGCCGTGAGCTCGATGATGTCGCGTTGCGCTGCATCGAGACGCCCCGCGAGTTCGATCGACTCCATGCGGTAATCCTCACAACGTCGCGCCCGCTCGCGCACTTTCTCGAGTTCGTGCGACTCCCGTTCCGCCATTTGCCCGGCCTTCTCGAGCGCTAGCACAAGTTCGGCGTCACGCGCTCGAAGCGCGGACAACTGCGCCTCGAGGATTTGTGTTTCCTCCAACTGCCCATCCCACCCGGCATCGCGCTCCCGTGTCACATTCACGCATTGTTGTTGGGCATCGTCGGCGCGTTTTACCGCGTCCTCGCACCGCCGCTGCACCGCCGCGAGCTCATCCGCGAGAGTCGCGAGCTGCTCTTGCTGGGCGTTGGATTCGTTTGAAATTTCGCGTTCCCGCGCTGCGATCTCATCGCGCTCTTCGCGCAGCGCTGCGTGCTGCCGACGGAGATCTTCAAAATCGGCACCACCACTGCGCGGCGCAGCGACTTCGAGCCGGAGCGCCTGCAATTGCGTGCGGAGTTCATCGAGTTCCGTCGCCTGCTCTTGGGCGCGCGAGCGCGCCGCGTCCCGCTCGCGCTCGAGCCCGGCGACCTGCATTCGGGCTTGTGCCAGCGCCTCGGTGAGTTCGTTGTCGAGCGTATTGGCGGCGTTTTTCTGCTGCGCGAGATCGAGGATGCGAGTGCGGTTTGCATCGACCTCGGCGCTCAGCTCCGCGATTTGAGCGATGAGGCCCGCGCGTTCATCGCTCAGAGTTTGGCGCTCGCGGCGGACTTGATCCATCTCGCCTCCGGCATGCGCCCGCGTTGTTTCAAATTCCTCTTGCGCGTATTCCAGATCCGCGATTTTCGACATCGCCGCGGAGAGTTTTTGCGAAAGCTCCTGGCTGTGCGACTGCGCGGCATCGCGCGCCAGGCGGATCGAGAGCACCTTCTTTTGCGCCTGCGCGAGTTGCGAACTCGCCGCCTCCGCAGAGCGCGCCGCGGCAGCCGTCTGCTTTGCGACAGCCTCACGTTGGCTGCTCGCCGCATCCTGCTCACGGCTGATATCGGCGATCCGTTTTTGTAGTTCGGCGATCGTCTTCGCATGGCGTTGCGCCGACTCGATCGCCTCGTCACGCTGCTTTGCGGCGGCAATCGCCTCGGAGGTGCGCGCGCGGAGAGCCATCTCGCGCTCGCGTGCGGCGTGGAGCTGCTCAAAGGCATTTTCGAGCTGCGACTCCAGCGACTCCTTGTCTTTCTCGAGTTCAAGCGCCTGGGTGAGTTGCTCGCGCGCGCGGGAGCGCAATTGCTCGATCACGATGCGCAATTCCGCCTCGATATTTTCGTTGTCCGCGGTGACGACCGTGAGATCGAGCATGCTGATCGGTGGGTCGATCATGGGAATAGCGTGTGTTTCCTGCCGACGGGCGTCGTGATTGGAATTCGCGGGATTGGGAAGCATAGAGGCGCGTTGCTGACTGGATCGGCTGACCGTAAAGTGGAGCAGAGGTTGTGCCCTGCGCCCGTCGATTACCGAATTCCCGCGACCGTGAAATTCTCCTCTTCCAGCAGCGCGCGGACCTTCCCGGCTTGATCGCCCTGCACCTCGATCGTGCGCCCCTTCACCGTCCCGCCGCAGCCGCACGCTGCGCGCAGCCTTTTCGCCACACACTCGATGACCGACTCCGGCAGATGCGTGGCAAAGTCATCCACTACGATCACGGTCTTCCCGCCACGATGTGCCTTCTCCCGCCGTAGCACGACGCGCCCCATTTTCCAGTGAGGTCGAGACACCGAGGGCGCTGTATCCGAAATCGGTGATCCCGCAGACGGGCCCGAGATGGAAACGCCCGCCAAATCGATCCCCGCAAAAGCTGGATTTAAGCCACTTCGCGGCGACTCCGCCGCGCGAGTGTCGATACGTTTTTTAGGCTCGGAGCGCATGGATGGACTTTGGAAGTAAGGTTTAGGATTTAGGAGGTGCGGAGAGGAGTCTCGGTGTCGGACATTCTTTCGGAGCCCCGCGCTTCACTTCCTAAATCCTAAACCCAACTTCCTAAATTGCTCAATTTCCGCCTCGACGCCACCGCCTCCGGCACCCGCGCGCGGGCGGCCACTTTCCGCACGCTGCACAGCGAGGTACGCACGCCGCTCTTCATGCCGGTCGGTACGCAGGCGACCGTGAAGGCGCAGCTCACGCGCACGCTTGAGGACGCCGGCTCGCAAATCCTCTTGGCGAATACCTACCACCTCCTCATCCGCCCCGGCGCCGAGGTGTTCCGGCGCACCGGCGGGATCCACGGATTCATGAGCTGGGATCGCTCGGTGCTCACCGATTCCGGCGGATTCCAGATTTTCTCGCTGCCCCACTCGCGCTCCATGAGCGAGCAGGGCGCGACTTTCAAAAGCTACCACGACGGTCGCTTGATCCTGCTCAGCCCGGAACTCAGCATCGAGACGCAGATCGCGATCGGCAGCGACATCATGATGGCTCTCGACCAGTGCATCCCATCCACCGCCGACGAAACCTCCGCGCGCGCCGCGCTCGGGATCACGCATCGCTGGGCGGCGCGCAGCCTTGCGGCGCGCGGCGACTCCCCGCAGGCGATGTTTGCAATCGTGCAGGGCGCGCTTTTTCACGAGCTGCGGCGCGAGAGCGTGGAGGCTCTGACGGCGCTGCCATTCGACGGATACGCGATCGGCGGGCTCGCGGTGGGCGAGGGGAAAAGCGCGCGTGAGGACACCTGCGAATTCACGGCCGCTCTGCTGCCGCCCGACAAACCGCGATATCTCATGGGCGTCGGCACGCCGCTCGATATTCTCGAGGCCGTGCATCGCGGTGTGGACATGTTCGACTGCATAATTCCGACGCAGCTCGCGCAGCGCGGCGGTGTCTTCACGTCGCGCGGATTCCTCCAGCTCCGGCGCGGCGTCTATAAATTTTCGCAAGAGCCGCTTGATCCCGCGTGCTCGTGCCCGACCTGCACCCGCTACTGCCGCGCGTATCTGCACCACCTCACGAAGACCGGCGAGACGCTCGGCTGGCAGCTCCTCGGCAAGCACAACATCTACTTTTACCACCAGCTCATGCGCGATATCCGGCAGAGCATTCTCGAGGATCGCTTCGCCGCACTGTATGCGGAAAAGCGCGCCTTTCTGCACGCGTCGGATGTGGACAATCCGACGGTGCCGGTGCGGCATAAGAAAAAACGCTGACCGGAGAAAGTCGCGCGGCTTCAACTTCCGCTTGTCGTGGCGCGGTAGCGGCTCTAAACGACCACCGTGCTTTCCCCAGCCGCACCGCATCGCGCAGCGTCGTCGCAATTCCATGTGCTCGAAATGAGCATGATGGGAAGCAAGGGGCCCGGATGCCGCGCGGAAAATCAAGATCGCGTGCTTCATCGCTGGCTCGATGACGACGACTCGCGTCTGCTCCTGCTCGCGGTCGCGGATGGCGTGAGCCGCTGCCCGCATGGAGGCGAGGTGGCGAGCTACCTCATCGAGCGCCACCTCGCCATCGATCCGCTTTTCGACAAACCGGAAGGGCGTCGTGCGCTTCAAGCGCGAAAATATCTGCGTGGGATCAATGCGCGTTTTTACGACGAATTTGCCGACGATCCCGCGATGCTGGAAAGCGCCTGCACGCTGAGCGCGGCGCTGATCGAGGGAACTACGGCGCACTGTGAGTGGGTCGGTGATTCGCCCATTTTTCTCGCGCGGAAAAAAGCGGGCCGCTTTGTCACCACGCAGCTCTCCATCCCGGATAATTGCGGGCGTCTGCTCATCGACTGCTTCGGAGCGCACGCGCCATTTCGGCTGAAACACTGCAAGGTGGAACTCGCGGTCGGCGATGTGCTGATCGTCGCGAGCGATGGCGTGGCGCGCGGCCCCGAGTCATTCGGCGCGCTGCTGAATGCGCACGGACCGACCGAGGATTTGTTGCGCGCGGTGGAGAAGCACGCGAAGACCGCGGAATTCTACGACGACGCGAGCCTCGTGCTCGTCGAGCGCGCGGAGTAGTCCGCGCAAATTACCCCTGCGGCAGCGTTGCGGTCTTGAACCAAAAATCCGCGATTCCTCGTATCACGCGCTCGAAGCCAGCGAAATCCACGGGCTTCGTCACGAACGCATTTGCTCCCAAGCCGTACGCGCGGCGTACGTCCTCCTCCGATTGCGAGGTCGTCAGCACCACCACGGGGATCGTGCGCAGTTCGGTATGCGCTTCCATTTCCGCAAGCACCTCTCGCCCACTTTTGCGCGGCAGATTCCAGTCGAGTAGGATGAAATCCGGCAGCGACGAGCCCGCGAAGTTTCCTCGCCGGAGCAGGAAATTCATCGCCTCCACGCCATCTTCCACGACATGCAAATCGTGCGCGAACCCGGTTCCCTCCAGCGCTTCACGCGCGAGCAGCACGTCGGCGGGACTGTCCTCGATCAGCAAAATGCGAACGCCTGAAGTGCTCATTTTTGTGCGTGATCCGAAAGCGTGAAGCGAAACGTTGAACCGCTTCCTGGCTTCGATTGAACCGCGATCCGTCCACCGTGGCGCTCGACGATTTTTTTGCAAAGCGCGAGCCCGATGCCCGTTCCGGGAAAATCGCGCCGCGTGTGGAGCCGCTGGAAAATGCCGAAGATGCGTTCGAAATATTCGGGCTCGATCCCTATGCCGTTGTCGCTGAGCGCAAACGCCCATTCGCCGCTGCGATGTCCGGCGGCGATGTGAATTTCCGGGGCCGCATCGCCGCGAAACTTGATCGAGTTGCCGATGAGATTTTGGAAAAGCTGCGCAAGGAGCGTGGCGTTTCCGGGCACGGTCGGGAGTGGATCGTGCGTGATTTTCGCGCCGCTCTCCTCGATCGCCGCTCGCAGATTCAGCAGCGCGTGCTGTAGCGCGGAGTCGAGATCGACCGGCGATTCTTCGGGCTCGCCACGACCGACTTTCGAATACGCGAGCAAATCGCCGATGAGCGCCTTCATCCGTGTGGCACCATCGACGACGTGGCCGATGAGCTCATCCGCTCGGGCATCGAGCTGTCCGGAATACCGCTGCTGCAAAAGCTGTATGCAGCCGGCAACCGCGCGCAGCGGCTCCTGCAAGTCGTGCGACGCGAGATATGCGAATTGCGCGAGTTCGGAATTCGAGCGCTGCAATTCCGACGCGGTCTGCCGCAGCTCGGCCTCCCCGCGTTTGCGTTCCGTGATGTCTCGGGCGGCGGCATACACCGCGCCGTCGGGTGTCGCAGCGGCGCTCCACAGCATCCACCGCAGTGCGCCGTCCTTGCACCGATACCGATTTTCAAAACCGACGGTCTCCTCGCCGCGGGCAAGCTGGCTCACGACCTCGAGCGTTGCGGCGCGGTCATCCGGATGCACGAAATCGATGAACGGCCGCGCGAGCAGCTCCTCCTGCGTATAGCCGAGCGTTCGCTCGAATGCAGGATTAAGCCGGCGAAAACGCCCATCCGTGCCCGCCACGCAGAGCAGGTCGAGCGAGACGGTGAAGAAGCGGTCTCGCTCCTCCTCGGCTTCACCTCTCCGCATTTCCATCCGCATCAGCCAATGCGCCACCGACCAGATCACGATGAGAAACACGACTGCAGACGCGGTGGCGAAAAACGCCATCTCAAACGCCTCGTCGTAGAGCGCACTTCCCCGCCCCCACACCGCGGCGCGGCCCGTGAGTAGCGGAATGAGGATCGAGCCTGGCAGCATCCAGCGAGCGAGCATTCCGCCATCGCTGTCGCTGAGCAGGATCTTGAGAGGCCCATTTTTTGCGGAAAGAAACGCGATCGCGAGTCCCAGCAGTGCGACTGAGGTCGCGGTCAGGAGAGCGATTCCAGTGAAGCCGGAAATCCCGAAGAATTCTTCCGCGCCGAAGAGATGGCCCGTCAGCGCTAGGAAACCGAGTGCCGCGGCGAGCAAGCTTATGGTTTGAGAGAGAGCCGCGCTTTTTCGCCAACGGGCCAGCACGAGCGCGGCTCCGAGGAGCACAAAAGCAAGCGCGGAAGCCGGCGCAAACGGCATGGGAAGCAGCTCGACGGTCGGTGAAAAAGAAACGTGAATGTCGAGTTCTGGCCCGCCGAGACAGTCGTTCAGCGTGAGCGCTCCCATGAGGCAGACAGCGAGACCAAGCGTCTGCCCGGCCAGCGGCGCGGCGCGCAGAAACAGGGTTGCGAACCCCGCGAGAAAAAGGGCCAGCGCAACGCTCGGGTGAATATCCGTCAGATTTAGCGGCGCAGATCGCAGCGCGGAAATAGGAAGCGTCCAAGTCGCGAACACCGCCCCGCTTGCGAGGATTGCGAATACCGCAGCGGACGATGAAAACGCGCGCATTCGGCGGGCAAACCGGCACGGAGGGGGCTGCGAATTGGGGTTCATCCGGGAGACACCGCGACATATGCGCGCGGCGGAAGCGAGCGCACATTCCCACGCTCGCCTCGTTTGTGCGAGTCCGGCGTCAGTATTCGTTGATCAGCTTCCGCACTGCTTCATCGCACGCTTGCTGGGCCTCGTAGCTGTCGGCGTTCGCAGTCGCCACGAATGCCGTATTCTCTCCCGGCCCCAGCCACATCACCGCGTAGAAAGTCGTGTTCTCACCCGTGTGCATCAGCGTCTTGCCACCAGCCCATTTGCGTTTCGTCACGACCCAGCCCATCGCATAGTCCTGCCCGTCGGGCGGCGTGTGCAGCATCTTGAATGACTCCGCGGAGATCAGCCGGCAGTCGCCACGCGCGCCATCGATGTGCCACTGCGCGTAGCGCGCCAAATCCGCGATCGAGCAATGCACTGCCGCCGCGGGAGCGATCGCCGCGGGATAGTCCGCATCCGGTCCCGGCGGCACCGCGTGGTAGGGCGAATCGTACCCCTCATGGCCCCACGGACCATCGAGTTTGTCCGGCGTCGCGGGAGGGCCGAAGCCCGCACTCTTCATTCCAAGCGGCTCGAAAAGCCGGTGCCGCATGAGGTCTTCCCAACTCTCGCCCGCCGCGCGCTCGAGCATCGCGCCCGCGATTGCGTATCCGCAGTCCGAATAGATCCAGCGCTTGCCCGGCAGCGCCGCGGGCTGCCGCGCGAGCAGGCCCTTTACAAAAGTCGCGCGCTGTTCGACCGGCGTCCCGTGCCGTGCAAGTGCGACCTTCCACAGGCCTGGTGGCGGTTCGTGCGGCGCGCCTCCGAGCTGCTGCAGTAGTTGCTCCAGCGTTGCCTCGCGCCACTCCGGCTCGATGTCGTCGCCGAGTTCCGGGAACGTTTCCGCGATCGTGGAATCCCATCGCAGTTTGCCGTCCTCGACCAGCATTGCAGCGACCGAGGCCGTCATCGATTTCGTGCAAGAGCAGACCAGCCACGCATCGTCGAGAGTCACCGGGACCGGCACATGCACGTTGCGGAAGCCCGCCGCGCCGATCGCCACAAGCTTCCCCTCATCCATCACCGCTGCGGCTAGCGCTGGGATTTCGTGCTCCGCACGGATCGCCTCGAGTTGGCGGGAAACGTCGTCCGCCGCGGCGCGGAGCAACGGCGCACACCACAGACTGAGCCACGCGAGCACCACCGGGACTTTCATCGGTTCGAAAATTGAGAGGCGCCGCGAAACAGCCACCACGCTTATTTCCGGGCCTGCGCGAGCACCTCGGCGATTACGTCGTCCGTCGTCGCGCCTTCCGCCTCGCCTTCGAAATTCAAGATGATCCGGTGCCGCAGTGCCGCGGCCGCTGCCTTGTCGATATCCGCCTCCGCGACGTGAAACCGCCCGTCGAGCAGGGCGTAAATTTTCCCCGCCAAGATTAGGGCCTGCGCGCCGCGCGGGCTCGCGCCGTACCGCACATATTTCTTCGCGAGCGGTGACGCCTGCGGCGAATCGGGATGCGTGCCCATCACGAGATCGATCGCGTGCGACTGGATTTCCGGCGCAAGCGGAACCTGCCGCACCACCTCGCGCAGCGTCGTTACCTCGGCAGGATTGTGGAGCACTTTTTCGATCTTCGGACGCTCATTCGTTGTCGTGCGATCAAGGATTGTGTGCAGGTCGGCGGCACTCGGGAATCGCACTTTCAGCTTGAAGAAAAAGCGGTCGAGCTGCGCCTCAGGCAGCGGATACGTCCCCTCCATCTCAAGCGGATTCTGTGTGGCGAGCACGAGGAATGGCGCATCGAGCGGATGCTGCGTGCCACCGACCGTGACATGATTTTCCTGCATCGCCTCCAGCAACGCGCTCTGCGTTTTTGGCGTCGCGCGGTTGATCTCATCGGCGAGCACGATGTGGGCGAAAATCGGGCCGCGCTGAAACTGGAACGACTTCCGTCCGTGTTCATCCTCCGAGATCATGTTCGTCCCAACGATGTCCGCCGGCATGAGGTCCGGCGTGAATTGCACTCGCGAAAACGTGAGATTCACCGCATCCGCGAGCGTCCGCACGAGCATGGTTTTCCCGAGCCCTGGCACGCCTTCGAGTAGCACATGTCCGCCCGAAAAAAACGCGACGAGGACGCCATCGAGCACGTCATCCTGTCCGACCATCATCTTCCCGAGTTCCGCGTGGAGTCGGTGGAAAGTCGCGCGAAATTGTTCGACCTGAGATTCGAGGGAAGCGGGCGTTGGCATTGAGATGATTGAGAAGATGCAGCGCCGGGCGCGCGAGTTCGGAAATGCTAAATGCGTTTCATTCCGGCCGGATCGATTCAAAGTAGCGTTTGATGAAAAACCGCGACCCGAGCGGAATCTCCTCCTGCATCACCGCCTCCTGCGCGGCGGGTGCCATCGCGTCGTAAAGCTCTTTGTAGCGGAGGCTCGCCTTCGACCCATCGGGCGCGGCGGGCATCGCCATCGAGAGCGATTCGCCCTCGCCAAGTTGGCCCTTCAACGCGGCCTCAGTGCCTTTTTCATCGGCACTGCCCTGCTTGCCAAATGGCGTTTCCGTCGTGCCGGTGTCGTGCTCGCCGCCGGGCATTCCGGTCGGCATCTGTGCGTCGCCGGACTGCGGATTTCCCTCGCCCGGTTTTGCAAAAGAGAGCATCGCCACCTTGCCTTTTCCCTCGCCCGGCTTCCCATCAGAGGGCTGCCCTTTGCCTTCGCCATCGCCGCCGTATTTCAGATTTTGGAGCGCCGCCAGAAGCTCCAGCAGACTCTGGGGTGAGCGTGTGTTGCCCGGCTGCGGCTTGCTGCCTTGCTTCGCCTGTGGCATCTGTCGGAGCATCTGCGCGAGCTTCTGCAGCGCCTCGCTCGCCCGCTGCCCACTGCCCATTTCTTGTGACAACTTTTGCAGCCCCTCGGAAAGCTGCCGCTGCTGCGCGAGCCGCTCCAGCGCTTGCTTCAGCGACTGCGCCGCATTCTCCGCGGACGGCTCCTCCTGCTTCGCCGCCTCGTCCAGAGCCTGCGCCGCGTCGGCCAATCTCCCCGCCTCAATCGCCGTCGCCGCGTCGCGCGTGGCGTCGATTTTCGCGAGTTCCTTCGCGAGTTGTTTCAGCTCATCGGACGACACTTCTGACGGCGGCTTCTGTAGCTCCTTCACGAGCTGTTCCAGTGTGGATAGTTCCGCCAGCGCAGCTTTCGCGGCGTTCTCTTTGGTTGTCGCCTCGGCGCGAAGCTGCGCTGCGCTTCGTTTCATCTTCTCAGCGAGTTTTCGCAGCTCCGCGTCGTCCGTTTCCGCCGCCCTTTCTTCCGCCTCCCGCGCGAGCTGCTCCAGCTTCGCGACAGTGGGCGCGACCTCGGCCTGGCCCGCTGATTCACGCGCGAGCCGCAGCGCAGATTCATCGCGCGCATTCCACTGCAACATGAGCAGGGCAGTCGCCGGAACAAGCAACCACGCCACTTCGCGAGGCATCGGCACCGGGATCGCGCTGCGAAAGTCACGCCCCGCAAAGAATGCCGCACACTCCTGCATCACCAGCGCACGCATCTCCGATGCGCCGCCTTTTTCCTCAAAAGTGAGCGCCGTCAAAAACCGATCCCGTGTCCCCCCACGCGTGTCCACGATCCGTGCCACAGCCCGCAGCGACAGGCGACGCGCAAACGTCCAAATCACCGCGACCGCGACCGCTGCGAGCGCGCTCCAGAGCGCGAACGGCGCATCCCACGGCATCCGTCCCAGCTCCCAGCGATTCACCACGCCGACGAGCACCAGAGCCGCGCCCCAGAGCAGCGCAATGCGCGCGATTTTCTCAACGAAATCCCGCGCTCGCATCCGCTGCCGCATCCCTCGCAGGGTGCGCTGGATCGGATCGGTGGGTGAACTCATGAAGCCCGGACGTTACCCCGCGCGCATGGCCGCGCAATCTCCACCAGTAACTATGCCGATGTCTCCGAGTGTATTTCGTCCGGCTTGCAAACCAGCCCGAGCCACGCGCGCGCTTACTCCATTTCGCGGGAGACGCGGATACCGCTCTCGCCCGCCATTTCGCGATGAACCTCGAACATCCTGCTCAACCCGAATTGCAAGTCCGACGAAACCACGAAAGCCCGCTTCGCATCTCAGGTTTGAAATCTGGGTGCTTGCGAATCCGCGCCATGCGATCCGCAAAATCCGCCTGGCTCAAAACACCCGTCGCTTTTTTAAAAAATGATCCGGAGCCGGCCAACGATGTGAAAATCGCCATGACGAGCGAGCTTTCTCCATCTGCGAGTCAGCGAGACCTGCTTCTGTCAAGAACGTCTCCATAGTGCTTCTGCGCGCACTCCGGGCATAACCCGTGGCTAAAGTCCGCCTCCGACTTTCGCGAAATGTAACCCTCCAGCGGCTCCCAACCCCTGTCCTCGTCGCGGATGCGTTTGCAAAACATGCAGATGTGAAGGATCCCCTCGAGCAGCGTTACTTCCTTTTCCAACTCGCGCGTCTGCCGCGCCGTCCGACGCACGAGATACGCGATGAAGCCGAGCACCGCGACGCGGATGAGGCCATTGATCACGGCATACATCGGCGGCGTGTGCTGCTGGATATAAGCCGCAATTACCACGCGCCCGAGCGGCAGCAGCAACGTGAGTGCGATCGTGCAGGGCGCGGTGTAAAACCATGCCGAAAGGGCGATCGGAATCACAAAGAAAACCGGGAACATCAAATAAGGTCCCGAGACCCAATCCAGCGCGAGGATTGCTGCGCCCATCGCGAGGTATATCCACCAGCGCGACAACAGCGGCAGGAACCCGCTGGCTGTGGTGGGTTTAATAGGAAAGGTGGTGTTCGTCAGCATTTGGGGTGGAAAACGCGGCGTTTCTCAAGTCCCACGAAACGCTTGTTTGTCAAACGTGGAGCCATTTCCACGCCAGACCAGCGCATCCAGCGAGAGAGCATTGGAGGCGAGATCTTTCAATCAAAAGCGGATTCACAGTTGATTGAGAGTCGGGCCTTGTCCGTTCTATTCCCTGCCGAGCCCGCTCGACGAAATGCCGGATTGGCGATCCGGTTTAATGCCACCGATTTACCGAAGGTAGATGAACTCCTTCAGGTTGAAGAGCGATTGGGCGAAATCCTGCCAGACGAGCTCGTTTTGCAGCTCGGCGTCGGGGGAAATGTGTTGCTCATTCGCCAGTTGCGTGAGGTAGGCGGCGGACGCGATCAGCTCCCTGGCGGAAGGCTCGCGGGCGAAGGCGGCGGAAAACATGCGTGTAACACGAGAGTCGCGATTTTCGTCCGCGCCGGTGCGAAGGAGCGACTGCGCCCACGCTCGCGATTGATCGATGACGAAAGGGGCGTTGAGAAGGGTGAGGGATTGCGCGGGGACGTTGGTCGAGTCGCGGCGACCGACGGTGGTGAAGGGAACGGGGGAGTCAAAGACTTGCAGGAAAGGGTTGAGCTTAGTGCGAAGGACTTCGAGGTAGATGCTGCGCCGAGCGGCGTCGAAGTGCTCGCTCGCGCCGCCCATTTTGAAGTCGAGTTTTCCCGACACGGCGAGGAGTGAATCGCGGATGGACTCGGCCTCGAGTCGGCAAATGCGGGCGTGTGAAAGTAAGTCGTTGGCGGGGTCGATTTCTACCGCGGAGGAAGACGCTTCGCTGTTCATTTGAAAGGCACGAGAGGTGACGAGGAAGGTGATCAATTCCTTCACCGACCAGCCGTGCTCGACGAAATGCACGGCGAGAAAATCGAGCAACTCGGGGTTCGCCGGCTTGTCGCCCATGCGGCCGAAATTATCGACGGTCGGGACGAGGCCGCGTCCGAAAACCCAGTGCCAGATGCGGTTGACCATGACGCGCGCGGTGAGCGGATTGGCCCGGCTCGCAAGGGCCTCGGCGAGTTCGAGGCGTCCGCTGAGGGCGGTGTGAAAGGGCTGGCCGCCGAAGACTTCGAGGTAGCGGCGCGGGACGGGATCGCCAGGTTTCAGGTGATCGCCGCGCGGCAGAAAGGGCGCGTCGAGCCCGACGGTCTCGAAGACTCCTGGTGCACGGCTCGGCACGGGGACTTCGCTTTCGAGGCGGCGATACTCGGCGACGAGGCCCGCTATTTTCGGCAGAGCCGGGAGGTTCGCCGGGAGCACGTCGCGCCGCACGAGCAAATCGAGCAGCGCGCACTGCGGCTCACTTTCGGCGTCCATGCGCCACGCGGCGATGGCGCCGCGGAGGAGCTTTTCGTAGCGCGCTGCCAGGTCATCCGCGGTGCGCGGTGCGTCACCGGCGAGCACGAGTTCTGCGGCACCGGGCGACTCGCGCGGTGGCTCTTTCCCATCGCTGAAGACGACGCGCTCCGCGCTGAACCACGAGCGGCTGTCCTTCGGCGCGGAACTCTCGTGGCGCGTGTTGTCGTCTGCCGTGATGAATTCGAGATACGCCCACGAGCCTTTTCGATACGCGGTGTCGAAACGCACCCAGCCGGATTCAGTGCTCTTGAATTCAGACTTCGGAAAAGTTGGATTCGAGTTGAGCGGATAGTTGTCGAAGGCGACGCGGACCCACGCACCACCGCCACCGCCCGCGCGTATGAAGATCGAGTCGCTGTCGATTTTGAAGCGCGGAGAAGTGAATGAACCATTGTGTTTTCGAGAGAGGCGATTCGTCGAAATCCCGGCTGGCAGCAGTCCGTCAATCACGCGGTTGCCGTCGGGATTCACGCCAAATTCCCCGGCCCGCGCAAACGGCTCCGCGAGCCCGAGACCATGGGAATACCAAGCTTTGACGTCGCCTGAAGCGAAATCCCATCCGGGCTGAAAGTAGTCGCTATTAAACGCGCGTCCCTCCTCGAACTTGACGCGCGACTTGTCCACAAAGCCTTTCCACTGGCTCGAAAACGAATCGCCCGCCGACGCCAATTGCGACCAAGCGTTCATTGGATTAGCCGGATTCTTCGCCGCGTCGGCGATGAGCTTCGCCAGCGGATCGCCGTCGCGTGGGTGCAGCAGGCGGTCGGAAAAATGGGAAGCCGCTTCCGTCCATGCATCGGCGAGCGTCTCGCGGATCGGTCCTTTGAGTGCCGCGAGTTCGCCATCGTGCGAGGCGAGTTTCGCGGCTGAATCGACCGTCACCATCGCCGGGCGGCAACTCGCGAAGATGCCAAAGAGTGCGTAGTAGTCGCGCTGGCTGATCGCGTCGAATTTGTGGTCGTGACAGCGCGCGCACGAGATCGTGAGCCCTTGAAACGCCTTGCTCACCACGTCGATCTGGTTGTCCACCGCCTTCACCTGATCGTCGAGCGTGTCGATCGGCTGGTAACCGTGCTCGACGAGCCGAAATTGCGCTGTGCCGAGGAGCGATTCGTTCACCCCATCCTCCGCGCGGCGCGGCTTCGGCAGAAGATCCCCGGCGATTTGCTCGCGGATGAATTGGTCGTACGGCACGTCGGCGTTGAACGCGCGGACGAGGTAATCGCGATAGCGCCACGCATCGGGAATCTCCGGGTCGCTCTCGCTCCCGTGCGTCTCCGCGTATCGCATGAGGTCCATCCAATGCCGCGCCCAATGCTCTCCGAATCGCGGGCTCGCGAGAAGCCGCGTTGCTGCATGGCCGATTGCTGATTGCGGGTTGTTTTTTGAATCCGCAACGAAAACTTTCACTTCATCCGGCGTCGGCGGAAGGCCCGTGAGCGTGAAAGTGAGCCGCCGGATGATCGTCTGCGGATCAGCCTGCGCAGAGGGTTTCAGCGCATTCGCCTCCATTTTCGCGAGGAGAAAAAGATCCACCGGATTCGTGCTCCAATCGCGATTTTTGACCGCGGGCAGCGCCGGCATTTGCACGGGGCGAAACGCCCACCATCCGCGCCGCGCGGCGAGCAATTCGCTCCACGCGGGCTTCCCGCGGTCGTCGCGCGGTGGCGCATCGCGCGGATCGGGAGCGCCCATGTTTACCCAATTTTCAAAGTCCGCGATGACTGCGTCGTCGAGCTTCGGCGACTTGCTCGGCATCTTGAGATCGGGGTCTTCGTGCCGGATCGACTTGATGAGCAGGCTCTTCGCCGCCTGCCCCGGCACGATCGTCTCGCCCGTATCGCCACCCGCCTTCCATCCGTCCCGCGAGTCGAGCCGCAGCCCGCCTTTCTGCTTCTTCGCGCCGTGGCATTCGTAGCATTCCGCCGCCAGCACCGGCCGGATCTTTCCCTCAAAAAACTCCGTCTCCGCGGACGGCAACGCCGTCGCCGCCACGCCGCCTCTCGCTCCAAAAACTCCGAGTGCCGCCGCGCCCGTCACGATGATGGCGACGCAGCGGATCATGCCTCGTCGCCGTCCCGGTCGCACTTTCACCGCCCCCGCCTGATGGATGCGTTCGAGCGGGACGAGGCTGCGATGTTTCAAGAGCGGAGAGATTTTTGATGTCGCAAATCGCGACATCAAGTTGCCGGAGCCAGCGCCGCTTGCGCC
Organism: Chthoniobacterales bacterium; assembly: GCA_038207335.1. Lineage (GTDB taxonomy): Bacteria > Verrucomicrobiota > Verrucomicrobiia > Chthoniobacterales > Chthoniobacteraceae > CAIURC01. Next base: position 33,186 of record JBBQZX010000007.1, on the reverse strand, counting down.
TTTGCCGCGGCCTCTTCTGCGCGGCGGGCGATTTCCTCGGGCGAGGGGAGCGACATGAGCACTTCCGGCGGAATGTCGCCGGCGGCGGCGAGTTTCACGAGGCACTTTTGCCGCTCGCTCAGCGCCTTGTCGGCGTCGCGTTCTTTGCCGAAACGCGACTTTGCCTTTTCGCTGCGCAGGCGGAGCATCTCATACACGTCGCCGCCAAGGAGCGCGGAAATATCGACCTTCATCTTCTCCTTTTGCAGGTCGGCGTCGCTCACCGTGTCGCCGTTGATCGGACCGGCTTTGTATTTCGGAAACATGATCGCGGCTTCCGGGCAGACGCGTGAGCAGGCGGGGCAGTTCGTTTTACAGTTGTCGTTGTTCTGCACTTGGATGCGCCGCTCTTCATCGACGCCATAAACGCCGAAAAGGCAGAAGCTGAGGCACTGCATGCAGTTCGTGCAGCGGTCGTAATCGATGACCGGGAACCACGGCTTCCACGCGCCGTGCGTGGCGCTTTGCGTTTCAGCGCGCGCCGTCTCGACGGTCTCCGCGATGGCGACGGGATTCAGCCCGGCGATGTTTTTGAAAAGCACGCCCGCCTCCTGCGCCTGTGGGGAGGCTGGTTCCGAGGCGAAGCGGCCGAGCACGAGCAGCGAACCGCGCTCACGCTTCTCCACTTCGCCGCGGCTCGTGCGCGAGACGGCGAAGCCTTTCTCCAGCAACGCATTCATCGCCGCGAAACGATCGTCTGCCGCGAGCGGTTCCGCGCCGTCTCCTTCAAAAAGAACGACGCGCAAAGTGGAATCGGTGAGAGCCACGGATATCTAATTTGAAGCGAGAGCGGGCGCGTGAGGCTCGGTTTTGCTCGGCAAATTGGGCGTCAATTCCTCAGCGAGCAGCGCGGCGCACACCTCCTCCGCGGCTTGCACCCGCATGTTCAATACCTCCGCCGCATCCATCGGCAGCGGCGCGCCAGCTTGGTGAAAAAGCCACTTCACCGCGCGCGGAAAACATGCCGCGATCTTCACCCCACCTCCTTCGGCGAGCCGTGTCAGCGCGGGGTCGCGCCGCGCTGACATCTCACATAAATCCGCGACTGCCTCGAATTCCACGCCCTCTTCGCACAACCGCCGCAGCACCGCTTCCTTCACTTCGCGCGGCACCACCTGCGCGTATTGGCAGTGGCAGTAAAGGATGCGGTTTGGCGAGAGGCTCATGCGGCGGGCAATCTACGGAATCCCGCGGAGGCTCAAATCCTTTGTTTGTTCGACCCCGGCAGGTCACACGGCAGCCACGTCGCGGTGCGTGGGGGTCGGTTTGCCGGGGCGGAAATGCTCGAGGTGGTCGAGGGTCGCGGTGAGATCGGTGATTTTCGCAGGAAGGCCGATGATGGCCGCGGCAACTGCATCGCGGAGGGTGTCGGGGTCGGCTTCAGCGCGGAGATTAATGATGAGCTGGGCGCTTTCGACGGGCTCGTCGAGGGTGAGGGAAAGCTCGGGGATGAAATCGTTGCGGACGAGATTGATGACTGCAATGTCGCCGAGACCGGAGTCGGGGCTGAGGGTCATTTTGAGGTGACCGATTTCGGCGGTGCCCAGACTCGTTTGCAGGTCGGTGGCGAGGGCGCGGAGGAGTTCGCTGGAGTCGAATCCGGCGGGGCTCGTGAGCTGCACGGTGGCGTTCAGCCAGCCGAGAAGCGCTTCGCCTTCGGCGTAAATTTCGTAATCGACCGGCATCGCGGCGCGGGCGATTTGCTCGCCCGTGGTAATGGCGTCGAACCAGTCGCCGAGTCCCCTGCCCTCGCGCACGGAGACTTCGAGGATTTCGGCCTGCGGGAATTCGTCCGAAAGGCTCGCGTGCAAGACGGCAAGCCGACCCGCGGGCAGCAACTCGGTTTTTCCGATGACGATGATGTCGGCCTCTTCGAGCTGCTTGAGGTAAATGTAGCGGACTTTTTCGGAGAATTTACTGCCCTCGGCAAGGCCGAGGATGCGCTCGGCGCGGATGGGATCGACGAGGACGCTGAGCGGCGCGATGTGGAAACGGTCGCCGTAAATCCGGCGCAGCGGATACGTGACGGTCGCGACGAGATCGGTGCAACTGCCGACGGGCTCGGCGATGAAAACATCGGGGCGCGTGGCATCTGTGAGTTTGCCGGCGGCATTAACGAGGGAGTTAAAACGGCAGCAGAAACAGCCGCCGGGAATTTCTTCGGTCGCAAAGCCTTTTGCGCGCAGCATGGCGGTATCGACGAGCTCGCTGCCTTGATCGTTCGTGATGAGCCCGACGCGTTTCCCCTGCGAGGAAAGGTGTTGTGCGAGCGCAGCAACGGCAGTGGTTTTCCCCGCACCGAGAAAGCCGCCGATCATGATGTAGCGGGCTTTGGCGGGCGATGGGTGAGGGCTGAGAGATGAGGGATGGGTATTCATTCGTGTTCTTCGTGCTGCTGTTTCGCGAGGATGCGATCGATGGTGCCGTCGAGCATCGAGCAATACTTTTCGAGGCTGACGCATTTGCTGTCGGGCGTGCCATCGAAGCGGTACAGCCAGCCGTCGGTATAGGGATTTTTGCCGACGATCTCGATGTGCTCGAGGAGTGCGGGATTGCCTCCGGCGAAGGTCCCATCGGCGACGCAGTAAAGGTCGGAGATCGCTTTGAAGCCCTCGATCGAGCCGATGATTTCGCCGGAATAGATCGCCGCGCCGGGCTGCTTTTCCCACTGATGATCGACGATCTCGCCGAGCATCCGCGTCGCGAATTTCGTGAAGCCGACGCGCCACCGCTCGCCCTCCTCGCGCGCCAGCCAGAAATGCGACGGGCTGTAGAGACAGTCCGCGGGGAGGTGCGTGACGAAGTTCGAGCGCTTGTAAAAGACGGTGCCTGGCATGTGAAAGTGGTGGCGCGGAGCGGGAACGGAAACCCGCAACCGCCGCTCACTCAACCTTCAAGATCGTCGCTTTGAGGAGGAAAAGCTCGATGCTATTCGGCGGCTCGCTGACATGAAAAACGCCGAGCAGTTTCCGCTCGCCGTTTTTGAGAGTGAGCGAAGTCCTCACCTTCACCGTGTCGAACTCCGGCTGCTCGACGACAACCGTGTAGCCGCTCTTCTGGTTCTCAATCGTCGCCCTTCAGCCGAACGTGCTGCGGGACGAGGGTGAGCGAAATGTGCTTCCCATCCGGCGTGATGAAAGGCTCGACCTCCAAAGTGACGCCCGTGTTGCGCGTCTCGAAGGCCATCGGAGTAGAAGCGAGAATGGTGCTGGGCAGCGGTTCGCCGGGTTTCGGCTCGGTCTTGGTCTGGTCCACGATCACCCCATTTGAAATGACGGCGACAGCGGGTGCGGAATACTCGGTCGCGTAACGGAACTCGTCGTTATTCTCCGAGACAGCGCGCTGTCCGACCGTCGTCGTGATGATGGGCCAACCGATCAGTTTGCCGGCGCCCTTTCCCAGCAGCCCCTGCACTTTGACGTAGGCGGGTTCGATGGTCTTCTCGTCCATCAGCTCGGCGACGAGCGGGACGGCGATCTCCTGCGGAAGGGTGACGACCTGCAGCTCGACGCGGATATTGACTGGCGCAGCGTCTATCGGCAACGGGTCCATTCCGCGGACCGAGGTAGTGGCGAACACGAGCGCGAGGCACGCGAGGATGGCGGAGGAGAGTCGGTTCATGGTGAGGGCGGGCTGAGTTCGGAGTCGTGGTGGGGAAAGGCCGTGGCGCGGACGATGAACAGCTCGAAATGAGGCGCGGGCTCCGGGACCACGAACACCCCGCCGAGCGTGCGCTGACCACTGCGGACGGTGAAGGTGGTCGTCGCCTTCATGGTCAGGAATTCCGGTTGCTGCATCGTCCCGCCGATGCCGAGCGGCGATTTGGGCGTGGAGAACTCGTGAAACTTCACGAACCGGACCATCTGTGGAACGATCGAAAGCTCGATCAGCTTACCGCCGGACTTCACTGCTGGCTGAACCTCCAGCGTTGGACCGATGTTTCGAGTTTCAAACGCGGTCGGAATGTCAGGTCCCCAAGGCCGAGGATCGGGCTTCAGACCGCCGGCAAAAAGTGTTGGCTCCTGCGGCGGGTTGAATTCGGTCGGATACCGCACCTCTTCGATCGCTTCAGAGAGCCCGCGCTCACGGTCGCGGATCCAAACGACAGGCCAAGCGAGCAGACGTGCCGCGTTGTCCACGATCATCTTGTCGAGGTCCGCGAAGGCGCTCTCGGCGGTCTGCGCTTCGAGCATCGCTGGCACCAACGCGAGCCCTTTCGCCATCGGCACGCTCACCATCTGCACCTCCACCCGTACGTTCCAACCCGTCGCCTTCGGCTCCTCCGCACCGACGGAAATGGCGAACGCCAATGCCGCTGCGGCGACCGAAAAGAGCAGGCGAATCGTCATTTCCCCTTCGCCACTTTCTTCGCCGAGACGCGCAGGAGGAAAAGCTCCATCGTCGTCTCCGGGCTCGGGAGCTTGTGAACGCCGAGCAGGACGCGCTGGCCGTTTTTGAGGACGAGGGTGCTCGTGTTTTTGAAGGTGAGAAACTGCGGCTGCTCGACGCTCAGACGGTCGCCGGTTGGCAGCTTGCCGGCGTCGAATTTGTCGAACCGTAGAAACCGGACGTGCTGCGGGACCACGTTCACGTCGATCCATTCGCCATCGCTCGCGACCTTGCCGATGAACTCGAGGGTCATCCCGACGTTCCGGGTCTCGAATGCGGTCGGCGTGATTCCGACCACGGGCCATGCCTTCAGCGTCTCCAGCGCTTTTTCTGGAGGGACGAAGTCGGGAACTTGCGGCGGGTCGTATTCCGTCGGGTATTTCATTTCCTCGATGGACTCGGAAATGCACTTCTCGCCGCTGGTTCCTTTCGCGAGGAGGCTGGCGGCGAGGGTGGCTTCGCCGCGGTCGATCATCGCGCGGAGGCGCGTCCAACCGGTTTCGATTTTCGCCTCGTCGTTCAGGCCGGCGAGGAGCGGCAGGGCGCTCGCCTGCGGGAGGATGACCATGTCGCACTCTGCGGTGACGTTCCATCGCACGGGGAGTGGCTCGTCCGCAAAGGCGATCACCGGCAACACGTAGAGAGCGAGAAAAGTGAGGAGTCGTTGCATAGGCGGGCTCCGGTCAACCACAGGGAGTGGCCGATGAAATCCGCACTCAAAAGCAGAGACTAGCAGAATTCTGCCGTGGCCGTTTCGATCTGCTAGCTTTGACCGCCACTCGTTTTGCCCGAATCCTCGCGACCGATGCTCTACTTTGACTACAACGCCACCGCGCCACTTTCGGCGGTCGCCCGGGAGGCTTGGATATCGGCGGCTTCAAAGTTCATTGGGAATCCTTCGAGCCCGCATCGGCTCGGGGCTCGGGCGGATGCGGCGCTTGCGGGGGCGCGGGAGAAGGTGGCGGTTTGGCTCTGCTGCGACCCGGACGAAATCGTGTGGACCTCGGGTGCGACCGAATCGAACAACACGGTGATTGCGCATCTAGCAGCGGCGGGCAAGGGCGAGGCCTGGGTGTCGGCGATCGAGCATCCATGCGTGCTCGCGGCGACTCGGCGCTATTTTGAAAAGCGGCATCGACTGATCCCGGTGAACTGCAGCGGAGTGGTGGAAATGGCGTGGATCGAGCGGGAGTTGAAACTCGCGCGCCCGGCGTTTGTCGGCGTGATGGCGGCGAACAACGAGACAGGGGTGCTGCAGCCGTGGCCCGAGATCGCGGCACGGTGCCGCGAATCCGGCGTCCCATTCATGTGCGATGCGGCGCAATGGCTGGGCAAGATGCCAGCAGCCGGGCTCGGGGCGTGCGATTTCGTGAGCGGGTGTGCACATAAATTCGGCGGGCCGCAGGGCGTGGGATTTTTGAAATGTCCGACGACGACGAAGCCGCTGTTGGTCGGCGGCGCGCAGGAAGATGGACGCCGCGCTGGGACCGAAAATGTGGCGGGCGTGCTGGCAATGGTTGCTGCGCTGGAGGCAGCGGAGACGCGGATGCGCGGCTCGAATGCGAGCGAGTGGCGGGCGAATCTGGGGGTTTTCGAGAATGATCTTTGCCGCCGATTGCCGGGTGTGGAAATCGTCGGAGCGGCCGCGAATCGGCTCTGGAACACGGTTTGCGCGGTGATGCCGGAAATCGATTGTCGTCAGCGCTGGGTCGTAAAGCTCGACAAACTCGGCTTCGCAGTCTCAACCGGCTCGGCGTGCGCGAGCGGGAAGGAAAAGCCGTCGCATGTGCTCGCGGCGATGGGCATTTCGCCTGCCGCTGCAGCGCGCGCGCTGCGCCTCAGCGGCGGCTGGGACACGCGGGCCGGCGACTGGAGCGAGCTGCTCGACGGCATCGAACGTGCCGACCGAGAGCTCAACACGCGCGCCTCGGAGGGGGATTTTTCCCTCGTCACTCCATCGCCCGATTCCGAGACTCCGCGCGCATGAACTTCATCGATTCCGTTTTCCAAAAACTGAAGCGGCATCCCAAGCGCATCGTCTTCCCCGAAGGCACGGAGCCGCGTGTGCTGCGGGCCGCGGCGCGCTTCGTGAAGCTGCATCTCGGCGCGCCGATCGTGCTCGGCGTGAAGGCTGAAGTGGAGCGGATCGCGCTCGAGGAGAAGATCGATCTCGACCATATCGGCATCATCGATCCGGCGACGGCGACCGATCTGCCGATCTTCATCCAACGGCTGGAGAAGCTGAAGCATTACCACGATCTCGGCAGCAAACAGGCGCGCGACGTCATGCTGCTGCCGACCTACTTCGCCTCGATGATGGTGCAATATGGTCAGGCTGACGGGCTCGTGACCGGCGCGAACGAGACGAAGAGCAGCACGCTGCGACCGCTGATCCAGCTCATCAAACCGCTGCCCGACACGAAGAGCATCTCAAGCTGCATGATGCTCGATCTTTCCAATAAGCGATATGGCGAGCGCGGCGTGATGCTCTTCGCGGACTGCGCCGTGATTCCCGAGCCGACGGTCGATCAGCTCGCGACGATCGCCGTGCAGACCGGCGCGATTTGCCGCCAGCTCACGGGGCAAAAACCGCGCATCGCGATGCTCAGCTTTTCGACGAAAGGCAGCTCGAAGCTTCCCTCCGCCGAGAAGATTGCCGCCGCGACCGCACTGGCCCGGCAGCGCGCGACGGCGAGCGGGATGGAGATGGAAATCGACGGTGAGCTTCAGGCGGACACGGCGCTACTGCCCGACCTCGCGGGGTTGAAAGCGCCGCAGAGCCTCGTGGCCGGCAAGGCAAACGTCCTTATCTTCCCGGATCTGAACAGCGGCAACATCGGCTCGAAACTCGTGCAGCATCTCGCCGGAGCGGACGCTTACGGGCAAATCCTGCTCGGCCTCTCCAAGCCGTGCGCCGATCTCTCGCGCGGCGCGACGGAGGACGACATTCTCGGCGTCGCGGCGATCCTCGGCTTGCAGTCGATCGAATATCGAAAGCTCTATCCCACGGAGAGTTGAGAGTTTTCGGTTGCGAGTTGAGAGAGGCGGTTTCTGGTCTCACGCTCCCGCAGAGAGCGCAGGCATTCAACCTTCAACTTTCGACGCTAACCTGAACACAACGACTCCGCGCCTCTTCGTCGCCGCCACGCAGCAGAACGACGGCAAGACGACCACCGCTCTTGGCCTCTTTGCCGCCCTGCGAAAAAGGCTCGGGCGCATCGGCTTCATCAAGCCCGTCGGGCAGCGGTTCGTCGATGTGGAGGGGCAGCAGATCGATGAAGATTCGGTGCTGATCGACAAGACGTTTTCCGTCCACACGCCGCTCGAGGCGATGAGTCCGATCGCCGTGGAGCCCGATTTCACGAGGCGCTACATCGAGAATCAGAACAACGAATTTCTCGTCCGGCGCATTCAGAATTCATTCGACCGCGCGGCTTGGGAAAAAGATTTCGTGATCGTGGAAGGCACGGGCCACGCGGGAGTCGGTTCAGTCTTCGATCTCTCGAATGCGCGGGTCGCGCGACTGCTCGAGAGCAAGGTCGTGCTCGTCGTGAAAGGCGGCATCGGCAAGACGATCGACGAGGTCGCGCTGAACATGGCGCTGTTTGAAAAAGAGGGCGTCGAAGTCGTCGGCGTGATCATCAACAAACTGCTGCCCGATCGTTTCGAATACATCCGCGACTTCGCGCGGCGCGGACTCGCGCGGCTCGGGATCGATCTCATCGGCGCGATTCCCGACGAAGCGCTGCTCGCCAATGCGACTCTCGGGCAAATCTGCCGGACAATCGGCGGCGAGTTCATCAACTGCAAAAAGCAGGCCCGCCGCCGCGTGAAGAAAGTGATCATCGGTGCGATGAGTTCCTCGCACGTCATGCAGTATTTCAAGCCCGGCACGCTCATCGTCGCGCCGGGTGACCGCGAAGACGTCATCCTCGCCGCCCTCTCCGTCAGCACGCTCACGGAGGCGGATGGGAACTCGATCGCGGGCCTCGTGCTCGCGGGTGACTTACTTCCGCATCCGAGCGTGCTCGAGTTGCTCAAACATTCCGACGTGCCGACGATCACGTCGCCGTTCGACAGCTACACAGTCGCGAGCAGCATCCACTCGATGACGGTGAAAACGCTGCCCGGCGACGTGGAAAAAATCGATCTCATTCAGGCGCTCATCGACCAGCATGTCGAAGTGGATCGACTGCTCGCGAAGCTGGGCGTCGCTTGAGTCGAGCGGCGTGCCTCCCGCCTCTCAATATGGTTCACTTTCCCGCCCCGGTGCGGCGGTCGTAGTTGCTGAAGAAGGTGCAGTCGGGCTGGCCCAGCGGGGTCATCCACGGGAGCGAGAAGGTTTTGAGATTCATCGTGCGGACGATGAAGCGCGCCCAGTTTTGGTACTCGCCGTGTGTGATATCCGCGAGCGTGTTGTCGGTGCCGCTTACGGGAGTGAGGTAGAGCCCGTGGATCGGCCCGCCGAGCGTATCGTAGTCTTGCATGTCGGTGAATTTTTTCACCGTGTCCGGCAGCCACACGCTGCGACGATCGGCATACCATGCCACCGCCCACGGCATGTCTGAGCCGACGATTTCATCTGGTTCCAACCATTCGCCGATGGTCGCGATGGAACTGGGAAAATAGGGCGTCCAGTGGACTTTCCAGTGCCCATTTGCGAAGCAGAGCACGAATGCCAGAGGGAGCGCGCAGAGGATGAAAAGCGCGGCGATGAATGCAGCCTCTAGCGACCTCCGGGTAGCGTGCATCCCGGCGAGCGAGGCCTCCGCCAGACGGCTCCACTGGATGAGCAAAAACGCGAGGCCGTACGCGGTGAAAAGCGGGATGAAGAGGAGATGAAATTGGTTCGCGGCGACCTCCTGTTCCTCATGGATTCCGAAGACTGCCATGCCGATCACAGCACCGATCCACATCGCAAAAATCAGCCACCGAATTGCCGCGGTGTCTCGTCTCCTGAATGGATGCAGCAGCGTGAGAAACGCCACCGGTGCGACCCAACTCCAGCCGAGGTATCGGAAAAGCTTGTCGAATTGCGCGAGCAGATTTGCGCGAAAAACCCGGAGAAAATCGGCGGGCGTGACATCGGAAAGGTCGAGGTCGGCGCTGCGCATGATGCCGGATTCGCTTGTTCGCACACCGTCGAGCGCGGAGTAGATCGAGAGGCCGAAGGGATTGCCGGAGACGACTTCGTTTCGCACGAGCCAGGGCAGATAGACCGCGGCGAAAATCGCGAGCATCAGCGGCGCAGCCCCGCGATCCGCGCGGAACGACCACGCGCAAAAACCGAGCGCCGGGATGAACATCCAAATCGTGAGCGCATGAGAGAGCGCGAGCAGCCCGAAGCCGAGCCCAGCGAGCGCAAGCCAGCGGCGCACTCCGCAGCCTACGGCGCGCGCACGCATGGCGCGGAGCAGCGTGTAGATCGTGAGGTGCAGCAGAAGCAGCAGGAGCATCTGCGGGAGGCCGGAGAGCGAGTATTGCCAGAACGTGTCGCAGACGATGATGAGGGCGCACGCGATGAGCGCGAGGCGGCGGTCGAAAAGCTCCGCCGCGATGAGGTAGAAGACGCCGGTCGCCATGAGGAATAGCACGATGGCGGAAAGGGCGATGGCGCGGTCTCCGGAGTTCACGATGTCGCGCTTCGTGATGTGCCAGCCTTTGCGCTCCGGCAGCCAAAGCGCGGCGGCATTGACGAGCGGTGGGATCGGCGCGTGGTAGGTGTCGGTATTGAGCGCGGGGAGTACTTCGCGACCGTGGCGCTTCAGTTCGCCGACGGCGAGTGGACGGAGGAATTTGGTACTCCAGCCGTGGCCGCGCACGATCTCGCGGCCAATTTGCGCTTGGTCCATCGCCTGCGCAGTGGCGAGGCCGCGGAATTCGTGGAGCAGGTAAAAGAGCGCGAGCGCGATGATTGCGACGACCGCAAGCGCGCGGCGCAAGAGCAGGCCGAGGCTTCCGGTTTTCAACGCATAAACAAAATCCTGAATCGCGCGATCGGCGGGCATCGGCGCACGGTATTGAGAAAAGTGCGCGCGGCGCAAAGATTCGCGCTCAGGGGTTTGAAGAGGCGTTGGAAGAGTCCCGGGAGCCGGCTCGTCCCGTGCGTTGGTCGTGTCGAAGTGAGGTCGCGGGCCTTACAATGAAGCGCTGTCGCCGCCGCCGTAGCCGAGGACTTCGACGGTGATGATCGAGGGCTGCTCTTCGGTCTGGGTGGCTTGCTCGCGGGCTTTCTTCGCGGCTTCGTCGGCGGTGCCGGAGGTCGCGGCGGTGCTGTTCGATGCGGCGACGAGGCCGCCGAGATTTGGCGCGGCAACGACTGGCGCGACGGGGACGCCGGCGCTCGTGCCGCTCACGGAGATGTTGTTGGCGTTCAAAACCTGCACGGCTGCGATGCTCAGATTTCCGCTCGCACGGATGCCAGCGTCGCCCGCATCGACGGTGCCTTTCACCGCGATCAAATCGACGTCGCCAGCAGCCACGTCGCCTACCGTGGCGAGGACGCCGATGCCGCCGCCGGTCGCGAGGCCGGCGAGGTCGGTCTGTACGTCGGCGCTCTGCGGGTCGATGAGCACGCGCGTCGGCGGCGCGGATTTCACGGTCTTTGCGGAGGTGCCCGCGGCGATGTCGCCGGACGAGGACCAGATGACGATGTCGCCGCCGCGGAGCGTGAAGATGCGCGAGATGCCGATATTCACATCGCCATCGGTGAAGACGGAAATCGCGCCGCCCGCCTCGGTCACGACGCCCGGCGGAATCTGTGGATTTCCGATGACCGTCTCGGCAAGCGCGAGTTTTCCGCCCGGTGCGAAGAGGCTGATGCTGCCACCGCTTTTCGTGCGGATGTCGCGCGCCTGGGTCGTGATGTCGCCGGGATTTTTCGAGTCGCCGAAGAGCGAGGAGATCGCGTCGAAGCCGGCGGTGTATGCGCCGAAATTGGGCGAGGATGGATCGCCGTGATCGCGACCGGCGTCGCGCAGGACGAGGTAGAAAATCTCGAGCGCGATGGCGGCGCGGCGCTCTTCCGGGAGTTTCGTGAAATCGTCGCTCGTGATCGGAGTCGTGGCCGCGATTTCGGGCAGATAGCGGTCGAGATTTTCGGGCGTAAGCACTTTCTCGGTGAAGCCAGCAACATCGACAACGCTACTGCCAGCGAGGCTTGCGGGGCCGCTGATGCCCGCGCCGGCGATGAGATTCGCGCCCTCGATCGGCAGGTTGAGATTGCGCAAATTCCCGATGCTCGTGAGCCCGACGCCCGTGCCATCGGGGCGATTCGCGCCGCTGCCGAGGTCGAGATTCCGCCCTGCCAAAACCTCAAAAGTGCCCGGCCCGCTGATTTGCAAATCGCCTGTCTCGGCGAGCGGAACCGAGGTCGGATTGATCGTCGCTCCGGCGATGAAATTCCCGGCCGCATTCGCTGCCGTGCGAAGCGGCGAGTTGTCGTTGAAGGCGATGATGTCGCGCCCCGCGGAGACGACGCTCACGTCGTCCTCGCTCACGTTTTGCAGGTAGAGTCCGATGTCCGTGACATCGCGCCCGGCGAGGAATCGGCCCGCTTTTCCCGCGAAGAAGGTGAGGTCCGCGATGTCGCCACTTTGCGCATAAAACCGGACGGGCTCGCGGTCGGCCGCGTGCAGCAGAGTGGCGTCGTGCAGCGACTGCTTCGTCTGCACGGACGCGAAGACGCCTTGGGTCGACCCGGACTCGTTGAAAAGCTGGTCGATGAGGCCGAGGAAGTCTGAATTCGTGTCGGCGGAACGCGAGAGTTCGGGGCGGGTCGCGAGGTAATTTTGGAACGCGGCGGGCGACGTGACGCCGGGGATTGCGGAGGGATCGGCGTCGGACAGATTGATTTTTGCCGACGACCAAATCGTGACCGGCAGACCGCCGACGGAGCTGGAGCCGGTGGGGCGCAGGCCATTGATCGAACCGCCCGCGAGTAGCTCGATCGTGCCGCTCGGCGCGGGTGAAAGATTGAAGCCGCCGGCGAGATTCACGTCGCCGGAAAAGGCCGTGATTTTCAGCGTCGCGGGCATGAGCGAAGTGGCGGTGACGAATGGCGTTGCGTTGCCGTTTTCAGCGAGGGTGAGCCACGGCTGAATATTGCCGACGCCGCGCGCGGACTGCTGGATGAGCACGTCGAGCCACGCCTGCGCGATGGGCACGGCGGCACCCGGAACGGAGCCATCGCTCGGGAGGCTGGTCGCCTGCCGGAGCGTCACGGAGCCGCCGAGCGAAGCGACGTTCACAACGTCGGTGGCGGCGTAAGTCGAGAAGGTCGTTTTGTATGAGAAGCCGTTGTTCACGGCCTGCGGGAGGAGGAAGGGATTGAGCGTCGGCCCGAGCAGCACGTCGCCGCGCGCGCTCACGTCGAAGTTGCCTTTGCCGAGCAGCAGCGTGGTCGGCAGCCAATTTTCCTTGGATGAAATTTCGACGGCCGTGACCGCGGCGTAGCGCGTCGCGTTCGTCGTGATCTCGTGGCCCGCGACGAGCGTGCCATTTCCGCGCTCCGTATAGAAAACCCCGGCGTCGATGTCGTGGCCGGCACGCACGACGAGGTCGCCGCCGCCGAGCTCGATGAGGTCGGAATTTTTCGCGAGGATCGCGCCGGTGGCGTCCTTGAATGGTGCGCGCGCATTCGTGGGAATCACGGCATCGACATTCACGACATCGTGGCCCGCTGTGAGGCTCACATCGCCGCCGCCGAGCGCGCCGAAGCCCTCGAAAAAGTTGCTGAAATCGACCCACCAAGTCGTCGATGCGATCTCGCCAAAGGAGGTGGCATTTCCGCCGCTCGGAGACGCACCGAAGAGCCCGGTCGCGGGATCGACGTCGCCGCGGCGGTAGAGCCAGTTGATCGGGAGCTGCTCCTGCGAGCCGGTCGCGTTGCCGGGCAGGCGCGCGTCACGCCGGATGTCGCCCTGCGCGGCGATGCGGACGTTGCCGCCGGCGAGCGTGTATTGCGGGCCGTAGGCGATCGTGCCGCCGATGAGCGAGCGCGGGAGCTCGAACGTGCCGCCGAGCGTGGGGTCGGCAACCTGCGTGCCGACGGTGTAGATATTCGAGAAGAGATTTTGCAGCACGACATCGCGGCCCGCGGCGACGTCGATGTCGCCCGAACCGGTGCGGATGACTTGGAAAAGGCGCGGCACCGTTTGCGCAATCGTGTTGCCAGTTGGGGCGGAATTCTTGCCGAGCCGGAGAGAGCCGACACCATCCGAGAGGGCCGATATTTGCTGGACTTGCAGCACATCGGCGGCGCTCAAATCCGCGCCAGCGGCGAGGCGGTAGGACCACGTCTGCGCGTTCGCCGGCAGCGCGGCATTTGGCGCGAGGAGATCGGAATTGAACGTCGTCGTGACGAAGCCGTCGCTGATGCCGTTGTTGAAAACGAGGTTTCCGGCGGCGCGCAGGGTGAGCACGCCGGGAGCGTTTTTCGGGCCGAAACGGAAGGTGGAAAGATTCCAGTCCGCGGTACTGTTCGAGTTGCCCGTGCCGAGCGTGAGATTGCCCGCGCTCACGAGTTCGGCACCAGTCAGGACGCTGAAAACCGGTTCGAGGTTATTGCCATTACCGGTGAGCAGGCGCGCCGTGATCGCGTCGGAATTTCCGCCGAAAATGTTTCCATTCGCGCGAATGGAATTCTGCACCGCGGTCGAGATCGTGCCCCCGCCGGGAGTGTAAACTTTGTACCCCTCCGCGCTGATGATCGATACGCCGAAAATACCCCCCGCAAGCGAGTTGATCTGCACGTCGAGGCTATCGGCGGTCTGCGCGGCGCGCAGGTGCAGCGTGCCGGTGAAGTGACCGAGTGCCTGCTCCGCGGCGGTATCGGTGGATGCGGCGACGGTGAGATCGATTTTCGATCCCGCCTGCATGTCGATGAATCCGGTGCGCGTCTCGAGCGCGATTGCGCCGCCTTTTCCGGCATGGCTGAAATCCTCCGCCGCGACGGTAATTTCGGAGCCATCGAGCAACGTGAGATCGCCTGCCGAGGCGAGCGTGACCACACCGCCGGTGGCACCGGACGCGTCGATTTTTCCGGAAAGCGTGATCGCGCCGAGGTCGGCGGAAAGATGGAACGCGCGTGTCGCGGAGACGCCGTCGATGAGCACATCGCCGGTGCGGACGCGGATCGTCTGCGATTCGGTGAAGCCGCCGGAATCAAGCGTGCTGGCCACTTCCGCGATGGTCGGCAAACTCGCGGTATCGAGTAGGAAGGTGCCACCGACGCCGCCCGCGCCGGCCTGGCCGAGGAGTTTTCCGTCGAGCGTGAAGGTGCCGCCGGGCGTGCGAATCGAGAGCGCACCCGCTTTCCAACCGCCTGCGGACGCGGCGACGGAGAGCGTCGCGCCGGCCTGCACAGTCACCGAGCCTGCGTCGGCCATGAGGTTGATTTCGCCCGCGTCGGTGGAGCGCGTGAGGTCGAAGAAAGTCGCGGTCGTGCCGCTCACGTCGAGGCGGCTGCCGACTGTGACGTCGCCATTTACCGCGCGAAGCGTGAGGAGGCCGCTCGGCAAAACGATGGCACTGGTGACGGTCACGCTCGTGCCACCCTCGAGTGTGAGGGTCGCGCCGAGCCCGCTGGCGATCGCGCGCGCGCGGCCTTCCGGAGCCTGGACGACGAGCGCGCCACCCGCCCGCAGCGCCTGTGTGGAGGCCTGCGCGGCGGTGATCGCGGGTGTCGTGGCGGTGATCGAGCCCTGTGCGGTGAGCCCGCCATTGCCTAGCACGGCGATCTTTCTGGAAGCCTTCAATTCGAGATTTTCGAACTGATCGACCGCGAGCGGATTCGCGCCGATGCGGATCGTCCCAGCCCTGAATTCGAGCGTGCCCAACGTCTCGGCGGCGGCCGCGAGCGGCGTGGCGTTCGGGCGATTGTCGAGAGTGATGCGGCGCGCGCTGAGTGCTGCGGTGCCGCCAGCGTTGTCGAATCCACGAATCTGCCCGGCGTGCAGCGAGAGCGCGCCGCTGCCGCGGAAGTCGCCCGCGCCGCGGATATCGATCGTGGAGTAGCTGAGCAGCGAGATGCGCTGCGCGTCTTGCAATTCGCGCAGCAGCGCGCCGCCGAGCACGAGGCCCTCGGTTGCGGGAATGACGGCCGCGCCGTCCAGGGCGAGCGTGATTTGGCCGCTGTTGAGCGAGAGGTATTTCGCGTCGAGCCGCGCGGACTGCGCGAGCGCGGTGCCGAATGTGGAGTCGAGCGTGAGGCTTGTCCCGGCGAGCCGCGCGCCTGCGCCGATGGTGAGATGCGGGACTGTCGAAGCGGTGATGCCGAAGCGACGCACCGCGGCGTCAGGATCGCTGCTCACGCGCACGAGCAGCCCGTCGCCGCTTCCAGGCGCGTCCGCATTTCCGAGCACGAGCGTCTCGGCGGGAGCGATGAGTTCGCCGGACTGCACGACGCGCGAGCCGGGGGCGAGCGTGAGATTTTCACTCGCGACGAGCACGATGTCCGAGCCCGCGAGCGGCGAACCGGCGTTGTCCACGGTCAGCTTTTTCGTGTTCACGACGACGGTCGTCGTGTCGCTGCCGACGGTGCGCACGCCGCCGATGAGCAGGCTCTCCGCTCCGTAGCGGCTGAGCTGATCGGCATTCAGCACGAGCACGCCGTTGGCCGCGCGGGTGTCAGGACCGCCGATGAGAATGTCCGACGTGCTCGAAATATCGACGAGCCCGCCGTGACTCGACGCGTCCGCGCCGCGGGCGAGGATGTCGCCGCGGAGCTGCAGGGTCTGCGTGGCCTGGAGCACGAGATGGCCCGCGTCGTTCGCGAGCCGCGGCACCGGTAGACCGAGGGTCTGTGAGCGTTTCTTGAGAAAGTCGTTCGCGAAAAACTCCTGATATTCGCTCCGTCCACGCACGACATCACCGGACGCGATTTCGAATTTCGTGAAGATCGGATCGATGCGGCGTTCGCGATTTTGCGCGTTGAAACGGTAACCGGCGGCAAGCACCGCGCCCTCCGGCATCTCGATGGTGCCGAGCGGCGCGCCGCCCTGCGGTGTGACGAGCACCGCGCCCGGCAGCAGTGCGTATCGCGCGGGCAAGAGCGTGTAAGTGCCCGCGGCAAGTCCGCTGCTTGCGGCGAGAGTCACGCGATCGCCGACATTCAAACCGATGTGGGTGTAGCCCGGATCGACCGTGCTATTGAAAGGCGCGAACGGTGCGAATTCGGGCTGATAGCCGGGGATGACGGCGAACGATTCGCTGACCTGTTTCCAATACGCGCCGGGCGTCGGCGGGATGAATGCGACCTCCGCGGGGATGTCGGTGCGGGCGTAATAGAACGCGCCGCCGAACCGCACGATTTCGCTTTCATTGTAGGATTGCGCGGTCCACGAGCCCTTGAAATTCCAACCGAGGATGTCGGTGCTACCACCGTTGCCTTTCAAGTAGCTGTAGGCGTAGAGGTCGCCGCCGCCGCGGATGTCGAGCGTCGAACCTGCCGCGATCGTGACGTTTTGGCCGGCGATGTTGATGCCTTTCACGACGAGTCCGCCCGCAGAAATATCGATGCCCGTCGGGTCGATGAACGAGCTGCCATCGGTGCTGAGGCCAAAGGGAATCAGCAGCGGCGAGCCGGTGAGAGGGTCGATCGCGGAGACGGATGTGACGCTGCCGGACGCGAGCGAGACGCGCTGCGCGATGGCGACCGGGCGGTCCGCGATGAGGTCGCGCGGGGCGGTGCCGGTGCCGTCCCAGCCGAGATTGATCGTGCCGAGCGGGGCGCGGAGGACGCCGCCCTGGCGGATGACGGAGGCGTAGATGTCGAGCTCGCCTCCAGCGGAAAGTGGAAGCTGGCGCGTGCCTGAGCCGGCGACAGTGACGGTGCCGGGCGCGAAGACGAGCGACGTGTTCGCGCTGATCGAGGCATTTGCACCGGTGGCCAAAGTGACGGTCGCGCCGCTCACGCTCTGCACCGTGGAGCCGAGCAAAGGCGAGCCGACGCCAAAGCCGGGCGGGAGCGCGGGCGAAGCGAGAGTGACGGTTTCGCTGCCGACTGTGCTGGTGGCGACGGTCACCGTTTTATCCGAAACGGAGATGACGAAGCGCGTGGCGGTGGGCGGATAGACCTGGCCGGCGCGGAGGTAGAGATCGCCAGCGGCGTCGAGCGTGCCGTCGCCGCGGATATCGCCGCCATCGGCGATGAGCCGCGTGCTTCCGATGTTTTGCAGCGAGAGATTTCCGACGTCGATGAGCGGCGCGGTGACGGTGAGCGAGCCGCGACCGAATGTGGCGGGAATGGCGAATGGCTGTTGGTCGAGGAGAAACGGTGAGAGCAGTTCGGCGATCGGGACGGGAAGCTGGAATGGCTGGCCGAGGATGATGTGCGAGGCGGTGAGATTCACCGCCGCGTCGGCAGTGAGGACGCCGCCGCTGGCGACCGAGATTTCGCGGCGCGCGATGACGGTGACGGGGCCGCGGAATTCGACGTTTCCACCGAGCCTGAGCGAGTCGAATCCTCCGCTGGTGAATGTGCTGACCGAGAAGTGACCGAGGGCGGCAAGCGGGCTTCCGTTGGCCGCCAGCACAGGATTCCCGAGCGGTGACTCGCCGGCGGGGAACGCGACTTGCGGACGCGTGAGGCCGGTCTGCGAGACGATGAGCGTGATGTCGGCAGGCGTCCTGAGCGGATCGGTGGGCGCGTAGAATCGACCGGACGTGACGGCCAGCGTGCCGCCGAGTGCAGTGGGGCCGCCGGCATTTCCGAGCAGCGTCGCGTCGGAGAAAAGCTCCTGCGCGCCGGTGAGCGTGATCGCGCCGGCGTCGCTGTCGATGCGGACCGGGACGGAGGCGATGCTCCAGAGACCGGCGTTCACGCCGGAAGTGGCGGGGACGAAAGATGCGCCGTCGAGGCTGCCATTGACTGCGGCGCTCGGCTGCACCGAGGTCGGCGCGAGATCGAGCACGCCGGTGGAGCCTGAGACATCAAGCGTCGCGCCCGCATCGGCGACGATATTTCCCGAGACGCTGATCGTGCCGCCGGGCAGCACCGAGCCGTTGCGGCGACCGTACGCGTCGGGCGTGAGCAGGAGTGTGCCGGCGGTGGAGAGGAAGCTGGAGGAGGCGATGTGGACGGTCCCGAGTGCTTCAGAAGGAGCGGCAAGGAGCGTGGGATATCTACCCGCGCCAGAGATGGAAATCGCGCCGCCGGGGGCGACGATGGAGCCGAGCAATTCGACGGTGTCGCCGGAGATTGCGACGCTCGCGCGCGGGTCTGTTTTGATCGACGCGCCCAGGCCCATGACGATGTCGCCGCGGATGAGCGTGATCTCGCCGGACGGCTTCACGACTTGCGCGCCGAGCGAATTGAAGCTCAGCGAAACCGGCGAACGCAGTCCCTGCGGTCGGACGATCGGGATGAGCGTGATGCCGTTTGGCCCGGGCTCGCCGGAGATCGCGAGCCAGCTTTGCGCGACCGGTTCGATGACGGTGCCGGGCGCGATGAGCAGGCCCGGGATCGTCGCGTCGGTGCGTTTCGAGATCGCGCCGAGGCCGGTGAGGGTAAAGTCCGTGAAGCCGCCAGTGCTGAAGAACACAGGGTCCACGAGGAATGTGCGCGCGGATGGCGCGACGCCGCCGACTTGGATTTGCGGCGCCTGGATCGCGAGAGAGCCGCCATTTCCTCCTGAAAATCCGCTGAGTTCCGCCTGCAGGTCGAGCCGCCCGCCGAGCACGGCTCTTGCCAGCGGGTTGGCGTTCGGGTCGCGCCCGGCGGCGATCACGATGCGGCCGCCGGAGCCGTAGGTGCGCCTGCCGGTCGAGCTCACGACGACACCGCCGGAGACATCGACGGTGCTTCCCACGAGCAGGTCGGCGTTGAAGGCGCTGATAGATATCGAGCCGCCGTCGATTGCGGTGAGGTCGGTCAAATTCACCCGCCGATCGATGATGAGCCCGGCGGTGCTGAGGTGCGCTCCCGCGGCGAGCGTGAAGAGCCCGCGCATCGGGTCGGCGACCGGCGTCGGCGAGCCGGGGTCGAGCGCTGCGGCGACGGATGGCGAGACGTTGAACGCCGTGAAATCGAGCGTGCCGCTGGGTGCCGTCACGTTGCCTTCGATCTTGAGATTTGCGGCTCGTAGCGTGACTCCGCCCCAGACGGGCGCGTCGAGCGAGATGCCGCGCGGGACGAAGATGTCGCCGTCGCTGTTGTCCACGGTGAGCTTGCCAAAGCCGTCTGTCGTGAGGAGCCGCGGCGAGAGGATGACGCTCGCGACGCGATCGGCGCGGAGGTCGGGCGTCGTGTCGTCGAGGCTGATGGTGAAAGGGTTTGCAGCCGACAGCGTCGTGTTGTCGGCGAAGAGGATTTGCGGCGGCGTCGGCGAGACGGGGATCGGGTCGCCGACATTTTCGCGGAGGAAGATGAGCACGAGTTCGCTCACGGCAGGCGCGAATGCGAGCTGGCGTTCGCCCGCTGCGACGCGGCCGAGCAGCTTCCCATCGAGCGCGACAGATGGCGCGGTGATCGTGATTTTCCCTCCGTCCGCGCCCTGCAAATAACTCGGCTCAAAGTGCTCACCGGTCAGCGCGAGCGGGTGCGTGAATGTCTCACGGATGCCGTATTTGCTCGTCGCTGTGGTTACTGTGCCGGAGTAGAGCCCGTCGTAAATGCGGTCCGGGGTCGCCTGCGAAATGTCGAGGATCTGACCAGCCGACATGACGCGCGTGGTATGCACCATCGCTCCCTCGAAGTTGATCGTGCCTCCCGACACGTCGATCGTGGAGCCGCTCTGGAGCACGACGGAGCCACCGGCGCTGAGGCTCACCGTGCCGCCCGCGGTTGTGAGCTGCGCCACGGTGCGCTGCACGAGCCCGGCAAATCCCGATGCGTCGCCGAGCGGCGTGCCGACGTAGGAGAAGCCGTTGAAGGTGCCCGTTTTTCGCAGGTCGAGCGTGATGTCGATGCCGCGCAGGAGGCCGCCGCGCTGCAGCGGCGTGTCGGCGAGTTCCGCGCCACGGAGCTGGAGATCGAGGAAGTTCTGCGTGACCGATACGCTCACGTCGGTCGTCCCCGCGACGTTGATTGTTGCTCCCGAGTCGAGGTAAATCTGCCCGCTCGCGTGGACGAATTGCGCGAGTGGCGCCGCTGGAAGGATCGGCGCCCACACCCCGGCGTCGAGGCGCACGGTCGCGTTCGGGGCGAAGATCGCGGCATCTCCGGCGAGGTGCAGCGTGCGACCTTGTGCATTGATTTGCGACCGCAGAGCGAGCTCAGTGCCGACGACTGTCTCGCTGCTGTCGAGCTCCGGCAGGATGCGGGTGATGCTCGAAGCGCCGAGCGTCACGACACCGGTCTGCGTGGGCAGGAAAGGCTGCGACGCGGCGTTGAGCGAGTCGAAGATAGGGTTCGCGATCGCACCGAAGCTCGCCAGCAGATCGACCCGCCCATTCAGCGACACGGAGGTCGAGCTGTCCACAGCGCCGAGTTGATTCACCGCGCGACCGGTCATCGTCACCGCGCCGCGAGGCGCTTCGATCAAGCCCGAGTTGGTCGCCGTCCCGCTCGCACCGTCCACTTTTCCCACGAAGACATCGAGCCCGCGCAGGCTTGGATCGCTGCTCGCGTGCGCCACCAAGCCGACCTGCCTGCCCGCCGCGAGGATCGTCTGCCCGTCGGGCGTGGAGATCGTGCCCTCGTTGCGCACATTCGCTCCGATGAGCGCGACGCGGCCTCCGGTGTGCGCGGCATTCGTCGGGGCGGAAAGTCGCGCGCCCGGTTGCACGACCACATCACCCGAGGGCGTGGTGTACGCCACGCTCACCGACGCGGCTCCGACTTTCGCGAGGCCGTCGGGGGTGAATGTGAGCACCGTCCTGCCCGCGTCGTTCTTCGCGAAAGTGAAGTCCGTTCCAGCGCTCAGCGGGCTCGCGCTGCCGTTGGAGACGTAGCTCACGGTTGGCTTCGTGCCTGCCGCGACGGACTGCGTGAGCGTGTAATCCACCGTGCCCTCCGGCAGCGTAAAGGGCACATCGCTCGTGACTCCCGAGAACAAAAAGCGCGCGTTCGCGTTCTCTTGGTTCAGCAGCCCGCGCTGGAGCAGCGTGTCATTGATCGGCAGCGTGCTCGCGACCAGTGCGTGCGTATTAATCTGCGCCGTGCCTCCGAAGATGATCCCGTTGCGGTTGATGACATACACCTGTCCCGGAGCCTCGATCGAGCCGAGGATCTGCGACGGCACTCCGCTCGGGTCGCTGACTTTATTGAACGCGATCCACTCGCTCGCGCGCCCCTTCGCGCGGCTCTGATCGAACTTCAGCGTGGTCTGTTTGCCCACATTGAACGTCTTCCAGTTCAGCACCGCCTGCTGCTGCGTCTGCTCCACCACGACCGTTGTCCGCCCGCTGCCGGAGTATTGGCGCGGCAGTTTCGCCCCAGTCCAGAGGGACGAATCCTCCCCGGCTTCGGGCTTCGCGAGATCTTTCGGCACGCCGGGCGCCACCTGCAAGCCGCCGACGACGAGCCCATTCGGCACGGTCGGGAGCGCCTTCTGTGTGCGACCCAGAGTCATCGAAAGGTTCGCGCGGGCGACTGCGGCGGCGCGTGCCGAGTCTTGCATCGCCCGGACCGCATCGACTGCTGCGTTCGAACGGCGCAGCGCTTCCTGCGCATTCGCCCGCGCCTGCTCGCCTCCGCTTCCGGTTGAGCGCCCCGATGCGCCGCCGCCGGTGTGCGGAGCCGTGCCGCCGCCCCCCATTCCACCGCGCAGGATGTCGCCAGCGTGCGTCGTCGCAGACAGGCTTGCGAAAAGGCCGAGCGCGGCGGAGATGGTGACGCTCAGTGCGGTCGAGGGTGCAGCCCCGAGGCTGGAGCGGCGCGCTTTACGGGGACGGCGATGGGAGTGGGCGGACATGGGCGGGGATAAAGGCCCGCAAATCTCCCCCACGTCCGTGGCGCTTCCACCGCTTTACCGTGACATTCTCGCGACTTTGCGACGCCGAAACGGCGACCTCACACCACGACGTTCACCAGTTTCCCGGGGACGACGATGACTTTGCGGACGGGTTTGCCGCCGATGTGCTCCTGCACTTTGGGTGAAAGGAGCGCGGTCTTTTCCACCTCGGAGGCGTCGGCGGTGCGGGAGACGGTGATCTTGTCGCGCAGTTTCCCGTTCACTTGCACGGGCAGCTCCCACTCATCCTCGATCAATGCCACGGGGTCCCAAGCGGGCCAGGGCTCGTCGGCGAGGGTCGTGGGCACGCCGGCGAGCTTTTCCCACAGCTCCTCGGTGAGGTGCGGCGCGAAGGGGTTCAGGACTTGCAACAGCCGGAGCACCGCGCTTTTCGGGCGCGGAGAGGCGGGGATGAGCGCATTCACGCAGATCATCATCTGGGAGATGGCGGTATTGAAAGAGAGGGTCTCGATGTCTTCCCCGACCTTTTTGATGGTCGCGTGCACGACTTTGCGCAGTGCTTTGTCGGGCTCGACGTCGGCGATCGCTGGAGAGAGGGACCACGACCCGTCCTGCTGTTCCTCCATGACGAGGCGCCAGACGCGGGCAAGAAAGCGGGAGACGCCTTCGACGCCGGTCATCGACCAAGGCTTCGACTGCTCCAGAGGGCCCATGAACATCTCGTAACAGCGAAAGGCGTCCGCCCCATACGCCTCGATGACGGTGTCGGGATTGACGACATTGCCGCGGGATTTGCTCATCTTCTGCCCGTCCTCGCCCATGATGAGCCCCTGGTTTACAAGGCGCTGGAAGGGCTCGGGCGTCGAGAGATGGCCCAAGTCATAGAGGGCTTTGTGCCAGAAGCGGGCGTAGAGAAGGTGTAAAACCGCGTGCTCGGTGCCGCCGACGTAGAGATCGACTCCACCGGGCTTGGACGGGGTCTGGGAGAGTGCGCCAGCCGAGGTGCTGGAGAATGAGGTCGGAGGTGCAGGACTTTGAGCTTCAAACTCCATGAGTTCGGGACTCGAAGTCATGGAGTTCGGATTGCCTTGTGCGGCACCAGCTTCCCCCTCGCCGACGCCCCCTGAAGACTTGGCCATGCCCAAAACATCCGCTTGTGCGTGGCAAGCGGGTCGATTGGGCGTTTGCTCGGGTTCGATCGAGCCGCCCATCCAATAGGATTCCGCCGCTTTCCCGACGAATCGCTCGGTATTCGAGGGGTCGCAGTAGCGTAGATAGTACCAACAGGAACCCGCCCACTGGGGCATGGTGTTGGTCTCGCGCCGGGCGGTGGGGCTGTAGGTGAGCCATTCGACGGCGCGGGCGAGGGGGGGCTCGCCGGTGCCGGTGGGCTCGAAGTCGGAGAGCTCGGGAGGCATGAGGGGGAGTTCGGAGGCCGGAATGGCGCGATGTTTCCCCTCCTCCCAGACGACGGGGAAGGGCTCTCCCCAGTAGCGCTGGCGGGAGAAGAGCCAGTCGCGGAGCTTGTAGGTGATGCACTTTTTGCCGGCTCCGACGGCTCCGAGACGCCGGGTGATCTCGGCTTTTGCCTCGGAGGTGGGCAGGCCATCGAGGGGACCGGAGTTGATGGCAAAGCCTTCGCCGGGGAAGCAGTCGAGCGGCTCGGCGCTGCAGGGGCTGCCTCCGCCGAGGCCGAGGCGCGGGGTGTCGCTGACAACTTCGCGGATGGGCAGGGCGAACTTTTGAGCGAATGCCCAGTCCCGCTCGTCGTGCGCCGGGACTGCCATGATGGCGCCGGTGCCGTAGCCGGCGAGGACGTAGTCTGCGATCCAGATGGGGACGCGCTCGTAGTTGACGGGATTGGTGGCGAAGGCACCGGTCCATACGCCTGTCTTGTCCTTGGCGAGGTCGGTGCGCTCGAGGTCGCTCTTGCGGGATGCCTTTTCGACGTAGGCTCGCACGGCGTCGGCCTGCTCGGGAGTGGTGAGCTTTTCTACGAGGAACTGCTCGGGAGCGAGGACGAGATAGGTGGCGCCGAAGAGGGTGTCGGGACGGGTGGTGAAGACGGTGATGGGGGCTCCGGCGTCAGAGGTGAAGGTGACCTCCGCGCCTTCGGAGCGGCCGATCCAGTTGCGCTGAAGGGCTTTGATGCTGTCGGGCCAGTCGAGTCCGTCGAGGCCGTGGATGAGTCGCTCGGCAAAGGCGGTGATGCGGAGCATCCACTGGCGCATGGGGCGGCGGACGACGGGGAAGCCTCCGACTTCGCTCTTGCCGTCGATGACCTCTTCATTGGCGAGGACGGTGCCGAGTTCGGCGCACCAGTTGACGCGGGCGTCGGCAACGTAGGCGAGGCGAACGGAGTCGGGGTCGGGGCCAGTGTAGGTGGAGATGGGCTCGGCACGCTGGGTGTCCGCATTAAACCACGCGCTGTAGAGCTGGAGGAAGATCCACTGGGTCCAGCGAAAGTAGCCGGGGTCTGTGGTATTCACCTCGCGCTGCCAGTCGTAGGCGAAGCCGATGCGCTGGAGCTGGCCCTTGAAGTGGGCGACATTCGCGGCTGTGGTGACGGCGGGATGCTGGCCGGTTTTGATGGCGTACTGCTCGGCGGGCAGGCCAAAGGCGTCCCAGCCCATGGGGTGGAGGACGTTGAAGCCGCACTGGCGCTTGAAGCGAGCGACGATGTCGGTGGCGGTGTAGCCCTCGGGATGCCCGACGTGAAGGCCCGCGCCCGAGGGGTAAGGGAACATATCGAGGATGAAGAACTTGGGCCGAGTCGGGTCGAAGGTGGGCTCGCCGGGGTTCGGGACGTGGAAGGTCTGGTGGGTGTCCCAGTGGGCCTGCCACTTGGGCTCGATGGTGTCGAAGGGGTAGGGCTTTCGGCGTTCGGAGCTCATGCGGGCGGGGAGTGAACAGCGAGGCGGGAGGGGAGTCAACAGGAGCGGGGCCTTGACCGGCCTGAGATGCTGGGGAATGCACCTGCTCCTCGCGACGCACAATTCGCACAAGACCGCGGAAATCCGCGCCATGCTCGGCGCCGACTGGGAGGTGACCGACATGAACGCGCATCCCGCTTTCCCTCCGACGGAGGAAACCGGCACGACATTCGAGGCGAATGCCACGCTGAAAGCGGTCGCGGCATCGCGGGAATTCGGAGGGCTCGTGCTGGCGGACGACTCGGGTCTGGAGGTGGATGCACTCGGAGGCGCGCCCGGAGTCCGCTCCGCGCGCTACGCCGGCGAGCACGCGACCGATGCCGAGAACCGAGCGCTTTTACTGGAGAATCTCAGCACCGCCGGGGCTCGCGGCAAACAGCGCACCGCGCGCTTTCGCTGCGTGCTGGCATTCGCAAGGGATGGGAGCGTGGAGAGGACGTTCGAGGGCGCGGTCGAGGGGACGATGATCAACGCGGAACGCGGGGAGGGTGGCTTCGGATACGACTCGCTCTTCGTGCCGGAGGGCCACTGCGAGACATTCGCCCAGCTCCCCGCTGCCGCCAAAAACACCCTCAGCCACCGCGCCCGCGCGATGTCCGCTGCGCTCGCGTGGCTCTGAAGCCGCGCACTGAGCTATCGCGCGCGCGGCGGGCCGCCAGTATCGCGCACGATCTCGGCGAGCGACTTGGTCTCGCCATTCGTGAAGATCACGAGATTCCCGTCGCCATGCACGTCGCCGCGCTCGGCAAACCACGGGTGCGTCGGATACTTGCGCGGACTGAGCGGGTTGTCGTCAAACGGCGTGGCGAGGTAATCCACGCGGCGATTTTCGAGCTTCTGGTAGTCGGGATTTTTCGTCGTGCGCTGGACCGTGGGACAGATGAAGTTCTTGAGCCCGATACCGTACGGCTGCAGAGCTTCCTGCCACTGCCGCGCATACTCCTTCGAGTCACTTTGGAGCAGGCCCGGCGCGACTTGCGGCCAGTGCCCTTGCTGCCCGAGATACGCATCCGCCGCGACGTAAAGAGACTTGAGATTCGTCAGGCACGCGGCGCGCTCCGCCTTTCCCTTTAGTTGCTCGAAGACAGGGAGAATCATCGTGAGCAGGATGCCAATGATGACCAGCACGGTCATCAACTCCAAAAGAGTGAAGCCGCAATCTTTTCGGGATCGCGGCTTCAAGAGGGGTTGCACAATTACAGCTTTAAAAAGCTGGGGAATCGACTACGGCCCGTTGCCACCAGCACCACCGCCACCGCCGATATTTCCAAGGCCAGAGATGGTGGTAGTTGCAGTCATATTGCTCTGCTGGAAGCCATCCACCGTGTAAGTAACGGTGTCACCACCGGTCACGGTCAAAGTCGCGCTGCCTTCGAGCCGAATCGCGCCGGGGGCCGGAAGCCCGATAGCACTGCGGCCGCCGGGGATTTCACGCACGATCGCCTTCAACTGGCCGGTCGCGAAGAGCCGGAACGGGATCGTGGGGTTCGCCGGATCGAAAACGATGAAATTGCTGATCGTATCCACGACGGCGACCACGCTGCCTTTTCCCGGATCTGCCACGCCGGTGATCGTACCGGAGAAGGCATCACCATTTACAAACACAACGCAAGCGCCAGTGGCGAGGCCCGTCTCAGGGACGCCCAGGCTGAAAAGACCGATGTTCGCGCTGGAATCGGTGACGGATGTCGTGCCAGTGAGCGGGGTCGTCGGCTGTTTGCCGGGAATAAGCACGCCAGCATAAACACCGATCAAGGAGATACCCGCGCCGCCATAATTTGGGCCGCCGCTGAGCGCCCAAGATTGAGTCTGCAGGACAACGAATGCTACGAGGAGGGAGAGCACTTTCTTCATGACGGGTATGAAAGCCGGAAAATTTCGGCGGTCAAATGAATTTATCAAAATGAATTTGCCCGGTCCAAATTTCTCTTGGTGCGCCCGCCCGCACCGCTATCCATGCGCCCGTGAAAGCTCCGTTCAGCCTGTTTCTCGCACTCCGTTATCTCAAGCCGAAGCGGACTTTCGTCTCGATCATCACGCTCATTTCCATCCTCGGTGTCACGCTCGGGATCACGGTACTCATCGTCGTGATTTCAGTGATGACCGGCTTTGATCAGGAGCTGCGGAAAAAAGTCCTCGGCTTCGACGCACATGTCCTCGTGACAAACGACTCGGTCATGCGCGACTGGCGTGAGATCGACGCCGAGATTGACAAAACCGAGGGTGTCGTGGCCTCCGCGCCCTTCGTCCAAGGGCCGGTGATCGTCGAGTTCGACGGCCGGCGCCTCGCGCCGAAAATCCGCGGGATCAATGTCGAGCGGGAGGAAAAAGTGACCGACATCCGATCCGCGATCAAAGAAGGCAGCCTCGACCTCGACGGAGACAAAACGGTGATCGGCAAAGAACTCGCCGAGCAGCTCGGCGTGCAGATTGGCGACAAAATCATCGTCTATTCGCCAGGAAACATGAGCGCGATCATCGAGGAGCTGAACAAAGCCGAGCGCGATCCCGCCAACAAAAAGACGCTCAGCGAGCTGCGCGAAATGGTGCTCCCGCAGGAGCTCGAAGTGACCGGCATCTTCGAGTCGGGCCGCTACATCTACGACTCCGAATTCCTCCTCGTCCCGCTCCACATCGGCCAGGAACTCTACGGCCTCGAAGACGGGCTGCACGGCCTCACGATCCGCACGACCGAGCCGTATCAAGCCGGTGCCGTGCAGCAGCGACTCCGGGCGTTTCTCCCGCCGCAGACGAACGTCCTCACGTGGATAGACCTGAACAAACAGCTCTTCGACGCCATCCGCATGGAGCGAAACGTCATGTTTTTTCTTCTGCTCTTTATCGTCATCGTCGCCGCGTTCGGCATCATGAACACGCTCATCACCGTCACCGTGCAGAAGACGCGCGAGATCGGCATTATGAAAGCTCTCGGTGCGACCACTCCGCAGATCGTCTGGGTTTTCCTCGCGCAAGGCATGGTTGTCGGTGTTTTTGGAAATGTTACCGGCCTAGCCGCAGGCATGGCACTCGTACGATGGAGAAACGAGTTCAAGGAGTTCCTCGCCGCGACTTTGCACATCGATATTTTCCCGCGCGGCATCTACCAGTTCAGCGAAATACCCGCCGAAGTCGTGCCTCACGACGTCGCCGTCATTTGCATCAGCGCATTTGCCATCTGCTCCCTCGCAGCCCTGATTCCAGCTTACTTCGCAGCCCGCCTCGATCCGGTCGTCGCACTGCGTTTCGAGTAAAACTTTTTAACCGCGGCGGGCGCGGCGAATGCAGTTTTTTGGTGCGTATAAAATCACGCCCTTTCGTTTCCCTTTCGTCGCGCTTGCCGCGCCCTCCGCGGTTAAAACCACTTCAAACGCCGATGCCGCGCTCAGGGATGCACCCCGAATTCTCCCAGCGATTCCGCTTCCCACCCGCCGCGCACCTCCCTAGCGTCCCGCCCCATGACTTCCCGAATCGCTCCATTTTTCGCAGCACTGTCGCTCGCTTCCTCCGCATTCGCCGGAACCATCCAGATCGATGCAAAGGACAGCAAAGCCGGCAAAGAAATTCAGCCTGCTTGCCCGCCCGCGCTCAACCTCCTCGCGAGCTTCTCCGGCAGCTACGTCGGCGAGTCGAATTTCAACCGCAAATCCGGCGCCAAAGGCGACGCGCTCAGCTACGGTGCCGCGCTCGAGTATCGCTTCCCGCTGAATATCGGCGTCCCCGAATCCGCCCACGGCGGCGTCTGGATGTTCCGCACCGGCGTCGCTTACGGACGCCGCGATTTCGATAACTCCGGTGGCCTTCCGCTGCCAAACGCCCTCCAAAGCGTTGCCGGCGTCTTCGCCCTCGAGCTCTTTGCCGACTGCGAGCAGTCCCTCATCAACGGCCTCCCCGTCCTCCAGATCGAGACGCGCCCCGGCCTTTACTTCGGCCACAACGCCTCCCTCGCCGACTTCAACGCCCCGACCCTCGCCTACGTCCCACTTTACTATACCCCGAGCCACAATTTCGTCCTCGTCGGCGGCGTCTCCTACGACGGCTTCCGCGCCAGCCAGCTCGTCCCCTTCCTCGGCTTTCGCTGGATCGTCACCCCTCAGTTCACCATCGAGGGCAACCCCATCCGCCCGCGGCTCGTCTATTCCCCGACTCGCAATCTGAGCCTCTTCGTCGGCGGCGAATACATCTCCCAGTCCTTCCGCGCCGACGGCCGCTCCGCCAGTACGAAAAGCTCACTCAACGGCGCCCTCGTCACCTACACCGACACCCGCGTCGGCGGCGGCATCGGTTGGAAAAATGACCACGTCAGCTTCGACGTGAGCGGCGGCTGGTCGCTCCAGCGCAAGTTCGACTACCACACCGCGGAAGAAGGCTACGAGACATACAACGGCGCGCCGTACGTCGAGGCCTCGGTTGCCGTCGGTTTCTAAAATCGCGCCATGCCGTCCTTCGATATCGTCTCGGAGGTCGATAAGCAGGAAATCGACAACGCGATCAATCAGGCGCACAAAGAACTCGCCACGCGTTTCGACTTCAAAGGCAGCTCCGCGAAAGTCGAGCTCGACGAGAAAGAGAGCAAAATCAAGCTCACCGCCGAAGACGGCAGCCGTTTGAAAAGCCTCAACGAAATCGTCGTCGCAAAGCTTGCCAAGCGGAACATCGACCTCCGCAACATCGAGCGAAAAGACCCCGCCATCTCCCCGCTCGGCCACGCCACGCAAGAGTTCGTGGTAAAGCAGGGCCTCGATGGTGAAAAGGCCAAGGAAGTGACCAAGGCTATCAAAGCGCAGGACATGAAAGTCCAGTGCGCGCTCATGGAGCGGCAAATCCGCGTCACCGGCAAAAAGCGCGACGACTTGCAGGAAGTCATCGCCTTCTGCCGCGCCAAGGATTTCGGAGTCGCCCTCGCCTTCAAAAACTTCCGCGACTGACGCCGGTAGTTCAGTTTGCGTCTTTCCGTGAACGCGGCTTGGGCATCACACGCGAGTTGCACCGCGCGGGCGGGCTGCTACATTCCGCGCTCCATGCGTCACCTGCTGACCAGCCGACTTACCCTGCTCCCCGGGCTTTCCCGGCGCGCTTTCGCGCGCACGGCCCGCGGAGCTTTTCTCGCGTAAGTTTTCCGGCTGGTCGCCGCGATGGGTGGTGTGGTGACCGGGCGTTTCTCCATCTTCCCACCCGTGTCTTCTTTTAAAAATGCCCGTCTTTTCTCCCGATAAATATCGTTCGTTTCCCACCGTCCATTTGCCCGACCGGCAATGGCCGAGCCGCACGCTGACTCACGCGCCCATCTGGTGCAGCGTCGATCTCCGCGATGGCAACCAGGCACTCGCCGTGCCGATGAATGTCGCGCAAAAACTCGAACTCTTCGACGCGCTCGTTCGCTGCGGCTTCAAGGAAATCGAGGTCGGTTTCCCTGCCGCGTCGAACACCGAATTCGAGTTCATGCGCCAGCTCATCGACGTCGGACGCATCCCCGACGACGTCATCATCCAGGTCCTCGTCCAAGCCCGTGAGGACTTGATCGAGCGCACCGTCGAGTCGCTCATCGGCGCGAAACGCGCGATCATTCACCTCTACAACTCCACGTCGCCCGCGCAGCGCCGCGTCGTCTTCGGCTTGGAGAAAAACGAGATCGTCCGCATCGCGCAGCGCGGCACGCAGTGGGTGAAAGATCGCGTCCCGCGCCTCGACGGATGCGACGTGCGATTCGAATATTCCCCCGAGAGTTTCTCGCTCACGGAGGTCGAGTTCTCGCTCGAAATCTGCGAGGCCGTCGTCGATATCTGGCAGCCGACCGTCGAGCGCCCGATCATCCTAAATCTGCCCGACACCGTGGAGGTCGCGATGCCCAATGTGTATGCCGACCAGATCGAGTGGTTCTGCAAAAACCTGCGCCGTCGCGACACCGCGATCATCTCCCTGCACACGCACAACGACCGCGGCACAGGCGTCGCCGCGACCGAACTCGGCCTGCTCGCCGGCGCACAGCGCGTCGAGGGCACGCTGTTCGGAAATGGCGAGCGCACCGGCAATCTCGATGTCGTCATCGTCGCGATGAATCTGCACATGCACGGCATCGCTCCGGGACTCGACTTCTCCGACATCAATGCCGTGCGCGAAACCTACGAGCGCTGCACCGGCATGACCGTCCCACCGCGCCAGCCCTACGGCGGCGAACTCGTCTTCACGGCCTTCAGCGGCTCGCACCAGGACGCCATCAAAAAAGGACTCGCCGAGTGGCCGCAGCGCGAGGGCCGCGAGCCGTGGGACGTGCCCTATCTCTCCATCGATCCGCGCGACATCGGGCGCGAATATCGCGAGGTCATCCGCGTCAATTCGCAGTCTGGGAAAGGCGGCGTCGCCTACCTGCTCGAAGCCGAATTCGGCATCGAGTTGCCGAAAGAAATGCAGCGCGAATTCGGCCCGCTCGCGAATGACGAAGTCGATCGCATCGGCCGCGAAGTCTCTGCCAGCGAGCTTCGCGCGATCTTCGACCGCGAATATATCGCGCGCACCGCGCCGTGGGAACTCATCCATTTCCACGCCGACGGCATCGACGGCGTCTTTGAGTGCCGCGCCTCCGCGCGCCTGTCTGGCGTCGAGCAGCATCTCGTCGGCTCGGGCAACGGACCCATCGCAGCATTCGTCCACGCCCTGCAAAAGGCCTACCCGCCGAAGTTTGAAATCACCGACTTCAAACAGCACGCGCTCGGCTCCGGCTCCGGCGCGAGCGCCATCGCCTACATCCAAATCACCCTCGCCGACGGTCGCAAAAAATGGGGAGCCGCCGTGGACACGAATATCGAACTCGCCTCAATCAAAGCCGTCCTCAGCGCCTTGAATCGCGCTTCCGTTTGAGGGCATGACAACGCCCGCGCCACTCGCCGAACTACTCGCTCCCGCAGGCGATTGGACATGTGTGCGCGCGGCGTGTGCGAATGGGGCGGATGCGATTTATTTTGGCCTTCCACGGTTCAACGCGCGGCTGCGCGCGGAGAATTTTTCGGAAGCGGAATTGCCAGAAGTCGTCGCATTTTGTCATCGGCATGGGGTGAAGGCTTATGTCGCTTTCAACACGCTCGTCTTCACGTCGGAGCTCGATGACGCGGCGGAGTATCTGCGGCTGCTGAATCGCGCGGGAGTCGATGCGCTCATTGTGCAGGACATCGGGCTCGTGCGGCTTGCTCGGGCGATCGTGCCGGAGTTGCCGATCCACGCCTCGACACAGATGACGATCACCTCGCCGGAAGGCGCCGAGTTCGCGCGCGAACTCGGCATCGAGCGAGCCGTCCTCGCTCGCGAACTTTCGCTCCGTGACCTCGATAAATTCGAGGCAACCGATCCCTCAATTCTCCCACTGGAAGTCTTCGTCCACGGGGCGTTATGCGTCGCGTATTCGGGGCAGTGCCTCACGAGCGAATCGCTCGGGCAGCGCAGCGCGAATCGTGGCGAGTGCGCGCAGGCGTGCCGGATGCCTTACGAGCTAATCGTCGATGGGGCGCTGAGGGATTTGGGTGAAAAGCGATACCTGCTTTCACCGCAGGATTTGGCGGCGGTGAACGAGATTCCCGCGTTGCTGGAGCGCGGCGTCGTGAGCTTCAAAATCGAGGGGCGATTGAAGTCGCCGGAGTATGTCGCGGGCGTGTGCCAGGTTTATCGGAAGGCGATCGACGCGGCGCTCGCGGAGCGCGAATTCACGGCGAGCGGGGAGGATTGGTATCAGCTCGAGATGACGTTTTCGCGAGGGCTTTACTCGGGCTGGATGCACGGGGTGAATCATCAAGAGCTGGTCGGTGCGCGGTTTGGGAAAAAACGCGGGCCGCTCGCAGGGCGCATCTCGCGGGTGGGGCGCGATTTCATCGAGATGACGCCGGAGGTGCCGCTCGCGCCGGGCGATGGGATCGTCTTCGACATCGGCGGCGACACGGATGCGGAGCCGGGCGTGCGCATCTTCGAGGTGTAAGGAACGCGCT
>JBBQZX010000006.1:0-203983 GCA_038207335.1 Chthoniobacterales bacterium | reverse complement strand
TATTTTGTCCGGCTCTTTGAAGTGGAACCGAACTATCTACTCCCGGAAATCGACCCCGAAGAAAGCGTAGGCACAGCCGTTCGTCGCCTGCTTCTTCGCCCGTGTGCCGCGTAGAACGCACCTGAACAACCAATGAAGTATTCCGCCGTAATCGCCATGCTCCCGCGCCTATTGCGCGCTGAGGACGCCGCCGACTATGTGGGTGGCGAGACGATGCTAAAGGAACTGGCCGTGGAGCCATTTTCGCGTCGAAAAGGTTCGACGCTCTATGATCGAGTCGATCTCGACCGCGCGATTGACACACGCAAATACGCGGAAGCTGCCGCTGCTCTCAAGAGGGGCTGAAATCATCGCGCTTTCTCAATGTCGGAGTCCTTCGGAGCCAAATGCCCGTAGTGGTCCTCCACGACCTCAACGCCATCGCCGAGCCAGCGGGCAACCTTGTAGATACTGACGCCTGCCTGCACCAGCAGGGATGCGAACGTGTGGCGCATGACATGGGCGGTGACGCGCCGATTGTTGAACGTCATCGTGCGCCGCCCCAAAGACTGCCCGTTGTCGTCCACGGCATCGAGAAAGTCGTTGAAGGGGCGGTGGAAATCATAGCGGTAGGTGCCCTTGCCATGCGCGACTTCCGGTTTGAGCGCGAAGTCGTCGGGCTGCTTGCCCTTCAAATAGCGACGCAAGAATAGCCGGAATCGTTTGGTCATCGGAATCGCCCTGGCTTCGTTATCTTTCAGCCGCAGAGTCGCCGTGTTTTGCAGGTGAGTCGCGTGCCCCGCCATGTCGAAGAAAAAAACCCGCGCCTCAATGATCTCATTTTTTCGCAGTCCCGCATCGAATCCGGCGAGTAGAATGAACAGCAGGTCGTCATTCGACGCCGCTTTGATCAGAGTCTCGCGTTGCGGCTTGGTGCAATAGATGACCCGTGCCGGTTGATCGATTTTTGCGAGTTCAAGGTCTGCAAACGGATTGATGCGGGCGATCTTTTTGTGAGCGTTGAAAAACGCCCGCAGTGCGC
Organism: Chthoniobacterales bacterium; assembly: GCA_038207335.1. Classification (GTDB taxonomy): domain Bacteria; phylum Verrucomicrobiota; class Verrucomicrobiia; order Chthoniobacterales; family Chthoniobacteraceae; genus CAIURC01. Next base: position 202,962 of record JBBQZX010000006.1, on the reverse strand, counting down.
GGACGTGAATCTGCGCAGTCGTTTCGGAGGCACGCGCCTGCAGCGCCTCGTAATGGTCACGGGCAAGCTTCGGCGGGATGGCGTCAAGCGAACGGCCTTCGGCACGCCCGCCAAACTCTCGCAACGCGGCACCATGCACGCGAGCGGTTGCGCGGGAATAGAGGTTCAGCCGTTGTTTTTCCGCGAGGAATTCCTCCACTGAGCGGAGGAATGGCGTTTTTTCATCCGGGAAACGATGCCCCCGCAGATCGTTCGATCGAGTGATCGCCTCGACGGGATCGGCGGTATCCAGCGAGATATAACGCCGCTTGCCGTCGCGCTGAAATTTGAGCCAGTAGATGTTTCCCCGCTTGTAGATGCCTCGGGTCAGTTTTGCAGGAGTGCTCATGTCCCACTACACTGTCCCACTTTGAAGAAAATGGCAAGTTTGGACAGCCTTGGACAAGCCTGCGTCGAAGCCATCTACAGAGTAAAGAGGGAGCGGGTGAGGAGAATCGAACTCCCGTATGCAGCTTGGGAAGCTGCCGTTCTACCATTGAACTACACCCGCGAGTGCGGTGCGGACTGCGCCGCGATTGGCGCAAAAGTGCTGGAACGAACCGAATTTTGCAACGCCCTTTTCAATGCCGAGATCCGCTCGCGAGAGAAATCATTTCGCGGCTCCTGAGACCTTGATTGCAGCCACGGCGGCTGCGATGTCGGACGGGTCGGACGCGAGAATGTTCACTGCGTCGTATTCGCCGACGAATGGGGAACGCGTGTAGATGACTTCGGGCCTTCCCGGCGTCAATGCCACCACTTCGCTCGGGAAGATGTGGGCGCGGGCTTGGTCCATGATCAGCAGGTTGTTTGCGGGTGTTCCGATGAGGATCAAATCGGTCGGGCTCGTTTTCCATTGCGGGTAGCGGTTCGGCGAGCGCAGCGGCTGCAGGCTCTCGACGATTCCACCGGGAGCGATGAGCGCGAATTTCCCTGGCACGATCCGTTTTTGCTGGCGGTAGAAATCCGCGAGCGCTTTCGCCTGCTTCACGATTTCGGGATTGCGGAGTTGCTCTTCGGTAAGCGCGATCGTGAGTGCGACATGTTTACGCGCGGCAAACTTTGCCACCGCTTTTCGCTGCGGCATTTGCACGCCTTGCGCGGTCGGCGCGAGGCGCGGGGGCTTCACGTTGACCTTCTCGACTCGATTGAGGCCGGTGAGCAGTTCGGTCGCGGTGACAGTGTACTCCCCCGCCGCGTCGCTCAGGCTCAGCGGCAGGCGCGTAGGGGCTCCCGTGGTCGAAAAAACCGCTGCAGAATCGTTGCCGCGCGCAACGGTGAATTGCACCGGAATCCCGCTCATTGCGCTATGATTCGTCATCGTCGCCGTAGCCTCGAAAAATCCCGCGGCACTCATTTTTACCACGAGTTCTGGCTGCACGACTTCCGCGGGCGGAAGGGCGTACCAAACGAAGGCGTCGCGCTCCAGGTCCACCGTCGAAGCCTCGCTGGCGCTGATTTTGCGTCCGAGCCGCACATCGTAAATCGGCCGGTCGGTCGTCCAGCGCAGCGCGCCGATTTGCGGTTTCACGTAGAGACTCGCGTTGCCCTTTGTCTTCCATGGCTCCGGCTTTGTCGCCTTCGGATCGCGAGGGAGCAGCATCTCTTTCGCGTCGTCGCCTTCGGCAAATCCCTGGTTCACCACCGTCACATATTTCGTGTCGCCGCAGGCGGTTGGGATCGCCCAGACAGTCGGCGATTCGGAGACCGCAACCGGCGATGGCACGCCGTCCATGGCCGCGCGCAGCTTTTCGATATTGCCGACATTTCGAGAGAAAAGGAGCGGCGTCGCGTCGAAATTGCTCTGCGGAACATACGAGGCGATCCGCATTTCGGTTTGGATCGAGGTGACCGGGCATGTCGAATTTTCATCCGCGAGGATTCGTCCACCGTGGTCGAGAAAGCGCTGCAAAGGTGCCGCGAGGCCAGGCGCCCATGTCCACGATTTATCCGCCTCATCCAGTCCGACAAGCAGGAGTGCTCGCATAGAATCCGGCAGCGGATCACGCATCAACTCTTGGTAGGTGATGACTCGCGCCGGCCACCCCGCAGCGTGGCAAAGGAAAAGCGCCTCGGTCACCTTGCCCTCGTGCGACCCGTCGAAGAGCGCTGCCTCCGGCGGATTTTCACCAGTCAGCACGCGGCGCTGCACCGCCTGAAGCTGTCCGAAAAAAATGCCGATCACAGGCTCCGGCTCCGTCCGCGCATACACGCCGCCATATTTCCGCATCCACGCGAAAAGTTCCGTCTGCCACGCCACCACATCCGGCCGCGCACCGTCGCCAGCCGAATGCGCGAGGAAATTCGTGCCGACGCCCTGCACCCCTCGCGTGAGCGACAGCGCATACGCGCGCTGCATCGGCTCGCGGCCAAAGAGAAATCGGAAATTGTCGATGATCGTCCACGTCGTCTTCGCTGGGGAATAACTGTGCAGCCGATCGACGAGCGCCACGTTGTGCATCGGCTTCGACGAGTGCAGTTCATTCCAGTCGTAAGCCTGCTGCGTCTCGAAGCCGCCGAACATATCTCGCCCCGGAATCGAGGCCCACGGCCAGCCGCCGCGCCCGCCTTGGCCAGGGGAACTCCCGAACGACCCCGTCGTGAAAATCATCCCCGGATCCACCTCGCGCACCGCCTCCGCGAAGTATCCGTATTGCCGAAACGAAGCGTCGTAGCGCTGCACATACTTGATGAATTCATCCATCGTCTTCACCGGCGTCTCGATCGCCGATGCTGAAGCGCCGAGGCCCGGCCCGACTGGCACGCGGGGCTGTTGCGTGCCCATGAATTCGATCATCCCCTCGCCCCACGGCCGATCGGGAATCGGCGGTGCCCAATCCCAAAACGGCGCGTATCCCGCGCAATCCGCGCCGATCTGAATGCCGGCGAAATTTGGCACGCTCGCGAATCTTTGAGCGGCGAGGGAAAGGCTGCGGTACAACGGCGCGTGCCATTCCGGCAGCGTGTGGGCAAAAAAAGCGACGTTCGGATGCTGGAGTGCGGGCCGCGTCCAGTTGTTGTCGTACTGCAAGCCGAGTTGAACTCCACGCCGCGCAAACTCCGCCGCGCGCTGCTCGAAACTCTCCGAATCTCCCGGCTCCGCCAGCACGCTTGCGGGATCGAAAATCGCGTCGTATCCGGTCTCCGCGGCGAGTTCCGCGTAGTCGTCAGCCTTTGTTCCTTTCTTGAAAAATCCGCCGCTCATTCCATGCGGAAGAGCCGCCGCGTAAATCGTGAGCGGCGAGTGCGGAACATCCACACCCAGATGGCGTGAGAGTGAACTCGACGACTGTTCGGCCGTCGGTGATTCGAAAAGCGGACGACCGAGTGCCGCAACGTCCGCTGCCCATTCTTTCGGATTTGGAAATCGCTCGGGCCGCGCGAGATTCGAGATCGTGATCCGCGGTCCATCGCCCGCCAGCACGGCATTCACGGGGAATACGCGCTCTCGCGGATCGCCCAACTTTACTGGCATCAAGCCGGTCTGAAACGTCACGGTCGGACGTCCAGCGACGCGCAGTTCGAATGGCTTACCAGGCTCGCTGGCGGGCAGGAGCAGCGTGAGCGAGCGCCAGGGTCCCAGCTTGCGATACACCGTCTTGCCGCCGCAGCTGAGCTCGACATTTTTCACCACCGGACCGCCTTCACCTTTGATCGAAATCGGAAACGTCCAGAGCTCGTATTTGCCGCTTCGCGATCCGCTCGTATTTGCGCAGCGTGCGGTCTTGTCAGCCGTGTAAATGTGCCGCCGTCCGAGCCGCCATTCCAGCGCGCGGAACCAGTGATTTCCCGGCTGGATCACGTCGTCGCCCCGGGCCTGAAAAAGCGGTTTTGCCTCCGCGCCACTGCGCGATTTCAACTCGATTTTTTCCTCCGATTTCCCGCGAAAGATCGGTGCATCATTCAGCGTGAAATCCGGCCAGTCCACCGCGTCTTCATCGGCTTTTGCGACCGCGAGTTGGCGCGTCGGCGCGTATCCGTCCGAGAGACCGATCGGCATGTCGTAGCGCACAAGTGAAAGCTGGCCGATGAAAGCTGGTGCAGGCTTTGCGGGCGACTGGCCGGTAGCGAAAAACGGCGCGAAAAGGAGCGCGGCGAACGCTGCAAAAATGAGCAATCGGGGGCAACGCATCGGGCCTCAGAGGCTGCGTCGCGCGCCTCGCGAAGCGCAAGGCAATTGCGCGCGGTATCCAACCGTGGCGCACTCTGGCAAAGTCGCGCCAGCCATGTTCTCCAGCGACGATTCGATTTACCAAATCCGCACCCGCGCACGCGGCCCCGCGGGCGCACTTCCGCTCACGGATTCGCTGCTGCGCGAAAGCGCAAGCGGCGACATTTTCGGCCTCACTCAAAATGTCGGCATGGGCTGGGAAGCGGCTCTGGCAAATGGAAAACAGTTCCTCATCCTCAGCACACAGGGTGGACTGCGCGCGCCAGATGGCAAGCCGATCGCGCTCGGATATCATACGGGACATTGGGAAATCGGGCTGCTTGTGAGAGCGGCCGCCGAGCGCATTCGCGCGCTGCACGCCGTGCCTTTCGCAGCCTACTGCTCCGACCCATGCGATGGCCGCACGCAGGGTACCACCGGCATGTTCGACAGCCTCCCGTTTCGCAACGACGCCGCGCTCGTCTTCCGCCGGCTCATCCGCTCGCTGCCGCGCCGCGCCGGCGTGATCGGCATCGCGACATGTGACAAGGGCCTGCCAGCGATGATGATGGCGCTCGCCGCGATGCGCGACTTGCCGTGCGTTCTCGTGCCTGGCGGAGTCACGCTACCGCCTAGCGATGGCGAGGATGCGGGTGCGGTGCAGACGATCGGCGCGCGATATTCGCGCGGTCTGCTCACTCTTTCCGAAGCCGCCGAACTCGGCTGCCGCGCATGCGCCTCGCCCGGCGGCGGCTGCCAATTTCTGGGTACCGCCGCGACTTCCCAAGTCGTGGCCGAGGCGCTCGGAATGGCGCTCCCACACACCGCACTAGCGCCGTCCGGCCAGCCGGTCTGGATGGAAATCGCAACGCGCGCCGCGGATGCCGTGAGCGAGTTGGAGGCTCGCAAAATCACGATGCGCGACATCGTCACACCCGCGAGCATTCGCAACGCAATGGTCGTCCACGCGGCATTTGGCGGCTCCACGAATCTGGTGCTGCACATCCCCGCGATCGCCCATTCCGCGGGCCTTCCGCGCCCATCGGTCGCCGATTGGATCGAGGTGAACCGCAGCGTCCCACGCCTCGTCGATGTGCTGCCCAACGGCCCCCAGCATCACCCGACCGTCCGCGCTTTTCTCGCCGGCGGCGTGCCGGAAGTTATGTTGCATCTGCGCGAACTCGGCCTCCTCGACACGACCGCGATGACCTCGACCGGGCGCACCGTCGGCGAGAATCTCGATGCGTGGAGAGAGTCCGAGCGCCGAACCCGTTTTCGCGAAATTCTGCGCGAGCAGGACGGCGTGGAGCCGGACGAAGTCATCATGTCCGCGGCCCGGGCGAGCGCGCGCGGGCTGACGGGCACGCTGGTTTTCCCGGTCGGAAATCTCGCGCCCGAAGGCTCCGTCATCAAAAGTACCGCGATCGATCCGAGCGTCGTCGATGCCGATGGAGTATTTGCTAAGGAAGGGCCTGCGCGCGTTTTCACGAGCGAAGCCGCGGCGATCGCAGCCATCCGCGAAGGCCGCATCCAAGCCGGCGACGTAATGGTCCTCGCGGGCGTCGGGCCACTGGGCACGGGCATGGAGGAGACATATCAAGTCACCTCCGCGCTGAAGCATCTGCCGTTCGGAAAACATGTCGCGCTCATCACCGACGCGCGCTTTTCCGGCGTGTCCACCGGCGCCTGCATCGGCCACATAGGCCCCGAGGCGCTTGCCGGGGGGCCGATCGGAAAACTGCGCGACGGCGACTGGATTCGCATCGTCGTCGATCGAGTAAAAATGACCGGCTCCCTCGATTTCATCGGCGACCTGAGCAGTATCGGCACCGCCGCGGAAGGCGCATCCCTGCTTGTTTCCCGGCCACCGCACTCCGATCTCAAGCCCCATCCGGAACTCCCCGACGATACCCGTCTCTGGGCCGCGCTGCAGCAGGCGAGCGGCGGCACATGGGGCGGCTGCGTGTACGACATGGAAAGCATCAGCGCTCGCCTCCTGTAGCCGGAATCGTCAATCCGGCGGCGGGTCCAGGTCTGGGCGGAGCACGCGAGCGCCCAAACGCCTTGAACCGCCACGTCCCCATTCCCGACACTCCAGCATCGTGAATTCACCATCCCTGCACGTCCTGATCTTCCTCAGCCTCACCACCTCACTGCGCGCGGCAACGTCCGAACAACCTGACCCGAAACAGCTCGAATGGGAAGCGGCAGTCACCCAATCCTGGCAAGCCCAATCGCCCGCAAATGCCCTTCCAGCGGAAATCCGCGCGTGCCTCGCGCTCGAGCCGAGCGAACGCGAACCCGCCCAGCGCGAAGCAATCGCAGCATATTTTCAGGCACACAAAAACGATCCGGTCGCAGCCGCCGTGTCTGGTGACTCCGTCATTCGCGCGCCATTCGCGGGCTCCGAGATCGTCATCACCACCACCTCGAGGCTCGCCGGCGCGATCCATTCGCTCACATGGAATGACCGCGAGTTCATCGACAGCGTCGATCACGGGCGCCAGCTCCAATCCGCCTCGGGATTCGACATCTCGCAGACGCACAACTCCGAAGTATTCAACCCCACCGAAGCCGGTTCGCGACACGACGGTGCAGGCCCATCCAGCACGAGCCGCCTCCTGAAACTCAAAGCCGCCACGAACCACTTGAGCACCCTCACACAAATGGCTTTCTGGCTGAAGCCCGGCGAAAAATCCGGCGGCGACCTCGCACGAAATACGACTGCACTTTCGCGCCATCTTCTCGCGAAGCAAGTAACCATCGGCATTCCCGGCCTTCCGAACGTGCTCGACTACTCGATCATCTACACGATCCCGGCGAATGAACCGCACGCCGATGCGCAAATCGAAGCGCTCACCGGATACATGCCCGCAGCCTTCGAGCGTTTCTGGCATCTGAATCCCAAAACTAATAAGCTCGAGCCCCTCAGCGACGGCCCCGGCGAGCAGCCCGACCCCGTCGCCCTCTCCACAGCCGACGGCGCATTCGCGATGGGCATCTTCGCTCCGAAAAGCACCGATGGCAGGTCGCGCGGACCGGGCTATGGGCGCTTTAGATTCGTCCGGGAGAGAGTCGTGAAGTGGAACTGCGTCTTCCGGATTCATTCGCCGGCAAAGGTCAATTCGCCGGATGAGTGGCGATACCGGATGTTCGTCCCGATCGGCACCCTCGCCGACGTTGAAAGCGCTCTCGCGACTCTAACCTCACACGAGGAGCGCTAGTCTCTCGTAAGTGAGGCGGAGGAGTTGACGGCGTGTTATTCTGAACACGCGATGTTCTTTCAACCTCTCTCCCCTGCCCCGGGTGCGCGCGGCTCGGCATCAAATCCCAAAAACCGATTCGAGCAGCTCGAATACGTCGCTGAGCCCGAGGACGGCAGCGATGAGGATCCGCCGCGGCGGACGATTTTTCTGCGCGACGCGTCGCAGTCGATCATCAGTTGGAATGAAAGCCCGGACATTCCGTTTCGAGCGGGGCTGAATCCTTACCGCGGTTGCGAGCATGGGTGCGCTTACTGTTTCGCGCGACCGACTCACGAGTATCACGGCTTTTCGGCGGGGCTAGATTTCGAGTCGAAGATCATGGTGAAGGAGCGCGCGCCGGAGCTTTTGCGCGCGGAGTTTTTGAAAAAGTCGTGGGCACCGCAAGTGGTCGCGATGAGTGGTGTGACGGATTGCTACCAGCCGATCGAGCGGCGACTGGAGTTGACGCGGCGGTGCCTCGCGGTGTTTGCGGAGTTCAGAAATCCGGTCGCGATCATTACGAAAAATCATCTCGTCACGCGTGACATCGACCTGCTGCGCGAGCTGACGGCGCACGACGCGGTGGCGGTGAATATCTCCATCACGACGCTCGACGGCGAGTTGGCAAAAGTGCTCGAGCCGCGCGCTTCGCCGCCGTCGCGCCGACTCGCGGCGGTCGAGAAACTCGCTGCGGCAGGCGTGCCGGTGCGCGTGATGATGGCACCGGTGATCCCTGGGCTCACCGATCACGAGATGCCAGCGCTGCTCGCGGCAGCGGCGCGCGCTGGAGCGGAAGAAGCGCACTTCGTCCCGCTGCGATTGCCGTGGGCGGTGGCTCCGCTTTTCGAGGCGTGGCTCGAACGGCAAGCGCCGGGGAACAAGGACAAGGTGCTGGGACGCGTGCGCGACATGTGCGGCGGCAAGCTCTACGACTCGCGCTGGGGCACGCGGATGCGCGGCCAGGGAATTTTCGCGGAGCAGATGCGCGTTCTTTTTGCCGCTGCGAAACGGAAGGCGGGTTTCCCGAAAACGCAGCGGGAGCTTTCCACAAGCGCATTCCGAGTGCGCGGCGATCAGATGGAGCTCTTTTAATGAAGACTCACTGCGCTCGTTTTTGACCGCGGATTTTCAGAACAGCGCGAGCCGTCGGCATGGAAGCCGCGTTCCCATGCGACAGCTTCCCTTTTGCAACGAGTCGGCTACCCTCTCGCACCTGTTTTGACCAAGCCCGATTCATCGACCGAAAAGCCGGCCGCGACCGTTCGCAAAAGGTCGCTTGTGCATCCTTGGCGGCTCGCTTTTTTGCTGCTCGTCCTGGCGCTCGTTACACTCGCCGAGCCGCACGTGTTCCGCTTCGTCGTCACTCGTGCGATCATGCTCGAGGCTTGGCGGAATGGGGCTTCGCTCACGATCGACAGCGTCGCCGGCAGCGCATGGGAGCCGCTCGTTTTCAGTGATGCGCGATGCACGGCGCGCGGTAAAACGGGGACAACGACCCGCTTCGAAATCGCGCACACCGATCTTCGCCTGAGCTGGAAACATCTCTTCCGCGGTGACGGGGACAGGTGGGTGCAGCGGCTCACGCTCAGCGGTGTCACTGGGAAAGTCACATTGCCTGACGATGGCCTGGAGCCACCGCCCAAGCCGCTTGCAAACCCGCTCGCGCGGCTCTCGCCGCCCGGCGTGTGGCTGCCGCGCCCGGCTTGCGTGGAAGTGTGCGATGTCGATTTCATCGTCGAACGCGGCGCCGATTCGGTGACAGTGGAGGGAGGCAGCTTCGTCGCGAGCGAGCTCGAACCCGGATACCTCCGCATTTCGCGCCTGACGGTGAAACAGCCATGGCTCGACCGCGTTTTCCTCAATGTCCGGGGAACGACCAAGCTGCAGGATACGAAGCTCCTCATCGCCGATTTGCGGCTCGATCCAGCAGTCGAGATTCGCTCGCTTTCCGCCGACCTCGCGGAGCTGGCGAATGGTCGGATCGATTTTGAAATTCAAGCCGCAGCATTTGGCGGCGAAATCCACGGAGAGGCTCAAACAATCGCGCATGAGCATCCTTTCACCATCGAAGCGAGCGTCACTTTCGCCCAAATCGGCATCGCGCCACTCGCCGCTTTTCTCGGCGCCCCGGACTCTGCCAGCGGCACGATCAAGGAAGGCAAGCTGACTTTCCGCGGTTCGCCGCGGCAGTCGGAAAAGGCCGCGGCGTCGCTCTGGCTCGCGGCAGATCATTTTCAGTGGGATTCGCGGCAGTGGGACTCGCTGGAGGCGGGGTTTTCGCTCATGGATCGCCGCGTGCGGGTCACGAAATTTGCGCTGCATCAGGGACACAACCAGCTCGATCTCAGCGGCGAAATGGCGCTGCCGACACCGGGCGTGAAGTGGTGGCAGAGCGAGTTCAGTTGCGATGTCACGGCGAAGATCGACGAGATGGCCGGCCTCTCGGAGCTGCTTTTGCCAGAGTTCAAATTCGCGGCAGGCCGCTTGAAAATCGACGGCTCGATCCGGCGGCGTGACCAGCAGTTCAGCGGACAGCTCATCGTCTCCGGCTCGGATTTAAAATGGCGCGATGCGCCGATCGAGAACCTCCATGCGGCGGTGCGCCTGCACGGCAACGAGTGCGAATTTAGCAACGTCGAACTCTTCAACCGAGGCGACTACATCCGCGGACGCGGCGTCGTGAATATCGTCGGCGCGACGCAGTACTGGGGCGAGCTTCGCGGTTCCGTCGATGAGCTCGCCACCTACGCTTCCATCCTGCAAAAGCCGATAGTGCCGGAGCCGATGGCGGGCGGTGCGGTCGTCGAGTGGTCCGGGGAAGGCTCGACCCAGCGGCACAGCGGAAAGTTTCGCGCGAAGCTGAAAATGCTGCGCTCGCTCGGCGCGCTGGCGGCGCAGCTTCATCCGATCAACGCCGACCTCGAGGCGACTTACGCGAGTGACGGAATGCAATTCAGCCAGGTCACGCTTGCCGATGAGCAGTCGTCGCTTTCGGCGAAAGTCGATGTCGGAAACAAGGCGCTCGCGCTTCGCGGAATGCGGCTGGTGACCGGCTCACAGCTCACGCTCGAAGGCGACGCAACCCTCCCGCTCGATGTGTGGCGCGAATGGCCGAACACGTCACTCGACTCACTCATCAACAGCGAAACAACGAGCGCCGTGAAGCTCATCGCGACTAATCTCGACCTGCATAGCGCCTCGCAGCTCACCGGCTGGAATTTCCCAATCGCCGGGACGGTTAACGGTGCAATCTCAGCGACAGGGCCGATCTCAGCGCTCGTCATGAATGGAAAATTCACGCTCGCCGGCGGGCAAATACCGCTCGGCGCGGATGATGGATTTCTCAGCAATGTCGAGTCCGCGGTGACGTTCCACGGCGCGGAAATCTCGGTGGAAAAGTTCACTGCGGCTCATCGCCTCGGCGAAGTGCGGGTGGCGGGAACGGTCGATCTCAAGAATGTCCGCGACCCCGGACTGAAGCTGCGGCTCGAAAGCGAAAATGCGTCGCTGCCGATCTTCACCCCAGCGACCGGGATCGCCGGGAATGTTGCGCCAGAGCCGGCTCATGAAATCCTGCCCGCGTTTCTGTCAAGTACGCTCGCGCTGGAACTCACCGGTCCGTGCAGCAACGCAACCCTTCACGGAGACGCAGACATCACGAACCTCGACATTCGCCGAATGCCGGACTTGAGCGCGCTTTGGCGCAGCTCGGGGATGGTGAAAATGCCCGCGCCAGCAGCGCTCAGCTCCGGATGGAAATCGTGCCGGCTCGACATCGCGGTTAAATCGTCGGACGGCGTTCCCATCGTCGGCGTTGGCGGCATTGCCAGTATCGACGCGCATCTCGGTGGCACAAGCGGCGCACCGCTGTTGACCGGCTCCGCGCAAATCTCAGCGCTCCCGATATCTGGCGGACCCGAAGTCGATGCGAAAACGGACGCGACGTTCACCTTTCACGAGAACCGCCCGCACGATCCGACGCTCGACCTGCGGGTGAGCGGCACCGCTTTCGGCGAGCCGTTCACCGCGTGCCTCGCCGGGCCGCTCTCGCATCCGGTGCGCTGGTACCTGTTGCAGCCGCCGCTCACGGAATCGTTGATCGAGGCCGCTCTGCGAGGCGGTGCGCCTGTTCCGCCCGGGAGATTTCCAGGTTCGAATGCGCGCGTGGCCCTCCGCGCTCCAGCTCCCCTGCTCCAGGGAATCGTCGTGTTCGACTGGGCACCGATTTCAAACCCCGATGCACCCGCGATGCCTGTGGATGCGGGCGCTGCACCGATTTCAAAAATCCATTGAACGACTCTCTTATCCCGAAACCGCCCATTGCCCGCAGGCGCCGGGGCGTCTTCATCGGGCGCTATTTCGGCATCGAGTTCTTCCTCGATTACTCGTGGTTTCTCATCGCATCGATCGTCACCTTCACGCTCTCGACCGACGCCTTCCCGCACGCGAATCCCGGCCAAACGAGCGCGATCTATTTTGCGATGGGGCTGTCCGCCGCAGCGCTCTTCTTCCTCAGCATCCTCCTCCATGAACTCGGCCACAGCCTCGTGAGCCAGCGCTGCGGCATCCCGGTGCCTCGCATTACGCTGCTCTTCATCGGTGGTATCGCCGAGATCGCACGTGAGCCGGACGACGCACGCTCGGAGTTGAAAATCGCGCTTGGTGGGCCGCTCGTCAGCGTCCTGCTTATCGGCATCTACTCCGCCATCGCATGGGCTGCTGCCAGACTCGATTGGGGGGCAACCGAGACCGTCTGCTGGTGGCTCGCGGCCACGAATTTGACGCTCGTGGTCTTCAATATGATCCCGGGATATCCGCTCGATGGCGGACGAGTCCTGCGCGCAATTCTGTGGGCACGGTCAGGCAAACTGCGGCAGGCGACCTTCATCACCACGCGCATCGGCATCGGCTTTAGCTGGCTGCTCATCGCACTCGGCATGTGGCTGCTGCTCGCAATGCGAAATTGGAACGGGCTCGTGTTTTTCGTCATCGCGATCTTCCTCAAAAATGCCGCGGAAAGCGGATACGCCAACGCCATCCAGCGCGAAGTCCTCGCCGGCGTGAAGGTGCGCGACATCATGAGTCCGAACCCGATTTCGCTCCCCGCGTCGCTTCCGCTGAACATCGCGGTGGACGACTTTTTCCTCGCGCATCATCACGTCTCCTACCCGGTCTGCGGCGATGAAGGAGACTTCCGCGGACTCCTCCGGCTCGAGCTACTCCGCACCGTGCCGCGCGAAAAATGGCCTTACACCTCCGTCGGCGATCTCGTCTCAGAGAGCGGCTCGGCGAAGCTGCAAATCGGAGTCGATGAATCGGCAGCGCGCGCGATGCGCACGCTGCTTGCGCCGGCGCAGGGGCGTCTCGCGGTCGTGGAAAATGGCAGGCTCGTCGGCATCGTCACGCGCCACGACATCCTGCACGTCATCGAGATTCACACCCAACTCGAGTAGCCGGGCTCAGCGAGGCGGCAGCAGAAAATCCAGCGCGCTCTTCACCGCTTCCCTGCCGGTCTTCACTCCTTGCTCGACGGTCGTTTGCACGCGCTCGATCACCGCTCCGCGCGCGGCGGCGGTGAGGCGCGGTGAGAGATCCTCGACGGGGGCAGCCAGCGGGCCGGTGAGGCGCATCGGCGTCCAGACGTATCCATCGCGCGCGGTCGTAAAGACGCGCTCCTGCGAGCCCGGCAGCCATTGCAAACTCGATGGCGTGACGCCCACAGAGAAAGTCCCGACGATCGCACCGTCCACGACCGCAAACTCCCCTTCCACGCGGACCAGCCCCGCGGATTCCGCCACGAGATTTCGCACGGCAAGCCGGCCTTTTTCCTCGCGGAAATCCGCCGACGCACGGCTCAGCGGCAGCCGTCGAAACTGCTGCAGCCGCGTGAACGCCGCAATCTCATCGAGCACCGGCAACGCCTCGAGTTGGCCGTTTTGCAGCGTCACTTTTCCCGATACGACCGCCCCAGCGGAACCCGCTGGCAGGGCGCTGCGAACATCGATTTCGCCTGCCAGGTTTCCATGCAACCGCACCCGCCAATCCGGAGCGAGTAGAGGCGTAATCGAGATGCCAGTGAGCGTCGCGTGCAACTCCAGCGCATCGACGGGGCGCACTTCCCCGGTCACTTTCGCCACTCCTCCGCCGCTTTGCAGGAGTTCGGCCGATTGGATGAAAAGCGTCGGCGCGCGGTATCTCAGATGCGCGTTAGCGATCTCCACGGGCGGAAGCCCCGCCTGCTCGATCCGTCCGCCTTCGCCCTCCATATCCCAGCCCCCATCGCGCGGCATGATCTTCAGTCGCGCACCGTGCAGCGCGCCATCCGTCCATTCCAAATTTGTGTCATGGATCGCCGCGGCACCGACTTCGACGCGATTTGGCAACCAGCCGGAATCCTTTTGCTGAGGCTGCCTCACGGGTTCCTCGGGTGTCGCTGCGAGCGGCACACGCGGCCCGTCGAGCCGCAACTCCATCCGCTGCACCGTCACCTGATCCACCTGCCAAACGCGATCCCGGATGCGCCGCGCGCTCACATCCGCACGGACCTGCTCAAGCCGCAGTTTCGAAAACGCCGATGCCTCCGATCCCGTAGCGCGGAAGCCCGCCGTGTAAAAGCTCGAGCCAGAGAAATCCAGCGGCTCCAATTCCCCCGCGGCGTGCAGCGTCTCACCCGTTTTCCGGCTCACGAATTGGCGAAATCGATCGCTGTGGAGATACCGCTCGATCACGATTTTCATCCCGACGATCGCCGCGACCGCGATCACCATCGACGCTCCTGCCGACCACAGAGCAATCACGCGCCAGCGCCCACTGGGCTTTGCTCGGCGGCTGCTGGGGCGATTCATTCGCGCCACATTTGCACCTGACAAATCGCGGTCAACTCGCAAAGCTCCGCCCCCCGTGCTCGAGATCAAAGACCTCTCCCTCCAGGTCGGCCCAGACGATCAATTTCTGCTCGCAGAGATCGCCGCCGACTTTCCCCGCAGACATTTCACAGCGATCATCGGCCCCTCCGGCTGCGGAAAAAGCACGCTCTTGAAAGTGATCGCCGGCATCCGTGAGCCAACCATCGGCCAAGTCTCGTGGGATGGACGCGACCTCGCCAGTGAGCGCGATTTCGACCCGCACGAGATCGGATACGTCCCGCAATTTGGCATCGCCTACGAGCACCTCACCGTGTGGGAAAGCGTCGAGACCGCGCTCCGTCTTCGCGTCCGCCGCATCGACGGCGAGGAAACCCGCATCGAGCAAATCCTCCAGGACACGGGCATCGAAGATCTCACCGACCGCCGCGTGAGCCTGCTCTCCGGCGGCCAGCGCCGCCGCCTTGCGCTCGCGCTCGAGATGGTCTGCACGCCGCACCTTTTGCTGTGCGACGAAGTGACCAGCGGCCTCGATCCACAGGCCGAGGATGAGATCGTTCACCTGCTCCACGCGCTCTCGCGGCGCGAAAATCGCATCATCCTTTCCGTCACGCACAGTCTGCGCCACCTCGCGCTCTACGACAGCGTTCTCGTCCTTTACCACGGCCACATCGCGTATCACGGCGCACCTGATACGCTGCTACACTACTTCGGAGTCGCGCACCCCGATGAACTCTACCCTCAACTCGCCGTCCGCCGCCCCGAGGACTGGCACCGCTCCTGGCAGAAAAACCGCGCCGCCTACTACGCCGAACTCGCCTCCCGCACGGCCCCGAAACCACTCGTCGAGCTCGCCGCCGCCAGCAACCAATGGCAGCAACAGCCCGTCCTCGAGCCCGGCGCTGCCGAGCCCGCGCCGGATGCGCTGCGGCCCGCGGATGCCCCGGAAACCAAGCCCCCATCAGCCTTTGCGCAGTTCGCCGTTCTTCTCACCCGCCGCTGGCGCCTCTTCGTGCGTGATCGCGGACAGCTCTTTTTGCAGCTCGCGCTCCTAGTCGGATTTCCGTGCCTCGTCGTCATCTTCGCGCTCGATGGGTTGCCGCAGTTGAAGATGCTCACTGGCGATTCCGGCGGAGTCCTCGCACAGATCCAGGCCGAACTCGCCCACCGCACGGAATTCATCCAAGCCGGCGGCCTCGTCTCCGGCCTCGTCATGTTCCAGGTCATCCTCCTCGCTCTCACCGGCTCGAACAACGCTGCGCGCGAGATCGCCTCGGAGCGCCTCATCTTTGAAAAGGAAAAATTCGCCGGCCTCCGCCCCGCATCCTACATCGCATCGAAAGCCGCATTTCTCGGCACTCTCGTCATCGCGCAGTCCGTCTGGATGGCCGTCTTCGTCAATCTCATCGTCCGCCTTCCGGGAAATCTGATCATTCAAATCGCGCTCCTGACACTCGTGAACGGCGCGCTCACATCGATCTGCCTCGGCCTTTCCAGCCTGATGAAAAGCGCGGAGCAAGCCTCGCTCGTTTCGGTCTACCTCGTTGGCTTCCAACTTCCGCTCAGCGGTGCCGTCCTCGCGCTGCCGGCCGCGCTGGGCTGGATTACGCGCCCATTCATCGCCTCATTTTGGGGCTGGTCAGGCTTCATCCAGACGTTTCGCGATACGCGTTACTACGAAGCCATTCAGCTCGTCACGAAGACTCCCCTCGCCTCGCTGGAGTTGGCCATTTGGGTGCTCACATTTCATGTGATCCTCGGCCTCTTCGTCGCCTTCGCCGGCAGCAAAAGCTCCCGCTGGGAGTAGGTGTCATGCACCGATTCTACCGACCCTTCTCTCTTTGCTGCGTACTCGCGCTCGCGCCTTTCACCAACGCTCACGCGCAGGGCACGCGGGCGGATTACGAGCGGGCGGCTTCGCTCGGGAGGCTGTTTGCTGGCAAGGTCATCGGGGGAAAGGTGCGGCCGCAGTGGCTCGCGGGAAACGTGGCGTTTTGGTTTGTGAAGGAAAAGCCCGAGGGGCGGAGTGAGTTCGTGCTCGTCGATGCGGCGAAAGGCGAAATGCGCCCGGCTTTCGATCACGCACGGCTCGCGACGGCACTCGCTGTGGCCGCGAAAAAGCCGGCGGACGCCGAGCGCCTGCGGATCGATCGGCTGGAATTTGGCGAGGGCTGGGTGCGCTTCAGCAGTGAGGGGAAGCGGTGGGAATGCGATCTTCAAAAATACGAAGTCCGGCCTGCGGAAGGCGGCGCGCTGCCAACGCTCCCGGCGGACATTAAGGCGCGACCGAGCCGCAATTCCGCGGACGAGACGGCGATCACCTTCGTCAATCACACGACCGAGGAGGCCGACTGCTTCTGGATCGATCCCTCCGGTGCGCGCGTGCGCTACGCCACCTTGAAGCCAGGCGAGACGCGGCGGCAGCACACATTCGTCGGCCATGTGTGGCTCTTCGTGGCGAAGAGCGGGCGTACGCTCGGAGTCTTCGAGGGCGCGGACAGCGAGGCGGAGGCCATCCTCGAGCCGCGCGTGGAACCGGAGCGGGCTGCGGTCTCACCCACATCGGCGGAGGGAAAAGCCGTCGCTCAGTGGCGCGTTTTCGTGCGGGATGCGAATGTCTTCGCCACCAATCGCGAGACGAAAGAAGAAGTCCGCTTGAGCACCGACGGCACCGCGGAGAATGCCTTCGAAGAGCCCGTCCTCATCTCCCCCGATGGCACAAAGGTCATCGTGCGGCAGGTCAAAAAAGGCGATTCCCGCAAGCTCACCCTCATCGAGTCATCGCCCGCGGATCAGCTCCAGCCAAAGGTCCACGAGCTTTCCTACCCGAAGGCCGGCGACCGCGTGGACATCGAGAAACCCCGCCTCTTCGACCTCACCACGCGCCGCGAAACCCCCGTCGATGACGCCCTTTTCCAGAACCCCTGGAACATCTCCGAGCTCCGCTGGGCGCCGGACTCCAGCCGCTTCACCTTCCTCTTCAACCAGCGCGGACATCAGCTCCTGCGCGTCGTCGCGGTCGATGCCGCGAGCGGCGAAACGAGCGTGCTGGTCGAGGAGCGGAGCCCCACTTTCATCGACTATTCGCAGAAGACTTTCCTGCGCTTTCTCGACGCCTCCAACGAGATCATCTGGATGTCTGAGCGCGACGGCTGGAATCATTTGTGGCTCTACGACAGCGCGACCGGGCAGGTGAAAAATCAAATCACGCGCGGCGCATGGGTCGTGCGGAAAGTCGAGCGCGTCGATCCCGAGCGACGGCAGATTTGGTTCACCGCGTCCGGCATTCGCCCCGGCGAAGACCCGTACTTTCTGCACCTCGGGCGGGTGAATTTCGACGGCACCGGACTCACGATTCTCACTGAAGGCGACGGCACCCATCGCTGGGAATTTTCACCCGACAGCCGCTGGCTGCTCGACACTTGGTCGCGCGTCGATTTGCCACCGACGACCGTGCTGCGCCGCGCCGAAGACGGGCAACTCGTCTGCCCGCTCCAATCTGCCGACGCCGAAAAACTGACCGCCACCGGCTGGCGCGCGCCCGAGCGTTTCACCGCGAAAGGGCGCGACGGCACGACCGACATTTTCGGCATCATCATTTGCCCCTCCAACTTCGATCCGGCAAAAAAATATCCCGTGATCGAAAAGATTTACGCTGGGCCGCACGATGCGTTTGTGCCGAAGGAATGGGGCTTGGAAATCCAGCAGCGGAGCATCGCCGAACTCGGTTTCATCGTCGTCCAAATCGACGGCATGGGCACGAACTGGCGTTCGCGCGCCTTCCACGATGTCTGCTGGAAAAACTTGAAAGACGCCGGCTTCCCCGACCGCATCGCGTGGATGCAGGCGGCCGCGAAAACGCGCCCCGAAATGGACCTCACCCGCGTCGGAATCTACGGCGGCAGCGCCGGCGGGCAGAGCGCGCTCGGCGCGCTCCTTTTCCACGGCGAATTTTACAAAGCCGCCGCCGCCGACTGCGGATGCCACGACAATCGAATGGATAAAATCTGGTGGAACGAGGCGTGGATGGGCTGGCCCGTCGGCCCCGAATACGCGGATAACTCCAACGTCACGCACGCCAACCAGCTCACGGGCAAGCTCTTCCTGACCTTCGCCGAACTCGACAAAAACGTGGACCCCTCCTCCTCGATGCAGGTCGTCAACGCCCTCATCAAAGCCGACAAAGACTTCGACCTCCTCATCGTCCCCGGCGCGGGACACGGCGCCGGAGAAAGCCCTTACGCCGCCCGCCGCCGCATGGATTTCTTCGTCCGCAATCTCCTCGGCGTCGAGCCGCGCAGCCGATAGCCCCGCGCCTCCCGGCACGGAAAGTTTGGCGAGCACCGCCGCGCTGGCTACGACTTCGCCATGCGCTCCCTCCTAGCTGTTTTCGCCGCCGTCCTGCTCGCCGCCGCTCACGTTTTCGCGGACGCGCGCCCTCCGAACGTCGTCATCATTTTCACCGACGACCAAGGCTACGCGGATGTCGGCGTCTTCGGCGCGAAAGGTTTTCAGACACCGAACCTCGATCGGATGGCGCGCGAAGGCCGGCGCTTCACGGACTGGCACGCCGCGCAGCCGGTTTGCTCGGCGTCGCGCGTGGCGCTGCTCACCGGCTGTTATCCCAACCGCCTCGGCATCAACGGCGCGCTCCCGCCCGGCTCCAAAGTCGGCCTCAGCGACCACGAAGTGACGCTCGCGCAGCTCGCGAAATCACGCGGCTACGCGACGGCGATCTTCGGCAAATGGCATCTCGGTGATCGCCCGCAATTTCTCCCGACCCGGCACGGCTTCGACGAGTATTTCGGCCTGCCCTACTCGAACGACATGTGGCCGCTGCACCCCGAGTCGAAGTTCCCGCCGCTGCCGCTCTACGATGGCGAAAAGCAGATCAAAATCGGCCTCACGCACGAGGATCAAGAGCAGCTCACCACGCAGTACGCCGAGCACGCCGTCTCCTTCATCGAGCGAAATAAAGGCCACCCCTTCTTCCTCTACGTCACGCCGAATATGCCGCACGTCCCGCTGCATGTGAGCGATAAATTCCGCGGCAAATCCGAGCTCGGTCTCTATGGCGACGTCATCATGGAAATCGACTGGGCCGTCGGCGAAATCCTCGGTGCCTTGAAGCGCAACGGCCTCGACGAAAACACCCTCGTCATCTTCACCTCCGACAACGGCCCGTGGCTCAGCTACGGCAATCACGCCGGCTCCGCGAGCCCGTTGCGCGAGGGGAAAGGGACGACCTTCGACGGCGGGCACCGCGAGCCGTTCATCGCGCGCTGGCCGGGGAAAATCCCCGCGAACACCGTCTGCGATGAGGTCGCCATGACCATCGATGTCTTCCCCACCGTGGCCCGGCTCATCGGCGCGGAACTCCCCGCGCAAAGGATCGACGGCCTCGACATCTGGCCGCTCTTCACCGGCGCCCCCGGCGCGAAAAACCCGCATGACGCCTACTTTTTCTACTACGACACCAACGCGCTGCAGGCGGTCCGCAGCGGCGATTGGAAACTCTTCTTCCCCCACAAGTCCCGCACCATGCAGGGCCAGACTCCGGGAAAGGACGGCATCCCCGGCCAATACCGGATGCAGGAAATCGGGCGCGAACTCTACCATCTCAGCAACGATGTGAGCGAGACGCAGGACGTGGCCGGCGAGCACCCCGAAGTCGTCAAACGCCTCGAAGCCCTCGCCGAAACGGCGCGCGAAGACCTCGGCGATGCGCTCACGAAGCGGCCCGGCAACGGCCGGCGCGAACCCGGCCGCGCGGCCGACTGAAGAGCCGCGACTGCTTCGTTCAAAAAATCGCGCAAGTCTGAACTCTCCGTGGGGTGCGCTGCGCGCTGTCCTCGCTTTCACAAGTTCGTCTCTCGTCCCCAAAGCGCTGCGCTAACTTTGGGAACGAGCGGGAACTTTCGCCAAGCACGCAAACGTCGCTTGCATCATCCGGGCCAGTGATGAAACAAAGCTGCTATGTCCGAGGCATCTCTGCCGGAAGCGGGGCTTCGCGGGACTATCACGACCACTTCCCCAGCCACTTCGAGCCCCTCGGATGCCGCCTCGCTCTCGCCACCATCCTCGGCGTGAACGATTCAAACCTCCTCGTCGAGTTCGGCTCCGCCACCCCGTCATCTTTTCTCATCCGAACCCCGCACGAGCGTGCCCGGTGAAGGGCGAAGGCCAGGATGCCGCCGATCTCTCTCGCGCTTCACCAGCGTTCACTTGAAGGTCCGCGAAATGAACATCGAACCCCTCGAAGCCCGGATCGCTCCCGCCGCCGTCTTTACCTTCACCGACCTCGATGGCGACCTCGTCACCGTCAGCTCGAGCAAAGGTGTCAATGCCGACCTCGCGGCGGCGGGCGTGCTCGTCTTTAGCGATGCCGATGCCACGCATCCGCGGCATTTGCAAGTCATCGACTTCACCCTGAACCCGACCGCTTTTGCCAGCACGAACCTCACCGTGACGGCCAAGCGCGGGCCGCTCGGCGACGGCCACGTGAATGTCGGCCGCGTCAACGCCACGGGACTCGATCTCCTCGGGGTGACGATCCCCGGCGATCTCGGCTCGATCGACGTCGGTGATCCGAGTACCTCCTCGATCTACGCGCTGCTGCTGCTCTCCTCGCAGTCGATGGGCCGCTACGGCCTCGCCACCCAGGGGGGCACGGGGGACCTCGTGAGCGACATCGACGGCGCGGTCCGGACGGTCAAGATCGCGCACGATGTGAAGGATGCCTACCTGCACGTCACCGCCGCCGGCAGTGGCTCCCAAGGGTTCATCCGCACGATCGAGATCGGCGGCTCGCTCATCGGCGGGGCGGCCGACCGGAGTGGGTCGATCCAGACCAGCGGAAGCATCGAAACGGTAAAAATCGGCGGCAATATCGAGGGTGGCGCGGGTCTCGGCACGGGCTCCATTCAAAGCGACCTGCGCTCCATCAAGAGCGTGACCGTGGGCGGTTCGCTCCTCGGTGGGGCGGGAGATTCCAGTGGCCAAATCCGCAGCAGCAGCGTCCTCGGCGCGGTGAAGATCGGCGGCAATGTGCAGGGCGGCGGCGGCGCGACTTCGGGCGTTATCGCGAGCTTCACCGGCCTCGGGGCGGACGACGGCGGCATCGGGAGCATCACCATCGGCGGTTCGCTCCTAGGCGGTAACGGCTTCCAGAGCGGATTCATCCGCAGCAGTGGCCTCCTCAAGTCGGTGACGATCGACGGCGACGTGCGCGGCGGCCCCGGCAAGGCGTCGGGCTACATCAGCGGATTGGGAAATATCACTTCTGCGACCATCGGCGGCTCGGTCGTCGGCGGTGCGGGTCCAGCCAGCGGCGGGCTTCAGGCCACGGGCGACGTAGCGGCGGTGAAGATCGGCCACGACTTGCAGGGCGGTGGCGGCATCGTTTCCGGGTTCATTTCCAGCCGGGATCTCGCGGCGGTGAGCATCGGCGGCTCTCTCGTCGGCGGCTCGAACAAAAGCAGCGGCACGATCAGCGGCGCCGCGATCGGCAAAATCGCGATCGGCCGCGACCTCATCGGCGGCAGCATCGCCGACCTTGATCCGGATCTGGAGGACACGGGCTCGATCCTCGCGACCAAAGGCATCGCCAGTTTGACCATCGGCGGTTCGATCCTCGCCGGCACCGACACCAGCACCATGGGCGACCTCCTCGACTCCGCCACGATCCGCGCGGGGGACCACATCGGCAAGCTGAACGTCTACGGCAGTATCGTCGGCCACCAGGATACCGGCACCGGCGCCTCCACCGTCGTCATCAGCGCCCGCGGCCAGGCGATTCCCACGGCCCCCACGGACCAGGCGCTCACCCGAATCGCCGTGCGCGGACGCGTCGAGCACGCGCAAATCCTCGCCGGCTACGACCTCAGCCTCAACCCCGTGAATGGAAACGCGCAGATCAGAGCGGTGCGCGTCAGCGGCGACTGGATCGCCAGCGACCTCGTGGCCGGCGTCCAGGCCGACAATGTGATCGGCATGCCGCTGGATGTCTTCGGCGACGGAGACGACGTGATCATCGCCGGTGGCACCATCTCGGCGATCCGGGATATCCAAATCCTCGGCACCGTCATCGGCACCGGTGGCATCAGCGCCGGCGACGGCGACCATTTCGGTTTCGTCTCGGGCCAGATCGGCAAGTTCAAAGCTGGTGGCTTCACCGCCACGTTCACCGCGGCGAGAGACAACCCCATCGAGCTCTCGCTACTCACCGGCGACGTGACCATCCGCGAAGTGAGCCCGCCAGCCGACGCGTGACCGCGCCTTTCCCGCCAAAAAGACGAGGAACCATCGCCTCCGTCGAAAGGTGGGGCACCCTCCGCCTACCCGTGGACCAACTCCGAGAGAATACCACTCCTCATTCAGTCCCCAGCGGGACGAAGCTGCCCCCCTCCCAGCCCCGAAGCCAGAGCTGGGGGAACGAAGGCGGGTTGTTTAGAGCCCCTCGCGAAACGGTATTTTCGAAGAAGTGACCGACACTTTTTCGTACCCACATGCCGCTAGGAATTTTTTCGCGGATCCCGTAACGAATTCTGGTCTTGAGCAAGTTTTGACGACCAAAGATTCTGGAGAGATTGCGGTTAGGTCGCTGACCTGAAAGTTCACATCCATAAATGGCACGATCGAGGTACTGCCAGACCGGAATCTAATTGGAGCTGGGGTTTTCGGGGTATCGAAAACAAGTCTCACCTCTGATTCGTCAGCAAATGCCGGATTCTTAAAAAGAGGCGCAATGGTGGCGAAGTGTGCTGCAAACACTATCGAACGGGCCTCGACCAAGCCTTCATTGATATCCCCCTTCCCGTAATGGGGAAAATAGGATGCTAGATCCCGCAACGCATAAGCCAAAATTTCCCCCAATATCTCCCGCTGGGCCTTGCGGGAGTACACGCACTGACCCAAGCGGCCCTGATAGCGCTCTTGAAGTTGTTCGAGGGAGTCAGTGGAGAACCCCATGCAATATCCAAGCCCCGGCGCGGCGTAGCTTCGCCACTGGTTCAGGTCGTCAAACTTCGTCGAGAAACATAGCACGTAACTGTCTCGCTGATCGGGCTTTGCGTCATTCATCACTTGATGCAAGAACGCGGGCTCCAAACCGTATTTTGCTTTCCCTGAGATTTCGGAAATCAAACCCCGAAGAATCTCATAAGCATATTCGATCTCCGAATAGTCGCTGAAATGGCGAACATTGCTGACCCAGAAGGTTTGATTGCTGATGATCGAGACGAAGGCTTCTTGTCGCGTGTAATGATAGAGACTTCGTCCGCGATAGGCAAAGTGGTGGTAGAAGAAGCGGTCCTCAAAACTCCCGAAGTATTTCTCAGACTCGTATTCAGAGAGGTCCGTGGGAATTCCTAACTCAGCAGCCAGCTCGTCCGGCAGATTAGGTCTAATCCGAAATGCTTTTCGTGAGCGACCCATGATGCTCCTACCGGTGCTACAGGTTTCGACTTCCGCGGACAACAAAAACCCGTCCCGGCTGCGTCGCCGTGGCCGTGGCGGGCGAACGCGCAGGCGGACGTCTCCGTGCGGCGCGCCGAGCAGGAAGACGCGCGCGTCCGCGAAGTCGTCGAACGAGATGGCGAGGTGATTTTGGGAAATGCGGTGCGGAGGTGGAGGGGCTTGCCGGGGAGTCGCGCCGACGCATCGATGCAAATGCGTGCAAAGGGGCGCGAGGTGTGTATGGTGCGCGGCGCGCTGTTTCCCGAGTGACTTTGCAAGGGACTGAAACAGGGCGCTCGCGCGAGCTTTTCAGCTCCTCACTGCTGTCTCAGTCGTGAACCGCACGACGGCCCGCGCTCCATCCATTTAACGAAAAATCCATGTCAGTTTTAGAGCAACGTTCCAGCCATTTCACCCGCGCCGAATTCGATCATTGGCTCGATCAACGCCGCACGCAGGAAGGTCTCGCGCCGACCACGCCGCATCACGGACGCTCTATTTTCAAGTCGTGGCTGCGCGACCGCTGGGATGAAATCGCGGAGCTGCCCGAGGCGGCCGGGCTCGGACTTTTCTGCGAGCGGGATGTGACGATGGTCGTCGCGGAGGTCTCGGAGCGCGCGCTGGTCGGCGGGCACATCTGCGAGTTGAGCGTCTTCGAGACGCTGCCGCTCAATCGTCCGCGTAATGCTGCGGCGCTCGGATCAAGGCTGCGTCAGCTTTCCGGCGATGCGGGCCGGCTCGTGGTCGAGCTGAAAAAAGAAATCGCCGTGCAGCTTCCGCGGATCGAGCAGGCGATCGCGGAGCATCGCGACCGGCTGGGCGACTCCGACATTCAGGCGGAATTGCGCAAGATTGAGGGGCGGCTGTCGGTCCGGCTGTTCGTCGATCGCGCGTCGAGCGCGGTGCGCGAGCTCGCGCTGCGGGCGGCGAATCACCGCATGGCGGAAGGGATCGCGCTGCATCGTTTTCACGAGACTTTTCCCGGCGCGCGGGCGCGCGGGCGGCAGCTTTTGCTGATCTCGGGGCCGACGAATTCGGGCAAGACGTATCAGGCTTTTCAAAAGCTCGCGGCGGCGCAGAGCGGCGTTTATCTCGCGCCGTTGCGGCTGATGGCGGCGGAATTCTGGGATCGGATGAAGGCGGGCGGCATCCCGTGTTCGCTGATCACCGGCGAGGAGCGCATCCTCGATGCCGGCGCGCGGCACATTTCCTCGACGATCGAGATGCTCGCGACGGACGCGGAATACGACGTGGCGATCATCGACGAGGTGCAAATGATCGCGGACAAAGACCGCGGCTGGGCGTGGACGCAGGCAATCGTCGGCGTGAACGCGAAGCTCGTGATTTTTGTTGGCTCGCCGGACGCGGAGCCGGTGCTGCGCGAGATCGCGAGCCGGCTCGGCGAGCCGCTGGAGATCATCCGCACCGAGCGCCTCACGCCGCTGGAAGTCGCGGAGACGCCGCTCGATCCCGACAAGAAAGTCGAGGAGGCGTCGGCGTTTATTTCGTTCTCCCGGAAAGATGTGCTGGCGTGGAAACAGACGCTCGGCGCGTCGGATTGCGCGGCCGTTTATGGCGCGCTCTCGCCGGAGGTGCGGCGCGAAGAAGCCCGTCGGTTCAGCGTCGGCGAGGCGAAGATCGTCTCGGCGACTGATGCCATCGGCTTGGGGCTGAACCTGCCGGTGAAGACGATCGTCTTCACCACGCTGACCAAGTGGGACGGTGAAAAAGAGATCACGCTCGGCGACTCCTCGATCCGCCAAATCGCCGGACGCGCCGGACGTTACGGCATGCACGAAGTCGGCGTCGTGACCGCGCTGAACCGGCGCGATCTCGATCACATTCGCGAGGCGATGGCTGCGCCGCCGGAGCCGCTGCCGATGATCGCGCCGATCGCGCCGCACATCAAGATGCTCGAATTTCTCGCGACCGAGACGGGTAAAAACGATCTGCCGTCGCTGCTCGATTGCTTCGCGAATCTGCCCGGCGACACCGATCTTTTCTGCAAGGCCGACGTCTCTTCGATGCGCGATCTCGCCGGACAAATCGGCGACTTCAGCCTCTCGCTCACAACGCAATTTGCGCTCTGCGCCTGCCCCGTCGATACGCGCAGCGGCGACCACATCCGCGTCTGGCGGCAGTGGGTTTCCGCGGTCGCGGAAGATGTGCCGTCGCCGATGCCGCGCGGTCCGGTTTTCTCCGCGGAGGGCAGCACGACGAACGCGAACCAGCTCCAAAATGCAGAAGGCCGCGTGCGCCTGCTGGCCGCGTATCGCTGGATGCATCACCGGATGCCCGACCTTTTCCCCGACATGGAGGACGCGCTCGCCGCGTCGTTTTCGGCGAACCAATACATCTCGAATTCTCTCAAGAAAAAGATCGTTCGCCGCTGCCGGCGGTGCGGTCACGGCCTGCCCGAGGCGCATAAGCACCCCATCTGCGACCGGTGTTTCCGGATGCGCTTCGAGCGGAACGACTAGCGCCGTACCCGGCAGAAGTCGGACGACTAGGAATGCCGCGCGTCCACGAGGAGTATTGATTGCGATTGCCCATGTAGTGGGTTCGTGGTCCTCGTGCCCCTCACTGTCTGCAGGATATGGAAAATCTTCGCGCTCTCGCTCCTCTCAATCTCATCAATCACCGCACCCGCCGTTACCTCGGCGATGACTTGTGCATCGCAATGAGCGCCTTTGAGCCCGGTGACCAGCACCGCATTCGAGAACTCTATCGCTTCCTCGAGCGCCTTTTCGCTCTCGTCCGAACGCGCAGCGGCGAAGATCGTCGTTTCGCAGTGCTCGGGCTCCTCCGCGAGCAATCCGTTGATTCCCTCGTCGAACTCGCCACCCAAATGGGCACTGCGAGCTACCGCGCGAACCCTTCTCCGCTCCTCGCGAAAACGATCCACGACATCCGAGGCGGCGGCCTCACATCGCTGATAGGGCAGCTCGATTTTCTCGACTCCGACGATAGCACCGCCGGGCTCGATGCCCTCCACTTCCTCACGCGTGATCATCTTAAAATCATGCGCAACGCACTCCTCGAGCTCGATGATGCGAAGCGCGCCGATGACCTCACGCACAAAGTTCACGACACCCGGATGCTCGCCGCAAAGCACGACGGCTCCGTCGTTCACTACCACGAACGCGACATCTACATCCGCGTCGAGTGCCCCGAGCATGTCGCCATCTCCGAGTGCTGCGTCGAGTTCGGCGCGCTCGACCGCATCCTCTACAATCTCCTCAACAACGCCTGCCGGCACGTCGCCGACGACACCTTGCGGCTCGTGCTCCTCCCCGTCCCCGACACCGACGGCGAAAATCTCCGAATCATCCTCATCAATTCTCTCAGCGCCGCCGATTCACAGCGCCTCCGCGACATCGACCTCGCCACACTTTTCAAGGACGGCGTCTCCAGCACTGGCTCCGGCTTCGGCCTATCAGTCGCGGCTCAATTCGTCGCGAATGCCTACGGCCTCAGTTCACCCACCGTCGCCGTCGCCGAGAAATATCTCGGCGCCAGCATCCTCGGCGAAGAGATCGCCGTGTGGTTTCACTGGCCCATCCTCGCAGAATACTAGCGCTGTCCCGACACGGGCACCGTGACCAGTCGCACGGGTGTCAAGAGGACGCGCAGGATGCAGAGGAGCTTCCGGAATTTTGAGAGGCGGTAGCGTTTCTCGAAGACTTGGAACCCGTCGCGCTCCATGCGCGTGAGGATGTTGAAATAGACGGTGCGCATGATCTCCGCAGCGACCATTGCACGCTGGTCGATGGGTGGGAGGAGTTCGGTGGCGTTGTGGTAGAGCGCGTGCGCACGTGCGGCTTGGAATTCCATGAGCGCGGTGAACTCGCTCGTGTGCCGTCGCGCGGCGAGGTCGCTCTCGGTGTATCCGAAGCGCGCGAGTTCCGCGCGCGGCAGGTAGATGCGGCGGTCGCTCGCGTAGTCGTGGCCTACGTCGCGCATGATATTCGTGAGCTGAAGCGCGAGGCCGAGTTCCAGCGCGTAGTCGCGGCAGCCAGCGTCGCGATAGCCGAAAATCTCGATGCTCACGAGGCCGACCACGCTGGCGACGCGGTGGCAGTAGCCGCGCAGCTCCTCCCATGTGTCGAAGCTCACGCGCGCGAGGTCCATCTCGCAGCCAGCGATGATCTCATGAAAGTGCGCGACCGGGAGCGCGTATTTCGCGATCAAGTCGCGCACGACTGGCGCGAGCGCGGGCTGATGCGCGTGTGGTGCGGCGACGCTCTCTTTCCACAAATCGAGCGCGCGCTGGCGCTCGACGACGGGTACCGCGGGGTCGTCGGCGATGTCGTCGATGACGCGGCAGAACGCGTAAAAGATCGAGATGTCATGGCGGCGCTCGGGCGGCAGTGCAATGAAGGCGAGGGCGAGATTGGACTTGCTGGCGCGCGTGATTTCCGTGGCGTCGGCGGGAGTCGTCATGCGTCCAGAGGATGCGGGGCGCGCACGGCACCGCCGTCGATTTCGATCACGCGGTCAGCGGGCTCGGTTGGAAAATCGCGCGGCACAGACGCGATGACGGTGACGTCGAATCGGACGCACGCGAGCCGCAGCAGCGCGGCAATGGCGGGCGCGACTGCCTCGGCGATCAAGAGTGCAGGCCGGTTTGCGAGTGCGCGGGCGAGCGCAGTGCGTTGTTGCTCGGCGGGTGAAAGGTCGCCGACCCGCGCGATGGAGTGGTCTGCGAGATGGGTGAATTCCAGCAACTCCGAGGTGCGGACTCGCGCCTCATCGGGCTCGGAATGCGAGATGCGAAAAAGCGGCATCGCGACATTCTCCACGACGCTCAGGGAGGGGAGAAGGAAGGGCGATGAGAAGAGGTATCCGAAACGGGTATTGCGCAGTTGCTCGCGCTCGGAATCCGCGAGCGCAGAAGTTGCACGGCCATCGAAAAAAACCTCGCCGGACGCAGGCATCTCCAACAATCCGAGCAGCCGGAGGAGTCGATTTTTGCCACCTCCATCAGCGCCCGTGAGAAGGCTGAATGTGCCGCGTGCGAATGCGATCGACAGCCCGCGAAGGGGCGTGGGCTCTTGATCCGCGGAGCAGAGGTCGCGTGCCTCGAGAAGCGGTGCCATCAGAAAGTGACGCCTTGCGACGGGTGTGTCGCATCGTGCTCGCAGTGCTTGAAAACACAGACCCAGCTCGCCAGAAGCCAGGCCATTACGAAGCCAGCGAGCCACGGGAATAAGAGCCGCCACACGACCCACAGCGCGGTCCCCTCCCCGATGCCCGCACGAAGAGCGAAGTCGCCCGCGTAGAGCGCGAAAAGGTGAATGCCGGCGAGGGCGAGGAACCACGCCAGCGGCCACGCATTTCGCACGACGAAGCGCAGATGGTCGCGCATCGCACGACGCCACGATTCGTTGTGGAAAGTGAGCATGATCTGCATCGTCGTGCTCAGCAGGAGGAAAAGTGCGAGAGCCGCGCGGGCCACATTCAGCCGCGAATCGAAGAGCTCCTTCTCAGGAAACCACGACGCGAATAGCGGAAAGTTTTTCAGGATGAGAGGCGCGTCGATGCACACCGTACTGAGCAGCATCACGATGGAGGCCCACTTTACCACGAAGCTGAATCGGCGGATGGCGACATCGAGCAGCGTGCTGTGCGTGAAGGTGAGGCCGCGCACCCAGATGTAGGCAAACAGGATGAGGTAAATCTGGATGCAGACGCCGAAGAGATACTCGAACAGGAACGACAACCACGCGGCCACGGGCGCCCACTGGAACCATACGGCGACAGCCTCCGCACTCGCGCCACGCGCGGCGAGGAACTGGGGAGCCGCATAGATAAAGGGTTTCGCGATGGCAGCGACAGCGCACAGCAGGATCGCGGCATGCACCACCCAGCCGAAATGTCCGAAGCGTCGGCGCAGCGCACGGAACAGAACGGCGTGGTGTCCGTCCCAATTCACGAGCAGCAGCACAGCGGCGAGCGCGGAAAGCGGGAAGGTGGCGACGAGGCAATTGAAGATGCCCGCGAGGCTCTCGAGAGCGGGCACCACAGCATCGCGCATCGCCTGCACGAAGTCGCCGTGCGGCAGAAACCAGACCGACTCTGACGACCCCGTCCAGCGCAGTGCCGGGTCGCGCCACGCATCGCGCATCCAGAGGAAAATCGGGCGCTCCGTCTCGGGGAGGACGGCGTGAAAATAGACGCGCTGTGCGAGAGCGAAGAGCGCATTGCAGAATCCGAAAATGCCGAGTGTGACCCACAGCATCCGATAGCGACGAATTGCGCGGAATCCATCGCGAAGGCTGATGCGCACAGGATTCGTGAGCATCACGAGCAGATAACTCGCGACCGCGATCGCCAACAGCAGTGGGAGCGGCGGGTGGACGATTGCAATAACTCCCGGCGCGGACATGTGCCCCATCTTCTAGAAAAGCGAGCGTTGGAAAGAAAGGGATAACCTTGGCGGGAAGCGGGCTCGACTCGCGCATCTCATCCTTACTCCGGCCGCCCCGAATGAGTGCTGCGCGATTTCTTTGAAGCGGGAACGCAGGCTGCTTAGGCGGAGGAGAATATGGAAACCATCCCGCAAGTGCCGTTCGACGACGTGATCAAAACCATGCTGGAGGCCGGAGGGCGCGGCACATCGGATTTGCTTTTCGTGACGGGGCAGCCGCCACAGGTCGAGATCGATGGCGAGCTGACGCCTGTCGAAATCCCCGGCCTCATGCCGGTTCTGCGCGCGGAGCAGACGCGGCATTTTGCCGAGACGATGATGGGCGACAACGCGCGGCTCCTGAAGGATTTCCAGGAGAATGGGTCGTGCGACACGAGCTACGAGGTGGCGGGCGCGGCGCGGTTTCGTGTGAATATTTTTCGCCAAATCGGACGGCACGCCATCGTCATGCGGAAGCTCTCGACGAAAATCCCGTCCTTCACCGACCTGAATCTGCCGCCCGTTTTCGGCCAGATGATCCGCGAGAAAAATGGCATCATTTTCTGCACCGGCGCGACGGGCTCCGGCAAGACGACCACGCTCGCGGCCATGCTGAATGAGATCAACCAGACCTCGCGGATGCACGTCGTCACGCTCGAGGACCCGGTCGAGTTCATGCACCCACAGTGCCGCGCGACTTTCAGCCAGCGCGAACTCGGGAAGGACTACTCCTCTTTCTCCATGGGCCTCCGAGCCGCGCTGCGACAGGCGCCGAAAGTCA
Organism: Chthoniobacterales bacterium; assembly: GCA_038207335.1. GTDB lineage: Bacteria > Verrucomicrobiota > Verrucomicrobiia > Chthoniobacterales > Chthoniobacteraceae > CAIURC01. The sequence goes on along the minus strand of JBBQZX010000006.1, from coordinate 172,019 downwards.
TCCTGGTCGGTGAAATCCGCGACCGCGAGACCATGGAAATCGCCCTCACCGCCGCGGAGACCGGACACGTCGTCTATTCCACGCTCCACACGATCAGCGCGGGGCAGTCCATCAACCGTATCGTCGGCATGTTCGAGCAGTCGGAGCAGGCGCAGATTCGCGAGCGGCTGTCATCGACGCTGCGCTACATCGTGAGCCAGCGGCTCGCGCCAAAGGTCGGCGGCGGGCGGCAATTGCTCACGGAAATCGCGGGGAGCAATCTGCGGACGCGCGAGATCATCCAGCTCGGCGAGAGTGAAAATCGCAACATGCACGAGGCGATCGAGGCGGGCGTCACGCTCGGCTGGCACAGCTTCGAGCAGGACATCGAGGAGCACTTCAAGGCGGGCAGGGTCACGGAGGAAAACGCGATGCTTTACTCCGTGAATAAGACGACGATGCGGCAGGTCCTCGATCGCGCGAAGAAAAACGCCGGTCTCGACGACCAGACGCCGCACGGCTTCCGCCTCAGCACGCCGAAGGCGCCCGAGCCGGTGCGCCGCCTCGCGCCGCCACCGCCACCGCTCCCGCACCTCGCACCTCGCGCCAACGCACCCGCCGCCGCCACGTCCGCGCCCGCTATGAACCTTCGCGCGGGCGGCTGAGGGAGGGCTTGGGCCCGGACTCGTTCCCAAGCGGGCCCACGGCCAACCTGCCCGTGGACCTCTGCGACACGGTGGATTACTTCTACCGCAAAGACCCCGACGCCAGTTCCCGGCGGGCGAAATGCCGCGGGTGGGGCGTAAGTCTATATGGCCGACCCCGGGGAGCCGGAGACGCCGCCTCCCACTCCCTAGCTGGCCGGAGATCCGCAGTGTTCGTTAAAACTTTGTCCTTCCGCTATAAAACTAAACCCCGATGTCTAAGAACAAAGCGTACGACAAAGCCAAGTGGCATTCTGACACAGTAAGCGACTACGGGCTCCCGGTGTCCCACGCATCTCATCACATTGTCTTCTTCTTCCGATGGCTGATCGAGCACGACCTCATCAGCGAGTGGCTTCGCACGGAGGAGCCGGAAGAATACGAAGCTGTGCGTGGGGCTCGACTGAGTGCGCTGGAGTATTTCGAGAATAATCTGGACGGGTGTCTTATCAGCGACGGGCTCAACGAGGAGGGCAACGCCTTCGCGGAAGCCTACTTCGACTATGACCGGGGACGCTACATTGACGATCTGACCGACACGCTGAAAGGGCACATTGCCATCCGAATATCACATCCCTTTCAACGACGACACTTATGGGCTCATTCGGCCCGTCATTGATTCGCGTTTCGCCTCGTGGAAGGCAGGCGATGTCGCCGCCGTCGCCAAACCGCCGAGACCTAAGAAGTGGTGGAAATTCTTAGTCGAAATAAGCATCCTCGTGCCTAGGGCGAGGCACAGGCGCAAAAGAAGCGGAGGGCGGTGGGGGCGGTAATGGAGGCACCCGGGGCCGCTGACTGAGTGGACCGGTTTGTCGATGCGAGCGGACGGCCTTTATTAGGTCGGCCGCGTGCATGCGCATGAAGGTGATCCGGCGGTGGCGCTGGAGTTTCTGCTGAGCGCGCTGGCAACGTTGAAGGCCGCCGAACCGTTTCGGGATGCGGCGAAGATCGAGGGGGCGGATCGGCTGGAGAGGCAAGTCGCGGCTCTGCTGCTGCAGCTCCCGGAGCCAGGGGAAGAGGCGAAGAAGGAGAAAGGTGAGTGTCCCGGCGATCCAGATTTGGTCGGCGCGGGGCTTCGATTTGGCGTTTGCCTGTTTCGGGATGGCTGGCTTGTGGTAGTTTTGGTGCGCTTTCCCTGCATGAAGACTCCCCGCATTTTCATCGGTCTCCTCCTGTTGTTCGTCGCGGCACGGGCTGCGGATGCTGATGGGGAGAAGGTTGCAGGGCGGGGGCTGCCTCCGGCGGCGGGGCATGTGGTGGATTTTGTGAAGGAGATCAAGCCGCTGCTGGAGACGACTTGCGTGAAGTGTCACGCGAAGGGGAAGGCGAAGGGGGACTTCAGCCTGGAGACGCGCGAGGCGTTTCTGAAGGGGGGCGAAAGTGGGGCGGCGGTGGTGCCCGGGGAGAGCGCGAAGAGCTCGGTGGTGGATCTCGTGGCGGGCACAGACCCGGATGAGGTGATGCCGAAGAAGGGGACGAAGTGGACGCCGGAGCAGGTCGGGCTTTTGCGCGCGTGGATCGATCAGCAGATGCCGTGGGACCCGGCGATCACTTTTGCAAAACCGGAGCCGCAGAATCTGCATCCGCGCGAAGTCGCGCTGCCTGACGCGCCGGAGAACAATCCGATCGACCGGCTGCTCGCGCCGTATTTTGCGGCGCATGGGATCGCGCCGCCCGCCCCGGTGGAGGATCGCCTATTTCTGCGCCGCGCATCGCTCGACACGATCGGCCTGCTCCCGTCGCCGGAACAGCTCGCCACTTTCACCGCCGACGCCGCGCCGGACAAGCGGGAGACGCTGGTGCGCACGCTGCTCGCCGACCGGCGCGGCTACACGGATCACTGGATCACCTTTTGGAACGACCTGCTGCGCAACGATTACGCGGGCACCGGATACATCGACGGCGGGCGGCGGCAGATCTCGCTGTGGCTTTATTCCGCGCTGTTCGAGGACCTGCCTTACGACCGCTTCGTGGCGCAGCTCGTGAATCCGAGCGCGGCGAGCGAGGGCTTCACGCGGGGCATCTTGTGGCGCGGAAATGTGAACGCCGCGATGTCGCCGCCGATGCAGGCGTCGCAAAACGTCTCGCAGGTTTTCATGGGCGTGAACATCAAGTGCGCCTCGTGCCACGACAGCTTCGTGAACGACTGGGCGCTCTCGGATGCGTACGGGCTGGCCGCGGTTTACAGCGATGCGGAGCTGGAGCTGGTTCATTGCGACAAGCCGACCGGGAAGAAAGCGACGCCCGCATTTCTCTATCCGGCGCTCGGCGCGATCGATGCGAGCGCCGCGAAACCGGCGCGGCTGCAGCGGCTCGCGGAGATCATGACGAGCCGCGAAAATGGGCGGCTCCCGCGGACGATCGTGAACCGCCTGTGGGCGCGGCTGCTGGGCCGCGGACTCGTGGAGCCGCTGGATGACATGGATCAGCCGGCGTGGAATCGCGACCTGCTCGACTGGCTCGCCGAGGACCTCGTGGCGCACAAATACGACCTGAAGCGCACGCTCGAAATCATCCTCACCTCGAATGCGTACCAACTCCCCGCCGTGGAATCGCCGCGAGAAAAAGAGGCGTTCGTCTTTCGCGGCCCACTGACGCGACGGCTGACAGCGGAACAGTTTGCCGACGCGCTGAGCGGACTCTCGGGAAAGTGGGCGCGTCTGCCGAGTTCGCTGGAATTCGACTTTGGTCACAGCGATGCAAATACGCCGCAGTGGATTTGGACCGACGAGCCGGTCGCGCTCGGCGGACAGCGCGGCGCGGCACGGAACGCGAAGACCCAGCTTGAACGCGCGATGAAATCTCTCGCGGCGGCGCAGACTGCGGCACTCGCAGCAGCAGAAGCCGGAGGTCCTCAGATCGAGCAGGCACGGGCACTCGCGGAGCAATCGGCGGCCGCGGCCAGCGCAGCGCAGGTGGAGCTGAAGGCGAGCGAGGATGAGACGGTTGGGTTGCGACATCCGGTCGTTTTTCGAAAAGAACTCACGCTCGCCAAGAAGCCGACGCGGGCTTACGCCACCGCGCTCGCGAGCCAGGGATTCAGCGTGCAGGTGAATGGCAAAGTGGCGAATCCGATCATGCGGGACGGGTCGCGAAACGGGCGAATCGTGCTGCTCGATCTCGAGCCGCTGCTAATCGTCGGGAAGAATGTCATCGCAATCGAAGTCTCGAGCCACACCGAGAAATCCATGAACGACGCGGAGCGGAAGAAATTTCCGGGGTCGGCGGAGCATCTCAACAAGCAGAGCGGCCTTGCTTTTTATCTGCGTTGTAAATTCGACGATGAGGAAAGTCTTGAAGTGACGAGCGATGCGACATGGCGCGCGCGGCGGAATCCCGAGGTGAAGTGGAACAGCGTCACGCTGCCCGACGACCGATGGGCTTTGGCGAAGGCTCTCGCACCGGGTACTTCGCCAATCGACGAAGGGCCGGGTCTTGAGCCGATCGCGCGAAATGATTTTGCGAACCAGCCAGTCGAACTCGGTCCCCGGCTCGCACCTGCGCTTTCGATCGCAACACACGTTGGTGAAATGCGGGCGTCGCTCGTCGCCAGCGATCCGCTACAGACGGCGCTCGATCGGCCGAATCGGGAGCAAGTCGTCCCTGCGCGCGCGACCGCCGCGACGACGCTGCAAGCGCTGGAACTCACAAACGGAGGAACGCTCGACCATCAACTCGACACCGCCGGCACACAAATGGCACCAGTCGCACAGCGCGATCCAGCGGCATGGATCGACGAGACGTATCGACAACTTCTGGATCGCCCGCCGAGCGATACGGAGAGAGCCGTTGCGCTGGAAATGATCGGCGCGGCACCGCAACCGACCGCAGTCGCTGACTTCTTGTGGGCCGTGGTGAACCTGCCGGAATTTCAACTCATCAACTGACACTCATGAACCGAACGCATTCCCGCCGCGATTTTCTAAAGACCGCATCGGCGGCGACGCTCGCCGCTTTGGGCGCGGGAGCACCGCGACTTTTCGGAGCGGAGCCGCTCCCGAAAATCGAGCCGACTGCGGACACGGTCATCGTGCTCTGGATGGCGGGCGGCATGGCGCACACGGAGACGTTTGATCCCAAGCGATACACCGCGTTTGAAAAAGGGATGCAGCCGGACGGCGTGCTCAGCACTTTTCCGGCGATCGACACAGCGGTGGATGGGATCAAATTTTCCGAGGGGCTCGAGAAAATCGGGGCTGTGATGGATCGTGGCACCGTCCTGCGATCAAGCGTGGGAGCCGATCTCGGGTTCATTCTGCATTCGCGGCACCAGTTTCTATGGCACACGGGATACGTGCCTCCGCAGACGGTCGCGGCACCACATCTCGGCGCGGTGATCGCGCGCACTCTCGGCCCGCTGAACGATGCGGTGCCGCCATTCATCAACATCGGACAGCGATTCGATCTCGGCGAAGGCGAGGAGTTAAAGTCGTTCACGACCGCGGGTTTTCTCGGGAGCGAGTTTGGGCCGTTCAACATCCCCTTCCCTGATGACGCAGCCGCATCGGTGCGCCCGCCGCCCGGCATGTCGCCCGGGCGGTTCGAGGATCGGAACAAATTTTACAAGCGGCTGCTGGAGGCGAGCCCGATCGGCGAGCATGGCAGCGCGTTTCAGCGCGAGTCGCTTGTGCGCGCGATGGACAATGCCCACCGCCTGCTCGCGTCGCCCGCGGCAAAAGCGTTCGACCTTTCGCTCGAACCGGCGGCATCGGTAGCGAAGTATCTGCCAGCGGGCTTCGACGCGTCGAAACTGACCTCGGTGAAAAAAGAGCGGGACGGAAATTACGAGGCGCAGACGGTCGGGAGATTCGGCCTCGGATGCCTTCTCGCGCGACGACTCGCGGAGGCAGGGGCGCGCTACATCGAAGTGACCACGGAATACATCCCATTTCTGAATTGGGACACTCATGAGAACGGCCACGCACGGCTCGTGAACATGAAGAAGATGATCGATGCACCGATCGCGCAACTCGTGCTCGATCTCGAAGAGCGCGGAATGCTCGACCGCACGCTTATCGTCCTCGCGAGCGAGTTCAGCCGCGACATGATGATTGAGGGAAAAGGCAGCGCCAAAGTGCGCGACCAAGTGCGCGTGCCGGAGCGTCTCGAGGATCCGAAATTCTACGGAATGCACCGGCATTTCACGGACGCCGGCAGCGTGCTGCTCTTCGGCGGCGGAATGAAGCGTGGGCATGTGTATGGCGTCACCGCGGATGAGCGACCGTGCAAAGCGGTCGAGAATCCAGTGCCGATCGAGGACCTGCACGCGACAATTTTTCAAGCGATGGGAATCTCACCGAAGCAGTCGTACGAGATCGAGCAGCGCCCATTTTACGTGACCCGCGACGGCCTCGGAAAACCGGTTCAGGATTTATTCGCCAAGGCCTGAAGCGGCTCCCCGATGGGCGCTGATTTCGGCCCGTAATTGAATCACGGACTGGTCAGGCTCACCGAGACGCGCAGGAAATACTGCCCCCCGGGCGACGGCGTGACCGGCGTGGCGCGGATGACTCGCGTCTGGCCGTCGTCGCTGAGTGTGGCTTCGCTGACTTCGATGGGCAGCGATACCGGCATCTCGGCTCCGCCAAGTACGGAAAATGTGACATCGGTGGCGGCCAGATTTCTCCGGTATTCGATCGACAGGACCCCGCTCTCGAGATGCGGCGCGGGCAGTTGCGCGGCCGTATCGGGCGCGAGCGGGTTCAGGTTGAAGCCGTATTCCATCAGGTTCGTGAGCCCGTCGTGGTCGGGGTCGGCGAGGTTCCCCGCGATTGCAGGATTGTTCGCATCGGCGCCGAATTTCGCCGCGCGCCACGCATCCACGGGCGAGAGCGCGGTGACATTCGCCGTCGTGTCGTCGTACGTGGTGGTGTGCGTGTCCGTCGCGGTGAGGCGCAGCGTGTAGCTGCCGCTGGCGGGGAATGTGACCGCGGTGTCCGCGAGGGTCGCATCGACAAAGTTCGCCGTGCCCGCGCCGCCGTGCGTGCTCCACAGGCTGGTGAGCGAGCCGCCGGCCGGGCGGCCATCGTCGGCCACGGAGCCGTCGGTCGTCCACGGGCCGCTGCCGGTGAGCGCCGGGCCGGCATCGACGGACGGTCCGTTGTTCGTCACGGGAGTAAAATCGAGGCTGTCGAATACCGCGGTCGAGGTGGTCGCCGACACGGCGCTCGTGAGCGCGAGACCGAGATGGCAGGTCGGCCCCATCGCGATCGTCTGCGCAGTGCCGCGCAGCGTCCATGTCGTGCCGTCGGTTCCGTAGTAGGCCGCGAAGACGTTGCCCGTCCGCGTGAGGCGCAGCCAGCTTGGCATCGTGTAAACTGCCGTCCCCGCGCTTGCGCCCGGTGTGGCCCCGGCCACCGTGCGGTACTGATATGCATGCACGCCCGTGCTCTTGAACATGGTCATCGCGTAGAGCGCGTTCGCGGCGAATCCATCGCGCGCCATGATCCCGAAGCGGCAGGAGCCGCTGCCGCCGGGATTCGTAAAATTGACGACGCGGCACTTCACATCGAAATCCCCGGTGACCGGCGCCGATGCGAAATAGAATCCGTCGCTCGTCCCCGTGCTGCTAATTCCCGAGCCCGCGCCGGTGAGCGTGAAAGTGCCGGTATTTTCCACGGCACTCCCCGCTGCGGTCGTCGTTCCGATTTGGCGTGTCGGGAAAAACGCCACGCCGACGCTGACGCTGAGATCTTTCCGCGCAATCGCCGAGCCGCTGCCGGATGAGGCGCGGATGATGTAATGTCCGTCGGCTGGGAAAGTGACGCCCGTTGTCGAGCTGCCGGGCGACTCGATCGCCGCGGTCGCCGGGCCGCTGACGAACGACCAAGTCACCGGCTGCTGCACCGGGCCGGACGGCGTCGCGCGCTCCGCGAGTACCTGGCAGAGCAGACCAACTCCGCTCGGGATCGCCACGGCGTCCTGCTCCGGCGAGAGCAACGTGAGTTCCGGCGGAGAGTCGTTGTCGAAGATCGTGACGGTCGCGGTGGCGGGCGTGCCGAGCGCATAATCGGGGCTCGCGACGAGAGTAACGATCACCGTCTCGTCCGGCTCCTGCGTCGTGTCGTCGATCGCCGAGACCGGGAGCGCGACGCTCGCCTGTCCCGCGGGCAGTTGGACGGTGCCGGAGAGCGTCGTGAAATCCACGCCGTTCACAGCCGAGCCGGAGACGGTGTAGGCGACGGTCAGCGCGAGCCCCAGGCCGTTGCCGCGAGTGATCATGAATGCGCCATCCGCCCCGCCCTCGATCGTCGCGAGAGTCGTCGCAGCGATGGTCAGGATCGGCACATTTGCCTCGGTGAGCGTGATCGTGTGCGACGGATTCGCGCCGATTTCCGCGCCTGTCGGATTCGTGAGCGTGACGACGATGGTCTCCGCCGTCTCCGTCACGGTATCGGCCAGGATCACGAGCGGCAGCGGCTTCACCGTCTCGCCGGGGGCGAAAGTGAGCGTGCCCGGCGCGAGCGAGTAATCGCTCCCCGCCGTCGCCGTGCCGCCGACCGTGTAGCTCACGGAGACGCTCGTGGTGAGCACCCGATCGAGCACGGCCATGAGCATCGGCTCGCTGCCATCGACCTCGCTGCGCGTCGTCGCCGGGACGAGGAAGCTGACGCGCGGTGTCGGATTCTCCGCATCCGTGATCGTGAGCGTGTGCTTGTTTCTCGACGTGGAAAGTCGCGCGCCGTTCACATTGCGGAGCTCCAGCACGGCGATTTCGTTCCCCTCCACGACGCCGTCGTTTTTCACGCGGATGCGGACGTATCGCAGCGTGGTGCCGGGCGGGAATGTCACGATGCCGCGCGCGATCACGGCATTGCCCGCGGCCGCATCCACGATCGCCCAATCCACGTCGTCGCCAAATGCGCTGCCGCCGCTGCCCGCGCTGTATTCCGCGGTCACGGTGCCAGGCTGCGCGGCGCTGAGTGTCACGGGAATATCGCGATATTCTCCTAGCGTCGGATCGGGTGTCTCGCTCGTCGTGCCGGTCGCGGATTCGAAACCGACCGACGCCATCGCGGACGAATCGTTGTCGGCGAGATACAGCGTGGCCGTGCCGACATCCGCGCCGTATCCGGTGCCGGGTGCGATCGTCATCGTCACCGTCTCGGTGCCTTCGGCCAGCGTGTCGTCGATGGGCGCGACCGGCACATCCACGCCGGTCGCGCCGTCGGGAATCGTCGCGACTCCGCCGAGCATCGCGTAATCGACGCCATTTGTCGCCGTGCCGGACATCGTGTAATTCACCGCGAGCGCGCCGGTGCTGCCAATTCGGCCGAGGTAAAATGAACTTGCTGAACTCGGCTCCGCGAGCGCCGCGCTGTGCGTAGAAAGTGCGATCCGCTCCGAGTCGTCGTCCGTCATCCGCATCGTCGCGGAGCCGTCGTTGTAAACTTTATACGCGGGGTCCGGCGTGATCGTGAGCACGATGGTTTCCGTGTCCTCCGGCGCGGCGTCGTTGATCACGGGAATGCTCACGGTCGCCGTCTTCGTGCCATTGCCTGAGATCGTCACGCTGCCGCTGGGCGCGGTGTAATCGCTGCCCGGCGTCGCAGTGCCGCTGAGCGTGTAGCGGACGATAATGTTTCCCGTCACCGAGCCATTTGCAGTGAAAGTGAACGTTCCATTCGTGGACGGCTCGGCGGCGGTATTCGCGCCGACGGTGATGAGCGGGACGTCGCCGTTGTCCTTGATCGTGAGCGTCGCGGAATAGTCCGGCCCGAGCGTGTACGCGCTGCCAAAAAGCGTGAGCTGCACGGTGATCGTCTCGTCGATCTCGCCGATGTCGTCGTCGATCGGCGTGATGAAAACAGGCGCCGAAGCCATGCCCGCGGGGATCGTCACTTCACCCGGCAGCTCCATGTAATCCGTGCCGTGCAGCGCGCTGCCGCTCAGCCCGTAATACACCTTCAGCGGCGCGGCGAGGCTGCCCGTCCGCGTGAAGAGCACCACGCCGGGCTCGCGCCCCGCCTCGCGCAGCGTGTCGCGGATCGCCGTCACATTCACGGTCGCGAGGTCGTTGTCGGTGATCGTCACGGTCGCCGCATTCGCGGTTGCATCGACGATGTAGCTGCCGCTCGCGGAGACCGCGGCGATCGCGGTTTCCGGCGTCTCGATGAGCGTGTCGTCGATCGGGACGAGACTGAGCGGCGCGCTGCTCTGGCCGGCGGGGATCGTGAAAGTGGTCGCGAGGCTCGGGTAGTCGCTGCCGCGCGTGGCGCTGCCGCTGTAGGCGAGCGTGACATTCAGCGCCGCAGTCGTGGCACCCGTGCGGCTGATGAGAAATGTGCCGCTGTCGCCCGGCGTCTCGGTGGCATACGGATCGGTCGCGGCGATGCTCACCACCGGCTTCGTCGTGTCGTTGTCATTGATCGTCAGGATCGCGACGCCCTGCCCGCGCACCTGATACGCGCCGACGGATGCCTGGAGCTGCACCGTCTCCGGCCCTTCCTGCGCCGCGTCATCGACCGCCGCTACGACGACCGTGAGCGTCGCCTGCCCGGCGGGAATCGTGAATTTTTTCAGCGAGCCGCTCGCCACGTAGTCTGGGGAAAAAGTGTAGTCCGCGGTCTTCGTTGCTAGCCCGCTGGCGGGCTCGACGAGAACATCGAGCGCGGCGCTCGTGTCGCCGGTGCGCGCGATCACAAACGACCCGTTCGCACCGCCCTCGTTCGCATCCGTCGCCGTGATTGTTACGGTGGGCACGCTGCCCGCCGTCCAGTCCGCGCCGGGCGTCGTCGTGTTCACGGTGACGGTCATCGGATTCGTGAACGCCGCGCTGAATGTGTATCCGGTGAGCGTCGCCGTGAGCGTGCGCGAGCCCGCGGTGAGCCCGGCGATCGCGTAGTCGCCGTTGCTGTCGGTGAAGGCGTATTTGCTTGTGTCGCTCGCGATGCGCACCCCTGCGACGGGCTGCCCGCCGCTGCTGACCTTGCCGGTCACGACCGCGCGATTCGGCGACCCGATCGTCACCACCACATGCGCGCGAGCCGTGCCGCCTTTCGTGTCGGAAACGGTGAGGCAGACCGTCTGCTGATCCGCTGCGGAAAATGCGCGCGTCACCACTGCGGAATTCGTCGCCACATACCCGTCGCTGAAGTCCCAGTGATACGCGAGCGCGTCGCCGTCGGGATCGGTCGCGTTCGCGGTGAAAGTGATGCTCCCACCTGTCGCGATCGCCGTCGCGGTGGCCGCGAGCGACACCGCCGGCGGGCGATTTCCGGGAAACGGACCGCGCATGTACGCCACGTCCATGGACGGCGGAGTCGTCGCATTTTTCCCGAGCACGGTGAAATGAATGTCCGACTCGAAGTCGCTGAATGTCCGCCCGATCTGTATGCCGCCGTCGTTTTTTCCGCCCGCGCTGCCGGGCGTCGTGTCAATGAGATGTCCGCAATTCGAGCCGAGTCCCTCGATCAGCATCAGCACGGAGTTCGCGAGCTGCGTGTTGTATGCGGGGTGATATTCGAGATGAAAAGTGCGCTGCGCATCTTTCTGCACGCGGAGCGAGTAGCGCTTCCCCTCCTCCAGCCGCGGCTGGTCGTAGGCGTAAATGCGATAGATGCCGCTCGATGCGGGCGATGAGCCGGGCCGGTGTAGATAAGCGTCGTCGATCCAGCCGAGCGCGCGCTTGCTGATCGTATTGTAGTGCGCCGCGAAGCCGCTGCCGCCGCCCATCACGTCGAAGGTGTTGCCGTATTCCGAATTCGTCCCGACGCCGATCGCGGAGCCGTCGCTGGTCGTCCAGAAATTTGCGTGATTGCGCCCGAGCGAGTGGCCGCACTCGTGATTCAGCACATCCATGCCGTCCCAGGAAACCCACACGCTGTTGCCGCCGCCCCACGAGACGCCGCTCAGGCGCGGCCCGCCATTCACGCGGACGATCGTGCAGGTGAACTGCCCGGAATCGTACCCGAGGCTGCGGGCCTCCGCGCGCGCATCGCTGTGGACGAGGCCGAGTCCATCGACCTCGGAATCCTTCGCGATGTACCACGCCTGCGAATGCGGCATCACGATCAGCGGCGTAACCGCGGAGGTCGTCGTCATGCGGCCAAACGAGCTCTCCAAATAAAAGCGCGCCACATTCCGCATGTCGGAATAGGCCGACGTCTCGGTGTTCGGAGCCTTGATCTGGTCGGGGTAAGTGACGCGGATGTAGAGGCAACGAAAGTTGCCAATGGCCTTCGACGACGTGCCCGGATACGCGTCCTGAAAATAGCCCGCGCCGCCCGGCCCACTCGCCATGATCGCCGTGGTGTATTCCTCGTCGAGCACATGCACATGCGAGCCGTCGCAGAGCCGGATGAACCGGCCACCGAGTTCCACCGCGGGCTCCGCGTCGGTCACCGGCTCGTCCACGCCGCCGGGCGTCGTGATTTTGGAAACGGGGCACGTCTGCTCCACGATTGCGTCTTGCGGAATGCGCTCGCCGTTTTCGAGCTGCCGCACGGGCGACTCCGCGACGGCAAATTCGCGGTCGATCGCCACGCCGCGCAGCGGGATGTCCTCGCGTCCCATGAGCGGCTCGAGCTTCCCGAAAACGCGCGCCTTGTAGCTTGCGCCGGATTTTGTCTCGAAATATCGCAGCGTCAGCTCCGTGCCCGCGGGCGGCACCACGCCGGGCGCGGGCTTGCCGAGATAGACATTCAGATTTCCCTGCGCGGAGACTGGCGTCTCGAGCTGCGCGACGATTTCCTCGGGAAGATCCTGCCGCACGACGCGCGCGACTGACAGCTCCAGTGCCCGGCGCGGGTCGCTTTTGATGAGCCGTTTGAACTCCGGCCGGCGTGCCGCCGCCAGGATGCGCCCCTCGTTTTTCAACGCCTCGCGCGCCGCCGGCGTCGCGGCAATCCAGCGCTCCGTCCACTCGCCAAACGCCGTGATCTTCTCCAAATCCGGCGGTTGCGTGTCCTCCACGGGAGCGGCGGGAAGCGTCTCGGAACGCGCCTGAGTGACCGCCGGCGCAGGTGGCGCAACGGGCTCCGATGGTGCCGGAGCGGGCGAAGCCGGCAGCTTTCGGCGCGCGAGGGATTCCGCGGGAGCCGTTTCGGCCTCGCGCTCAGCGGGGCGTGAGAGGAGCAGCCAGAGAGTGAGGAGTGCGACGGCGAAAACGCCGGCCAGAAAGATTCGTTTCACGGTGGGGAGACAAAGCGGCAGGCTTGGAAGCGGGCGCCACTCTCACCTCCCGCAAAAATCGCGCCACTTATATTTCCGTCACGCAATCTTCATAGCCTGCAGGCGCCGCTGGGGCTGTCACTCATCAGGCGCGGCTGCGCTTGGACCCGCAAGCGGGAGGCTGAGCACGATCGTCGTACCCTTTCCAAACACACTCTCGGCTCGGACGGTGCCGCCGTGTGTCTGGACGATGTGTTTCACGATCGAGAGTCCGAGCCCGGTGCCGCCTTGTTCGCGGCTGCGCGCCTTATCCGCGCGATAAAATCGCTCAAAAATGTGCGGCAAATCCACGGGCAAAATCCCGACGCCGTTGTCCTCTATCCGCACTTCGAGTTCGTCGCCAACGCGCGCGGTTTTCACGCAGACGCGGCCGTTGGCCGGAGTGTATTTGATCGCGTTGTCCACGAGGTTGCTCACGACTTGCTCGATCCTCAGCACATCGGCGACGAGCAGTGGCATCTCGGCGGCGGTCTCCAGCGTAATGCCAATGTTTTTTCGCGCGCTGCGAAGTTTCCAGTCACCGACGATCTCACGCAAAAACGCGTCCACATCGATCTCCTCGAGTTGCAAGCGCACATCGCGCGATTCCAGGCGGGCGAGAATGAGCAGGTCCTCGACGAGCGCATTCAGCCGCAGCGAATGCTTTTCCAACACGCCGATTGTCTCGACGAGTTCCTCGCGTGGAAGGTTTGGATTGTCGCGAAGATTTTCGAGGTATCCGTGGAAAATGGAGAGCGGCGTGCGCAGCTCGTGCGAGACGTTCGCCACGAATTCGCGCCGCATTTCCTCGAGTTGCTTTAGGCGTGTCACGTCGCGGAAAATCGTAACGACGCCCTCCTCGCCTGAGGCGTTGCGCATCGGGCTTGCGTTCACCGAGATGTGGCGTGGCGTCTTGCTCGTGCCTGCGGAAATCTCACGCGCCTGCGGCTCCCACGTCCCGAGCGCGCGCGTGACGACTTCATCGAAACCGGTCTCGCGCAAAGTCTGTAAAACGCTGCGCCCGAGTGGATCGAAATCGAGCCCGAACAAGCGAAGCACGGCCGGATTCACGAGCCTGATCGTGTGCTGCCGATCGACGACCATCACGCCGTCCTCCATGCTCGCGAGGATGGTTTGAAGATTCATCTCCTCGCGGCTGCGCCTGCGCCACAGCCGGTCGCGCGATTCGGTCAGCCGTTCCAGCGAGGTCGCGATTTTGTTGAATGGGCCTCCATTCAAAAAGACGAAGTTCGTGGGCTCGCGGCCCTCGGCGAGGTCATCGACGATCGCGGAAAGCTGCATCCAATGCCGCGCGAATCGCCGCTGCCGCCACCAAACTGCCGCGAGGATTACGGCGAAAACTAGCGCGAGAAACCAGCCCATCGCGGCGGGAAAATAATCAGCGACCCGGCTCGATGATGCGGTATCCGAATCCGCGGATCGTCTCGATGCAATCGGCGGCGTTGCCGAGTTTTTCGCGAACTCGGCGGATGTGGGTATCGACGGTGCGCGTGTCGATTGCACTCTCGTAGCCCCACACGTCATTGAGCAGTGTGTCCCGGCTTTGCACGCGACCGCGGCGCTCGATCAGGAGCGCGAGGAGCTTGAATTCCGTCGCGGTGAATTCGACGGGTCTATTTTTCACGAGCACCTCGTAACGCGCGCGGTCGAGTTGGATGTCGCCGAGCCGGAGCGTCTCCTCCGGCTCGCTCGGCGTGCTGGCTCGGCGGATGACGGACTTCACGCGGAGCACGAGTTCGCGCGGGCTGAAAGGCTTCGTGATGTAGTCGTCGGCGCCGAGCTCGAGTCCGAGGATGCGGTCGATTTCCTCGGCCTTCGCGGTGAGCATGATGATCGGAATGTGTTTCGTCGCGGAATCGCTTTTCAGCGCTTTGCAGACCTCAAGGCCGGAGATGCCGGGGAGCATCAAATCGAGGACGATGAGCGCGGGGGCGGATGACCGTGCCTGTTCGAGGGCAGACGGCCCGTCGTCGGCGCGGAGAACGTTGAAGCCCGCGGCTTTAAGATTATTCGAGACGAGATTGAGCACGTCGGCCTCGTCATCGGCGACGAGGATTTTTTTGTTTGCGGCTTTGCTGGTCATGGTCGCGCGTCTGAGAGGTTAGGGGTCGCGCCGGATGCGGCAAGAGGGCGGATGTGACGATCTGGTGTCGGCGGCAGCGCGATTACGGCTTCAGCTCGTTGTTCGTATTCGCGTCGAGGATCGTGAATTTCTCGTGATGAAAAGTCGGGTCGGCACGGAAGGTGAGGCGCCCGGCGTACTTGCGCTCAATATCGACGAGCAGCTCTTCGTCCTCGCGGCGCAGGCGCTCGAGGACGTGCGGATGGACGACGACTTTCACCTCATGGACGGTGTCCTGATATTTCCGCATGACGAGGTGCAGCGCGCGCTGGAGCTCGACGCTCATCGTCATCGCGCTTTTCACCTTTCCGCGTCCGCCGCAGTACGGACACGAGTCATAGACCGCTCCGCTGATGCTCTCCGCAGCGCGCTGCCGCGTCATTTCCATGAGGCCGAGCGGCGAGATGGGCAGGACATGCGTCTTGGATTTGTCACGCTTCAGGCGGTCCTTCATCCGCGTGTAAACCGCCTGCTGGTCTTTGCGCAGCTTCATGTCGATGAAGTCGCCGATGATGAGTCCGCCGATATTTCGCAGCCGCATCTGGCGCGCCATTTCGTCGGCGGCTTCGAGGTTGGTTTGCAGGATCGTTTTCTCGACGTCCTTGCCGCCTTTGTTGCGCCCGGTGTTCACGTCGATCGCGATGAGCGCCTCGGTCTCATCGATGACAATGTAGCCGCCGCACGGGAGCCAGACTTGGCGGTGAAACGCGTCGTCGATCTGCTTTTGCACGCCATGCTTTTCGAAGATCGGCTGCGGCTCGGTGTAGTGCTTGATGCGCACGGCGGAGCGTTTCGAAATCTGGCTCACGAGCTCGATCATGCGTTTCGCCGAGTGCTCGTCGTCGCAGATGACCTCGTCGATTTCGTCGGTGAGAAAATCGCGCACCGTGCGCTCGATGAGGTCGGGCTCCTCGAAGACGCAACTCGGCGCCGGCTTCGTTTTCATCGCCTCTTCAATCGCGCGCCACTGCTCGACGAGCAGGCCGAGGTCTCGGATGAAATACCGCTCGCGCTGCCCTTCGCCGACGGTCCGGACGATGAGGCCCATGCCCTCAGGCACCGCGAGTTCCTTCAAAATATTGCGCAGTCGCTCGCGCTCTTTCGGCGAATCGATTTTCCGCGAGATGCCGCTCTGGTCGCTGTAGGGCATGAGGACGAGGTACCGTCCAGCGAGGCTCAGATTCGTGGTGATGCGAGGGCCTTTCGTGCTGATCGGGCCTTTGGTCACCTGCACGAGGACTTCGCTGCCGACCGGATAAATGTTCGGGATGTCTTTGGCCGTGATTCGCGCTTTGGTGGCCTTTTTTCCCGCCGGGCGATCGACCTCCTCGATGCCGCTGTCGAGCGCGGCGGGGAGTGCGTCCCAGAAATGGAGGAACGCATTTTTCTCGAAGCCGATATCCACGAACATCGCCTTGAGGCCGTGCTCGATGTTCCTCACGCGGCCTTTGAAAATGCTACCGACGATGTTTCGGTCGGTCTGGCGCTCGATGCTGTATTCCTCGAGCACGCCGTTCTCCATGAGCGCCACGCGGCGCTCGAGTTTCTCGGAGTTGATGATGAGTTTGTTGCCGGTCTGCTTGGGAGCGAGACCTAGAAGTCGTTTTACACGTTCGGTCATGGAAAGGATTTTGGGGTAAACTTTGCTTAGCACTTTGGGGGTGGGTGAATTTAACGGCCTCTGGGAGGACCCTGCTGCGGGCGGGAGGCTGGGGGCTTGGGCGCGAAGAATCGCTGGAAAAAGCCGCGCTTGTCCACCGGCGGCTGCGCGCGCTCGGCTCGCTGCGGCACGCGCCCGCCCTGGTCGGGTGCGGAGCGGATATTCGGCGTGCTGCGGACTTGTTTCTCGCTCTTGCGGCTCTCGGCCATTTCAGAATGCTCGGCGGTCTCGGGATCGGCGACGGCATCGGCGGGCACCTCGCTTTTTTTGTAATCGACGGCCTCGATCTGCGAGAAGCTTCCGACCGCGGGTTCGAGCGGCTTCAGGCCGGGATCGTAGCCTTTCTCCAGCGCGAGACTTTCCTCAAGAATCCGCTGCGCGATCGGCGCGGAGACGCCGCCGCCGGATTTCGCGCCTTGGACAAATACGCAGATCGCGTATTTCGGATCCTCATATGGCGCGAAGCAGATGAACCACGTGTGGTTGTCCTTGATCTTCGTCTGCACGCCGCGCGCGTCTTTCGTCTCGCGCCAAAATTGCGCCGTGCCGGTCTTGCCCGCGACTTGCACGTTTTTCACCTGCCCTTTTTTGCCGGTGCCGCCGGGTTCGTTCACGACTTTCCACATGCCGCGGCGGATCGTTTCGATCTGCTCATTGGTGATTCCCATGCTGTGCAGGTCGGCGCGCACCTGCGGCTCGTGCGGCGCGACGAGGTGCTTGTCTTCGTCGAGCACGTCTTTGTTTTGCTGATCAAGCACGCGATGGATGAGCTTTGGGTGAAAAGACGTGCCGCGATTCGCGATCGCCGAGACGACCATCGCCATCTGCAGCGGCGAGGCTTCGACGGAGCCTTGGCCGATGGAAACATTCGCGGTGTAACCGTCGCTCCAGTGCTCGATGGGGCTGATTTGTTTTAGCCATTCCGGTCCCGGCATGATCCCCGGCGACTCGCCCGAGAGCGGGATGCCGGTCTTTTTTCCGATGCCGAGCGCCTCACCGACCGCGTCGATGTTCTCGATTTTCGCCGCATTTCCCCACTGATAAAAAAACGCGTTGCACGAATATTTCAGCGCGTCAGGAACCGTGAGCGGGCCGTGAGAGCCGCCTTTGTCTGCGATCCAGCACTTCATGTATTTGCCGCCGTACTGCACGCCGCCGGAGCAGTTGAAAGTCGTTTTCGCCGTGAGGCCTTTTTTGAAACCGGCAAGCGCGGTCACGGTCTTGAAAGTCGAGCCGGGGGCGTATCCCTGAATCGCGCGGTTCGTCAGCGGGTCGGTTTCGTCGTCGTTGAGCTTTTCCCAATCAGCCTTCGTGATGCTTGGGATGAACGAATTCGGATCATACGAAGGCACCGAAACCATCGCGAGGATTTCGCCGGTGCGCGGGTCCGCAACGACCGCCGCGCCGCGTCCGATATGAGCGTCGCGGAGCGCGCGCTCCGCGATGTATTCGATGCGCGCGTCGATTGTGAGATAGACGTTATTGCCCTGCTGCGGCTCGCGCCGGCGCTCGGTCGCCTCGCGCTCGATCACTCCTTTGACATTGCGCTCCATCACGCGGACGCCGGGCTTTCCGCGGATGTATTTGTCGAGGTAAAGCTCGACCTGCGATTTTCCCTCCACGTCGGGCTGGTAAAATGTGTAGTCAGCGATGTCCGGCAACTTGTCGATATCGACAGGCGCACCGACGTATCCGAGCAAGTGGGCGCCGAGGGCGCCGTAGATGTATTGGCGCACAGGGCGCAGCGCGATCTCGACCCCTGGCAGGCCGACATCGTGCTCGGAAAATTTCGCGATGGTCGGGAAGTCGAGTTCTTCCAAATAGGTGAACGGCACCTCGAAGTCGTTGCGGTAATGCTTCTGCAGCCGTTCGGAGCTGTAGTCTTTCGCGAGATCGAGCTCCTGCAGGCGCGGGACGATGCTCTTGTTGACAATCTGCACAATGTCCGCCTCCGTTTGCTCCGTGAGCATCTGGCTCACGCGCCGTTTGTATTTGGTCGTCGGCACCGCGCCGTTCTGCCGCCTGTAGCCGCGCACCATGTCGGGCAGGTAAAAATCGACCTCGTAGCTCGCGCGATTGCCGACGAGCGTGATGCCGTTGCGATCGCGGATTTCACCGCGCACGGAGGGGATGCGCACGGTGACCTCGGAGCGGCCCGCGATTTTTTTGGTCCAGTAAGTCCCCCGCGCGACTTGCTCCCACCACAGCCGCCCGATGAGCGCCGCGAAGCCGCACGCAATGACGACTCCGATGAAAAAGATGCGCCACTCGGCACGCGCTCCACGTCTTGGGAGACGGATCATTTTCGGCATGTCACGCCCTCCCTCCGCGCTCCGGCTGCGGGTCATATCCGACCCACGCGGCGATGTAATTCAGAAGGAAGAAAAAGAACGGCGAAATCAGTGCGGCGAGGAGGCCAGCTCCTCCGATGCGCCACCAGATCTCGTGGTTGAAGGGGAACGTCACGGGCTGCCGGCGGATGCAGATGACGATGAATTCCGCGAACACGATGGCCGACGTGCAGACGCCACTGAGCAGGCAGTAAATCTCCCACCTTCCACGCAAAAATAGCGGACGGAATCCACTCACGAGCGCACCGAGTGTTGCATAGAGCAGGATCGACCAGCCCAACGCGATCTCGGGCTCGCCGCCGTTAACCTGCGTGCAAAGCGCGTCCCACATGAGCCCACCGGCAAATGCGAGTCCGAGCATCCCCCACAACGGCAGCGCGAGCGCGCCGAAAAACATGACGAGCGGCATGAGCATCACGCGCGCGCCCGACGGTGGGATGGGGCCGATGAAATGTTGGACGACGAGTGAAAAAAACATGCCCGCGAGAAGGATGAGGAAGAAGATCATCGCGAGGAAAATTGGTGGATTGCGGCCGCGCTCGGAGCGCCCTTCCGCGCGAAAAACAATGAACGCCGAACTAAAGACACAGCCGACATTTCGTTCGTTCGATGTTCGACGTTCGACGCTCGCCCGACGTCTCCTTTACTGTGCGCGCCGTTAAATTTAGGAAAAATTGTCAAGCTCATTTCGTTTTTCCCACCACGACAAACACATCCTGAATCGTCGAAAGATCGACCGCCGGAACCACCGTGGCGTAACCGTCGAGTTCGCGGACTTTGAAATCTTTCACCGCGCCGATGAGCACGCCCGCCGGAAAAACGCCGCCGATGCCAGACGTGTAGATTTTCTGACCCGGCTTGAGGTTCGCCTGCTTCGACAAAAAATTCAGGCTGATCACCGGCATCGCCGTCTGCGATGTCCGCTCCCCGCGGATGATCCCCTGCTCTCGCGTTCCCTCGACCGTGGCGGCGACCCGGCAGTTTTCATCCGAGATCAAAATCACAGTCGCCGCGTGGGCGGAGACATCCTTCGTCGTCCTGCCCACCAGCCCCTCCTCGGTCAGCACCGGCTGCTCTTCCTCGATGAGTTCCTCTGTGCCACGGTCGATCTTGATCGTGTTATACCAGCTCGACGCGTCGCGTGCGATGATCCGCGATGGCATGAGCTGAAACACCGCACGCTCCCGATATCCGAGCGCGTTCCGGAGGCTGTTATTTTCAGCCTCAAGCCCGCGAAGCGTCTGGTTCGTCGCGCTCAATTCCTTGTTTGCAACCGAGAGCCGCTTGTTGTCCTCCTCGAGTTGATTGAGCGTTTTCAGCCCCTCGCGGAATGCCGTGTATTGCCGCTCGATGTTCGATCCACGTTTCAAAAATGGAGCGATCATTCCCAGAAACCCGGTCTGAATCCGCTGCATCGTCCGCGGGCTCACCGCCGCAAAAAGCAGGATGACCGCGAGGAGAAAAACCGCGAGCGCGATGATGTTCCCGCGTTGTTTCATCGCGAAAAATCAGGCGTCGAAATATCACATACCGTCGCGCAATCAAGCGCTGGCGGGCATTCCACGCCGGGCCGCACGGGGCGGAGGTGGCTCATTCCGAGGATGATCAGGTGTTCCAGCGAGAGTCGCTCGTGGAGACCTGACGCAGGAATTTGATTTCGCTCAACGCGCGTCCAGTGCCCTCGGCGACCGCGCTGAGCGGGTCTTCGGCGACGTGGACGGGGAGCCCGGTTTCTTCGGTGAGCAGGCGGTCGAGCCCGCGCAAAAGTGCGCCGCCGCCGGCGAGCACCAACCCGCGATCCACGAGGTCGGCACTGAGCTCCGGAGGGCAGCGCTCGAGCGTCACGCGGACAGAATCGACGATGGTGGAAATCGGCTCGAGCAGCGCTTCGCGGACTTCCTGCGAGGTGATCGTAAGCGTCTTCGGAAGCCCCGCCACGAGGTCGCGGCCTTTGACCTCCATCGTCGTCTCTTTCTCGATCGGATACGCGGAGCCGATCTTGATCTTGATGTCCTCCGCGGTGCGCTCGCCGATCATCAGATTGTAGGCGCGCTTCATGTATTGGATGATCGCCTCGTCTAGCTCATCGCCTGCCACGCGCACGCTGCGGCTGAAAACGATGCCGGAGAGCGAAATCAGCGCGACCTCCGTCGTGCCGCCCCCGATGTCGATGATCATATTCCCCGCCGCATCCTGCACCGGCAGACCGCAGCCGATTGCCGCCGCCATCGGCTCTTCAATCAGGTGGACTTCACGCGCTCCCGCGTGCTGCGCGGACTCTTTGACAGCACGCTTTTCGACCTCCGTGATGCCTGACGGCACCGCGATGACGACCCGCGGCCGTGGGCGAAAAAACGTCCGCTTGCCGTGTACCTTTTGGATGAAATGCCGCAACATCGCTTCCGTGATTTCAAAATCGGCGATGACGCCGTCCTTGAGGGGACGGATCGCGACGATATTGCCGGGTGTGCGCCCGAGCATTCGCTTCGCCTCGTCGCCGACAGCGAGCACGCGGCTCGTGCCGGCCTGCACCGCGACGACCGAGGGTTCGCGAAGCACGATGCCGTGATCCTTGACATAAACCAGCGTGTTGGCCGTGCCCAAATCGATGCCGATATCGTTCGAGAACAGACCGGAAAGTCCGTTAAACATTCAGTGTAAACCTTTGCTTGTAAGTCGTTTTGTGAGCTGCGCTTCGTGTGCGGCGGCGTGTCGCTGGGAGGCTTGATATTCCCTGCAAAATCGGTCCGTTTGTCCGCGGAAAAGTGGATACAAATAGGGAGGCAGCCGCCTGAGCGTCAAAAGAATTCGCGGGCGGAGTTTCCATCCGGCGGGGTTGGCTCGGAGGGCGCCCATCTCGATAGCTGTCGCGAAGTGAAGTTTTACCTTTTAGAGAAATAACGCATGACGTTTTCCAACTGGGTCCTTTGCGAGGCGCTGACGTTGCGCGCGTTTCTCTCCCCGGACGCTGCTGGGGGACAGGCGCCGATCCCGCTCGGGCATCGCGAATTCTACCCAAGCGCGGAGCGGCCCGTGGGCTGGCGGGGCGATGGCACCGGCGCGTGGCCAGGCGCGACGCCCGTGGCGGCGTTCAATGGCGAGACTGGCAAGAACATCGTCTGGAAGGTGCCGATGGCGGGGCCGAGTTTTCGCAGCCGATCGTCGTCGGGGACAAAGTCTTCACGATGGCCGATCCGAATTGGCTCATCTGTCTGAGCGCGCGCGACGGAAAAAATTCTGTGGCAGAAAGCGGTCGATCACGCGACGGCGATGCCGCCGGAGAAAGCCGCGAAAACGCGGGCGGAGATCGCTTTTTGGGAAAGCGCGCTTCGCTAATACGCCATCTGGCTTGATCTTAAAGCCGGCTTCCATCTGCAGCTGCCGCAGCCGGAGCTCGCTGCCGGAGAAGCGCACGGCTACGCGGTAAACGGCCCGGGGCAGGCGAACTTTGCCATGCTCCAGCGCGGCGATCCGCTTCGGAGCAGGCTTTGGGACGATCAGACGGAACTCAGCCTCTACTATTTCGGGGACTGGGAGGGCATCCTCACGTCGCCGTCGTGACCGGCTACGGCATGACGAAGACCGTCCGCGAGCCGTGAAACGACCCGTATGCCTACGGCTTCGACCGCGCGGGCAAACAGCTCTGGGCGCTCCGGCGTCGCGTGCGCCGCGGGGGACGGGGGGACGGGGGAAAAGCTCTTTCTCATCCTCCGGGCCGATGGCACGAGCGGCAAGCTCGAGAAAGGCACCTTCATGCCTGCCTGGCTCACCCCGCAGCGCGCCAATGGCCTGAGCATCCGCAACGCAACCGGCGAAGGCGCGCGGCAGTTCGTCGTCGGCGACAGCGCCTCCGGCTTCCGCAGCAAAGAGCCGTGGTATGAAGCGCCCGAGGGCGGCTACAAAGGCGGCGGCTTCCTCGCCGTCTTCGATCCCGAGTTTAAAATGACGCAAGCGGGCTACTTCCCCGGCGCTTCCATCGGTTGCGTCGCTTCGCGCGGCGGCACCGTGGTCATCGCCGGCAGTGCAAAGGACAAGAATACCGTGAGCGACAAATCCATCCCCGACGCACCGGAAATCACCTATCCCGTCCCCGCATTTAAGCCCCTCCAGCCTGCATTCCCCGGCGGCGGAAAGGACGCCTACTTCGCAATCTTCCGCGCGGCGAAGTGAACCGCCGATGCGCATCCCGGCTTTCCTCCCTCCCATCGAAGGCGCGGAGAGCGCGCCGCTTTCCCCGATCGAATCTTTCGTGAATCATCCGCGTTGCCGGGCCGGAGCGCAGAGGCATCGTCACCACGGGGGGCGTTTGGTTCCTCGAGATGTATGCACGAGCCGTTTCACGCTGCGTACGACGCGCGGCAGTTCGCTTGCGGGCCCGGGCCAGCCGGGGGCGGCGCGCTGAAAGCTCAGTTCACTGCGCTGCCAGTCGGCTCCGACGTGCCGCTAAAACTCGCCACATCCTTTGAGTTTTCATCTCGTCGGAAATTATCGGACGCTGCTGCCTCGTCCCTGCCCTCCACGTTTTTTGGGCCGACAGGCGATTTCTCACCATGATCCTCCGCCTCCTCCTCGCCTCCCTGCTGTTCACCGTCGTCAATGCCCGCGCGGCCACGCCCGATCTCGCCTTTCCTGGTGAGAAGATCGATGACTGGCACGGCTTCAAGCGCCACAGCTTTACCTTTGACAAAAGCCCCGCCTGGGTCGTGGAGCCAAGGGAAGCCTTGCCCGGAAATCCGTGGTCGTGGTGCATGGCGTTTCCCGACGCCTTCACGGAGCGTTGCGCCGCGCCGGGCCTGCTCGCCGCGGGCTTTCACCACGCGCACATCGACGTGGGCAACACTTATGGAGCACCCGGCGCGCAAAAGGTTTTCGGGGCCTTCCACGCCGAGTTGGTAGAGCGCGGACTCGCTCCGAAGGTGGTGCTCATCGGCATCAGCCGCGGGGGTCTCTACTGCCATCGTTTCGCGTCGGAGAATCCCGAGAAGGTCGCGCTGATCTACGGGGACGCGGCGGTGTGTGATTTTAAAAGCTGGCCTGCAGGCAAGGGGAAAGGCAAAGGCAGCCCTGCGGATTGGGCGTCGCTGAAGAAGCTCTACGACTTTGCCGACGACGAAGCTGCGCTCGCCTACCAGGGCAACCCCATCGACACCCTTGCGCCAATCGCCGCGGCCAAGATTCCCCTCATTTATGTCGTGGGAGATGCAGACCAGGTCGTCCCCGCCGAAGAGAATGCGCTCATCGTCGAGCAGCGCTACCGTGCGCTCGGCGGCGAGGTGAAGGTCATTCACAAACCGGGAGTGGAGCATCATCCCCACGGGCTGGAAGACCCGTCGCCAGTCATCAAATTCATCCTAGCCCACACGGCGAAGTAACCTCCGGGAAACTCCTTAGCCACAGTGTGGGATCGCTACTTCTAGTCACACCACAGCTGGAACCGAATGGACGCCCACGAGTCTCAGCGCATCGCGGTGAGGCATCTTGCATCAGCCGCAATTCTTCATCCTGAGCCTGCTAACGGCCGGTTGGGAAATCGACCGGCTGAGCCCAGCCAAGCTGCCCTACAGCATGGAAGTCGGTTGGGTGCGCGGGTGGCAAAAACAAAGTGGAAAGAAGTTCCCCGCCATGAATCGCTGGCTTTACATCGCCCATCCTATGCGCCTCTCCGCTCGTTTTCTCGTCTTCACCTTCGCGACAATCTGCGCCGTGGCCTCCGCCGCCGAGCGCCCCAATATCCTTGTCATCGTGGCGGATGACTTGGGTTACCACGACGTCGGCTTTCAAGGGAGCAAAGACATCCCGACGCCTCATCTGGACGCGTTGGCGACTGGCGGCATCGTCTGCACAGACGGGTATGTCAGTCATCCGGTGTGCAGTCCGTGCCGCGCGGGATTGCTCACGGGCCGTTACCAGCAGCGCTTTGGCCATGAACGCAATCCCAACTACTGGCCGGATGACGAGAAATCCGGGCTGCCGACCGATCAGATTCTTCTACCAAAGGTGCTGAAGGACGCGGGTTACGTGACCGGCGGCATTGGCAAGTGGCACGAAGGCGCGCATCCGAAATTCCATCCGATCGAGCGCGGTTTCACCGATTGGTATGGCTTCATCGGCGGAGGGCACCGCTATCTCCCAGGCGTGCCGGGCAAGGCCGAATACAACATCCCCCTGCAGCGCAATCACACCGATGTTGACGAGCGCGAATACCTTACCGACGCATTTTCTCGCGAGGGCGCGGCATTCATCAAGAAGCACCAGGGGCAGCCGTGGTTCCTCTATTTGGCCTACAACGCCGTCCACACTCCGCTGGATACGCTGCCTCGATACCTCGACCGCTTGCCGGGCATCGGCGATCCCAAGCGGCGCGCCTACGCGGCAATGACGATCGCCATGGACGACGGCATGGGCCGTGTGCTCGATGCGCTCAAAGCCATCGGCCAGCAGGAGAACACTCTTGTCTTTTTCTTCAGCGACAACGGCGGGCCGATCAACGTAGTGAAGTGCGACAACGCGCCGCTGCGCGCGGGAAAAGGCACGATGTACGAAGGCGGCTCGCGCGTCCCTTTCGTGGTGTCGTGGCCGGGAAAGCTTCAGCCGGGAGTCTATCGGGAGATGGTTTCGGCGCTGGATGTTTTCGCCACGGCCTGCGCGCTGGCCAAGACGCCGGGGCCACAGGATCGCGCAATGGATGGCGTGAATCTCCTGCCGTATCTCGACGGGACGGTGAAAGCCGCGCCGCACAAGCAACTCTTCTGGCGGATGGAAAATGGCGCACAATACGCCGTGCGCGATGGGGATTGGAAATTGGTCAAAAGCAAGACCACGAAAGAACTGTTCAATGTCGCGCAGGACATCGGAGAGCAGACCGACCTGGCCTCCCGACACCCTGAGATCGTCGAGCGTCTCGACGGCGAATTTTCCAACTGGAACAGGGGCATGATCCCACCGGTCTTCCCGCCGCTCGGCGCTCCACGAGCAGGCGCGGTGGAGTCGAAAAGCAAACTCGAGAAAGCACTGGAGTAGGTCTCCCACGCCTTCGCTCCCACTCCCGCTCTCCTCCCTTCAAAACAAAAAGGGCGGAAGCTCGCGCTTCCCGCCCCGGATTGTTGATTGTGGTTTCGGTTACTTCTTCGGAGCTTCGGCGGGCTTCTCGCCATTCGCGCGGCGCTCTTTCATCTTTTCAGCTTGCTCGGCCCACTTCGTCTGCTGCTCAGGCGTTAGGATCGGTTTGATCTTCTCAGACTGCGCCTTGAACATCTCGGTGTACTTCGCGCGCTTGTCTTCCTGGCTCAGCGAGCTGTCTTCGCGGAGTGCCTTCATCTTCTCGCGATCGGCTTCCACGATCGGCTTGATTTTCGCCACCTGCTCGTCTGTGAGCCCGAGGCTTTCTTTCATCATTTCGACGCGGTCGCGGCGGGCACCGCCCTTGCCTTCCGCAGGCTTCGCATCTTCGGCTTTGAGTGAGGTCGGGACGATCAGGAGACCGGCCAACGTGAGGGTAAGAACAGTGAGGAGTTTTTTCATGTGGATGGGTCAAACCCGCGGGTTTGCCGGAGGTTGCGCTGGCAGTTGATGGCATTCTTTTGAAAATGAGACGCCTCCGAGACATCTCCCGCCCGCCCAAATTCCTTGCCCGCTCGCGTCCCATTTCTAAACTCCCCGCCCACTCAAAATCCCACCAATCTACATATTCACATGAGCCGAAAAATTCGCATGGGCATGGTCGGAGGCGGCCGCGGCGCCTTCATCGGAGCCGTCCACCGCATCGCTGCCAATATCGACGGTCAGATCGAACTCGTCTGCGGCGCCTTCAGCTCGGAGCCCCAGCGCTCGCGCGATTCCGGTGCGGACTTTTACCTCCCGCCCGACCGCTGCTACGGCACCTTCGAGGAAATGATCACGCGCGAGAAAGCGCTCCCGCTCGGTGAGCGCATGGATTTTGTCTCCATCGTCACGCCGAATCACATGCACTTTCCTCCGGCGAAAATGGCACTGGAAAACGGCTTCCACGTCCTCTCCGACAAGCCCGCGACCTTCGACCTCGCCGAGGCGAAAACCCTCGCCGACCTCGTGAAATCCAGCGGCCAGCTCTACGGTCTAACGCACAACTACACCGGCTATCCGCTAATGAAAGAAGCGCGCGAACTCGTGCATAGCGGCAAGCTCGGCAAGATCCGCAAAGTCGTCGTCGAATATCCGCAAGGCTGGCTCGCCACGCGCGTCGAGGCCACGGGCTCGAAGCAGGCAAGCTGGCGCACCGACCCGAAACGCAGCGGCGCCGCCGGCTGCATCGGCGACATCGGAACGCACGCCGACAATCTCGCCGAATACGTCACCGGCTTGAAGATCAGCGAACTCGCCGCGGACCTCACGGCATTCGTCGAGGGCCGCGAACTCGACGACGACGGCAACGTCCTCCTGCGCTTCGAGGGCGGGGCGAAAGGCGTCCTGCACGCCTCGCAGATTTCCGTCGGCGAGGAGAATAACCTCAGCCTCCGCGTCTATGGCGAAAAGGGCGGCATCGAGTGGCACCAGCGCGAGCCGAACACCATGCTCGTCAAATGGCCCGACCAGCCGATGCAGGTCTATCGCACCGCCAACGGATACCTCAGCCCTGCCGCTCTCGCCGCGGGCCGCACCCCGCCCGCGCATCCCGAGGGCTACCTCGAGGCCTTCGCGAACATCTACAAGAACTTCGCCGGCCACATTCGCGCGCTCCTGGAAAATCGCGAACCCGACGCTCTCGTCACCGACTACCCGAAAATCGAAGACGGCATGCGCGGCATGGCCTTCATCGAAGCCGTGGTCGCCTCCAGCCACGCAAACTCCGCGTGGACCAAGCTCGCAATTTAACCACACCACCCTTTTTACAGAATGTCCTCTGGATTCGGAATGTTCGCCTTTCTCGCCTGGGTGTTTGGGTTTGCAGTCACGGTCATCTGGCTTATCATCGGCTGGCGTGCGATGCGCGCCCACGAAAAGCTCGCGGAAGCCGCGGAGCTCACGGCGCGTCAAAATTCTGTCCCGCCCCCGCTGCGCTAAACGCCGATTAAAATAGACGGTTCCTGCAAAGTGCGCGGTGGGGGTGTCGAACCGTCGGATTCACAGCGGCAAACCCACGCCGCGATTCGCATTTTGATTCGCGCTAGCACAGCTTCCCGGCGCATGGTGCGCGGCTTGTGATTTCCCTCTCCGATGCCCCCGGCAGCAGCAGCGAATTCGTCGAGAAAGTGCGCGGCGTTTTCTCGGAGGATGGGCTGCTCGCGCAGGCTAAGAACTTCGAGTACCGGCCCGAGCAGCAGCAGATGGCGGTGGCGGTGGCGCGGGCTCTGAGCGAGGAAAATCATCTCGTTGTGGAAGCTGGGACTGGGGTCGGGAAGTCGCTTGCCTACTTGGTTCCCGCGATTTTGTGGGCACTGGAGAAGAAGAAAAAGGCGGTCATTTCGACCTACACGATCAACCTGCAGGAGCAGCTCGTATTCAAAGACATCCCGATTTTGCAAAAGGTTCTGCCAGTCGAGTTCGAGGCGATGCTTTGGAAGGGGCGCGGCAATTACATCTGCCCGATGCGGCTGCAGCGGGCGATGACCGCATCGGGCGATCTGTTCACCACGACCGAGCAGGAGGAAGTGCAGCGCATCCACGAATGGGCACAGACCACGACGGACGGCACGCTCTCGGATTTCGCGGTCGAGCCGGACTCGCATGTGTGGTCTCAGGTGTGCAGCGAGGCGCACATCTGCACGACGAAGACGTGCGGGCAAAACCCGAAGTGCTTTTACCAAAACGCGCGCAAACGGCTCATCGCGGCGGACGTGGTCGTGATGAATCACACGCTCTTTTTCATGAACCTCGGGCCGCTCTCCGAGCAGGATGAAGACGCGGCGGGCTACATCTTCGCGAATGACTTCGTGATCTTCGACGAGGCGCACACGGTCGAGCAGGTCGCGGCGAAACAAATCGGCCTCGGCGTGTCGCAATACGGGCTGCGATACGCGCTGCAACGGCTCTACAATCCGAAGACGCACAAGGGCGTTTTTCAGGTCTTGCGTCGGCCGGACGCGGTGAAGGAAGTGACAGCGCTGCTCGATGAAGTTGAGGGGTTTTTCGAGGGCGTCGGCGCGCGAGCGGATTTCAAAAAGGGGCGGGAATTCCGCGTGCGTCAGCCGGACTTCGTCGCGGACTCGCTCACCACTCCCCTCGCCCGCCTGCAAAAGCTCGTAGTGGAATGCGTGCGCAACATCGAGGACGAGACGACGAAGGCCGAGTTGCAAGACCTCGGGCGCAAAATCCGCGACGCGCGCGCGGGCATCGCGATTTTTCTCAAGCAGGAGGCCGACGACTACGTTTATTGGGTCGAGCAGAGCGGCAAGACCGCGAAATTTCACAGCCTAAATGCCGCGCCGATCGACGTCGCCGCGTGGCTGCGCGCGCTTCTCTTTCGCGAAAATCACGTCTGCGTGATGACGAGCGCAACGCTGAGCACGGGCGACGCAGAGCTGAGCTACTTCCGCGAGCGCGTCGGGGCCCAGGAGATCGAGGCGCTGCAAGTCGGGAGTCCCTTCGACTATGAGCGACAGATGCGGCTCTACATCACGCGCAAAATGCCCGACCCGCGCGACGCCGGATACGAATCCGCGCTCGCCGAGCGGATCGAGCATTTCATCGAGGAGAGCAAAGGTCGCGCGTTCGTGCTTTTCACGAGCTACCGGGCGATGTCGGCGCTCGCCACGGCGATGCGCGAGCGGCTCGACGAACTCGATTACAAGCTGATCGTGCAGGGCGAAGGGATGCCGCGTCACCGGCTGCTCGCGGAGTTCAAAAAGAACGAGCGGCATGTGCTTTTCGGCACGGAAAGTTTTTGGAGCGGCGTCGATGTGCCGGGCGATGCGCTCTCGAATGTCATCATCACGCGGCTGCCATTCGCGGTGCCCGACCACCCGCTCATCGAAGCGAAACTGGAGCTCATCCAAGCGCACGGCGGCGACCCATTTTCCGAATATTCGCTCCCCGAGGCGATCCTCAAGTTGCGCCAAGGCGTGGGTCGCCTCATCCGCACGAAACAGGACACCGGGATCGTCGTGATCCTCGATCCGCGCGTGCTAACGAAAGGCTACGGCAGCGCATTCCTCCGCGCGCTACCCAAGTGCCCCGTAGAGATTTTGTAAATTGAGTCATCACCGACGATGAGCACGAACGACTTCCCGCTGCGCCTAGTGGGTAGCACAGTTCAAAAAAAGGGGTGGAGACACCGAAGCATCTCCACCCGAGTAAAATAAGCTGAAATCGATCTATTTCGTGTCGGTAGTCGTAGTAGTGGTCGTCTTTTTCTCGATGACCAGTGGCGCGGGCTTCTCCTTCTCCACGATGACAGGGCGATCGACATAGACCTTTTTCTCGACTGGCACGGCCACTTTCTTTTCCACGATGACCGGCTTCTCGACGACGCGATCAACGTAAACGGGTTTCTCAACGACGACCGGGGGCTTGGTGATCGTGGTATTGGTATTGCGCTCGATCACTGTCGGACTGGCGGTCGTCGTGGTGCTAGTCATCTGCTTCCGCACGACGACGCGACTGGCAACCATGCGGTTTCCTTCTTGGACATACTGAACGGTCACGGGCAGACCTGACTTGACCAAATCGATGGAGACAGGCGATCCAGCTTCATCCACGTAAGTCGTAGTTTTGCTGACGCTGTAGCGGAGGGGCTCGGTTGACGTCGAAGTGCGAATCACGAGTCCGTCAGCCCCCATCTCTGAGATGGTGCCTGCCGAGGTGGTGGTGGAAACTTCCGTCGCGGTCGTCCCGCCTCCCGTGGAGGTCGTGGCGGTGACAGCAGTCTGAGCGAGAAGCGATTGCGTGGCAGACAAGGCGAGCGCAACTGCGAGGGTGGTGGTCAATGGGTTTTTCATGGGTGTTTGTGTTTGGAACTCCGGTGGCGCAAGTTTCCCATTGATCGCAAATGGGCCCCGATACGGCTGCCCGCTTGGTAATTTCGTTAGCGAGCGAGATTGGGATGCCGGGCCCAGCGGTGCTCTTGGTCTGCGCAACGCTTAGAAAGCGAGGACCGCTCGACTTTGGCTCAAGCTCCAACTTTCCCACAAATGTGCTCGAACGTCTGCGCGGGGGTGCTGTCTCATGCCGACCATGTCTCTCAAAACCGCCGCCTCGCTGGCGTGCCTCGTCGCTCTCCCGTGCTCCTTTCTCGCGGCAAAAGATGAGCCGCCCGCAAAGCGCGAACTCGTCCTGAAACCGATCACTTTCACCGAATACGATCTGCCCAATGGGCTGCATGTGATCCTGCACGAAAATCACGCTTCTCCCGTGATTTCGACCTACGTGCTCTATCACGTCGGGAGCAAAAACGAACGGCCGGATCGCACGGGATTCGCGCACTTTTTCGAGCATCTCATGTTCGAGGGGTCGGAGAATATCCCGCGCGGCACGATCGACAAATACATCTCCGGCGCGGGTGGAAATCTCAACGCGAGCACGTCCTTCGACCAAACGGACTACTACTTCAATCTGCCTGCGAATCAGCTCAAGCTCGCGCTATGGATCGAGAGCGAGCGCATGATGCACGCGAAGATCGACAAGGTCGGCGTGGAGACGCAACGGCAGGTCGTGAAGGAGGAAAAGAGGCGCGGCGTGGACAATGCGCCGTATGGGACGCTGTTCGAAAATCTGTCGGCGATGGTCTTCAAGGGGACGCCTTACGAGTGGGTGCCGATCGGCGCTTTTCAATACATCGACCAGGCTTCGATCGAGGAGTTCCGCGACTTTTACAAAACGAACTATCTGCCGAACAACGCGACGCTCTCCATTGCCGGCGACATCGACTTGGAGGCGACCAAGAAGCTCGTGGCTGATTACTTTGGCCCGATTCCAAAGGGCGCCGATGTCGTGCGCCCGGTCGTCGAACTGCCGCCGCAGACCGAATTAAAGACGCTCGATGTGGTAAAGGAAAACACGCCACTGCCCGCGACACTGCACGCGTGGCGCGCGGTGAAGGAGACAGACCCGGATGCGTATCCGCTCGAGTTGCTGGGGAATATCTTGTCGAGCGGCCGCAGTTCGCGGCTTTACAAGCGGCTCGTGGAAAAGGAGCAGGCGGCGCTGGAGGTCGAGGCATTCCCGTATCTGCTGGAGAAGGCGGGGATGATCGGGGTTTTCGCGACGGGGCAGCGCGACACGACGCTGGAGGCGCTTGACAAGCTGATCGATGAGGAGGTGGAGAAAGTGAAGACGGACGGCGTGACCGAGGAGGAGTTTGCGAAGGCGCTGAATCAGAAGGAGGCTGAGTTCGCCAGCGGCTTCGGCGCGATGCACTCGCGAGCGCAGAATCTCGCGCGATACCACGTCTTTTATGGCGACACGAATTTGATCAACACCGAGCTGAATCGATACCTCTCAGTGAAGCGCGAAGACCTCCAGGACGTCGCGAAAAAGTACCTCACGAGCGAACATCTCAACGTCCTGCGATACCCCGTCCCGGCTGCACCCGCAGAGAAGAAGTAACTTTCCACCCACATGAAGAACTCACTCCTTTTCGCGGCTTCGCTGGCCCTCTGCACCACGCCGCTTTTTGCGGAAATCGACCGCACGAAAAAGCCGGAGCCCGGCCCGACTCCTGCGGCTGCGTTCCCGGATTACAAACTGCGCGAGCTGAAAAACGGACTCAAAGTTTTCGTCATCGAAGACGATCGCAAGCCGACGGTGACGCTGCGCCTGTTGATCAAGAGCGGCTCGATATTCGACGGCAAAAAAACGGGCCTCGCGGACTTCGTGGCGGACCTGCTGAACCGCGGGACGACTACTCGCACGGCGGAGCAATTCGCGGCGGAAACGGATTTCATCGGTATGAAACTCGCAGCGGATGCGAGCTCTGATGCGCTCTCCGTGAGTGCGGGCGGGCTCACGACTTACACGGATAAGATCATCGAGCTTTTCAGCGATGCGGTGCTGCATCCGGTGTTCCCGGAGGAGCAGTTTAAAAAGGAGCAGCGCAAGATGCTGTCGGCGCTCGCCGCGCAGAAGCAGGAGCCGGAGCAACTGGCCGCGAAGCTTTCTGGCAAGCTGATCTACGGCGATTTTCCATACGGAGCGTATCGCACGCCGGAGACGGTGAAGATGATCACTCGCGACGACCTCGCGGCGTTTCATCGCGACTACTTTCTGCCGAATAACGCGACCATCGCGATCGTCGGCGACGTGAAGACGGATGAGATCATCGCGAAAGTCGAGAAGGCGCTCGCGGAGTGGAAGCCGGGCGAGATCAAGAAACAGGATTTCCCGACCGCGCCGAAGATCGAAGGTGTGACGGTGCATCTCGTGAACCGCCCCGGATCGGTGCAATCGAACATCATCATCGCCGAGCCCGGACCGGCGCGGGACAACGGCAGCACTCCGGAACTCAACGTGCTGAACGCAACACTCGGTGGCGGGTTTTCAGGGCGGCTGTTCCAGAATCTGCGCGAGAAACACGCGTGGACTTACGGCGCGTATTCGGCCTTCGATTTGCGGAAATTCGCGGGCTCTTTCCAAGCGAGCGCGGAGACGCGGAATGAGGTGACGCATCTCGCTATCGCCGAGACGCTGAAGGAAATGGCGCGGCTGCGCGACGAGCCCGTGCCCGAGGCCGAGCTGGAATTGCAACGACAATACAACATCGGCAATTACCTGCTCAGCCTCGAAAATTCCGGGCGCATCGCGCAGCGAGTTCAAGACATCGACCTCTATGGCCTGCCCGCCGATTTTTACAAAACCTACGCGACCCGCATGGCTGCGGTGACGCCCGCCTCGCAGCAGGAGCTCGCGAAGAAGTATCTGAGTACGACCGACGTCGCGATCACCGTGGTCGGCGAGGCGAAAGACATTCAGCCCGAGCTGGAGAAGATCGGGAAAGTGACAGTGTACGACACCGAACTCGCGCCAGTACCGCCCGCGGCGAAGTAAGAATCGGCGGCCTGTGAAGCCGACCTATCGCGGGCGTCTTGCGCCCTCGCCGACCGGGCTGTTGCATCTCGGCCACGCGCGGACGTTTTGGATCGCTCAGCAGCGCGCCGAGACGAGCGGCGGGGCGCTCATATTGCGCAACGACGACCTCGACATTTCCCGATGCCGCGCGGAATTCGCCGCGGCAATGATTGAGGATTTGCGATGGCTCGGGCTGCGCTGGAGCGAAGGCCCGGACATCGGCGGACCGTACTCGCCTTACTCCCAAAGTGAGCGGCTTAATTCGTATCGCGCGGCCTTTGAGACGGTGCGCGCAGCCGGCGCGATCTATCCATGCACCTGCTCGCGGCAGGACGTTTTGCGCGCGCTCACCGCACCGCACGCGGGCGACGACGAGCCGATTTATCCCGGCACCTGCCGAGGCCGCAGGGTGCAGGCGCGGGCGGGCGTGAACTGGCGCTTTCGTGTGCCCGATGGCGAGACGATCACCTTTCGCGACGGCGCTGTCGGCGTCTGCGCTCAGATTGCCGGACGCGACTTTGGCGACTTCCTCGTCTGGCGAAAAGATGATCTCCCGAGCTACCAACTCGCGTGCGTCGTCGACGACGCGGCGATGGGCATTACCGAAGTCGTGCGCGGCGCGGACCTCATCACATCGACGTTTCGCCAGCTACACATCGCCCGCGCGCTCGGCCTCGCTTCACCCGCATTTTTCCACGCGCCGCTCATGCTCGACGCCATCGGCCAGCGCCTCGCGAAAGGCTCCGATTCCCTCAGCCTACGCGCGCTGCGCGAGCGCGGACTTTCCCCGGAAGAAGTGCGCGCGCAATTCGCCGGGTAGGGCGCCCTCTGGTTCCTCGCAAGACCTCAGACCGCCGCCGTTTCGGCTGCCACTTCCACCTCAACGGGCGGACGGAAGCAGAGGAGAATGAGCAGCGCGGCTACGATCGCCATGCACGTCGGAATCAGGAACAGCGTGCGATAATCGACGACGCCATCGGCGGTCGTGAGATGCGCTTGGAGCGGAATAAAGAGCCATTTCGCAGCAAGGTCTCCGATGCCGAGAATGAGCAGATTAAACAGCCCTTGCGCGCTGGCTCGCACGTCTTTTGGGAACGCGGCGTCGATGAAGATATACACCGTCGCGAAGAAAAACGCGTAGCAGATGCCGTGGAGGATTTGCACGGCGATGATCATCGTGTGATCGAACGGGAAGAACGCGAAAACCGCGAATCGGGCGGCGTGCCCGAGGATGCCGAGGATGAGCGTCCACTTCCACCCGAGGCGCTGCAGGAACCAGCCGAGTACCGCCATCGTGGCGATCTCCGCGACCTGCCCGATGCTCATGATCGGCATGATGTTCTCCGGCTTGATCCCGATCGCGGTGAGAAAATTTCCCGCCATCACGAAGTAGCCATTGTGGATCGTGGCGTCGATGAACGTGACGATGAAAAGTAGGAGCAAATAAGGCAAAGCCAGCAGCCGAAACGACTCCAGCCAAGCGAAGCGATTGCTCGCCTCCACCGCCGGTTTTGGAGGGGTGTGCGGCAGCGTGAGGCAGAACGCCGCGAGCGCCAGCGAGGCCGCGCCAGCCACGATGAAAATGTAGCTGTGAGCCTGCCGGAGTGCGTCACCCTCCGCGCCCCGGAGGAGAAAATAGAGCGGCCACGACGCGAGAATCCATCCGATCGTCCCGCCCATTCGCACTGGTCCGAACTCCTTTTGCGGATTTTTCAGATTGGCGAATGCGAGCGAGTTCGCGACCGATAGCGTCGGCACGTAAAAGATCGAGTGGACGAGCATTAACGTAAAAAAAACAGGGAAACTCGTCGTAAAAAAGAGGCCTAGCATCGCGAGTCCGCCGATGAGATGGCTGAATGCCAAAAAACGTTCGGAGGCGAAATTACGGTCGGCAAATTGGTTGCTGAAAAAGATCGCGAGCACTGACGAAATGGCGAAAGCACTCCCGATCCAAGCCTGCTGACTTCCGGTAAATCCGATCTCCGTCATGTAAGGCCAGATGAGCGGTAGCCAGGCTCCCCAGATGAAGAGCTCGAGGACCATCATGATGAACAGTTTGCTGCGCGGGGAGGATGTCATGGGCGGAGGGAGTAATCGGGATGAGGGCGAGAGACAAGCGGGGGAAGGAGGAAACGTCGAACATCGAACGAGGCTGACGCCCGCAGGATCGCGATCCGGGGTCAGGTGGCGGGTGCGGCGTTGAATGCAGACGAGGGATCAGCACGGCTGTAATTTGGACATTCTACGTTCGATGTTCGGCGCTTTCGCTTCCCCCGCTCATTGACCTCCCTCCCTCTCGCGTCTAAGTAGCGCGCGTGTTTCGCCCTTCCCTCGCTCTCTGGCTGATCGCCTTCACAGGGCTCGCCTCCGCCCAAAACCCGGTGCAGCCGCCTCCCGGCCTGCCGCAAGGAAATCCGCCGCTCAACAAGAACGGCGGAAATCTCCCGCCTCTGCCGGAGACAGTGAGGCTCATGTTTCCAAACGCCGACCTCAGCGCCGTCCTCGACGCCTACGAGCAATACACGCGGAAAAAACTCATCCGCCCCTCCAGCCTTCAGACAACCGCGCCTATCTACCTCGTTTTCAACGAAGACCTGCCGCGCGAGGAGGCCGTGAAAATCATCGAGATGACGCTCCTCATCAACGGATACACGCTCGTCCCGTCCGAGGACCCGTCGATCGTCAAAGTCTTCGGGATCGGCCTCAATCCTAGAAGCGGTGGTATTCCGATCATTTCCGACCCCGATCTCATCCCGGAAAAGGAGCAGGTCATTTCGTTCCTGTTCCATTTGAAATTTGCCGACCCCACCGAACTCGCGCAGGTCCTGAACGGCTTCATCTCTCCAAGCCAGGCGGGCTACTCGTCCATCCTGGCGCTGCCAAAGGCGCAGGCGCTGCTCGTCACTGAGAATACGCCGATCATTCGCGGGCTCATGAAAATCGTGAACGAGATCGATCTTCCTCCGGCGACCGTGGATAGCTTTTTCATCCCACTTGAGCGCGCGGATGTGAAGGACGTGTTGGAAAAGCTTGAGAAGATTTTCGAGAAAACGCCAACCGGCACGACGGCGACCGCTGCCGTGCCAGTCGCAGCGCGGCCTGTTCGCC
This sequence comes from Chthoniobacterales bacterium, assembly GCA_038207335.1. Lineage (GTDB taxonomy): Bacteria > Verrucomicrobiota > Verrucomicrobiia > Chthoniobacterales > Chthoniobacteraceae > CAIURC01. The sequence goes on along the minus strand of JBBQZX010000006.1, from coordinate 134,948 downwards.
CGGCGACGACGCCCGAGGGACTGCCGATTCCGCAGAATGCGACGGCGGAGGCAACTGGCGCGAACACCGTCGAAATCAACGGGCCTGCGACGCTCACGGAGGACTCGCTCATTGTCGGAAAGATCAAGCTCACCGCAGATGTGCGCACGAACCGCATCCACGTCGTCACGCGGAAGGAGAACATCAAATTCGTGCGATCGCTGATCGAGGAGTTCGATAAAGACGTGCCTTTCGGCGAACCGGCGGAATATCCGCTGAAATTTGTCACCGCTGCCGATGTGCTCGATCCGGTGATCAAGGCGATCCAAGACCCCGGCGCAAAGGATGAGGCCACGACAGCCGGCGCGCCTGGGGCGCAGGGCAATCGCCAAAACACGACCAACCGCGGCGGCGCGAACAACAACACGTTCGGCGCGAATGGCAGCAACTTCGGTGGGAGCAGCGGCAGCGGTTCGGCGGGGTTTTCGGAGGAACTTCAGACCACCGAAGTCGATACAGTGCCGCGCGCAGTTACGGTCGGGAACACGCGGATCATTGCCGACACGCGGGCGAACAAGATCATCGTGCTCGGCAACAAAGAGGTGAAAAACAAGATTTTCAAACTGCTCGAGCGGCTGGATGTGCGCGCGCCGCAGGTAATGATCCACGCGGTGATCGGCCAACTCGAACTCGGCAAGGACGATAAGTTCGGCGTCGAATACATCCTGCACAACGGAGGCACTTTCGCTGCGCCCTCGAGCATCACAGGCGGTGTCGGGACGGGGACAGGAACAGGAACGGGGACCGGCACCGTCACTACGGACAACGGAAACACGGTCACCTTCAACGGATCCCAACCTTCGCTCAACTTCAACTCGCTCCTCAGCCAAAAACTCATCCGACAAGTTGCAACTGCCGGCACTGGCGGTCTCAGCGGCTTCATCGCGGCTGGGGACTCGCTCACTCTCGTCGTGAACGCCCTCGCTTCCACCAATCGCTTCACCGTCGTCGCACGGCCGAACGTCTTCACCAGCAATAATAAAAAGGCGATCATCGCCTCCGGTCAGGAAATCCCCGTGCCGACGCAGACGCTCTCGTCCTTCAACAATGGCGCGGTCAATCAGGACAACGCGTCGGTCAGCGCTTCGATCCAGTTTAAACGGGTTGCGTTGCAACTCGAGGTCGTGCCGCTGATCAATTCCGAGCGCGAGGTCACACTCGAGATTTTGCAAAAAATCGACGAGGTCGTGCCAAACAGTTCCACGAACATCGGCGGCAACAGCGTCCCGACGATTGCCAATCGCTTTCTGAAATCGACCGTGTCCGTACCAAACGAATCGACGCTCGTGCTTGGCGGACTGATTCGCGCGCTCGACACGAAAGGCGTCACGGGCGTCCCGTATCTCAGCAAAATCCCATGGGTCGGGGCGCTTTTCCGCACCACCACGACCCAAAAGACTCGCAGCGAACTCGTCATCTTGATCAGGCCCGTCGTTTCGATGGGACCGGTGGAAAGTGTGCAAACCCGCGAGCGCGAGCAGGAATACCTGCAGCTTCCGGCGGATCTCGAGAGCACCGTATATCCCACTGGTGTCCGCCGCGCCACACCAGTACAGCCGGCATTTCACGAGCCACCTGCAGTGCAGTTGCGGGAGAAAGTGCTCGCGCCCAACTTCAAGAAATGATTTCCGAAGTCGCAGATGGAGCGAAGCGCGGCGCCGGAATCGAGCCCGGTATCGAAAGGCCGACCCCTTCCGCCCCGATCGTCCGTCCGCCGCCGTCGGCTTCGCGCAAACCGCTGCTCGATGTCCTGCAAGGATCTGGCGTGCCGGAGGATGAGGCCGCGGACCTCGCCGCGCTCAAGCCGCCCGCAGGGACGACATGGACCGGCGCGGTGCTCGATACAGGGAAGATCGACGAACTGAAATTCGCGACGGAACTCGGGCGGGTTTTCAAGACGACCGTCGAGCCGGTCGATCCCGCGAAAGTCGAGCGCAGCGCGCTGCAACTGCTCCCGAGCCGGTTCGTGTTCAAGCATCACGTCCTGCCGATTTCCGCGAAAGAGGACACCGTTCGGCTCGCGACTTGGGACGTGTTCAATAACGTCGCGCGCCGCCTCGCCGCACAGCAACTCGCGGGTAAAAAAATCGAGTGGGTTATCGCCCCGCGCGCGCAACTCCTCCGCGCGATCAAGGCGGTGTATGGCGTGGGTGCGGAGACGTTCGAGGAGATTTTGCTCACGAGCCGGACGTACGACAGCGACGCGGATCGCGAACAGGCTCAGGACATTACGTCCGACGACCCAGAGGCGAGTGTGGTGAAATTCGTCAACCAGGTGATCCGCGAGGCGATCCTCGAGCGCGCGACTGACATTCACGTTGAACCGCTGGAAAACGATCTCCGCATCCGATACCGCATCGACGGAATCCTGCACGAAGTCGCGGTCCCGCCGCAGCTTCGTGTGCTCCAGAGCGCGATCATCTCACGTCTGAAAGTGATGGCTCACATGGATATCGCGGAGCGCCGCCTGCCGCAGGATGGACGAATCAATCTCACGACGAACGCGGGCGCGATCGACGTGCGCGTCTCGACGATCCCAACCGTGAACGGCGAGAGCATTTCTCTCCGTCTGCTGAGCCGCAGCGACACGCTCGCCTTTGGAATCGATCGGCTCGACATGAGCAAAACACAGAGCGATCTCGTGAAGGTGCTGCTCACGCAGCCAAACGGGATCATCCTCGTGACCGGCCCGACCGGCTCGGGAAAATCGACGTCGCTCTACTCCTTTCTCTCGTCGATTAACGCCGTTTCACGCCGCATCATCACTGTCGAAGAGCCTGTGGAATACAGGCTTCCAGGCGTGTCGCAAATCGATGTGAAGCCCGAGATCGGCCTCACCTTCGCCAACGGCCTTCGCGCAATTTTGCGGCAAGACCCGAATATCGTGATGGTCGGAGAAATCCGCGATTTCGAGACGGCGGAGATTTCAATTCGCGCCGCGATGACGGGCCATCTGGTATTTTCGACGCTGCACACGAATGACGCAGTGAGCGGCATCACGCGTTTGCTCGACATGGGCATCGAGCCGTTTTTGCTCGCGAGCGTCGTGCGCGCATTTATCGCGCAGCGGCTCGTGCGGACGATTTGTGAGGACTGCAAAGAGGTCACCGGATACCCGCTGGATTACCTGCAGGAAATCGGCGCGCCGATCCCACCAGACCTGAAGTTTTACCACGGCCGTGGCTGCGATCACTGCCGTCAAACCGGCTACCGAGGCCGCGCCGCGATCTACGAGATCGTTCCAGTGAACGAAAACCTGCGCCGCATGGTGATCCGAAAGGAGACTGGCAGCGCGATGAAAGCGCGGGCCGTCGCCGACGGCATGGAGACGCTCCGCGACGACGGCTGGCGCCGCGTGCTCAGCGGCAAAACTACTGTGGAGGAAGTCGTCCGCGTCACGCAGCAAGACGAGGCGATGACGGAAACGGCGTGAGTTTTCGGGTGTGGAGCAGCCTTGTTGACGTAATCCAGGCCCGGCGATGCGACTATATTTCAGCGGGCTGAGTCGCGGTATTTTACGACGGCTTCGGTGCGGGAATGGACGTGGAGTTTGTCGTAGATGCGTTTCAGGTGGACGCGCACGGTTTCGATGCTGAGGCCGAGGCGATCGGCGATTTCCTTGTTCGCGAGGCCTTGCGAGAGGAGTTCCAGGATTTCGGTTTCGCGCTTGGAGAGATTTGCTGCAGCGTCCGCTGGTGCGGAGTGGCGATGAAATGTCTCTACGACGCGGCGCGCAATTTCGGCGCTCATGGGGGCGCCGCCCTCGCGGACATCGCGGATGGCCTGCCGCACTTCTTCGGGCGATGAGCGTTTGAGCAAATAGCCGCACGCGCCCGCTTTGAGCGCGTCGAAGATTTTGTCGTGATCGCGATAGACGGTGACCATCACAACGAGTAGTTCGGGCATCTCGGCTTTCAATTTCGCAGTTGCCTCGATGCCAGAAATACCGGGGAGATTGATGTCCATGAGAACCACGTCGGGGCGAAATGCGGGGACTTTCACGAGCGCCTCTTCACCGCTGATCCAGACGCCCGCGCACTGACAGTCGTCCATGCTTTCCACCACTCGGCGGAGCGTGGCGCCGAGTCCGGCGTTGTCTTCCACGATGGCGATGGTGGTCATATTTTGAGGGGCAGCGAGAGGCGCACTCGTGTGCCGCAGTCTTCGCGACTCTCGATCTTGCATTCGCCGCTGAGGCGAGCGAGGCGCGATTGAAGATTGCCCACGCCATCGCCTGAAGCTGGCTTCGGGGCGAATCCGCGACCGTTGTCCTCGACGAGAATCTCCAGCCGCTCATTTACGAGGCGGACGCGAAGCCAGACTTCGCTCGCACCGGAGTGCTTTACCGCGTTGTTGAGTGCCTCGCGGACGGCGAGAAAAATGCTGTGCCGCCGCTCCGCGTCGAGAGCAGATGCGGGTAGATCGTGTGGCACGTCGAGCCGCAGCGTGATGCCGGCGGCGGAGAGAAATTCGGAGGCGAATGCAGTGAGATATTCCGCCAGAGAACCGAGCGTGTCGTGGCGCGGATTCACGGCCCACACGATCTCATCGAGCGCGCCGACGAGTGCTTGCGCCTTGCCCGCGATCTCAGGAAGAGCATTGTCGTTCGTGTCGCTAGGGCGCCGATCTTCGGCTGCAAGATTTGCTAGGATGGAAATCTCGGTGAGGCTCGCACCGAGATCGTCGTGGAGATCCTGCGCGATGCGTGCGCGCTCGGCCTCGCGGGATCTTTTCAGTTCCAGGCGCAGCAGTCGCCCGCGCATTTTCACTCGCGAAATCGAGGCTCCGATACCAACCGCGAGCGCGGCGGCGGCGGTCGCGACTGAGACCTGAAATGCGAGCGTCTGCCAGAAATGCGGCAGCACCCGGAAGGCAAGCGTTGCACCGGATTCGTTCCAAATCCCGTCACCATTTTCGGCCTGCACGCGGAATGCGTAACGTCCCGGCGGCACGGCCTCGTAGGCCACCGTGCGTTGCGCCCCGGCCTCGCTCCATTCGTCTTCCAATCCATCAAGGCGGGTGCGGAAGCGCACTTTGCTCGGCGCAACCAGGCTCAGTGCGGTGAAGCGAAATTCAAGCCGCGAACGGCCCGGTCCGAGTGTCGGCTGCGGACCGGAGATGTCCAACTGGCGGGCATTCGAGCGCATTTCCTCGATCACGACCGATGGGGCGAGCGGATTCAGATTGAGCTGCGCAGGCTGGATGTTGGCGAGGCCGTTGGTCGTGGGGAACCAGAGGGTGCCGTCTCGCGAACGCCAACCGGCGGGTTGGACGCCGCCGGTGCATTCGCGTGTGAGCAGACCATCGGAACGGTCCAGATGCAGGGCTGAGATCCTGTCGCGCTTGCGCTGCGCGACGTCACCGAGTTCGGATTTGCCCAGCCGGAAGATGCCGCGCAGCGATCCGAGCCAGAGGTGGCCGGAGAGGTCGTCGAGGATGCAGGTGATTCGCGAGGGCTGCACGCTCGCTGCCGTGTCCAGCGCGACGGCGCGGTCCTCTTCGATGTGAAATAATCCACCGCCGAGTGTGCCGGCCCATGCCGAATTCGCGCTGTCCGGGAGCAGGCTGGAGATTGCGCGATGGGCGAATGCGTCGCTGCCGCCGATCTCTTTGAAGCGCGATTCGGCACCGTGGAAGACGAGGCCGCTTTCCGTTCCCACCCAGATTTCATCAGCCTTGCCGGTCGCGAGCACGGTGACGGCATCCGACGTGCCAAGGTCGATCCCGTGCGCCTCTTCTCCATCCCAAACGCTGAGCCCGAGTCGCCCGCCAAACCAAACACGACCCGCGGCGTCTTCCACGATTGCGAAGACTTTCGAGATTCCGCTCGCTGCGGTGAACATCGGCGTGAAGACACCGTCGGTGAGGCGAAAGATGCTGCCCTCGCGGGTCGCGGCCCACATCGTGCCGTCGCGTGTTTCGCAGAGCGCGGAAACAGGGCGCCCGGATGTCGGACCGACTTCGACGTGCGTAAATTCACCGGCTTCCAAGCGGTCGAGCCCGCCCGTTGTCGTGGCGATCCAGAGCCCTCCGGCGCGATCTTCCATGACGAGCAGGACGGTTCGGCCGCTGAGGCCGTCCGCCGTCGTGAGGACGTCAACGCGCGCCTCGCGAAGTTGCCACAAGCCTTGCGCAGCGGTCGCAAGCCATACACTGCCCTCGCGGTCTTCGAGCATTTCGTTGGTCGCCTTTGGCGGCTCCGCGCCACGCAATTTCACGGGCTCGAACGCACCGTCCGATGTGCCGATTTCAAGTCCAGAACCTCCACCGAATCTCCAAATCGTGCCGTCTGTTTCGTGCAGCTGCAGCGGCGCTCCGCCCGCTCGCCAACGCCCATGTGACGCCGTTGCTTCAGCGTCCGCGGCGAGAAGCGTCTCGACCTCCGGACTCCGTTGAATCAAGCGTGGCGGGTGGTTTCCGGCGATCAGCCATGTCTCGCTGCCGCGCACGATGAAGATTTCCCCTGCGTCGCCAGGGGCAACTTGAGAGACGATGCCCGCGGCCCCTGACGGCGGTTCGACGCTCGCGGCATCAAGGCGCACCTCGGTCAGACGCGCGCCACGCCCGCGCAACAGCGCGCCAGCGTGCGTGGTAACCCATACGTCGCCATTTGGGAGTGGGAAAAGTGTGCGCGTGGGGCGGCGGGATAGCGTGGCGTCGGGCTCGGAGTCGAAGCCGGAGAAACGCACGCCATCAAAACGCACAACGCCTTCCGCGGTTGCAACCCACAGGTATCCGTCGGCGGCTTGCGCGATGGAGCGGATGACGTTGCTCGGAAGGCCGTCTTCCGACTGCCATGTGCGGACGAGGAACCGTTCGGCAGCCCGCAAATTCGTCGCGAAAAAAGCGCCCCCGATGAGCAGAAACAGCAATGGGCGAATTCCAAACGGGCGCATGTTATCGCGCGACTGTTACGCTTTCGGAATCAATGTGACGCGTCGCACGTCCATCACTGCGCCACCGACTTTGTTTTTGGGCCGCAGTTCGAGTGTGTGATGGCCGGTGGGAAGCGTGACGACGCCGATTTTGTACGGGACGAAGTTTTGAAAATGGCCGGTGTCGAGGACGGTGAAAGTGAGCACTTGATCACCGACTTTCACCGCGACTTCGCTGCCGCCGCCTGCGCAGCCTTGGAGGATTTCGATCTCGAATGTGCCGGGCTGCGTGACATCAAAATCCCAGCTCGCCCAGTCCTCCGGCTTTGTCCAAAAGCCGATCGTGTTCTTGTGTGGCTGCGGTTCGTAGCGGGCGGTCGTGCCGTGGATTGCCGCGCTTTTTGCCGACAAAATGAGGACCGGGCCGATGCCCGCAGGCGTGTTCGGCTTCAGGGCGGCGTCCATCTTCTCGCGCCACGAAGCAAGCGGGGAAGCGGTTTCGGCGGCAGTCGGCGCGGCGGCGATGCGCGATGGATCGGTGGAGATGTAGAGTTCACGATGGCGAGCGGGGTCAAAACTCGGATTCGGCATGTTCTCCTGCGCGCCATTTTCCTGAAGCCACTCGGCGAGCTTGCCGCGCAGGTCGGCGGTGCGCTTCGGTTCTTTCATCGAGAGGTCAGTCATCTCGCCGGAATCGGTGGCGAGATTGTAGAGTTCCGCGCTTCCGTTTTCGTATTGCTCGACGAGCTTCCAGTCGCCTTCGCGGATCGCGCCCGTGGGACGTCCGCCTTGATTCGAATAATGCGGCTGGTGCCAGAAGAGCGCGCGCGGTTGGAGCGGCGCGGAGGCGGTGAGCAGGCCGACGAGGCTGATTCCGTCGAGATTTGCAAGCGGCGCGACTTTTGCCAGATCGAGAAATGTGGGGAGCCAGTCGCTCTCGCGGACGGGCGTGGCGTTCTCGCCCGGAGCGATGTGGCCGGGCCAGCGGGCGATGAGAGGGACACGGATGCCACCTTCGTACACGAAGCCTTTTCCGGCGCGGAACGGGGCGTTGAAAGTCGCGGGCGTGTGCGGCAGCTCGGGGACATGCAGGCCGCCGTTGTCGGACATGAAGACTAGCAGCGTCCGCTCGCGGAGGTCCGTCGCGTCTAGCTTTGCGATGATTCGGCCGACGCAGTCGTCGAGCGACTCGACCATCGCGGCGTAGAGCGGGTTGAAGGCGTCGGCGTGCTTTTCGATGAGCGCCGCTTTTGCGCCGAGCGGGACGTGGACGGTGTTGTGCGCGAGGTAGAGGAAGAACGGACGCGCCTTGTTTTCCTCGATGAATTGCTCGGCGTGCGCAGTGAGTTCGTATTCGCCCTTTCCTCCCTCGTCGGCGGTCGGCTTGGTGACCGGATGACCCGCGAAGACCACGTCGAATCCCTGCTGGGCGGGACCGAATCTCGCGCCACCGACGTGCCACTTTCCGATGCACGCGCTGATGTATCCGGCGGATGCCAGGAGCTCAGGGATGGTCTGCTCGGCGAGCGGGAGCTGCTGCTCGATCTTCGGATGCAGGAGCATCTGCGTCGGCGCGTCGGCGCGGCCCGGGAGATAGGTCGTGATGTGGAGTCGCGCTGCGGATTTGCCGGTGAGGAGTGAGGCGCGCGTAGGGGAGCAGAGCGGCTGCGCATAGGCCGCGGTGAAGCGCATTCCCTCGGCGGCGAGGCGGTCGAGATTGGGTGTCGGCTGGTCGGCGCGTCCGTAGCAGCCGAGGTCGTTGATGCCGAGGTCGTCGGCGAGGATGAAGACGATATTCGGCGGGGGAACCGCGGCGTGCGTGGCGGTCGCGGCGAGAAGGCAGAGGATTAGGATGCGGGGAAACATTGGCGTCAGCGTCTTTGCCGCGACCTTCGGCGGCAATGGGAAAGGGCTCGCGTGGGGCATGAGAGACGCGCATTTTTGCGGGATGAATCCCCTCTCCCGCCGCGCCACTTTGAAAGGTCTTGTCGCTTCCGCTGCGCTGGGGATGGGCGCAAAGGCGGAGGATCCCGCGCTTTATCGGGCGAAAAACGGACGCATCCGGCAGTCCGTGGTGTCGTGGTGTTTCAACCCCATGCCGGTGCCGGCACTCGCGCGGCACGCGGCGGCGCTCGGGATGCAGTCGGTCGAACTCTGCGACCCGAAGTTCTGGCCGGAGCTGAAGGCGCTCGGGCTGACGTGCGCCATCGCGGGGAGCCACGGCTTTGCAAAGGGATTCGCGCACCCGGAGGAACACGACGAGTGCATTACAAAGCTGCACGCGAGCATCGAGGCGAGCGCCGCGGCGGGCGTCGAGCGGGTCATCACGTTCTCCGGATTCCGCCGCGGACTCGCAACGGAGGACGGGATGAAAAACATGATCGCCGGGCTCAAGAAGATCGTCCCTTTCGCCGAGGAAAAGGGCGTCACTCTCTGCCTCGAGATGCTGAACTCCCGCGTGCCGACGACGATGAAAGGCCACCCGGATTACTTCTGCGACGACATCGAGCGCTCGGTGGACATCTGCAAAGCCATCGGCTCCCCGCGCCTGAAGGTGCTCTTCGACATCTACCACGTGCAGATCATGCACGGCGACGTGATCGCGCGGATTCAGCAGCACAAGGACTTCATTGCACACATCCACACGGCGGGAGTACCGGGTCGCGGTGAAATCGACGAGACGCAGGAGCTGAACTACGCCCCGCTCATGCAGGCGCTCCTCGACGTGGGCTACACGGGCTTCGTCGGGCAGGAATTCATCCCGGTGCGCGACCCGGTCGCTTCGCTGGCGCAGAGCGTGCGGATTTGCGACGTCTGAGCGGAGGATTCTCAGCGGGAAGGCCGGAAGCGGAAGGCCGCGTTTCCCAGGCCCAGCCGTTGTAACTCAATCTTCCGGCAGCGGCTGCCCTTTCGTCTCGGGCGCGAAGAAGACGGTGACGATGCCGACGAGGAAGATCACGCACATCGTCATCGCGGAGTAGCGGTATGGCAGCGGCTTGGCGAAATGGCCGAATACTTGCACCGTCAGGATCGAGGAGAAAAAGCTGCCAGCGGCCGCGGCGAAGCGGCCGAGATTGTAGCAGAAGGAAATGCCCGTACTGCGCAGCCGGCTGGGAAAGAGCTCTGGTAAATAGATCGCGAAGCCCGCGAACGGTCCGAGCTGCACCGCTCCCATCAAAGGCATCATCCAGTAGGCATCCTGCGGCGACTCCATTTTCCAATACACGAACGCCGTCACGAGCAGCGCGAGCGTGAAGCCCATGAAAAACGCCGGCCGCCGCCCGAGCGCCTTCGCCACGCGCGTGAAAATCCACATGCCGATCGCCGCGCCGAGCATGTTCAGCAGGTAGGCATTGGTGATCGCCCCGTTGACCTTCGACTTCATCTCATCGCCGAGGAATCCCGCCTTTTCAAAATACGTGTTGAAGACCGTCTTTTGCAGATCGACGGCGTACTCGCCGATGGCCCAGAGACCGACCACGCCGGTCGCGGCGATGAGCGCGCCGACAATGAGATTCTTCCGCCAGCGACGATCCGCGAGGAGTAAGGCGTAGGGCGCGAAGATGCTGCCGGTCGGCAAATGCCCCGCAGCTTTCTGGCGCAGCCACGGCTCGGGTTCGCGCAGATATTTGCGCGTGAATACGACCATCAGCGCGGGAAGCGCGCCGATTAGAAACATCCACCGCCAGCCCTGCCCGGACGTGATCGAGTGTGAACTCTCCAGCGAATCGACCGTCATCTTTCCCAGACCCGCAGCGAGATTTCCGATCGTGGAAAGCACCTGCAACATCCCGAGCGCCTGCACCCGCGCGCCGCTCGGGACGGTTTCCGCGATGAGTGCCACTGCGAGACCGAAGACGCCGCCGACTCCGACGCCCGTGAGGAATCGGAAGATAGTGAAGTCGATATTTCCCTGGCTGAAAAAGCTCAAGCCCGTAAAGGCCGAGTAGATTAGGATGGTCAGCGTCAGCATCTTCGCGCGGCCGTACCGGTCGCCGAGCGCGCCGAAAATCATCCCGCCGACTCCCCACCCGATCAGGAACCACGCCGTCACCACCTTGCCAAATGCCTGCACTTCAGGCGCGCCGGCCGGCAGATGCATCAGCGACGAGAGCGCGGGGATGCGGGCGAGGGAAAAGAGCCGTTGGTCGAGGCAATCGAAGAACCACGCCGCGCTCGCGACGATGAAGACGAACCAATGGTAGCCGGTGAGCTGACGCCACCACGGGAGTTCGCGGGAGGGAGTGGACATAGGCGGCGGAGGATGCGAACGCAGGCACGGTGGGACAATGAAAAAACCACGCCAGTGCGCAGGCTTGCGCGATTGCAACGCTCAACTTCCGACGCTCAAAACGCGCTACCCGAACCCGCGTCAATCGCCTTCAAATATTCTTTTACGAAGTCTTCCGGGTCAGCGCCCTCGATCCCTTGGAAGATGAAGAGCCAATCGTTGAGCGCGCGCACCTGGCTCTTCTGGCCGTTGTGGGTGACTGACATTCGGCTGCCGAAGCGCGTCATCCAGTGCGAGTTGTCTGACGAGAAGGTAAAGCTCCCGCTCGTGCTCGTCCCGTTGCCGAATTGCTTCACCGTCGTCGTCGGTTTCGTCAGCGCGGCTTCCACACGCGACATCAGCGCGTCGCGTTCTGTGGCATTTGCCGGCGCCACGGAAACCTGAATGTTTTCCTTCCCAGATGTGTACGTCCCCTGCCAGCCGCCGCGATCGAGGTCGAGGGTGGGAAAGCCGGGCGCGGCGTTACTCCCCGAGAGCGACCAACCGGTGACTTTTGCCGGGAACCACTCGCGACCGAGCTCCGGGGCGGGCGGGCGCCACGATTTCTCCAGCGCCTCTTCCGCTGCGACCTTGTCCTGGAAATGCGATATGCGTTTCTGCCACAGGCTCCCTCCGAAAAAGCATGTCCCGACCAACGTCGCGAACACGATCAAGATCACGATTCCGCAGCCGGTCAGAAGCTTTCGCATAAGCAGGACGGGCTACTTCATGGTTTCGAGAAATGCCAGCAGATCTACGAATTGCTCCGGCGTGAGGCCGAGCGTGAGGCCGGGTGGCATGAGCGAGATCGGGACTGGGGCGCGCGTCTTAATGTCCGCGACTTTCACCACATGCGGCGCAGCATCGGCGCCCAGCAGCGTCAGCGCGTCCGGCGTCTCCGAGCGGAGCGCGCCGAGAACCGTGTCGCCGGCTTTCGTCTCGACCATCACCTGCTCAAAGCCCAGCGCGATGGTTTTACTCGGCTCGTGGATAGAGACAATCAGGTCGGGCCGCTTGTAGTTCACCGCCACCGCGCCGAGGTCGGGGCCGACCTGCCCGCCTTTGCCCTTCACCGCGTGGCAGGTCGCGCAGATGCCCGCGAGCGGCCCCGCCGGGTCGGCGAAAATCTTCGCGCCGCGCGCCGCGTCGCCAGCGTGCTCCCACGCACCGTCGGGCTTTGCGGTCATCGCATAGACGCGCTGCTTTTCCTCCGCCGTCGGTTCTTTGCTCTTTGTGAAAGTGAGGCCGTTCAGGCCGGGGACGCGCGCGGCGAACTCCCACCCGCCGCCCACATTCCCGATCTTCAGCAGCAGCGTGTTCTTCCCCGCGACCAGCTCCAGCGGCACCTCGGTCTTGTCCATCTCGAAGCCGCCACTCGCCGGCCCACTGTCATAGACGCGCTTGCCATTGAGCCACACAGCCATTTGGTCATCGACGCCGAGGAAGAGCTTCGTACTCGCCGCCTCGCTCGCGGTGATTTCCGCCACCGCGTAGGCGCACACCATCGCGTTCGTGTGGAAGACGCGCTCCATATTCACCCGCCCGTCGGAGTCCGCGCTCACGTCGCTCCAGCCGACTTCCTTGCCCTCGGCGTTCACGTATTTTTTGGAAAGGAACGCGTCGCCGGCGAGCGCGTCGGTTTCGGGCGGATGCACCGCTTCCCAGACGTTCTCAAATGGCCCGATCATCTTCCACTGCGCGATCGCGCCGCCCTCAAATGCCTGCTGGATTTCCGGTGCCAGCTCCAGCGGCACACGCCCGCTCGCGAGCAGCGCTTGCACCGCCGGCATCGCCTCGGCGCGCATCGTCTTGAGCGCCTTGATCGCACTGCGCCTCTGGCCAGCATCCTTGCTCCTCAGCGTCTCAACGAGCACCGGGATCGCGCTCGGATCAGGCATCGAGGCGAGCGCCGCGATTACCTCCCGTTGCGATTTGTGCTTCTCGGCGAGCGCGATAAGCGCCGGGATCGCGCTCTTTTCCCGCAGGTCGCCGAGCGCGATGACGGCGGCGGTTGCCACCTTGCCGTCCTTGTCGTCCAGAGTGCCGATCAACGCCGCACCCGCACCTGATTTCGCGCCGATCTGCCCGAGCGAATGCGCGGCAGCTTCGCGGTTCCCGGCGTTCGGATCAGTGAGGTGGGCGACTAGGGCGGGCGCGGCCTCAACCACGCGCAGGTCCCCGGCGGCGACGATCACGCTGCGGGTGGCGGCGGCCGAAAGTGAAGCGCCCGCGATCTGCGCGATGGTCTTCTTCGCATCATCGCCACCGATCCCCACGATGGCCGCGATGGCCGCCTCGCGGAACTCCGGCTCCGCCCCCGCATCCAGCGCGATCTTCCGAAAAGTCTCCGCCGCCGCCGGGTCCTTCTGAACGCCGAGCGCCTCGATGAGCTGCCGCCGCACCGACGGTTCCTTTTCCAGTGAAAGTCGCGTCCGTAAAGCCGCCAGCGCGTCCGACTTTTCCCCGCCGAGCACGAACTCCGTGAACGCCAGCGCCGCCGCGAGTCGCACCTCCGGCGCGGCGTCGTCGAGCGCCGCCGTGAGTGCGCCGATGGCGCGCGGGGTTTCCGCCCATGCGAGAGGCGCGGGCGGCAGCGGGGACTTGACCGGCTGCGTGCCCCACCAGTGGCCCTCGTACGGCGCGGGCTTCAGCGCGATGCGCCCGAGAGCGGCAGTGGCGCGGACGCGGACCGGCCGTGCTGCATCGCGGAGAGTGGTGAACATTTCCACCAAACCGGGATCGAAGACGCCGCTGGCGGTCTCCCACGCGGCTTCGAAAAGAGGATTCGCGGGATCGCGCAAGGCAGGAGCGATGCTCGCCCACGCTCCGAGACTCTGGATCGTGCGGCGCGCAGTGAAGCGCACCCATGGGTCCGAGTCCGTGAGCGCGCCCGCGAGATCGATGCCGGGGTCGCGACCGATGCGGGCGATAGCGGTGAGGATCGCGCGACGGACTTCCGGGGCGGCTTTGGGAAATACGGACGCAAACGCGGGAAGAGCAGACGCCGCGCGCAACTCGCCAAGCGCCCGTGCAGCCTGCGCGGCGGTGGCCGGGGATCGGAGAGCTTCGATCAAAGGCGCGAGCGCTTGCTCGGGCGAGGTCGCGGCATTTGCGGGCGAATCTCGACGAACATCCACGAGACCCCCGGGCTGCGAGCGGGCGAGCGCGGGAGCGGCTGCGGTGGAGCCCGAGCCGCGCGCGATTTCCTCCAAGACCCACAGCGCATGAGTGCGCTGCTCAATCGGAGCGCGCTCGTCTTTCAAGGCAGCCGCCACTTTCTCCGCGACAGATCTGCCTTTCGCCGCCAGCGCATACTCCGCCCGCAGCCGCTGATCACGATCAGGATGCGCGAGCGCCGCGATGAGCTGCTCGGTCGTCGCCTTGCTCTCATCTCCGAGACGCGACGCGGGATGCGCCTCCGGCCAATAGGCACGCCAGATGGCCCCCGTGCGCTTCGGGCTTTTCCAGCCGCCGTAGCCCCAGTCAGCGATGAGCAGCGAACCGTCGGCGGCGACGCTGAGCTGCATCGGGCGAAAATCCCCGCCTTTCTCCGGCTCGATCAGTTTCATGTCGCTCACGAGCTTGAACGTCGCTCCATCGCGCGCCACCTCAGACACGAAGACGCCCCCCTTTCCCCACTCGCTGAAAAAATGCCGCCCGCGATATTTCTCCGGGAGCCCGTCGCTGAGATAGCACAGTCCGCCCGTCGGAGAGCCGCCGCCGAAGTCCGCCATCGCGGGGAGGAATTTGTTGTTCGGCGCCACGGCGCTGTCCGCGCCTGGAACGACATCGCTTACTTTTCGCCCATCCAACATCGTGGCCGTGCGGTCGATCGTGCCGCCGTGCTGCTTGATAGCGTCGAGCGTCTGCGGGCTCGGCTGCGCAACCCCGTAGTTGGCGATCTTGCGGAAGTCGAAAGGATACCCGTAATAGCCGCCCTCGATGTGGTGCGTGAGTCGCGTCCACCAGCCGTTGCCGTCGTCGGTGTTGTCCCGCGTGAAGGCGTTGTCCTCCGCGTCGAGATTCACTTCGAGATGATTTCGCGTGCCGGTGGAGAAAATCTCGAGCTGCGTGCCATCCGTGCGCACGCGGACGATCCCCCCGCCCTGCATGGTGATCGTGGAGCCGTCGCGAGCCACTGCCTTATAAATACCCCGGTCGCCGACGCTGATGTAAA
This sequence comes from Chthoniobacterales bacterium, assembly GCA_038207335.1. GTDB lineage: Bacteria > Verrucomicrobiota > Verrucomicrobiia > Chthoniobacterales > Chthoniobacteraceae > CAIURC01. Next base: position 119,587 of record JBBQZX010000006.1, on the reverse strand, counting down.
AGAACCCATCCATCCCGAGCGTGAAGCCGGAGACGACGTGATCGTTCAGCCCGTCGTAAGGCGGCAGGCCGATGCCCGTCACGAGGTCTTCCCGCACATCGGCCACGCCGTCGCCATTGGTGTCCTTGAAGCGCGTGAGCATCGGATCGTGCAGCACGTAAAGGTATCCGTCGTGCCACGCGCTGCCCGCCGGCGAGTAGATTTTGTCGGCGAAAATCGTGCGCTTGCGGTGCGGCGGGCCGGGCGGCGCGAACTTGCCATCGGGCAGGCGGAGGAGGTCCGGCGATTCTATGGGGCCGAAGCGCACGATGCTCGCCTCGGGCTTCGCCGTGGAGAGGTGCCCATCGCGCGGATCATTCCCCGCGTAGATCGCGCCGTCCGGCCCCCCGCAGACCGTCGTGCTGGCCTCCACATCGGGAAAAGTAGCGACCGCTTCGATCCGCAGCGCGGTATCGGCGACGAGCGGAGGGGTCGGCGTCTCCGCGTGGAGGACGGCGGCAGTGGCGAGGATGAGAAAAATGGCACGCATGGGAACTGCAACAATCTCGCGAGCGCCGTGAGCTTAGGCCGGTGAGCGCATTCGAGGATGCCCCGCCACTTTTCTCCGCAAACAAATCGCTCGCCTCGCGGTTTGCATCGTCACACTTTCCACTCCCCCATGCGCCTCCCTGCCTGCCTCGCCGCCGTCCTCATGCTCGCCACTCCCCTCGCCCGCGCCGACATCACGGTGAAGGACGCCGACGGCAAAGTCCGCGTCGAAATCGACGGCCAACTCTTCACCGAATACTGCTACTCTGGCGCGCAGCACGTTTATTTCTGGCCATTGATCGGACCCGGTGGGGTGAAAATGACACGCTCGTGGCCTATGCAAGATGTTCCCGGCGAGGAGCACGACCACCCGCACCACCGCTCCCTCTGGTTCGCTCACGGCGACCTCAATGGCGTCGATTTCTGGGCCGAATCGAAGAGCTTCGGCAACGGCAAGGGCCACCCGACCGGCAAAATCGAGCACGAGAAATTCCTCGAACTCAAAGGCGGGCCGAGAGACGCCACCATCCGCGATTCTTTAAAATGGGTCGCCCCCGACGACACCGTCCCTCTCACCAGCGTGCAGACTTTCCAAGTTTCCAAAGGCCCGGATGACGAGCGCGTGATCGACTTCACCGTGGAGCTCACAGCCGGCGAAAAAGACGTGATCTTCGGCGATACAAAGGAAGGCACGATGGCCCTGCGAATCGCCGAATCCATGCGCCTCGCGCAGCCGAAAAAGAAGCCCGGCGAAGGCCACATCATCAACAGCGAAGGCGTGGCAGATGACAAAGTCTGGGGCGAACACGCGGCGTGGGTCGATATGTCGGGCCCCGTCGACGGCAAGACCGTCGGCATCGCGCTGTTCGACGACCCGCGCAATCCGCGCCACCCGCCGCGCTGGCACGCGCGCGACTACGGCCTCTTCGCTGCGAACCCCTTCTGCGAGGCAGAGATGGACAAAACAAAGGCCAAAGGCGCGGGCGACTTCAAGGTGGAGGCTGGGAAAAACGTCACCTTCCGCTACCGCATCATCCTCCACCCCGGCGACGCCGCGGCTGCGAAGATCGCAGAGCAATTTGCTACTTTTACCAAGTAACCCACCATGAACCCCACACGCCGCGACTTCCTCAAAACCTCCCTCCTTTTCACCGCCGCCCTCTCCCTCTCGCCGCGCCTGCGCGCCGCGAGTGAGGGCGCAAATGGCGACATCCGCATCGCCGTCATCGGCTTCAATGGCCGCGGGCAGGACCACATCGGCAACTACCTCAAGCAAAAGGGCGCGCGCATCGTAGCGCTGTGCGATGTCGATTCGAAGGTGCTCGAAAAGGGCGTCGCGCAGCTCAAGGCAAAGGGGCAGGAAGTGACGCCGTTTCAGGACCTGCGAAAGCTGCTCGAGAGCAAAGAGATCGATGTCGTTTCCATCGCCACGCCGAATCACTGGCATTCGCTCGCGGCGATCTGGGCGATCCAAGCGGGCAAGGATGTGTATGTCGAGAAGCCCGTCTCGCACAACGTGTGGGAGGGTCGGCAGCTCGTAAAAGCGGCGGCGAAGCACGAGCGCATCGTGCAAATGGGCGTGCAAAGCCGCTCGGCCATCGGCATCGCCGAGGCAATCGAGTGGGCGAATGCCGGGCACCTTGGCGCGTTGAAATATGCGCGCGGGCTCTGCTACAAACGCCGCGCGAGCATCGGCAAAACCGAAGGCGCGCAGCCGGTGCCGGAAACGGTGGACTACGATCTGTGGTGCGGCCCCGCGGAGAAGCTCGATCTTCACCGCAAGAACCTGCACTACGACTGGCATTGGGTCTGGAATACGGGCAACGGCGACCTCGGCAACCAAGGCATCCACCAGATGGATATCGCGCGCCGTTTCACCGGCGAGCAGGCGCTCGCGCCAAAGGTCTTCTCTGTCGGCGGCAGGCTCGGATACATCGACGACGGCGAGACTCCGAACTCGATGTTCGTGTTTCAGGACTACGCAAAAGCGCCGCTCATCTTCGAGGTGCGCGGGCTGCCATCGAAGACCGACTCGAAGGAAATGGACAAATACCGCGGCGCCAGTGTGGGCGTCGTCGTTCAGTATGAAAAGGGGCACATCCTCGTGCCAAATTACACCGACGCGGTCGCCTTCGACGCGGACGGGAAAGAGATTCAGAAATTCGCCAAAGGCAAAGACGCGCCTGCCAACGCGGAGAATCATTACGCGAATTTCCTCGACGTAGTCCGCAGCCGGAAAGCCGCGGACCTCCACGGCAAGATCCTCGACGGCCACATCTCCAGCGCGCTCTGCCACACCGGCAACATCTCCGTCCGCCTCGGCAAAAAACTCGGTCCCGACGCGATCGCCGAAAAGCTCAAGGGCAACAAAGAGGCGATGGATTCCTTCGACCGGCTCGCCGCGCATCTCGCCGCGAATGACGTGGATCTGAAAGTCGATCAACTCGCGCTCGGGGAGTTTTTGAAGATGGACACGGCGACCGAAAAATTCACCGGCAGCCCCGAAGCCGACAAGCTCCTCACCCGCGAATACCGCGCTCCCTTCATCGTCCCCGCGACGGTCTAAAAGCCGCGTGTGGCCTCGATCCTCAGCCATCCCGCGATCCCGCTCGCGCTCGGCTGCGTGCTCGGCCCGCGACGGTTGCCGCCGCGCTACTGGGTGCTCGGCGCCATCGCGTCCATTGCGCCCGATGCCGATGTCGTTTCGTTCGTCCTGCGAATTCCCTACGCGTCGCCTTTCGGCCACCGTGGCGCGACGCATTCTATCGTCTTCGCGCTCGCCATCGCCGCTATCTTCACGCTCTGCGAGTGGCGGAGATTTGCCGCCCGCGGGCTGCTCTTCGCCTACCTGTTCATTGCCACGATTTCGCATCCGCTCATCGACATGCTGACCGACGGCGGACTCGGCATCGCGCTGCTCTGGCCCTTCTCAAACGAGCGTTTCTTTTTCCCCGACACACCGATCGAAGTCTCGCCCATCGGCGCGGGCTTCTTCTCCGCCCGCGGATTGTCAGTATTCCTCTCCGAGCTGAAATGGATTTGGCTCCCATCCGCCTCTGTCGCACTCGCTTCGCTATTTCTTCGATCAAACAAACAACCCGCATGAAAATCCCCGCCCTCCTCGCCACCCTGATGATTGCAGCCTCCGCAGCCCAATCCGCGCCGCTTGCCCCCATCCCGCTCTGGCCCGATGGCGCGCCCGGCGCACTCGGCACCGCCGACAAAGACATCCCGACCCTCACCGCCTTCCTCCCTTCGCCGGAAAAGGCGACGGGCGCCGCAATGCTCATCTGCCCCGGCGGCGGTTACGGAGGGCTCGCGCCGCATGAAGGCGCAGGCTACGCCGAGTGGCTAGCCGACCACGGCGTCGCCGGCATCGTGCTGAAATATCGGCTCGGCCCCGGCGGCTACCATCACCCGGCGATGCTGAACGACGCCTCGCGCGGCATCCGCCTTTTGCGCTCCAAAGCCGCCGAGTGGAAGATCGACCCGAAGCGCGTCGGAGTCATGGGATCAAGCGCTGGCGGGCATCTCGCGTCCACATTGCTCACGCATTTCGATGCCGGAAAAGCCGACGCCACCGACCCGGTCGAGCGCGAAAGCTCGCGTCCCGACTGCGGCATCCTCTGCTACGCCGTCATCTCGATGGGCCCGACGACCCACGCCGGCTCCCGTCAAAATCTCCTCGGCAACGAGCCAGACCCCGCACTGATCGAACTCCTCTCCAACGAAAAACAAGTCACGCCGCAGACCCCGCCGTGCTTCATCTGGCACACGTGGGAGGACGGCGCGGTGAAGGTCGAGAACTCCCTCGACTTCGCCGCCGCGCTGCGCCGCGCCGGGGTGAAATTCGACCTGCACATCTACGAAAAAGGCGGCCACGGCATGGGCCTCGGCGGCAAGGACGGCGTCCTGCACCCGTGGACGAACGACTGCCTTTACTGGTTAAAGGTGCAGGGCTTCGTGAAGTAGCAAACGCTCGAAAAGCGGCGAAGATCTGTGATGCGACTGCCAGTCATTCACGGGCTAATTCGTCGCAGAATACTCGCGAATTTTCGCGTGGATGCGGAAGTCATGGGGCGCTTTTTGCCCTCTCCCTTTCGTCCGAAACTTCATCGCGGAAACGCCATCGCCGGCATCTGTCTCATCCGCCTGGAGCAGGTTCGCCCCGCGTGGCTGCCGCGCCTCTGCGGCATCTCCAGCGAGAACGCAGCCCATCGCATCGCCGTGCAGTGGGAGACGCGTACCGGCGAAACTCGCGAGGGCGTTTACATTCCGCGCCGCGACACCGATTCGCGCCTCAATCATTTCACGGGCGGTCGCATTTTCCCCGGCGAGCATCATCTCGCTGAGTTCGCGGTCACCGACGACGGCTCGCAGATTTCCATGTCCATCCGCGCACGCGATCACGGCATGACAGCGGAGATTCGTGCTCACGAGACCGATTCATTTCCAGCGTCTTCATGCTTCGATTCGCTGGCCGCGTCGTCGGAGTTTTTCGAGGGCGGCAGCGTCGGATATTCCGCCACGCGCGCCGGTTGCCGATTGGATGGCCTTCGCCTCGAAATCGACGACTGGAATGTCCGCCCTCTCGCCATCGATCACATCGCAACGTCCTTTTTCGCCGACGAACCTGTCTTCCCGTCCGGAAGCGTCACATTCGATCACGCCCTCATCATGCGTGAAATCGAACACGTCTGGCACGAAGAGCCCGAAATATTCGTGAAGTAGCCCGCGCTGCGCTCACCCCGCGTGTTCGAGGTACTCGATCACCTCGCGGCATTGCGGATTGTCCAGCACCGCGTCGCAGCACGCGCTTTCCACGATCTCCCCCGCCCCGTCGCGTACGCAGACGCACGCGATCCAGTCGGTGACGCGCCGCGCCTGCGCGACGTTGTGCGTGACTAGCACGATCGTGTGCCGTTCGCGCAGCCGTGTGATGAGTTCCTCAATCGCCGCCGTGGAGCGCGGGTCGAGCGCGCTCGTCGGCTCGTCCATCAGCAGAACCTCGGGCTGCACCGCCAGCGCTCGCGCCAGGCAGAGTCGCTGCTGCTGCCCGACGGAAAGTGCGAACGCCGAATGGCGGAGACGGTCCTTTACTTCATCCCAAAGCGCCGCTTCGCGCAGCGCGCTCTCGACCAGAGCGTGCCGCTCCTCGCGCCCGAGCCGCCGAAGCCGTTTCGCCCCGAAAAGCACGTTCTCTCCGATGCTGCCGGGGAAGACCACGGGCTGCTGAAACAGCATCCCGATGCGGACGCGCAACGCATTCACATCTACGCCCGGCGCGTAAATCGACTCGCCGCGCAGCCGCACGTCGCCGCTCACGCGCAGCGCGGGAATCAAGTCCACAAGCCGGTTCAGCGTCCGCAACAGCGTGCTCTTCCCTGCGCCGGATGGGCCAATGATTCCGAAAACCTGACCTGCGCGGACATCGAATCGCACGTTTCGCAGCAGTGGCTTTCCATTCGCCGTGACCGACACATCGCGGGCGGAAAGCACGGGCGCATCGGCGCGGACGGCGGGCTGGCAGACAGGTTCAGACATTGGCTTCTTCATGCAATTTCAGGCGGCTCGGCAGCGCGATGAGGCTGAGCCCGACGACGAGCGCGAGCAGCACGAGCGCGGAGCCCCACAGCTTTGCGCCAACCGCAGGATCAAACGAGTCCTGCGCGAGAATAAAAATGTGATATGGCAGCGAAAGCACCGGGCTGTCCTTAATCCCTGTTGGCAGCGACGCGCCCGCAAAAATCGTGGCGGTGAACATGATCGGCGCCGTCTCGCCCGCCGCCCGCGCGAGCCCGAGCAGCGAGCCCGTGAGCAGTCCGGCCCACGACTGCGGCAGGATCACCGACCAGATGATTTGCGACTGCGTGAGCCCAAGCGCGGCTGCCGCTTCGGTGTATTTGGAAGGCAATGCCTTGATCCTCTCGACGAGCGCAACCGTGACGGTCGGCAGGATCATCGCCGCGAGTAAAATTCCGCCCGCGAGCCACGATTTTCCCCAGCCGAGCCACTTCACAAAAACGAGGAAGCCGAAGATGCCGAACACGATCGAAGGCAGCCCATTCAGCAAATAAAGGAACAGCGTGAGCCCTCGCCGCGCGCCTGCCGATCGGAGGAAAACGCGCTCGAGCAGCGCGAAGCCGACGGCGATCGGCGCACAGACAAAGAGCGCCGTGACGATGAGGATCACCGTGCCGACTAGGTTGTAGAAAATGCCGCCGTCCGCGCCGACCTGACGGATTTGCTCGGTGAGAAAACGCCAGCTCATCGCCGGTGCGCCGCGCTGCCAGATCACAAAAATCAGCCCGAGCAGCAGTGCGCAGACAAAAAGCGCCGATGCCCCGCAAATCAAAGCCAGAAGCCGATCCGCGGCCTTACGCATCGTCAGGTTTGCGTTTCCAAGTCCCCGCGATCGTCGTTGCCGCGACGATGAGCAGCAGGAGCAATCCGAGTCCGACGACCGCCCCCCAATGCAGAGAATCGCCATACGCGATGTTCGTCTCGGAGCCGCCAAGTTTGCTGGCCAGCGTCTGCCCGGATTCGAGCAGCGGCGCTAATGAAAACCAGTGCTCTGGCACGTTGTTGTCCTGCCGCCCGACGACGAGGAAAACCGCGATCGTCTCGCCCAGCGCGCGCCCGAGCCCGAGCAAAAGCGCGGACATCAACCCGCGCCCGCTCTGCCGCAGCGAGACCGAGAAAATCGTCTCCGCGCGCGTGAGTCCGAGCGCCCGTGCCGCCTGCCGCTGCGCGCTCCCGACACCGCGTAGCGCGTCGTCGCTGAGCGTGACGACCGTCGGCAAAATCATCACCGCGAGCAGCACTCCGGCCGTCAGCAGCGTGTCGCCGCTTGCGATGTCGAAGCGCGTGAACAGGTCGTAAATCCAGTTCCTCAGAAGCAGAATTCCGAGCAGTCCGTAGATTACCGAGGGAATCCCCGCAAGCAGCTCGATGAGCACTTTCACCGCGATTCGCGCGCGCCGCGGCAGATACTCCGCGGTGAAAATCGCAGACGCAAAACCAACAGGCGCCGCGAGCACAAGCGCCACCGCCGCGACGACGATCGTCCCATAAATCATCGGCAGCGCGCCGAATTGATGCGTCCGGAAATACCACTTCGTGCCGGTGATATACGCCAGCCCTTCATGCCTCCACACAGGCAAGCTCTGCCAAGCAAACGTGCCTAGCAACACAGCGAAAAACGCGAGCGCTAAGAGGCTGAATGCGACGCTGAAAAACTTCGTCATCGCCGCAAGCGACTACTTCGCAGCCGGCGAGGCGACTTGATCCAACGAGAGGTATCCGTGCTTCCGTACGAGCGCCTGTCCCGCAGGCGAGAGCATATACTCAACGAACGTTTTCGCCTCGCCCGTCGGCTCGCCATTCGTCAGCAAAAACAGCGGACGGCTCATCGGATACGCATGCGTCGCGATGTTCTCATTCGTCGGCTGGATCACCTTCCCATCTTTCCCCTCAATCCCGAGCGCGAAGACCTTTTTCCCATCCGCCCACGAGGAGGAAAGCTGCGACATCGCCCCGCGCGTGGAGGCCACTTTGTTCCGCGTCTCTTCATTCCCGCCGACCTCCGGGAAGCTCACCTCCGGCGCTTTCTTCGGGTCGCCATACGCCCAGTGCGCAAAGACCTCCCACGTCCCACGCCCCGGCTCTTTGTTGAAAAACACAATCTTCTGCGACTTGCCGCCAACCTCTTTCCAGTTGGTGATCTTCCCCTCGTAGATGTCCTTCACCTGTGCCTTGCTCATCTCGTGAACGCCGCCATCCCATACGTCCTTCGAAACGATGATCGCGACCGCATCCTCGCCGACGTGAATCTCCTTGAACGTCACTTTCGGAAACTTCGCGCGGTCGTCATCGCTCACGGGCTTCGACGCCATTCCGATTTGCACGAGCCCCTCGCCGAGCATCGAAATGCCGCCCGAACTCCCGCCCTGCGTATCCACCTGAATATCCATTTTCTTCTCGGCGCGCAGATTTTCCGCAGCCTCCGCCGCTGGCAAATTGACGGTCGTCGAGCCGTTGATCTTCAGTGTCTCAGCAAAAGCCCCAACCGGAAGCGCGACCGAGACGAGTGACAATGCGGTGACATTCTTGAAACGAGTGAGTGAAGGAAACATGCGCGGGATTGCATATTGCAGCAGCCCCGTCCGCAACGGAATTCGCCCGCAATGGCAGTAGAGAATAGAACCGCGGAATTCGCGGAGGACGCGGAGTGGAAAGAGACGAAATTCGGCGTTATCCGCGATGCTCTTCTCAGTTCGGCAACTGATCGAACCGAAACGTGCAGCATCCAAAATCCAGCACCGGTCCTTCACGCTGCAGCCGCCGACGGAAATCCGGCTCGATGAAATACTCGCGTCGCGTGCCGAGCGCCCGCACATCCACGACTCCAGCCTCGCGCAGCACGCGCAAGTGCTTCGACGTGTTGTACTGCGAAATCCCGAGCGCCTCCGTGAGTTCGCTCACGCCGGAGTCGTTTGCGATCAAGAGCTTGATCAGCCGCAGCCGCGTCCGGTCGGCGAGGGCTTTCAAGATTTCCATGCAATCGATCGTTGGCATGTGAAAATCATGCGTCGGCGGCTGGATTTGCTCGACCGAAAAACGCGGAGGGTAAATATGCCGATGCGCGCATGAACGTGCACCGCACGAAAGGACACTCCATGAGAACCACCGATTCAAACGCCGTCTCACGCCGCAGCTTTCTCCGCGGAGGTGCGCTCGGCGCCCTCGCCGCGAGCACCGCGCCATTCGTCAGCCGCGAGGCGGAAGCCGCGACTGTTGGACATTCCCCAGCGGCTTCCACGCCCGCGTCCACGTTTGATTTTACAAAACAGAGCGGCGCGCTGCAGGCGGACAAAATCGTCGATTCCGTATGCCAGTTTTGCAACTCGTGCTGCCGCCTCAAAGTGCATCTCAAAGACGGGCGAATCATCGACGTGACCGGCGAAACCGGCGACCCGGTGCAGGACGGCGGCATCTGCGTGAAGGCGCCGATGATGACGCAGCTCGTGTATAATCGCTTCCGCCTCACGAAGCCGCTGAAGCGCGTCGGCGGCGAGAAAGGGGCGGCCGAGTCGAAGTTCGAGGCGTGCTCGTGGGATGAAGCGCTGGACCTGATCGCGCAGAAATTCATCGCACTGCGGGACGCCGGCGAGGGGCACGCGATTGCCAATAAAACGAGCGGTCGTTTGCAGCGCGGTACGGGCTCGATCATCGGCCGATTTTTCACGCTGCTCGGCTCGCCGAACGACACGGACGTCGGCCCGGTCTGCAACGACGCGGGAGGCAACGCGCTGGCGGCGACGTTCGGAATGGGAAACTTCACGAACGGCTACGGGCTCGACGAAAACACGGGGAAAGAAGACCTCGGCAGCTCGAAATACCTGCTCTTCTTCGGCACCAACCAAGCCGAGACGCACCCCGTAACTTTCGCCTATCTGCTCCGCGAGCGGGCGAAGATGAAAGCCAGGCTCGTCGTCGTCGACCCGCGCCTCACACCGACCGGCGCACAGGCGGATGAATGGCTCGCGCCGAAGCCGCACACCGACCTCGCGCTCGTGCTCGCGATGCTGTCGCACATCATTGCAAAGGGGCTTCACGACAAGGCTTTCGTGGCGAAGTGGGTGCTCGGATTCGACGAATTGAAGACGCATCTCGGCGAGAAACAATACACGCCCGAGTGGGCCGAAGGAGTGACCGGCGTGCCTGCTGCGAAGATCAAAAAGATTGCCGAGGATTATGCGAAGGCGAAACCCGCCGCGATCTTTTGCAACGCGGGAATCTCCCATCAACTCAGCGCCTTCGACACTTACCGTGCGCTCACTTTTCTCGCCGCGATCACCGGCAATATCGGCGTGAATGGCGGCGGCTGTAACTTCATGCACAACACCTGGCCGGGCGGGCTAAATCTCCCGCCGGTCGCCGCGGAAACGAAGATGCCGGAAAAAGGGACGTCGCTGCCGGTTGGGCCGGACTGGTTTGCGGAGTCGATCCTCAATAAACGCCCGTATCAGCTCAAGGCGATCGTCACCGAGGGCAACCCGATCATCGGCAGCGCCAACACTGCAAAGGTCCGCGAAGCCTTCAAGCAGCTTGAGTTCTACGTCTTCACCGGCCTCTTCATGGAGGAGCCCGCGTATTTCGCCGACGTTATCCTGCCAGTCGCCAGCGGCTTTGAAATGGACGGCGTTTACATGCGGCGCGACGACCGCTCCATCCGCTGGCAGCACGCCGCCGTCCCGCGCGTCGGCGAGTCGCGGACCGACATCGAAATCTGGATTGACCTCGCTGCCGCGATGGCGCGCCACGACAAGAAAAATGCGCCCGAATACTGGACCGGCAACCTGCTGGCTGAATGGAAGGACTACGGAAAGCTGTGGGTCGAATTCGTCGCGCGGACGCCCGGCGTCGGCGGCATGACGCAGGCGCGGATGGAGGCGCGCACCGAACCGCTCCGCTGGCCCTGCCCCGCGGAAGACAAGCCGAGCGTCAGCACGCTCTACCTCGACCACAAGTCGTGGTACGCCGCCGCCGAATCGCTCGACCCGAAGAACAGGGGCAAACGCTTTCTCACTCCGAGCGGCAAAGTCGAAATCCACACCGCCGACCTCGACAAAAAGCTCGGCACCGCAGGGCACGCTGCGCTTCCGCTTTTCTACACGCATCCCGAGGTCACGGGAAAAAATCCGTCGATCGAATACGCACAGGAACTCGTCCAGAACCCGATCAATCCCGGCGCGGTCACGCCGAATGTGACGCTCGGCGGGCTCAGCGACGGCAAGGTCCACGCAGAGTTTCCGCTCATGGGAATGATCGGCCGCGCGAGCGTCGTGCACTTCGCAGGCGTCACGCAATGGACGTATCTCGGCAAGCAAATGAACGGTGTGCGACTCATCCAGCTTCATCCGAAAGCAGCCGCGTCGGCGGGAGTCGCTGACGGCGACAAACTCGTGGTGGAAAGTCCGCGCGGCTCCGTGACCGGCACCGCGCTCGTGTGGGACGGCATCCGTGAGGATACGATTTTTGTCCCGAACAGCTTCGGCCCCGCGCAGGCGATGGGCGACGAATTCGGCGACCCGCGCTATGAGCCCGCAAACCTCCTCGTGGACGACCGCTACTTCGACAACCTCAGCGGTCAGCAAGCCTACAAGTGCTTCGCCTGCCGCGTGCGGAAGGCGTAACGCGCCTCACGAAAACCATTTGTGGTGCCAGCTTTCCAGGGCGCGGGTGAGGAAACCGGCGCTTTGGTAGAAGCGGTGCGCGGCGACGTTGCGGCCTTGCGTCACGACTCGGATCGTCGTCGCGTTTTGCGCTGCAAACCAGCGGAGCGCCTCCTCGATCATCGCGCGACCGATACCTTGGCCATGGAATTTTTCCGCGACGGCGACGAGGCCGATTTGGCCTTCGCCTGCGGCTGAAAGTTCGCAGGAGATGTAGCCCGCGGGGACGCCGCCGGTTTCGCCGACGAGCACGCGAGCTGCACCGGCGCAGGCTTTCCGGAGCCAGGTCTCGTACAAAAGCGCGGCGGCGGCGCGGTCGAAGCGGCTGTCAAAAAAAAAGCGGCTGTCGGTGTGGGCGGCACGCGCGATCGGCACGAGCGCGTCGAGATCGTCCTCCCGAAATGCGCGCACAGACACGCGCTCGCCGATGCTCGGCCGGATGCCGAGCGCGCCGAGCGACGACCTCCATTCGTAAGTCATCCGCAAATCTTTCAGCCCGAAACCGGCGGCTTCCACCGTCTCGATCGTTTCGGGATCGCTGCTGTCGGCGAGGAAGTATATGCAGTCGATCCGCTCCTCTACACACCATCCGAACAGCTCTGGCACTTGATCCGTGGACAACCGACTCCCATCGAGCCGCGCGATGCGCTTTTTGAAAAACGCGCTGTCCCACTCCAGAAACCGACACCGCTCACGCATCGCGCTCAACTCTCCACTTCCTCCCGCACCGTGTAGGCCGGCTTGTCCATCGTGCGAAAATGCACGCGCGCGAGATATTCGCCGATGATGCCGAGCGCGAACAACTGCGCGCCGGAAAAGACCGCGATGATCGACGCGAGGAACGGAAATCCCGGCACGCTGCCGCCCTCGATCAGGTAACGTGCGAGCACAAACAGAAAGACCAGCACGCCCAGAAGCGTGAACGCAAAACCAATCAGGCTCGCGATTTGCAGCGGCATCGTGCTGAAGCCGGTCATCATGTTTGCCGCGTGGATGATGAGCTTTCCGAGCGTGTAATTCGACGCGCCGATCGTGCGAGGCTCGTGCTGCACGACGACTGCAGTGAAGCGCGTCGTCGCCCATGTCAGCAGAACGTCGATCGACACAAACGAGCCGCGATATTGACTGAATCCGTCGCGCAGATTCGTGCGAAACGCGCGAAACGCGCTGATGTGCCGCGCCGTCTCCGCTCCCATCGCGTTTTGCAAAGTGAGCTTCGTGACCTGCGACGCGAGGTCGCGCAGGAAGCCGTGCTGCTCCCGCTCCGGCACACCGTACACCACGTCGAATCCCGCGGCGATCTGCGCCAGCAGTTTCGGGATTTCCTCGGGCGGATTTTGCAGGTCGTCATCGATCGTCACGATGAGTTCGTGTCGCGCCGCGCGGATGCCGGCCAGCAGCGCGTTATGCTGCCCGTAATTCCGCATTAGGCTGATCGCGCGCACACCGGGATTTTCCATCGCGAGCCCGCGCGCCACTTCACCGCTGCGGTCGCGGCTGCCGTCGTTCACGAGGATGATTTCCAGAGAGCGCGCCTTGCCGCCGAGCGCGGTGCGCAGCCGCGCAACGAGCGGCGCGAGCGTCTGCTCGCTGTTGTAAACCGGCACGACGACGGAGATCGATGGGAGCGCGTCGGACATCGTTCAGCGTTTCTCCGCGACGAGCAGACAACTGCTCCCGAATGCAATCGCGCGCCCGTTTTCGATCCGGCGCAGCTCCGATTCCCACACGCGATCCGTCAGCCCGCGTGCGCGCGGCTTGTGAAGTTTTCCGTAGCTCTGCGGCGGCAGCGCGCGGCGTCCGAAGAGGCTCGGCAGCGATCGCAGCGCAAGCAGCGGCAGCGGGAGGATCGAGAAAAAGTAGCTCGCGAAAAGCGGCGCGATTCCGGCGGCTTTCACACGCTCCGAAAGGCTCGCGAGCGTGTAGCGGCGGAAATGACCGGCGCTCACGTCATCGTGAGACCAGAGCCACGAGAATGCCGGAACCGTGAGATAAAGCCGCCCGCCCGGCGCGAGACAGCGATGCACCTCGCGGAGAAATCCCTCGTCGTCCTCCACATGCTCCAGCACGTCGAACATCCCGACCGCCGGGAGCGAGCTGTCCGCGAATTTCGCCGTCGCCAGCGTCGCGCAAATCACCGTCGGCACCCCGCGCCGCGCCGCGTTGCGCGCGCCCGTCTCGCCCGGCTCCACGAGCACCGTCTCAAAGCCCGCGTCGATCAGCGTCTTCGCCACAAAGCCATTGCCGCCGCCGATGTCGAAAATCGCGCCAGCGGGCGGAAAGCTCCGCACCACAGCGCGAAGACATGCGCAGCGGTGCGCGAACCAAAACGACTTCTCCTCCAGCTCGAAACACTGCGCATTCCCATCCTCCGCGTATGAGATCGGCTCACGCTCGCCCGCGTACCACACGCCATCCTCCCCGCGCTTCAGGTGCGCGGCCAAAGCGCGCGGATCGGCGGCGGCGGTGGGAGTCGAAACTGGCATGGCGCGAAAGCCGCCGACGCTATCGCGCGAGCATGGAGCGTCAACGCAATCCAAAGTTCCCGCGCCTTGCCCGCGTCCCGCTTTTCCGCACACTCCGCGCCGAATGACTCGCTCCCCATTTCGCGAAAATCTGCGCCAGCACGGCCTCGGCATCGCGCTCTGCCTGCTCGCCGCCGCGCTGCTTTTCGGCGTCTTCGCCATCGACGGAAGCCTCGGCACCGACATCGATTTCGCCGACGAGGGATTCCTCTGGTACGGCATGAAAGCCCTCAAAGTCGGCTTTGTTCCAATCCGCGATTTCCAGGCCTACGATCCCGGGCGATACGTCTGGAGTGCTCTCTGGAGCTTGATCTTCGGCGATAGCCTCCTCGCGCTCCGCCTCGCCTGCGTCATCTTTTCGTGGATCGGGCTCACGCTTGGTTTGCTCGCGGCGTGCCGCATTTCGCGGCGCTGGTATTTCCTCCTGCCCCTCGCGATCACCCTCTCGCTGTGGATGTTTCCGCGTTACAAAATCTTCGAGCAATCCATCTCCCTCATCGCCATCTACGTCGGCGTGCGGCACATCGAAAGGCCCACCATCCGGCAGCATTTCATCAGCGGGCTGTTCATCGGCTTCATGGCGTTCATGGGGCGAAACCACGGCCTCTATCTCGCCGTCGCATTCGCGCTCATCATCCTCCTCATCGTGCGCGGCGGCGTCCTCGCATTCCTCCAGCGCACCGGCGCGTGGGCCGGCGGCATCGCCCTCGGATACCTCCCGCAAATCGCCATCGCCATCTTCGTCCCCGGATACTTCGCGGCCTACGCCGAGCAGCTCCGCATCGACGTGAAATTCGGCACAAACCTCGCCATGCCCGTCCCGTGGCCTTGGGAGGTCTCCGAGTGGCTCTATGGCCACGCGCGTTGGGACGCCGTCGCCGAGGGCTGGCTCTTCGTCGTGCTCCTCGTCTTCATTGCGGTCGCGCTCCTTCGCTTCCTATTCGCTGGGAGAAAAATCTCGATCAGCGAGCCCGCCTTCGCCGCGGGAAGCTGTGTGGCATTGACCTACACGCACTATGCCTTCTCGCGGCCCGACGCCTGGCACCTCACCCACAGCGTCCCCGCGATGATCCTCGGCACCGCGGCGCTCGCACATACCCTCGGACCGCGCATTCGCTGCTTCGCCCCCACATTTGCCACCCTCGCACTACTCGGCCTCAGCCTGCCGCCGACCATCTATTACTCCGGCTTTTACTCGCTCGCGATGCGCCCCGCGAGCTCCTACATCGAGCGCGAGCTCGGCGGAAAAGCGATGCGCCTTTCACCGAAAGAAGCCGCCATCCTCGACACCGCACAGCACATCACGCACGCCCTCGCGCGTCCCGGCGAAGGCGTCCTCTTCGCCCCCTACTTCCCCGGCCTCTACGCCGCCACCGACACCCTCTCGCCGATTAAACCCATCTACCTCATCTACCCCGCCACGCCCGAGCAGGAGGCCGAGGAACTCGCCGACATGGCCGCGCACAATGTCGCATGGGTCATGATCCAGGACGTAAAGCTAGACGGACGCGAAGACCTCCGCTTCCGCCACACGAATCCCCTGCTCTTCCAGCACCTCGAGCAAAACTTCGACCTCGTCCCCATCGACACCGCGCCCGACGACGTCACCGTCTTTCATCGCAAATACTAATACCCCTCACCGACTCATCCACTCACTCCCATGCGCACCTTTTTCCTCCTCGCCGCCTGCCTCCTCACCGCGCTCGCCGCCGGCGCCGATGACTTCCTCCCCGGCATCCAGCGCATCCTCTTCCTCGGCGACAGCATCACCCAGAGCGGCCAGTACGTGGACGACTTCGAGGCCTTCCTCTTCACCAAATTCCCCAAGCGCCACATCGACGTCATGAATCTCGGCCTCGCCAGCGAGACCGTCTCCGGCCTTTCCGAGCAAGGTCACGCCGGCGGCAAATTCCCGCGCCCCGACCTCGCCGAGCGCATCGACCGCATCCTCGCCAAGACCAAGCCCGACCTCGTGTTCGCCTGCTACGGCATGAACGACGGCATCTACCTCCCCCTCGACGAAACCCGCTTCGCCAAATTCCGCGAGGGCATGACACGGCTCCACGAAAAAGTCGCCGCGGCGGGCGCACAAATCATCCATCTGACGCCGCCGACCTTCGACCTAGGGCCCCATCCGGCGGAGGGAAAATTCAACTACAACGACGTCCTCGATCGCTACTCCGCCTGGCTGCTCGAACAGCGCGCGAATGGCTGGCGCGTCATCGACATCCACGGCCCCATGAACGCAGAACTCGCCCGCCATCGCGCCGCCGACCCCGGGTTTTATTTTTCAAAAGACGGCGTCCATCCCAGTCCCACCGGACATCGCGTCATCGCGAGAGCTCTCATCGATTCGATCGCACCTTCGTATGACCTTCCTCTTAGGGCGTATGGCTTCGAGGTACCCAAGGGCGAGCGACAGAAAGAGTTTTTCGAGCTGATCCACCAACGCGGACGCATCCTCGGCGACGCGTGGCTCACCGATACCGGCCATCTTCGCCCCGGCATCGCGAAAGGCCTCCCGATTGACGAAGCAAAAGCGAAAGCCGACGAAAGTGAAAAGAGGATCCGCGAGTTAGCGGCAAAACACGCCGCGGAACTCGAGGAAACACACCTCGAGTTGGAAGCGACGAAAGCCAACCCGTGAGGAACGAAGCCAGCGACGGAATCATTCGCATGGCGAAAGCTTCGCCTGCCCGGAATCGAAGCGGTTGCCGTAAAATCGCGAAACCGTGAGCGACGACCCACCGGGCGAAAGCCGCCCCCCGCGCCGCACGCGCTACCGCGGCACCCACCCGCGCACCTTCGCCGACAAATACAAAGAACAGCAGCCCGAGCGCTACGCCGCCGACGTCGAGAAAATCCTCGCCAGCGGTAAGACCCCCGCCGGCACCCACCGGCCCATCATGGTCCGCGAAATCCTCTACGCCCTCGCCCCGCGCCCCGGCGACACCGCCGTCGATTGCACCCTCGGCTACGGCGGCCACGCTCGCGAGCTCTGGCGCGCAGTCCAGCCCGGCGGCCGCCTCATCGCCATCGATACCGACCCCATCGAACTCCCCAAAACCGAGGCCCGCCTCCGCGCCCTCCCCCTCCGCGGCGACACCCTCCTCATCCGCCGCATGAATTTCGCCGGCCTCCCGCAGTTCCTCGCCGCCGAGGCCCCGCGCGGTGCTGACCTCCTCCTCGCCGACCTTGGCGTCTCATCCATGCAGATCGACGACCCCGCCCGCGGCTTCACCTTCAAGCGCGAAGGCCCCCTCGACCTCCGCATGAACCCCGCCCGCGCCCAGTCCGCGAGCGCCCTCCTCGACAACATCCCCGAGCCTGACCTCGTCGCGCTGCTCACCGAAAACGCCGACGAGCCCCGCGCCCCCCACATCGCCCGCGCCCTCATCGTCGCCCGCGAGCGCGCACCCATCGCCACCACCACTGGCCTCGCGAAAATCATCCGCCTCACCTGTACCAGCACCGGCGTGAGCCCCGACGATACCATTCGCCGCGTCTTCCAAGCCCTCCGCATCGCCGTCAACGACGAATTCGGCGCCCTCGAAACCTTCCTCCGCCACCTCCCCGCCTGCCTCGCCCCCGGCGGGCGCGCCGCCATCCTCACCTTCCACTCCGGCGAAGACCGCCGCGTCAAACACGCATTCAAAGCCGGCCACCGCACCGGCCACTACGCCGCTATCGCCGAAGACGTCACCCGACCTACGCCCGCCGAACTCCACGAAAACCCCCGCTCCAGCAGTGCCAAACTCCGCTGGGCCCTCCGCGCCTCGTGACCCTCTCAAAGCACCTTGCAAAATCCCTTGCATCCCGGCACCTTCCCCCGTCCGCGACGTTAGCTCAGCGGTAGAGCGATTCCTTTACACGGAATGGGTCGGGGGTTCGATCCCCTCACGTCGCACGTCCCCCCGGGCGCTGTGGAGAGTTGTGCCAAGCAACGAAGCCGAGGGCAAAAAGTAAGCCAGGCTCGCTGACAATGGCTTAAATCATTTCCGCAAGCATCACGTCTACAAGAATATCTTATTAGCGTAATAATTATTCCAAGTGCCTATTCGCAAGATATTTGCTCGATGCGAGACGACACTGTTGTGCTGTCAGTGTAGCGGGTGAACCGCACTCGCTTGGACTGGAGCGTTCCCCTCACCGCCTCCCGAGCAGGCGAAGTTGGACTTTTCCAAAAAATAAGGCGCCCCGGGCTGGCAATCAGCAGCCGTGCCCGAGACGCCTTATATTGCCCCGCGATTGCCGTCGCGACGGAGTTCCACGTTCCCCCTAAGGGTAACGGGCGGATGACCTGAGACGGGTGCTTGTCTTCCAACGAAGGCATGACATTGACCGCCCACCCCGGCCTCCTGAGTTGTGTTAAATACCGGATCGGGATTTCCGCCGATTGGTCGCACAACGCAGGGCAAATTGGTTGAAGCAGAGGGGCGGGATTTTCTCCCTTCGCTCGGCTTTTCTGGAAAAGAACTACTCGCGGAAGGTGACGCCGAGCTGGGCTTTTAATCGCTCTCGGAGCTGCCCGTGGGCGGCGTTCACTTCGTCAGCTGTGAGTGTCCGATCCTGCGCGCGGTATGTCAACGAGTAGGCGAGGGATTTTTTGTCGGCGGGGAGCTTTTCGCCGGTGGGGTCGGTGAAGAGGTCGAAGAGCTCGATGTGGGCTAGGAGGGACTGCTCGGCGGTGCGGAGGACGCGTTCGACGGAGGCGTGTGCGAGGTCGCGCGGGGCGAGGAGTGCAATGTCCCGCGAGGTGGCTGGGAAGCGCGGGATCTCGCGGTACCTGCCCTGCCCGGCGATGGCGGTGCGCGCGTGCTGGAGGGCGGCGAGGTCGAGCTCGGCGAAGAGGACGGGCGCGGTGCCATCGAGGGCGCGGGAGTCGGCGGGCCAGAGCTGGCCGGCGAGGCCGAAGGGCTGGCCGTTGACTTTGATGGCGAGGGAGAGCGCGAGGGCGGGATTTTCCTCGGGCTCGAAGGTGACGCCGTGGCCGATGACCGCAGCGACGATGCCTTTGAGGGCGTAGAGGTCGGCGTCTGGGCTCTCGGCGCCGCGCCATGTGCGGGCGCGGGCGGGGCCGCTGAGGACGAGGGCGGCGTGGGCGAATTCCTCGGGGGCGAGGGTGGAGAATGTGCGGCCGATTTCGAAGAGGCGGATGGTTTTCGCGCCGGCCCGGATGTTGCGGGAGACGGCTTCGAGGAGGCCGTGGAGGAGGTTGGGGCGGAGGACGACCTGGTCGTCGATCATCGGGTTTTTGACGCGCTGCAGAGTGCCCGGCGCGGTCTGAGTGAAGGCTGCGCCGCGCGGCTCGGCGGAGACGAGGGTGAGGCTGCGCGCCTCGTGGAGGCCGTGAGCGACGAGGGCGCGGCGCAGGTCCATGGCGCGGTCGTAGGCGCGGTCGGTGGCGCTGGCGGGAGCGAAGCGAGCGTGGGTCTTGGCGGGGATGATGTCCATGCCCACAACGCGAGCGATCTCCTCGATGAGATCGATCTCACGGGTGAGATCCTGCCGCCATGATGGGATGTGCCAGCGGTCGCCGTCGGCTTTTTGCAAGCCGAAGCCGGTGAGGATGGTGTCGATACGCGCGGGGGGCACATCGACTCCGAGGAGGCGCTCGACGCGTGAGTGGCGGAGCGCGACTTCGTGGCTGAGGACCGCGCCGCCCATGTCCACGACGGCGGAGGTGAGTTGTGCGCCGAAGGGCGTCTCGCGAGAGAATCCGGCAGATAGCGAGCCGGCGGTGCCGCCCGCGAGCTCGACGATGAGCGCGGCGGCACGCTGGGATGCTCCAGAGACGCCCGCGCGATCGACTCCGCGCTCGAAGCGGTAGCTGGAATCGCTCGCAAGGCCGAGGCCGCGCGAGGTGCGGCGGATGGTGGCGGGATCGAAAATGGCGCTCTCGAGCAGGATGGTTTTCGTG
The DNA here is from genome assembly GCA_038207335.1 of Chthoniobacterales bacterium. Classification (GTDB taxonomy): domain Bacteria; phylum Verrucomicrobiota; class Verrucomicrobiia; order Chthoniobacterales; family Chthoniobacteraceae; genus CAIURC01. The sequence goes on along the minus strand of JBBQZX010000006.1, from coordinate 99,377 downwards.
GCGTCGGTGACACCGCTTTCAGCGCCGCCCATGACGCCACCGAGCGCGAGCGCGCGGCTGCCATCGGCGATGACGACTTGCTCCGCGGCGAGCCGGTACGTGCGCCCATCGAGAGATGCGAATTCCTCCCCCGCGCTGGCGGTGCGGACGCGGATGTCGCCGCTGAGCTTGTCGGCGTCGAAGGCGTGGAGCGGCTGGCCCAGCTCGAGCATCACGAAATTGGTGACGTCCACGATGTTGTTGATGGAGCGCAGCCCGACGGCTTCGAGCTTTTGCCGCAGCCAAGCCGGGCTCGACCCGACGGTGACATCCGCGATGCGGCGCACGGTGTAAACCGGACACGCAGCGGCATCGACCGAGACGCTGACAGGAACGCCGGACTCGATCTTATCGACGCTGTGATCTTCGCCCCATGGTTTGCCAGTGAGCGCGCCGATTTCGCGTGCGATGCCATGGACGCTGAGAAGGTCCGGGCGATTAGGAGTGATTTCCAGATCGAGGATCGTGTCGCCGGGAAACAGCTCAGACAAAGGCGCGCCGGGTGTCGCATCGGGCGGGAGGATGAGCAAGCCGTCCGCGCCTTTCGGCAATCCGAGTTCGTCCGCGCTGCACAGCATTCCCTGGCTTTCGACGCCGCGCAGCTTTCCGACTTTGATTTTGAAATCCGGCCCGAGCACCGCGCCGGGCAGCGCCAGCGGGACCTTGTCGCCGACGACGTAGTTTTTGGCACCGCACACGATTTGCCGAGCGACGCCCGAGCCGTCATCGACCTGGCAGACGCTGAGCCGGTCGGCATTCGGGTGCTGCACGCTTTCGCGAATCTGCGCGACGACGACATTCGGGATGGCGACGCCGTGCGTCTCGATGCCCTCGACCTCGACGCCCGCAAGCGTGAGCAGATCGACAAGGGCATTGGTCGTCGGCGGCAGCTCGACGAGTTCGCGGAGCCAGTTGAGTGAGATTTTCATAAAATCAAAACCGTCCGAGGAAACGCTGGTCGTTGTCGGTGAAGTAGCGGATGTCAGGAACGCCGGACATGATCATCGCGAGGCGGTCGAGGCCAAAGCCGAAGGCAAAGCCAGTGTATTTTTCTGGGTCGAAAGCAGCGTCACCGCGCGCTTTGTTGATCGACTCAAAGACGGCGGGATCGACCATTCCGCAGCCGGCGATTTCGAGCCAGCGGTCGGCGCTGCCGAGCGCGGTAGCTTTGATATCGACCTCGTAGCTCGGCTCGGTGAACGGGAAAAAGTGCGGGCGAAAACGGAACTTCGCATCGCTGCCGAAAAGCTCGCGGAAGAAGAATTCCAGTGTGCCTTTGAGGTCGGCGACGCTGACGCCTTCATCGACGTAGAGCCCTTCCATCTGCGTGAACTGCGCGAGATGCGTGGCGTCGATTTCGTCGCGTCGATACGCGGCTCCCGGCGCGATGATGCGGATCGGAGGCGCGGATTTTTCCATCGTGCGAATCTGCACGGTGCTCGTGTGCGTGCGCAGCAGGCGTCCGTCGGCCATGTAGAAAGTGTCCTGCTCGTTGCGCGCCGGATGGTCGGCTGGCGTATTCAGCGCGTCGAAGCAATGCCACTCGGTCTCGATGTCCGGGCCGTCGGCGAGGGCAAATCCCATCCGTCGGAAAATCTGAATCGCGCGATCCTGAAGCTGCGTGATCGGGTGCAGAGTGCCGGTGCGATGCGCGATGCCGGGCAGCGTGACATCGACGCCGGAGAACGCCTGCGCGTCGGCATTCGCAAGCAGCGCAGCCTTGCGTTCATCGAGCGCGGCGGTGACCGCGGCGCGGACTTCGTTCAGCAGTTTTCCGAGGCGCGGCTTGTCGTCTTTCGAGATGTCCTTCATCCCCTTGCTGAGCGCCGTGAGTGCGCCGGATTGGCCGAGGAATTTGATGCGCGCGGCTTCGAGCGAAGCCTCGTCTGAAGTGCCCGCTATCTCAACGACAGCCGTCGCGCGGAGTTGTTCAAGTTGTTGATCCATTTTGGAAAGAAAGGGTCGGCGAGAAACGAAACAGCCTCGAACACGCGGGGCGCATTCGAGGCTGTGGAAAGGTTCTGCGCGGTGTGGGTTACGCGGCTTTCTGCTTCGCCTCGGGTGCGTCCTTGCGCTTGTTTTCGAGCGCGGTATTTGCCTGGTCAAAGATGGCTTTGAAAGCGGCTTCGTCGGTGACGGCCATGTCGGCGAGAATCTTGCGATCAAGCAGGATGCCCGCGGCTTTGACGCCTTCCATGAAGCGGCTGTAGGTCAGCCCGTGCGCTCGCGCGGCGGCATTGATGCGCTGCTGCCAGAGCTTGCGGAATTCGCGCTTGCGGACTTTGCGATCGCGATAAGACCAGTATTCCGCCTTCATCACGGCGTTCTTCGCGTAGCGGAACAGCTTGGAACGGCGACCGCGGAATCCGCGGGCTTTATCGACGACTTTCTTTCTGCGCTCGCGGCTGGCGGGCGCGTTTGTGGCTCTTGGCATGGTGTTTTGGTTTCTGTCGGCCCGCTGTTTTTAGGGTGAAAGATCCGCAGTCTCGCGGGCCGAAATCGCCCGGCAAAAGAGGCCGGGCAGGCGGACGGATCTGGCTCGCTCGCTTACGCGAACGGCAGGCACTCGCGGATGCGAGGAACCATGGTTACATGGACTTCGCCGTCCTTGCCGAGCTTGCGTTTCTGCTTGGAAGTCTTTGAAGAGGCGAGGTGGCGCAGGCCGGCTTTGCGGCGCATGATCTTGCCGGTGCCGGTAACTTTGAACCGTTTTGCAGCGGCTTTTTTCGTCTTGCGACGTGCGATCGATCTTGGCATGGGGCGGGGAAAGTAGCGGGCGACTCTCGCTTGGCAATCTCTTTTTCACTGAAAACCACAGGAGATTTCAGAGGAGAATCGCAACGAGGCGCGGGAGACGTGAGCGTCTGCATTTTGCGGCTTTCAAAATGGCGCGCTTTGGGGAATCTCCGTCGCATGAAATTCCTCCACTCGCTCCTCCCTGCCCTCCTCCTCGCGCTCGCACCTGCGCTCTCCGCGCGAGCCGATGAATTCACTCCCGAAGCCGGATACGTGAGCCTTTTCAATGGAAAGGACCTGACCGGCTGGCAATACACGGCGGACGACAAACTCGATGGCAAGACCGAGGCGAGTGATGGCCGCTACACGGCGAAGGACGGCGTGCTCATCGTGAATCCGGTGAATGAGGGCGGGCAGCGGCTGAGGCAGCTCTCGACCACGCAGGAGTTTCCGAAAGACTTCGTGCTCAAGATGCAATTCCGCGCGGCGGTGAATGCCGACAGCGGGATTTTCATCCGCAAGCCGCAGCTCCAGTGCCGCGACTACCTCGTCGCCGGTCCATATAAGGAACTGAAACAATATCGCGCGCAGGATTGGAACGACATTGAGGTGACGGTGAAGGACGGCGTCGCGCACTGCACCTGCAACGGCGAGGTGCTCGAGGCCGCGCTCAAAGTCCCGGCTACCGGCCCGATCGGGCTGGAGGCCGACCGCGGGCAGATGGAATACCGGCACATCCAGCTCAAGGAACTGCCGTAGTCAGGCGGGCGGTGTTTCGTCGGGAGTGCCGCAGGTTTCCGGGATGCAACGTTTCGAGCGGAGCAAATAGATCGCGCACAAAGCGAAGCAAATCGCGCCGGAGAGCATCGCGCTCCGCATCCCTGCAAAGTCCGCGAGCTTCGATGCAAGCAGCCCGGCGAAAGGCAGGACGCCGAAAAAGCTGAGGCCCGTGATCGCGGAGATGCGCCCGCGAATGTGGTCCGGAGCGCGCTCCTGCACGATGGTGTTTGCGAGGCCCCAGATCGTCGATGTGCCGATGGTTAGTGCGATCATCGCGGGCATCGCGACGCCGAGCACGCGCGCCGCTGACAACACGGCCATCGCGAGCGACAGCAGCCCAGCGCCGCAGCGCAAATAAATCGCACGATGCGCCTGCGCAATCGCGAGCAGGCGCACAGAGCCGACCAGCGCGCCAAAGCCGGAGGAGGCCATCAGCAACCCGTGCTGACGTGGCGTGAAAGCGAGCACCTGCCGCGAATACAGAGGCAAGAGCACCATGAAAAACGGCGCGATGAAAATCGTGGAGACAGTCATCAGCGCGATCATAGAGCGCGTCGGCGCGTCGGCGCGCACATACACGAGGCCATCGCGCATTCCGCCTTTCTGCCGCGCATGTTCCTCCGCATCGGTGCCTCGTTTTCTCGGCGAGATCGTGAAAAGCGCGATCAGCATCGCGGAGTAGCTGGCCGCGTTTGCGAAGAACGCGGAGGCCGTGCCGAGCGTTCCGATTATCCATCCGCCGAGCGCGGGGCCGACGAGGCGCGTCGCGTGAAAGACGGAACGGTCGATCGCGATGGCGGCCTGCAGCTCTTCTTTCGCCACGAGTTCCGGCACGATCGCGGCGGCGGCGGGCACCTCGAAGGCGGTGGAAACTCCGAGCAGCATCCCGGCGAACGCGACATGCCAGATTTCAATGTGTCCGCTGCGGACCAGCCAGCCCACAGCGATCGCGAGCGCCGCCTGCGCGATCAGCACCGCGCCGAGGATGCGCCTTTTGTCGTAACGATCGGCGATCACACCACCAAACATCGTGAGCACGAGCATCGGCAGGCCGGAGGCGAAATTCACGAGCCCGAGCGTGAAGGCGCTCGTCGTGAGCCCCGCAACTACCCACCCCTGTGCCATCTGCTGCATCCACGAGCCCATCATGGAGATCGCGTCGCCGGCCATGTAGCGGGCGAAGGGTCCGCGCCGCAGCAGGGCGTAGGGTTTGGTGGAAGTTGATGACATTTTGCGGGCGCGCATCCTCGACGAAACGCGACTGTGCGCAACACCGCCGAACCCGGCTGCAACCGCGAATCCTTTGAATATGAACGCATCCACCGCCGCCGCAATCGCAACGACCTCATTCATCTTTGTCACCGCGTGCGATCGCAAAACCGCGGTCACCGCTCCGACCGCGTCGATGGCGGAACCTGATGTACAGACCAAAACGCTGGAGACAATGCGGCTCGGCGACGCGATCGATGCGTTCGATCGCGCGCCCACCGCAGAGCATCGGGCCGACGTGAAAACGGCGATGGCCGAACTCGATGGCGAGATCGCGGAACTCGATGCGCGCGTGGCAAAAACTGCGGGGGACGATCGCGCGGAGGCTGCCGTGAAACGGAAAAATCTCGAATCCTACCGAATCAAACAGGCCGCGCGCTTTTCCGCGATGGAGACGAAATCCGCTGTGGGCATCGAGCCCGCGCCAGACGCGCGGACTGGCGCGGAGAAAGCAAAAGACGCCACGGTGCACGTCGGCGCGGAACTCGAGGCGGGCGCGAAAAAGGCAGGCAACGCGATCGAAGAAACCGCGCAGAAAATCGGCGACACGATCAAGGACGCGACAAAGTAGAAGCTGATCGAGATCGCTAAAGCCGACTCATTTTCCGTCGAAGAGTCACGCGGTTGATTTCCAATTCGCGCGCCATCAGCGTTGGCTTTTCGTCGTAACGCGGGAGCAAGTCTTGCAGCACCAGTGCTTCGAGGGCGTGCTCGATTTGGTCAAAATTCGCTCCTCTTTCGAGTTGCTGCGTGAGCCATTCATGAAGCGCGGGACGCAAGGCAGGTGCGGGTGCTGATTTTCGCGCGGGCGCAAAATCGCGCGGCAGGTGAGACGGCAGGATCGTCGCCGCAGGCGTGACTGCGACGACGTGTTCCATCACGTTGCGGAGCTCGCGGACGTTGCCGGGCCAGTCGTGCCTTTCGAGCAGTCGCAGCGTTTCGTTGCCGAGTTCGAGGAGGCGCTGTGGCGCGAGTTGCGCGAGGAAATATCGAGCGAGCGCAGGGATGTCCGCGCGGCGCTCGCGGAGCGCAGGCATCTCGATTTCGAGGACGTGCAGGCGGTAATATAAATCCTCGCGGAAGCGACCCGCCTTCACTTCTTCGCGCAGGCTTTTATTGGTCGCAGTGATGATGCGGCAATCGACACGCCGATCTTCGCGACCGCCAACTCGATGGAAGGCGCGCTCTTCTACGAAGCGCAAAAGCTTCGCTTGGATCGCGAGCGAGATGTCCGCGATTTCGTCGAGGAAAAGCGTGCCGCCTTCCGCACGCTCGATGTGCCCGGCGCGCGCGGTGTTGGCACCGGTGAAGGCGTGCTTCTCATGACCGAAAAGCTCGCTCTCCAAGAGCGCCTCCGGCAGCGCGCTGCAATGCAGCGCGACGAATGGCGCGTCGGCTCGCGCACTGTTCGTGTGGATGATTCGCGCGGTCAGCGTCTTGCCCGTGCCGGTCGCGCCGGATAGCAGGACGGGCGCGTCGCTGGCGCAGGCGTGCGCGATTTCCACGAAGCTTTTTTGAAGCGCGGTGGTACCGCCGATGAGCAGCGTTCGCGGCTCGGCTTTTCGCACCGCGGAGGGGCGCAGCGCGGCGAGCGCGATGCGCACGGTTTCCTGGACTTCGTGCAGGTCGAGCGGCTTCACGAGATACGCGACCGCGCCGTGTTTTCGGGCGGCCACGGCGTTATCGAGGCTGCCGTGCGCAGTGACGATGACGACGGGCAGCGCGGGAGCCGAGGCGCGCAGTTTTTTCAACACGTCGAGCCCGCTCATGTCCGGCAACCCGATGTCCAAAATCACAAGGTCGAACTCGGCGCGCGCGGCTGCGTCGAGTCCGCGTTTTGCGGAGTAGCACGGCTGCGCGGTGCGGCCGAGACGCTGGCAGACAGCGACGAGCGCGGACGCGAGCGCGTGCTCGTCTTCGATGATGAGAATCGGGTTCAAAGGCGGGTTTAGAGTTGAGAGTCGGGAGTTGAGATGATCGGGACTTCGAGCGTCACGATCGCGCCGCCGTGCGGAGAATTTGCGGTGGTGAGCGCCCCGCCGTGAGCTTTCAAAATCTCCGCGGTTACGTTGAGCCCGATGCCCATGCCGCCTTCCTTTTCGGAGAAGAAAAGCTCGCTGTGGCGGTCGAGTGCGGCGCTCGAAAAGCCAGGGCCGGTGTCGTGGAAAACGAGTCGTGCGTGGGCCTCCTCGAGCTCGCCCGTGATGCGGAGCGTGCCGCCGTCGGGCATGGCTTGAATCGCGTTAATGACGACATTGCTGAGCGCTTGGGACAGGCGACGCGAATCCGCAGCGACGACCAGGCCAGCGGCGGTTGAGTTTTCCAAAATGACCTCAGCGTGAGCGGCGTGCGCGCATTGGGCGCGCACGACTTCAGCGACGAGCTCCGCTAGGTCGGTGCGTGTTGTTTCGGGCGGCGCGGGGCGCGCGAGGAACATCCACTGATTCACGAGACTCTCGATTTTCGCCGTCTCACCGAGGAGCACGGGAATCGATGTGCGCGCGGCGTCTTCGACGTCGCCAGGCGGCGCGCAATCGATGAGCTGGCTGTGCATTCGGATGGCCGAGAGTGGATTGTGAATCTCGTGCGCGAGGCCGGTGGCCATGCGCCCGAGGATCGCGAGCCGCTCGGCTTGCTCGCGGCGTGCACGCTCCTCCGCGAGCTGCGCGCGGGTGACGAGATAGGCGCGCGCCAGTTGGCCGATTTCGTCGTCGCGATCGGTGCCGGGCAGCGTGGCTTCGGAGTCGTGACCGATGTGCGGCAGCCGCAGCGCGAGCAGGCGGAGCGGACGCACGACTCCACGCGTGATCGCCCATGCGAGCGCGATCGAGAGCAGCCAGAATGCAACGAGCACAAGCAGCGTCTCGCGCTGCAGCAGGAATGCAAACGGTCGCGCCGCAGGCCGTGCAAGCAGTAGCGAAACCTCACCATCGACCGGCGCGGCGATTGCCTCGAACACACCGCCAATCCGCATCACGCCTTGATCCGCACGCAGGGCGAGAAGTTGCTCGCGTTGCCCGGCGAGCTCCGAATCGGGTTCCGGGAGGAGTTCCGAACCGCGCCGGACGAACGCGTGCGCATTGAGCATCTGGCTAATGTAGCCAGCCATTCGCTCGCTGAGAGCCAGACGTCGGTCGCGAAAAAATTCGGCGTTCGTGCGCGCAAGCGCGGCGAATACGGCATCCGATTCGCGCTGCGCGGCGCGCTGAATCCAGAGCGCGAGCGCGACCGAACCCGCCGCGACGAAAAGTAGAAAAGGTAGCGCAATGCGGAGCCAAAACGTGGGGATGCGGAGTCGAAGCGGCACGGCAAGGAGTGGATATTATGTATTCATGACTGACAAGAGTCAGGTGCATTTGTATCCCGATTAATTATGCCACGGTTGCCGCCAAGAGATCGGATAAATTTTTAGCAATCACACACACGGTGAGCGGGAGAAGCTGATGGAATCAGCCTTTCAAGCCGACTCGACATTTGAAAACGCGATTCGCTTGCGCTGCTTTGCATCGCCCAAAAACCCCCTTGGCATTTGCGCTGCTAAAGGGTGCCGCACTTCAACCCACCATCCATGATCCGATTCCACCTTCGCATTTTCATCCTCGCCATCGCTTCGCTCGCCAACGTTCACGCGCAGGACCGCGCCGCGACCCGCCTTCCCGAGACGACCACTACTGCGCTCAATTCCGTGCTCACCGAAAGCACGCCGATCGGTCTTACCGGAAGACCCGAGTGGACTAGCGCGAGGCGCTTTCCCGGCGCGCGCGTTTACATCCAACAAGAGCCGTGGGAGGTGGGCGTCGAGAGTTGGTGGAGGATCAAGAATCACCGCGATGGTTCGCTTTCACATCGCCTTCTCGAAGAGGTGGAAATCGGCCTGCCGTACCGGATGCAGCTCGATCTTTACAACGACATCGAGGGGGACGACCGCGGGCGGTTTCACTACCAAAGTTTCAATGTGGAGTTGCGGTGGGCGCTCGCTGACTGGGGTAAAATCTGGGGCAACCCGACGCTGTATGCGGAATACAAATTCGCCGACCAGCATTGGGGCCCGGATGTCTATGAGTGCAAGCTGCTGCTCGGCGACGAGTTCGCGAAGCGCTGGCATTGGGCGGTGAATTTCGTCTGGGAAGCGGCGATCGGCGGCGAACGCGAGCAGGAGTTTCAGATTCCCGGCGGGCTGAGCTACGCGATCATCGACGGAAAGCTGAGCCTCGGCGTGGAGTTTCTTTATGACCACGACAGCGTGCGTGGAGAGCGCGGTGATGCGATGGATCAGTTCAGCATGGGGCCAAGCGCGCAGTGGCGGCCGACGCGGCACACGCACGTCGATTTGTCGTGCATGTTCGGGACGAATCGCGACACCGATTGCCAAATCGCGTTCCTGATTCTCGGCTACGATTTCGGCCCCGGCAGGCACAGCGAGCAGGCATACGTGCCGACCAGCGGGCGGCAGAACTGATGAAGTTTGCGCTTCGCCGAATTTTGAATCGTCGTTGAGGTTTAAGATCATGTCGCGGGCTGCATTCACGGTTTCGCTCGCGCTTCATGCCGGAGCGCTGGCCTTGTTCGGCGACTGGGCGGGCTCTCATGCCACCGACCACGGGCCGGGAAGGGCCGAGCCCACGGTTTCGTTTTTGATCGAAAGTGACGCCTACGCGGAACCGCTAGTAGGCGTGGAGCAACCAGCAGCGAGCCCGCCAGAACCGGAGGTGGCAATTTTCACACAACCGGTGGAGCCACCCGTCTTGGTGACGCCGCCGCCCCTGCCTCCACAGCTCACTAGCGTGGGACCGCTCGCGGTTGCGGCGGACATTTCACCTCCCTTGGAAAAAGTCAGCGCAAAGCGAGAGGCCGCGCCTGCTCGCCGCAAGGAAATCGCGCCGAGACGCGGGGCAAATGGAAACGAGGGCGGCGCACAAATCGGCGGTGGCAGCGGCGGCGGGCAGCGGGGAGATTACACGCCGCCACGGTATCGCACGCGATACAAGCCCCCCTACCCCGCCTCCGCTCGCGCGGAGCACTTGGAAGGCATCGTGGTCGTGCTCGTATCTGTGGATCCTTCGGGCCGGGTCAGCCGCGCAGCGATCCAGCACGGCAGCGGCCATCCGGCGCTGGATCGCGCGGCGCTGGATTCGGTGCGTACCTGGCGTTTCGACCCTGCGACGAGGAACGGAGTGGCGGTCCGCGCAAAGGTCGAGGTGCCCGTACGGTTTCGATTTGCCGACTGAGAAAGCGACGTGCGCCCGGCGGGATTTGAACCCACAACCTCTGCCTTCGGAGGGCAGCGCTCTATCCAGTTGAGCTACGGACGCGTGCGATGACGCGGAGGATTATTTAGGCCGATGCGGGGCACCTTGTCATTGGAAAAGTGGTGATTTGCGAACGGTAGCGTGAATGCACCGCGGAGATTGAAGCGCGGCAGAGCGGCGAGCTAGGGTCCGAGCGATGCGTGTGCGCTTTCTCTTTGTCGTAGCGGTGGCGTGCGTCGTGATTGCGCTCCTTTCTCGACACAAAGACCGGGACGCCGTGCCGCGAAGTTCGGCTCCTGCGCGGTCGGGAGAAATCGCACCGATCAGCTCGACGCCCGCGCCGCAGCCGATTTTGCACGCCGATCCCGCGATGCCGTTTGACGAACCCGCGCCCACGACGCCTCCCCCGCTGGCACTCGATCGCGGTGCGCCCGAGTGGGAAGCACGCATCGCGCTCGTGACCCGGAACGGCGCGCTCGACGACGCGGGAAAAGCGAAAGCGCTGCTCGCGATGCTCGATTCGCTCCCACCCGAGGCGCTGGACGACGCCGCGCGCGAGGCCGGCGAAAGGCTCCCGGATTCCGCCTACGCCTCGGCTTCGGTGCGCTTGCTCAATCCGCAAACACACGGGCGCGTGCTCGGCGTGCTTTTCGCCGATCTTCTCGAAAGACCGGACGCCATCGCCCTGCCGACACTGCTCGCGATTGCGGAAAATCCCGCGCATCCCTTCAGCGCGCAGGCGCGCGAAAATCTCGAACTGCTGCTCAGGAAAAACTACGGCGCGGACTGGCCGCGCTGGGATGCCGCAGTCCACGAAGCCTTGAAATGACAGGGCTCGCGGGCGACGGGCGATTTACTCGCCGTCGTTGCCGATCGCCGCAGTCGGGCAGACGGCCATCGCTTCGTCGGCGATCGCAGTCTGCGCGTCGTCGGCCGGTTGCGCGTGGAAGAAGACCTGCGTCTCATCGTCGTTCCACTTTAGGAGCGCATCGACGCCTGCGACTTCCATGCAGGTGCGGCAAGGGGTGCAGGTCGTGTCCACATACCATGCGCCAGCCACGTTTCCGGGTACTTTGATTGATTTATCAGCCATGCGTTTGGTGTAGAAAATCCGCGCGCGGAGTGCAACGCGTTAGTTCACCAAAACGCCGACTTTATTTCGCCCCCCGAGCGCAGCAAGCTCAGGGTGCCCTGCCGCCTCATGGCGCCAGCGTCACTCGCACGCGGAAAAAGCGCGCCGGCAGCCCGCCCGCCAGCGCCGGGTAAGGCACACTCACGATCTCGTAGCTCCCGCTGGACGCCAGCACCGCCGGCGTTGCAGTGCTCGGCTCCCACGCCGTGAGATCGCCGCTAAACTCCACCGTGTACGCCAGCCCCAGCGCCGCCGCATCCACCCGCCGCGTGAACAGCCCCGGAACGCCCTCCCCATCCCCGACTCCTCCGACATCGCGACACTGCTGGACTCAAAAACGCTCCGGCATCCTAGGAAACAGCGCCCGCGGCGCAAGCACATTCCTGGTTGTAGGGCGGCGATTTTCGCCGCCCGGCCCCAGGCAGCCAGGGTGGCCGCCCTACAAACGCACAGACTAGCCCCATTCGCGGCCTCCCCCCCCCGCCGCCCTACTGCGTCACGGGCGGCGCGAGTTCGGCGGATTCGACGGGCGCGGGCTTCGGGAGCGGCGGCGCGGCGATCTCGCGGCCGCCTTTCGTGAAGAGCGCGGTGCGGACGGTGCGCTGTTTCGCGCCGGTGGCGTCGGTCGTCTCGTCCATGAAGGTCTTCATTTTTACGTCATCGACCTTGTAGAGCGTGCCGTCCGAGTGGCGGAGGAAGGGGCGCATCTCATCCAGATGGAAGGGGCGCGCGCCGCGGCGGCCGAAGACCACGGTCTGGTGGCCGGTCTCGTCGGTCACGCGGTCGCGGTCGAGGCCGCGCGAGACGGCGAGCATCGGCTCTTTCGTCGGATACGTGGCGATGAGGCGCGGGGCCGGGCGCGGGCTGAATCCGGCGGCGCCTTCGACCGTGTCCGGCGAGATCATTTGCAGGATGCGGAGGCCGTTGTGGCCATCCGCGACGAGCGCATACATGGACGCAGCGACGGAGCCGATTTGCACCGCGCGCGTGTCGTTGAGCACGCCGTTGGCGTTGAAAATCTGGTCGAGTCTGGGCCGCTCAGGATTCTGCACGTCGATGATCGCGAGCCCATCGCGCCCATCGGCGACATACGCGTAGGTGCGCGCCACGTAGAGTTTATGCGGGTCGCGTAGCGGCACGACAGCGCCGGGGATCGCCCGCGGGCGCACGGGATCGGTGATGTCCACGACTTTCAACCCATCGTCGTCCGTGACGAACGCGTAGCGGAACTGGGTGAAGACGGCGCGCGGATTTTTGAGGAACCCATCCGCGAGCTCCCCGATGAGGCGGGGCTGGTCGGGCTTTGAAATATCCACGACCGCGAGGCCGCGCCGCGTGGTGACGTAGAGTCGCGTGCCGGCGCAGACGCCGTAAGTCGCGCCGGTCAGCACGCCGCCGGGATTGTAGTGGTCGCCGTCGGAGCCCTTGTCGTCGTGGAGCTTCATGCGGCGGAGGAAGTTGTTCTCGGGGTTGCCGTCGCGCAGGCAGTTGATGTCCACGACCACGAGGCCCTCCTCCAAGTCCGTGACGAAAATGCAGCCGTAAATCGGGTGGATGGGCTGCTCCTCATTCTCGGGATTCTGGATGCGCACCGGGTCGTTCACCATCGTCCCCGCGAGCGCTGCGGAGGTCGCAAATTTCGTCCGCACATAAGTCCGCTGCCCGAGCGGCGAGACGGGCGCGCTGTTGAACCGCTCGCTGAAACCCTTCTGGTCGATGTTCGCGACGTCGAAGACCTCGAGCCCGCTCTTGCCGTTCGCGGTGTAGAGGTATTCGCCGTGGAGCGTGAGGTCGTTGATCTCGCTCGCGTGGTGCTCGTAGGCGGTCTTCAGGACGCGCTTGTTTTTCAAGTGGTCCGCGAAGTCGCGCGGATACGCCTTGCTCTGGAATGAGCTGCCGATCGGCGACTGCGGCTCGTCGGCCTCCGTCCACACGACGCCGTGCAGCGCATGCTCGCCGCCGACCCATGCGTAGCGCCCGAAGAAATTCACGGTGCCCGTGCCGAAGCCGAGGAGGGAGGTCATCCACGCGTTGTTGTCGTTGTTCTTTGAAAGATGGCAATCGGTGCAATTTTTGGTCGTCCCCCGCCCGCTGGTGGTGTGCGGGAAATGCGGGTTGAAAGCCTGCCCGCTGTAGCCGTCGCCGCTCACCGTCTGCGCCTGCGAATAAACCCACTCGCGGTTCTGGTTCTGCGAGCTGACGACCACCGCGCTGGATGAGCGGAGGACGGCCATGCGGTGCTTTTTCACGGTCCCATCGATGCCGAGCATGAAGACATCGTCGCGGACGACCTGCGGATTGTAGGTGGTGTAGTTCCGGTCGATCACGCCCTCGTATTTGTTCTGCGCGACGCGCTGGTTCGCCTTCATGGGCAAGTGGCAGCCGAAGCAGCTCGTGGCCCAGGACGTGTGGCAGATTTGGCAATCCATCGCCTTGTTTGAGTGCGCGAGCTTGGCCGCGCACTGCTCGGGCGAGTCGGGCACGGAACCCCACGTCTCGCCATCGCGCTGGAGCGTCTTCGCGTAGCGCGCCTTCGCGTTGTATTTCGGAGAGAGCGGGTCGATGACATCGACGGTCTGCGGGATCTCCCAGCGGATGTCGGGCGAGAGCGTGGAGTTCTGGAAAAGGCGGTCGCCTTCCCACTCGAAGCGCGGCTTCCACGGCGTCGCGGTCTTCTGCAAATCGATCGGCTGCAGCATGTGCGCCTTTTCGTTCCAATGCCCGCCCGCGCCTGTGGTGACGAGCCTCGGGCGCTTTTCCACGGTGCCGTGGCAGTCCACGCAGGTGATCGTCGTGACGTTGCGCGGCTCGCCGTAGAGCAGGCCGTTTCCGTGGACTTCGATCTCGAAATGGCAGTCCACGCACTGCATGCCTTTTTGGATGTGAACGTCATTGAGATGCACCGCGTGTTTGAAGTCGCTGTGCTCGATGATGTTGTCGTTGAGGTCGAGACGGTTGCCCTTTTTGTCCTGCTTGAAGACGGCGCGGAAAACCCAGCCGTGGCCGTGGTAGTCGGCAAATTGCGTGTGCTTTAGCAGCGGGTTCAGCTCGGCGACTTTCTGGAGAAAATCGGGATTACCCCAGTTCCCGCGCGCCGCCGCGGCCTCGGGATTTTGCACGGTCGCGCGGACGAGTTCGTCGTCGGTCGGGTCGTGCTGCTCTTTCGGATACATCAGATCGGCGTCTGTTTCCTGATCCCACCACGTGTAGCCGAGGAAGGGATTCACGAAGAGATTCCCCTGGTGCATGTGGCAGTTCATGCACTGCGCGGACGGGATCGATCGGGTGAACTGATGCAAGATCGGATGCCCGCTTTCGTTTTTGGAAATGGTCGGGTCTTTCGAGAAGCTGAGGCCTTGGTGGCCGTATTTCGACCACCAGCCGGAGTTGGTCGGCGAGCGGTCGTTGGCATACACCACGTGGCACGCGGAGCAGCCGCTCGAGCGGTAATCGCCGGGGCGGTCGTTCGACCCCATGAAGCCGAGCATCGGATCGTGGAGGCGCGTTTTCGATGCGCCGAGGATGACGGGATCGGTGCGGTTGAGCGTGCCGAGGCCGCGGTCGGAGAGCCTTCGCTCAGGCTTTCCGGGCGGTTCGTCGAGCGTCGGGATGCCGAGCGAAAGCGGGAGCATTCCGCCCTTTTCGAAGATGCGGAGGGTGTTGCCGGGCATCCCGCGATTGAAGCGTGGAAGCGGCACGAGCTGCGCGATGAAGCCGTATTTGCGCGTCTCCTCGGCGGTCGGCTTAAAGGGGTTGTTCAGGATCAGCGGCACGCCGTCCTCGCCATACGCCTGACCGACGATCGCATTCTTCGAGTCGATTGCGCCGTTGTTGTACGCTGCGGCATTCCAGAGCATCGTGCCGTGGTTCATCATGGAATTTCCGACGCGCTTCACGATGTCGCCGTGGCATAGTCCGCACGCTTTTTCCGCCGCGCGGAGATCGCCGGGATTCACGAAGCGGATGAACTCCGGCGATTCGTGGTTGAGCACGACAGTCGCGTTCGCGGGGTTCGCCGATGTGCGCCAAAACTCCGGATTATGCGGTGGCACATGTGCCTGCTCGATCGGGAGCCCGCGCGCGGGATTCCCCCCGTGGCAGTCGATGCAGCCGAGCACGACGTTGCGCGAAGTGTGCATCGTGTGAGCATCGGTCGAGACGTGGCACTGCACACAGCCCGCGCTCTTTCGCTGCGCTTCCGCCTCTGTCTGGTCGATCCAATTCCGCACTACTCCCGAACGTGTCGCGGCCACCGGACGCGGCGCAGAAGTCTTCGGCCCAGAGCCCGTCGCTCCAGGAATGAGCTCAAGCGTCGGCTCGGTTTCCTTTGGCAGCGGTGCGTCTCTTTTCGTCGGCAAAAGCGGCACCGAGAGCGGCGGCCCAACTCCGCTTTTCGTGCTCGCATCGGCCTCGCTCTGCTGCCCGAGCGAAGCGGGCATAATGCCCAAGCCGAGCGTGAGCGCTAGCAGCGACGAGAAGAAAATATTTCGCATAAATTCGGCCCGGCGGCTGGCACCCACGCCCGTCGCTTGAGCGGGCAGAGGCTTAGATGTTCGTCCGTCTGGATGCGAGGGAAAAAGGTGATTTTTATGGCGGCGCTCGCGGCGGTTCATGGAGATGACGAGAAGTGGGGAAAATGCAAAATCTCCCTTGACCACGCTTCGCGTCGCCTCCATCGTCGCCGCCCCTCGTCCACCAACGACCTATTTTTATGAGCAAAGTTTGCAGCATCACCAAGGCGCGCCCCACCAAGGGCTCGATTATTCACCGGCGCGGTCTCGCGAAGAAAAAAGGCGGCATCGGCCAGCACGTCACAAAAGTCGTGCCTCGCACCTTTTACCCGAATCTCCAGAGCAAGCGCATCTGGGTCACCGAGCTGAAGAAATTCATCCGCGTGAAACTCACGGCGCGAGCGATGAAGACCGTCACGAAAAATGGCGCTTACGCGACATTGAAAAGCGCTGGCGTGATCTAGCAAACCCCAACCCCAAAACAACTCCACCTCGTATGGCATTCAGCGTCGTCAGCCAGAAGTCCGGCAAAACCTACTTCCTCCACTCGCGCAACCAAGAGCTCAAGGGCGGTCAGCGCGTGATGCTCTACTACTTTGGCGGCGAGGCAAAAGAAGGCGCGATCGACGCGCTGCCGGACGGTTACGAAGTTTCCGAGAACAGCAAGACTGGCCTGCCGCTGCTGAAAAAGAAGCGCTAATCCGCGCAATCTTGAACATTTGACTGGCGGTCCGAGTCTCGACTCGGACCGCCTTTTTCTTTCTCAAAATCACACCGCACCATGACCGCCAAACCTGTCCCCGTCACCATCCTCACCGGCTTCCTCGGAGCCGGCAAAACCACGCTGCTCAACTACATCCTCAAGCAACAGCATGGCTACAAATTCGCAGTAATCGTCAATGAGATCGGCAAGATCGGTATCGACGGAATGCTGGTGGAGAACCAGCAGGAGGAGATCATGCAGATGAACAATGGCTGCGTCTGCTGCACCATCCGCAAAGACCTCGTGCAAGGCGTGCAAAAGCTCATCAAGCGCGGCGGATTCGACTACCTGCTCATCGAAACCACTGGCATCGCCGACCCCGGCCCGGTCGCGCAGACTTTTTTAAACATCCCGCAACTCCAGCAACTCGTGCGGCTCGATTCGATCATCACTGTTGTCGATGCCGAGCAGATCGACAAACAGATGACCGACGTCGAAACCGCGCGCGAGCAAATCGCGATGGCCGATTTTGTCCTACTAAACAAGACCGACCTCGTCGATGAGCCGCACCTCGCGCAAACCGAGAGCAAGATGCGTGAGCTAAACCCGCACGCTCAGATTTTCCGCACGAACCAGTCGCAGGTGAATCTCAAGGAATTGCTAGATATGAACGCCTTTGACATCGACCAAAAGCTGGCGGTCGATCCTGAGTTTCTGAACGAACTGAACCAGCGGCATCATCACGAGATCAATTCGATTTCGTTCGAGTTCACGAGGTCGTTCAGCGTGGAAAAATTCGAGCATTTTGTGCAGGAACTCTCGGTGAAGGAGAAGATTTTCCGATCGAAGGGCTTCCTGCAAATCGACGGAAACCCGCGCCGCGCAATTTTCCACGGAGTGAACAACCGGTTTACGATCCTGTGGGACCGGCTGTGGGAGAAAGGCGAGCAGCGCACGAGCCAGCTCGTCTTTATCGGCAAGCACCTCGACGAGCCGCGCCTCCGCGCGCAGATCGAAGGCTGCCTCGCGTAGCCACACGACGCCGACAAGGCGTTTGCGAGCAGCGTGGGTGAGCAATTCGCGAAACAGGTGCGGAGCTCACGCGCGGCGGCGGAAGCGGCGCAGGCCAAGCAGCATCCCGAGCCCGCCAAGCAGCGAGAATGCGGCACGCGGCTCCGGTACGGCGACAAATTGCAACTCCGTCGGCGTCATCTGGAACGTGCCCGCGACTCCCGCAGCGAGCCCAGTGTAGCTGAAATCCGACGCGCTGAAAGTGGTGCTCGCAAAGGTCACGAGCGTGTAGGTCTGGCCATCCAGCCCGGTGCCGAGGAAGTTGAACTGAAACGTCCCGGCGCTTCCCTTTTCAAAAGCACCGATAAGCCCGAGCCGGTCGGAGGAATTGTCAAATGTGCTCAGGTCGAATGTCAGCGGCGCGCTGCCGTTTAACGTGAAATCATCGCCGGTGAGAGTGCCGATGCCGCCCACACCGGGAGCGAGCGTCCCACCCTGGACGATCCGCCCGTCCACATCGCCGAGGCCGGCGAGCGTCTGCCCCGCGGGGATGGCATATCCGGCTGCGCCAAAATCGAGCACCTCGAATTTCGTACCGCTCGCGAGGTCGATGCGCGATGAACTCGCAATCGAGCCGGTGATGCCAACATGCAGCACGCCTTCATCCACCCGCGTCGGGCCGGTGTAAGTCGAAACGCCGGTGATCTCGTTGCGATATCCAGTGCCGGATTTGAGGATGATCCCCGAGCCGCCAATCATCTCCGAGATGACGCCGAGGCGGATATTCGCACCGCCGCGAGCGGCAGCAGTGCTGAAGGCGGCGTCGAATGCGCGGAATTCCGCGTTGCCGCCGGTCAGCGAGACGGTGGTGAATTCGATGGTGCGGTTGTTGATGTCGTTTTTGCTCGCTCCGAATATCTGCCCGCCACCGATCTGCAGGTTGCCGTACTGCGCGACGACATCGGTGCCGCCGAGGATGTTCGCATTCACGTATCCGGTGCCGACGACCTGCACGTTGTTGCCGAGCACGTAGGTCTGGCTCCCGGCGACGAGACGCGCCTGGATTTGCGAATAGGTGCCACCCACCGCGCCGGTGCTCGTCCCGGCGTTGAGGACGATGGCACCGGTGCCGAAGGGATTCGGGGCGGTGGCGGTGGCCATCTGGATTTCGAATTTCGCCTTTTGGTTCACATTCACCGTGCCGCTGTAATCGCTGGCGGTCGTCCCGCGGATGCGCAGGCCCATTCCGCCGTCGGCGTTCGCCTGCGCGGTGCTCGCGAGGAGGTTGATATTTCCGCTGCCTCGCAGCGTGCCGAGCAGGATGACGTCGCTGATCGCATTCGTGTCGCGGTTGAAAAGGTCGATGGTCGAGGCTGCGGTGACGTTGAGTTGGCCGCTGGTCACGTTTGTGGAACCGCTCGCTGAAAGGATGCCACCCGCGAGTTCGATATTGTTCGCGATCGCCGCGCCCGATTGCAACCCGGTCCCGCTGCTCACCGTCACGATTCCGGCCATCGCGCCGGCGGCGGCGGTGCCGTTGAGATTCACACGCCCCTCGAGGATTAAGATGCCGCCAGTGAAAGTGCTCGCACCGCTCAGCGTCTGCACGCCAGCGCCGAGCTTCGTGATGCCCGTGCCGCCGCCGGTGATCGCTCCCGCAAAGCTTCCGTTCACAGCGTTAATAATCGCCAGTCCGCCACCTCCCATTGCCAACGTGCCACCGGTGCCGGTCAGCGAACTGGCCACGAAGCTGAAGCCCGCCAAGTTTGCGGTCCCGCCGTTGATCGTCAGCGCACCATCGGGGATCGCGCCGGACGCGCCCGACGTAAGCGTGCCCGCGTTCACCGTAGTCCCGCCTGTATAGGAATTCGCGACCGCCAGCCGCAGCTCACCCAGGCCCGCTTTTACCAGCGCGCCATTCGATACCACGCCGGAGAGCGTCAGCCCCGGCGGCGTAGTCGCCGCTGCCACAGTGAACACCCGCGGTCCGCCCAAATCGATCGTCCCGGGCAGCGTGACCGCTGCCGTCCCGTTCTTTGTCACATCCCCAGCAAACGCGAGATTCGCAGCAACCGCCGCCCCGTCTTCCAACGTAAGCCCGGACACCGTCAGACTCCCCGCTGTCACTGTGCCCGATACACTGAGCGCCCCGATCGTGTCAGACTTGCCGTTCACATTGAGGGTGGCGCCCGCCGCCACACTGACGTTACCGACATTTGGCAACGCGTCATTGTTTCCGAGAATGATCGTCCCCGCATTCAGCACGGTGCCGCCGCCATAGCTGTGCGAGCCGTTTAGCGTCAGCGATCCCGTCCCATTTTTCGTCAACAACGCCGACCCACCGATCGTATCTCCGGAAGCCGGCGCGTTGATCACGTAGTTCTTCGTCGAGTTGTTGAAAGTAACGAGGCCGGGCTGTACGAGCCCGCTCACGTTCACAGTCGTGCTCCCCGCCGCAGTGTCATCGAGCACCACTACGTCACCATCCACGAACGACACGCCGCCCTGCCAATTGGCATCCAAAGGCTTCGAGCTCCAGACGGTCCCCGGTGCCCCATTCCACGTCTTGAAGCTTAGCGGCGTGAAGACCAACCGCACCTGCCCCGGAATCGCGTAATTCACCGTGTAGCCGAGCGGCAGCCCTATCACGGACCCAAACGTCCCGGTTAGCGCTCCAGAATACGTGATCAGAGTGTAATTGCTGTTGTTGAAAGTGCTCCCCGCCGTCACCTGAAACGCGCTCGCCGGATCGAACGTCAGCGCGCCGCCCACATTCAATAGATCGCTCACCCCCGTGCTCGACACATCTCCGAGCAGCGCGCCCGCGATCGTAATGTCCCCCACCGTCAGCGTCCCGATTCCGCCGAGTCCCGGCGCGAGATTCGCCCCCGCTGCGATCGTGATGCCGCCGGTGCCACTCACCTTCCCAGTTCCGTTCAGCGTCGCGGCGGTTAGGGTAAAAGGCGACGCTCCGGTGCTCAGTTCGGCCCCCGCATCGACTGCAAGATTGTGCGCCCAGCTCGTTTTGCCGGGGTCGAATTGCACATCCACGCCTCCCAGATTGCTGTCCGCCACTTTCAATCCCACGCTCACTGCGCCCGCCCACTCCGCCGCTGGCAGCACGTACGTTTCACCACGCGCCGCCGCCGTCAGGTATCCGCCGCTCCCAGTCAGCGCATTCATCCGCGCCGGAGTCAGATACGCGTTCACTTTCGAGCTCGTGGTGTCCGGATCCGCCGCGCCGCCCGCAAAAAGCTTGTTCTGCCGCGCAAACCCCGTGATCCGCAGCCCGCCAAAGCCCGTGCCATTCACGACGATATTCGACGTCGCATCCACCTGCAGTCGCCCGAAGGCATCGAAAACACCGGTCTCCGCCGGGAGGAAAAGATCCAGCCTCGCATCGCTCGTCGTACTGCCCTGCCCCACGATATTTCCCTGAAGCACCGTATTCGCCACCGTCGCCGCTGTGATCCCGCCGAAATTATTCGAAAGTGACTGAAGGATGCGCAGCGTCCCGCCCGCTTGGATCAATGCCTGCGCATTCAGCACGACTCCGTGCGAAGTTCCTTGATCGCGCCGAAATCGCGCGTCGAAAACCGCCGTCCCGCCACTCTGAACCGTCAGCGTGTCATTCCCTCCTTGCCCGAGATAAAGCGCGTTATTCGCGTTCGCCGTATTCGCCCCGACCGCGCCAAGAGGTGTTCCCACCACCGTTCCCGTCCCCCGTCCTGCGAAAGACACATATCCATTCCCCGCCACCGTGATATTTCCATCAAACGCCCTCGCAGCGCCGGCGACTGTCACCTGCACAGCATTCTCAAAAGTCAGTCCGGCCGAGTTGTTTACGATGGACGATGAATCCAAAAGATATCGCCCCGTTGTCACTGTTACGCCCGTATCCACCTGCCCATCGGCCGCTGGCGTCCCCGTAAACCCCGAAGTCGGGTCACCCCCCGGCACGCCGCTGATCGTCATCGGATTCGCGATATTCACCGTCCCCGCCGTGCCGTTTCCGGCCCGCGCCATCGCGCCATTCGTCAACTCGATCCGCAGCGGCCCCGAGCCCGTCTGGCTGCGGAAGCGCAGCACATTTCCTCCTGAACTCCAGTCCCCGCCAAACGGAGTCGCAAGGCTCGAAAGTCCCACTTGTCCGCCGTTGAATTGAATCACCGCAGGGTTACCCGTCGCATTGCCCAGTGTAAGCGCGAAGTCGCCGCTCGCAATCTGCCCCGCGTGAGTCGCCGGTGCCGACGGATTGCTGTTCAGGAGAGTCAATGTCCCGCCGTTCGTTCCGAATGCCAGCACCCGATTCGTCCCCAGCGTTAGGCTTCCGGTCCCCTGCGTGGTGAGCCGCAACGAGCCGCCATTAATCGTGACTGTGTTATTCGTCCCGAAAATTCCCGTCGTCCCGGACCCCGCGAAATTGATCCCCAGGTTTCCCGTCCCCTCCACTTTCAGCTCCACCGCCGCCCCGCCCGAGATTGTAGCCGCGCCATTGTACGTGCTCCCGTTATCGCGGAACGCCCACGAGCCACCTGCGATCGACACCGCGCCGCCGCCGCCCACCGGCCCGAAAAGCGACACGAGCCCGCTGCCTGCCGTACCAGTGAAAGTCGACGCCGCATTCAACACTATCGGGATGTCGATATTGAAAGCTCCCGCCCCTTGCTGCACCAGCGACGGGTTCGTCGCGCCACTCGCTACGAACGACAGCGTCGAGCCGCCGGAAGCGTTTAGAGTCTGCGTCGCCGTCGTTACTGCGCTATTTAAACGCAGGATGTTCAGATTGAAATCCGCACCGAGATCGTGCGTCGCGGTGTAACTTGGGTCCGTCCCACCGAATACCAATTCATTGTCCGCCGCACTCCCCGGCGCTACGTCTCCCAGCCAGTTCAAGGCAACGCTCCAGGGACTCGTCACATTATCCCATGTGAAAATCGCAGCGGAAGCCACAGAAACACCCGCCAGGCAGGCACTTGCCAGTCGCTTGGTGTGGATCGTGCCGCGCCTTTTGGAAAACACAGATTTGAAAACGAGAGAATTGTCCGTGTGTTTGTTCATGGGGGGCAATGGCGGGGAGGGGGAAGTCTCCGCATTGTCATATTAGCGCGACGAGTTCGACACGCAAAAGAAAAACATCGGCTACTTGCCCTTAGTCCGGCTGCGCCCGCCCATTTTGGCGGCCAGGCTTCAGCGCCCGTCGCTTACGCCGCTCATGGATAGGGCGGCAATCTGCGCGCGGGGGCCGAGAGCGGTGCGGAGTTGCGCGAGGCCGGCATTCACCCGGGCGCGATCATATGGGTCGCGCACGCTGGTGTCGGCGAGGTCAGTGAGCGTGCCGGCGTGGATCAGGAGGAGGAGACGGCGGGCGGGGTCGGCAGTGGCACCGGCGACTCGCGTGAGGAGGATGAGGATGGCGAGAATGATGGTGACATTGCCGGAGGCGCAGAGCCGGATTTCGTCGAGAGCGCGGGCGAGATACTCGGAAAAAAGCGGGGCGGACGCGAAAATGCGCGGCGGCTCATCCTCGGCGGGACGGTAGGGACTCGTAATGCGCCGACGGGCGAGGTCTGTGAGGAGGACACTGAGATAATCGAGACACGAAACAGCCGTGCTGGTGTCGTTCACGCCGGGCGAGAGAGCTTTGAGCGCAATATCGACGATTTGGCGGATGCCAAAGCCTGGGTCTTGATCGACGGTCCGAAAATTGCCGATGACGAAGGCACCGCGGAGCCTGCCCGCGGCGGGGTCATCGAGAGCGCGGTCGATGTGGAGAAGAGGCGCATTTTTCACCACGAAGTCGCCAAGTCCCGCGTGCAGGCGGAGACACGTGTCGGTGCTGCTGGCGAAATCCACGAGAGCGTCACAATCTACGGCCTGGAGGTAACCGCTCGCGTGGGCATCGACAGGCTGCCATGCGGCGAGTTTCTCCGGCTCGAATGCGCACGGGACCGTTTCCTCAGAGAGACCGCTGTCGCGAGGATGGGCTCGATCGATGGCGTCAAGAGTCTCGGCGGCGATGGACTCCAGAATGTAGGACGCCTGAATCGAGCTGGCAATGTGGTGGATGAAGTAGATGAGATAACCGATGCCCACGAGCGCAAGCAGGAGGGCTACGAAGACGGCGATGAGGGGGACAAAGCCGCCATCCTCAGAGCCGCCGCGGATGGATCGCAGCACGATGAGGCAATAGACGTAGATCCCGGCGAAGACGCCGAGGACGCACTGATTCGTCCCATCGCGCATGAAATTCCTCAGAATGCGCGGGGTGTACTGGGTGGAGGCGAGGGACAACGCGACGATCGTGATGGAAAAGGCCACACCGGCCACCGTGATCATCGAGCTGGCGATGGAGGAGAGCATGCCGCGGGCGCCCTCGGCGCCGGTATTCAGAAAGGGCATCCAGCCAAGCGGCTTGAGCTGATCGGCGAAAAGGACATCGATCTCTACGAAAGCAAGGCCGGCCGCTATGGCAGCCAATACGAGGCAGGCGGGGACGAACCAGAGACTCGAGCGAATTTCGATCCAAAATTTGTGCATGGGTGGAGTGGCTGGGGAGGAATCGCGCGGCATGTGCGATTTGAGCGGACAACGGCTTTTCGCTTGGAATATGGGAGCGAGCGAAGAGCGAGCGCCGATGCCCCGGTATGAATTTCAATTTTGGCGAATCGCTCAAAGGAGTCAGGGAAATGGGCGACGGGTTCTACCTGCGCCTGCCTTACATCGTCCTCGCGTTATTGGTGTTCTTTGCGTTTTACTTTGCAGCGAAAGGCGTGCGAGCGCTCATCCGTAACGTCGCGCAACGCAGGAAGCGGCATCGGAATATCGGTCTTCTTATGGGCCGGCTCGCCCAAGCGGTCATGGTTTTCCTCGGCCTGCTTATCTCGCTGGTAATCGCACTGCCCACCTTCAAGCCTGCGCAACTCGTCGATTTCCTCGGCATCACCAGCGTCGCCATCGGTTTCGCTTTTCGCGACATCCTCCAGAATTTTCTCGCTGGTATTTTGATCCTCTGGAATCAGCCGTTTGAGATCGGCGACCAGATCAAGATGGGCGATTTCGAGGGAAATGTTGAATCGATCCAAACGCGCGCCACCATGATCCGCACGTACGACGGGCGGCGCGTGGTGATCCCAAACAGTCAACTTTTCTCAAACCCCGTGATCGTAAACACGGCATACCCCTCGCGCAGGATGCAATACGACATCGGCATCGGATACGGCGACGACATCGCCAAAGCGAAGGAGATCATCATGAATGTCATGCGCAACGCGCCCGAGGTCCTCGACGATCCGGCGCCTGAGGTGCTCGTGACGGAACTCGCGGGCAGCTCGGTGAATCTGCGCGCCCGCTGGTGGATCAATCCGCCGAAACGCAGCGAAGTCGTGCACTCCGTCGATCTCGTGCTCGAGGCGGCGAAAAAAGCACTCGTGGAAAATGGGATCGATCTCCCCTTCCCCACACAGCAAGTCCTTTTCCACGACCAAACCGAGGATTCCGACGGCGATCGCACGACGCAGCGCGAAGGCTGGCCCGCACGCAAAGGCAAATCACCCCGTTCGCGAAGCATCGCAGATGGGATCACGAGGCGGGAGCGACCTTCGGATAGTGCCTTGGAGATTTAGAAAACTGGCGGAGGGGGTGGGATTCGAACCCACGGAACCTTGCGGCTCTCCGGTTTTCAAGACCGGCGCGATCGACCACTCTGCCACCCCTCCATGTTGCTCGAACCGCGGTCAAGAAACCGCGGATGCATTCAACTACGCCGCGACAGAGGCAGGTTCAAGCAAATCAGACGTAGCCGCGGAAAACCCGCGGATTGTGCTTTTCACGAAACGCTGGGCGGTGAGTTGAAAGTAAAAAGCGTGTCGTGCTCGCGCAGCAGATAGAGCGCGACGCAGGCCGCGAGCATCGGCCACGCGGCGAAGAAGAGAAGGTGATACGGCTCGCCTGGCGTGAGATACATTTTGAATGCAGAGAACGTGGAGACTGCGTGGATGAGTGTCACGAGGCCGTAGCTCACGCGCCTCCAAACGCCGGCAAGAAATGCCAGCAACAGCAGAATCTCGAGCCCGCCGACGACGAACATCGTTGTGATCCCGATGCCCGAGAGGAAATAGTACTTCTCGTAAACTTTCACTGCGTGGTCTGAGTGGATGAATTTGTCCGCCGTCCACATCACCATCACGAGAAACACACTGCAGCGAAGCAACAGCAGTGCAACCGGAAGACGTCCGGGCGGCTCGAATGCGGCAGTCATGGCTTCAAAATCTCAGGTCGCCCCGCCGGAGCCGTACGGCGCAGCAATTCACGACCGCTTGTGAATGTCTGTTTTCTCCGCGTGGGACTCGACGGCTTCCTTCACGTCCTCAGCCGCCTGCACCGCCTCCTCCGCGCGCTCAGTCGCAGGATCCTGGTGCTCCTCCTCGTGCTTCATTTCCGGCTTTTTGCCGGGCTGCACGACATCTGCCACGGCGCCCGCTGCCGGGTCTTCTCCGTGATGCTTCTTTTCCTGCAGGACCTTTTTGTCGTGGGCGACGTTTCGTGGATCGGACATAGACAGACGAATCGCATCTGCGCCTCTGCGCAGCCGTCTGAACTGCGCGGCATCATCCGACTCAGGCGCAAGCAAGAGCAACGACAGGCGGCGAGCAGCCACGCGCTTTTGCCGGAAAGCCGCTTAGCGACGTCGCGATGCATTTAGTGCTAGGTCGGGGGAGCCTGGGCTCGACATCCGGGCGGTGCGGCAGTTTCTTCCGCGCGGCCAAAAACCACGCGCGCTCCGATGTGGGCGCGGCACTCTTTTTTTAAAAATGAACAACTACAAAATCTGGCAGGGCGAACCGTATCCGCTCGGCGCCACGGTCCGCCCCGACGGCGTGAATTTCGCGATCTTCTCCGAGAACGCCACGGGCGTGGACTTGTGTCTTTTCGACGACCCGGAGGCGACCGCGGAGGTCATCCGCTTCCGCATGACCGAGCAGACGGATCAAGTCTGGCACTGCTTCGTTCCGGAGATGAAGGGCGGACAACTCTACGGCTACCGCGTGTATGGCGCCTACGATCCCGATGAAGGTCACCGCTTCAACGATGCGAAACTTTTGCTCGATCCGTATGCCAAAGCGATCACCGGGCTCGTCTCGTGGGGGCCCGAAATGTTCGGGTACGAGATGGGCGGTGCGGGCGACAAATCCGATCTTTTCCGCGACTACCGCGACAACGCTTTCTGCATGCCCAAATGCGTCGTCGTCGATGACGCGTTCGACTGGGGCGACGATCGCCCGCCGGCCACGCCGCTCGCGGAGTCGGTGATCTACGAGGCGCATGTGAAGGGCTTTTCGAAATTGTGCCCGGAGGTGCCGGAGGAAATTCGCGGCAGCTACGCGGCGATCGGCAGCGACTTCGCGGTCGATTATTTCAAAAAGCTCGGCATCACCGCGCTCGAGATTTTGCCGGCGCAGCATTTCGTGAACGACGAATTTTTGGTCAATCGCGGCCTCTCGAATTACTGGGGATACAACTCGATCGGATATTTCGCGCCGCACGCTTCCTACTCGAGCAGCGGCAATGCGGGCGGGCAGGTGCGCGAGTTCAAGCAGATGGTGAAGAGCCTCCACGCACGGGGCATCGAGGTCATCCTCGACGTAGTCTATAACCACACCGGCGAGGGAAATCACCTCGGGCCGACGCTTTGCTTCCGCGGCGTGGACAACACCGCCTACTACCGGGTGCTCGCCGACGACAAGCGCTTCTACATGGACTACACGGGCACAGGGAACACGCTCAACATGATGCACCCGCGCGTGCTCCAGCTCATCATGGATTCGCTGCGATACTGGGTGCTCGAGATGCACGTCGATGGCTTCCGCTTCGACCTCGCCGCCACGCTCGCGCGTGAGCTGCATGAGGTCAGCCGACTCTCCGCGTTTTTTGACATCATCCATCAGGATCCCGTCATCTCCCGCGTGAAGCTCATCGCCGAGCCGTGGGATGTCGGCGAGGGCGGCTATCAGGTCGGAAATTTCCCCGTGCTGTGGACCGAGTGGAATGGCAAATATCGCGATTGCGTGCGGAGCTATTGGAAAGGTGACGACAACGGCGTCGGCGAGTTTGCCTTCCGCCTCACCGGCAGTTCCGACCTCTACCAGCGCGATGGCAAGCGCCCCTACGCCAGCATCAATCTCCTCACAGCCCACGACGGCTTCACGCTGAACGACCTCGTCTCCTACAACGACAAGCACAACCAGGACAACGGCGAGAACTCCCAGGACGGCCACAACGACAACCGCTCCTGGAACTGCGGCGCCGAGGGCCCCACCGACGACGCGCAAATCAACGCCATCCGCCGCCGGCAAATGCGCAACTTCATCACCACCATGATGCTCTCCCAGGGCGTCCCCATGCTCTGCGGCGGCGACGAATTTGCCCGCACCCAGAGCGGCAACAACAACGCCTACTGCCAGGACAACGAAATCAGTTGGTTCCACTGGGACTGGACCCCCGAGCAGCGCGAGCAAAAGGACTTCACCGCCCGCATAATCCAGTTCCGCCACGACCACCCCGTCTTCCGGCGGCCCAAGTTCTTCGTCGGGCGAAAAATCCGCGGCACCGAAATCAAAGACGTCATGTGGATCGACAACGACGGCACCGAAATGGGCGACGACGTATGGAATTCCGGACATCTGAAATGCCTCGGCATGATGCTCAGTGGCGATACCGCGGATGTGCGCGACTACCACGGCGAACTCGTGAAAGACGACACCTTCCTGCTGCTCTTCAACTCCTACCACGCGCCCGTGAAATTCGTTCTCGCAGGTGAGAAAGAGGTCGATTGGCAACTGCTCATCGACACACGGCTGGAGGAAGGCTTTCTCGAGAATCCGAGCACTCACGCATCCGGCGACGAGATCGAGGTCGAGTCACGCTCGATGTCCGTGCTCCGTCTCGCGAAAGGCTCGCAGGAGCAGGCGCGCGCCGCCTCTTGGAATCGCCGCCAGCAGGCCAAACCAGTGCCGCCGCCGGAGCCCGAGGAGCCGAGTATTCACGAAAACGTGGAGACGACGACCGCAGAAAAACCGAAGATTCCGAAGAAGTAGCGCAGCCATCAGTCGAGCCCGTGGTCGGCAAGCAAATTGCCCGGAAGCCTTGTGTTTGCTTGCCTTCCCGTGCCGCGCTTGCTTCAACTCGCCATGCGCAAAACGAAAATCATCTGCACGCTCGGGCCCGCGACTGAATCGGCCGAGGTGCTGCACGAGATGATCGCCGCAGGGGCGAACGTCTTCCGGCTCAACATGAGCCACGCCACGCACGATTGGGTCCGCGTCATTGTCCCCCGCATCCGCGCCATCGCCAAAGAGCTCGACGTTATCGTCGGCATCCTCATGGACACGCAGGGGCCGGCCATCCGCACCGGGGACCTGCCCACCAAGCTCGACCTGAAGGCCGGCGACATCTTCGAGTTCACCGTCCGCGGCGCACAGAGTGAGGAAGAGCGCAGCGTCGATGTGAATTACGACGGGCTCGTCGATGACATCTCGGTGGGCGACGTCGTCCTCGTCGATAACGGCATGATCCACATGAAGGTGCTCGCCAAATCCGGCGTTCGCATCCGTTGCGAAGTCCTCACCGCAGGCGTCATGGGCTCGCGCCGCCACATCAATCTCCCCGGCGTTCGCGTCAACCTCCCTCCGCTCACCGAGAAAGACCTCGCCGATGTCGCAGTCGGCTGCGAGGTCGGCGTCGATTTCGTCGCGCTCAGCTTTTGCCGAGAAGCGAGCGACGTCGATGAACTGCGGAAAGTCCTGCACTCCCACAGCAGCACGGCGCGCATCGTCGCGAAAATCGAAGACCAGCTCGCCGTCAAAAACATCGACTCGATCATCGAGCGCACGGATATCATCATGGTGGCGCGCGGGGATCTGGGGATCGAGTGCGCGATGGAGGAGCTGCCGATCATCCAGCGCATGATCGTGAAGCGGTGCCTCATCCTCGGACGCCCCGTCATCGTCGCCACGCACATGCTCGAGTCGATGATCTCCAGCCCTGTCCCGACGCGCGCCGAAGTCACCGACGTCGCCAACGCCGTCTTCGAGCAGGCCGACGCGATCATGCTCAGCGGAGAAACGACGGTGGGAAAATATCCCGCCGAATGCGTCCGCGTATTCGACCGAGTCGCGCGCCGCATCGAGCAGAGCGGCGGCGCGGGCTATGCAAAGGAAGCGATCCTCGAGCGCGACCGCGAGAAAACCGTCCAGGCCGCGGTCGTCCTCGCCAATTCCCTGCCCGGCTCAAAGCTTGTGATCTTCACCCGGCGCGGAGTCATGCCCGATTTCGTCTCGAATCTGCGCCCCGACGCTCCCATCTACTGCTTCGCGCCGACCTTCGAGCTGTGCCGCCGCGCAGTGCTAAATTGGGGCCTCGTCCCATTCTCCATCCCCTTCGACGCCAACCCACTCCGCACCATCGCCGCCGCGCAAGACTTCCTCGTTCAGAGAAAACTCGTCACCGACGGCGACCGCCTCGTCATCGTCAGCTACATCTACGTCGGTGAAGAACGCCTCGACACCGTCCAGCTCCGCATCGTCGGATCGACCGAAGGGGTTTGAGTCTCACGCTGGCTCCCCATGCCAGCGCCAGCCGGGGTGCCGCACGTAAGCGAGGGCTTCCTTCACCGTCAGCCCGTTCTTCGCTTCCGCGGCGAAACGCGCGCGGTGCGCGTTCCATTTCACCACCTCCTCAGGCTGCGCGACATGCCGCCCGCTATAAGGATACTGATTCCCCACGAGCATCACGAGATAGCCCTCGATCCCGAAATCCGTGTCCGTGCTCCGCAGAGTGTGCCGCGCAAATCCCGTCGGCCCATTTTCGCCATAGAAGTCGAGCAGCGGCTTGATGCCCGACACGTCCGTGTCCTCGCGGCACATCTTCCAGAACGGCGTGTCGAGCCGCGTGTTCAGCTTGTAGTGCAGCGCGAGAAAGTCGCGGATTTCGTCCCACGTCCGCGAGGTCACGTTGTTGAAAAGCTGACGCATCGTCGGCGTTGGCGTCAGCGCGCAATGCTGCAGCATGTCGATGAGCGTCTGCGTCTCCGAGCAGACGACCATGAGCGATGTCGCCTCCAGCGGCTCCACGAATCCGCCCGAATTCCCGATCGCGACGACATTATCCACCCACAACCGCTGCCGCCGGCCCGAGCGAAATTTCACGACGCGCAGGTCGGCAGGCACCTTCGGATTTTTGCGCTGAAATTCCGCGCACGCCTCGTCGTCCGACGTGTGCTGCGACGAATAGACGTATCCGCGATTGATGTGATGCTCATGCTCGATCTGCCACGACCAGCCCGCATCCATCGTCTCCGCGGTCGTGTAGGGGAGGATCGGTTCGTCCGTGCGATCCCAGCCGCCGACCACCGCGCGGTCGCAGAAAAGCGAGCGGTCGAACGCGACGAACGGTTCCTCCAGCGCCTTGCCCAGCAACTCGCTGCGGAAGCCGCTCGCATCGATGAAAAAGTCCGCCTCCAGCCGGCGCCCGTCATCGAGAATAACCGCCGCGACCCCATGCGGTCCGCGCTCACTGCCACTCACTTTCCCATCCGTGATCTCGACACCGACCTTCTTCGCGACCAGCTCCAGCACCTCGACGAACTTCTTATTTTCTATGTGAAACGCGTGCCACGGCTGCACATCCGGCCCGCCGCCATTCGGCTGCTGCGCGAAAACTTTGCCGTGCGACATCATCGCCGCCGGCACATTCGCGTCGCGAAAATCGTCGTCGCAATAGTAGCCATTCGGCCTCGGCAAATCCGTCCAGTGCGAGTCGAGCTGAAGCGCAAAACCGTAATCGAAACTCTCGCGCGGCCCCCACAGGAAGCGGATGCCGAGCTTCCAAGTCGGCTCCGCTAGGCGGTAAAAATCGCGGCGGCTGATCCCGAGATATTCGAAAAGATGGCGCGGGAAATTCGGAGTCGTTCCCTCGCCCACGCCGATCACCCCGATCTCCGGGCTCCGCACGATGCGAACCGCGAGCTGCGGGATTTTGATCTTGAGAGAAATGGCGGCGAGCAAGCCGGCGCTGCCGGAGCCGAGGACTAGGATGTTTTGAATCATGGTGGGAGGACGCGAATGTGTGGCACAGGCCCGCGAGGAAATCATTGATAAAACTGCACCGGCGGCAGAGGTTTCCGGCTGCCTATGTTCGGAATTTTCGACCGCCAGCGCCTCGTCAAGAAAGGCTTCGCTTGCTCCAAGCTCCGCCGCCGCCGCACCGAGAGCGAACTCTTCCAGACGCTCGAGTTCGGCGACGGCGCGAAGCTCGCGATCTTTATCGGCTTCATGCTCGGCCTGTGGGCGATCATTTACTCCGACTCGTGGAAGCAGCCCGCCGAGCGCGCGCTCATCGGCCTCCTCATTTTCCTCACCGCGCTCGCGCAGCTCTGGATCAATCATCCCGCGACATGGCGTCAAAATTCACGCCTGCTCCTGATGTTCGCGGTCTTCCTGCTGCATCTCGCCGCAGTGAAGCTCGTGCTCGTCACCTCCGACTCGCAGGTGCGCCGCGCCGGTCTTTCCGCCATCACGGAGTTTAGCTCCGCCGAGCGAATGCAGCTCTGGAAACTCGCCGTCCCGTTCGCGCTCGCGCCGCTGACACTCTCGGTGCTGCTCGGGAAAAATCACGGAACCTTCGCCGCCGTTTTCGTGAGCATGTGGGGCGCGATCATCTACCGCGCGCTGGATGCGAAATTCCTGGTCATCAGCCTCATCACTGGCTTCATCGCGGTCTTCGTCACGCAGCAGGTGCGCCGCCGCAGCCGGCTCATTCGCGCCGGATTTTTCGTCGGTATCGCGACTTGGGTGCTCGCGCTTTTGTTTGTGTGGATCGGCCCACTGCCATTCGCATTCGGCTCCGCCGGGTCGTCTAACACGTGGCAGATGATTGGCTGGCAGAGTCTCGTCGCGATCGGCACGCCGATCGTCGTCGCGTTCATCGTCGGCGGCGGGATCATCCCGGTCTGCGAGACGCTCTTCGGCGTCACAACCGACATCAAATGGCTCGAGCTCGCCGACCTGAATCACCCGCTGCTCAAGCGCATGACCATCGAGGCGCCCGGCACCTATCATCACAGCCTCGTCGTCGCGAACCTCGCCGAAGCCGCCGCCGAGGCCGTCGGCGCAAACGCCACGATGGCCCGTGTTGGCTCGCTTTTTCACGACATCGGGAAGCTCGTGAAACCCGAGTATTTCACCGAAAACATGCGGCACGACCGCAATCCGCACGACGAACTCGCGCCGACCATGAGCGCGCTCGTCATCATCGCGCATGTGAAGGAAGGCGTGGATCTCGCGCTCAAGCACGGGCTCAACCAGCAGATCATCGACATCATCCAGCAGCACCACGGCACCTCGCTCGTCTTCTATTTTTACAAACGCGCGATCCAGCAGCAGGAGGACGCACGCGCCGGCGGGAAAATCATGAACATCCGCGAGGAGGACATCCCCGAGGTGCGCGAGGAAAGTTTCCGATACGGTGGCCCGCGCCCGCAAACAAAGGAATGCGGGATCATCAGCCTCGCCGACTGCATCGAAAGCGCGTCGCGCAGCCTTGAGCGCGTCACCCCGCAAAAGCTCGACGCACTCATCTCGAGCCTCATCGAAAAGCGGATCATGGACGGTCAGCTCAAAGACTGCGACATCACGCTGCGCGAACTCGAGGTCATCTCCGAGAGCTTTAAATTCACGCTGCAAAGCATGATGCACAGCCGCGTCGCATATCCCTCCGATCGGGTCGAGAAAAGCGACACTCCGCTGCCTTCTTCAAGGCCCTTTCCGATGCCAGCCGCGTAGTCTGCCTGAGCACCATGTGCGCTCGGTCCACACACCGGGGAGCCGTCCCGCACGCTCCTCGGAAAATCTTTCCGCGTTTCCGCCCCGCTAATTTTCCCACGCCGTGCTAGGTTATCCCCGACGCACATGCCGCACGTCTTCGATCACGAACACCTTTTCCTGACCCGCCGCGACTTTCTCCAGCGGTGCGGCATGGGCTTTGGCGCGCTCGCGATGGGCAGCGTTCTCGCTGGAAATTCGCACGCCGCCGAGTCGCTGAATCCCCTCGCGCCGAAGCTCCCGCCGCTTCCGGCGAAAGCCAAAAACGTCATTCACCTCTTCATGAATGGCGGGCCGTCGCACGTCGATACCTTCGACCCGAAGCCGCAGCTCACCGCGTATCATGGCAAGGCCGTGCCGCTAGATTTGAAGACCGAGCGCAAAACCGGCGCGGCTTTCAAATCGCCGTTCACCTTCCAAAAATACGGGCAGAGCGGAATCGAAGTGAGCGAGCTTTTTGCAAAAACCGCGGAGTCGATCGACGATATCTGCGTCATCCGCTCCATGCAGGCCGACGTGCCAAATCACGAGCCGTCGCTGCTGCTGATGAATTGCGGGGATGCCCGCCAAATAAGACCCAGCATGGGTTCGTGGCTCACTTACGGGCTCGGCAGCGTGAATCAAAACATGCCGGGCTTCATCACGATGTGCCCCGGCGGGTATCCGATTCAGGAGTCGCAAAATTGGCAGTCGGCGTTCCTGCCCGGCGTTTACCAGGGCACCTACATCGACACGAAGCACACCGAGGTCGAGAAGCTCATCGAGAACATCCGCAACTCGCACATCTCGCTGCCGGCGCAACGGCAGCAGCTAGATTTGCTCCAGCAACTCAACGCCGAACACGCACAACGACGCGCCAATGACGCGCAACTCGAGTCGCGCGTGCAGTCTTTCGAACTCGCGTATCGGATGCAGATGGATGCCGCGGATGCGTTCGATATCTCAAAGGAGCCGCAGCACATCCGCGACATGTACGGCGCGGGCACGCAGGCGCGGCAGCTCCTCATCGCGCGGCGACTCATCGAGCGCGGCGTGCGTGTCGTGCAGGTCTGGCACGGCGAAGGTCAGCCGTGGGATTCGCACGACGACATCGAGGTGAACCACCGCCGGCTGGCGAAAGAGTGCGACCAGGGCATCGGCGCGCTTTTGAAAGACCTCAAGCAGCGCGGAATGCTCGACGAAACACTCGTGATTTGGGGCGGCGAATTCGGGCGCACGCCGACCGTCGAGATGCCCACGCCGGGCTCGAACGCGGGCAAAATCAATGGCCGCGATCACAACCACTACGGCTTCACCACATGGCTTGCAGGCGGCGGCGCGAAAGGCGGATACGTTCACGGCGCAACAGACGAGTTCGGATTCAAAGCAGTTGAAAAACCCGTCCACGTCCACGACCTGCATGCCACGATTCTGCGGCTTCTCGGCTTCGATCACGAGAAACTCACTTACCGCTACGCCGGCCGCGACTTCCGCCTCACCGATGTGCACGGAAATATCGTGCAGGAGCTGATCGCGTAGGTGGCGCGACCCGCCAGTTACGGCGTGAGTTGCAGTCGCAGGAATTTCTTTGTGTCGCCGGGCTGGATCGAGAATTTCACGCGCACGCGAGGGTCGCCGGTGGCGGGGTCGGGCGCGAGCGGTTCGATCACGTCGGGGGCTAGCGTCGTCCATGTGCCACTGCCGAGCGTGGCGGAGATTTGGTGCTCTACGAGCATGAAGGTCGCGCGCGGGTTGGTACGATAGGTGAGCGTGAGGTATTGAGGTGTGCCGGTCGCGGGCTCGACGCCGACTTTCGGCAGCGCGTCCATGTCCGAGGCGCCCGCCTCGGCGTTTGGATTCAGGTGATGGAACAGCTCCTGAATGTTCGTGATCCCATCGCCATCGGGGTCGGCACCGGGCAGCGCGTTGTTGCCCGTGAGGCCCTGAGTTGTGGCCCATTGCGAGAAATTCTGCGTCACCAAGAGTTTCGCGACGTTGCTCGAAACGACGCCTGCCGTGTTCGTCGCGACGAGCGTGTAGTTGCCGTCATTGGCGGGCATGACGCCGTTCACGTTCAGCGTCGTGCCGGTCGCGCCAGAAATATCCGCGCCGTTGAATTTCCATTGGAGCGTCAGCGGTGCCGATCCGCTCGCGGCTGCGGTGAATGTCACATTCGTCCCCTGCGACAGCGTCTGCCCCGCCGGATGCGCGCTGAATGTCGGAGCAGGCAGCAGCACGTTTTTCGCGGCGGGCGTCGGCGACCCTGGCATGAAGACGATATTCGCCGCCCCATCCGGGATGCGCCCCTGGCTGACGCCGGTGGTTTGCAGCCCGAAAGTCACGATGTCGATCGCCGTGAAAGCGGCGTCATTGTTTGAGATGCGGATCGTCTCGGCGTTGGAATCGAGGCTGAAATTGACGTGGTTGCGCCCGAGTTCCGGGGTGCTGTCAGCCCGCCACCGCACCCAGCCGTTCGCGGCGATGAAACTCAGTTGCGGCACTTTGAATTTCGTCCGCCCGAGTTCGCTCGGATCGTCGGAAAGATAGAGTCCATCCATCGCCACGGGACTCGTCGCGAGGTTGTAGAGCTCGAACCAATCCGTGCCGCTGCTCGGTGCTGCCATCCATTCGTTGATCCGTAGATTCGTCACCGCGCCTAGCGCCCCGGCCGCGGAGTTCGCGGTGCCGAGAGTCGGGGTCGCGAGCAGTTTCCACGTCCCAGCATCGAGCCCGATCGAGCGGTCGGTGATTTGAAAACCCCACTCGACTTGGTTCACCAGTTGGCCGTTCGAAGTGAACAAATACGCACCGCCACTCGTTCCGGAGAGCGGAACGCCCGTGTTTAGGTCGGGGCCAGCGATCGTGCTCGGAGGCTGCGAGGCGTCGCACCAAATCACGAGGTAAGAGCCTGCGGCGACGCTAGTCCCCGCAGGAATCGTCCAAGCGGACGAAAAGTCGTTTACCACTCCGAGCTTCATACCGCCTAGCGGGAAGCTGCTCGCAGTCGGATTGTAGATTTCCAGCCATGTCGCGTGAGTACCCCCGGGCGAAAGCGCACTCGCCACATTGATCGCTAGCGCTTCGTTGAGCACGGGTCCGGTCCAGTTAGAGACGTAGTTCGCCGCGCCAGGACTCGGGCTGCCGGTGAAAGTCACGATGGTCGCGGAGCCGTCGGGATTTCGCCCCTGCGAGACGCCCTGCGCTTGCGCGCCGAATGTGACGGAATCAAGCGAAGCGCCCACGGAGTCCAGCAGCGACAGCGTCGTGCCGCTCGCGGGGAGCGTGAAATCGACGTGATTCACGCCGGGAAGTTCGTCGGAGAAAAGCTGGAGCCAGCCATTCGCCGGAACGAACGCGAGCGTCGTGATCTGGAAAAGCTGCGCGCTCGTCTGGACATACAATCCCTTCAACGCAACCGGCGCCGTGGCGCTTTTGTTATAGATTTCGAGCCAGCTCACGCTGCCAGGATTCGGATTCGCCAGCCACTCGTTCACGACGAGATTTCCAGTTGCCGAAGCGGTCGCCGCAGCCGTGTTCGCCGCGCCCGGGGTAGGCGTCGAGAGGACCCACGCACCGCTCACTTTCCCGATCGTTAGGTCAGCGATTTGATTTCCCCAGCTCACGCCGTCCACGCGCGCGCCACTGGCGTTGTAGAGTTGCACTTTGTCGCCTGCCGGCCCGCCATTAAGCGTAAAGCCCGCGTGCAAAAGGGCGCCGCCGCTGCCCGTGTCGCAGAGCACCGAGATGTATCCATTCGGCGCGACGCTTGTGCCGGCGGGAAAGACAAATTTCTGCGGATTCCCGTCGTTACTCAGGCTCCAACCCGCGAGCGAAATCGCCGCACCCGTCGAATTTCGCAGCTCGACGTAGTCTGCGACGACACCTGCCACGGGGACGCTCGCGTTCTCTGCCATGACCTCGCTGAACTCGACTCCCGCAGTGACTGGCGTGCTGTTCTCCTGGCCCGGCGTGCCTTTCTCCACCGCGCTCGCCTGCCAGTTAGCGGGGTCGTCGGGATTGCCGTTCGAATCGATGATTTCGAGCGAATAACCCTGCCCGTTTGCGCGCGCCGGCCAGCCGCCGGTGGCGCTGTAATTCACCGCGACGACCGCAGCGCCAGTGGCATCCAACAGCGCGAGCCGCTCGCCGCTGTTGCTCAGCGAGCTGCCGAAATATCCAGCGACGGCAACGCCTAGATATTGCGTCGCGAAAGTCGCAGGCGCGTTGCTATTCGCCAGCACGATGCGGCTCCCGGCACCGAGCGTGAAGCCGACCGGAAAGATGAAATCGACGCCCGCCATCGACCAGCCGCTGAGATCCGCCGGAGTCGTGCCCGTATTTTGGAGTTCGATGAATTCCGCCGACGTTCCGCCATTCGCGACGCTCGGATTGTACATGATCTCCGTGATGCGCACCGCGGAGGCGGTCGAGCCGACGGTGAAAGTCGCTTCGTTCAGCGCGCTCCAAACCGCGCCGTTGAGCGCCCGCGATTTGAAAATCGTCGTAGCATTGATCGTCCGTGGCGCAGTGTAAATCTGCGCGGTGCCACCATTCGCCGGGGTCGCCACCGCGCCGGTGTAAGTCACGCGCGGGTCGCTGCTGTCGGTCGTAAAATAGATCGTGCCCGCGCTCGTGGTGCCGCTCGGTGTAGGCGTGGTGAGCTGCATTTTCAGTAGAAATCCAGCCGTCACGCGTTGGCTCGCGAGCACGGTGCCGTTCGCGTTATTCGCATATTGCACGGCATTGAGCGTGGGGTAGAGCGAGCGAGCGCGGAGCTGCGCGAGGACGTTGGTCGTGCGAACGGGGAAGTAAGTGCTCGTGAGGCGATTGCATTCCGCGATCCAGTGGCCATTCCAAGTGTAGAGCGGGTAGGTCGCGGAGCTGTACTGATGCACGTCACGTCGGTAATCGCCCCACCGCGCCGATTCGCCCGCGATCGCATTGGTCAACACGGACTTCCATTTATTAAAACGCGCGGTGCTCGCCACCGGCTGCAGTGCGCCGTCGAGCGCGACGAGATGGCGATGCACGCGGTCGGCGAAATCAAGCTGGTACTGCGCATTCGTCACGAGTTTTGGATGCAACCCAGACGGCGGAGATGGGACGCCCGTACGGTCCACCGCCGGATCCCACAGCAGATTTTCTTGGTCCCAAGGCAGGTATTTGAAGGTCCCATTTTTCGTTCGGTTTCGCACTGCGTACCAATTCTTGCTCGGATCGTCGCCCCAGTCCTGATGCCCGGTCCAGAAGTGGAACAGCATGTAATCAACGAACTCCGGAATATCGAGATACTGCTTCATCAGCTCGTATTTCGTGTTGTCGATCGGCGACGCGATCGACGTCATCGCGGTGTAAGCCGTCGTCGTGCCGGCCTTCAAAAGACCCTGCTCGTAAACGTCGTAATCGCTTTTGTCGCCGCCGAGATAGTTGGCGGCAAAGGAGTCGGATTCCTTCTCCGTCGGGTCGTAGGTTCCCCAATAAACCCCGTTGATGAAAAGGTTGACGTAGCGGTTGTGGCTCGCGAGCCCGCTCATCGCGCGGAAGGTGTCTTTGCAGTACGCGTCCCGCAGCCGATTCGCGCGAATCCGCTGGCCATTGATCCCAGTGGTTCCGTCCCAGTGAAGCCAGCTTGAGTTGTAATCCCCGCGCAAAACCAAGTCGTCGAGCTTCTTCGCCGGCGAGTCCGGGAAGAGCTGGTAGTCGAGGCTCGCGGAACCGTAGTCGCCTTTGAAATTCAGATTGAAGCCGTGCTTTGCGTCATTCTGCGGATTGCGGCTCGAATTCCCGTGAATGCGAATCCCGCACGTCGTCGCGAACGCCGTCGAGCCGTCCGGGAGCACCATTTCGATCGAACACGCTTTCTCGAATTGCGAGCCTTTCACCGTCGAATTCGAATACATCCCGGCTGGTCCCCACATGTCGTCGGATTTCAAAACGACCGAGATCATCGGCAGGTCGCGAAGCCCCTGCTTAATCCGTTCCATGTTCGTTTTCCCCGTCGCGTTGTTCACTGCGCCGGTGTCATCGTACTTCGTCGCGTCAGAGTAAATCTCCGGGTCCATCCCGTAGTCCGCTGGCACCTGATTGTTGTTGAGATTCGTGATTTGCACCGCCGGGAAAGTCATTGCCCCGTTGGTCCCCCACGCGACCGGTAACGGGACGCCGCCGACGCTCGGCGGTTGCGGATTCGAGTTGTCGTCGGACCGAGCCGGATTGTCGTACGGCGGGCTCGTTTGATCGAAAACCTTGTCGAGGAACAAGTAACTGTGCGTCACCGTCGCGCTAGGGATCGCGTTCGCGCCGAACGCCGCGATGCGCAGCAGGGTGGTTGCGCTGATCGCCAGAGGCGCGGAGTAAGTCGGGCTCGTGAGAGTCACGTCGCTGCCGTCGAGCGTGTAGCGGATCGTCGCCGCCGAGTCCGTGCAGCTCAGGAGGAGGGAAAAGGGATCCTTGAAAAAACCGCGCGCGGTCGAGACGGCGGGCTTCGGCGTTACGCCAGTGAGCGCGCTCGTGCCATTGGCCGTGCCGGGTCGCGTGTCGGAGTTCGTCACGGGCAGCGGACGCGCGAAATATCGAAGCGCCCCACCGGTCTGCGGACCGTAGCTGAAGTCGTAGCGCTGGACGGGATATGGGTCGAATTTCGTCGCGACCGCGCGCGGAGAATCTGGCGACATCAGTGCGAGGTAGCCGCCGGTTTCGTTCAGTTTGAAGTTCGCGTGCAGATTCCCGCTCGCCGGCTTTCGGTCTTTGGCCGACGCGAAAACTACGAGGTAGCCGCCGGCTGCGATGGTCCTGCTTGGGAAAATCCATCCCGCCGGCTGGTCGGGATCGGTTGTCAAACTCCAGCCCGCGAGGTTCACTGCCGACGCGCCCGGATTGTAAATTTCGATCCAGTCATTCTGATCGCCATTCTCGTCGGCGATGCTCGTCGCATTTGCCGCGAGAAATTCGTTGATCGTCAGCGCGCCAGCGCCGCCCGCGTTCACGGTCAAACTCCATGAACCGCCCGCGAACTCATTTGCCGCCGGCGAGACATCCGTGATCCCGTGCCCCGTCGTCCACGAAAAAGTGACCGCGCCCGTCGCCGGTTGCGGGATCGTGAATACATACGGCCCCGCACCGCTCCCGGAGAGCGCCGTCGCAGTCGCCGCACCATTCACTTTCAAATCCCCAGCATCCACGCCCACGACCGGTTCGCTGAATGTCACTTCCACGCTTGTTAGCACACCGACGACCGAGCCTGGCAGCGGCGCGATCGCCAACTGCTCCTGACCCGCGACCGACGTTTTAACCTGAGCGATCGTCGGCGGCAGCGTGTCGAGCAGCGTGTAGCTCCACGTATTTCGGATAAATGCACCCGTTCCGATCCCGCTGATGCCGTGGTCGAAATCCCATGTGATATTCACCGCGCCGGGGAGCGGCTGCGTGAAGGTGAACGTGTAAGGCCCCGCACCCGAACCGGTGAGACCGAACGCCGCCTCATTGTTGATGAGGAGGTCGTTCGCATCGACGCCCGCGACGGCTTCGCTAAATGTCACGCCGATTTGAGTCAGCGAACTGACTGTCCCGGGCGCGGGATTGATCGTTACAACCGTCGGAGCGGCGAGCGCCGCAGTGACGAGCGCAAGGAAAAGGCCGACGATGGCAAGCGGGAGGCGTTTGGGAAACATTGGCGTGGAGGGGGAGCGACTTGCGGTTGCGAAGTCGCGAGTGGGGAGTGTGTTGCGAGCCTACGACTTCAGCAAAAAATCGCAACCGGCGGCATGCGCAGCGGCTTCCTTTTTCCGTTCCTCGCGAGCGCTACCCGTAGCGCAGCGCTTCGATCGGGTCGAGGTGGCTGGCTTTCCACGCGGGGTAGAGGCCGCTTACGACGCCGATGATGAGTGCAAAGCTAAAGCTCACGAGCACGCTCGAGAGCTCGACGATGGGCGCGTTTTCCGCCGGCGAAATGGATACGAGAATCTGCATGACGCCAAAGCTTGCGAAGAGCCCGAGCACTCCGCCGATGAAGCCGATCACGGCGCTCTCGACGATGATTTGCACGAAGATGTCGCGCCCTTTCGCCCCGACAGCGCGCCGGACTCCGATCTCGCGGATGCGCTCCGAGATCGACGCCAGCAAGATATTCGAGATGCCGAAGCCGCCGACGAGCAGCGAGATGCCCGCGATGATGCCGCCGCTCATGCGCGTGTTGCGGATGTTTTGCTCGATCGCGTCGGCCCATTCCTGCCGCGTGTCGAAGCCGAAATCCTCAATGCCGCGGTGTGTCACGCTCACGGCGTCGTGCACGCGCTCGAGCGTCTCCTCGATCTTGTCGGTGTTGGCGACTTGGAAGGAGAGTTGGTCTAGTTTGTAATTCGGCCCGCCGTCCTCTTTGCCGACCATCGTCGTGCTTTTGAAATCGTAGAACATCGTGGTGATCGGGATGAGCACGGTGCTGTTCTTGCGCTCGAAGGGCGACCAGCCCTTGCCGCGCGAGCGACCGCTTTTCGACGGCGCGCTGTTCAGGCCGAGTTCGCGCCGCCGCTTGTCCTCCTCGCGCTCGTAAAATGTGAACTGCCCGACGACGACGAACGGGCTGCCATTGATCGAGATTGTCTCGCCGACGGGGTCGAAATCCTTTTTCTCGGGCCACAGTTTTTGCGTCGTGAGATTGCCGATCACGCAGACGTGCCGTGCCTGCTCCACGTCGAGAAAAGTGATGTTCCGCCCATGTGCGATCTCGTGCTTGTTGATCGGCACGTAGTCCGGCCAGCCCCCGGCGACGCTTGTGCGAAAAGTCTGGTTTCCGCGCGTGAGCGCCGCCGTGCCGAGCTCGGAAACCGGCGTGACGTACGACACTGCCGGCCAGCAGGTGGCGATCGCCTCCGCATCCGCGACCGTGCGTCCCTGCGAGATTTCGGAGAATCCCTCCTGATCCTGTGGCACATCCTGCGTGATGATCCCGACGCGCTCAATGCCGCCGATTTGCTGCATGTACTCGCGCATCCCCTTCGCGATTCCAGCCGTCAAAGCGAACATGCTCAGCAGCGACGCGACGCCGAGGATGACCCCGAGCATCGTGAGGAAGCTGCGAAATTTATGCGCCCAAATTTCTTTGATCCCGATGAGAAGACCGAGCCAGAGGTTCATGCCGTGACCTCCATTTCTGCCGACTCGGTCACTATCTTCCCGTCTTTAATCTCGATGCGCCTAGGAGTCTGCGCGGCGATTTTGCTGTCGTGCGTGACGAGGACGATCGTGCTGCCTTGCTCGCTAATTTCACGGAAAAGCTCGAGGATCGTGGCGCCGGTTTTCGAGTCGAGGTTGCCGGTTGGTTCGTCGGCAAAAACGATGCGCGGGCGGTTCACGAGTGCGCGGGCAATCGCGACGCGCTGCATCTGCCCGCCACTGAGCTGGAGCGGTGTGTTCTTGACGCGGTTCGTGAGGCCGACTCGCTCAATGGCGTCGAGTGCCCGTTCGCGGCGCTCCTTTGCGCTAACACCAGCGTAGATCATCGGCAGTTCGACGTTTTGCAGGACGGTGAATTTGCCGAGCAAATTGAATGACTGGAACACGAACCCGATCTTCTGGTTCCGCATCTCACTGAGCTTGTTCGAGCCCGCCCGGCTCACGTCCACGCCGTCGATATGCATGGTGCCGGAGGTCGGCGTATCGAGACAGCCAAGCAGGTGCATGAGAGTCGATTTTCCACTGCCGCTTGGCCCGATGATCGACGCGTATTCGCCCTGCGCGATCTCGAGATCAATCCCGTCGAGTGCTAGAATTTCCTGTTCGCCGACGCGGTACCGCTTGACGACGTTTTTAAGCTCGATGAGCGCCATCGTGCTAGCGCCTCACGATTTCTTTGCCGGGGTGCGATCCGGCTCCACCAGCAACACGTCTTCACCCTCGGCGAGGCCGTTCAGGATTTGCGCGTAGTCGATATTCGTGACGCCTATTTTCACCTCGCGTTTTTCGGTCGCCTCGCCGTTGCGGACATAAACGACTTTCGTTCTCCCCTCGCCTTTGAAGACCGCGGAAATCGGGACGGATACCGCGTTGTCGGCACGCGCGATCGGGACGGAAATATTTACCGTCATGCCGGGACGCAGACGCGGATCAGACTTCTCGATGAGCGCCTGCACCTCAAAGCCCTTCACCGCGTTTTTCACCGTCGCGATCGGCGCGATGAAGGAAATTCTCGCTTGAAGATCGGCATCCTTCAGTGACTCGGCGCGCAGCTTCACAGGCTGATTGAGCTCGAGCCGCGCGACATCGACCTGGTTGATATGCGTCGCGACGAGCAGCTTCGTCAGATTCGCCAAAGTCATCAGCGTCGTGCCGCTATTCACGCTCGCGGCGGCGATCACCACCTGACCCTCGATCACTGGAACCGTCAGCACCGTCCCGCCATTCGGCGCTAGGACTTTGGTCTTCAAAAGCTTGTCGTCCACGATCTGCAATTTGCGCTGCGCTTTGGTCAGCGTGTTTTCCGCGATGGCGGCCGCCGATCCCAAGTTGTCGAAGACCTCACGGCTGATGAGCTTCGCATCGAAGAGCTCCCTGCCGCGGTCAAAATTGCGCTTGTCCTTGTCCAACGACAGCTTCGCGCCGTCGATCTCGGTGAGCGCATTGTCCCGCTCCGTGAGAAGATCGCGGTCGTCGATTTCCGCGAGCACATCCCCTTCTTTCACGACCGCGCCCGGCTCGACGTGCAGCGCCTTCAATTTCCCGCCGACCTCCGCCTTTACCTCAAGCTGAAACGCAGGCGT
The DNA here is from genome assembly GCA_038207335.1 of Chthoniobacterales bacterium. Taxonomy (GTDB): domain Bacteria; phylum Verrucomicrobiota; class Verrucomicrobiia; order Chthoniobacterales; family Chthoniobacteraceae; genus CAIURC01. Next base: position 55,336 of record JBBQZX010000006.1, on the reverse strand, counting down.
CACATCGCCGCTGATCTCGACGGTGAAATCGATGTCTCGCTTCTCCGCCTTTGCCACAAGCTGAGCCGCAGAGGTTGGAGCGCCCATTTTCCCAACCGCCAGCTGGTCCTTTTTAAAATACCAATACCCACCGCCGGCGAGAGCGAGGAGGAGGAAGATGACCGCAAATTTTTTCATGAAGCAAAAACGTGAACCCCGCGAACATCGGCGAGTCGCGAAGCGGGCGCAATGATACGAGTGCGTACCAAAATCGCGAGCCCCGTGAAAACTTAGCAGGCTTCAAGGAATGTCCCGCTTCGCGATCTTCACTTAGATCACGACTCGCGAGCCGAGCTCGACGACGCGATTTGGAGGGAGACGGAAGAAGGAAGTGGCGTCGCGTGCATTTTGCGACATCCACGCGAACAGCGTTTCGCGCCAGCTCCAGAGGCCGCGCTTGTGCGAGGCGAGGATGGTTTCGCGCCCGAGGAAGAAGCTGCTTTTCATCGGCTCGAATGCGAACTCGGGACACGAGATATGCTCGAGCGAGGCGGGCACGTCGGGCTCGTCCATGAAGCCGAATCGCAACGTCATGCGCCAGAAGCCGAGGTCGAGGCAGTCGATGCTCACACGGTCGGCGAGCGGGACGTGCGGCGACTCGTCGGTGCGGACGCAAAGGATGACGACGCGCTCGTGGAGGACTTGGTTGTGCTTGAGATTGTGCAGCAGCGCGACAGGGGTGCCGTTGGGATTTCCCGACATGAAAAACGCGGTGCCGCGCACGCGGTGCGGAGAGTGGTCGCGGAGATCGGCGAGGAGATCGGCAAGGGGAAGCGCCTGCTTTTTCATCCGCGCAGCGAGCGCCTCACGGCCGCGCTGCCAGGTGCAGAAGAGCGCGAAGATAACCGCAGCCACGAGCAGCGGGAACCAGCCGCCGTGCAGGATTTTCGCGAGATTTGAAAAGAGAAATGCGATGTCGATGAAGAGGAATCCAGCGGTGACCGCGGCCGCGGCGAGCGGGTGCCATTTCCACTGCCAGCGGGCGACGACGTAGAAGAGCATGGTCGTGATGAGCATGGTGCTCGTGATCGACACGCCGTACGCGGCGGCGAGATTGCTGGAGGATTTGAAGGCGAGGACGAGCGCGATGCAGGAGAACATGAGCGCCCAATTCACGAGCGGCAGGTAGATTTGGCCCATCGTGCTCGCGGAGGTGTGGCGGATCGTGAGGCGCGGGCTGTAGCCCATCTGCACGGCCTGCATCGTGAGCGAAAATGCGCCGGTGATGAGCGCCTGCGACGCGATGACTGCGGCGCACGCGGCGAGGCCGACGACCGGGTAGAGCGCCCACGACGGCGCGAGGGCGTAGAACGGGTTTTCGGTCGCCGCGGGATTGCGCAAGAGAAGTGCGCCCTGGCCGAGGTAATTCAGCACGAGCGACGGCAGCACGAGCGAAAACCAGACGAGCCGGATGGGGCGGATGCCGAAGTGGCCGATGTCGGCGTAAAGCGCCTCCCCTCCGGTGACGACGAGGAAAACCGCGCCGAGCACCAGGAAGCCGGACCAGCCGTGATGGAGGAAAAAGGCGACCGCGTGATGCGGGCTGAGCGCGCCGAGGATCGCCGGAGTGTGCGCGATTTCCACGATGCCGAGAGCACTGATGACGATGAACCACAGCAGCGTGACCGGCCCGAAAAGAGCGCCGATTTTCGCCGTGCCACGGCTTTGCACGAGGAAGATGCCGATGAGAATGACGATGGTGATCGGCTGCACGAATGGCTGGAGGCGCGGCGTGGCGATCTCGAGACCCTCGACCGCGCCGAGCACGGTGATGGCCGGCGTGATCATGCCGTCGGAGTACAACAGCGCCGCGCCGAAGAGTCCGCACATCGCGAGCCAGTGGCTCGGCTTCACGCGCCCAGCAAGCGCGGAGAGCGCGAGGATGCCGCCTTCCCCGCGATTGTCCGCGCGCAGGATGAAGACGAGATATTTCACCGAAATGACGACAATGAGCGCCCAGAAAATGAGCGACAGGACGCCAAAGATATTGGCGTGTGTCGGCGCCATGCCGTGCGGGCCATTGAAGCACTCCCGCATGGCGTAGAGCGGACTCGTGCCGATGTCGCCAAAGACGACGCCGAGCGCGGCGAGTGAGAGGATGAGGAGGCCGGGCCGGTTCGCGTGAGCCGGCGTGGAAGCGGCGGCGGGATGCGCCGGCGCGGGTGCGGTAGTATTCAGTGTGATGTTTGTCGGCGACCGAGCCACATGCGGCGGCGCGGTCTGGCTGCGTCCTTCGGAGTCTGGGGACGCGCGCTTTTTCGTGAGAAAAAGGAGCCGTTTCCTTGCACTCGGTGTGGGCCTGCGAGGTTAGCTGTCGGGCTGGAGCCACCAAGTGCTCCCGGTGCCCGCAGGCACCGCACGCCCCGATTTCCCGCTTGCGCGGAAAAGTGTTTGGGTCCCCCGTCGCTCGCGCATCGGCGCGGGCGTTCGGCATGAAAAACAAAGAACTTCCGCAAAATTAAATTGCCGCGCGCGGCGGTCAAGCGCGGACCGACGGGCACTTCCCCGATGCTGGGATCAGTGTGGACGAGCCCACGTTTGGAGTTTACGGCCTCGTTTCGATCTGCAATTCTCCCCGCCGTTCCTGCTGGGCGACCGGCGTTCCTCCAGGGCATTCGCAGATTCGTTAGAAAAGAGAAATTATGCCTAAAAAGAACGTCACTCCAAAAGCTGCCGCCCCCGCACCAGCAAACGCGTCCACCAGCAAGCCGGCCGTCGCACCCAAACCAGCCGCCCCAAAGGCCGCCACTCCCTTACCTCAGCGCAAGGCCGAGGTGCCTCAAGCGCCCTCGCCGATGACGCCGCCAGCCAAGCCAACAGCGACCAAAGCCGCCGAGCCCGCGACTCCGATAAAGACGCGCGCAGCGGCCAAGCCGGATGGCCAATTTCCCTCCTCCGATGGCGCAACCGTCGCGGCGATTTCTACCAGCGACATCGCGATGCGCGCCTATTTCATCTCGGAAAAACGCCGGGCAGAAGGCCGGGCGGGCGACGAAAGTCAGGACTGGATCGAAGCCGAGCGCCAAATCGCTTCCGAGCGCGGCACGGCTCCGAAGTCCAAAAAGCGCTAACTCGCGGATTCGCCGAGACGGAGTGCCTCGCTGACCCGGTCGAGCAACAGCTCGATCGTGAAGGGCTTCGCCACGAGCCCGCGCACACCCGGCTCCCGCAGCAGTGCCTGCGCGCGAGGCTCTGTGGCGTGACCGGAAATCAGGAGCAGCGGCGGCAACGGCCGCCCCTCCGGCGGGTGGATCGCGAAGAGCTTCGAAACAAGCAGGTAAAGCATGGCGCCATCGATTCTCGGGAGCGAAAAATCGACGATCAACAGGTCGTAGTGCCGCTTTAAAATCCGCTCGAACGCATACTCCGGACTCGGCGTCGTCTCCACCTCGCAGTCCATCATCACGGTCAGCGACTCGCGCACCAGACGCAGGATCAGCACGTCGTCATCCACGACCAAGATCGATTTTTGCGCGCCCGCCATTTGGCAGCGTTGTGGGTGAAAAGTCGCGGCGTCGCAATGCAGAACTCATTCGACAGCCGAATCTCCGTCGCCGAAGTATCGGCCGCATGTCACCCATTCACCGCGAACTTGCCGACGCCCTGCGCACGCGGCTCGAAGTCATCGCCGACCGCGAGGCATATGCCAGCGACCCGGCGGCTCATTTCGATCGGCTAAAAAACGCGTCCGAAGAAATCGTTCGTTTGCAAGCGGCACTCCCCGCTCCAGTCGATCCGCAACTCGCGCACTACCTCTCGCGCTGCAGCTATGACAAAGCGCTCGCGCACCTCGAGCAGAGTTAGAGCAGCTTAAATCTCGCGAGGTCCTGCGAGTCCACGACGCCGATTGGGCGGCTGTTTTCATCGAGCACTACGAGGTCGTCGATGCGGTGCTTTTCCAAAATGTGCAGCACTTCTGCCGCCAGCTTTTCCGCTCCGATCGTGATCGGCCGCAACGTGAGAAATGGCTCGACCGCCATCTCGCCGATTCCCGGCGTTGTCTCGAAATGCCGCGCGAAATCTCCATGCGTGAAGATCCCCGCGAGCGCGCCGCTCTCATCCACCGCCACGGCCGCGCCCGCGCGGCAGCGATTCATTTCGCGCAACACCTCGCGCACGCGCATCGACGGATTCACGAGCGCCATCTGCTCCGCGCCGCGCATGATCTGGCGGACTTTCAGCAGCAGCGTGCGGCCGAGTTTTCCGCTCGGGTGGTAACGCGCGAAGTCGTCTTTCGTAAATCCACGCGCCTCCAGCAGCACCATCGCCAGCGCATCGCCGAGCACCAGCATTGCCGTCGTGCTCGAGGTCGGCGCGAGGTTCAGCGGGCACGCCTCCTGCGCCACGTTCACATCAAGATGCACGTCACTGTTCATCGCCACGAAGGACTTCGGATTGCCCGTCATCGACACGATTTTCACGTCGAAGCGCGCGAGCGCCGGAAGGATATTCACGAGTTCATCCGTCTCGCCACTGTAGCTGAGCGCGAGCACCGCGTCCCCATCCGCGACCACGCCGAGATCGCCGTGGAGCGCATTCAGCGAGTGAAGTACGACGGCCGGGGATCCCGTGCTGGTCAGTGTCGCCGCGATTTTCTCGCCGATGTGCCCGGACTTCCCCACGCCGCAAACCACAATCTTTCCCCGCGCGGCCACGCACGCGAGCAGCAGCTCGATGGCATGCGAAAATGAACCGTCGAGCCGCGCTTCAAGACGCTGCAACTCACCAATTTCCAGCGCGAGGACGCGCCGTGCCTGATCGAGAAAATCGCTCACGCCGCGGACGGTAGGAAGCCGCGCGGCAAGTCACAATCACGAAGCCGAGCCACGCTCCGTCTCCTCCTGCGTGCGGAAATCGCGCAGCAGTTGCTCGAGCCGGTCGAGCGCCTCGCACGCGTCCGGCCCCTCCGCCTCGATCACGATCTGCGCGCCGCAGTCTAGGTTCGCGCTGAGCACTTCCAGGATGCTCGCGGCGGAGAAAAAGCCCTCGTCTTTGCAAATCCGCACCTCGGATTTGAACTGCCGCACAGCGCGCACGAACTCCGACGCCGGTCGCGCGTGCAGTCCTAGTTCATTTAAAATTTGGAGTTCCCGTCGCATGTCCGGCGCAACATAGAGTCGCGCCGCTCGACATTCGAGCGATGAAGTGAAGCCGGACGCATCCCCCACATTGAAACTCAGCGAATCAAGCGAACATCAGCCTCCGCGAGCGGTGATCGCCGCTTACGTGGTCACCTTTCTCAAACCCGAAATGCTCCACATCTACCGCCAGCTCCGGGCGCTGCGCGAATTCCGGCCCGTCGTTTTCGCACAAAAACGCGAGCGAGCCGCGGAGTTTCCATTCGACGATGTCATCGTCATTCCAAAGCCGCGCACACACCCGCTCCGGCGCATTTGGCAAAAACAAATCCTCGGGCGGCCAATCACGATCTACCGCGGCGAAGCGCGCCGCATCCTCGCCGCGATGCACGCCGCGGAGGCGCGCGTCATCCACATTTACTTCGGCCACATCGGCGTCCATTTGCTGCCGCTTCTCGAAATCTCGGACCTTCCCATCGTCGTTTCCTTTCACGGTGCGGACGCGCAAGTCGACCTCAATCACCCCGCGCATCTCGCGCTCACGCAGCGGATGTTCGCGCTCGCGAAACTGCTCCTCGTCCGCTCCGAATCGATCCGCACACGGCTCATCGCGCTTGGCTGCGATCCGGGAAAAATCCGGCTGCACCGCACCGGCATCCCGCTCGATAGCGTCACCTTTCGCATGAGACAGGCACCCGCCGACGGCGGTTGGCGGTGCGTGCAGGCTTGCCGGCTCATCGAGAAAAAGGGGATCAAGACGAGCCTGCGTGCATTCGCCAAATTCGCACGATTGCATCCGCGCGCGACTTTCACCATCGCCGGCGAAGGTCCGCTGGCAGAGGATCTCCGAACGCTCGCGGCGGAGCTCGGCATTGGCGATGCGGTCTTCTTCACCGGCTTTTTGCCACAGGAAAAGCTGCGCGCGCTTTTCGCTGAGTCTCATCTTTTCCTCCACCCGAGCGAACTCGGGCCCGATGGCGATCAGGAGGGCGTGCCAAATTCCATGCTCGAAGCGATGGCCAGCGGGCTCGCGATTCTCGCCACCACGCACGGCGGCATCGCCGAGGCGGTCGAGCACGACATCAGCGGTCTCCTCGTCGCCGAGCGCGACCACGCCGCGCTCGCTGACGCGATGCTCGAACTCGCTGCCGACGCACCGCGCTTCGCCCACATGAGCGCCGCCGCCGCGCGCGCCGTGGCGGGAAAATTCGACCTCCACGCGCAAGCCCGCACACTCGAAGCGATCTATCAAAGCGTGCTGTAGCCACAGAGTTTGCACCGTCCCGCGCCAGCCGATAAATCCCCGGCTCCCCCATGAAGCTCCGCCTCTCGCTCGTCATCGTCTCCCTCCTTCTCAGCATCCTCATCGGCCTCGCCCTCTCGCGCCGCAGCGGCACCGGCGCGGTGGCCACTGCGCGCCAGCGTCCGCTCATCGGGCTGTCGATGGATACATTGAAAGAAGAGCGCTGGCAGGGCGATCGCGACATGTTCGTCGCGCGCTCGAAAGAACTCGGCGCTGACGTGCAGGTGAATTCCGCAAACAGCGACGACGCTCGCCAAATCGGCGACGTGCAGGCACTTATCACCAGCGGCGTCGATGCGCTCGTCATCATCCCGCACAACGGCGCGGCAATGGCAAAAGCCGTCGCCCTCGCGCACGATGCTGGCATTCCCGTGCTCGCCTACGACCGCCTCATCACCGGCTGCGACCTCGATATTTACATGACCTTCGACAACGTGAAGGTCGGGGAGCTGCAGGCGCAATTTCTCGCGGACAAGTTCACCGCGGCGGGCGGAGGGACGAAGCGCCTCGTCCGCATCTACGGCTCGAAGACAGACAACAACGCCGCGCTTTTCAAGGAAGGCCAGGACCGCGTTCTCGACCCGCTGATCAGAAGCGGCGCAATCGAAATCGTGCATGAGGACTGGGCGGAAGATTGGAAGCCCGAGAACGCCAAGAAGATCGCCAACGCCGCGCTGACAAAAGCCGGCGCGCAAAACGCGCCGCCCTTCGACGCGATCCTCGCCTCAAATGACGGCACCGCCGGCGGCGCGATCCAGGCGCTCACCGAGGAAGGGCTTGCCGGCAAGATCCTCGTCACCGGCCAGGATGCCGAACTCGCTGCCTGCCAGCGAATCATGGCCGGCACGCAGGCGATGACCATTTACAAGCCGCTCAGCCGCCTCGCCACCCAAGCCGCGGACCTCGCCGTCCAACTCGCCCGACGCCGTCCCATCATCGCCAAATCCGAAATCGACAACGGCAAAATAAAAGTCCCCAGCGTTCTCCTCGACGTAATCGCCGTGACGAACGAAAACATGGCCGCCACCGTCATCGCCGACGGCTTCCATACCGCCGTCGAAGTCCAATCGTCCGCGAGTATTCACTAGGGCGTGTCTCGCACATCGAACCGCATCGACGAAAAGTGGACTCGGTGTCGTTACCAAAAAAGCGCCAGTCGTTCGTGGCGATTGATTGCTGAAGCCAGCTATTTGAACTGATCGACCTTCACCGCGCCGTGCAGCGTTGTGATTTCGGCATCGGTGAGGGCGCGATTCCATACCGCGAGGCCGCCGAACTTTCCGATCGTCGCCTCACCGAGCATTTTACCCACTGCGTACCGCGCACCGACGGTAAAGTTACTGCCGCCGCCGGGCTTCGTGTCCGCATGCCTTGCGGGGTCGTATTTGAAAATACCACGCCCGTGAAAATAAGGATTCAAGCCGCGGGAGCCACCACCGGGGCCTTCGGTAAGGAAATAACGGTCGTTGCGATTCAGTCTCACAGGATCGAAAGCGGGCGCTTCCGCGACGCCATTCACATAGGCACGGATAAACTTCCCATCGTATGTGAAAGCCAGCGAACACCACTGCTCCGTCGGCACTTCCTGCGCAGAGACGCCATAGTCCGCGCACCACGGAAATGCACTCCCATCCGCTCGCCGCGTCACACCGCCTTCGCTGCTGATGTGCGGCACGAGTTTGTTCGCACCGCCATAGGTCGGCATATTCATCAGCATCGCATACTGCCGCGTGCCGGAGTCGTCGTTCGCTCCTTTCCCCTCGCTCCACATGCCCGCGATCGTCCGGCTTTGCTTGAGATTCACGATGCGGACGACGGCAAACATCGAAATCTGCGCCTCCGGCCCGGAGATATTCAGGTCGGCCGTCTCGGCATAAGGAATGGTGAAATAGTGTTTTCCATCCAACTCGGCAGCGAAGCCGGAGTACGGTCCGCCTTCCACGCGTGCAATCTCTCCGCCGACCTCCTTGAGCGGATGTTTTGTCGCCGTGCCAGTAGAGACACGCGGCTGGCCCCCCGCCTCCGCAAACGTCCAAAACGCGACAAGGCCGGGAGTGGACGTAACGGACTCAGTTGGCGTCTCGGCGACAGCGGGAAGAGAGAGCAACGCCAAGGCAGCGAAAGAAATTGGCAGGTATTTCAAAATGCAATGGTCGAGGCGGACGAGTTCCAGCGTAACGAGTTTCCCAAAGTATCTACGCGAGCACGCCCTTCACCACGTCTCCATGCACGTCGGTTAGGCGAAAATCACGACCCTGAAATTTGTACGTGAATCGCTCGTGATTGATCCCGCACAGATGCAGCAGCGTGGCCTGCAGGTCGTGGACATGCACCGGATTTTCTACAGCGTGAAAAGCGAACTCGTCGCTGCTGCCATAGACGCAGCCGCGCTTCACACCGCCGCCCGCGAGCCACACCGTGAAAGCGCGCGGATGATGATCGCGCCCGTGCGCTTTCGGGTTGCTGATGTCGCCCTGCACGAATGGCGTGCGGCCGAATTCGCCGCCCCAAATCACGAGAGTGTCGTCGAGCATACCGCGCGCCTTTAAATCCTGCACCAGCGCCGCGCTCGCCTGATCCGTGTCGCGGCACTGGATCGGCAGTTGCGTCGGCAGATTCCCATGCTGATCCCATCCCGCGTGCAAAAGCTGCACGTACCTCACGCCGCGCTCGGCAAGTCGGCGCGCCATGAGGCAGTTGTACGCGAAGCTGCCTTTGCGTTTCACATCGGGCCCGTAGAGGTCGAGCACGCTCTGCGGTTCGCTCGAGAGGTCGGTCAGCTCCGGCACGCTCGCCTGCATCTTGAATCCCATCTCGTACTGCGAAATTCGCGTGTTGATTTCCGGGTCGCCCACGCGCTCGTGCGCGAAGTGATTCATCTCCGCGAGCCCATCGAGCATCGTGCGCCGCAGCTCGCGATCCATGCCGTCCGGATTCGAGAGATAAAGCACCGGATCCCCTGCCCCGCGAAATGGGACGCCCTGAAATTTCCCCGGCAGAAAGCCCGAACTCCAATAGAAGTCGTAGAAAAACTGCCCGCAGCTCGCCTCCTGATCTCGCGAAGTCATCACGACAAAACCCGGCAGATTTTCCGCCTCCGAGCCGAGCCCATACGTGAGCCACGCGCCAATGCTCGGCCGTCCCGGCAGATTGTGTCCGCACAACATGTGCGTCACCGCGGGCGCGTGATTGATCTGCTCGCCGTGCATCGAGCGGATAAAGGTGAGGTCATCGGCGATGCTAGCGGTGTGGGGCAGCAGGTCGCTCACCCACATTCCACACTGCCCGCGCGGGCTCCCGCCAAAGGCCGCCGGGAGGCACGGCTTCGCCTTCTGCCCCGCCGTCATCGTCGTGAGCCGCAAGCCGCCGAGCACGCTCTCCGGGATGTCCTGACCGCGCATTTTGCTCAGCTCCGGCTTGTCGTCGAAAAGATCGACGTGCGACGGCCCGCCCGTCTGCATCATGTAGATCACGCGCTTCGCCTTCGGCGCAAAATGCGGCAGCCCCGGCAAGCCAAGCGGCGCCTTGCTCTCGGCGCCGAGCAGTGAGTGAAGCGCTGGCCAGCCGAGCGTAAGCGCCGTCGTGGTGAGAAAGCGGCGGCGAGTGAGGAGGTTCGCGTGTTCGAGAAGCGGGTTCATAGTTGCGGTGGAAATTGGGTTGAGCCGAGCGGTTCGAGCGAAAGCCAGATATTCCTCCCGGAGGAACTTCGCAGATCGTGACCCCCTTCGAGCAGGCGCGCGCTCATCGGGTCAGCGTTTCGTCGAGGTTCAGGACCAGCAGGCAGATGGTCGCCCACGCGGCTTCTTCGACCGGATCGATCTTCGCGGCGTGTTCGGATTCGCCGGTCGCGGCGAGTTTCTCCGCGGCGGATTTGTCTTGGGAAAAGTGCGCCCGAGCTTTTGCGAGCGTGGCTTCGAGCGACGAAAGTTCGCGCTCATCTGGAACACGCGCCGTCGCTGCGCGCACGAGTTCGCGCAGCTTTGCCTCGTCTCCGGGCAGCGCGGAAATGCGCTCGGCCCAGACGCGCGCAGCCTCCACGTAGGTCGTGTCGTTCAGCGTCGTGAGTGCTTGCAGCGGCGTGTTCGTGCGTTGCGGCTTTAAGGCGCAAACCTGACGTGCGGGCGTGTCGAAGAAATCCGCGGGCGCAGCGCTACGCCTCCAAAACGTGTAGAGGCTCCGGCGATACAGGTCTTCTCCGTGGCCTTGAAAATACCGGTTCTTGCCGAAGCTAATGTCCTCCCATATGCCCGGCGGCTGATACGGCATCACTGGAAATCCGCCGCGCTTCTCCACGAGCAACCCCGCCAGCGCTAGCGCCTGATCACGCAGAAAACGCGAGTCGATACGGAAGCGCGGACCTCGCGAGAGCAGCGCATTTTCCGGGTCTTTGGCGAGCAACTCGGGCGTCACCGCCGCAGACTGCCGATACGCACGGCTCGTCACGATGAGCCTCACGAGATGCTTCACATCCCAGCCGCTCTCCCGGAATTCCACGGCGAGCCAGTCGAGCAATTCCGGGTGCGACGGCAGCGCGCCCTGCATCCCGAAATCGCTCGGCGTCTTCACCAGCCCCAGCCCGAAGAACATCTGCCAGAGCCGATTCACAGTCACTCGCGGCATCAGCGGCTGCTCCGGCGCGACGAGCCATTTCGCCAGCGCGAGACGATCCGCCTTCACGCCCGCAGGCAGTGGGGGGAGAAAAGCGGGCACATTCGGCAGCACTTTTTCGCCCGGCGTTTCGTAGTTTCCGCGCTGCAGGATGTGCGTCTCTCGCGGCTTGTCGTCGCGCATCACCATGACGAGCGGGATGCTCTCCTGCACGCGATCCTCGGCGCGCTTCGCCACGTCGATCGCGGTCTTCAGCGCCGCCCATTCGGGGTGCCCGTCGATCGTGAAAAACGCCGCGAGCAGCCGCTGCGTGTTGCCGTCGTAAAGATTGTCGAGCTTTGCGGACGACACCGCGCGGCGGTCGAATTCATCCGTCAGCCGCGCCTCGATCAGCGACGTGTCCGCGCGCATTTCCTCCACCCATTTCACAAACGCCGGCGTGAACTCATCCTTCTTCGCGTAAAAATCGGCGTTCGCCTTCTTCGTCGCTTCCGTCGCCGCTTGCAGCTCCGCGGCCTTCTCCTCCGTCGGCACCGCGAGGTAGGGCGACTCAATCGCGTAGAGCTTGTCGTAATCGTCGCTGTAATCCTTCTTCCCGAACCGCTTGTCCACGCCGCCCGGCTCACTGAGCTGATTGAACAGCGCGAACATCGAGTAATAATCGCTCTGCTTCAACGGATCGAACTTATGATCGTGGCACTGGCAGCACTGCATCGTGAGCCCGAGAAAGACCCCGCTCGTCGTCTCCACGCGATCGAAGACATTCTTCACGCGATTCTCCTCCGGGACGGTCCCGCCCTCCGCATTCAGCGTGTGATTTCGGTTGAAAGCGGTCGCGATCATTTGCGGCTGAGTCGGCTCTGGCAAAAGATCCCCGGCTAGTTGCTCGATCGTGAACCGGTCGAACGCCATGTTGTCGTTGAACGCCTTCACCACCCAATCCCGCCACGGCCAGTTCATCCGATAAGCGTCGCCCTGGTAGCCGTTCGTATCCGCGTAACGCGTTGCGTCGAGCCAGTCCATCGCCATGCGTTCGCCGTATCGCTGCGAAGCCAGCAGCCGATCCACCGCGCGCTCGTAGGCATCCGCGGCCGCGTCTTTTTCAAAGCTCTCGATCTCCTCCAGCGTGGGCGGCAGGCCCGTCAGGTCGAGCGTTACGCGCCGCAGCAGCGTCCCCTTCTCCGCCTCCGGCGCAAAGCCGAGCCCATTTGCCGCGAGCGTCTTCTCTGCGAAAATGTCGATCGCACTTTCACCCGCCGGCACCTCCGGTCGCACCGGCGCGACGAAAGCCCAATGCGGCTCGAACTTCGCCCCCTCCACGACCCACCGCCGCAGCGTCTCCTTCTCCGCCGCCGTCAGCGTCTTGTTCGACTTCGGCGGCGGCATCTTCTCATCCGCATCGTCGCTGAAAATGCGCTCGATCGCGTCGCTTTCCTCCGGCTTCCCCGGCACCACCGCCTTGATCCCATCGAGCTTCGCGAGCGCGCCCTCGGGCGTGTCGAGACGACGATCCGCCTTGCGATGGCTCGCATCCGAACCGTGGCAGGAGTAGCACCGGTCCGAAAGAATCGGCCGCACCTCGCGGTTGAAGGACACGGGCGTCTGCGCTGCGGCCGACATGCCGGAGAGGCCGAGGAGAAAGAGCGGCAGTGCGCGGAAATGCGTCATACGAAACGAAGTCTAACGCTGCTGAAGGCCAATGTATTGAATCCGTCCAAGAAATTTTGGTATGCCCTGACCATGCTCACTCCCTCCCCGCGCGCTTTTCAAGACGCCTTCTTCCAGCGGTGCCCTGCCGCAGCCACCGTGATGGCGCTCTTCGACTCCCTGCCCGAGGTCGCCTTCTACGCGAAAGACACGCACAGCCGCTACGTGCGCGTGAATCCCGCGTCCGTTGCCGCACACGGCTTGTCCACTGAGTCTGAGATGCTCGGGCGCGACGATCGCGACTTTCACCCGCCCGCGATGGCCGCGGCCTACATGGCCGAGGATCGCCGCGTGATGTCCTCGCGTCGGAGCATTCCCGGGCAGATGTGGCTGGTCTTCCACGCCGATCGCCTGCCGCGCTGGTATGTTTCGACCAAGGTGCCGCTGCTCGATGCGGGCGGAAAAGTGCTCGGCATCGCCGGGGCCATGTATCGCATCGAGCGCCCCGCCGAGCAGGAGCGGCACTTTCGCGAATTGCTCCCAGTCATCCGCCACATTGAGGTGCACTTCGCGGGGAGCGTGTCGATGGCCGGCATGGCCGAACTCGCCGGGCTGTCCACCACTCACTTCAACCGCCGTTTCCAGCACCTCCTCCGCATGACGCCGACGAGCTACCTGCGGACCGTGCGCGTCCAAGCCGCGCGCAGCCTTCTGAGCGGAACCGCACGCACGCTGGCCGATATCGCCGACGAGACAGGCTTCACCGACCAAAGCCACTTCACGCGATGCTTTCGCGGAGCCACCGGCATGACCCCGCGCGCCTACCGCCGCCGCTTTCAAAAGTGAGTTCACCTCGGCACAACAGGTGTGACTTGGAAGGATTCCATTCGCCGCGCGCCGAGCGCGCGACGATAGCGCGTCGCGAAAGAGAGCACGAGCCCGGTGACCAGCCAGCAGCCAAGGAAAGAGGGGCGTGCGTGCGAGATCGCGAGCAGAGCGCGGTCTTTTGGGTCTTGGAAATTGCACGAGCGTCGCAGCGGCTTCGTAAGCGCGGTGCCACGCCTGCATCGCGCGCACCGGCCACGAATCCGGACGCGGCGAGAGCATCGTCTTGAACTTCTCCGGCGGCGGGATCGAGCCACGTTTTGGAAAGCCGAACGACAGCGGAATGGTCGTCGATTTTCGCTCCGCGACAGCACGGACGTAACGATGCTCGAAAGCGCGGGGATAGTAGGTCGGATCGAAATGCTTATCCTGAAACTGCTCGAGGCGCGCCACGTCGTTTTGATCAGAGGGAGAAATCGGGTCACGCCGCGCTCGAGCTTGCGGGGCTGAAGTTCCGCTACACCGCCACCGTCCCGACGAACGACGACTTTACCGAGCTCTCCGCGGAGGAAATCGACGCCTGGGTGCACTCTCACGAGCATCCCGAGCGGCTCGACTGGTTTGCGAAGTTCAACGACCGCTGGCATTCCATGCTCCAGCCGCGGCTCGCGTACCTTGTGATCGGGAAGCGGCATGTCCCCGGAGTCGCGTGGTTTTACATCGTCGCATGGACCGGCATGGGGTTCGTCGCCATGCGACGCGGGTCGATGCAAAAGCTGCACTTCGCGCTCAGCCTCACGCTCATCGCGCTGCTTTTCACGATCTCGCTGACGGCAAATGTGAAGCCCCGGTTCCGCTTCGTGTTCGAGCCCTTCTGGGGCCTCTATATTCTTCTCATCCTCGACTGCGCACTGTGCTGGCTCTCCCCCTTGTGGCAGCAGCAGCCGAAAATCGCGCCGTCGCGAACTCCGAACGCTTCACGCGTCAACGCCGAGAATCACGAGCGGGACTGAAGGGAGGCCGCGACCGTGTCAATCACGTTGTCGAGCTCTCGCTCGTAGTAAGCGATCCCCGAAGACACCTGCTGTTGCATCGCCTTCACGGGCAAAATCTCGATCCCAACATCGATCTCGTCCTAGATATAAAACCCGAGGTGTTTCACGAAGGGGTCGTAGGCGATGAAGGCATACTTTCCCAACTGCACTTCGATGGCGACAAGATTGCGGACAAAGTCTGTCTAGTTGTAGCTCCTGATCGGTAAATGCCCGGCAGCCTCGATGTCGGCTTTTTGTTCGCTGGGCGTCTTCGTCAGGGTTTGCCGGATGAGCTTTACATCGTCGGTGACTCAATGACCTGAACCGGACACATCGCTTGCACTTTTTGGTTTGGAGTGGTGGCGCGGTGTAGATGACGAACAAAAAGCTGACATTGAAAGAGAAGGTGAAACTGGCGCAGGAACTTGAGGTTGGGAGCGAGAACGTGAAGGTGATTTGCGAGCGGTGGCGGATCAACCGGACGTGTGCGTGCAAGTGACGAGGGCGCTGGAAGACGGGCGGGATCGAGGGGCTGCAGGAGGCATAGCGCGCTGACGGCGGCCGCCAAAAATGAAGTGGAGGGTGTGCCCCGCGCCGCCCAACACAGCGCCCGCCGTCCCTGCAGCGAAAGTGTAAGCGATGTGTCCGGTCCCTGCCAGAAGCCTGCCCTACAGTTCCCGGCAAACTGACATCAGGGCGAGCGTTTGCGTTTCGCTGGGATCGCGGATGTCTGGATCGCGCCGCTGTCGATCTTTCCCGCGGGTGAGCGCTGTGCGCCGAAAAGGTCGAGGCCACAGACGAGCGGACTCGCGATGCCGATGCCGTGCGCAGGACTGCCTGACTGGAGGGCAAAGGACGCGGGCGGCGCGTCGGGCGCGGGCGCGATGAGGAGCGGATCGGCCCAGATGTCTCGCTCGCTGAAATCGATGACCTTTTTCACGCCGTCGGCGAAGAGGACGTTCGCCTCCCAGACGTTGCTCGAACTCGAGTTTGAATTCGCGGTTGCGGTTGCGGTGGACGGTTTTGCCGGGGCTTGCGATGGCGATGTTGTTGAGGACGCGGCAGTCTTTTGACCAGCTCGTGTCGATCTCGCCGTAGTCGAGGTTCGCGGTCTGGGAATTGGCGAAGGCGGTGTTGTTGACCACATCGACGTGATCGCTCGCGAAGATGTGGATGCCGCCGCCGCCGCTATGATGCGAGAGGTTGTTCTGCACGAGTGTGCGCCCGGCGTTCGGCTCGCCGGGGCTGCCGGGCTGGTGCTGGATGAAGTCGTCAATGATGATGCCATTCCCATCGGAGAGGTTTGCTTTCGCGGGATCGGATTCCCAGCCCGGCAGCCACGCGACCATCGTGCGATTGCGCGCAGCGACGTTGTTAAGGATGAAATTTCGGTGCCCGGTGGAGGCGTCGAAATTCCATGCCCAATAAAGCGTGATCCCGCTGTGCGCGTAGCGGGATCTCGCCGCGCAATCGCTCACGGTGTTGCCCTCGATCGTGACGTAATCGGCGATCATCGCCGCGACACCCGCGCCGCACGCATCGTGGATATTGCAGCCGACAATGCGGATGTGATGCGGGCGATCCGGGCGGTCACGGAACTCTTTTTCGTCTTTCACGGTCTTTCCACCGGCGTCGATTGTCTTGCCCTCGATGGAGATTGCGGTGCCGTTGAACTTGCCGTCCGGCTTTTCCGCGTGGCCGTTTTCGGTGGCCTCCTTGACGGTGACGTTGCGGGCATTCCCGACGATTTCGAGCCCGTTGATTTCTATAAAAGCCGCGCCCTTTTTAAGCGTGAATCCCGACCAGCCTGCGAACTCGAGCCGCGGGTTTGCGCCCGGCGCGCGCTTGAGCGTGATCCACTTTGTCGGCGTGCCCGTCGTCGTGATGCTGATGCCGCCCGCGAGCGGATAGACGCCATCCATCACGATCACGGTGTCGCCCGCCTGTGCTCCGGCGACTCCCTTTTTGATCGTCTGGAAAGCGGTCGCCTCGGCGCGCCCGTCGGCTTTGTCGGAGCCGCTCTCGGAGACGTAAAAACTCGGTACGGAAAGGCTGACATTATCCACACGGATCAAGTGCCCATCAGCCTTTGGCCACGGCTGCGGCGCGGCACTTCCGATCTCCCACGAGAGCTGCACGAACTTCGCAGCGGGATCGAATTTCCCATTCCACGCGCTCATTTCCGAGAGGTCGGTCGAGTGCCGGAAAAACGATCCAGCGACCGGAGGATAGACCCATTTCTCCAAGCCGCCGGTCCGCTTACGCTTCGCATCGAAGGACGCAATGCGTAGGCGCACCGGCAGCGACTGGCTGGCTTGGAGGTCAAATGCGAGCGTGAGTTTAGCCAGGACCGTCTCCGCATTTTCGACCGCGAGCAGCGGCGTCCGAAGCCCCGCGCTCCACGTCTTTTTCGCCGCGCCTGCATCCACTTTCAGCACCGCCGCCGCCGAGGGCTCGCCGCGAAATGTGTCGATCGTACCCTCCGCCGCGATCGCACTCGTCGCGATCGCCGAAGCCGGAACGCCGTAGCCCGCCATCGCCGGCGGATCGGAATTGAAATCGAGCGCCAGCACATTCGCTGCGAACGCCGCGCTCGGAAACGCAAACGCAAACGCGGCAAGCCGCAGGCAGGTCGAGAAGCTCATCGGCCGAGTGTGCGCAGCCCGCGCATTCGTGTATATGTCGCGGCTTTACGCGCTTCGGCGGCGGCGCAAGCCGAGGAGTGCCCCGAGCCCGCCGAGGAGCGAAATCGCGACGCCCGGCTCCGGAATTGCGGTGAGCACGAGGTCATTGCCCGTGCCACCGTGATAGGTCGCCTGGAATGTGTAGCTCGCCGCGTTGAAGGTCGCCGTGATGGTGCCGCCCTCGGCGAGATTCCCAAAGACACCCGCGATCGGATTCGCGCTTTGGTTGTCGATGACGGTGAAAAAGTCGCCGTTCACAGGAGTGTATCCGAGCGCGAGCGCGACTGTGCTGTTGCCTGTGATGCTGATCCCCGCACCGCTCCCGACGACCAGCACATCGTAGTTCAGCCCGCCCGCGGTGCCGTTGAGCTCGAGCGAAAGTGTCGAGCCCGCGAGAAAATTCACCTGCTTGTTGCTCGTGAGTACGCCGGGGTCGGAGATCGCGCCATTGCTCGGCGTGATCGGGTCGATGCGGCCGCCCGGCGCGAGCGTGCCGGCGACTTGCAGCGTGGATGCTGCGATGCCAGCATTGATCGTCCCGCGTCCGCCGAGTGTGGCCCCGCTGGCGACGGTCGAAGTATTTCCAGCGATGCTACCACTCACGAGAAATCTCCCGGCGAGCACCTCGGTGGTGCCGTCCCAGGTGTTCGCCCCCCCCACGACGACCGTGCCGGTTTTCAGCGTGCTGGGGATGATCGCATTCGCACCGAGATCGCCGGCGAAGGCGATGTCAGGGACGCCGTCGGGGCCCGTGTTGCCGGTCGTGTTGTTGACACCGTCGAGATTCGGGTGGTTGCGGAGTCCATTGACGGTCACACGCGTGACGGTGTCGGTCACCGTCGTGCCGTCCACGATGTTGCCACTGAAAAGGGTGGTCCCGCCGGCGCCGCCGGACTGGAGCGCGAGATTGACCGCGACCGAGATGGGATTGGTGGCGGAGTTGCCAACCGCCGGATTCCCCGGCGTGATCGCGCCGCTGAAAGTGGTGAGTCCCGTGGTGTTCAGGCCGCCGACTTGGAAGCCATTGATGACGCTGACCGCGGTGCCATATCCGCCCGTCGCCGGGACGGCGCTCGTCCCGTTGCCGGGCACGAATGTCCGCGCGTAACTGCTACCCGCACTTTCTAGGAAAAAGCCGCGCACCGTGTCCGGCGAAGTATCCCGTGAGGCCGCGACGGTGCCCGCGAAATTCGCGCCGCCGACGATGTTTCCACCCGTCCCCTGAGTCGCCTCGACGACTCCGGTGCCGACCGGGCTCGGCCCCGTCAGCGGCACCACGCCATCCACGATGAGGGACCCGCTCACGATCTGCGTCTGGCCGGTGTAGGTACGCGCCACATTGCTGAGACGCACGTTGCCGTTGCCGTGCCCGTCCACATTCGGATCCAGCGGAAATGAGCCGAGACGGATGCTCCCGGTGCCGCTGTTGATCGCGCCAGTGACATTGACCGTCTGGCCCGCGCGCTGCGCGATGAGCACGAGCTGCCGGACGCCCGTCGTCAGCGTCCCGGAAAGCGTGAACGTGTTCGTGTTCAAGCCGCCGGCGCCGTCACCGCCGAAGTTGATCTGCGAAGTCCCGATAGCTGAGCCCGCCTGCGAGAAATCAAAGTCGCGGCTCACCGTGAAGTTCGTCGAGTCGAGACCCGCGGCCGCGCTGAAGGTCAGTTGTGTCGTCGTATTTGAGAGTCCGATCGTCACAGCAGTGCCGACCACGATGGGCGTGCTCGAGTTGCCCAGGACGCTGTTCGAGCCGGCGAGAATATCGCCGGTCAAGAACGCCTGCACGATGCCATGCTCGACCACGGTGCTGCCGGTGTAGGAATTGTTGTTGTTGGTGAGTTTCAACGTGCCGCCGTTGACGGCAGTGCTCGTCCCGACATCGGCGCGAATGATTCCGCCCGCGCCGCTGATCGCCCCGTCGATGCGGATATTTCCCTGCCGCACATCCGCCGCGAGCGTGCTGGTGAGCGACACGGTCGCGGAGACGATGTCCTCCGTCCCACTGGACACGGTTTTTTGCAGCGTCGCGTTGCCTGCCGTGGCGGCGAAAGTCAGCGAACCACCCGTGCCATTTTGGATTTGGTAGAACCCGTTGCCATTTCCAGTCGTCGTATTCGTGTCGCCAAGCGTGAGATTTCCGAGCGTCACTGGACCGTTCAAATTCACGAAAACAAATCCCTGCGTGCCGGTGTCGGAGCCGATGTTCTTGCTGAAGATCGCGCTGTCGTCGATGGCATTTGGCACACCGTTATCCCAGAATCCGCCCGTTTGATAATCGTAGGTCCCGTAGGTGATCGGGGTGAAGCTCGATGTCGCTGCGACGATCCTGGATGCTGCTCCGAAGAGGATGCCGAATGAGAGAACGGGAATAGCGATGCGTGTCTGGAGTGGTGTGATCATTTTGGAGGGCTGGGATTGCTGCGGCTTGCAGTGCAGGTGGAATTGGACAGTTGCGAGAGGGCCGACTTTGCTGCCTTCGCGACCACGCGACTACTGCCCGGAGGAACTACCCAAACAGGTAGGCGCGGCATCTCTACGCGGTGCTATCACGACACAGCTACCCGACCGGGTAGCCCGACCGGACACGCGCGCGGCCATTGCGAAATTGCCACAGCGCGGGCGATGAAAGAGCGTGCTCGCCATGCCTCGCAACCCCCCGCAGAGACGGACGATCCGACTTTTGCTCATCGACGATCACGCGGTGGTCCGCATGGGCTTCGTGGCCGTGCTCGACGGACAGGAGAATTTGAAAGTCGTCGCGCAAGGCACCGGCGGCGAGAGCGCGCTCGAGCTTTATCGCGAGCATCTGCCGGATGTGACGCTGCTCGATCTGCGGATGCCTCGCGTCGGGGGGCTCGCTGCGCTGAAGCAAATTCGCGGGGAATTTCCAACCGCCTGCGTGCTGATGCTCACGACCTCCGATCTCGAGGAGGACATCGTCGCCGCGCTCGATGCGGGCGCCGCCGGATACCTCGTGAAAACAGCGGAGCCCGCCGAACTCATCGCCGCGATCCACGCCATCGCGACGGACGGCAGCTATCTGCCAGACAGCATTCGCAAGCAACTCGCCGCGCGCCCGGCCCGCCGCGCATTCAGCCCGCGCGAACTCGAGGTGCTCGATCTCCTGCGCCGCGGAATGACGAATCGCGACATCGGCACCGCGCTCGGCCTGAGCGAAAACACCGCGAAATTTCACGTCAAGATGCTGCTCTCAAAACTCGAAGCCGCCGACCGGACCGAAGCCGTCGCCCGCGGCTTCGAGCGCGGCCTGCTGCGGGTGGAAATTTAGCCGACTGCGGCAGGCGAAGGCACCCGCACAACAATCCGCGTCCCCCGCCCCGGCGCGCTTTCAATCTCGATCGTCCCGTCGAGCCGATCGACGCGTTCGCGCATTCCTTGCAAGCCGAAATGCCCGTCCGCGAGCCCCGGCGATTTCGCCGTGTCGAAGCCCTCGCCATCATCCTCGATCGTCATCGAAACCTGCCCGTTTTCGTAGGCCACCCGCACGCCGATCCGCTTCGCCCGTGCGTGCTTCAGCGCATTCGTGATCGCCTCCTGCGCGAGCAGCAGCAGATGCCCGGCGGTGAATTCCGGCACCGATTTCGGCCCGCCGATTTCCTCCACCACGATCTCCGCATCGCGCCCCGCCGCCGAGCGCTCCGCCGTCACGCGCAGCGCCTCGCTGAATGTGCGGCCCTCCAGCCCCTGCACGCGCAGATTCCACAGCGAACGCCGCAAATCCTCGCGGCTGCTCGCGAGGAGCTGCCGACTCAGCTCAAAATGCTGCGTACCGCGCTCGCCTAGCGGCGGCGCAAATCGCCGCGTCGCATCGAGCTGAAACGCGAGACCCGTGAGCGCCTGTTCCAACGTATCGTGCAGGTCCGCCGCCATGCGCGTCCGCTCGCGCTGCGTCGCGTTGAACTCGATCTCATCCGCTGTCCTCGCCTGCATCTCGGCTGCGAGTTGCGCGCTCCGCTGCGAGACCCGGCGTCGTAGCAGCGAATTCCACGCGAGCACGATCGCGAGCAGCGCCACCACCCCGCCGATCAAGACCCAGAGCCGCTTCGGCGTCCACCACGACGGCGCTGCGATCACCTTCACATCGGTAGCGTCGCGCAGCAGTAGTTGAAAATCGCGCGTCTCCGAATAGATCAACGTCGGCCAGTTCGCGCCGAGATCGAGAACCGCGATTCCCGTCACGTCGATCTCGCTGCCGGGCGCCACTTGCTCCAACTCCGTCGTCGGCACCGCGCCATCCATTAGCGCCAGCACCGCACGCCCGCCGCAATCGACCACCAGCCGGTGATCCGTTCCGCTGCCGACATCGACTTTCAACAATCGTCCGCGGAGCTGCACCAGACGGCCATCGAGCACATCGGAATCAGCCAGGGAATTTCGCGTAACCGCAGCCAGGATTTCCGCCGCTGTCGTACGCAGAGGGGCCGGCGGCGACTCGACCGCGAGCGGACGAAAAACAGCGTCGCGCACCTCCGCGAAATAGCGCACCAACTCGACAAACCCCGACGCCTCTACTCGCTGTCCAGGCAGCAGCCGATCCGGCGAGTTGGTATTCACCCTGACAGCACGTCCATCTTCCACAACGTAAAAAAATTTACCCGGGCGGCTCAGCGTGACCGTGCCGGCGAGTCGCTGCCGGTGCAAATTCACCGACTTGAGCGAGAAAGGAAAGAGCGTCCGCGTCGTGGTCCGCGGAGCATCGAATGGATCGCTTGGCGCGGGCCGCGTCACCACGATCGAGTCCATCGATTGCACCTGGAGTCGGATGCCCATCGACTCGCCGCGCGGGTTGAAAATCGTCGTCGCCACGCCACGTACCCGCACCTCCGCATCCACCAGCGCATTCACATCCATCCCACCGTCGTCCCGGAGGACCACGATGAAACGCCCGTCCTGCGCGACGACTTCGAGCTGATTCGCCGTGCCTGGAACTTTGGGATCCTTTGGCACGCTGCGCTGCACGACCCCGGCAAGTTCGATGCCTTGGCAATCCATGTTTCCATTCCGCGTAGCCGACACACTCATCGGTCGGAACGGCGGCAGCGGCGCGGTTCCCACGGCCTTGATTTCATGCGGAACGATCACAGCCGCGAATCTCCCGCGCCCGGTCACGCCGCGAATATCCACGACGGTGCCAACTTCAAAACGATCCCGCCCACCGGTATCCGTGGCATGCTGCGACGCCTCATCGGCTTCCGAGAGTGCGACGAAAACTCCGCGTCCGTCATCGACGACGAAGCTGTTGCGCGGGCCCGCGAAAGTGAGCGTCACCACGCCGCGCACCGCGACCGGCAAGCCACGCGCCGCCTCCTCCCGTGGGAGCGCCTGAACATCCACGCAGCGAGTGAGCAGCGGTTCCTCCGCGCTCGCGAAGCCACTGATGAAAATCAGCGCAAATAGGAAAATGCGAAGCGGAAACATGGGTTGCATGTGCTCTACCAGCGGAGTTCGAGCATCGGTGCATATGGCGCGAGGCTTGGGAATTGAGAACTTTCGATTTTGACCCACCAATGAGAGCATGCTGGTAGGCGAAGTGTGGCTCTGTGCCGGCCAGTCGAACATGGAGTTTGGGGTGCTAAATATCAAAAAAACCGAGGAGTTGAACGACCCAGAACTCCGCGTTTTTTGCCTCACCAAAACGGCCTCACTGACGCCGCTGGATGACACGATGAGGGTGCCGAAGGAATTGGTCTGGGACACCTCGACCGGCCACTGGAGCAAGACGGCGAATGCGGGCACCTGGAACGGGTTCTCAGCCGTTGGTTATCTGTTCGGCCAGCGGATCCGGGAAATCAGCGGCAACCCCGTGGGCCTCATCGGGAGCTATTGAGGACGCACATCCGCTCAGGCGTGGACCAGTCTGGCGGCCTTGGAATACTACCCTACTCTCGCCGATTACGCGAAGCAGGTTCAATCGCAGAGCGATGAGCAAAAAGCCAGGTATCCCGTGATCTGGGCGCACCACGTCGCGGCCAGGCGGAAGTGGTCTGCAGAAGTCTGGGAGCCAGATCAGGCCGCACTGAAAACTGGGAAGCTGCCGCCAAAGCCGCCCTGGCCGCCGGCCAACCGGAGCCGGAAAAACCCAAGGAGGGTGGAGGGCGGCCCAACCCATCCGGCAAAGAAAGCACCCCTCGACGTTGTTCAATGCCATGATCAATCCGCTCATTCCCTATGCGATCAAAGGGGTCATGTGGTATCAGGGCGAATCCAATGCCGGGCACCACGTCAGATATGGTGTGCTATTTCCAGCGATGATCGAGGATTGGCGGGCCCGCTGGGGGGAAGGCGATTTCCCATGGCCCTGTAGCCTCTATGGTCGCGACGGCTTGCCTGCTTCCCGCTCCGCACCGACGACTGGAAATAAAACGTGTCCTGCTCGCGCTATTTTCGGCTCTGGCGCCGCTCCTCCGGTTCTGCTTCGCGCGAGTTTTCCTTCAGCCAGTCGTGCAACGCACAGGGTCACGAGCGAGTTGTTGCTATCACGACGCTTCGACGAAATCGCGCTCCGTTCGCTGCGGGCTTCCTCGACGAACTTTTCGTGGAGAGCAGCAGGTCGATGTAAGTCTCGCGGGCGAGCAACTGCGCCTGAGCGCCGACTTCCGTCGCCGCCAAGCCGAATCCATCGGAGGAAAACAGCGTCAGCAGTTCCGCGCCGCTGCACCCAAAGACCTTCATGGGAAGCGGCGGCCTTCTGTGAGGGGTCGCGGACCGAATTGATCGCGTCACCGAGCGTGCGAAACTGCTCGACTGGAGTCTTCTTCTTCAGCTCCTCAAGCTTGAGCCCGAGCTTGGCGACTGTGTCTCCAGCGGAATCATTTTGCAGCGTCTTCGCCATCTTGCCGAAGACCGGCGCGATGTCCTCCGCTGATTTTCCCGCATTGGCAAACTCCTGCAGCAGGACGACCAGATCGTCCACGGCCACGCCAGTATTCGGCGACAAATCGCTAAGCGAGTCACCGAGATCGAGCACCTGCCGGAAGTGATCGAATCCCCCAGTGACCGTGCCGGAAACCGCCTTCACTGCGATGAAAGCCGCGGCGAACTTCGCGATGCGCGATTGCAGCGCCAGCATCTTCCCATTGATGCGCGCCAACGCCGCGCTCGAACGGTTGTCGTCGGCATCGAATACGGCGGTGGCTTTCGGCATGCTTGCCGTCCCGCGTCAAACGCGGCGAGATGTCGAAGCGGAGTCCGCGCCCATGCTACTCGTGACGAGTCGCATTTCGCCGCTAACGAATCTGACCGGGAAGTGATTGCATGTGAGGAGCGCTCGTTCAGCCGCTTGTTCCAAACAACCCCGCACTTTCGTGACCATAAGAATTCTTGGCCCCTTGTTGGTGCTCCTCGCCTCAGGATTCACTCTGCGCGCGGAGCCGGCGGCGTTGAGTTTTGACGTGAAATCGGTCCGCAGCGGGGCGTGGTCTGATCCGAAGACCTGGGAGCCGGCGCGTGTTCCGGCGCAGGGCGAGCGCGTTCTGGTCAGCGCACAGACGCGGGTCGGTTATGATGTCGCCAGCGATGCGGTGATTCGTCTTGTTCAGGTTGCCGGTGAATTGCGCTTTGCGCGCGATCGCGATACGACGCTGAACGTCGGCCTGTTGAAGGTGCAGAACAGCGAGCGCTGCTCTGAGAGCGGTTTCCGGTGCGATCTCCACGAAGTGAACGAGGCCGGTGAACCCAATGCGCTCCCATCCACGGTCATGCCGGCTCTGGAGGTCGGCACGCTCGACGAGCCGATCCCGGCGGAAGTCACTGCGCGCATTCGCCTGCATTTTCTCGAGGGAATGAACAAGGACGACGCGCCGGCGATCAGCGCGTGCTCGGCGCGGATGGATTTTCACGGCGCGCCGATGAATCGGACCTGGGTGAAGCTCGGTGCGGACGCCATGCCGGGCGACGCGACGGTCACGCTTAAAGAAGCGGTCACCGGCTGGCGCGTGGGCGATGAGGTGATCGTCACGGGTTCGATCCACGAGGAGAATTTGCACCTTTACAGTAAGGGTGAGGCGAAGCCGCCGCCGGGGCCGCAGACGGAGGAGCGCGTCGTCACGAAGATCGACGGCACGATGGTCACACTCGATCGCCCGCTCGCGAATGAGCATTTTGGTCACGGAGAATTCCGTAGCGAGATCGCGAATCTTTCGAGGAACGTGATCGTCGAGAGTGCCGATCCCGACGGCGTTCGCGGACACACCCTCTATCATCAGTTCAGCCGCGGCGGCATCAGCTATGCGCGCTTTGCGCATCTCGGGAAAGAGGGCGTCTTGGGCCGATATCCGATTCATTTTCACCTCGTCGAAGACACCATGCGAGGGAGCGGCGTCATCGGCGCGGCGATCGTGGACAGCCGTAATCGCTGGGTCACGATCCACGGCAGCCAGTACCTCTTGGTGCGCGATTGCGTCGGCTATCGCAGTGTGGGCCACGGCTTTTTCATGGAAGACGGCACGGAGGAATTCAATCTCCTCGACCGGAATCTCGGTGTGCAGGCGGTCCGGGGGAAGGCGCTTCCGAAGCAGGTGCTCGGCTTTGATCCGAATGAAGGCGCGGCATTTTGGTGGGCGAACGGGCGCAATTCGCTGACGCGAAATGTGTCGTGCGAGAACGATGAGTACGGCTTTCGATATGACAGCCAGAGCACCCGCAGGTTTGACAGCCATCTCTCCGTGCGCACGCCCGGCGGGGGCGATGAGAAAGTCGATATCCGCACGCTCCCTTTTTATCGGTTCGAGGCGAATGAGGCGCACACCGAGGGGGTTTATGGGATGGTTTTCGCCGGCAACAATCAGCGCGGCGACCAGGTGAGGAAGGCATCCGAATTTTCGGAGATCGACCGCACCGCGCCCGACACCCGACATCCGCATATTGTTCGCGACGCGAAGATCTGGCAGGTCCACTACGGCCTGCGTCCGCAAGTGCCGAACATGCTGCTCGAGCACGTGAGCATCGACCACGCGACCTATGGCATTTACCGGCCCGCATTGGAAAATCACGTCTATCGCGACCTCACCATCGCCGCGACAACAAGCGAGCCATTCAATCGCGGCATGGACGATGCGAGCACGCAATTCGGCCGGCTCACCGTGGACGGCCTCACCTTTGAAAAATGTCCTCTCGACTCGCACGTTCCGTTGATCCAGATCAGCGACAATAACCCGGGCGGCCAGGCCGAAAGTCACTTCCGGAACGTGCGTCGAATCGGCTCGGAAAACGACGCGCGACGCGCACTCGTTAACCGGGGCGGCGGCACGCGTGAGCCGTCCATCACCGAGCGCGGCGTGCCCGTCTATCTCCACGATTTCTTCGGCCCCGGCCGCACTGCGAAGGTGGCGAGCACGGCGTGCGCCGACCTCATGGGCGACGGAACCGCGTGGCGAAAGGAGCCGCCGCTGACGGGTGACGAATCCATGATCGCCGAAGTCGGTGCCGTCGAATTTCCAAAGCTCCTCGATCCGGTGGACGACCTCGCGCCGACGACGATGATTACGCACGCGCGAATGCTCGGTGGCAAAGTGATCGTCACCGGCATTTCGCATGACGACGGCGCGGTCGTCGCGGTCACAGTCAACGGCCAGGCCGCTGAGATCGTGTCATCGGTCGCGGGCGTCACGGATTGGAAAATCACGCTCGATACCCCGCTAGGCGGAAAGATTGCCGCATCCGCCCGCGACGATGCGGGCAATGTGGAGCGGACAGGTCATCAGATCACGGTCGCGGGCGAGTCGGCATCCGTGGCGGCAAGGTAGCGGCTTGGGCGCAGCCATTCCGATGCGCCTTGACGGCGAAATGTGGCTGGAGCCGGACTCGAACCGACGACCTCCAGCGCCTGAGGCTGGCGAGCGGCCGCTGCTCTACCTCCGCCGGTTCAGGCACGCTGAGCATCCGCGAGGCGGAGTTTGGTCGCATGCCGATTCTCGGCCCGCTGCATGTCGTCTTCGATAAAATGGTCCCGCAATTTCAGAAGAATGAGCCCTCCACGATGAGCGTGAATTATCGAATTTCGGGCAGCACCCTGTTTCTTGACGACATGAAACTCGTCAGCGAGCAGGTGCGCGTCGAAGCGGGCGGGACCATCGATCTGCCCGCGAATACACCGACATCACCGCGACGGGGAGACTGCGAAAACTCCCGGGACTCGTCACGGTCGTGCTCACCTGGCTGCTGGAATTCAAAGGCAAAGGCCCGGTGGATGACGTGAAGTGGATGCTCAAGAGTTTCCCCCGCTTTCATCTGATCAGCAAAATCGCGAAGAGAGCCGACAGGCAAGAGGCGGAAGAGGAAGCAGCCGAAAGAGTTCTGAAAGGTTTGCTCGAACTCCCCGGTAATCTGCTTCCGGACAAGTGAACGGCGCGGCAACGCTTCACTTTCGGACTAAGGTCCTATTGTTACCGGCGCAACCGCGTCGCACGATTCCTCAAACCTCCATCACTCGATGAAATTCCCACTTTCCGAATCGCTATCGCCTGCCCGGTCCACCAACCAGCATGCCAATTCTTGAGAAGACAGCCCGCTCTGCCGCCGTCACCGTTGCCGGACTGTTCATCGGGCTGAGCCTGTTCGGCATCTTCGGCGTGTGGTTGATCGATCGCAAGGCGGCCGAGATTGCGCTGAAGGGATTTGGCCTGGTCGAGACTGCCGTCGGGGTGGTCGATACAGGAGTGACGCGGGTGGACGACCTCATCGCGACGAGCCGGACCGAAGTGCGGCAGGCCGCCGAGACCATACCGCCGTCGGCGCACGAGCGGTGGCAAACAGCCCCGTGCTCAGCGCGCTGAACGAGCGCTTGGAGACGAGTCTGGCTCCACGCATCGCGCAGATGCAGCAGGTGCTGGCTCCGGTGCGGGATGCGGCGAGAACCATCGGCAACGCGGTGAGCTTGGTGAACTCGTTGCCGATGATGGCCGACCGTGCTCCGCGGCTGGCGGCACTGGACGAGACCTTTAACCGGCTCGAAGGGCTGTCCGCGGACACGACGCAACTGCGCGGCACGCTGCGGGCGATGGTAATGGCGCAAACGACCGACATGCCTGCTGAGACCGTCGCCACGCTCAACGGGCTCACGCATCGCATCGAGACCCGGCTGGGCGAGGTGCAGGCCAGCGTTCAGGGGGTGCAGGCGGACATCGCAGCGTTGCAGGTCCGGATGGACGCGCGCAAATCGCGGGTGCTGTTCGTCTTCAACCTGCTGGCGCTGCTCTCGACGCTGATGCTGGCTTGGATTCTCTACTCCCAGTTCGTCGTCATCCGGCACTACCGACGCTGAGCAGATGATGACGCCATGGGCTCACGGCGATTCAAATCACCGGCGCTTTTTCTAGGGCACCTCGTTCGCCAGTTTGCGCGGACTCTCCGGGTCGCTGTCTTTGGTCCCGCCCGACTGCGCGGTCGCGTCGCGGCGACAGCGCAGTGCTGCAGTTGTTGAACCCAGATCGAATTGCCAACACCGTGGAAGTTACGGTGAACAGCAACGGAAAGTTCATCTTCTTCGAGGAAATCATCGGTGCCTTGACCGTGAACGGTGGCACGGACGATAGGGGTTCCGCCCACTTGGAGTGTCTTCTCTGGACATGACAAACGGCAGTGTGATCGGCACGACGAATCTAGTCTTGCAGGGAGATGTGACCACCCATGCGCCGGCCGCTCGGCGTCGGCGTCGCCATCCAATGCAGCGAACGCTGCGCGACCTACCTCTACTACGACGGCAAACTCGGCCGGACGAATTACGAGAGGTCTACTCCATCTCCGGCGGCATACGCCTCGCGTTCTAGATTTCGGGTGGGGTGCCGGTGGCGACGCAGGGCATGTCGCCCGCGATTTCGGACGGGCTGCACGTCAAGGTCGCGTCGCTTGTCCCAGATATTGTACCCGTCGAGAATCGTGCCGACGCGAAGGTTGAAAGTCATCGCGCGCAACTCATGCGCGGTTGCGGCTGAGACGTCCCGGGTCTGGGGACGGAATGTCGGTGACTGGCGCAACCACACAGCATGACGAGCGCGCAATCGGCAACGGCGACCCGCCGAACCAGCGAACCAATGTTCACCGCTTGTTCTTGCGCATTTCCTCCAAGTGCGCTCGCAGCCAGTTGCCGGTCGGTTGGGTGTGGCCATCCGCAAATTTTACCAGGTAGGGTTTGTGGAAGATATAAGTCTGGGTGGCGATTCCGGTGATGAAGTCGTCGGTGGATTTCACGCCATTACCGGCATTCCCAAGTTTCACGCGCAGAAGCTCCGCCCCCTCAGCCGCGGAATGCTCCGAGCCGTTGCGAATGAAGCGCAGGCCGGATTTCTGGACGTACGTAATCAGCTCATCGATTTCCGCTTCTGTCTGCGGATCAAGCGCCAGCGCGATCGGAGCGACGAGCAGCAAGACGAAGAGCGACGCAAAAAACTGGCGCATGGCTGAATGATCAAAGCAGCCACTCGATCGGCAGCCAACTGATTATCGTCGATTTGATTTTCTTCATCGCACCGGCCTCCGGCGCGGAAGTATAGCGCACTTCCTTGCCACCCTCGTGCGTCACCCAGACGAGGCGATTGTGGTCGAGTTCCACGCGATACGCGTTCTGTGGGAGTTTGCGTTCGATCTGCTCGGGCAGTCGGCTGGCCAGCGGCGGACAGTCGTAGAGCACACCCATCTCCGTGTTCAGTTTGCTCGACCGCGGATCGAGGTTGTAGGAACCGATGAAACCAATCCGGCGATCGAGGGCGAACGTCTTCGCATGCAAGCCCCCGGTGCTCGATCCGGCAGGTTCGCGAAAGCGCCGCTTGAGTTGGGCACCGGCGGTCGGTTTGATCTCGTAGAGTTCGATCCCGGCTTCGATCAGCGGCTTGCGGTAGAGCTGGTATTTGGAATGGACCGGCACCCCGTCCGTGGAAGCGAGCGAATTAGTGATCACGACCACCCGGACGCCGCGCTGCTCCACGCCCGCCAGGAATTCGACGCCCTGCTTTCCAGGCACGAAGTAAGGCGAGATAAGGAACAGCTCGCGTTTCGTTTTGTCGGCGAGCTCGCGCAACTGCGGGGCCAGATGCGTCTCCGTCTTGTTGGCGGAGGTGGCCACCTTGTCCGGATGGTCGTTCACGATCGTGGCCTTTCCCCAGTGGAAGGGAACGTTCCGACTCCTAATCTGCCGGGCAAATTCACTGTCGCGCAGGCTCTGCGCGTAGGCCGTAGCCTTCGTGGTGTCATGGTGCGCGATGAGCGCCGCCCGCATCGTGGCGAACTGCTCGGGCGTCGTGTTTTGTTTCGCCAGCGCGGCGATTGGAATCGCCGACTGGTTATTCCAATAGAGGTCGAATTCGTCCGACACCTCCTTCACCACCGGCCCGATGACTACCACGTCGAGATCGGCAAAATTCATCTTCGCGTTCGCGTCGAAATACTCGTCGCCGATGTTGCGCCCGCCCACGATCGAGACCTGCCCATCCGCCGTGAAGGACTTGTTGTGCATCCGCTTATTGATGCGTCCGAAGTCCACGACCATGCCGAGCAACCGGGGCGAACGCAGGGCCACGGGATTGAACATCCGCACCTCGATGTTCGGATGACTGTCGATGGCGAGCAGCACCTTGTCGGAAGGCATCGTGCCGAGATCGTCGAGCAGCAGACGCACGCGCACCCCGCGATCCGCGGCGCGGAACAGCCGCTCGAGCAGGACCTTGCCGGCCTCGTCTTTGTTCCAGATGAAATACTGCACATCGAGGCTGCGCTGCGCCGCATCCGCCAGCGCCAGCCGCGCCGCCAGAGCCCCTGCTCCGATCGGAAGTTCATGGAGGCCGGACTGTCCCGGGTGCGCGGAGACCTTGTGCCGCACGATCGCCGCCAGCGCCGTGTGTCCGGTATCCTTCAGCGCGGTCGAAGCGGTGCGCTCACCGCCCTTCGGCAGCCCGCCACATGCAGTTAGTGAAAGCATCGCCAACGAAACAGCGGCGCATTGGATCGAGCGTTGGTGATTTGAGGACATGAGTGATGCGGGATTCAGGCTGCTGAAGTGTGCCGGTTTGCGATATACGACCTTGGTCCTAGCCCGGGGCAGGCTGGCCTTCGACAGCTTTGGAGCCATCGGAAGATGGCTCGCCAAGATGGGCCTCTGCGCTCGCTGGCAGATCCAAGTAAAATCCCGCGCCTCCACCCTCGGCGTTGTCCACCTCGATCCTGCCGCCATGGGCCTCGATGATGGAGCGCACGATCGCGAGGCCCATGCCCAGGCCTTGTTTTTTGGTGGTGAAGAATTGCTCGAAAAGCCGCTCGCGTGCTTCGTTCGGGATGCCGCTGCCGTGGTCGCGCACGCTCACGCGGACCGTTCCGATTTGGCGAGCGAGCCGTCGTGGATGGCGTCGATGATGGCGCGCGTATTTTTGAGGCTGATACGCTTGCCGACGCCGGGGCCGCCACCGCCCCAGCCGGTATTCACGAGCCAGACGCGCGCGTTGTACTTCGTCATCTTCTCGGCGAGCAGTTCGGCATATTTGCTCGGATGCCAGACGAGGAACGGTCCGCCGAAGAACCTGGCGAAAGATTCTGATGAATTTCGGTGACGGTGAGGCCGTGCTGGCTGAGGTCAAACGATGCGGATGTCGTGCTCATAGTTGGCAAGGTATTGAGCGGCAATGATTGAATCACGCACGGCTGCGCGAGCTATCGGATCAGGGTCCAATGAAGGGCGATTGAGGTTTCGGCGCAATCGCAGGAATGAATTCTGAACAGAGCATGAAGGACATCCGAAACCGGGTTTGCCCGGTGAGTCCGCCGTTGCCTCAAGGCTTGAGCGGGAGCAGCCACGGCACGAGCAGCACCGTGAGGAGCAGGACGATGATTGTGAACGGCACGCCGATGCGCACGAAGTCGCCGAAGCGGTATTTGCCCGGGACGAGGACCAGCGTGTTCACCGGCGATAAGTTCGGCGTCATGAAGGCGGCGGACGCGGCGAGCGCGACGGTCATCACAAACGGATACGGCGACAGATTGAGGTCCTTGGCGACGGTGAGCGCGAGGGGCGCCACGAGCACGGCCGTGGCGGTGTTCGAGACAAACAGACTGATGAGCGCGGTGACGACGAAGAGCGCCGCGAGCAGCAGGCGCGGCTCGGCCTGGCCGAAGACATCGAGCAGGCCCTGCGCGGCGAGTTCCACGCCGCCGGTCTTTTGCAGCGCGGTGGAGAATGGCATCATTCCCACGATGAGGATGAGGCTCGGCCATTGGATGGATTTTGTAGGGGCTCTCGAGCGTGAGGCAGCGCGTGAGGCCCAGCAGCAGGCAGGCAATGAGCGCGGCGAGCACATTTGGCACCCAGCCGGTGACCATGAGCGTGACCATGACGGCGAGGATGCCGTGCGCAAAAGGCGCGCGGCTATGTGCGGGTGCGACCTGATCGATCTCCGCGGGCAGGCTGAGCACGAGGAAGTCGCGCTTCTGCTTGTTCAATTCGCGGATGTTTTTCCAGCGGCCCATGACCAGCAGCGTGTCCCCGGGGCGCAGCTTTTCCTCGGAGACGCCGGTCGCCACCGTCTTGCGCCCGCGGCGCAGGCCGATGACGTTCAGCCTGTATTTTCTGTGAAAACCGACCTTGAGGACGCTCTGGCCGACGAGTTCGGAATCCGGTGGCAACAGCACTTCCGCCATGCCAAGATCGCGTGATAGGTCGGTAAAATGGGCTCCACTCTGCGGCAGCGCTTCAAGTTTTAACTCGGCCAGCGCCTGCAGGAGCTCGGGATCATCGGGCGCCGCGGCATCGACGAGCAGCACGTCGCGCGCGCGCGCAGGACCAAGTCGGCGCGCGGCTCGATCAACTCACGGTGCCGCCCGGTCCAGCGCTTGATGGCGACGACATCCGCTCCGCTGCGCCGCCGCTCTCCGAGTTACTGCAAGGTCTGCCCGAGGACTCGCGAATCTTCGCGCACACGGACGCGATGCTCGCGACCAGTGAGCTCGTATTCGCGCACGAAATCGATCATCCGGCGGCGCGTGCGAGCCTCTGGTTCCCGGTCCGCGCCGCGGTTCAGCCACCGGCGCGCGATGAGCATGTAGCCGATGCCCGCGGCGAGAATGACGGCGCCGAAAGGCGTGAAATCGAAGAACCCGAATCCCGCAAAGCCCGCGTGTTCGAGCGCGCTGTTCGCCACAAGATTCGGCGGCGTGCCGACGAGCGTGAGCATCCCGCCGATCAATCCGGCGAAACTCAACGGCATCATCAAGCGCCCCGGCGCGAGCTTCTGCCGCTCGGCCACGAGCAGCACCACGGGGATGAAGATCGCGACGACGCCGGTCGAACTCATGACCGCCCCCAGCGCCGAGACCGCAAGCATCAGCATGGCGATCAGCCGCCCTTCACTGCCAGCGGCGTGGCGCAGCAGGAAGTCGCCCATCTGCACCGCGAGCCCCGTCCGGACGAGTCCTTCGCCGACGATGAAAAGCGCCGCGATGAGCACGACACTCGGATCGCTGAATCCCGCGAGTGCCTCCGGCACCGTGAGCACGCCGCAGAGCGGAAGCGCGACCAGAGCCAGCAACGCGACCACATCCATCCGCGGCCTATTGGCGATGAAAAGCGCGATGCACGCGCCGAGCAGGCCGAGGACGAGCAGCAGTTGCGGATTCACGCGTGCAGTAGATCACGGGCGGCGGTTTAATTCTCCTGAGCCGTGCCCGCGCCCAGTTTAAGCGTCACACGGACCGTGCCATCATCCAAGTGCGAAGCCATAGGCAGGCCGCTCGATTTGAAGACCCGGAGCATGGCCTTATTGCGGGGAAGCACTTCCGCCTCGAAGCGGGCGATGCCTTGATCCCGCGCGATCATCCCGAGATGATGGAGGATTCGGCGGGCGATGCCCCGGCCATGATAGTCCTCCTCCACCGTGAAGGCGATCTCGGCGGCATCGAGTCCCGCGCGGGCGTAGCTGCCGGGCCCGATCACGATTTCGCGCCCTGACGCGATGAGGGTGGCCACGAGGACCACGCGGGTCTCGAAATCCAAATTGCGAATCAGACTCCGGTCCGCCTCTGTCAAACCGGCTTTGGCGCCAAAAAAGCGCAAGGCGATGGTTTCCGGGTCCAGTTTCCCGAAGGCCTCGGCCATCCGATCCAAGTCGTCCGGTCGCAGCGATCGGATCAAAATCTCGAGTCCGCCGCGAAGCGTTTCGCGCGCGGAATAATGACGGACGTCGATCATGACGGAGAGCGGATGAGGCCGTGGGTGGTGAGGTCGAAAGCGTGTGTCGTGCTCATGGCTTGGTGGGGCTTTCGGCGGACAAAATGAAGCAGCGGGGGCGGCGCGAGCTATCGGACCAAGGTCCTATTGGTGCCGCGGCGAGAGCGCAGCACGACGTGTTTCACGCCGAGTTTCGCGAGCGCTTCGAGGCAGAGGCGATCGGCGTGGTCATTGACGAAGATGCACTCTGCTTGCGCGACGGTGGCGGTGTCTGCGGAAATCCGCCGGGTCGGCGGCGTCGCGCTCGACGTGTAGGAGGACGAGGAATGCGTCTTCTTCGAGGACCTCTCCGGCCAACTCCTCCACGACGACGAACTCGCCCGCCTGCTCACTTTTCCAAACGTCCTCATCACCGCACACCAGGCCTTCCTCACGAAAGAAGCCCTCGCTGAGATCGCGCGTAACGTCCGCGACTCGCGGCCCTCGGCAAAGGCAAGCCTTTCCTACCGGAAACGACGCAAACATAGCTGCGTAGGACCAAGGTCCGATAGGCAGCGCGAGGTAAGAAGGATTTGATCGGCGGTAAAGCGCTCCTCCGTGGTTCGTTTTCATCAATCACCCACATGAAAGTCATTCCGATTGGCGCAGCGATCGAGCTACGAGGATGAGTTGGACGCAGCGCTACAAAGTCCGGAGCTACCTGCGCTCGTCGCTCTGGATTATTCCGGTTCTGGCCGGCGTGGCCGAGCGGGCGTTCAGGGCCATAGTCGAGTTGATCGAGGCGCGGACGGCTTGGGCCGGGTTCGAGCTCGGAGTGGAAGGAGCCAGGGCGCTCTCGAACACCGTCATCACACTCAGCCTTTCGTTCGTCGTCTTCACCTTTGGCTCGCTGCTGGTGGCCATCCAGGTCGCCAGCGGCCAGTACACGCCGCGCATCATCGCGACGCTGCTGCTGCGCGACAACGTCATCCGTTACACGGTCGCCTTGTTTGTCTTCACGCTCCTCTTCTCCGTGCGCGCAATCAATCACATCGAGGGCACCGTCCCGCAGCTTTCCCTGTGCATCATCGGCTTCCTCGGGCTCATCTGCCTCGCCGCATTCCTCTTTCTCATCGACTACGCCGCGCGGCTGCTGCGCCCGGTGAGCCTCGTGAAGCACGTCGGCGACGATGGGCTTCGGGTGATCGAATCTTTCTATCCCGACAAAGTCACGAAAACGATCGGTGACGCGGTGACGCCGCAGAACGCGGGCCCGGTGGACCTGAAAATCATGCACCGCGGCAGATCCGCCATCATCCTCGCGGTGGATGTGCGGGGTCTCATCGAGGAGGCGAAAAGATCGCGCGTCGTCATCGAATTGGGACCGCAGGTGGGCGATTTCGTCGGCGAAGGCGAACCCCTTTTCCTGCTCCACGGCAGCGCCCTCGCCTTCGTCGAGATTCGTCATTACGGCGCGTCGAATGTGCAGATCGCGCGGCGGCTGCGCGCGATGATCGTGAATCTCTCCAACACCCTGCCCGCCGTGCGGCACGCCGCGTTGCGTCAGGAATTCGAACTCCTCGATCGAGTGCTGGAGAAGCTCTACGTCCTCCCCGAAGACCTCGCCCTCGCGCGCATCCCAGACTCGCAGGGCCTCGGCGAATCGAGCGATGCCACCGCACCCAAATGGGCCTCATGACAGCTACGGAAAGTCATCTCCTTACTTTGCCCTGAAATCTCCCCAATCCCGGCCCGGCATGAGCAACGAAAGCCATGATCATTGCTCGTTCCCACCCGGATGAACACGACCGCGCGCCTCATCACGCTGTAAACCGACCGTGTGGTTCGCACCGAGCAGGGATCCGGCAGTCTGTCACGAACTCGCGTTTTCCTACGGAGTGCATACCCTTCGTCTCGAATTCATGCGCCCCGCGCGCACCGCGCCGAACGCGTGGAGGTCATGGTCGGCACCGCGCGCCATCAAAGACTTCCAGCGCGCCCGGCTCACCCCGCGCCAAGACCGATAAAGTCGATGTCTTCGGCATCCTCGAGTTCGTCCAGCGCATTGAAGATGCCGTCGCCACGCAATGCCGAACGGGGCCGTCATCCTGGCGCCGGCTCTGCGGGTAAATTCCGACTCCGACGCTGTCGCGTGCTACCATCGTCTTCGCGCCGCGAAGTCTGAGCTCTCATCCGTCTATGTGGGCGCTTCTCATGCGCGTATAGGTCTCGCAGCATTTGGTCGAAGCCTCCTCACGCAAGGCAAATGCCTACGGCGAGTTGGCTAGGCTGAGTGTGGGGCGCTAGCCGACGTAGATGCACGATGTGGTTACGTGAAAGGCGGCTTCGTGCTGCTTGCGTTAAGGGGGCGGGATTTTTATGCATGCGCGCGCAACAAGATGGAAATTATGGCAAGAAACACAATATCAAAGACTTAACGATTTTGCATAAAACGACATCACATTCTAAATTACAAATAGCCTCTGAATCAAAGAGCCCGATTCCGGTCACCCATTCTAGCATCCTTTTGAAAGGGGATACCACGGGCAAATCTTCCGTGGGCGTCCAGCTTTCAAAGCACGGTCGAGAGGGAGCTAGTGAAATTAGCCGACGGGGTATGGCGCTTCATCTGTTAGGAGAATCGCTCTATCTGATGCGACGACTCGGCTCAGGCAGGGCCAATAGGTTGCTCTTTAGCCAATGGCTAATCTCACTCCCGCACCTTCGCGAAGCCAGAGACGTGTGATTTTTCACTCCCCTTCCCACTCGGGGTCGAAGCTGTCGGCGCTGTGCGCGGGGCCGTTCCATGTGCTGGGGACGGGGCGGTGTTGGACGAGGCTGGGGCGGTGGTAGTAGAGCGGGCCGAGATCGTCGGCGAGGTGCGCGCACTGGAGGTCGTGGCGGATGCCGGGCGCATGCAGGCGGTGGAGAATATGCTCGGCGCAGCGATGGGAGTAGATGCGGGCTTGGGAGCCAAAGGCATCGCGCGGGTGCGCGACGGTAATGTGCGCGGCGGGGTGGACGCTGAGGAATGGAACGCCGGGGTCGTAGAGGCTGCCGAAGTGGAGGGTGCCGCTTCGGAGGGGTGGCCACGCACGGACAAGGGCGAGGAGGCGGGGGTGGAAGTCGCAATCGTCCTCGATGATGAGGAAGTGCGGGGCGCCGGTGTCGATGCCGCGCCGGAGGAGGGTGGCCATGCCGCGCATGATGCGGACGGCGGGTTGGGGATCGGCGTCGGGGTTGCAATAAACCTCGGGTGGCGTGTTGCCCCAGTCGGTGCGAGCCCACGCGGCGAGGGTGTCGGCACAGGCGGCTTCGCGCTCGGGACAGGTAAGGAGAAAGACGGGGAGGAACATGCCGGCCGAGGTGTGGCTCTGGAGAGGTGCGATTTTCACGAGGCCGGGAATGGGTGATCAACCGAGGCTCTCGCCGACACTTTCGCAAAGGCCGATGAAGGTCTCCTCGGCGAGGCTGAGCCGGCGGCCGCGCCAGTGGAGCACGCCCCAGCGGCGCTTGAGCTTGCGCTTGCCGAGAGGGAGGGTGACGAGGGAGCCTTCCTTCACCTCTTTATGAAGAGTCCATGGGGCGAGAATGCTGATGCCGTGGCCGAGCTTCACGAGTTCCTTGATTGCTTCCATATTCCCCATGTCGAGCTGACTATGCAAGACTATCTGGTCTCTGCGGAAGTAGTCTTCGATGAGGTCGAAGGTGTAGCTGGTCTTGCCGTAGAGGATGTAGTGCTGACGCGCGATTTCGTCGCGGCTGACGCGGCCGGCTTTCGCCCAGGGGTGGAGGGGTGAAAGGACGAATTGCAGTTCGTCGGTGAAGAGCGGGCGGAACTCGAGCAGTTCCTCGCGGCGGGGCTCGAGATTCACGGCGAGGTCGATCTGGTGGGCGCGGAGGACGTCAATGTTCGCCGGGGTGTCGCCGGGGGTGATGGAGATGACGCAGCCGGGGAAGCTCTCCTTGAACTCGCGCAGGACGGTTGGGAGAATGTATTGGCAGGCCGTGGTGCTGGCACCGATGCGGAGGCGGCTGCTGCCCCACTTGCCAAGATGCCCCAACTCCGCCCGGGCGACCGTCATCTCCTCGAGGATCTTCTCCGCATGAACGAGAAGCTGCTCGCCCGCCTGCGTGAGCACTGCCGTTTTGCCCAGCCTGTCCAAAAGCCGACAGCCAATATCGCTCTCCAGTGCCTTCATGGAGTGGCTGATCGCCGACTGGCTCAGGTGAAGTTCGTTCGCGGTCTGGGTGAAACTGCCCGTGCGCGCGAGGATCGAGAAGGCTCGGAGCTGTCTG
Source organism: Chthoniobacterales bacterium (assembly GCA_038207335.1). Classification (GTDB taxonomy): domain Bacteria; phylum Verrucomicrobiota; class Verrucomicrobiia; order Chthoniobacterales; family Chthoniobacteraceae; genus CAIURC01. The sequence continues at coordinate 16,676 of JBBQZX010000006.1, read as the reverse complement.
CTGTCTAGTGGATCGGACATGAATGAATTTCATTCATCATTCCAATCGAAAAGTCGAAAGTTATTTCTAAGTGCATCCGGGGCGGCGTGGCACCGCGGCAGCTAAATGGGTTTGGCATCGCAGGATTCAGCCACTCGATGCTCAAAACGACACACACCCGCAAAAGCCCGCTCCGCCTAGGTTTCGTGGCGCTAACGGACTCCGCACCGCTCGTCATGGCGGAGGAACTCGGGCTTTTTCACGCGCACGGCCTCGAAGTCGAGCTGCACCGCGAGATCGGCTGGGCCAGTATCCGCGACAAGGTCATCTACGGAGAGCTGGAGGCCGCGCAGGCACCCGCCGGGCTGCTCGCTTCCGCCACATTCGGGCTCGGGTCGATGCAGGCGGAGTGCCTGACGGGGCTCGTGCTGAGCCTCCACGGGAATGCGATCACGCTTGCGCAATCGCTGTGGCGCGACGGCGTGCGCGATGGGGCCACGCTCCGGCGGGAGATCGCCAGGGGGCGGCGGAAGTTCACCTTCGGGGTGGTCCACCCCTTTTCGTCGCACAACATCCTTCTCCGCACCTGGCTCAGTTCGCACGAGATCGAGCCCTGCAGCGACGTGCGCATCGTGGTCGTGCCGCCCACACAAATGCACCGCAACCTGAAAGCCGGGCACCTCGATGGATACTGCGTCGGCGAGCCGTGGAACTCCGTGGCCGTCGCCGCGAAGACCGGTTGGTGCGTGGCCACGAGCGCGGACCTCGCGCCCGGCCACATGGAGAAGGTCCTCATGGTGCGCCGCGACTTTTCAGAGTCCTTTGAAGGAGAACATCTCGCACTCATCGCAGCACTGCTCGAAGCCTGCCGCTTTTGCGAAGCTCCGGAAAACCGCGAACAAGTCATCGAGACGCTCGCCCGCTCAAGATACGTCGGCGCATCCGCCAACACGCTCCGCATGAGCATGGCCGGCTCCTTCGACTACGGAAATGGGCGCATCGAAGAGCAACTCGCGATGCACGTCTTCGCCGGCGGCAAAGCCAACGAACCATCCGCCAATCAAGCGCACTGGCTCATCGAAGGACTCCGCGCCAACGGCATTATCGCCGATCCCCTTCCCCGCGCCCGCGACTGCTTTCGCGCGGACATCTTCAAGCAAGCCGCTGAACTCCTCCCGGACGCTCTTCTGACTTCATGAAAAAATACCATCTCACCCGCCGTCACTTTACCGCGACACTTCTCGCAATCCTCTTCACCACCACCACGAGCCACGCCGCCCCGAAGCTGGAAAAAGACGAGCTCAAGTTCGGCTTCATCAAGCTCACCGACTGCGCGCCGCTCGTCATCGCGAAAGAACTCGGCTACTTCGAGGACGAAGGTCTCTTTGTAACAGTCGAGGCGCAGGCGAACTGGAAGATCCTTCTCGACCGTGTCATCAGCGGCGAACTCGACGGCGCACACATGCTGGCCGGCCAGCCCATCGGTGCCAGCATCGGAGTCGGGACGAAGGCGCAAGTCATCACGGCTTTCAGCATGGATCTCAACGGCAACGGCATCACCGTCTCCAATGACATCTGGGCGCAGATGAAAGCCGCCGATCCAGCGCTGGCACAGGCAAAGCCGCCGCATCCCATCTCGGCCACGCCGCTCAAGTCGATCGTGCAGAGCTACAAAGACAAGGGCACGCCGCTGAAGTTCGGAATGGTCTTCCCGGTCTCGACTCATAACTACTACCTCCGCTACTGGCTCGCCGCGGCAGGCATAAGCCCCGGCTACTACACCGGCGGAGACACGACGGGCACAACGGACGCCGACGTGCTGCTCTCCGTCACTCCACCGCCGCAGATGCCCTCGACGCTCGCGCAGGGAACGATCCAGGGCTACTGCGTCGGTGAGCCGTGGAATCAACAAGCAGTCTTCAAAGGCATTGGTGTGCCGGTCGTCACCGACCTGGAGATCTGGAAGAACAACCCGGAGAAAGTCTTCGGAGTCACCGCCGAGTGGGACAAGAAGAACCCGAACACCCACGTCGCAGTCGTGAAGGCGCTCATCCGCGCCAGCAAATGGCTCGATGCGACCCCGGCGAACCGCAAGAAGGCGTGCGAGATACTCTCCAAACCCGAATACGTCGGCGCCGACTACGCGGTCATCGCAAACAGCATGACGGGCACCTTCGAATACGAGAAGGGAGACAAGCGCGAGATGCCGGACTTCAACGTCTTCTATCGCTACTACGCCAGCTATCCTTACTTCAGCGATTGCGTCTGGTTCCTCACTCAGATGCGCCGCTGGGGCCAGATTGGAGAGACCAAGACCGATGAATGGTACCTGAAAACAGCGAAGGAAATCTACCGGCCGGACATCTACCTCAAAGCCGCGAACGCCTTGATTGCCGAGAAGCAAGTCACCGCTGCTGAAGTGCCTAAGACAGATGGCTTCAAGCCCGCGGACAAGAACTTCATCGATGGCGTGACCTACGATGGCCACACGCCAAATGCCTACCTCAAGAGCCTGAAAGTCGGACTCAAAGACTAACCTATGAGACAACTCGCCAACGCCTTCGACAACGCGGGCCTCACCTGGTTCTCGCCGTTCTTTCGCATCGCTTCCGGCGACAACCCGAAGGAACAACTCCAAAAGATCGCGACCCTCATTGGAGCGCCCGTCGTGGCCTTCTCGATCTTCCTCCTCGCCTGGGGGCTCGTGGCTGCGAATGTGAAGGTGAGCTTCGGCTCAATCCCGGGTCCCATCGCGGTATGGCATCAGGCCGGAGAGATGTGGAAAGACCACTGGGAGCAGCGCGCAAAGGCCGTGGAGTTCTACAAAGAAGAAGGAGCAAAAAAGGCGAAGTATCTCGCGAAATTCCCTGATCGTACCTACCCGAACCGCAAATACTCCGGCCCGCCGACCTATCTCGATCAAATCCTCACGAGTCTGAAGACCGTCTTCGCCGGCTTCGTCATTGCCTCACTGATTGCCGTTCCAGTCGGCATCGTTTGCGGACTCAGCCGCGGCTTCTTCGCGGCGGTAAATCCTTTCATCCAAATCTTCAAGCCCGTCTCGCCGCTGGCGTGGCTGCCGATCGTGATGATCATGGTCAGCGCGCTCTACAATCCGACCGAGCCGTTCTTCGAGAAGTCTTTCCTCAGCTCGGCCATCACCGTAGCGCTTTGCTCGCTCTGGCCGACGCTCATCAACACGGCCCTGGGTGTCGCTTCGATCGACAAGGACTACCTCAATGTCGCCAAAGTTCTGAAGCTCGGCTGGCTGACTCAGATTTTCAAAATCGTCATCCCATCCGCGATGCCGCTCATTTTCACCGGCCTGCGCCTCTCGCTGGGTGTCGGCTGGATGGTGCTCATCGCCGCCGAAATGCTCGCGCAGAATCCCGGTCTCGGAAAATTCGTCTGGGACATGTTCCAAAACGGCAGCAGCCAGACCCTCGCGCAGATCATGGTCGCGGTCTTCACCATCGGCGGCATCGGCTTCCTGCTCGATCGCGTGATGATCACCTTCCAGAAGCTCGTGAGCTACGACAAGACCGCCACGATTCACTAAATGGCCTTCCTTAATCTGCACAACGTCAGCAAAGGATTCGGCCCCAGCGGTCGCAGGATGGATGTCCTGCACGACATCAATCTCGAGATCGAGAAGGGCGAGTTCGTGGCCATCGTCGGGTACTCCGGCGCGGGCAAGACGACACTCATCTCCCTCATCGCGGGACTCATCCGCGCCGACACGGGCAACGTCACGCTGAATGGGTTGGAGATCACCGAGCCCGGCCCGGATCGTGGCTTGGTCTTTCAAAATTACGCGCTGCTCCCCTGGCTCAGCGTTTATGAAAACATCGCGCTCGCGACCGATCGAATCTTTCCAAACTGGTCCGCCGACAAGCGCCGCGCGCACACAGAGAAATACATCGCAATGGTAAGTCTCACACCGGCTCGCGACAAGAAACCAGGCGAACTCTCCGGCGGCATGAGGCAGCGCGTCTCCGTGGCCCGCGCGCTAGCGATGGAGCCCCAAATCCTCCTGCTCGACGAACCGCTCGGCGCGCTCGACGCACTCACCCGGGCGACGCTTCAAGACGAGATCGTGCGCATCTGGGAGCAGGACAAGCGCACGGTAGTACTCATCACAAATGACGTGGACGAAGGCATCCTCATGGCCGACCGAATCATCCCGCTGAGCGCCGGTCCGAACGCCACGCTCGGGCCATCGGTAAAGGTCGATATCGAGCGCCCGCGCGACCGCAAGGGGCTAAATCACGACGACCGATTCAAAGCCATCCGGCGTGACGTGATAGGATACCTGCTGGGAGCCGGCGGCAAGAAGCGCGTGCAAGTCTCGCGCAAGCTCAGCCTGCCAGCGATCGAGCCCGAAGACCTGACGCATCCGCGCCCGCTCTTCGGCGGACGGCGACCGACCCGGCGTGGTGAAGTGAAGCGAGAATCCGTGGAGGTGGACGCATGAGTCACTTCCTAGACATATCCCAGCTCACAAAGAGCTACGACACCCCGCGCGGCCCTGCGATCATCGTCAAGGACTTCGACCTGAAGGTGAAAAAGGGTGAGTTCATCACACTCATCGGCCACTCGGGCTGTGGAAAATCCACCGTCCTTTCGATGGTGGCCGGGCTCAATAGCATCACCTCCGGCGGAGTGATCCTGGCTGGCAAGGAAGTCACAGGCCCCGGCCCCGATCGCGGGGTCGTCTTTCAATCTCCGAGCCTGCTCCCCTGGCTCTCGGCTTTTGAAAATGTCATGCTCGGCGTGAACCAGGTCTTTTACACCGCAAGCAAGGCTGAACGGCGCGAAATCGCGGAATACTACCTCTCGGTCGTAGGTCTCTCCGATTCCTTCGAGCGGATGCCCGGCGAGCTTTCGCAAGGCATGAGGCAGCGAGTCGGCATCGCGCGAGCATTCGCACTTTCGCCGAAGATGCTGCTGCTCGACGAGCCCTTCGGAATGCTCGATTCGCTTACTCGCTTCGAGCTGCAACAAGTGCTCATAGAGCTCTGGAGTCGCGACCAAAAGACCGCGCTCATGGTGACTCACGACGTCGATGAGGCCCTCTTTCTCAGCGACCGAATCGTAATGATGACCAACGGCCCGGCCGCCGAGGTCGGCGACATCCTCGAGGTAAACTTTCCGCGCCCCCGCGATCGCAAGGCCGTCATGGAGCACCCTGACTACTACCGACTCCGCGAGCACCTCATCGAGTTCCTCGAAGTGCACGCGCACAAGCGTCAGCAGGTCGCCGAATCTCCCGCCGCGCCCCCGCCGAAGCCGTCCAAATCTTCCAGCGAAAAAGTCCCCGCAGCGCACCTCTGATCTGCATGCCCGCGAATCGGAAACCCAACCCAACCAAAACGGAGGAGCATCTCCACACCAACGACAGGCACCTCAACATGATCAAACGACACCACGACAAAAAAAGCGGAGCGCTGCTTGCGGCAGCGCTCCTAACCAGCAGTTTCATTTCCGCTTTTGGCGGAACAGATGCGAAATCAGCCGGCGACAAACTCGTTATCGCACCCGCGCCGGAAAGCAACCCCCTGTGTTTCCTGGACGGAAAAATCTGCTTCGACGTGCAGGAGCGCCTGCGCTTCGAAGTACGCGACAACAACTTCGACTTCGCCGACAGCATCCACTCGCAGACCGACGACGCATACCTGCTCCAGCGCTTCCGCATCGGCGTCGCGATTAAGCCCACCGACTGGCTGAAAATCTACGCCCAAGGCCAGGACTCTCGCGAGATCGACTCCGACCGACCCAATATCCCCGGCGCGTTTGGAGCGGAAGGCGATGACACCTTCGACCTCCGGCAGGGCTACATCCAGATCGGCCCGAAGTGGTTGAACGTTACCGCAGGCCGACAAATCCTGAGCTACGGCGATGAGCGGCTCGTCGGCGGATTCGATTGGAACAACTTCAGCCGCACTTTCGATGCAGTAAAGATTCACTTCCAACAGCCGAAGTACTCGATCGATGCCTTCACCTCGACGGTGGTGAACATCTATCGCGATTCCTACAATCAGTCCGACCTCTTCAACGGCTCCGAGACCCATCGCGAGCAGGTCCTCAGCGGCGTCTATTTTAGCACCAGCGTGTTGGATTTTCAGAGCACCGACGTGTATGCGCTCGTGCTCGACCAGCAGAACGCTCTTCCAACGACGCCAGCGATCACTTCACCTGCCCCGTCCAATGGCGTGACGGGAAAACGAACGGACTTCATCACACTCGGAACGCGGATCAAAGCCGATCCCAAGAAGCTGCATGGGTTTGAATACGAGGGCGAGTTTGCCTTTCAAACCGGCCAGGTGCGGGGCCTCGATTTGACGGCTTTCGCCATTCACGCGGGACTTGGCTACAACTTCCTCAATACGCCATGGAAGCCGCGAATCTTCGCCGAATACAACTTCGCCAGCGGCGACGAAGACGCGACTGATAATGACATCCAGACGTTCCAGAATCTGTTCCCGACGAACCACAAGTTCTACGGCTACATGGATCTCTTCTCATGGCAGAATATCCACAACCCGGAACTCAGCCTCCGCGTGTCGCCGTGCAGCAAAGTCACCGCGCAACTCGACGGCCACGCATTCTTCCTCGCGACCACTGAGGACAGTTGGTATCGTGCGAATGGTGTGACGACCGTCCGCCCGCTCAACGCCGCTGCCCGCAACGCAAGCAGCTACGTCGGCGCGGAACTGGACTTCACCGTGACTTACACGCCAGTGAAGCAACTGAGCTTCCAGGCAGGCTACAGTCACTTCTTCGCGGGTGACTACCTGCAAGAGACCGGGCAGCACGACGGCGCGGACTTCGGATACGTCATGGCGACGCTGAATTTCTAATACGAAATACCAACTAAAAGACCTGCAACTATGGACTACGTAAAACCTGCCGACGTCGTTACGACGATGATCAATGCCGGCGCGACCAAGGGCGCGCTAGGCGTCAAAGACCTGCTCATTCGCGGCTTCCTTTCCGGGGCGCTGCTGGGCTATGCCACGAGCCTCGCCATCATGGGCGCGACTCAGACGAATGTGCCGCTCGTGGGCGCGCTCATCTTCCCGGTTGGCTTCGTAATGATTGTCCTGCTGGGGTTGGAGCTGGCGACTGGAAGCTTTGCGCTCCTTCCGCTGGCATGGCGCGAGGGAAAGCTCGGCTTTGGCACAATGACCGCAAACCTCGGCTGGGTCTTGCTCGGCAACCTGCTCGGCAGCGTCTTCTACGGGCTGCTGCTCTACGTGTCGCTCACCATGATGGGCCACACCGCCGACACGACCGGAATCGCGGCAAAGCTCGTCGCCATCGCGCAGGCCAAGACCATCGGCTACGCGAAGTTCGGCGCAGCCGGGATGTTCACCGTGTTCGTCAAAGCCATCCTTTGCAATTGGATGGTGTGTCTCGGCGTAGTCATGGGAATGACCTCCAGCTCTACCGTGGGAAAGATCGTCGGCGCCTGGATTCCGATCTTCATCTTCTTCGCGCAGGGCTTCGAGCATTCCATCGTGAATATGTTCGTCATTCCGACGGGCATGTTGCTCGGCGCAAAGGTGACCTTCTCCGACTGGTGGCTGTGGAATCAAATCCCGGTGACGCTCGGAAACATCGTGGGCGGGTTCCTTTTCACAGGTCTCGCGCTCTACCTGACGCACGGACCGAAGACACCCGCCGCCGTTACTCAACCCGCCATGGCCGCCGCGCTCGGCGAGCCCGCTGTCTAACTCAAACCAACTCCACTCACTCATGAACGCCGACGCACTTCTTGCCGATCCTTCCTTTAGCCCCGAACAGAAGCAGTATCTCCAGGGATACCTAGCCGGAGTGACTTGCCGGACCTCGGTGCCGTTCGTCGGCCATCTGCCGAGTGGTCAGATCACAAGCACGCCCGCGTCGGGGCTGATGAATGTCGCCGAGCCGCAAGCGGAGGCTGGAGAGCAAACGCTCTTCGGCACTCCGCTCGGCGATCTGTGCGAGCAGGAAATCTGGAAGATGGAGCGCAACGGGCTCGACACCTGGGACGAGCTGATGACCCACGCGGCGGAGAATAAATTCCCCGACAAAAAGCTGACGTTCCTATTCCGCTTCCACGGGCTTTTCTATGTCGCGCCCGCGCAGAATTCCATGATGCTGCGGCTTCGACTGCCGGCCGGCGAAGTCAGTTCCGCGCAGCTCATCGGAATCGCGGACATCGCGGACGAATGGGGCGGCGGACACGCACAAATCACGACGCGCGCAAACATCCAAGTGCGCGACATTCAGCCAAAGAACATGGTGAAGGTGCTCACCAAGCTGCAAGAACTCGGGCTCACCTCGCGCGGCTCAGGCGTCGATAACGTGCGCAATATCACCGCCTCGCCGACGGCTGGCATCGACCCGTCCGAGCTGATCGACACGCGCCCGATGGCCAAAGGCCTGCACTATTACATCCTGAACAACCGTGACCTCTACGGCATCCCGCGCAAGTTCAACGTAAGCTTCGACGGCGGCGGCTCGATCGGCACGGTCGCGGATACCAATGACATCGGCTTCGTCGCCGTGCGCGTGCCGGTCGGCAAAAGCGTCGAACCCGGCATCTACTTCCGCGTGCAGCTCGCGGGCATCACCGGGCACGAGCAGTTTGCGAAAGATGTCGGGATCGTTGTGAAGCCCGGCGACTGCGTGGCGGTTGGCGCGGCGATCATTCGAGTCTTCAACGAGCACGGCGATCGCACGAACCGCAAGAAGGCGCGTCTCAAGTATCTCATCGACAAATGGGGCACGGAAAAATTCATGGGGGAGGTCGAGAAGATGCTCGCCTTTCCGCTCGTGCCGCTCGCGCTCGAGGATTGCGAGCAGGCGCATCCGCCGATCGCGCACGGCCACATCGGCGTCTTCAAGCAGAAGCAGCCGCAGCGCAATTACATCGGCGCAGTGATCCCCGTCGGTATGCTGAAGACCAAGCAAATGCGCCGCATTGCGGACGTGGCGCAGAACTACGGCACCGGCACGATGCGCCTCACGGTCTGGCAAAATCTCATCATCCCGGACGTGCCAGACGCCTTCGTCGAGACCGTGAAAAAGAACCTCGTGAAGATGGGGCTTCATCACGAAGCGACGAGCATCGCGGGTGGAGTGGTGGCCTGCACGGGCACGCTCGGCTGCAAATGGTCTTCCACAAATACGAAAGGCCACGGCGTCGAGCTCACGCGCTATTTAGAGAAAAAGCTGACGCTCGATCAGCCGATCAATATCCACCTCACCGGCTGCCCGCACTCGTGCGCGCAGCACTACATTGGCGACATCGGCCTCCTCGGGGCCAAAGTTTCCAGCAGCGGCGAGCAGGTCGAGGGATACCACGTCCTGCTCGGCGGGCAATGCGTCGGCGGGCAGGCGATGGGGCGCGAGGTTTTCCACGGCATCCCATTCACCGAGCTGCCGCCACTGTTGGAAAAAGTGCTGAAAACGTATGTCGCGCGGCGTACGGACAAGCAGGAGACGTTCGTGCAATTCACCGCGCGGCACAGCGTCAAGACGCTCCAGGAGATGTTCGCAGAATGACCACGTCCACCGCTCCCGCTCCCGTAGCGCTCGTTCCATTCATCCCGGACAACGCGCCATTTTCACCGTCGCAACGCGCGTGGCTGAATGGATTCCTCGCCGGCGTCTTCGCGGGAGGGCTGCCAGCAAACACTGTGGCAGAGCCGCTTCCCACGCCCGTGCGGTTGAAGGTGAACGTCTATTTTGGCTCCGAAAGCGGCAACAGCGAAGCGCTCGCCAAGCGCATCGCGAAGGCCGCGGTGAAGCGCGGCTTCGAGTCGAAGGCAATCGGGCTCGATAAGATTTCGCCCGCATCGCTCGGCGATGAAAAATATGCGCTCATCGTCACGAGCACGTTTGGCGAAGGCGATCCGCCCGAGAATGCGAAGGCGTTTCACGCCGCGCTTTTTGCGCCCGGCGCGCCGCGGCTCGAGCAGTTGCAGTTCGCCGTGTGCGGGCTCGGCGACACGAACTATGAGAAGTTCTGCGAGTGCTCAAAGCAGTTCGACGCGAGGCTCGAAGCGCTGGGCGCGAAGCGGATTTTCGAGCGCGCGGATTGCAACGTGGACTACGAGGCCGCGTATCAACGCTGGCACGACGGGGTCTTCAGCGTGCTCGATGCGAGCGCACCTGCCGCACTCCCGTCGGCCGCCCCAGCGGTCGAGGTGATCGAACCCGCGCCCGTGGAATCCGGCGCACATTCGCGGAAAAACCCATTCCACGCGAAGCTGCTCACGAATCTGAAACTCACCGGCGACGGCTCCGCAAAAGAGACGCGTCACTTCGAGATTTCACTCGCGGGCTCCGGCCTCAGCTACGAAGCCGGCGACGCGCTCGGCGTGATTCCCACGAATTGCCCCGCGCTCATCGACGAGATTTTGCACGCGCTGAACTGCGACGGCGAAGAAGCCGCACCCGCTCCCGACGGAGGTGAAATCCCCCTCCGCATCGCACTGGAGCGGCACTACGAAATCACGAAAGTCCCCGCGCCGTTGCTGCAACTCGTCGCGAAGCGCAGCGCCGATCGCACGCTCCGAGACCTGCTCGATCCCGCGGCGCGCGAGGCCCTGAAGCATTATTTGTGGGGCCGCGAGACCGTCGATGTGCTCGTCGATTTTGCCTCCGCGAAAATTTCGCCGGTCGAGTTCGTGGGCTCGCTGAAGAAGCTGCAGCCGCGACTTTACTCGATCTCCTCCAGCCTCAAGGCGCACCCGGAGCAGGTGCATCTCACGGTCGCCGCGGTGCGCTACGACGCATTCGGACGCGCGCGAAAAGGCGTCTGCTCGACCTTTCTCGCAGACCGCGCAAACGGCTCCGTGCCGGTCTTCGTGCAGACCTCGCACAGCTTCCGCCTGCCCGCCGCTGGCGAGACGCCGATCATCATGGTCGGGCCCGGAACCGGCATCGCGCCATTCCGCGCATTCCTGCACGAGCGGCGCGCGACAGGCGCTACCGGGGGCAACTGGCTCTTCTTCGGCGACCAAAAACGCGCGACCGATTTCCTCTACCGCGAGCAGCTCGAAGGCTGGGTCGCGGACAAACATCTCGCACGTCTCGACCTCGCATTTTCGCGCGACCAAGCGGAGAAAATCTACGTCCAGAATCGGATGATCGAGCAGGGCCCGGAGCTGTGGAAATGGCTGCAGGACGGCGCGCACTTCTACGTCTGCGGCGACGCGAGCCGCATGGCGAAAGACGTGGACGCCGCGCTGCACACCGTCGCGCAGAAGTGCGGCGGCCTCACCAGCGAAGCGGCCGTGGAATACGTCTCAAAGCTGAAAGCCGGGAAGCGCTACCAACGGGACGTGTATTGAGATGAGAGAGCGCGCTGCCCGGAATCACGCATGACCGCTGCCCCGGAAACGCCGCGCACGCTGATCGACGAGCTGCTCGCCGAGCAACAGGAACTCACAGCCGTCGCGCGCTTTTCCCGAAAACACGCGGGCGGCGAACTGCCCGCGCAGGCCCGCTACTACCGCGAACTCCTTCCGCTCGAGAAGCCGCGCACCGGCGAGCAATACGCGTTCGGCGTCGATCTCGACGCCTGCACCGGATGCAAGGCGTGCGTCTCCGCGTGCCACTCGCTCAATGGCCTCGACGAGGACGAAACGTGGCGGAATGTCGGCTTCATCCACGGCGGTGATCGCAGCGCGCCCTATCAGCAAACGACAACCTCCGCGTGCCATCACTGCGTCGATCCCGCATGCCTGAATGGTTGCCCCGTCGCGGCCTACGAAAAGGACGACGCCACCGGCATCGTGCGGCATCTCGATGACCAATGCATCGGCTGCCAATACTGCGTGTTGAAATGCCCATACGACGTGCCGAAATACTCCAAGGCGCGCGGCATCGTGAGGAAATGCGACATGTGCCACAGCCGCCTCGCGGCAAATGAAGCGCCCGCGTGCGTGCAGGCCTGCCCGAACGGCGCGATCACAATCCGCGTCGTCAACAAAGCCGAATTCGCCGCGAGCACCGTGCCCGCCGATCGCCTGCTGCCGGACACATTTTCCTCCGCCTACACGATCCCGACCACGCGCTACACGACGCGTAAATCCGTGCCCAAAAACACGCGCGCCAGCGACGCCCACGCGCTGCGCCTCGAGCACGCGCACTGGCCGCTCATCCTCATGCTCGTTCTCACACAAATGTCCGCCGGGCTTTTCATCGCACTCGCCGTTTTCGCATTCGGATCCGCCGCGATTTTTAACGCAATGAAAGCGCCGCTCGCGGTCGCCGGCTTCGCGATCCTGAATGCCGGGCTCGGCGTCAGCGTGCTGCATCTCGGCAAGCCGCTCGGCGCGTGGCGGTTCTTCCTCGGGCTGCGGACTTCGTGGATGAGTCGCGAGATTTTGGCGTTCAGTGTCTTCGCGGCGGCAGCGGGCGCATGCACGCTCGCGACCGTGTGGGATCCGATCTCGGGCTGGTGGCCTGTGCTGACTTGGGTGGAAAAGCTCGCGTCTCCGGCTTCGTTCGCCGCGCCGCTGGCGGTTGTCACCGCGTTGCTCGGCCTCATCGGCGTCGCCTGCTCCGCGATGATCTACATCGACACGCACCGCCCATTTTGGACGAAGGAACTCACGCTCCCGAAATTCTTCGGCACGACGTTCCTGCTCGGCGCGAGCGGCTGCGCTTGCGTCCTCGCTTGGGTCTCGATCCCGCACTCCGCCAACCTCTCCACACGCATCCTGGCGGCTGCGTGCGGCTTGCTTCAGCTCGGTCTCAACGGATGGGAGGCACGCAAATTTCGCACCTCCCTCGACGACGACGACGACCCCGCGCACCGCTCCGCACTTGCGATGCGGCGATTACTTCGCTCGCTCCTCGATTGCTCCGCGATGCTTTCACTAACAGCGTTTGCGGCCTTCGCCTGCGTCGCCGCGGGCTCTGGACTTGCAGCCGCGCTCGCGGCCACCCTGGCGCTAGCGCTCTCAACAGCGGCCCGGATCATCGAGCGCTACAGTTTTTTCACCGCGGTCGTGGCACCGCGAATGCCGGGAGGATTTGCCGCTTGAATGCCCGCGCGACGACGCAAGGGGGCAAGGCTGCGCGCTTGGTTTGGTTTCCATTCCCTTGCGCCTTTGCGTCTTCGCGCGCGCCGAAAACTGAGGAGGTAATTTTATGAAAACGATGGTGGAGAAGATCAGCGGACTCGTGCGGCAGTGGGACGGGCCTCAGACCGAAGACTTGGTGCTGCATCCGGGAGACTTCGGGCTCGGCAAAATCCCCGCGCGCCTGACACCCGACGACACGACGACGATCGTGTGCGGATACTGCTCCACCGGCTGTGGGCTGAACGCGCATCTGAAGGACGGCAAGGCGATCAATCTCAGTGCCGACACGCACTACCCCGTGAACCTCGGAATGGCTTGCCCAAAGGGCTGGGAGGCGCTCACACCGCTGCACGCGCCGGATCGCGCGACGACTCCGCTGCTGCGAAATGAGCGCACCGGCGAGCTCGAGCCGATCGATTGGGAGCGCGCGCTCGTGCTGTTTTGCGAGCGATTCAAGGAGATCAAACGCGAGCATGGGCCAGAGTCGGTGGCTTTTCTCAGCACCGGGCAAATCGTCACCGAAGAAATGGCGTTTCTCGGCGCGCTTTTCAAATTCGGCATGGGCTTCGTCCATTGCGACAGCAACACGCGGCAGTGCATGGCCACCTCCGCGGTGGCCTACAAGCAGTCATTCGGCTTCGACGCACCGCCGTTCACCTACGCGGATTTCGAGGAGTCGGACGTGCTCGTTTTCATCGGCTCGAATCTCTGCATCGCCCATCCGATCATGTGGCAGCGGGTGCTGAAGAACCGGCACAATCCCGAGATCATCGTGATCGACCCGCGCGCCACCGAGACCGCGATGGCCGCGACGCAGCACTACGCCATTGCGCCGAAGAGCGACCTCGTGCTGCTCTACGGTCTCGCGAACATCCTCAACGCGAGCCACTGGATCGACCGCAATTTCATCGATTCGCACACCAGTGGGTTCGACGAATTCGCGGAGTTCGTCGCGCAATTCACGCCCGACATGGTTAGCGCCGCGAGCGGGATCAGCGTCGATCGGCTGTGGCATTTGGCGCAGACGATCGCGGACGGAAAACGCGTTTCGTTCTGGTGGACGATGGGCGTGAATCAAGGCCACGAGAGCACTCGCACGGCACAGGCGGTCATCAATCTCGCGTTGATGACCGGCAATATCGGGCGGCCAGGCACTGGCGCCAATTCCATCACCGGGCAGTGCAACGCGATGGGTTCACGGCTCTTTGCAAACGTCACGGGCCTCATGGGCGGCTACGATTTTCTCAATGCCGAGCACCGCGCCCACGTCGCCCGCGAACTGCGGATCAACCCCGCGGCGATCCCGCAGCAAAACAGCCGGGCTTACGACCAGATCGTCGAGGACATCGGCAGCGGGAAGATCAAGGGCCTGTGGGTCATCGCAACGAATTCTTCGCACTCGTGGATCCACCAGAGCGGCTTCAATGACCTCCTCTCGAAGCTCCATTTCCTCGTCGTTCAGGACATGTACTCGACGACCGAAACGGCTTTGCGCGCGGACCTCGTTTTGCCTGGTGCCGGCTGGGGCGAAAAGGAGGGCACGCTGATCAATTCCGAGCGCCGGCATGGACTTGTGAAGCGCATCTCACGCGCTCCCGGGCAGGCGCTGTCCGACTTCAATATCTTCAAATTGGTCGCGCAGTACTGGGGCTGCGGGGAGATGTTCCGCGAGTGGTCGTCGCCCGAGGCGGTCTTTCAAATCATGAAACGCCTCTCGCGCGGACAGCCGTGCGACATCGGCGGGATCGAGGACTACCGGATGATCGACGAGTGCGGCGGCGTGCAGTGGCCGTGGCCGGAGAAGAGGGAGAAAACGTCGAACATCGAACATCGAACATCGAACGTCGAAGTCCCAGCCACCGAGCGGCGCCTTTTTGAAGATGGGCGATTTTTCCATGCGGATGGACGGGCGAAATTTGTCTTCGAAATGCCGCGCGCGAATCCCGAGCCGACCGATGCGGAGTTTCCGCTTTTCCTGCTGACCGGGCGCGGGACTTCCTCGCAATGGCACACGCAAACACGAACTGGGAAATCCGACGTGTTGCGAAAACTTTACCCCGAGAGCATCTATCTAGAAATTAACCCCGACGACGCGCAAAGGCTCGGAATCGCGCCAAATGCCGCAATCACGATCGCATCGCGCCGCGGAAAAATCACCGCGACCGCGTTCGTCACGAATACCGTGCAACCCGGCCACGTTTTCTTGCCGATGCACTACGCGACTGTAAACCAGCTCACCTTCCCGGCATTCGACCCCTACTCGCGCCAGCCCTCTTACAAAGCATGCGCAGTCCGCGTCAACGCCTGCAAATCCGGCCAACTGTCCCCAGCCTAACTGCGCCAGCGAGCCGACGCTCCCCCTCACTTCCACTTGCTCACCACCCCGATGTGCCGCACCAGCGACCGTGGATGCACATCAATCGCCGCCCCCAGCGCATTCCCCGCGATCCTGCTCAGTATGATATCCATCCACCCCGGCTGAGCCCCCGGCACACGATCGTAATGCTCCACCCCGCACAGGAGCTCCGGCACCACATCGCTCCTCAGCACCAGCGCCTGCGCGCTGTAAAACTCCCCCGCCTGCACCGTCGTCCGCCCGCCAAAGACATTGTAGAGCGAGCCGAATCGCAGCCCCGGCACATCCTCCGCCAGCCACCGCCGCGTCTCCGCGAAAATATCCGCATCCACCTCCACATCATCCTCCAGCACCAGCAGATACTCCGCGCGCGGCGGATGCCGCAGCACCTCCGGCAGATGAGTATTCAGCCCACCGCCCGTCGAGGTGAAAATCGCGATCTTCTCCTCCATCGCGATCCTCCGCAGCGCCGCCGTGAAATCCCGCCCCAACGGATCCGCCCGCCCGCTCAGCTCGCAGACGTGATTTTCCACCAGCTCGAACCGCTCCTCCACCCCATCCAGCGCAAACCGCACCGCCAGCCGTTTCACCGCCCCCGGAGCCGGATCGCCTCCCGCCATCCCATTCCCAGCGCAGAGAAAAACCGCGTTCCCTTTCACCCCCTCCCGCACCCGCTCCGTCACATCCATGTCCCGCCCCTCCAACCCATAGCGCGCCTCCACGATCGTCAGCTCCCGTTCCCCCGCACCCGTCACCCGGTTCATCCCGAGCGAGTCCACGTGCACCGTCACCATCTCCCGCGGGATGTCGCTCTGTAAAATCGAGCGCACCGTCGCCTCCAGATACACCGGCACCTCTGCCGGCGGCAGCCCCATCCCCGCCCGATACGTCTCCCGGCACCCGGTCACGATTCGCACCTCGATCATCGGGCAGCTTCTCCAGCTTCAGCGTAGCGCATTGTAAAATGCCCCCACCTCTGGGACGAAATGAAATGCCTCCGGGGCCGACTCCCAAAAGGGGCGGATGAAATTCCAATCGTTCAGCGGCACCCCCGGCCACACCTCCGCCATCGGCGGCACCGCACCCGCTCCCACCCGCTCCTCGACGAATTCCCGCCGAATCACAAACTGCGCCGTGTCGAATTGATACGCGTGCATATTCCCCGCAGCCGACTCCAGCCGCAGCCTCCCATCCACCTCCACCTGGTGAAACACGATCACCTGCGCCCCGGGCGCCTCCTCCATCCCGCGCCGCAC
>JBBQZX010000005.1:0-226438 GCA_038207335.1 Chthoniobacterales bacterium | reverse complement strand
CACGTCGCCGCCTTGCAAGCCGCCCTTTTCCGCCGGGCTGCCGCCGCGGACGCCGCTGAGTTTCACCCCTTTTACTTCGGTCGTGTAGTCGGGGATGGTGCCGAGATACGCGCGGAGCGTCTCGCGCGAGCCGCCGCCTTCGTCGCGCTTTTCCACCCGCGCGAGGTCGGGACGGACAGGGAGGGCGGCGAGGTCTTCGACCAAGGCGCGCGCGAATTTCGCGATCCGCTCGGTGCCGGGGTAGTCGAGTTTGTCGGCGGTGTCGGTCGGGCGGTGGTAATCCTCGTGCGCGCCGGTGAAGAAGTTCAGGACGGGGACGCGTTTTGGGTAAAAGCTCGTGGTGTCGGTGGGCAGGTAGGGGTCGTCCTGCAGCGCGAGATTGAAGCCGGCGGCGACGTTGCGTTTCTCGATGAGCTTGCGCCAGACGCTGGAACTGCCGACGCCTTGCAACGTGAGGCGGTTGTCGCGCAGGCGACCGATCATGTCGAAATTGATGTAGGCCGCGACGCGCCCGAGTGGCACGGGCGGCTTCTCACAAAATGCCGCGGAGCCGATGAGGCCGATTTCTTCGCCCGACCAGCACGCGAAGAGGATCCCGCGCGGGAAACGCTCGGGGTGCTCGGCGCGTTCTTGCGAAAGTGACGCGGCGAGTTCCATGACGGCGGCGACTCCGGAGGCGTTGTCGTCGGCGCCGGGGTGGATGAGATTTTCCTCGCCGCTGTGGGCCATGGAAGACGAGTTGTTGCCATGTCCGAGGTGGTCGTAGTGCGCGCCGACGACGATGATTTCGGAGTCGTCGGTTTTTTGCGCGCCGGGCGGGATGTAGGCGAGGACGTTGCGGCCGGTTTGTTTGAGGTGCTCGACGCCGGTTTCAAGAGAGACGCGGACTTTGGGTAAAAGGAAGCCGCCCTCGGCGTGCGGGCTTTCGATATCTAGCGCGGTTTGGAGGGCTTTGAGGTTTTTGCCGCCGGGAGCGAGGAGGTCTTCGGCGATTTTGTCGGTGATGGAGGCGGCGAGGATGCCACTGCCGGAGAGGGTGCCGTCGCCGGTGAGCGGGATGAGTTTGCCGGCTTCCGGCGAGTTTGGACCCGAGACGAAAAGGACGGCTTTTGCGCCGCGTTCGCGGGCCATCATGGCCTTGTAACGGAGGCCGGCGTAGCGGTTGAGCTGCGCGCGGCGTTTCGGGTCCACGCCCTCGGGGACGTAGCGGAGGATGAGGACGATTTTGCCGGTGACGTCGAGGCCGTCGTAGCTGTTGTAGCTCGCGCCGCCGTGGTCCTCGGGGACGCTGAGTCCATACCCCGCGAAGACGACTTCGCCGCCGAAATTTCCGTTGTCTGAGAAGCTGAGGGGACGGAAGTCCGTGTCCACGGTGAACGGTGTGCCGTCGAAGAAGCGAGACTGCGAAACCTCCGCCTCCGGACTCGACTGCGCACCGATGACGAGTTGGTTTTTGTCTGCTAGAAGTTTCACGCCCGCGTCGAATTCGAACGGCTCAAAGTAGCTGCCACTCACCGGCTCGAGTCCGATGCTTTTGAAATACGCGGCGAGACAGTCGGCGCTGGCGCGGGCTCCGGGGCTGCCGGTCATGCGGCCTTCGCGGAGGGGGTTGGCGAACCAGGTGACTTCATTTTTCAAATCCTCAGCCGTGATGTCCGGTCGGAGATCGAAAGCATAGGGCACGGCCTCCGGAGACGCAGTCAGCCGCCGACGCTGCCTTACATTCGCGCTCGCGGGAGCGTCTTTCGGGGCCTTGATCGGGAGCGGCGAATTGGCGTTCTCGATAGCTACGGCTTTCTGCTCGAGCTCCGCGGCTTTCGCGGCGTCGTCTTTTTTCTCGTCGGCGGTGCGCTCGCGCTTGGGCGAGGCGTCGAGCGCGACGAGGGCGGCGGGATGATTCCAGTCGGCGAGGAAGAGTTGCGCCTTTTTGTCGGCGGTGCGGGATGCGGTCCAGCAGAGCTTTTTGCCATCGGGCGAGAAGGTGGGGAGGCCGTCGAAGCCGTCGGTGAAGGTGACGCGGACGGGCTCGCGCTCGCCTTTCGCATCGACGAGGTAGAGCTCGAAATTGTCGAAGCCGAGCTTGTTGCTGGTGAAGATGATGTAGTCGCCGCTGGGGTGGAAAAAGGGCGCCCACGACATGGAGTGGAAGTCGGTGATGCGCCGCACATCGGAACCGTCGAGGGCCATCGTGAAGACGTCCGCATTCAGCCCGCTCGCGTCGAAGCGCCGCCAGACGATGCGCTGCCCATCTGGCGAAAAGAAGGGGCCGCCGTCGTAGCCGGGCGAGGTGGTGAGGCGCGTCTGGCCGGTGCCGTCGGCGTTCATGGTGTAGATGTCGCCGAACCACGCGGGGTCTTTCTCGAGGCGCGACTTTTCCTCGGCGCTCAGCTCGTGGTCGTAGGCGGTGCGGTTGCTGGTGAAGACGATCTTTTTCCCATCGGGGGAAAAGGCGCACTCGGCGTCGTAGCCGCGGGCGTCGGTGAGGCGCTGGAGCTGGGTGCCGTCTTCATTTGCGGTGAAGATGTCCATCGCGGGGTCGTAGTCCCACGAGTAGCGGCGGGTCTTGCCGCTGGCGCGGAAATCGAGCTCGGCTTTCTGCTTCGCCGCGGCTTCGGGGTCGAGGTGCGTGCTGGCGAAGAGGACGCGCGACGTGCCGGGATGGAAGAAGCCGCAGGTGGTCTTGCCGGTGCCGGGCGAGACGCGCGCGGTTTCGCCCGAGAGGAGGTCGAGCAGGAACATTTGGTAGAAGGGATTCGCGGGGTCGCGCTCGCTCTGGAAGATGAGGAGATTGCCGTCGGGCGCGAAGTAACCCTCGCCGCTGCGCTTGCCATCGAAGGTGAGCTGGCGGGCATTGGCGATGAGGGCGGATTCGTCGGCGCGAGCTGCGACGGCGAGAAGGAGGAGCAGGGCGAGGATGCGCATGGCGGAGTGAATCGGAGCCGTTGAATAAATCGGCGGTGGCGCGGTTCGTCCACACTTGGACGCGCGGTTCGGGAATCGGAAGACCGTTTGAGCAGGGTGCCAAGCCGGCGGACAGGCCACCCATCTTACCCGACGCTCAACGCCAGTTTTTCACCCACTTCGGCTGGTCGCGGAATTCCCCGGATGTAGTGCCCGTTCCTTTCGTCGCCGAGAGAGAACCGCCGGTGCTCCAGATGTCCGGGGTGGGATTGTAGCCGTGGAGCTTCGTGTTTGTCGGGCGCTTAGCCGTTGCGTCTTTTCGCAGTTCTTCGCGATAGGCTTCTTCCTGAAGCATCCCGGAGGTCGAGTAGCCGTAGGCGTTCCCCCACGGATCCTGCATGTACTGCACCTCGGTGATCACTCCCTTGTCCATCTTTGTCTTGAGTTGGTTCGGCTTGAACTCAAAATATGCCTTGCTGGAGGAGCGGAAATTCAGGTTGTCGTCGCCGCTGAGGGCCTTGTACAGCACCAAATTTGCGTCCTTGTACTTTTGAGTCGTTGGGATTGCGTCGAGCCGCGGCTCGAGGTAGGCCGTATCCCCATCGGCAGTAGGCTCGGTCACGCCTTCCTTTCGCGGAACCGTCCCGTTGTTATCCGCGGAATAATTTCCGATCGCCTGCTCGAAAGCCTTGATCTCCCCCTGCGCCCGCAGCACCGCCGCTTTACGCTGCGCGGACCCATTCACCGCCAGCACCAGCGACGCAAGGATGACGATGACCGCCATGACCGTGAGCATTTCGACGAGCGTGAATCCGGCGCGGGGGGCGTGTGTCTTCATCGGGAAAATGTAGCCGTCTTTTCGGGTTTAGCCATTCGCCCCTTGCATCCCCTGAATGATGCTGATGAGCGGCATGAAGAGCGCGATGACGATCGTCCCGACGATCACCGCGAGCAGCACGATCATGATCGGCTCCAGCAGCGAAGTCAGACCCTCGACTGCGTTATCGACCTCGTCGTCATAGACTTCCGCGATCTTCAAAAGCATCTCCGGGAGCTGTCCGGTTTCCTCGCCGACATCGACCATCGAGATCACCATCGGCGGAAAGACACCACTCGCCTCCAGCGGCTGCACGATCGACTCACCTTCCTTCACGGCGTCATGCACTTTCGTGACGGCCTCCGCTACGACCGCATTGCCCGCAGTATCTCGCGTGATGTTCAGCGCCTGAAGGATCGGCACGCCGCTGGTGACCAGCGTCCCGAGCGTGCGGCTGAACCGAGAGATTGAGTTTTTTCGAGAAAGGTCGCCGAAGAGCGGCATTTTCAACATCAAGGTATCCACGCTTTGCCGGCCGCCTTCAGTCCGCACGATCATCCGATAGACGACGACGATCAGGACGACCCCGGCGATTAGAAAATACCAGTTCCCCTTAATGATATTGCTGGCCGCGATGACGAACTGCGTGATCGCCGGCAGCGGCTTGTCGCCGAGCATGTCTTTGAAAATCTGCTCGAACTTCGGAACGATGAACGCCAGCAGGAACAACATGATCGCCAGTGCTATGCACAGCACGATGACCGGATACGCCATCGCCGCGACGACTTTGTTTTTGATCTTCTGCGCCTTTTCCTGAAACTCCGCGAGCCGGTTAAGCACGAGCTCGAGCACGCCGCCGAGTTCGCCCGCCTTCACCATGTTCACATAGAGCTTGTTGAAAATCCGTGGGTGCTGACCCATCGACTCCGAAAATGTGCTGCCGCCCTGCACCGCATCGGCGAGCTGATTGATCGTGTTGCGCAGGACCAAATCTTTCTCCTGCTTTGCGAGCACCGTGAGCCCGCGCAGTAGCGGGAGCCCGGCATCGATCAGCGTCGCGAGCTGCCGGGTGAAAATCATCAGCGTCTTGCTCTTCACGGTCTTTTTTTTGAAAAGCACGATCCCGCCGGATTTCGCCTTTGGCGCCGACGCCGCCTTCATCGCTTTCTGCGCTTTCTTGCCCGCCTTCACCGGCGTCCCCTTGCCCGCTTCCACGAGGCTCGTCGTGAAGTAGCCCGCCTGTCGCAACTGCACGCTCGCCTCCTGTGAATTGGCGGCGTCAATGACGCCCGTGGATTCCTGACCTCGCGCATCGAGCGCTGTGTATTCGTATTTGGCCATAAGGGGAGTGTCTGCTCGAGAGACGATGAAAATTCGTAGGCCCGGCGGGACGTTTTGTCGAGTTGGTTTTAGGGAAAAAGGCGGACGAATTCTGCGGGATCGCACGTGCGCCATTCGTCGTCGTGCTCAGACTCCCACGCGCTCTCCGGTCAACGCCGCACCCGCGTTTCTCGCAAACGCCTTTGCGGACTCGTTACGTGTATTTCAACACTTCCTCGATTGTCGTCTCGCCGTCGTAGATACTCCGCATCCCGTCGTCGCGTAGTGTCGTCATTCCGAGCTCGATCGCTTTTTGTTTCAGCACCACGCCCGGCGCGCGCTCATTGATCAGCTCGCGGATCGGGTCGGTGACGTCGAGGAGTTCGTAGATGCCTTTGCGGCCTTTGTAGCCGGTGTTGTTGCACGCGTCGCAGCCTTTTCCATAAAAGAAATGCTTGTCGCCGATCTCGTGCGGCGACAGCCCGAGCTGCGCGAGAATCGCCTCGCTCGGCTCATACTCCGCGCGGCAGCCGGGACAGATTTTCCGAATGAGCCGCTGCCCGAGCACACCCTCGAGCGAGGCCGAAAGCAGGAACGGCTCGACGCCCATATCGACGAGCCGCGTGACAGCACCCGGCGCGTCGTTCGTGTGGAGCGTCGTAAAAACCAAGTGGCCGGTGAGCGACGCCTGGATCGCGATTTGCGCCGTCTCGATGTCGCGCGTTTCTCCCACCATGATGCGGTCCGGATCCTGCCGGAGAAAGGCACGCAGCACGCGTGCAAAACTGAGGCCGATCGCGTCATTCACCGGCACCTGCACAATCCCCTCGATGTCGTATTCGACCGGGTCTTCGGCGGTGAGGACTTTTGAGTCGATCGTGTTGATCTCGTTCAGCGCGGCGTAAAGCGTTGTCGTCTTTCCCGAGCCGGTCGGACCCGTGACGATGAAAATGCCGTTCGGCTTTTGGATCGTGTCGAGGATGTAGTTGTGGATGTTCGGCGGCATCCCGAGCGCATCGAGATTGAGATTTACCGTCGAGCGATCGAGCACGCGCATTACGACGCTCTCGCCGAATTGCGTTGGCAGCGTGGAGACGCGAAGATCGACCTGCCGCCCTGCGATGTTTTTCTGAATGCGCCCATCCTGCGGAAGGCGGCGCTCGGCGATGTTGAGATTCGCCATGACCTTCACCCGCGAAACCACCGGAAGCGCGAGATGCCTCGGCGGCGGCGACATCTCGTACAGCGCACCATCCACGCGATACCGGATTTTGAACTCGCTCTCGAACGGCTCAAAATGGATGTCCGACGCGCGATCCTGAATCGCCTGATACATGATGAGATCGACGTATCGGATGATCGGCGTGGAGTTCGCCTCGGCCTCCAGATTTTTCCCATCGAGCGCGCCGGGCCCGCCAAATTCCACGTCGCCGCCGAGCTGCGCGAGGATCTCATCCATGCTCGCCATGTCGGTGCCGTAGTGCTTCTTTACGAGTTCATCGATCTGGTATGTCGGCGCGACGACGACTTGGATTTCGCGCCCGAGAGCAAAGCGCAAATCCTCCGCGGTCTGCGCATTCAGCGGGTCGCCGAGCGCGACTTGGATCGTATTTCCATCGAGCCCGAGCGGGATCGCATGGTGCAAGACACCGAGCCCCGCCTGGATGAGCCGGAGCACCTCCGGCGGCGGCTCGAAGCCGCTGAGATTCACGTAATCGAGCCCGAGCGAATCCGCGATGGTCTGGTAAAACTCATCCTCCGTGACGATGCCATTGTCGCGCATCGAGTCGCAGAGGCTCTTGCCCGTGAGCTGCGTTTCCTGCTGGAGTTCTTCGATTTGATCTTCGGCAATAATGCCTTGTTCGTGAAAAATCTCGAGGACTTGCTTGGTGTTCATGTTTGGGGAAAGGAGGACGCGCTGAAGCTGGCGTCGGATTTACATCGTCGCACGCGCCAATGCCAGCGGTGAGATTCCTGAAGTTGCGAGGCCGCGGGAGCTACTGTCGCGATATGATCGCGATTCAGAGAAAAATCGTCATCGACGAGCACGATGCGCCGCAGGAAGTCATCACCCCACGGGCGCAGATCTGCGAACGTAGCAAAGCCCTCGGCCTCGACTTGCACGCGCCAGCAGTCATCGATTTGCGCTAAGCGAAACTCGATTGGGAAGCCGCGCGCGAGTTCGTTGCGCTTTCGGAGGTTTAGAGCGGTTTACTCAACGCGCTTTCCGCGGCTGCTGACCGCCGATGAGCTGAATCGCGGCGGCGGGATCTTGAGCTTTGGAAGTGACCTGATCGTGGCTGATGAGTCCGGCGAGGTAGAGGTTCGCGAGCGACGATTCGAGCGAGACCATGCCGTATTTGCTGCCAGTCAGGATGTCGTTTGAAATGCGGAACGTCTTGTTGTCGCGGATGAGTGCGGCAATCGACGGCGTGTTGATCATGATCTCAAACGCCGCGACTCGCCCTTTCCCATCGAGCCGCGGGATCAAAAGCTGCGAAATCACCGCCTTCAAATTTCCCGCGAGCTGCGTGCGAATCATCTCTTTCGAGTCCGACGGGAACGCATCGACGATCCGATCCACGGTTCGCGACGCGCCTGTCGTGTGCAGTGTGGAGAAAACGAGATGACCGGTTTCGGCAGCCGTAATCGCGGTTTCCATCGTCTCCAAATCGCGCATCTCTCCGACGAGGATCACGTCGGGATCCTGTCGCAGAGCCCGTCGGAGGCCCTCGGCGAAATTCGGCACATCGACGCCGACCTCGCGCTGATTGATCATCCCGCGGCGGTGCTCGTGAAAATATTCGATCGGGTCTTCGATCGTGATGATGTGCCCCTGCGTCGTCGAATTGATGACATCGAGCATCGACGCCAGCGTCGTCGTCTTTCCCGAGCCGGTCGGCCCGGTCACGAGCACCAGCCCGCGCGGCAGGCTGAGCAACTCGCGCACAGCCGGCGGAAACCCGATTTCCTCGAGCGACATGAGCGCCTGCGGGACAAGTCGCAGCGCGATCCCCATGTGCCCTTTCTGCCGATAAACGCTGACGCGAAAGCGATTATTCCCGCGAAACGTGAAGCCGAAATCGACGCTGCCGTCCTCATTGACGCGCTGCAAATTCGTGTCGCTCGTGATCGAGCGCGCGAGCGCTTCGGTGTCCTCCGGCGTGAGCGGCGCGAGGTCGAGCTTGATGAGGTCGCCGCGCAGCCGCAGCGCCGGCGGCGAGCCGACGGAGAAGTGCAAATCGGACGCGCGCTCATCGATCGCGAGGCGCAGAAGGTCTTCCATGGGAGTCATAGACGGGAGGGTGAGGGGCATTCAGTGAGCCAGTTTCAGTATTCAGTCGCCGGGCGGGCCGAGCACCAGACTGAATACTGAACACCTAATACTGCACACTACGCACCGAGACTGCATCAATCCGCGTCCGACATCGTGACACCGATCACTTCCTCCGCCGTCGTCAGACCGGCGAGCACTTTTCGCACGCCGTCCTCACGCAGCGTGCGCATTCCCATTTCGCGCGCACGTTTCCGCAGCTCCACGGTGGACGCCTTGTTGTTCACCATGTGCCGCACTTCATCGTCGATGAGGAACATCTCGAAAATGCCCATCCGGCCTTTGTATCCGAGGTGCTTGCAGAAATCGCAGCCGATTCCTTTCTTCACGGTCGCGCCCTCGAGCTGCGTCGAATCGAGCCCGAGCGCGCTCATTTCCGCCGGAGTCAGCTCATAGGGATGCGTGCACTTCGGGCACACTTTTCTCACGAGCCGCTGCGCGATGATCGCCCGCACCGCCGATGAAACGAGGAACGGCTGCACGCCGATATCGACGAGACGCGCGACCGCGCTCGGCGCATCATTCGTGTGGAGCGTGGAAAAAACGAGATGCCCTGTAAGCGACGCATTGATGGCGATATTCGCCGTCTCCACGTCTCGAATCTCACCGATCATGATGATATTCGGCGCCTGCCGCAGGATCGATCGGAGCGCCGCGGGAAAGGTCATGCCGATGTCGGCGTTGACCTGCACCTGATTGATGCCGGACATCACGTACTCGACCGGGTCCTCGACCGTGATCAGCTTTTTGTCCGGCTTGTTGATGTAGTGCAGGCAGCCGTAAAGCGTTGTCGTTTTCCCAGACCCGGTCGGCCCCGTGACAAGCATGATGCCATCCGGCAGCTTCAGCAGTTGCTCGATAATCTCCTGGTCGTCCGACAAAAATCCGAGCTGCGGGAGTCCTAGCGACAGCGACGATTTGTCGAGGATACGCATGACGACGGACTCGCCGTGATTCGTCGGCACCGTCGAGACGCGCAAGTCGATCGCCTTGTTCTTCCCCATTTTCACCTGGATGCGCCCGTCCTGCGGCAGCCGCTTTTCCGCGATCGACATCGAGCCCGTCATGATCTTCAGCCGCGAGATGATCGCGCTCTGAAGTTTCTTCGGCGGATTCGTCATCTCGTGCAGCACGCCATCCACACGAAAGCGCACGCGGAACCGCTTTTCCAGCGGCTCCAGATGAATGTCGCTCGCCCGCATCTGATACGCCTCGAGCAGCATCATCGTGACCATCTTAATAATAGGCGCATCCGCGTCGCCGCCCTCCTGGCCCTCCGCGCCCGACTCGCCGAAAGCGACCTCGCCGCCAAGTTGCGCCGCGAGCTCATCCGCCGCCTCGTCCGCCGTGCCGTAGTATTTCCGATACGCCGTGTGGATCGACTCTGGCGTCGCGCAGACGAATTCCAAGTCGCGCTGCAGCAAGTGATGAAGCGTGTCGAACGTGTCGAAATTCAACGGATCGCCGACCGCGACCATGAGCCCGGTTTCCGACTCCGCGATTGGCATCACCTTGAAGCGCTTCGCATGTTCGCGGGGAAATTGCGCGATCACTTCCTCGCTCACCGCGACGTGCTCGAGATCGACAAAATCCATCGCCGCGTGCGCCGCGTGCGCACGAGTCACATCTTCCTGCCCGACGACTCCCTGCCGGATCAGCGCATCGATCGGCGTCTCGTCCTTTCGAGCTTCGGAGCGCGCGCGCTCGAGTTGGGAATTCGTGACAAGCCCGGTTTCAACCAGGATTTCGAGGATGTAGTCGTCGTTGGCAGCCACGTCGGGGAAGGAAGAGGGTTTGGGCGCTGGAAATACGCGCCCCGGAGATTCGCAGGCCGCTTGCCCGAGGCAATTTTCCAGCCTACGAACAGCGGCCGGCTCACCGGCTTTCACGCGTCGGAGTCCTTTATGGGCAACGTTCTCGCGATGTCAAAGGCGTTCCCGTCAATTCCTCACCGCTTGCTCGCGAGTCTTTTCGATAGCGGCTTCGCGAGCTGCACGCCCGCCTTGCCACTGCTCCGCTGCTTTGCGAAAAGCGCCCCCACATGGACCAAGCCGATCTTCAGAACCTGCGTGCCGGAATTCGCGACATCCCCGATTTTCCAAAGCCCGGCATCGTCTTCAAAGACATCACCCCAATTCTCGCCGACGCCGAACTCTTCCGCCTCTCGATCGACATTTTCGTCGAAGCCGCACGGCAGTGCAGGCCGGATAAAATCGTCGGCATCGACGCGCGCGGCTTCGTCTTCGGCGCAGCGGTCGCGTACGAACTCGGCGTCGGATTCATCCCCGTGCGGAAAAAAGGGAAGCTCCCATTCCATTGCCAGTCCGCCGCCTACCAGCTCGAGTACGGCGAGGCGATCGTCGAGATGCACACCGACGCGCTGCGCCCCGCCGAGCGTGTCGTGCTCGTCGATGACCTCCTCGCAACCGGTGGCACCGCAGCCGCCGCGAGCCTGCTCATCCGCCAGATGGGCGCCGAACTCGTCGAGGCGCAATTCCTCATCGAACTCGGTTTCCTCAACGGTGCCGCCCGCCTCGAAAGCACCCCGGTGCGATCTTTCCTGAAATTTTAAACAGGCCCCGCGCTCTCGGTCATTTCGACGCTAGCGACTGCCATCGCCGCGATCCCCTCGCCGCGACCGAGAAACCCCATCCGCTCGTTCGTAGTCGCCTTCACGCCGACTCGCGGCACCGCGATTTGCAGCGCCCGCGCGAGGTTTTCGCGCATCGCCTCCACGTGCGGCCCGATCTTCGGCCACTCGGCCACGAGCGTCGCGTCGATATTCACCACACGTGCATTTTTCGCCGTCAGAAGCGCACTCACTTTCCTCAAAATCTCGAGGCTGCTGATTCCGCGAATCGACTCGTCCGTGTTTGGAAAATGATGGCCGATGTCCCGCTCGCCGACCGCGCCGAGCACCGCATCCGCGATCGCGTGCGCGAGCACATCCGCATCAGAATGCCCGTCGAGCCCGTGCGTGTGCGGAATCTCCACGCCGCCGAGGATGAGCGGGCGTCCCTCCGCGAATTGGTGAACGTCATAACCGATGCCGACAAAATTCATCAGCGCACGATGCCACCCCAAACCGCATCCGTGAAGCCCCGCGTCGCGTCGGTCACTTCTCCGCGCTGCCGCTGCCGACCACGGCTTCGGGCCGATACATGTCCGCGTTGCTCCCCTCGAACTCCGCCTTCAGCTTCACGCGGAAGCCGCTGAGATCGATCAGCTCCCATTTCAAAAATCGCACACGGCCGTCCGCCCCGCGTTCCTGCTCGATGCCGACGATTAGATGCCGCGCGTCGTCAGTCACCTTGTTCGTTTCGCGCTTCGGCTCGAAATAAAACGTCCGAAAGCTGCTCGTCCGACTCCCCTTCGCAAACAGCTTCGGATCGAGATAGACCACGCGTCCCGTCGCCGAATCCACGAGCCGCAAATCGGGGTACCCCGAGCGCTGATGCCGCCCCGCCGCAGTCAGCGGAAAGTCGCACGCAAAGCCCGGCACCGCGCGCAGCTTCAGCCGGATGGCGTCTTCAAAATGACTGCTCATCTCATTCACGCGCTTCGCATTTTGAACCGTGCTCGCCGGGCCGTTCATGTCCGCCAGGACAGCATCCAGCGCCGTTCCGATGAGCACGAGGATGCGTTTGTCATCCGCATCCGCGCGGTCGAATGGCAGCACGCGCTTCCCAGAAGTCGCCGCGATCACGTCGGAAAAAAGCACACCATGGAGCGCCTCGTTTTGATCCAGAAGCCACGGAATCAGCTTCTGCACCGTCTCCGCCTTTTCGTCCGCCCTCGCCACCGCAGTCGCGAAAATCAGCGCCGCAGCGAGCCGGTGCGCACGTCCGATTTTCACGCGATGACCACCGCTTCCTTGAGCTGCCCGAGCGCCGTTGCGAGCCGGTCCTCATCCCGCGCATGGACGACCAGCAGCGGCTCACCTTTCTCCACCCGTTCGCCCACTTTTTTGATCGCCGAAAAGCCCACCGCAAAATCCACATCGTCGCTCGCCTGCGCGCGCCCCGCCCCGAGCGACACCGCCGCGCGCCCGATCGTCCCCGCATCCATCTCCTCGATCCTGCCGCCGTGCGGCGCGACGAGTTCGCACAAAATCGGCGCGCGATGCACCTCCGCGAGCCGCTCCAGCGCGCTCGCATCGCCGCCTTGCGCCTCGCACATCGCCAGAAACTTCCGCCACGCCGTCCCGTCCTCCAGCCAGCGCTGGAGTTGCTCGCGCTGCTCATTCGCAAGCGTCTCCGCGAGGTCGAGCGTTAGCGTCACGAGGTCCACCGGGCCGCGTCCCAGCAGGGTTTCCACGCACTCGGCCACCTCCAGTGCATTGCCCACCGCGCGCCCGAGCGGCTCGTCCATCGGCGTAAGTTGGAATGAAGTCTGCACGCCCATCTCCCGCCCCACCGCGACGAGCCCCGCCGCGAGCGACTCCGCCTCCTCCCGCGTTTTCATGAACGCGCCCGAGCCAAATTTCACATCGAGCACGAGCCGGTCGAGGCTCTCCGCGAGCTTCTTGCTCATGATGCTCGCCACGATCAGCGGCTGCGACGGCACCGTCGCCGTCACATCCCGCAACGCGTAAAGTTTTTTGTCCGCCGGGCACAAATCCGCCGACTGTCCGATCATCGCGACGCCGAGTTTCTCGAGCTGCGCACGCGTTTCCTCCTCGCTCAGCGCGACGCGAAATCCGGGGATGCTTTCGAGCTTATCGAGCGTGCCGCCCGTGATCCCGAGCCCGCGCCCCGAGATCATCGGCACCCACAAATCGTCGCACGCGAGCAGCGGCGCGAGCACGAGCGAGACTTTGTCGCCGATGCCGCCGGTCGAGTGTTTATCGACCTTCGGCGGCGATCCGTCGGGATGCCGCAGCACGCGCCCGCTCCGCATCATCGCCGCAGTCAGCGCGCTCGTCTCCCCCGCGCTCATGCCTTGAAAATAAACCGCCATCGCCCACGCGCTCGCCTGATAATCCGGCACGTCCCCTTCCGTGTAGCGGCGAATGAATTCGCCAATCTCGCTGTCGCTCAACTCGCCACCATCGCGCTTGCGCTCAATGAAACTCGGGATGTGCAGAAAGGGGGACACTCCCGTGAGTTTTACCCGCTGTCCGCACACGCGGCGAGTCCCGAACCACCCGCCACTTGACCCGCCCGAGCCCCTGCGCCTCACTCCGCGCTCAATGCCCGCGGCCCATCTCTGGCAACTTGAAGCCGTCTCGCTCGAGCCCGCACGGCTCCGCGAAGTCTCGTTGAAAATCGAGACAGGCGTGACCGCGCTGCTCGGTTGGTCCGGCGCAGGAAAGACTTCGCTCCTCGATCTCCTCGCGCGTTTTGAAACGCCATCGAGCGGCAAGATCATCGGCGACCCGCGCACGGCATGGGTGCCGCAAAATGGGGGCTTGTGGGCGCATTGCACCGCCCGCGAGCACCTCAAAATCGCGTGTCGAAACCGCGATGGAATTGACGATCTGCTCACCGCCTTTGACCTCGAAACCAAGTCGGAATCAAGGCCCCACGAGCTTTCCGAGGGCGAGCAGTCCCGCCTCTCCGTTGCCCGCGCGCTCGCCGCGGATGCGCCAGTGCTGCTCATGGACGAGCCGCTCGTCCACGTCGATCCCGCGCGCGCCGGGAAATATTGGAACATCATCCGCGAGCACATCGCGATGACCGGTGCATCGCTCATCTTCGCCACGCACGTTCCCGAACTCGTCCTCGCGGAGGCCGCGCGCGTCGTCAGTCTGCGCGCCGGACGCGTGCTGCATTCCAGCTCCGTCGCCGATCTCTACGCAGTTCCGCCGACACCCGAGTTGATGACTTTCCTCGGCCCCGGAAACTGGCTCACTCCCGACGAAACGCAGCGCTGGTTCGACGAAGATATCGATGCCTCGCGCTGCTTTCGCCCCGAGCAGATCGAGATCGTTGCCGACCCCGCGGGACGCACCACCGTGCAGCGCGTCACGTTTTTCGGAACCGGCGAGACCGTGGAGGTGCGGGACAAATCCGGCTCAACGCGCGCATTCACGCACCGCCCAAGCGGCCCGCATCTTAAGGCCGGCGACCACGCCGCGATCCGCCTCCGCAAATGAACCGCGCCATTTTCCTCCTGCTCCTGCTACTCGCCGGATGCTCCCGGTCCGGCACCGTTCCGGCGCTCACCGCGCGCGAATGGCACGCGTGGATTCTCCCGCCCGACGGCGCATTTCTCCCGACCCCGCGGAGCCTCGCGATCGGCCCCGCCGACGAACTCGCAGTCCTCGACACCGCAGGACGCGTTCTCATCTACGACTCAAAAGGCGCGCTCCAGCGACAATGGAAAATGCTCGATGTGAGCGTCGGAAAACCGGAGGGGATCGTCATTTTGAAAGACGGCTGCGTGGTCGTCTGCGACACGCATTATCACCGCGTCGTCTGGTTCGATGCACAGGGCAATTGGCTGCAAACCATCGGTAGCAAAGGATTCGCGGACGGAGACTTCATATACCCCGTCGGCATTTGCAAAGACGCGGACGAAAATCTCTACGTGTGCGAATACGGCGGAAACGACCGCATCCAGAAATTTACACGCGAGGGAAAATGGCTCGCGAGCTTCGGCGGATTTGGCACTGAGCCGGGCCAGTTCCAGCGCCCATCCGGCCTCACATGGCGTGACGGAAAAGTCTTCGTCGCCGACGCGATCAACAACCGAGTCCTCATCTTCAGCGAGGCCGGGAAATATCTCGGCCTGCTCGGAGAGGCCGATGCCGCCTTGAGCTTCGACCTGCCCTACGACATCGACATCGGCCCCGACGGCAATTTTTACATCATCGAATACGGCGGGGGGCGCCTCTCCCGCGTGAGTCCCGAGGGCCGTCTGCTCGCGCATTTCGGCAAATCCGGCGGCGGCGAAAGCGAATTCGGAACGCCTTGGGGAATCGTCGTCGATTCGCAAGGCCGCATCCATGTAGCCGACACCAAGAACCGCCGGCTCGTGACGCTGCGGCTGTAGCCCAAGCCTCCGGCTTGCGGCAATGGCTCAAGCCGGAGGCTTGAGCTACCAACGAGCTTCGCGCGCAGCGATGCCGTGCCGGCCTGCTTGCGTTCTTCGCTTCGTGGCTTCGCGCCTTCGTGTTTCAAATGCCCCCGGTGCACACCCCGCGCTTCATTCGCTTCATTTTCCCGCCCGCACGGCAGCCGGTGACGTGGCGCGCGCTGCTGCCGCTCGTGCTTTTTCTCGCGGCGTTTGGCGGGCTCGTTCTGCTGCTGGAATGGCGCGCGATTCTGCGCTTCAACTACCGCCCGGCGTTTGCGCTGGTCGCGGTCGCGCCGTGGGTCTGGTGGATGCACCATGCGGGCGGAAGCGGCTTTGGCAAAGGACGCGCGGCCACCGCGCTGCTCGTGCGGCTCGGACTGGTCGGGGCTTTTGTGATGCTGCTCGCAGAGCCGCGCGCGGTGCGGCGGAGCAAAAAGCTCTCGGTCATCTACGCGCTCGATGTGTCGAATTCGATGGGCGAAAAAGTGAGCGACAAGGCGCTCGGATGGGTGATGCAAACGGTCGCGAAGAAGCCCGAGAAAGACGAAGCCGGGCTCGTCGTTTTCGGTCGCGACGCCGCTGTCGAGCTGCCGCCGCGCCAGACGTTTCCTTTCGAGGCGATGAACACCCGCGTCGCACGCGACGGCACCGATCTCGCGCAGGCGCTGAGCCTCGCAGCCGCCGTGCTGCCGGAGGGGAACCAGGGCCGTATCGTCCTAGTGAGCGATGGGAATGAAACCAGCAGCAGCGTGGCCGCGCAGCTCGATTCGCTGAAGGCGCGCTGCATCGCGGTCGATGTGCTGCCGGTCAGTTTCGCGTATGAAAAGGAGGTGTGGCTCGAGCGGCTCGATCTGCCGCGAGTCGTGAAGGCGGGCGAGACTTACGAAGCGAGCGTCCTGCTCCACTCGCTACAGACCGGATCGGGAAAACTCACGCTAGCGGAGAATGGAAAGACGATCTTCGAAATGGAGATCACGTTCGATGCGGGCAAGAGCCGATTTTCGCTGCCGCTTTATCTCCGCGAGCCGGGATACTACGAATACGTAGCAACGATCGAACCGCCGAAAGGCGAGGACGGATGGGCCGAGAACAATATCGCGATGGGGCAGCTTTATCTGCGCGGCGAGGGAAAAGTGCTCGTCGTTACGGATGCGCGCGGCGACTCGCGGGACTGGGAGACTTTCACCGATGCGCTGAAGGCCAGCGAGCGCGTCGCGCAGGTACGCATGGCCTACGAATTTCCGCGCGACGCGCTCTCGCTGCTGCCGTACGACCTCATCGTTTTTCCGAATGTGCCGGCGGACGCATTCGACGCGGTACAGCTCCAGGCCTTGCGCAGCGCGATTTACGACCAGGGCACCGGTTTCCTGATGCTCGGCGGGCCGCAGAGCTTTGGCCCCGGCGGATACCACCGCAGCGCGGTCGAGGAGGCGCTGCCGGTGACGATGGATGTGACGCAGAAAAAGGTGCTGCCAAAAGGCGCTCTCGCGGTCGTGCTGCACACCTGCGAATTCGCGGAGGGCAATACATGGGCGAAGCGGATCGCGAAGGAATCCGTTCGCGTGCTCGGCGCGCAGGACGAGGTGGGGATGCTCGATTATGGCAATGGCGGAGAGCAGTGGATTTTCCCGCTCACGCCCGCGAGCGAGTTTGAAAAGCTCGCCGTGCTCATCAATCAGGCGGAGCCCGGCGACATGCCGAGTTTTCAAAATATCATGCAGCTCGCGCTCACGGGATTGGCGAAAAGCGACGCGGCGACGAAGCACTGCATCGTCATCAGCGACGGCGATCCATCGCCTCCAACGCCCGCGCTCGTGCAGGCATTTGTGGATGCGAAAGTGAGCGTCTCGATGGTCGCGATCAATCCGCACGGCGGGACGGATATTTCGATCATGCAGTCGATCGCGGCGGCGACCGGCGGGCGTTATTATTTCCCGCAAAATCCCGCGGAGCTCCCGAGCATTTTCATCAAGGAGGCCAAGACGCTGAAGCGCTCGATGGTGCAAAATCGCGTCTTCACGCCGCTCGTCGAGTTCCCCTCGCCCATCTTGAAAGGCATCGACGCGCTGCCGCCGCTGCGGGGCTTCGTGCTCACAACTCCGAAGGCTCGCGCGACCACGATCCTGCGCGCGCCGCCCGCCGTCGGAGAGCCCGCGGGCGACATCGATCCGGTGCTCGCGACGTGGCGCTTCGGCCTCGGCACCACTGCCGCGTGGACGAGCGACCTCGCGCCCAACTGGGCCGCAGAGTGGGTCGGCTGGGAGAAATATCGCGCCTTCGTGAAGCAGCTCGTAACCGACCTTTCGCGCGTCGAGCAGCACAGCGACTTGCACGTGGAGGCGTTTGCGAGCGGCGGGGAGGGCACGATCAACGTCGAGGATTTTGCTAAAACGGAGACTTTTCTCGATCTCGCGGCGAAGGTCACCGGGCCGCACGGCGAGAGCACGACGCTCGCCCTGCGGCAGACCGCGCCGCGCCAATACAGCGCGACTTTCCCGCTCGCGGGCAAAGGCCGCTACCAGATCGCAATAGCCGGCGCGGGCTCCGGTGAAAATGGCGCGCAGCGCCAGGAGCAAGCAACGGCGGGCTTCGCCGTGCCGTACTCGCCGGAGTATCTGCGTTTCAAAAGCGATCCGATGCTGCTCAAAACGATCGCCGAGCGCACCGGCGGACGCGTGCTCAGCGCAAACGATCTCGACGTTTTCCCGACCGCCCGCGATGCGCGCGAGAGCAGCCGTCCGGTGTTCGACTGGTTTCTTTTTGCGCTGGCGATTTTGGTCCCGGTCGATGTCGCGTTGCGCCGCGTGCAGCTCGACAGGAGCGTGATCCGCGGCTGGTTTTCGCGCGGGAGAGAGGGCGAGTCGGAGGAGACAATGAGCGCGCTGCTGCAGCGCAAGAAGCAAGTCAGCAGAGCGCTGGCAGCTCGCGCGGAACCATCTTTCAAAACCGCACCGTCTACGCCCGCCGCCTCGCAAGCCTCGTCCGCACAGCCTTCCGAGGCGGCGCCCCCTGCCGCATCGACGACAGAGAGACTCCTCGCGAAGAAGCGAAAGCGCACGCGCGAGAGTGAGGAGAGCGACAGCGCGCGGTGAAAATTCCTGCTGGCGTGAACGCGGCGACGTACGCACGAATTCAGGTAACCGCCGATGGAAACGTGGAAAATCCAAGCCCTGCTCGCCGCGCTTTTCGCCGGCCTCACTTCGGTGCTCGCGAAGTCGGGCATGAAGACGCTCAGCGCGGATGTGAGCCTCGCGATTCGCACGAGCATGGTGTTCGGGTTCGTCGTTTTGAATGCGTTCATCTGGACCGCCGGACGGCCCGGCGCGGCGCTCGCGCTAGCACGGCCGCGCGACATTGCGCTGCTCGCATTGTCGGGGCTCACAACCTCGCTCTCGTGGATTTTTTACTACCGCGCGATGAAGAGCGGCACAGTGTCATTCGTCGCGCTGGTGGATAAAGGAAGCATCGTCGTGACGCTCGCGCTTTCGTGGTGGCTGCTAGCGGAGCCGTTCACGCCTCGTGTCGCGGCCGGCGCCGCGTTGATCATCGCCGGACTCGTCACGCTGACTTACAAATGACCCACCCATGAGCGATCCAGCCCAACTCCAATCCGAGGCCGAGCGTTTCCGAGCAGATTTCCAGCGGCTCCGCGAGGCGGTCGGGCAGGTGATCGTCGGGCAGCAGCGCGTGGTCGAGGGCGTGCTCACGGCGATCCTCGCGGGCGGAAATGTGCTGCTCGAAGGCGTGCCTGGACTCGGCAAGACGGAGCTTGTGAAAGCGCTCGCAGCCGCTCTGGCGCTTGATTTCCGACGCATTCAATTCACGCCGGACCTCATGCCGGCGGACATCATCGGGACGAATATCATGACCGCCGGGCCCGATGGCCGATACGCGTTCGAGTTTCGCCGAGGGCCGATTTTCACGCAACTCCTGCTCGCCGATGAGATCAATCGCGCGACGCCGAAAACCCAGGCCGCGCTGCTCGAGACGATGCAGGAGGGAAGCGTGACGGCGGCGGGAATGACGCAATTGCTCGTGCAGCCGTTCTTCGTGCTCGCGACGCAAAATCCGATTGAGCAGGAGGGGACGTATCCGCTGCCCGAGGCGCAGCTCGACCGGTTCATGTTCAAGCTGAGCGTGCCGTTTCTGAACCGCGCGGAGCTGAATGAAGTCGTGCGCCGGACGACGCTCTCGCACTCGCACGAAGTCACGAAAGTCATGGACGGGCCGCGGATTCTCGAGATGCGCGGGATTTTAGAAAAGGTCGTCGTGGCCGATCCGCTGCGCGACTACGCGGTGCGGCTCGTCCTCGCGACGCACCCCGCCGCCAGCGAGGCGGGCGACTCGGTGCGGCGGTTTGTGAAGTGGGGCGCGAGCCCGCGCGCGGTCCAGGGGCTCATCCGCGCGGCACGTGTGCGGGCGCTCGCGGAGGGGCGCGCGCATGTGGCGTTCGAGGACGTGCGGCACTTCGCGCCGGAGGTGCTCGGGCATCGCGTGCTGCTGAATTACGACGGCCTCGCGGAGAGCATCAGCGTGCCGGGCCTCGTCGAGGAAATCGCACGTGCGGTGCCCGAGGAAGCGGCGGCGTAACACGCATGACGGCCGCGCCGCAGATCACTTCGCTGCTGTCGAATCGCGATCTCGATCGACTGGCGCGGCTGCGGCTAAATGCGGCGCGGCGATTCACGAATCGCAGCCGAGGCGAACATCTCGCGGCAAAGGGCGGGACGAGCACGGAGTTCTGCGATTACCGCGATTATTCGCCGGGCGACGATGTGCGATTCGTGGACTGGAATATCTTCGCGCGGATCGAGCGGCCTTACCTGAAGCAGTTTCATCAGGAGGAGGAATTGCACGTCGCGCTGCTGGTCGATGCGTCGATTTCGATGGGCTTCGAAGGCAAGCTCGCGCTTGGTTTGCAGCTCGCGGCGGCGCTCGGGAGCGTGGCGCTGCGAGGGAGTGAAAAGGTGAGTGTTTCGGTGCTCGGGGCGGATCGGATGCAGCGGCTCGCGCCGTGTCGCGGTCGAGTGAGCGCAGGGAAGATGTTTCGCTTTCTGGAGGAGATCGAAGGCGGCGGAGAGGTGTCGATCGAGGCGGGCGTGGAGAGTTTTTTGCGCCGTCACAGCGGACGCGGCGTGGCGATTGTGATCAGCGATTTTCTCACGCACGGCGACCTGCGGCGCGCGTTCAATTTGCTGCACGGTGCGGGGCTGGAAATCTTTGCGCTGCAAATCCTCGCGCCGAGTGAACTCGCGCCGGAGCTGGCGGGTGATTTGCGACTCGTCGATAGCGAGAGCGCGGGAAATTTGGACGTTAGTTCCGCGCGCGATTTACTCGCGCTCTACCACGAATATCGCGAGGCGCACGCGGCGCATCTCGCGGAACTGTGCCGGCAGCGGCAGGGGAAATATCTGGCCGTCAGCGCGGCGGAGACGTGCGAAAGCGTGGTCTTCGACCGGATGCGACGGCGCGGGTGGCTGGTGTAGCTGCGGCGAATCCGGGGAACTCGCTCAGTTCCACTCGACCGCGACGCTTTTGCGCTGCTGGAAGCGGTCGTTGTAGTGGAGCTGCTTGTTCGCGACACCGTATTCGTGAACGAGCTTTGTGCACTTCACGTCGAAGCAGCAGTATTCCGCGATGTCGAGCATCCGACCCTCGCGCCACCAGCGGATGGCGTCGAGGCCGTCGCCGGTTTTGCCGACTTTGAGCGTGGCGGTGGCGAGCGCATCGAGTCCGAGGCGGTGACCGAGGATGGCCTCGAGATCGACGAGGAGATCGAGCGTGCGGCACTGATGCGCGAGGTCGAGAATCGTGTATTTCATGAGCACGCCGTAGTCGAATTTGATGACGTTGTGCCCGACGACGAGGTCCGCGCGGAGGAGCTGGTCGATGAGCGCGTTCACATTTTGCTCGGTGAAAATGCGATACTGACCGGTGCGCGTGCTGTAGGTCACGCCGAGCGACATGCCCATCTCGTGCGTCTTGTCCCAGCCACCGGCGTCGTTGGCGGTGCGTTGCGTTTCGAGGTCGAAATAGACGATGTCGCGGGGCATGGGGCGGAGAGATTAGCGTGTTGATTTTGCGGATGAAAAATGGAATTTCGCGCGCGCCGTCCTCCAGCCCGAACGGAGGGCGCTCAGTTCGATTTTGGCTTCCAGGAGTAGTCGCCGGCGTCGAAGGACATGATGGCTGCGAGGCGGCGCACTTTGAACTCTTCAACGACTGCGCCGTCGCTTTGGAAAATGGTGACGGCCCGGCTTCCTTCGCGGCCCATCACGGCCCATTTCAGCAGTGGTGTCTCGGTGATACGCTTGAGCAGGAGGCCGTCGGATGCCTGTAAATATGCGCCTTCCGAGTCGATGGCGATTTGGATGTCGAGATTCGGCGAGGCGTTTTGCGAGAGCTCGTTCGGCAGGAGTTGAACCCGGATTTTCGTCTCGGGGACGAACGGCTTCGGGCGGCCGAACTTATCGGCGACGGCGGCGAAGGTGTCGCTGGCAGTGATGCTTTTTGAGAAAAATTCCTTCCAGGTGGAGACGGGAGTCTGGCCGTCAGATGACGGCTCGGCGGGCGCTTCGAGCGCGAGGCCGCGGACTCGCTGGATGCCGGGTTTTTTTTCGAGCAAAAAGATCACATCGCGCGCTTTTGACGCAGCGATGGCGATTGGAGCGGGCTCGTCCGCAGGAATCGCGAGGCGGCGAAGCAACTCACCGGATTCCGCAAATTGCTTCACCTCCGTGCCTGTCGGCGTCTCGTCGATCAGCCAGGTGCTTCCCGCCGCGCCCGGGCTCGAAGCCACAGTTTTTGTCACGCCGTCGAACGTGCGTTTTTCCTTCTCGGGGCCGGGAGTTGCGATGCGGGTTTTGCGCACGTCTTCCAGTTCTCCCCCGGTAGCGTTCACGGCAATGGGGGGCGCGAGAGAGGCAAACATCGCGGTTTCGGCTTCGCTGGCGATATGCACTTTGCCCTCGGCATCCCACCGCAGCCAAACGGCTTCGCCGCCGGTTGTTTTTGCGCGGACGAGGAGGTCTTCCGCGTCGTTGAGCGCGATCAGAAAAAGTTGAGCGATGCGCGGGGAATCTTCGTCGGTGATCCAGTCGTTGCAGTGCATGGCGACGCCCTCGACGGCGACTTCGCCGACTGCGTAGCCGCGCGCGAAGTATTTGCCAGCGGGCATCGCATGGCCGGTGTCGTCGTTTCCATCCCAGCTCGTGATGTAGCCGTTCAGGCCGACGACGAAGTCTTTTTGCGTCGCTTCGCGGTGGAGGGAGCGCGCGAGTTTTCCGCTTTTGTCAAAGATGCCGAGGCTCAGCGTGCCTTCGAGCGGGGGTGGAAGGAAGGTAATGCGGACGCCTGGCTTTTTAGCGGGCGGATGTTCGTCCTCGTCGTCCTGGGCGCTCGCACAGGAGAGGGCAAGCAGCAGCGAGAGCAGGCAGACGAACGAGGCTCGGATCGAAAACTCACGCATAATATCGCCAGTCGAGATTGGGGAAGATGTTATCGCGCCATTCGCAATTTTCGAGAAATGCGGGGTCGATGTCGTCGGCACGGACCTGGTCGTAGAGGCGCGTGAAACGGAGGATGTGATCTTTTGTCCGCTTGCTCGCGTAGTTCTTTGCGGTGCCTGTTTTCATCAAGAATGCCCAGTCGCTGGATTGAGCGAGGAGGAGCTCCCGGGCCATTTGACGGAGACCGCGCTCGAGGAGCGGAGTGAGAGTGGAGGGCTCGAGATTGAAACGGCGGGCGAGCTCGGTCATGCGGCGCGCGGCGGTGTGGAGGTGCGGGTAAATCCACGAGTTGCTCTCGTCGAGCCAGACTTCCCAGTAGCCTTTGTGGCCCCAGCTCGAGGCGGATGGCACGGCGAGCTGATGGGTGTCGTGCTTTTCCAAATAGCGCGACGGCGTGGTGAGCTTGAACTCGCGCTGGTCGTAAACGGCTTTGCGAATGAAGAGGTTCAGGAACTCCGGGCCCTCGAACCACCAGTGGCCAAAAAGCTCGGCGTCGAATGGGCTAACGACGATCGGATCGACGTTCATGTGGCCGCGGAGATGCGCGATTTGCGCGGCACGATTTGCCATGAAATTTCCCGCGTGCGAATCGGCGGCGCCCATCGCCCAGCCGCGATTGTAGAGTTCCTTGTCGTGGCCGCGTCCGGTGATGCGGTGGTATTTGAGGCCGGTGAATTTGCGCGTGCCGTCGGCGGGCGCGGCCTCGCCGAGATATTCGCGGGAGAGATCGAAGCCGATGTCGCGGTAGAAATCGCGATACGCGGGGTCGCCGGGGTAGCCTTCCTCGGCGCTCCAGACCTGGCGGCTGGAATCGCGGTCGCGTCCGAATGCGGCGGGCCCGGCGGGGGTGAAAGTGGGCGCGTAGATGGCGTATCGCGGTCGCGGCGAGCCGAACATGACGCCGTGCGCGTCGATGATGAACCAGCGCAGATTCGCCTCGCGCAGGACGGCATCGAGGCTGGAGACGTAGGCGCATTCCGGCAGCCAGATACCGCGCGGATCGCGGCCGAACATTTCGCGGTAGTGGTCGCGCGCGATCAGGATTTGCGCGCGCACGGCTTCGTGGAAATTTTCCATGAGCGGGAGAAATCCGTGCGTCGCGGCGCAGGTGATGATTTCCAAAACACCGCGCTCTTGCAGCGCAGCAAAAGCTCCGACGAGGTCGCGCTTCCACCTTTCCTCATACGCCTGCTGCGCGTGCTCGAGGCGGTGGAGGTAAAATCGCGCGATTTCCTCGAGCTGACCCTGGCCGCGGGTACGGACGATTTCCTTGCGCGCGAGGTCGATGGAACGCTGGAGGTATCGGGCGTATCGCTCCTGCAAAAGCGCGTCGCGCAGCATGTGGCAGAGCGGCGGCGTGAGCGACATGGTGAGCTGGAAATCGACGCCGTCGTCGGCGAGTCCGTGCAGCACATCGAGCAGCGGGAGGTAGGTCTCGGTAATGGCTTCGTAGAGCCAGTCTTCCTCGAGGAATTCCTCGTATTCCGGGTGTCGGACGTAAGGGAGGTGCGCGTGGAGAACGAGCGCGAGGTAGCCGTGGTCAGCCATGCGATTTTGTGAAGCGGAGAGGGTAATCGCGAGGGGCGAGGGGACAAGGGGAAGTTGGGAGCGCGCTCCCCAGCACTACTTCCCGCTCGCTTTCACTTCGTCCCAGAGGGTGTCCATTTCCGCGAGGGTGAGGTTCTCGAAAATGAAGCCGCGGGCGGTGGCGAGTTGTTCGATTTGGCGGAAGCGGGTGGCGAATTTTCCGGTGGCGCGGTGGAGCGCGGTTTCGGCGTCGATGTGGAGTTTTCGCGCGAGATTTACGGCGGAGAAAAGGAGGTCGCCGATTTCGTCTTCGAGCTTTTCGGGGGAGGTGGACAGCTCGGCTTCGACCTCGGCGATTTCCTCGCGGAGCTTGTCGAAGACGGGCGCGGCGTCGGGCCAGTCGAAACCGACTTTTGCGGCTTTCTTTTGGGTTTTTTGCGCGTGCTGGAGAGCGGGGAGTCCGGCGGAGATGCCGTCGAGCGCGGAGGTGTGGACGACGCCTTTCTCGGCGCGTTTGATTTCATCCCAGCGGACGAGGACCGCGGCGGAGTCGGCGCAATGGTCGTCGCCGAAGACGTGCGGATGGCGGCGGATGAGCTTTTCCGCGATGCCGGCGGCGACGTCGTCGAACGTGAAGCGATTTTCCTCGGTGGCGATTTGAGCGTGGAAGACGACTTGGAGCAGGAGGTCGCCGAGTTCTTCGCGGAGGTTTGCGTCATCGGAATTGTTGATGGCCTCGACGACTTCGTAGGCCTCCTCGATGACACCGGCGCGGAGGCTGGCGTGGGTTTGTTCGCGGTCCCACGGGCAGCCGCCGGGGGCGCGGAGACGGGCGACGATTTCGCGGAGAGAGTGAAGTGACATGCCCGCGCGCTATCGCTCCCTCTCTCGACTCTCAAACATAATCTCTCGGCCGCCTCACAACCGCCACATGGAGCGGTGCGTGCCAAACTCGGAGATTTCGCCGGAGGTGCTTTTGCTGATGTAAACGATGATCGTGCCGACGGAGACGAGCGTGCCGAGGAACATCGCGGCGACGAGCCAGCTCGGGATGGAGGTGCCGACGCGGAGCGCGGCGTAGAATGAGTGCCAGTCGGTGATCTTCGGCGTGGCGTGGAGGAAGATTTTCGTGACCCAGGCGCTGAGGATGATGATGAAGATGAAGCCGTAGTTGCGCTTCAAGCGGCGGCCGACTGCCTCGAATTTGCTGATCTTGAATGACGGGAGCAGGAGGTCTTCGCAGACGAGCTTTTGCCATTCGCCCTGCAGGAGGGCGGGATTTTGCGCGACGATCGGGACGAGAAAATGCGCCTCCAACATGCGGACTCGCGCGCGGAAGGCGTCGTAGAAACGGTAGCGCCGCGCCTCGATCCAGAGCATGACCCACACGATCGCCACGTTGAAAAAGAAGATGATGTGCGGCACGCGCTCGATGGAAAACGCGACGGTGAAAATCGTGGAGGTCGTGGTGATTGCCCAGTTCGTCGTGTTATCGAGGCGCGCGCGCCAAGCCATGATGCGGCCGAGTTCGCCGCGGTAGAAGTGCGACATCGCGCCGACGTAATTGCTGTCCTGCCGCGTGAGGCGGGGCGGTGGTGCATCGGCGGCGGGGGGTGGATTTTCGGCCATTCGCGGGGCGATGCTCTAGTGGCGCGGGGATTCTTTCTTGAGCAAATCTTCGCGGGCTTTTTCGAGCAGGGCGCGCTCTTTCCACGAGAGGCTCGCGAGGCCGGACTTCGCGATTTTCTCCAAGATGGGGTCGATGGAATCCACGCTGCTCTCGGGCTCGGCGCGGCGCTGTGCGCGGGGGGTGGGCGGCGGCAGGACGCGGAATTTCCGGCGCGGTCCGAACCATTTCTCCCGCAGGTCGCTGAACTCCACGGAGCCTCCGCCGCGCAGGTAGCTGATGAAGCCGAAGGCGATCGCGCCTGCCGCGACGACGACGCTGAGCGCGGGCCATTCGTGGTGCGGAAAATACTGGAGGCACGAGAGCGCGAAGCAGGCGAAGGCCACGTATTTCAGGGGAATCCAGCCCCAGTATTCGATGTTCGGGTAGAGCGTGGCGAACGCGATGAACATGCCGATGAGCGAGGGAACGAGGGTGGCGTGCGTGGCAGGCACGCCGAGCAGGCGCCAGACTCCGAGCGCGAGGGGGACTGCGAGCAGCGTGAGAATGTAGAATTTTACGAAAGTGACGCGCCCGAGGTATCGCTCGACCTCGATCCCGGCGGTGTAGAAGAAGAAGATCCCGAACAGGAAAAAGAAGTTCGCCTGGTTCAGGAAGGTGCAGGTGAAAGGCTCCCAGAGCCAGCCGCGGCGGTAGAAGTCCTCGGTGGAAAAGGCGATGCCAGACAGGTTCGACTCCGCTGCGCCGAGCATCGTGGTGATGATCATCCCC
The DNA here is from genome assembly GCA_038207335.1 of Chthoniobacterales bacterium. GTDB lineage: Bacteria > Verrucomicrobiota > Verrucomicrobiia > Chthoniobacterales > Chthoniobacteraceae > CAIURC01. The sequence goes on along the minus strand of JBBQZX010000005.1, from coordinate 199,613 downwards.
ACGCAGTAGAGCGCGCAGAGGAGCGTGGTGACGTGGATGGGGACGCGGCCGACGTGGCCGATCGGCTGATAGTCGGAGAAGCTCGACGTCGTGCGCATCCCGCTTAGGTAGCTGGTTCCGGGCCGGTGGGCAACTCGCCCGCGCGTCTCTTTTCGCACCGCTAATCCGCGAAGCCGTGGATCGTGTTGAGCACCTCGCCTTTCACCGGCGCGCCGTCGGCGGCCTTGATGTTGTATTTGATCGACATCTGCATCACCGGCTTCAGCTCCGGGATCGCGAGGAAAATCGTGCGCTCGTCCGTTGAGATCGACACCGACTTCACTGCCACCGTGTCGTGCGCGGACACGCCCATCTGCGCCTTGCTAAACTCCGCCTCCCCGTCCTTCCCCGCCTCGCCCGGCGTCGCGGCGGGCGCGCGCGTCGAGACCTCCGGCGAACCGTACGCCGCGCTCCACACATAATTCCACGCCTCCACCGCGTAATTCTCCACATCCGCCGCCGCCTGCGTATCCAGCGGCTCCGCGAACGTCAGCTCGATCCCATCATTTCGCACGTGCAGCGCCACCGGCATCCCCGCTGGCGCGCCCGTGTAGCGCACGCGCTGCAGACACCCGTTTTTCAGCCCCGTCGTCTGCCACCCGCGCAGGCCGGCCACGTAGAGCTGCCCATCCACCGGATTGAACCGCGCGCGCATCACCCCGCTCGCAAACTGCAACGGAAACCGCACCACGCCCCCCTGCATCACGCGGTCGCAGCAGTCCGGCTTCGCGAAATCCGTCGCCTCCTCCTCCATCACGCCGAAAAGCGAGCACGTCCCGTAGCTCAGATGCAGCATCTGCCCGCCCCACGGCCCCCATCGCTCCCCCGGCGGCGCCCACACCTGCGCGCCCCCCGAGTTATCCGCCCGCTTCGGCAGCCAGCACAGCGGCCCGTCGTACTCCGTCGGCGGCGCCTCGCGATGCGCCAGCGGCACCACCCCGTAAAAGCCCCCCGGCTTCACCCAGTTGATCTTGCACGCCGGCGTCCACGTCCCCTCGTTGTCCCCCGTCGTCAACTCCCCGCGCGGCCCCGCGCCCAGCCCATTCGGCGCGCGAAAACCCGTCGCCACCGTCGTCAGCTCCCGCCCATCCGGCGACACGCGCATCAGCGTCCCGTGATCGCGGCAGATCGTATCAAAACCGCGTCCCCCATTCTTCACCGGCCCCGCCTTGGCAAAGTAGAAATTCCCCTCCGGGTCCGTCTGCAGATCAAAAACGAACTCGTGAAAACTCTTCGTCACCATCACGTCATGATTGAACGCCTCGTAAAAATCCGCCTCCCCATCCCCATTGAGATCGCGCAGCCGCGTGATCCCATCCCGCCCCGTCACATAAATCTCCCCGTTCACCACCTTCAGCCCCAGCGCGTGATACAGCCCCGTCGCGAAGCGCCGCCAGCGGATAGTTGAAGGCTGATTGCTGATTGCTGATTGAAGAGCACCCGCGTCCGCCTCCCCACTTCGAGGTTCGGCGTTCGGCGTTCGGCGTTCGGCGTTTGCTTTCTCCTCCCGGGTAGGGTGGGCATCCTGCCCGCCGGTCGGGGCATCCTGCCCCGACGCACTTCCCGGGCGGGTTTGATCCTCGTGATCCTTGGGAGATCGTTCGGGCAGGATGCCCGAACCGGCGGGCAGGATGCCCACCCTACCCGGGAGGGACACCCCGCTCCCGATCCACACATCCCCGTGAAAGGTGCAAATCGCCACGCGTCCATCGGGGAAAAAGTCGAACCCGCCCACAAACATCGGCGCGCCGTAGGGATTCGGGTCCGGCAGCGGCACATTCTCCACCACGTAAGCGACGCCCCTCGTCGGCGGCATGTCGATCATTCCGGCATACTGATTCGCCGCCGCCACGTCCGCGACCACCGGCTCCGGCCAGTGCGCCGGTCCGCCTTTGATTAAACTGTGTAAGTCAGGTGCGAGCGTCCCCGTCTCTGCGTAATTCTGAAGCCAGCGCAGCGGCCCCCTAGTCTTGATTCCGCTGAAATCGCTCGATGTAAAGACCACCACCATGAAAGTAATCGCGGTCGGATGAGGCGGGAGCACCAAGCAGAGTTGCTCATACTGCTTCTGCCAAACCGTCCCTTCGGGTTCGCCGAAAACCTCCGCCGCCATCTTTTGCTCCCCCGATCCAGTTTGAAAGACTTGGAACGATCGGGTCTTACCTGGTGGCCCCGCCTTGCTATGGTCACCTGTCTGCCTTGGAACGAAGGCTGTCGATGAAAGCGAGTCGAACGCCGCAATCGTCAGCATCTGTGACTGCTCTGTCGGTGCCACGGTGAAGGTCCTGTAGAAAAAGCCAGTCTCCTGCTGATACCTCGGAGCCTCCAGCACCTCCGTCCCGGCCACGTCCCACTTTAAGATCACCTGCTCCCCGTTCACGTAGAACCCCTTGAACTTCGGCCCCCCTGCGGGCAGCGGGCCGTAGGGCTCCGGGCGCGGATCGGTCCAATCGGCGGTTTTCTCTGTGCCTGCGGGGCTTTTCAGAGAGGAATCAGCGCCAAAAACAGGCCTTTTGTCGGGTGACAAGGAGCCTTTGTCGGGTGACACAGCCTCTCTGTTGGGTGACACAGCCCCTCTGTCGGGGAGCACAGCCGCTGTGTTGGGGAGCACAGCTGCTGTGTTGGGGAGCGCAGCGCCGCCGTTGGGGAGCTCAGGCGTTCCGTTGGGGAGCTCAGGCGTTCCGTTGGGGAGCACAGACCCTGAGTTGGGGAGCACAGCCGCGTCGTTGGGGAGCGCAGCGCTTCCGTCGGGGAGCGCGGGCTCTGCGTTTGCCTGAAACCCCGGCACTTCCCCCGTCGTGAACGCCACCTCCCCCATCGCCACCGGGTATTCCCCGCGCGACATCAGATTCACGGGCGTGATGAATTTCCCCGTCCACGCCCCCGCCATCCGGCACAGGTCCAGGTCGTAGCACACTGCCGCCTCCCCGTGCTCCCCTACGCGGATCGCCAGCCCCTTCAGCGCCGTCGTCACCGGCGAGCCGTCCGCCTTCTTCCCCACGCCGATCGTCGCGCACTGCCACATCCCCGGCGCCTCCCCCGTCGGCGAGGCATCCTTGAATTGCCCCACCGCCTGCCCGACACACGCAAAGAAAAGAAGGCACGCCGCAATTTTCATAGCCCCGATCCTGAACCGAAACCCCCAAAACGTCGAACCCTGAAGATCGTTCCCGACAGTGCTGGCTGTTGGCGTTCTCGGCAGGTGCCAGTGCTGACCGGGCGACTGTGAAACTCCGTTTACCCGCCGATATTGAACCGCGGGTTCTGACGCATGAAGCGTGCGGGATTTTCAAAGATGAGCCTGTCGATGGTCTCAGCGCTGTGGCCGCGGCGGCGCATCTCCAGCGCGGTGCGCGGGACGGCGAGCGGGTCGCTGCGGCCCCAGTCGCAGGCGCTGTTCAGCCAGATGTCCTGCCGGCCGTAGAGCTCGAAGAGATCGACGGCGCGCGCGGGGGTGGTCTTCGACTCGGGGTAGAGGGTGATGCCGGCCCAGAAGCCCGCGTCGAGGACCATCTCGATGGTGTGCTCCTCGGTGTGGTCGATGATGACGCGCCCGGGGCGGATGCGGGAGTCGGCGCGGAGGGCATCGAGGATGAGGCGGGTGCCCTTGAATTTGTCCTCGAGGTGCGGGGTGTGGACGAGGATGAGCTGGTCGTGCCGCGCGGCGAGGTCGATGTGGCGCTCGAGGATGGCGATCTCGTTGCGGGTGTTTTTGTTCAGGCCGATCTCGCCGATGCCGAGGACATTCTCGCTCGGCAGGAAGCCAGGGATGAGATCGAGCACCTCTCCGGCGAGGGTCATGTCCTCGCTTTCCTTGGGATTGATGCACAGCCAGCAGAAGTGCGGGAGGCCGAAACGGGCGGCGCGCTTTGGCTCATAGTCGGTGAGCTGGCAGAAGTAATCGTAGAATCCCTGCGGCCCGCTGCGGTCGAAGCCGGCCCAGAAAGCGGGCTCGCACACCGCCGCGCACCCGGCGGTGACCATGGCTTCGTAGTCGTCGGTGGTGCGGCTGACCATGTGGCCGTGGGGTTCGATGTAGCGCATGGGGATGTGGAAAGTCAGGCGTTGAGGCCGGGCCACGCGCCCGCTGCGCCTTTGCCCGGCGCGGCTGCGAGCGGCTCAGTCGTCGGGTCGCTCAAGGACATCAGGACGGCTTTCGCCTTTTCCCCCGCGTCGGACTGCACGACATCGAGCGCGGTGCGGAAGGCCGCGAGGCGGAAATCGGGCTCGCCGCCGCTGCGGGCGACGCGGTCGAGGAAGGCCGCGATGTCGATGAGCTTCGAGCGGGCATCCATGAAGTAGAGGTCGAGGGTCTGTTGCTTGGTCATGGCAGGAGGCGTGGCAGCGGTGAGAATGCGCACAGCCCGCACAATCTTAAAGACTGTTTCGAGAGTCGCATGAGAACGCCAACGGCGTCCCATCATTCAGCCCGGGGTTAGGGCGACGCAGGAGCCCCTACCCCGGGTGTCGCGCACAGGACGCCTCAAACCCCGGGCTGGACGATGAAACGCCGTTGGCGTTTGCAACCACTGGCGATCTTTTCCTCACTGTATGCTCTCCCTCCGAGAGCCGCCTACCGCAGGCGCGTGAGCGGGAACTTCTCCCCGGCCAGGGCGCGCTTCGCAAAGACGCCCCACGCGGCGTTCGGCTTGTAGCTCCAGTCCTCGAGCATCGCGGGGCCGGCCTTTGGGTGAAAGGCGAAGGCCGTCCAGTGGAGATGATATTTCTGAATGAAGCCGAGCATCTCAGGCACCCAAGTCGCGGCGTCCTCCTGCACCTCGGCGGGGAGCCACGTCATCTTTTGCGCGCCCGCGCCGACTTCGCCGACGAGGATGGGATACTTGTCCGCGACCACGAGCACCTTCTCCTGCCAGCCTTTCTTCCACGGGTAGATGTGCGTCGAGAGGATGATGCCGTTGCCGCCGCGGTCATTGAGCACGTATCCGTTCGCAATCCCCGAAAGGTCGTAGGCGTAGTCGAGCCCGCCCACGAGCACGACATTCTTCGCGCCGGTGCCGCGCACCGCATCGAGCAGCGCCTGCATCCCGACCGACTGGAAGCCGTGCTTCGCCTTCGCCTTCTCCTCCGCCGTCGTGAAATTCGCCTCGTCGCCCGGCTTCGCCTTCTCCCCCACGAATCCGCCGTCGCGCCACACGTCCCAGGTCGTCCCGTGCGGCTCATTGAAGAGGTCGAAAAGCACGGCGGGGTGGTTCTTGAAATGCTCGGCGGCATCTTTCCAAAAGTCCGCGTGCGCCTGCGTCGGGGCCTTGAAACGATGCAGGTCGAGCAGGAGATACGCGCCGCGATTGGCGGCGATCGTCACGACGTCATCGACGAGTTTCCGATACCCAGCGCCGCCGTCCTTCGCGCCGCCGCCGTTCCAGTATTCCTCCTTCACCGGCAGCCGGATGATGTTCGCCTTCCACTCCTCGATCGCGACCTTCGTCGCCTTCATCACCTGCTCGCCCGCGACCGACCACTCGAGGCTCACGACGTTCACGCCCTGCAGCCAGAACGGCTTCCCATCCGCGCGCAGGACTTGATTCCCGGCCACATGCAACTCCTGCGGCCACTTGTCGCGCATCGGCTCCTCCGCGGGCACTTCGGACGCTTTTTTCTCGGCGTCCGCCACTTTCATCTTCGCCAGCAGCGCCTCCGCCGCGATGGGCCGCAGCGCGATGTCATCGAGATCGAACGTCCCCTTTTCCACCTGAAAAAGCGCGGGCATGAACTGCAGCGCGACCGCTCCCTCGGGCACGAGAAACTCGATCTTCCGCTCCATCCAGCCGTCTGTGCTCTTGCGCGCATTCGGCGCACCCGGCGCGCCCTTCAGCTTGTGCCCCGCGGCGTCGAGAAAATCCATCATCAGCCGCGCGTCGAAGTAAGGCTCCTTGCCGACTTTCAGGTCCGTCACGCGCTGCCGCCAGCTCAGCTCCAGCGCCTTCGCATCCGTCAGCGGGATCGTGCGATACATGAGGATCGTCTGCCCCGGAGCCGATGCGCTGAGGCGGAGAAAGTGGTTGCCTTTCTCCTGCTCCCACGAGCCGCCGAGCTTCAGCCGGCCCCAGTCGTCCGGCCATTCCGCGCCCTTCTTGTCCGCCTCGAAATCGCCATTGGAGATCAGCGACCCCGCCGCCGCGAATGCAGCAGCAGCCTTGCTCTGCGAGGCAGCGGCCTTCTTCGCGAGCTTCTCGGCATCCGCCGCCGACTTTGCATCCGCCGCGGCTTTCAGCGGCTCGGGATCGGTCGCCTTTAAGATCACGTCGTCAAAGTCAAACGTGCCGCTCTCGACATTGAAAAGCACCGGCATGAAGTCCAGCGTCGCCGCGCCTTCCGGCACGAGGAACTTCGCGCTGCGCTCCACCCACCCGTCCGTGTCCTTGCCCGTCGCCGGCGCAGACGGACCCTTTAGCTTCGTCCCCGCCGCGTCCTTGAAATCCATCATGATCCGCGCGTCGAACCACGACTGCTTCCCGCGCTTGAGCTGACTCACGCGCTGCCTCCAGCTCAGCTCGATTGCCTTCACCGTCCCCGCGATTCGCACCTGCTGATACAGCATCACCATCTGCCCCGGCTCGCTCGATTTGAGCCGGATGAAATGATTGCCGTCCTCGGCTTCCCAAGTCCCACCGGCCTTCACGCGCCCCCAGCCATCCGGCCACCCATCGCCATCGGCGTCGGCTTCAAAGCTCCCATTCGGCACCAGCACCCCCGCCGCCTCCGCCGCGAAGACGCGGCCACCAAGCGCGAGAACGACGCAGCAAAGCAGGGGGAAGATTCGCGAGATCATGGCTCAAGAATCGCGCAGTCCCGCGTGGCGGTCACGCCTTCTCCGCAAACCCGCGAGCAAGCCGAACCCGCCGAGCAGCAGCGCGCCTGTCGCCGGCTCCGGCACCGGCACGAACGACAACTGATAGTCGCTGCCCGACTGCGCGAAATTCGCGGTGTAAGCCGCCGAGTTGAAGCCCGTGATCGCCGCGAACGTGAAGCCCGGCGTGCTCACATTTTGAAAGACCGTGTAGGTCGCCGTGTAGTCGATCGCGCCGCCGAGCGTGAGCGTCGCGAAGCCGCTGCCGGAGAGCCAGTCATCCGTCCCGGTGAAAGTCACGATGTCGGAGTTCGCGGGCGCCAGTTGCAAGTCGAGGCGCAGCTTCGAGCCCGCGGCAAAGTCCAGCTTTCCGCCCGTTCCCGGAGACAGCGTCAGCGCGCCATTCGCGCCATTGCCACCGGGCGACAGCGTGCCGCCGACCGAGATATTTCCCGTCGCCGCAGTGCCGACGCTCGCCGCCGCATCACTCGCCAACGTCGCACCCGCTGCCACACCCACCGAAGCCGCGCCGCTGATGCTCCCGCTGATCACCAGCGTCCCCGCGCCCACATTCGCAGGCCCGGTGAAAGTGTTCGCGCCGCCCAGTTCCAGCGTTCCCAGTCCCGCCTTTGCAAGACCACCTACGGCCACGCCATTGGTCAGCGGAAGTTCGATGAACAAATCCGACGCAGCCGCTCCATCACCGATCGTGAAAGTGCGCGTGCCTTCGAGGTAGATGCTTCCTTGGTTGGTCAGTGCAGAGTTCGAGGAAGCGATCGAAGTAGGATTCGAGTTTGTAGCATTCCCGGTGAAAGTCACATCGCCGTTGAGCGTGACCTTTGCGCCGAGCATCGTCGCGTGACTCGTCAGCACGAGGGGAGTGTAGGCGCCAGTTGCCTGGTTGGAGATGTTCAAGGTGTTCAATGTCGTAAGTCCATTGAATGCGGTGGTGCTGCTCGACTCCTTTGCCGTCAGGACACCGCCGTTCAACGTCGTCGCTCCCAGCACAGTCACGTCGCCGCCTTGGTTCATGATCAGGTTCCCGGCATTGAGCGTCGCATTTCCATTGATGGTGAAGGTCGCATTGAGCCCGTGATTACTGACACCGCCACCATTCATCGTGAAGTTATTGATGGTCTCCGGGTGGTTATTGTTTCCGCTGCTCGTCGTGCTATCGAACGTGAATGTTCCGCCGTTGATGGTCACGCTCGCTGTGTCTGCGATTGCGTTGCCAGTCTTCAGAAGAGTCCCACCATTCATGACCAGGTCCGTGGTGAGACCGATGTTCACGACCGACTTATTAAGTCGAAGGATCCCGCTGTTTAGCGTGGTCGTGCCGGTATAAGTATTGGCTTCCGATCCCGTGAGGATCGTCTCGCCCGTTCCTCCGAAAGTCACTCCCTTTCCACCGTCATTCGCGATTACACTGCTGATGGTGAGCGGCGCGGCAGTGTTGCCGTTGCTCACACCATTGGTGAAGACCGTGACGACGCCTTCACCGCCATTGAGGTCCAGCGTCGGCACACTGATCGTCATCGCATCGGTCGCATTCGCCGTAGTCACTTGCTGGCTCGCAAAGATGGTTCCGCTGTTGAGCTTCAGTGTCGTGCCGGCTGCTCCTGCAATCGTCACGCCTGAGTTAGTCCCGGCACCCGTGATCTTGAAGGACAAGGAGTTGAGTGTTGTCGTGGTGCTTGCCAGCGTGATGTCTTGTGAAGCATCTCCAGACGCGCGGGTGAAAAGAACATTGCTCGCCGTCGTCTGCCCGTCCGTGATCGCGCCCACATACTCGCCGGAGGTAAGTAGCCGGACGCCATAGGTGGAGTCATAAGTCACGAGACCCCCCGCCTTTCCATCGCCACCGGAAGTCACATCGCCGTAAGCTCCTTTCAAAATTCCGACAGTAGCTTGACCTGAGACTCCACTCCCACTGAGAGCTGGAGCTTGCGCGAACTGAATGTTGGCGAAGTTCGGTGTCTGATTGGCGAGGGTATCGAGACCTAGATTCGACCCGCGGAAGAGCAAGCTCGCGCCTGCGTCCCGCACGAAGCTTCCCACTGAGAGCCGCACGGCGCGCGTGGCAGGCGCAGTCACGCCGACCGTCGCATAGCCAGCGGAGGCTCGCAGCGCATTGGTGATCGTCTCCACGGAGTTCGCGCCCGCATTTCCAGTGACTGTCAGGAAAGCACTCGTCCCAGAGCCTGCTCCATTGAGAGTCACACTCTTGGCTCTCGTAGTTCCCGTATTCAAGTTCGTGGTGCTATTGAACTGCAGCGTGGAAGTACTGCTTCCGCCGGACTGCACCATAATATCCGAGTTAGCCGAACTCCCTACTGCACCGTTGAGCGCCAGCACGCCGCTGGCAACTGTGGTCGCGCCGCCATAGCTATTGCTTCCCGAGAAGTTGATCGTGCCGCCGCTCGTGATGACGCTGCCGTTTCCAATCCCATTGAGGAAACCCAGCGACCGTCCGCTGCCCACCGTAAAGATGCGAGCCACGCCGCCCAAGTCGATCGCCAGTGCTTGATTCGCCGCGGTGCTGCCAAAGTTGATGACCCGCGTCGTGCTGGCCGTGTTGTGCAAAATGTCTCCGCCCAGTGTGAGTGTGAAGTCGCCGCCCGTCCCGCGCAGGACTTCATTGGAGCTGCCGGTGTAGCTGAAGTCAAAGCCGGTCGTCAGCACGGTGTCCTGTCCAAACGTCACCGTCTGACTGCTCGGAATCGTCACCGACATATCGAATATCCCATTGATGATGCCACCGACCCAGTTCGCCGTGTCGTTGTAGTCGAAGGGTCCCACTCCGGTTTGATTCCATCCGGTCGTCTGGCCTTTTGCGCTTTGGGTTGAAAAGCCAAGCAGGACGGCTGCGGTCGCCATCAGGATCGGCTGAATGTTTTTGCGGGGTGTCATTTTCATGGGAGATGTCGGGAGTGATTTCATGGTTGCGGGATTCAGGGGGCCTCGAATCGCTCTCGCATCATTCGCCCGTCCCCACCCGCCGCATACCTAGCCAAATGGCTAATTCTCATCCCGCCTCGCTGCGCTAAAGTCCGCGCTCGTCCCAGTGCCTCGCACCGCCTTTCTCTTCATCGCTCTCCTCCTCGCCGCGAGCCTCGCGGGCGCTGCCGAGACGCTCGATTCCATCGCCCGCATCCGCGCCCTTTCGCCCGAGGAAGCCGCCGCCGCCGTGCCCGTCGCCATTGAGGCCACCGTCACTTTTCGCAATCCCACCCAGCCCGTCCTCATCGCCGATGACGGCCGCGAGGGCATCTACATCTCCCTCCCACCCGGCGAAGGCGCGGACATCGCGACCGGCGCGCGCCTCCGCATCGCCGGCGTCACCGCGCCCGGCGGCTTCCTCCCGATCATCGCCGCCCGCACCGTCGCGATCCTCGGCACCGTCCCCATCCCCGCGCCGCGCCGCATCGACCCCGCCGAACTTTTCTCCCCCTCCCTCGACTGCCAGTGGGTCCAGCTTCCCGGCGTCATCACCGGCATCGATGACCCCGCCGCCCTCGTCCTCGTCGCCGAAATCTCCGGCTACACCGTCAAGCTCCTCCTCCCGCCCGACCCGCGCGCACACGAACGCGCCGCCGCCCTCATGCAACAGCCCGTCACCATCCGCGGCGTCCTCGGCAGCGTCTTCAACTCCCAGCGCCAGCTCACCGGCCGCCACTTCTTCGTCCCCTCCTTCGCCGACATCATCCCCGCCGAAACCCCCACGCCCGACACCGCCCCGCCCCTTCGCGCCATCAACGAACTCCTCCGCAGCGACGCCACCTCCCGCACCCGCGTCCGCATCCGCGGCATCGTCACCCACGCATCCGGCGACACCCTCTACGTGCGGGGTAAAAGTGGCAGCATCCTCATCCGCGCAGCCTCCACCGAAGCCCTCACACCCGGCGTGAACATCGAGGCCGAAGGCTTCGCCGCCGTCGCACCCTTCCGCCCCATCCTCCGCGCCACCCGCATCACCGTCCTCGATACCGGCCCGCCGCCCGAGCCCGTCCCCCTCGACCTCTCCGGCGAAAATATCGTCCCCCAGCAATCCGAACTCGTCTTCCTCGACGCCACCCTCCTCGCCCTCCGCACCGGCCCCACCGCAGACACCATCCTCCAGTGCCGCACCGGTTCGTGGTTCTTCGAGGCCCTCCTCCCCGCCGGCACCGCGCCTCCCGACAGCCTCAGCCCCGACGACCACCTCCGCCTCACCGGCATCTGCGACCTCACCACCTCCCAGGTGCTTCCCTTCGGAAAAAACGCCGACGGCTTCCGCCTCCACCTCCGCAGTCCCGACGACATCGCCATCCTCCAGCGCGCCCCCTGGTGGACCCTCAGCCGCCTCCTCCGGGCCCTCGCAGCCGTCGGCGCCCTCGCCTGCGCCGCCCTCGCATGGGCCGCACTCCTTCGCCGCCGCGTCACCGTCCAGACCCAGATCATCGGCACCCAAATCCAGCGCGCCGCCGTCAAAGACGAACGCCAGCGTATCGCCCGCGAGCTCCACGACACCATCGAGCAGGAGCTCGCCGGCGTCTCCCTCCAGCTCCGCAACGCCCGACACCGCCTCGCCCACACCCCCGAGCACGCCGCCACCGCCCTCGACCTCGCCGAGCGCATGCTCCGCCACTGCCGCGAGGAGGCCCGCACCTCCATCCGCGACCTCCGCAGCGTCGCCCTCGAGCAGCGCGGCCTCCACGGCGCACTCCACGAATTCCTCACCCCCCTCGCCGCCGAGTGCGGAGCCATCTTGAAAATCGAAGTCCTCGGCGTGCCCCACCCGCTCTCCGGCCCCGTCGAAATCCATCTCCTCCGCATCGCCCACGAGACCGTCGCCAACGCCGCCCGCCACGCCTCCCCCACGCACATCCACGTCACCCTCACCTACACCCCCCACACCATCACCCTCGAGACACGCGATGACGGCCGCGGCTTCGACACCACCGCCACCGCCCCCCGCGGCCACTTCGGCATCCTCGGCATCCACGAGCGCGCCGGGAAACTCCACGCCAAACTCCACCTCCAAAGCACCCCCGGCAACGGCACCACAGTCCGCGTCACCGTACCCACACCACCCGGCACCACCCCTTCATGAAACGTAAAATCCGCGTCCTCATCGTCGACGACCACGCCATGATGCGCCTCGGCCTCGCCGAAGCCATCGCCGGCGAGCGCGACATGACCCTCGTCGCCGAAGCCGGCAACGGCGCCCAAGCCCTCGACGCCTACCGCCAGCACCGCCCCGACATCGTCACCATGGACTTCCAAATGCCCGGCGAAGACGGCGCCCAGACCATCACCCGCCTCCGCGCCGAATTCCCCGACGCCCGCATCGTCGTCCTCTCCGTCTTCGAGGGCGAAGAAGACATCTCCCGCGCAGTCCAGGCCGGCGCCTCCGGCTACGTCCTCAAATCCGCCGAAGTCGAAGACATCCTCGAAGCCATCCGCCACGTCATCGCCGGCGACACCTACTTCCCCCCCGCCATCGCCGCCAAACTCGCCGCCCGCAGCGCCCGCCACACCCTCACCCCCCGCGAACACCAAGTCCTCCGCCACATCGTCGCCGGCCTCAGCAACAAAGAAATCGCCCCCGCCCTCCACATGTCCGAAGCCACCGTCAAACTCCACATCTCCAACACCCTCGCCAAACTCGGCGTCGCCGACCGCACCCAAGCCGCCATCGTCGCCGTCCAGCGCGGCCTCATCCACCTCGGCGTATAAAATCGCCCCAGCGTGAAAATGCCCGCGCCTGCTAGGGGCGTCCGATGAAGTTGTAGGGCGGCGATCTTCGCCGCCGACCCGCCCCGGCGGCCAAAATGGCCGCCCTACAAATCCAGCCGCCCCGCGAAACCCGGGCGGCTTTTTTGGTGCCACCGTCGAGTGCTTGCGGCCGTCGCACCGCTCCGATGAGCCCCGCCACCGGCCACCCTTACCCACCACTCCGCCGACGACCCACGGTCACACGGAAAGCCGCGAGCGAATCGGCACGAGTCTGGCGTTCCAGCCTGGGCTCGGTCACCCGCGCCTTACCCGCACCACCTCCTCTTCCCATGCCCGAGGAATACCCCACCAGTCCATCCCTGCTGACGAGTGCCCCCCGTCCGCGGGAGGTCAAAACCAGCATCACTGTTTCTTGGGGCGCTTTGGGGAAAATCGCGACCGCCATTCTCTTGGCCATGATCGCTTGGAAGCTCTGGCCTCTCTGCGAACTCCTCCTCCTCGGGCTCCTCATCGCCCTCACCCTCTGGCCCATCGTTCGCGGGACCGTCGCCCTCGGCGGTCCGCGCTGGCTCGGCGTCCTCCTCGCGGCCCTGCTCGTGGGGGGCTTCGTGCTTTTCTTCGTCGGCATCCTCATTCCCGCCCTGGCCAGCCAGGTCACCGCCGTCATCCAAAATCTTCCCGCCTTCAAAACGAACCTCATCTCCAACGTCACCGGCGACGGCTTGCGGGGCGTGGCGACCCGGCTCATGGACTCCCCCGCCTTCACCGACCCGAAGCCGCTCATGGACAGCTTCGTGGCGTGGGGGAAAATGGCCCTCCAAGGAATCGCCAAATTCCTCGTCGTCCTCGTCGTCGCCGTTTACTTCACCGCCGATGGCGAGCGCGTTTACGGCTGGCTGAGCGCCTTTCTGCCGCGGCGCCAGCGCCGCAAAGTCGCGGAAGCCGCGCCCGAGATCACCAAAGTCGTCTCCAGCTACATGACCGGTCAGCTCATCACCTCCCTCATCCGCGCCAGCTTCGTATTCGGCATGCTCTGGTGGCTGAAAGTGCCCAATGGCCTCCTCCTGGCCGTCATGGCCGGCATCTTCGATATCCTCCCCATCATCGGCTTCTTCCTCGCCGTGCTCCCGGCCATGGCCGTCGCCCTCACCGTCGCCCCCGGCACCGCCTTCCTAGTCCTCGCCCTATACCTCGCCTACCACCTCATCGAGAACTACTTCATCGTGCCGAAGGTTTACGGCAATCGCCTGCGCCTCTCCACCCTCACCGTCCTCGTCTCCTGCCTCGCCGGCGCCCTCCTCACTGGCGTCACCGGCGCCATCGCCATCCTCCCCATCGTCGCCTCCTACCCCATCATCGAACGCATCTGGCTGCGGCCCCTCCTCGAGCCCGACACCGTCGAAAAGCACCAAGCCATCGACGACCTCGAGCACGGCGAAGAAAAACCCGCCATCACCTAAGCGCGTTTCCAGTTTTCCACCTCAGTCCTCCCCCGTTCTTCGGCGCGAGGGAGGGAAAGGCGCTCGCGGGTGCGGTTCACGAGCGCCAACGGCGTTCCATCAACCAGCCGGGTTCCGAGCGAACTCGAGCTACCCTGGGTATTTGTGCAAACGATCGCCTCAACCCTGAAAGGGTTGAATTTCGTGGGCGCGGATGGTTGCGATGTAACCCTTTCAGGGTTCGGCCTCGGTGTCGCCGGTGACCCAATGTAGCGCGGGGACGCGCAACCCTGGGCAGGATGATGGAACGCCGTTGGCGTTCGGGCTGCGATCCTGGTTACAGCCAGCGCCGTTGCAAGGGTCAGTGCCCGCCGCTCCCCTGCGTCCGCAGGTATTGCCAGATCGCCTCGTACTGCTTCCCAGCATCGCCGTCGAAAAAATCCGTCAACGGCGTCTTCCCCTCTTCATCCGCGAATTTCGGCATCTTCGTCTCCGGGTCGATCCGCAGCGGATTCAGCACCCACCGGTGGTAATATCCCGGTCGCAGACGCTCCGAAGCGTATGCCAGATCGATCCCTGGCGCCTCGAAGACCGCAGTCGGAAGCCGCGCGCCGATGCCGTGGCAGGTCGTGCAATTGAACCCGCCATTTTCGCCCAGCAGCTTCTCCCCATCGGCTGCGATCGCTGCATCCACGGCCTTCTCCGGCTCGGGCACGCCCGGCAGCCCGTGCTCCAGCGCCAGCCCTTCGGCGATTCCTTTTCCCACCGTCTCGAAGCCCGGCATTCGCGCGACGATCCACGGCCGCGGCTTGTATTTCCCATGTCCGGCAATGAAATCCGCCTCCCACACGGGCCGCAATTTTTCCCCAAACCAAGTCGAGATCGGCGCCAGCGCTCCCGCGATCGCGATCCCCTCGCCCTCCGGCTGCGGCGCGCCTGCCTGGAGCGCGGACATCTCGCCATCGAGCTCCGACCAGGTGCTCAGCACGCCATCGCGCGCGTGGCAGGCGGTGCAGCGCATGTTCGCCATTTGGCGCTCGGCAAATTCCACCGGCGCGTCCTGCTTCAGCGAACCGAAGCCACGCGCCGCAAAGGCGATGAGCGCTTCCCTCTGTCCCGGCGCGAGCGCGAAATCCGGCGCATTCCCGCGAGCGGCCGCGTCCGGCGAGAGGCATCCTTTCACCCACCCGCCCGCCAGCGTCGCCGCGAGAGTCGGCTGCGTGGTGGGCGGAAGTCCGGCGTGGCAGTTCAGGCAACCGCTCGACACGAGGAGCTGCGCCCCGCGCGTCACGTCGCCTTTCGGTCCGGGCGGAAATTCACGCTGCGTGCCCGAGAGCAGAAACGCCGCGAGGCTGGCCGTCTCGGCGTCGCTCAGGCGGAAATTCGGCATGTGCGTCCAGGCGAAATTCTTCGCGGGCTCCTTGAGATACGCGCGCAACGCGGCGGGCTGCCACTTGGCCTTCAGGTGCGAGAGCGGCGTGCGGCCATGCTCGTCGTCACCGGTAAAATCGGGCGTTGTGTGGCACGCGATGCAGCCGAGATTTGCGAATAGTGCGCCGCCCGCGGGCGCGGCGTCCTCGGCGATGGGCGAGTCGTCCCGAGTGCCGGTGGAGACGAGAAAAGCCGCGAGGTCCGCCGCGCGATGATCGACCTCGCCGGGCTCCCCGGGAAATACGCGCGGCATCAGCGCGCGAGGTCGGATCGAGTGCGGATCGCTGATCCAGTGCGCAAGCCACGCTTCGTTGAATTTACCCCCCAGCTCCACAAAAGCCGGCGCATCCTGAGCCAGCTCCGGCATCCCCTCGCCACGCGGCGGGATCAACGCCGCATCCGCATGGCACGCCGAGCATCGAAGCTGCGCGAAAAGCATCCGCCCCTCCCTCACCCGCGTCCCTTCGCGCAACTCCGCCCCCGCGAGCGCATGGGTAAACACGCGCGGCGGCACAGGCTCCGGCGCGAACTCTTTCGACGACCACTTCAACTGCAAACTCGCGTCCGCTTTCCCATCGCTCGCGAACTCGACGGTGAAGGCATTGCCGCCCTTGTTCAACCGCACCGGTTTGCTGACTGTGTGCGCCGTATCGTCCCCCGCGCCTTCCAGCAGCGGTTCGCCATTGAGCGTCATTTTCATGCTGCCCCGCACCTCCGCGATGAGCGTGCAATCCGCACGCAAGGGGGACTGAATCTCCCCATCCCACTTCGCCGTGAACGCGCCCGCCGGCAGGAACGGCGTGACAGCCTGCCCCGCCGGAACGTAGAGCGCCACTAGTCTCGCAGCCCGCGTGTCAGACTTCCCACCGGCCGAAAAGGTCAGCGTGAGGCCCTCACCCGACTTCGCCGCCATCTCCGGCAGCGGCGGCGCTTTCACGGTAATTTCCTGCGCAAAAAGTGGAAGCGAAACGGCAGCGAGAGCGGCGATTAAAAGGCGCATAGATTTCGCGCGCAGTATCTCCCGCAGCGCCTAGCACGCGCAAGAAGTTGTAGCCGGGATCGCTGATCCCGCCGGGCCAGATGGGGATCAGCGATCCCGGCTACAGCGGCGTGATGAAATTCAAATCCTCCGGCCCGCCCTTCGTCGTCAGCAGCCGCACTTGGCCGTCCGCTTTCGTCTCCCGCACGACCCAATCCTCACGCTGCAAAGTCCGCGTCATCCCATCCGGCATGGACGCATCCGGATCGTCTTTCAGGATGTAGAGCATCGCCATGCGCTCGCCATTTTGCAGGCAAACCATGACGACCGGTTTCCCATTCCAATCGACCATGCTCGACCCCATGAGCTTCATGGAAAAAGATGCGTCCGGCTTCGGCAGCGTCAGGCCAATCTGCTTCGCGCCCGGCTGTTCGTTGATCCACTTCGCGACCTCCGCTGCATTGAAACAAACGAACTGCAGCGCCGGCATCTTCTCGGTGTAATTGATCGCCTGCAGCGCGAACGCGTCGATCGGCGGTGCCGCCGGAGGCAGGGCGATGCGCCAGCAAATCAGCCCCAACACGAGGATCGCCGCAATCGCGCCGATCGTTTTGAAAAGCGAGCGCCGCTGCGGCACAGCATTCGGTCCGCGCAGAATGCGATCTTTCACATCCGCCGGCACGACGATGTCCGCCATCTTCGCGCCGATCACCGCATCGAAGCGCTGCGACTCCTCGAACCACGACGCAAGCTCCGGGTCCGCTGCGGCTTCGCGCAGCGCCACGACGAAAATCGGATCGGCGGCGTCGGCTTTCCGATACGATTGCAACAGCACCTTCGCCGTCTCCTTATCCACCGGTGCCTCCACTTGGGTTGGATGTGCGAATCGGCACGATTTTCTCCACATCGGCGCGCCGAGCGTGCTCCATTCGCTGCCGCAAAGCCTGCTTCCCGCGCGCAATCCGCGACATCACGGTGCCAATCGGCACATCGAGCGTCGCAGCGATTTCCTTGTAGGAGAGCTGATCGAGATAAAAGAGGATGAGTGGCATGCGAAATTTTTCCTCCAGCGACTGGAGCACGCGGAGCAGCATCTTGGCATCGAGGCTGGTCGCATGATCGACGGTGATGGGAGGCAACTCGTGCTCGGAAAATTCCAGCGAAGTTTGCGGGTGTGCGGTCGCACGGCGGCGGAGCCGGAGAAATTCGCGATGCAGAATCGTAAAGAGCCACTGCTTTCGCTTCGACTCATCGCGGAGCTGATGAGCGCGGGTCTGCGCGAGATAAAACGCCTGCTGCGTGATGTCGCACGCGTCGTCGTGATTCCCGCTGAGGCTGTATGCGAAGCGGTAAGCAGGCTGGTAATGCTCCTCCACGAGCCGCTCGAAACCTGCTGCATCGGAGCTGCCTCCGCCGGAAACGGCATCGCGCGCAGTCGGCTCTGAGCCGGGTTCAGCCATCATTGTGGAGGTTTGCACGCCGCACAGAATCGCGGGCGGCACATCTGAGAGGCGTATCACCCCCGCTGTTTTTCGTCACCCGGATTTTCAACTCCGCTAACAGCCTGACAGCACAAACGCCGACGAGCCCGCCGCTTCCTCCTCGACAACCGGATTTTCCAGTACGCCGATCTCGGGAATATCCACCGCCACGCGATCCCCGGCGCGCAGAAATCTCGGCGGCTTCCGCGCCATGCCAACTCCGTGCGGCGTGCCGGTGAGGATCACCGTGCCAGGCAGCAGCGTCGTGCTGCCGCTGAGGAATTCGATGAGTGCGGGCACATCGAAAATCATATCGCTGGTGCCGCTTTCCTGCATCACCTCGCCGCTCACCGTCGTGCGGATGCGGAGCGCGGAGGGATCGGGGATTTCATCCGGCGTCACGAGGCACGGCCCGAGCGGGCAAAACGTGTCGAAGCTCTTGCCGCGGCACCACTGCGAACCGCCGCCCTCTTTCTGCCAGTCGCGCGCGCTCACGTCATTCGCGCAGGTGTAGCCGAGCACATGCGCGAGCGCCCGTTCGCGCGGCACATTCTTCGCCGCGCGCCCGATCACGACGGCGAGTTCGCATTCAAAATCGACCTTTGCGCTGCGCATCCAGCGCGGCAGCACGATCGGATCGCCGGGGTGCTGCAAGGAGCCGATCGACTTCATGAAAAGCACCGGCCACTCCGGCAGCGGAGCATTCGTCTCCGCCGCGTGCTGGCGATAATTCAACCCGATGCAAAGCAGCGCGACCGGGTCGAGCGGAGCGAGAATTTTCACCGGCTCCACGATCTCACCCGTCTCCTCAAACCCTGTGAATAAGCCGCCTCGCAGCCGATGCGCGCTGCCGTCTGCGTTCTTTTTTGCGAAACCGACGGAGCCGTCGGCGGACTGAAAGCGGATGATTTTCATGTGGGTAAAAGCGTGCGCAAAAACTGAGCAAAAAAGTCCACCCCGCGTTCGAGATCATCGACGCGGATCCATTCGTCTTTCGTGTGCGCTTGCGCGATCGAGCCTGGGCCCATCGCGACGGCGGGCATCCCGGCTTGGGCGAAAATCGCGCCGTCGCAAAACCACGGCGCGCCGACCGGACGCGCGCCGCATTCGCCGAGTTTCATGATGAGCGGGTGCGCCGGATCGGTGAACATCGGGCGCGAAATCGCGGGGACGATTTCGAGGTCGGGGCACGCGTTGAGAAGCTGCGCGGAGACCCGGTCGAGCAGCGCGTCGTCGCCGGGGATCGAGCGCATATCGACCTCCAGCACGCATACGTCGGGCACGATGTTCGTCTTGCTGCCGCCGTGGATCACGCCTGCGCTGATCGTCGGCGAACCGAGCACGGGGTGCCTCACCGCGCCGAGCGAGGGCGCGACGACATCGCGGATGCAGCGCAGCACGTCGGCCATTTTGTAGAGCGCATTTTCCCCGAGTCCGGGGTCGGCGGCGTGGACCGCTTTTCCGCGCGTCGTGAGAGTGAGCCAGCACGCGCCTTTGTGTGTGTGGACGACATCGAGCGAAGTCGGCTCGCCGACGATCACGAAGTCGAAATACTCCTCAGCGGCGAGCGCTTTTGCGCCGTGCTGGCCGGTCTCCTCGCTCATCAGCCCCGCAAACCAAATCTCGTGCGAGAGCGCCGGGATCGCGTCGCGCGATTCGCGCAGCGCCCACAGCATTGAGGCCATCGGGCCTTTCGTGTCGCTCGCACCGCGGCCCCATATTTTACCATCGCGCAATTCGCCGCCGAACGGCTCAATCGTCATCCCCGCAACGCTGACCGTGTCGGTGTGGGGGGCGAAAAGCAGGCGCGGTTTTCCAGCCCGATCGCTCGGAAATTTCGTGACCACATTCGGCCTCCCCGGCAGCACTTCGTGCAGCCTGGCTTCGGCTCCGATTTCATGAAGAAAATCGACGAGATATTCCGCCATGTGCTGCTCGCCGATGCCCGTGGTGCCTGGATCGCCAGCCGGATTGACGCTCGGAATCTGGATCAGCTTTTGCAGCAACTCGACGACCGATCCGCGCGTGTTTTTGTGCGTGCTCATCGCCCACTTTTGAATGCCCACAAATGCGCCGCGGTCCGCACGAAAATGGTGTCGCCGACGATCGCGGGAGTCGCGGTGATCGCCTCGCCGAGATCGTTGCGCGCGAGCACGTTCAGCTTGTCGCCCGTGGCCTCGACGACCGACACGACACCTCGCACCGAGGCTGTGAAAATTCGTCCGTCCGCGAGGATCGGCGACGCGAAATAATCGCCGTCGGCGCCGAGCCGCTGCTTCTCGAAAATGAGCCGCCCGCTCGCGGCGTCGTAGCAAGTCGCGACGCCGCCATCTTTCACCAAAAAGAGCCGCGCACCGAACGCCAGCGGCGATGCAACATACGCCGCGCCGCGCTCGTTTTTCCACGCGACATTCGTTTCGGTGATGTCCCCGCTGCCGCCCGGTTTCACGCACACAACCACGTTTTTTCCCGTCCGCATGTAGCTCTGGATCGGATCCCATTCCCAGCGCTCGAGGATCGAGTTTTGGTTGTCGTCCATGATACTCAGGAAGTCCTTCATCGGCGTGCCCGCGAGCTCGGCGAGGGAGATGTCGCCGCTGCTGTCCTTGTCGAGATTCTTGAGCAGAGCGTCGAAGTCCGGGTTCGGTTCGTTGCTGCTGCCCGAGCTCCAGGTGGCGAGTAAAAGCCGCCCGTCCGGCCCCGCAGCCGCGGTCGTGCACGGATACGCCGCGAGACCGCGCAGGAGCCAGCGCTCGGCGCCGGTTTTGAGGTCGTAGCCTTTCGCGCGCAGGTCGCCGATGCAGACGAGCGAGCCATCCCACACGACCGGCGTTCCGTAGCTGATATTGAATTCATTGCGCGCCGTGCGCCACACTTGCTTACCGGTCTTCGCGTCAAATGCGTAGAGCCCTGCGGCGTCGCCCATTTCATCGCGCAGCAAATAGACGAGCCCGTCGTGAATGACCGGCGAGCTGCCGGTTCCGAAGCCGTCCTGCGACTTGATCATCGGCATCGGCACGGACCAAATCTCGCGTCCGTCGAGGTCGTGGCAGACGAGTCCGCACGACCCAAAATACGAGACGACGCGCGCGCCATCGGTGGCGCAAGACGGCCCCGCGGGGCTCCCAAATTTCTCGAAGAACGGCTCGATCGCCGCAGCCTTCGCATCGCTCCGCCAGAGGATCGCGCCGGACTTTTGATCGACGCAAATCGTCTCCAATTTTCCCTCCGAAAACGCGGTGAGAAAAATGCGCCCGCCCGCGATCACCGGCGACGACGAGCCCGGCGGCAGCGCGGTTTTCCACGCCACATTTTTCTCCGTGCCGAACTCGCTCGGCGGGTTTGCCTCGAACGCGATGCCGGTCGAATTCGGCCCGCGAAATTGCGGCCACATCGGCTCCGCAACGGCGCTGGCCGCGAGCAAAAAGATCGCCGCGATTTTCGCTCTCATCGGCGCTGCACGGACTGAAACCACTCGACGAATTTCGGAATGCCCGTTGCGATTTTCGTGTGCGGATCGTAGCCGAGCAGGGAGCGCGCTTTTCCAATATCCGCATACGTGAGCGGCACGTCGCCGGGCTGCTCGGGCATCCGCTCGATGCTCGCTTTTTTGCCAAGCGCCTGCTCAATCGAGGCGATGAGTTCGGAGAGCGTGGTGGTCTGGCTTTCGCCGAGATTGAAGACGTCGCAGAGCGCGCCTTCATACGTGAGGCACGCGGTCATGCCCTGCACGATGTCGTCGATGAATGTGTAGTCGCGGCGTGTCGAGCCGTCGCCGAATTGGTTGATCGTGCGGCCCTCGCTGATCGCTTTCGTGAACGAATGGATCGCGAGGTCGGGGCGTTGGCGCGGGCCATAGACGGTGAAGAAGCGGAGGTTGATCGTGCGGAGATCGTAGAGGTGCGAGTAGTTCGAGCAGAGCTGCTCGGCGGCGAGTTTGGTCGCGGCGTACGGCGAGATCGTTTCGTTCAGGCACATGTCCTCGCGGAACGGCGCGGTCTTCAACACGCCATACACCGACGAACTCGACGCGCAGATGAAACGCGGGATGCCCGCATGCCGCGCGGCTTCGAGCAGATGGAAAGTGCCAGTGATATTTGTGTCGATGTAGAGCTTCGGCTCCTTGATCGAAGGGCGCACCCCGGCGCGCGCGGCGAGGTGGACGATGGTGTCGAATTTTCCCTCGCCGACGATGCGGCGCACGGCTGCTTCGTCGCGGATGTCGGCCTCGTGAATGGGCACGTCCGCGGCGAATCCGGCGACGTTCGCGCGCTTGATTGCGGGATCGTAGAAGTCGTTGAACTCATCGAGCACGGCGACGCGATGCCCGAGCGCGAGGCATTTTTCCACGAAGTGCGAGCCGATGAAACCTGCCCCGCCGGTGACGAGAATGTGCATCGGCGCACCCTAGCCACGCGGAAAAATGGCGGGCAAGGGAAAGTTCCCCACTCTCGATCCAGTTGGATGCGAAAGCATGGAGATTTCGGGTGTAGCCGGAAAACAAGAAAAGGCGGAGAAGAAGAAAGTCTCCCGTCACAGGCATTCCCGCCGTTCCTGTTTTGTGTTTCCCGCTTAAAAGTGAGCTTCTGAGAGACAAGCGGGCTGCACAGCCAACATCGGGTTGACACTTTTTCCGCGGGGTGAGATACCACCCTCCCTCACCTCCCTCTATTACTAATATGGCCGACGAAATTCCACCCGCCCCGTCCGAATCGGACGACGTCACGAAAAGCGAAACCATCCGCATCACGCTCCCGCCGAAAAGCGAGCAGCCAGCGGTAAAACGCGAAACCGTGCGGATCAACGTCCCCGGCAAACCTTCGCCGTCTCCCCTGCCGCCCGCCGGCACTGCTCCGAAAAAAGAGACGACCAAGCTGCCGACGACCTCCCCTGCCGCGGGAGCACCGCCTCCGATGCCCGGCGCAAAGCCATTCGTCCCGCCGCCACCCGCACCTCGCCCCTCCGGAGCGATGCCGCCTCCCGCGATGAAGCCCCTCAGTGGCGCAACGCCGCCGCCGAAACCGCCGTCACTCGGCGCAAAGCCGACCGTCCCGCTCAAGCCCGCACCGATGCCTTCCGCTGGCCCGACTCCCGCACCCGAGCCTGTGACGCAGCGCGCTTCGCCGAAGAAAGAAACCGCCCGCATCACGCTACCGCCCGCAGGCGCAAAGACTGCGCTTCCGAAGGCAACGATCAAAATGCAGCAGACGCAGCCGCTCGTGAACAAGCCCGCGGCGGTCACCAGCATGGCACCGATCACCCGCGCACCGATCGTCACCGAAGTCGCTGCCGGGCCCGACTCCGTCATCACCGGCCTCTCGATCGCCGCAGTCGTCCTCGCCATTGCGTCGCTCGCGACGACCTACATGGCATTTGCGGAAGCGAACCCAGTTCCATTTCCGTAAATCCCTCGTAGATTCAGACATGGCCAGTTCAAACGTCCTCACAATCACCGACTCGAATTACGACTCCGAAGTCGCGAACGCATCCGTCCCCGTACTGCTCGATTTCTGGGCACCGTGGTGCGGACCGTGCCGGCAAATCGGCCCGATCATCGACCAAATCGCCGACGAACTCGGCGGCACTGCGAAGATCGGCAAAGTCAACGTCGATGAGAATCAGCAGCTCGCCGCGAAGTTCCGCGTCAGCTCGATCCCGATGCTCCTTTTCCTCAAAGGCGGCGAAGTGAAAGACCAAGTCGTCGGCGCAGGAACAAGCAAAGCGGGCCTCGTCTCGAAAATCCAAGCGCTCGCGTAACTCTCCCGGTCTGTTTTCAAGAACGCCGCGTTTCTTCGGAACGCGGCGTTTTTGTTGTACGACTGAGGCAGGAATTCAACGCCGGCCGAGACGTCGTCAGTCCAGAAACGAACAAACGTATTCGCAAATGCCGGCACCCACTTGAATGTCGAAGCCGCTATTTCCCGGAACGTCGAACGTCTGACCCGCGCCGTAATCCCTCGTCTCCGCGTCACCATTGAGCAGCACAACGCAGCGTCCGGCGACGATTTCCATGCGCTCCGCTTTGTCGGTGCCGAAATGAAATTGGCCGGGGTAAATCAGGCCGAGCGTCTTTTTCGAGCCGTCGGGAAAATGCAGCGTGTGGCTGATGACTTTCCCGTCGAAATAGACGTTCGCTTTCGCGACCGCGGTGACATTTTCAAACTGCGTGAATTCGGATGGCATCGTCGGTTTTTAGATGAACCGCGGCGCTGACGGCGAGCGTGGCTTTTCCCCCAAAGTCCGCGGCGTGCCACGGGTCATTGTCGTCACACTATTGCGCTCCCTCTCCCCGATGCGAAAATTCCGCCCTGTGCGATTCCTCCCGATCCTCATTTTCATTCCGCTACTCGCTGCCGCGGGCGAGGCGCCGATCCCGGCGAAAATCGAATACAACCGCGACGTGCGGCCGATCCTCTCGGAGAATTGCTTCAAGTGTCACGGGCCCGACCAGAAGAAGCGCGAGGCCAAACGGCGGCTCGACACGCGCGACGGCGCGCTCGCGGAGAACGACGGCGTCCGCGCAATCGTCCCTGGCAAACTCGACGACAGCGAATCGCACGTTCGCATCCATTCCACTGACAAAGAAGAGAAGATGCCGCCGCCGGATTCGGGGAAAAAACTGACGCCGCGCGAGGTCGCGCTGCTCGACCGCTGGATCGCGCAAGGCGCGGAGTATCAGGATCACTGGGCCTACATCCCGCCGGCTCGCGCGACGACTGAGCCGGGGAAAAATCCGATCGACTCGCTCGTACGGCAGCACCTCGCGGTGGCTGGGTTTCAGCCGTCCGCGGAAGCCGATCGGCATACGCTCATCCGCCGTGTTTCGTTCGACCTGATTGGGCTACCGCCGACGCCGGACGAGGTCGCCACTTTTGCAAATGACACCGCGCCAGATGCCTACGCGCGGCTCATCGAACGGCTGCTTGCGTCGCCGCATTTCGGCGAGCGCATGGCGATTCCGTGGCTCGATGTTGTGCGTTTCGCCGACACCGCTGGTTATCATTCCGACAACCCGCGCAGCGTCTGGGCGTATCGCGACTACGTGATCGCGGCGTTCAACAACGACAAGCCGTTCGACCAATTCACGATCGAGCAAATCGCCGGGGATCTTCTGCCAGAGAGCACTCGAGAGCAAAAGGTGGCGTCCGCATTCAACCGGCTGCTGCTCTCGACGGAGGAGGGCGGCGCCCAGGCGAAGGACTACGAGGCGCGGATGCTGACCGATCGCGTACGAGCCGTCGGCACCGTCTGGCTCGGCGCGACGATCGGCTGCGCGCAATGCCACGACCATAAATTCGACCCGATTTCGGCCCGCGATTTCTACACGCTCGGCGCGTTTTTCGCGGACATCCGCGAGCCGATCATCGGGCGGCGCGAGCCCGGGATGCTGCTCTCGACGCCGGCCGAAGACGCGAAACTCGCCGACCTCGATAAGGCCCTCGCCACCGCGGAGACGCAAGTCGATGCGCCGATGCCGGAACTCGCGGCGGCGGAGTTGCAGTGGGAGTTTCGACTCGACGCAGAGGCGATCAAAAAGCTGCCGAAAGAAATCCGCGCTGCGGTCGAGCTGCCGCTCGTCTTCCGCACGGCGGAGCAGAATGAAAAGATCGCCGCGCATTTTCGCACCGTCGCGCCTCAGCTCGCGGAGGCGCGCGCAACACGCGATGCGGCGAAGAAAGCCCGCGACGATTTCGACGCGACGCTCCCGCGCTGCCTCGTCTCCGAGTCGTCGCCGACGCCGCGCACCGTGCGAATGCTGCCGCGCGGCGACTGGATGAATGAGACCGGCGAGATCGTGCAGCCGGCGCTCCCGCACTTTCTCCCACAACCGAAAATCGAAGCAGGGCAGAAGCTCACGCGGCTCGATCTCGCGCGCTGGCTCGTCTCGCGCGACAACCCACTGACCGCGCGCGTTTTTGTGAACCGGTTGTGGAAGCAGTTCTTCGGCATCGGGCTTTCCAAAGTGCTCGACGACCTCGGCGCGCAGGGCGAACCGCCGATTCAGCCCGCGCTCCTCGACTGGCTCGCGTGCGAATTCATGGAGCCGTCCGACGCGCCCGCTTCGCACCCGTGGGACGTGAAGCATCTCGTGCGGCTCATCGTGAACAGCGAGACGTATCGGCAGACCTCCCTCGCATCGAAAGAGCTGCAGGCGCGCGACCCGGACAATCGCGAACTCGCGCGACAGAGCCGCTGGCGGCTCGATGCGGAGCTCGTGCGGGACAACGCGCTCTCGATCGCTGGGCTGCTCGCGCCGAAGATCGGCGGACCGAGCGTGAAGCCGTATCAACCCGCGGGGTATTGGGAGAATTTGAATTTCCCGGCGCGGGAGTGGCAGTCCGACGAGGGCAGGGATCAATATCGCCGCGGGCTCTACACTTGGTGGCAGCGCTCCTACATGCACCCGAGCCTGCTGGCATTCGACGCGCCGACGCGCGAGGAATGCACCGCCGAGCGCAACCGCTCAAACATCCCGCAGCAGGCGCTCGTGCTGCTCAACGATCCGACATACGTCGAGGCCGCGCGCGTTTTTGCCGCGCAGATTTTGCAGCAGTGCGGATGTGTGGATCGGCTGAAATGGGCATTCGAGCAGGCGCTCTCGCGGGAGCCACGCGAGGATGAACGGCACACGCTGGACGCTCTGCTTGAGGAAAATATCGCGCGCTACCGGCAGGACGAGGCCGCTGCCGAGGCGCTGTTAAAAGTAGGCATCGCGCCGCTGCCAGACGCCTACGACGCAGCCGAACTCGCCGCGTGGACAAACATCGCGCGAGTGATCTTGAACCTCCATGAAACGATCACACGCTCCTAGCGAATCCCGCGTTCGGAGCGAACTTATCTCCCCGGAGCAGACCGCGTCCCGCTCGACAACATGAATCTCCCCCATCCTCTCACCCGCCGCAGTTTTCTCGGGCGCACTTCGCGCGGGCTCGGTGCCATCGCGCTAGCTTCATTGCTTGATCCACAGCTCATGCGCGCGGCGGCGCCGGACGGAAAATGGGCTGGGATCATCAATCCGCTGCCGTTTGCGCCGCGCGCAAAGCGCGTGATTTATCTCTCGATGGCGGGCGGGCCTTCGCACCTCGAGACGTTCGATTTTAAGCCGAAACTCAAGGCCATGCACGGCGAGCCGATGCCGGAGTCGATGACGAAGGGCCAGCAGATCGCGCAGCTCCAGGGACAGGCGCTCAAGTGCTACGGGCCGCAGTTTGACTTTCAAAAATTCGGGCAGAACGGCGCGGAGATTTGCTCGCTTTTTCCACAGCTCGGCTCGGTTGCGGATGAGCTTTGCATCATCCGCTCGATGACCAGCGAGGCGATCAATCACGACCCAGCGCACATGTTCATGAACACCGGCACGCAGATCGCCGGGCGTCCGTCGATGGGCGCGTGGATCACTTACGGCATCGGGAGCGAGTCGGCGGATTTGCCGGGATTCGTGGTGCTCACTTCGCTCGGGAAGGGCGGGCAGAATCAGCCAATCGCGGCGCGGCAATGGGCGGCGGGCTTTTTACCGAGCCGGTTTCAGGGCGTGAATTTGCGCGGGAAAGGCGACCCGGTTTTGTATCTCGGCACGCCGCCGGGAGTGTCGCGCGAGCAGCAGGGCGGCGTGGTCGGCGCGGTAAATGCGATCAATGCGGAATACAACGCGCTCGTCGATGACCCCGAAATCGCGACGCGGATCACGCAATACGAGATGGCGTTTCAGATGCAGGCGAGCGTGCCGGAGCTGATGGATGTGACGCAGGAGCCGAAGAGCGTCCTCGACCTCTACGGCTGCACGCCGGGCGATGGATCCTTCGCCGCGAACTGCCTGCTCGCGCGGCGGCTTGCGGAGCGTGGAGTGCGCTTCATCCAGCTCTACCACAAGGATTGGGACCATCACGGTGGGCTGAAAAAGGGGATCGAATACAAGGCGCAGGAGGTCGATCGCGCGAGCGCTGCGCTGATTCAGGATTTGAAACAGCGCGACATGTTGAAGGACACGCTGATCGTGTGGGGCGGCGAATTTGGGCGCACCCCGATGTCGCAAGGCGGCGACGGGCGAGATCATCATAACAAAGGATTTTCGATCTGGATGGCGGGCGGCGGGATCAAAGGCGGCACCGCATACGGCGCGACGGACGAACTCGGATACGCGGCGGTGGAAGACCCGATGGAAGTGCACGACCTGCACGCGACGATGCTGCATCTGCTCGGCATCGATCACAAAAAGCTGACCTACAAATATCAGGGCCGCGACTTTCGGCTGACCGACGTGCGCGGCGAGGTTGTGAAGAAAATTTTAGCGTAGCGCTCCGACGTTTGCGGCTTTT
This sequence comes from Chthoniobacterales bacterium, assembly GCA_038207335.1. GTDB lineage: Bacteria > Verrucomicrobiota > Verrucomicrobiia > Chthoniobacterales > Chthoniobacteraceae > CAIURC01. The sequence goes on along the minus strand of JBBQZX010000005.1, from coordinate 171,402 downwards.
GCTGTCACCAGAGGCGGCTATTTTTACCGCATGAATCTCCAAAAAGTCGCAGTCGTCGGAGCCAGCGGATATTCGGGGGAGGAACTCGTGAAGCTGTTGATGCGACATCCGGGAGTGGAACTTGTCGCGCTCACTTCGCGGCAGCACGCAGGCGCGCGGCTCGATGCGGTGTATCCGAAATTCGCGGGGCAGCGGTATGCGGCGCTGGAGTTCATCGAATCGAATGTGGAGGCGATTTTGGCGACGGGCGCGGGGTTGATTTTCCTCGCGCTGCCGCATGGCGTCGCGACGGAATTTGCGAAGCCGCTCGTGGAGGCAGGGGTGCGCGTGATCGACTTGAGCGCGGATTTTCGGATCAAGGACCCGGCGGTGTACGAGGAGTTCTATGGCGAGACGCATCACGCGCCGGAACTCGCCGCGATGAGCGTTTACGGGATGCCGGAGTTGTATCGCGAACAGCTCCGAGAGGCGCGGCTGGTGGCCTCGCCGGGGTGCTATCCGACAAGCGTGATTTTGCCGCTGCATCCGCTCCTGAGCCGGAGGTTGCTTGATCCCGCGTCGATCACGATCTGCAGCATGAGCGGCGTGAGCGGCGCGGGGCGAACGGCGAAGACGGATTATCTTTTCGCCGAATGCAACGAGAGCGTGCGCGCGTACGGCGTGCCGAAACACCGGCATCTCGCGGAGATCGAACAGGAACTCTCGAAGGCGCAGGGAGAGCCCGTAACCGTGACTTTCACGCCTCATCTCGTGCCCGCGACGCGCGGGATTTTCACCACGATCCATGCGTTTCTGGCATTCGATCTTGGGCCGATGGACATCGAGAAGGCGCTCGTGGAAAAGTATGAACGCGAGACATTCGTGCGGCTGCTCGGCGACTCGGCGCTGCCGGATACGAAGCACGTTACGCACACGAATTTCTGCGACATCGCGTGGCGCTTCGACGCACGCACGGGTCGGCTCGTCCTGCTTAGCGCGGAGGATAATCTCGTGAAAGGCGCGGCGGGCCAGGCGGTGCAGGCGATGAATGCGATGTGCGGCTGGCCGGAGGAAACGGCGCTGCTGTAGCCCTCCAAGCTCGGGTCGAAAATTGCCCGCCGCTGCTCACCATTGACCATTCTCGAGGCGAAAATTCCGCCCCGCTGCTCACCATTGACCATTCTCGAGGCGAAAATTGCGCCCCGCTTCCCGGCTGCAGGCCGGGTGCGAAGATTCTCACGGAAGGTTCTCGAACTCGCGCACGGAATTCGCTTTCAGTAGCCTGTTCCGATTTCGGCGGTAGCTAGACTTGGAACAGCCTCTCGAAATGCCTTTCACCGAAATCACAGGCGGCATCACCGCACCACTCGGCTTCATCGCCGGCAGCGCGTACTGCGGCATCAAGGCCGCGAACCTCGATCGGCCCGACATCGCGATGATCCATTCGCCACAGCCGACCGTGGCCGCGGGCACCTTCACGACGAATAAAGTGAAGGCCGCGCCTGTGCGCATCTCGAAGGCGAACGTGCGCTCGGCCGATGTGCGCGCGATCGTCGCGAATGCGGGCAACGCGAATGCATGCACCGGCGTCGGCGGCATCGAGACCGCGCAGCGCATGGTGCGCGCGACCGCTGCGGCGCTGGGACTGAAGGATAAGCAGGTGCTCGTCTGCTCGACCGGTCGCATCGGCGTTCCGCTGCCGATCGAGAAAATGGAAGCGACCATCGCCACGATGCCCGTGCTGCTCGACGCGCACGGCAGCGAACGTGCGGCGGCAGCGATCATGACGAGCGACACTTTCCCAAAATCCATCGCGGTCGAGCTCGAGATCGACCGGGTGAAAGTGCGCATCGGCGGCATCGCGAAAGGCGCGGGCATGATCGACCCGAACATGGCCACGATGCTCTGCTTTCTCACGACCGACGCCGCGATCGACAAGGAACTGCTGCAAAAATCGCTCTCCGTTGCGGTCGAGCAGTCGTTTAACCGCATCACGATCGATGGCGACATGAGCACGAACGACACCGTGCTCATCCTCGCAAACGGCCTCGCGGAAAATTCCCCGCTCATCTCCGGCAGCGAGAGCTTTGCGAAATTCCAGAGCGCGCTCGATCACGTCACCTGCGCGCTCGCACGGCTGATCGTGGAGGATGGCGAGGGCGTCACGAAATTCGTCGAGGTGAATGTGCGAGGTGCGACGAGTTTCAGCGACGCGCGGCGCGCGGCGGAGGCGGTGGCAAAATCGACGCTCACGAAATGCGCGTGGTTTGGCGGCGACCCGAATTGGGGCCGCATCATGGACGCCATCGGCTACTCCGGCGCGAAGATGCGCGAAGAACTGGTCGATATTTTCTACGACGGCGTGAGCGCGGTGAAGTGCGGCATGGCGAGCTGCACGCCATTTTCCGAACTGCAAAAAATCGTCGCGGCGAGGAGCTTCACCGTCACCATCGACCTCCAGCTCGGCGACGCCGAATACATCGTCTATACCACCGACCTGAGCGAAGAATACGTGCGGCTCAACATGGGCGAGTGAGTGGGCGGATGAGCGGCGTGAGTTGAGAGTTGAGAGAAAAGGCGCGCCCGCCGAAACTCCCTGGCGGTCCCACATTGGCCACTCTCTCAATCAACCAACTCACCACTTTCCAAAAATGGCCCAACAACCCACTGCACGAGCTGAGGCGCTCCTCGAGGCGCTCCCTTTCATCCAGAAATTCCGCGGCGCACTCTTCGTCATCAAATACGGCGGCAGCGCCATGGATGACGACAACGTCGTTGAGCGCTTCCTGCGCGATGTCGTCTTTCTCGAAGCCGTCGGCATCAATCCCGTCCTCATCCACGGCGGCGGAAAAGCCATCACCAGCCGGATGCGCGACGCCGGGCTCAAGCCGAAATTCGTCAACGGCCTGCGCGTCACCGACGCGCAATCCATCGGCATCGTTGAGGACGTCCTCGACACCCTCATCAACCCCGGCATCGTCAAGCTCCTCAACGACTTCGGCGGAAAAGCCGTGGGCATCCCCGGCAAGCGAATCCTGCGCGGCAAAAAGCTCCCGCCGCAGACCGAAGGCAAAGCCACCGGCATTGACCTCGGCTTCGTCGGCGAAGTCATCGACGTGCAACTCGACGAAATCATGCAGGCCATCGCCGAGGAAAAAGTCCCCGTCATCTCCCCGCTCGCAACCACCGACGACGGCACGGTTTTGAACATCAACGCCGACATCGCCGCCGGCACCATCGCCGGACATTTGAAAGCCGCGAAATTCATCTACCTCAGCGACGTGCCCGGCATCATGCGCGACCCGATGGACAAGCAATCGCTCATCCCATCCGTCACACGCCAGATGATCGAGCACCTGCTTGAGGAGGAAATCATATCCGGCGGCATGATCCCAAAAGTGGACAGCGCCATGCACGCCCTCGGGCAAGGCGTGAAGAAAGTCCACTTCATCGACGGCCGCTTCCCTCACGCCCTCCTCCTAGAAATCTTCACTAACGCCGGCATCGGCACCGAAATCGTCGGCTAGCCCGCGCCCACCAATCCGCTCGAAGCGAAGGCAGGGCCACCGATCGTCTCCCCTAAAAACCATGGCCGACGAGTTCGAATACGACGTCTTCCTGAGCCACAGCGCGAAGGACGAGGCGGTGGTGCGCCCGCTGGCGGAGCGGTTGCGGGCGGACGGGGTGAAGGTGTGGTTCGATGAATGGGTGCTCAAGCCCGGCGACAGCATCCCGGCGAAGATCGAGGAAGGGCTGGAGCGCTCGCGCGTGCTGGTGCTCTGCATGTCGGCGCATGCGTTCGGCTCCGACTGGGCGCAATTGGAGTCCGGCACCTTCCGATTTCGCGACCCGCTGAACAAGGAGCGCCGCTTCCTTCCCCTGCGCCTCGACGACGCCCCCATCGAAGGCTCCTTGGCGCAATTCCTTTACATCAACTGGCTCCCGGCGGATCGCGAGCAGGAGTATGCGAAGCTCCTGAAAATTTGCCGTTCGCCGGGGAAGCAGCGTTCTGACCGCGAAGTTCGGCGACAGCTCGACTTCGCGCACGCCTCGGGAAGTAGCATCGGTGCTACCATCAATCCGAATAGGTTGCTCGGGATGGTGCGGCAGGCCGTTGTGTTTGCTCAAACGGAGAGTGCGAGGTGAACGGGCCGCAACAGATACTTCTGCCTTCGGTGCAGTCTCTGTTTCTCGACTTCCGTTTTGATGGTCATTTCCTGGCGACTGCAACCGGCTTTTTGGTCGAGTGTGCCAGAGGTCCGGCTCTCATAACAAACCGTCACAACGTGACCGGGCGACGCCCCGAAACGGACAAAGTTATCTCTGACACAGGAGGGATTCCGAACGAAGTGATCATTCATCACAATGCGACTTCAGGACTGGGAAGGTGGGTGGAGCGAATCGAGCCTCTTGTGATCGATGACCATCCTCTATGGTTCGAGCACCCAAAATATGGGCCCGGAGCTGACGTGGTTGCTCTCCCTCTCACGAACCTCGTGAATGTGAAGTGCTATCCTTACTCGCTTCAGGTTAAGCGTTCCGAAATCTTGGTTATGCCAGCCGATTCTATCAGTATTGTCGGCTTCCCATTCGGACTCCGAAGCGGGGGCTCAATGGCGATATGGGCAACAGGATTTGTCGCGACGGAGCCAGAAAGTAGACTACCAAAATAAACCAATTCTCCTCGTCGATTGCCGTGCGCGAAAAGGGCAGTCTGGATCCGCAGTCATTGCGCACAGAAACGTGGGATGGTCGCAATGACCGATGGCGGCTCAACCGCGTTTGGGGGCCCGATCACCCGGTTTCTCGGCGTCTATTCAGGCCGCATCAACGACGAATCGGATCTCGGGATCGTCTGGAAAGCTTCAATGGTACGCGAACTGGTAAGCGCTATTCCACCGTCACCTCCCAAGTCGGTCCTGTCGACTCTTGGTGGTTCGGTCATTGTCTCACTAGGTGCCTAGGTCAAAGGCCTGCCGCAAGCCCGCCCAGGGCAAGCCTTGGGTCGGGAAACAAAAAATGCGCAAAGCCCCAACGTGGGCGTAACAATTCCCTACGTTATACCGCAATCCCTAGCCCGCGTCGTCCTGCATGTTGTCTTCAGCACGAAGAACCGCGTTCCATTTTTCAAAGACGCCGAAATTCGCTCCCGGCTGCACGCTTATGTGGCGGGCGTTCTGCAAAAGATTGGGTGCGAGCCGATCGTCATCAATAGCACCGAAGATCACGTTCATATTCTCTGCAGGGCTTTACGAGCAACGCGGTGAAGAGCTTTCTCGACGACCTCTACGCGACGCTGGTGGTGAAGCTTGCGGACAGCAAATCCTTCCAGCTCAAGGAACTCTGGCGGGATGCCGCGGACTTCGTGACGCTCGCGGGCGATCATCACAGGGGGCCTCAATTTCACGCGCGCGAGCGAGTAGCGACGGGAACATCAGCGTCTATTCGGTAAAGGCGTGACGCAGGAGGAGCAGGTGATCCTTGCCAACTAAGGCGAACGGTCGGAAATCTGTCCGCAAACGGGTCTTCTCCTCAGTAGCGCCGGACGACGGTGTGCCCGTAGCTGCGACCGTAACCGTGTCCGTAACTGTTGCCGTAGCTGCTGCCCCGCGGGGTGACGTAAACGGCGTGCGAGGGGAGGGATGAGACGTAGTAGGGGTTGCGGCCGGAGTAATAGACGTACCGACCGTTCGAGTTGTAGTAGCGGCGGCCGCTGTAGGAGTAGTAAGGCGAGTATTCGTTGTAGCTGCCGTAGTAGGGGGAGCCAGTGGAGACGCTGACGTGCCGGACGGCGTAGGGCTCGTCATACACGACGCAACCGGAGAGAAGGAAGGCACCGGAGATTGCGGTGGCAAGAAGGAGGTTCATTTTCATGGCGATCGGGGATTTTGAATCGTAATCGCAGGGAAGCGTCACCGTGGTTCCCCGGGACTGAGGAAATAGGCTTTTGGAACGGTTCACTGTCCGGAAGAATCTGTGCTTCGCGGTCGCAGGACGGGTGCGATGGCGTGGTATTCCAGTCCTCTCGCGTACACGAAACGGAGTATGAGCCGGGCGGTGGGCGTTTCCAAAGCGCCACTTTGGAAGCGATGGAAAAGGGCTAGATGTTGCCCTTTTTCAACTCCTCCACGGCAAAGTCTGCGGCGCGGGCGGTGAGGGCCATGAAAGTGAGCGATGGATTCACGCAGCCGGTGGAGGTCATGCACGCGCCGTCGGTGCCGAAGACGTTCGGCACGGTGTGGAGCTGGTTGTGAGCGTTGTAGATGGATGTCTTTGGGTCGCGACCCATGCGGGCGGTGCCCATCTCGTGGATGGCCATGCCGAGCGCGGAGCCTTTGTCGTGAGTCGCCACGTCCTTGAGGCCGGCGGCGGTGAGCATCTCGGCGGCGTCGTTGGCCATGTCCACGCGCATTTTCTTTTCGTTGTCCCGCAGGCCGGCGTCGAAGACCACTACGGGAATACCCCATTTGTCGCGCGTGGTTTTGTCGAGCCACATGCGGTTGTCGCTGTAAGGCAGCGTTTCGCCGAATCCGCCGAGGCCCATCGTCCACTCGCCGGGTTCGGTGAGTTCGTTCTTGAGCTCTTCGCCAAAGGAAAGCTCGGCGACGCCGCGTTGCCAGTTGCCACGGCTCGCGCCGCCTTGGAAACCGAAGCCGCGCACGTAGTCGCGCTGGTCGCCGTTGAGATTGCGGTAGCGGGGAATGTAGATGCCATTCGCGCGGCGACCGTAGTAGTAGCGGTCGAGTCCACCCTCCCAGCGCCCCGCGGCGCCGGTGCGGAAGTGGTGATCCATCAGGTTGCGCCCGAGCTGGTCGGAATCATTGCCGAGGCCGCTCGGGAAACGCGCGGAGGTGGAATGCATGAGCAGCGCGGTGGAACTGATCGTGCTCGCGCAAATGAAGACGATATTCGCGAAATACTCGCGGTCCTCCAGCGTCACGGCATCGCGCACGCGCACGCCGGTCGCGCGCTGAGTGGCGTCGTCGTAGGTGATCTCGGTGACTACCGAATCCGGCCGCAGCGTGAGCCGGCCGGTATTCGCCGCCGCAGGTAGCGTGGATGATTGCGTGCTGAAATACGCGCCGAACGGGCAGCCCCACGAACAGCGATTCCGGTATTGGCACGGCCCGCGACCGACACCGAGCTGCGCCTCGCCGGCCTTTGAGAGATTCGCCACGCGGCCGATGGTCATCACGCGGCCGGGGAAGTTTTTCTCGATCCGCTTCCGCACTTCTTTTTCGAGAAAATACATCTCCATTGGCGGCAGGAATTCGCCGTCCGGCAACTGCGGCAAGCCGAGCTTTTCGCCGGAGATGCCCGCGAACTTTTCCGCATACGAATACCACGGCGCGAGGTCGGCGTAGCGAATCGGCCAGTCCACGGCGATGCCATCGCGCAGGTTCGCCTCGAAGTCGATATCGCTGAGCCGATACGACTGCCGACCCCACATGATCGACTTGCCGCCGACGATGTTCGGTCGATACCAGTCGAACCGCTGAACCTCGCGATACAGCGAGTCGGAGTCCTTGAACCAATACTTCTCCGTCATCTCGTTGTACGGATAGTCGCGCGCCAGCTTCGGGTGCGACTCGATCTGCTCGGTGGTCAGCTTCCCGTTGTATTTCAGCTCCCACGGAGCCTTGAGCGCATTCTCGTAGCCGGTGACGTGCTCGAGCGGTTTTCCGCGCTCCAGCATTAGCACGCGCAGACCTTTTTCGGTCAGCTCCTTTGCCGCCCAGCCACCGGAAACGCCGGAGCCGATGACGATCGCGTCATAGGTCAGTTCCTTGATGGAATCGATGTTGAGATTTGCCATGGCAGGGGTGGGTGAAGAACTAGAGAGCCCACGCTTTCTGGCCCGGCGTGAGGGGAATATCGCCCTCGAAGCGACCGGGGATGGGCAGGTAAGCAAGCGCTTTCGTCGCACCAATTTCGGAGGTGAAATAACCGGCGATGGTCAGCTCGCGAAGCTGGCGGAAGAATGGTTTGTCGGTCTTCGCGGTCAGCGCCATCAGCTCCTTGCGCTGCGCCGCGTCGAGGTCGGAAAATCCGCGCGTGTGTGCTTTGCGGCTCGCGTCGTCGAGCTTTGCAAGTCCGTCGTAAAACTTCGCCTGCTCCTCGCGAACGTAGCAGTCGCGCATGACCCTCACGATGAACTGCTCGACGCCCGCCGCTTTCGCGCCCGGCGTGTCGGTATCGGGAATGATGGTGTCCGCAGCGTCGGCGAGCAGCTTCACCTGAGCGGGTGACACCTCGATGCTCGAGCCGGTATTCAGGACCTCACCGAGTAAGCCAGCGGTGAGCTGCGTCGAAAGTACCCCGCCGAGCAGCAGGGAGAGACGTTGGATGGCATCGCGACGGGGGATCATAGGCGGAGAAATCGCGCATTTTCATACAACGTCCCGGACCTAGCCGAAAGCGTGATTGTTGAGCGGAAATCGAGAGATTACGAATCACTCAACACTTTCTTGAACCCCTTGTCTTTGACCTCACCCAGCATCACCCGCCGCCACCTTCTCCGACAGGTTTTCGCCTTTAGCGCCGCGACAGCCTTGGCTGCACGCATGCCCGCATTCAGCGCGCCTCTGGCCGACGAGGTGGGTTTGAATTTCCTGATGCTCGGCGACTTCGGAAACACGAAGAGATACAAGATCGTCAATCCCAAGAGCGTGCCCAACCCCAACGACGGCGATCCCAACGCGCCCAGCATGCAGAGCGAAGTCGCCGCAGCCATGCAGGGCTACGTCCAGACACGCGGCATTCGGACGGATGGGATTTTTTTGTTGGGCGACAATTTCTATGGAGCCATGCCGGGCGGCGTGGTTTCGCCGCGCTGGAAGGAAGGCTTCGAAGACATGTATCCTGCGACCGTCTTTCCCGGACCGTGCTGGGCCATGCTTGGTAATCACGATTACGACGAGGAGAACTTCCACAAGGTCGCCGCCGAACTCTCCTACACCGATGCCCATCCCGGCACCCGCTGGACAATGCCAGCGAAATGGTATCGCGTCGATTGGCCGGCGAAAGATCCGCTCGTCACCTGCCTCATCCTCGACAGCAACTACCAGAACCGCCTCGCGTATCTCTCGAAGGAGGAGAAAGCCAAGCAACTCGCCTGGCTCGAGAGCGAACTGAAAAAGCCGCGCGCGCCGTGGACTCTCGCCTTCGGCCACCACCCGCTCTACAGCAACGGCCCCCACGGTGACACCGCCGCGCTGATCGCAGCATGGGGCCCGCTTTTCCAGAAATACGGAGTCGCCGCCTACTTCTGCGGGCACGACCACGACCTGCAGCACCTCGAGTTCGCAGGCATCGGCACCTCCTTCGTCGTCTCCGGAGGCGGCGGCGCCTCCATCACGAAGCTCAAGAAGCCCGAGCGCAAACCGTTCTCCGAATCCACCTACGGCTTCTCGCACCTCCTCGTCACGAAGGAGAAGCTGGTCGTCCGGCACATCAATCCGCTCCAGAGGCAACTCCACGCCTTCAGCCGCACCCTCGCGGGCAAGGTGGACATCATCACCTAGACCGCGGTACCCGTCTCCCGCTACTTGATCTCGGTCACGTCGGTGACGTTGAGCTGGATGAACTGGCCGTTAAATGCTTCCGGGGCGGGCGGGATTCCGGGGACGACGAGTTTGCTGAAGTTGGTGATCATCCGGCCGTTCTGGCCATCGCCTTGGAAGGTGAGCTTGGCACCGCCTTCGACCTCGATGGTAACGGTGTAGTCGATGGTGAAAATGCGGTGGCCGACTGCGTCCTGGCGGTTGAAGAAATAGTGCGCCACCGGAGCTGAAACCGTGAGTTCGTAGATATTGTAAGTGGCGTTGTTCGCAGCGCCTCCGACGTAGAAGTAGTCGCCGATCTTCTCGCCATCCTTATACATCATCGGCTCGACGACACCGCGGACGCGCAGCGTGACTTTGTAGCGCTTGCCCGTTTCTCCGCCGAATTTCTTCACGTCGGTGAATTTGTCATTGGTCTCCGGGTCGCTGGTCGCACGCGCCGAATCCCCGTCTGCGCCGGGCTTTGGATTTTCCGGCATGGGATCCTTGCACGGAAATTCGTAGCGATAGCCGTCGATGGCAGCGGCGATCTTATTCAAATCCTCAGCGCGAGCGGAATGAGCGGCGAGCAAGACGGCGATGAGGGTGACGATGGCGAGGTGGAGTCGAGTCATAGGAGGATGGGTGGAAAAAAAGTAGCGAACGGGATTTCATCTGACCAGTGCCGCGTAGGAGAGGAGTGAGCTGCGATGCGCCATCAGGCTCGCCATTCACCTCCACAGCGCTAGCTTTTTGAAGACGCCGGTGAGATGCGGCGAATCTGAACAAGCCCCTCAACTTTACCCGACATGGAAATTAAAAAAAGCGGCTCTCGTCCATCCGGCAAAGGGCCGGCGGATTGGTTCACCGGCAGGGTCCGCATCGATCCGCTCTTCGAGGCCGAGGCACCTGCTCGCGTGCGCGGCGCAAACGTCACCTTTGAGCCGGCCGCTCGCACGGCGTGGCATACTCATCCGCTCGGTCAGACGCTGATCGTCACGGCTGGTTCTGGGCGGGTGCAGTATGAGGGAGGTCCCATCGAGGAAATCCATCCCGGAGATGTGGTCTGGTTTGCGGCGGGCGAGAAGCATTGGCACGGTGCCTCGCCGACCACGGCCATGACGCATATCGCCATTCAGGAAGCACTCGATGGCAAAGTCGTGGAGTGGCTGGAAAAGGTGAGCGACGAACAATACGGAGCCTGATTTGAGTCTCCGCGCTGGCTCATTTCGCCACCGGTTGAGCTGTACCTTTAATCGAAGGGCAACTTCGTCACTGGCACTCGGTTTCCGAGTCCGCGGATTCGCTTGAAATTCCGATGTCCACTCTTTCCCTCACTTCACGACGGCAGTTTCTTCAGACCTTTGCGTTCAGCGCGGCGGCTTTGGTGGCGGGGCGTGGCGGTGTCAGCGCGGCAGGGCAGGCGGACCTTCAGGCACAGCACATGTTTGTCTTGGGCGATTGGGGCGCGGTGAACCCCGAGCCGCAGCGTCTCGTGGCGCAGGGGATGATCGATTACGCGAACGCGCAGGGCATCGCACCTTCCGCGCTCTTCACACTGGGGGACAATTTTTACGGACGGTTCGAGGGCGGAGTCGATTGCCCTCGGTGGCAGACGCAATTCGAGGACATGTATCCCGCGGCGCAATTCCCCGGGCCGTGTTACGCGCTGCTGGGCAATCACGATTACAATGCGGAGCCCGTGGGAAAGGAGGACGCACAGCTCGCCTATGCTGCCGCGCATCCCGGCACGCGGTGGACGCTGCCAGCCAAATGGTATCGCTTCGATTTTCCCCAGGAGCGACCGCTGGTGACCTTCATCGCGCTCGACAGCAACTATCAAAAGGCGATGCCGGAGAAGCCTTCACTGACAGCGGAGGAACGCGCGGCGCAGGCGCAATGGCTGAAGGCGGAACTCGCGAAGCCGCGCACAGCGCCGTTTCTCGTCGTCTGCGGACATCACCCGCTCTACTCGAATGCCGGGGACAACCCGGCGCTCATCGCGGAGTGGGACGCTCTTTTTCGCGAGCACGCCGCGCATCTCTACTTCTGCGGGCACATCCACGACCTCGAGCACTTGGAGTTTGAAAATCACCCGACTTCGTTTGTCGTGAGCGGTGGCGGTGGGACGACGCTGCGCACCAACGACGTGAAGAAGTCAGCCGCACACGGTCGATTTGCGCGGAATGTCCACGGCTTCACTCATTTGGAAATGAGCGCTGAACGGCTCGTCATCCGCCACATCACGAGCGGCGGAAGGCAGATGCACGCTTTCGCGAAGCGGCCACAGGGAGCGGTCGAGCTGCTTTAAACGGGCCGCTTAAAGCTCCACTATTTTAATATCGCGATACTCGCACTTCATCTCGACGCCGGGATGAATCTGGAAGCCGAGAGGTGCGGGACCGGAGAATTTCGAGTCAGTGTATTCCGAGGCTTTTTGGCCATTGATCAAGCAGGTGAATGTGTCGCCTTTGGCCTGGATGCGGAAGTGGTTCCACTCGCCTTCGGGCTTCATCAGGGTCTTTGCTTCCTTGGCTTGGCCAGCTTCGGGATACCCGACTTTCCCGCCGGTGTAAAAGGAGCCGGACATATCGACCTTCAAGCTCCCGGAGATGCCGAGTTGGAGCTGGATATTCGGCTTCCGCATCTCGATGCCGGTATCAACTCCACGCGGCGGCGTTCCTTTCCAGCGGACATCGAACTCGATGACGAAGTCGCCATACGACTTCTGGGTCCAGAGGTAGTTGCCCTTTTTCGCAGCGTCGTTTTCGCCGACAAGGATGCCATCCTCTGCGCGCCAGAATGCCTTTGAGTCTTCGGCCTTGAAAGCGGAGAGGTCTTTGCCGTTGAAAAGCGGCTCGAGCTTTGGCTCTTCGGCCGTGCACGCGAGCGCGGCGGCGAATGTGAAAATCAGCGTGAGAGCGAGGGGACGGGGTTTCATGACGGGAAGGATGTCGGCTCCCGATGGCGCTGGAAAGCGTGTTTCTTGAGTGGGAGTGACTACTCGGATTTGTAGCCTTTCCAGAGCCAGACGAGCGTGTCGGCGAGGGTGAGCTTGAAGACTTTCCCGTCGCAGTGGCCGGTGGCTTTGCTGAAGACGAAGCGGTGGTGGTAGCCCTTGGCGGTGAGGGCGGCGGAGGTACGTTTGCCGGCCATCACCCAGTTGTGATGGGTATCTTCAGGATCGTTGCTGCGGTTGTCGTTTTCGGAGCAGTGAGTGAAGATGCGCAAGGGCTTCGGCTCGGCGCTTTCGATGAGCTTCATGCCGGAGTGAAATTCCCACGCACCGAACGGATACTTTGCCTCCTCTGCGGCGTCGTCGTCCTGCTGATCGACGAAAGTGCCGGAGTAGGCGGCGATGCGGCGGAAAAGATCGGGCCGCGCCCAGCCCATGATGAGCGCCGCGGCAGCACCGGAGCTGCAACCTTCCACCGCGTGGCCCCACGGGTCTTTCGTGAATGCGAGCTTGGGGTAAGCGGCTTTGATCTCCGCGTCGGCGAGGACGGCAGGGACGACTTCCTCGACGATGAAGCGCGCGAGGCGATCGGACATGGTGTCGTATTCGAGGCCACGCTCGCTGTTCTTGCCGTCATTGCCGCCATTTTGGACGGCGATGGCGATGAAGGCGGGGAGCTTGCGGTTGGGGTCTTTTGAGATGGTGAGGTTGTCGAGGGCGTTGCGGACCATGGGCAGCGGGCCGGGGCCGTCGTGGATGATGAGGTACGGCGCGGCGGTGCCGTCTTTGTAGGCGGCCGGGATATAGACGGAGATTTTGCGGTCGGTGTTGACGGCCTTTTTGTCGGGCTCGAGCGTCGTGTCGTCGCCGCGGAAAATCTTGCTGTCCGCGAGCTTCATTTTGAACTCGAACAGCTTGCCTTTCGGGTTGCCGAGGTCGGTGAGGTCTTTGTCGGTGCTGTAGTCGGGGCCGACGGTGAATTCGCCGTCGCCGTCGGAAGCGGGGTTTTGCGGGGAGTTGTCAGCGGCGCGGGCGGTGAGGCCGAGGACGCAGAGGAGGGTGAGGAGGCGGAGGGTGCGTTTCATAGAGCGGGTATGGGGGAAATCGGCCCGTGGAGAAAGGGCCAGCCGTGAGGCTTCGCGACGGTTTAAGCAGGAGAACAGGGAAAAAGGAATGCGCTTTTGGGCCCATTTTCTCTTTTCCTGTTTTAATACTCCATCCCACAGCCCGCTATTAGGCGCGGGCGTGAAAGGCGGCGATTTGCTCGGCTACGTAGAGCTGCTGAGGTTCGGTGAGTTCGGGGAAAATGGGGAGTGCGAGGGTTTCGAGGGAGGCGCGCTCGGACTCGGGAAAGTCGCCTTCGGAATAGCCCAGGTCGCGGAAGCATTCTTGGAGGTGGAGCGGGAGCGGGTAGTAAATTTCGCTGCCGATGCCGGCAGCTTGGAGATGCAGGCGCAGGTCGTCGCGGCGCGGAGTGCGGATGACGAATTGGTTGTAGATGTGATGATTTTCCAAGCCGCTGCCGGCCCACGGCTCGATGGGGAGCGTGAGGGTTTCGAGCAGGCCGAGGCGGGCGAATTCTTCGCGGTAAAATGCGGCGCGGGCGCGGCGTCCGGCACCCCAAGTGTCGAGGTGCGGGAGCTTGATCTGGAGGACGGCGGCTTGGATGGCGTCGATGCGGAAATTGCCGCCGAGCCACTTGTGGAAATAGCGCGGCTCCATGCCGTGGTTGCGCAGCGCTTTCATTTTCGCCGCGAGTGCGTCGTCGTGGCATACGACCATGCCGGCGTCGCCAAATGCGCCGAGATTTTTCGTGGGATAAAATGAGAACCAGCCGGCTTCCCCGATGGCTCCGGCGGCACCGAGCGGATGCCGCGCACCGAGCGCTTGCGCGGCGTCTTCGAGCACCGGGATGCCATGTTTTTTTCCCAAAGCAACGATGGCGGCCATATCGGCGCAGCAGCCGAAAAGATGGACGGGAATGATGGCTTTCGCCTGCGGATGCTGTGCCAGAGCAGCTTCGAGGGCGGGGACGGAGATGTTGTAGGTCGCAGGGTCGATATCGACGAAGACCGGACGCGCGCCGAGCCGGGCGACGCAGCCGGCGGTGGCGAAGAATGTGTAGGGCGTGGTGAGGACGATGTCGCCAGGGCCGATGCCCAGGGCCATGAGGAGGACAAGTTGCGCGTCGGTGCCGGAAGAGACGCCGATGGCGTGAGGCACGCCGCAGTAGTCGGCGACGGACTTTTCAAACGCCTCGACGCGGGGGCCGAGGATGAGTCCCTGTGAGTCGGCGACTTGCTCGATCTCGGCGAGGATTTGAGATTTGAGCGGCGCGTATTGGAGGCGGAGATCGAGGAGCGGGACCTGCATGGGAAAAGGATGCCGAAGCGGTGCGCGAAGCGTCGAGCCGGGAACGAATGAATATGTGGCGGATGGACACGCGAGCGGCGACGGTGCGCGATTCTTTTCCGAAATGACGAAGCGCCGAATCACGATCATGGGGAAGGGGCTGCTGCTCATCGCGCTGCCGCTTTTGTATCAGGCGCTTTTCATTGGGATGCTGCTGAAGCGGCAGTCGCAGCACAACGAGGCACAGCGCGCGGCGGTGCATACCAAGGAGGTGTTGCTTCATCTCGACCACGTTTTTTCGCTGGTGCAGACGACTCTGGCGGACGTGCGAGGATTCGTGGTGACGGACAATGCACTCTTTGCAGATGACGCGACGCGAGTGCGCGTGGAGGTGGAATTCGAGATCGCTGAGCTGGGCGGTCTGGTGAGCGACAATCCCCCGCAGCTCGCACGTTGGCGCACGATCTCGAAGCGAAGCGTAGACCTGATCGACTACGAGCGGCAGCTCATCGAACTGGTCAAGGCGGGACAACGGGAGGAGGCGATTAAGACGATCGCGACGCTGCACGGCGCGGACCTGATGCAGGACCTGACGGGCGAGTTCGACAAATTCCGCAAGAGCGAACAGAATCTGGACATGGTGCGGATGGCAGCACTCACGCGATCGAGTGCGCTGCAAAACTGGCTGCTCGTGGGCGGGCTCACGCTAAATGTCATCATCGGCGCGGCGTGTGCGGCGCTTTTCGGGCGCGGGATCAGTCGGAGGCTGAAAGTGCTGACGGCAAACACGGTGCGGATCGCGCGCGGCGAGGCGCTGGTGGAGCGTGTCGGCGGGCGGGATGAGATCACCGAGCTGGATGAAAATTTCCACGCCATGTCCGCCGACCTCGCGCGTGCGAGGCAGAAGGAACGCGTGTTTCTGGAGGTGCTCGAGCGGCGCAATGAGGAACTCACCCGGGCGAATCGCGACCTCGATCTGAAGAGCCAGGAAAACGAGATGTTCGTTTACAGCGTCTCGCATGACCTGCGCTCGCCGCTGGTGAATTTGCAGGGCTTCAGCAAAGAGCTCGGCCTGATCCGTGGGGATTTGAAGGGGCTCTTCGAGAGCGATCTCTCGGAGGCTGCGCGGGATCGCGCGCGGGCGCTCGTGGAGCGCGACATCGGCGAGTCGATTCACTTTATCCAGACTGCGGTCGCGCGGCTCTCGGCGATCATCGATGCGCTTCTGCGGCTCTCGCGCATCGGGCGGATCGAGTATCGGCCAGAGCCGGTGGACTTGGCGCCTGTGGTCGAGCGCATCCTTGCGGCCATGCGCGTCACGATCCAGTCGCGCGGAGCGAAGATCACGGTGCTGCCGATGCCGGCGGCGTGGGCGGACCCGACGGCGGTCGAGCAAATCCTCGCAAACCTGATCGGAAACGCGGTGAACTACTTGGACTCGCAGAGGCCCGGTGAGATCGAAGTCGGATGCATGCCGGTGGAGGATCCGAATCCGAAACAGCGCCACATTTTTTACGTCAAAGACAACGGGCTCGGCATCCCGGCGGCGCATTTGCCGAAGGTGTTCGCCGTCTTCCAGCGGCTCCATGCGCATCTCGCGCCAGGAGAGGGAATCGGGCTGCCGCTCGTGCGCCGGATGGTGGAGCGGCACGGCGGCGAGCTTTGGGTCGAATCGGAGGAAGGCGTCGGCTCGACGTTCTTTTTCTCGCTGCCGATGAGCGCCGAAAGTTCGCCGCTGGTGATTGCCCCGAAGAAAGAAAGCGTTAAAGTCGCCAACTGATTTTTTATGAGCAACGCCGCCCCAACGATCATTCTCGCCGAAGACGACGAAGGTCACGCGAATCTCGTGCGCAGGAACCTCGAGCGCGCGGGCGTCGAGAATGGCATCGTGCATGTGACTGATGGGCAGGAGCTGCTCGACTACCTGCACGGCAAGGGCGCGCACGAGGGGCGCGTGGTGAGCGACGATTTCATCGTGCTGCTCGATATCAATATGCCGCGCATCGACGGCATCGAGGCGCTGCGCCAGATCAAGGCGAATGAGCTGACGCGCGCGATCCCAGTCATCATGCTGACCACCACCGACGACCCGCGCGAGATCGACCGCTGCTACGAGCTTGGTTGCAACGTGTACATCACCAAGCCGGTCGATTACGAAAACTTCGTCGAGGCCATCAAGCGCCTCGGTCTCTTCCTCCAGATCGTGAAACGCCCGCGCAACGGCAACGGTCACGGCACCACGGCATGAGCCTCCCCGATGGAGCGCGAGGCCGCGTCCTCCTGCTCGAAGACGACCCGGGCATCAGCCGCCTCGTGAGTCGCCAGCTCGAGCGCGCTGGCTTCCACACCGAATCCGCCGCCACCACCGCGGCAGCCCGGACGAAACTCGCGGCGGAGCCATTCGACCTCCTCCTGCTCGACTACAATCTCGGCGAAGGAAAAACGGGCGTGGAGTTTTACAGCGAACTCCAAAAAGAAGGGCGTGAGATCGCGGCGATCCTGATGACTGCATTCAGCGACGAGCAACGGCTGGTCGAAGCCCTGCGCGCAGGCGTGCGCGACTACATTTTAAAGACGCCGAACTTCATGGAACTCGTCGTCCCGACCGTCGAGGGCGTCATCCAGCAAGTCCGCGACCAGCGGGAGCTGCACGAAGCGCGCACCGCCAGCCGCGCAAAAGACGACTTTCTCGCCACGCTCAGCCACGAACTGCGCACGCCGCTCACCCCGGTGCTCGCGCTCGTCTCCGCCATGCAGCGAGACGAACGCCTCCCGCAGGACGTGCGCGAGGACATGACGACCATCATGCGCAACATCGAGCTCGAGGCGCGTCTCATCGACGACCTGCTCGACGTGACACGCATCGTCCGCGGCAAGCTCGAGCTGCGTCTGGATTACGTGGACCTCCGCGGCATCATCCAGCACGCCGTCAAAACCTGTTGCGTCCACGAGGCCGCCGAGCGCTTCATCGTCTGCCACGAAGACCTCTCGGAGCGCCCGCACATCGTCCACGGCGACCCCGCGCGACTCACGCAGGTCTTTTGGAATCTGCTCAAGAACGCCATCAAATTCACCCCCGTCGGCGGTCAGACATGGGTGCGCACTCGTTTCGAAAAAAGAGACGAGAAGCGCCTCTGGCTCGTCGTCGAAATCACCGACACGGGCATCGGCATCGAGCCCGAAGTTCTGCCCACGATCTTCGGCGCGTTCGAGCAAGGCGGGCGCGGAGTCACCCGGCAGTTCGGCGGCCTCGGCCTCGGCCTCGCCATCGGGAAAGCGATCATCGATTTGCATGGCGGCACCATCACTGCGGCCAGCGCCGGCAAAGGTCAGGGCGCCACTTTCACCGTCCGCCTCCCGCTCGTGGAGGACGCCGCACCGGTGCCCGCGGCCGCTCCGAAAACCGAACGCGTCTCCAGCGACGGTGCCGCCGACTCGCTCGCCCACCTCCTCCTCGTCGAGGACCACTCGGACACCGCGAACGTCATGGCCCGCATGCTCCGCCGCCGCGGATACCACGTCACCGTAGCCTCCAGCGTCGCCCAAGCCAAAGCCGCCGCCCTTGCCGCGCACAACGCCCTCGACGATGGCGGTCGCTCCCGCGCGTTCGGCCTCGTCATCAGCGACCTCGGTCTCCCCGACGGCACCGGCCACGACCTCATGCGCGAGCTTCGCGAGACCTACCGCCTCAGCGGCATCGCCCTCAGCGGCTTCGGCATGGATGAGGACGTCCAGCGCGCCCTCGACGCCGGCTTCGTGAAGCACCTCACCAAGCCCGTCGAGTTCGACAGCCTCGTCACCAACATCCGCGAAGCCCTGGCGCGGACTGTTTAGCGTTTGGCATTCCGCGTTTTGCGGTTAAAGCCGCGCGCGCCCGGCTCCACACGCCCGCGCAAACGCTAAACCTTCATGCTCAACTCAATCGCATCCGCCAGCGAACTCACCGTCCGCTACGGCACACAGACCATCCTCGACCGCGCCACCCTCACCATCCACGAGGGCGAGCGCATCGGCCTCGTCGGGCGCAACGGCTGCGGAAAATCCACCTTCCTCCGCATCGCCGCTGGCTCCCTCGATCCCGACGACGGCGCATTCTCCCGCAAGCGCGACCTCATCACCGGATACCTCCCCCAAGTCTTCGACCTCGACGACACCGCGGACGTCCACGCCGCCGTCCTCACCGGCGCCCAAGTGGCCCTCGACTTCATCGCCGAATACGAGACCACCCCCAGCGACAGCCCACGCAGCGCCCTCCTCCTCGACCGCATCCACCACCTCGACGGCTGGAATCTCGAGCATCGCGCCAAAAGCCTCCTCACCAATCTCCACGCCCCCGACCCCGCCCGCATCGTCGGCACCCTCTCCGGCGGCGAAAAACGCCGCGTCGCACTCTGCCGCGCCCTCCTCGCCCGCCCCGACCTCCTCATCCTCGACGAGCCCACCAACCATCTCGACACCGGCTCCATCGAGTGGCTCGAGGACTTCCTCTCCCGCTACGAAGGCACCTGCCTCTTCGTCACCCACGACCGCTACTTCCTCGACCGCATCGCCACCCGCATCGTCGAGCTCGCGCGCGGCGCATTTGCCTCATTCGAGGGAAATTACAGCGACTTCCTCATTGCCAAAGCCCAGCGCCAAGCCGTCGAGGAACAGCAGGAACACAAACGCGAACGCTTCCTAAAACGCGAACTCGAGTGGGTCCGCCGTCGTCCCAGCGCCCGCCGCACCAAGAGCGTTGACCGCGTCGAGCGCTACTTTGAAATGGCCGGCCAGGAAGCCCCCGAGCAGGAGCTCGACGTCGAACTCATCATCCCGCCCGCGCCCAAACTCGGCAACCGAGTCATCCAGCTCCGCGAGCTCTCCGCCGCCATCCCGGGTGGCCGCGTCCTCTTCGAAAATCTCACCCTCGACCTCCAGGCCGGCGAGCGCCTCGGCATCGTCGGGCGCAACGGTCTCGGCAAATCCACCCTCCTCAAAATCATCCTCGGCGAAATCCCGCCCGCCGCCGGCGAAGTCGAAATCGGCGCACGCACGGAAATCAACTACATCGACCAAAACCGCGTCCAGCTCGACGACGACAAAAGCATCTACGACGAAGTCGGCGAAGGCATCGAATGGGTCCGCCTCGGCGAGGAGAATATCTCCCTCCGCGCCTACCTCCGTCGCTTCCTCTTCACCGACGACCGCATCGGCACCCGCATCGGCCTCCTCAGCGGCGGCGAACGCAGCCGCGTCCTCCTGGCAAAAATCCTCAAGCGCGGCGGCAACGTCCTCATCCTCGACGAACCCACCAACGACCTCGACCTCGGCACCCTCCGCCTCCTCGAGGAAGCCCTCCTCTGCTTCAAAGGCAGCGTCCTCGTCGTCAGCCACGACCGCTATTTCCTCAACCGCGTCTGCACCGCCACCCTCGCCTTCGAGCCCGATGGCCGAGTCGATTTCCACGTCGGAAACTACGACCGCTATCTCGAAAAGCGCGCCCAGTCCCAAGCCGCGCGCCCCTCGCCATCCGCTCCGCCCACTCCCGCCAACGCCGCACCCGCCTCCCTTACAAACACCTCTGCCCCCCCCCCCGCCAAAGCCCGCAAACTCAAATGGAAAGAACAGCGTGAACTCGAAGGCATGGAAACCGCCATCCTCGCCGCCGAAGAAGCCCACACCGCCCTCGAAACCAAACTCGCCGACCCCAAATTCTACGCCGAACACGGCGCCGAATGGCGCACCTTCGAAGCCGAACTCGACGCCAAGCGCCACCACATCGCCGCCCTCTACCTCCGCTGGCAGGAGCTCGAAGCCCTCCGCGACGGCCCCTAGCTCCCCACCCCGACGGCATCCCGTCCCCCTCCTACGGCAAACGCCGCCCCGCCGACGCCATCCCGCGACACCTCGATAGCGGCGATCTTCACCCCGCCGACATCCCGCCTCCCACCGCCGGCATCCCCCGCCACACCGCCAACATCCCGCGCGGCCTCGACGGCATCCGGTAAGGCGCTGACGGAATCCGACAGGGCTCCGAAATCGTTTTTCGACAAAAATATGCCGTCGAGGCCCCACCGGATGCCGTCGAGGTGTCGTGATCTTCAACGACTTACGCAGTATTTGCCGATATTTAAACACCTCGCCACCTCGGCCCCGTCAAATCTCAACACCCCCCACTTCCCCAAACTACAATTCCCGGCCCGGATGAACCCCTCCCGCCGCACAAAGGCAGCAAAAAGGGCGCGGCACACTGAAGTGCCGCGCCCTTTCCCAACCAAGGAACATGAAGTGCCTCAGCCGATCCACTCGAAGTGAGTGAAGCCGGCGTCGGGCTTGTCGATGCGCTCAAAGGTGTGCGAACCGAAGTAGTCGCGCTGCGCTTGCAGCAGATTCGCCGGGAGGCGCGCCTGCCGGTAGCTGTCGAAATACGCGAGCGCGGCGGAGAACGCCGGCACCGCGACGCCCGCGCCGATGGCGGTCTGGACGGCGGTGCGCCAGTTCGCCTGCGCGCGCAGGATGATGTCGCGGAAGAACGGATCGAGGATCAGATTTTTCAGCGCCGGGTCGCGGCGATACGCGGCGGTGATGTCGTTCAAAAAGCTCGCGCGAATGATGCAGCCGCCGCGCCAGATCGAGGCGATGTCGCCGAAGTTGAGGTTCCAGTCGTAGAGCTTGCCCGCCACGCCGAGCTGCACAAAGCCCTGCGCGTAGCTGATGATTTTACTCGCGAAGAGCGCGTCTTTCACCGCCGCGATGAGCGCCGCGCGATCGCCGGAGAATGGCTTCACATCAGGCCCGGGCAGGACTTTACTCGCCTCGACGCGCTCATCTTTCATCGAGGAAAGAATGCGCGCCTCGACCGCACTGCCGATGACGCTGAGCGGCACACCCATCTCGATCGAGTGGCCCACGGTCCATTTGCCAGTGCCCTTTTGGCCGGCCTTGTCGAGGATCAGTTCGACGAGCGGCTTGCCCGTCTCGGGGTCAATTTTGGTGAAAATGTTCGCGGTGATTTCGATGAGGAAGCTGTTGAGCTCGCCTTTGTTCCAGTCGGAGAAAATTTGCGCGAACTCCTCCGCGGTCGGCGCGATGGTGGCCTTGAGGATCGCGTAGGCTTCGCAGATGAGCTGCATGTCGCCGTACTCAATGCCGTTGTGGACCATCTTCACGTAGTGGCCCGCGCCGTCCGGTCCCATGTGGCGGCAGCACGGCTCGCCCTCGGCCACCGCGGCGATCTTCGTGTAAATCGGCGCGATGCTTTTCCATCCCTCCGCCGAGCCGCCGGGCATGATCGACGGGCCTTTCAGCGCGCCTTCCTCGCCGCCGGAGACGCCGACGCCGAAGAAGTGGATGCCCTTTTCCTTGAGATACTTCTCGCGGCGCTGCGTGTCGGTCCACAGCGAGTTGCCGCCGTCGATGATGATGTCGCCGGACTCGAGCAGCGGGATGAGTTGCTCGATGACGGCGTCCACGGGCGCGCCGGCTTTCACCATGATCTGCGCCTTGCGCGGCCGTTTCAGCGCGCCCACGAACTCCTCGAGCGTTTTCGCGATGACGAAGTTTTTCCCCGCGCCGCGGCCCGCGCCGAATTTCTCGGTGACCGAAGTGGTGCGGTTAAAGACGGCGACGGTGAAGCCTTTCGACTCCATGTTGAGGACGAGATTTTCGCCCATCACGGCGAGGCCGATGAGGCCGATATCACAAGTGGCGTTCGTGGACATAAGGGTGTTAGGCGATTTCTGGATTTTCCGTTTGGAAGGGGGCGGAGGGTAGCGGCAGAGTGCGCGGGATGGCAAACGTGATTTCAATTCGCACCGCTTCTACGCGATGAATCTGCCGAATCGCCTCACGGTCGGCCGCTTTTTCCTGACGGCGTTTTTCGTCGCGTCGATGACCGCGGCGTGGCGCCGGACGGAGACCTCCGGCCTGCCGCCGACAATGAGCTGGGCGTGGGGCTACTCCGCCGGACTCGTGTTTTTCATCGCAGCGAGTATCACGGATTACCTCGATGGCGCGATCGCGCGGCGGCGGAATCTGGTGACGGATTTCGGAAAACTGATGGATCCGCTCGCGGATAAAATCATGATGGCCGCGGCCTTCGTCTGCCTCATCCCGGAGCACGCGATTCCGAGCTGGGCGGTGATTGTGATCATCAGCCGCGAGTTCCTCATCACGGGCTTGCGCCTGCTCGCGGCGGGGAAGGGCGTGGTGCTCCCGGCGGACAAGATCGGCAAGCACAAGACGGCGTGGCAGATCATCTGCGTGCTCTATTTTCTCACGCTGCTCTCGCTCGCGGAGATGCAGCGCGCGGGCTGGTTCTTCATCGGCACGCCGTGGGCGGATGCGTGGCAGTTCGGCGGTCCGGTGCTGATCGCGGTCGTGCTGGTGCTGACACTCTGGTCGGGAATTTGTTACGTGCAGCGGAACTGGACGCTCGTCACCAGCGGAGCGATGTAACGCCAAAAATATGCGCGCCGATGAAACGCTCAAGCCGCCCACCGATCGCGAATGACAATGCGACGCTCAATATTCGACTGTCGATGAATCGCGCCCGCAATCCGAAGGCCTCTCCGCAGCCCGCCACGCTGGGCGACGGTCTCCCGCACTCAACGCCCTCGGTGCTCGAAAAGCTGCTCGCCCGGCCATGCAGAAAACGTGGAATCTATCCGGCATCACGAAGCCGGCGGCGCCTGCTGCTGGCAGATTGACTACGCCGGAGCCTCGGTGAGGCCGGTCGGGTAGTCAGGCGCGAGCGTGGTGCCCGCATCGTGCGTCTTCTCGACTGGAGGGCTGCTTGGGCGGGTCGGAGCGGACGGCGGATTTTTCATCTCGCCGTGCTTGATGATGTCGCGGATTTGCGCTCCATCGAGAGTCTCGAATTCCAGCAACGCCTTGGCGATCGTCTCGAGCCGGTCGCGATGTTTGCTCAGCAATTCTTTCGCGCGGGCGTATGCGTCGTCGCACAGTTTCCGCACTTCGCGGTCAATCTCCTGCGCGGTTGCCTCGCTGTAGTCGCGCGCCTTGCTCAACTCGCGACCGAGGAACACGTAGTCGTCGTGTTCGCCGTATTCGACCATGCCGAGCTTCTCGCTCATGCCCCATTCGCAGACCATCTTGCGGGCCATTCCGGTGGCTTGCTTGATGTCGCCGCGCGCCCCGCTCGTCACGTCGCCGAAGATGATTTCCTCCGCCACGCGCCCACCCATCGTCACACACAGGCTGTCGATGAGTTCCTTCTTCCGCATGTTGTATTTGTCCTCCTCCGGCAGCCACATCGTGGAGCCGAGCGAAGGCCCGCGAGGGATGATCGTCACTTTGTGCAGCGGCTCCGTGTGCTCGAGCATCTCGAGCAAAAGCGCGTGCCCCGCCTCATGATACGCGGTGTTCTCCTTTTCCTTTTCGCTGATCGCCAGGCTGCGGCGTTCACGGCCCCAGCGCACCTTGTCGCGCGCTTCTTCGAGCTGCGGAAGAGAGATCACTTTCAAGCCTTTCCGCGCCGCCAGCAGCGCCGCTTCGTTGATGACATTCGCCAACTCCGCGCCGCTGTATCCGGGCGTGCCGCGGGCGACCACCGCGAGGTCGGTCCCCTCGGCGATCTTCACCTTTTTCGAGTGAACTTTCAAAATCTCCTCGCGCCCTTTCACGTCGGGCAAATTCACCGTGATCTGCCGGTCGAAACGTCCCGGGCGCAGCAACGCCGGGTCGAGCACGTCGGGCCGATTCGTGGCCGCAATGATGATGACGCCCTCCTGAGTGTCGAAGCCGTCCATCTCGACGAGCAGCGCATTCAGCGTCTGCTCGCGCTCATCGTGCCCGCCGCCCATACCGTGTCCGCGATGCCGGCCAACCGCGTCGATTTCGTCGATGAAAATGATGCACGGCGCGCTTTTTTTCCCCTGCTCGAACATGTCGCGCACGCGGCTGGCGCCCACGCCGACGAACATCTCCACGAAGTCCGATCCGCTGATCGAAAAGAACGGCACGTCCGCCTCGCCGGCGATAGCCCGCGCGAGCAAAGTCTTGCCCGTTCCCGGAGGTCCGATCATCAGCACGCCTTTCGGAATGCGCCCACCGAGCTTCTGGAATTTCTTCGGGTCCTTGAGAAAATCGACGATTTCCTCGACCTCTTCCTTCGCCTCTTCGACGCCGGCGACCTCCTTGAAAGTGATCTTGTTTTTATCGCGCGCGAGCATCTTGGCCTTGCTCTTGCCGAAATTCAGCGCGCCTTTTCCCGCCATCCTAATCTGCTGCCGGAAGAAGAAATAGAGCACGAGCAGGAAGAGCGCGATCGGCAGAAAGCCGAGCAGCGCAGACGCGAGCAGATTGGTGTCCGAGGTTTCTTTCGGGCGAATATCGCGGTCGAGGAGGTCCTGCTGGAGCTTCTTGTTGAACTGCAAATTAATCGTCGTTCGGAACGGCGTTTTCACCGCATCCGCCGGGTCGATGAGCGTGCCTTTGATGTAATCCGTCGCACTGCCCTGCTCGGTCACGAGCTCCACGCTCGTCTTGTCCACATGCCCCGCGTCGATCTCCGCGAGGAGGTCGTTGATGGAAAGATCGCGCACGCGGCCGACGCCGTTTTTGTTCACGGCCCACGCACCGCCGATGAGCGCGATGGCAAGGGCGAAGAGGATGAGCCCGCGCCAGTTGAAATTCGGGTCCTGCACCGGTGGAGGGCGGGTGCCTTTGGGAGTGCGGTTATCGGGTTGAGCCATAATTCAAAAACGAAACGTAAAAGGGGCGGAGAAAGTATCAGAAGTTATTTCGGAAGCAATACGAGGGAGGAATGCGCGACCGGAACTCACGCCGAAACTCTCACCCTATCGACAACCCCACGAGTCGCTCCTACTTTCCCCACCCGCGAAAACGCCGACCCGCGCGCGCCCGACCGATGAGCTTTTTGAATCACCCACTGACCGAGCAGCTCCGCGAGCGTGTGCTCGCGAACCCGCTTGCGCGCAAGGCCCGGCGGCTCGCGCACGACGTGAAGCGCCGCGTCCTGCGCAAGCCACGCTCCGTCGCCGAGGGGCCAAATTTGCTGCCGCTCCTCATCCAGGTGCTCGCCGCATTTTCCAAAGCCGGGCACGGAGATGTGCTCGAGGAGGAGATCGACTCATCGCTCGGGTTCCTGCGCTACGACTACCCGGAGGCCGTCTATTCCGAGCTGCGGAAGCTTTTCCGCACGGCGATGAACGAGCAGCAGGACCTCACCGCGATGGCCGCGAAACTCGGTCCGCGGCTCAACAATGAGCGCAAGATCATGCTCGGCGTGCAGCTCTACGACTTGATCTCAAAGGCCGGCCTCGATCAGGAGCAGGTCGTCGCCTACTACGGCTTCATGGCGCAGCTCGGCATGGCCGCGCAGGCGATCGACATCGTCTATCAGCTCAATGCCAACGACGATGCTGACAAGTCCGTCTTCCAGCACGGCCAGTCGCCGCTGGAGGCGCTCACCTTCGGAGGAAATCGTGCCGCCGATGTGAATCTCAAAGGCCTCGCGAGCGACGAGCGGCTCATCGCTTTTCGATACCACGACCTCATCCTGCTCAAAAATCAGAGCACCCGTGGCATCGTCGTGCGCGGGCGGCAGCTCGGCGCGAACGCCTTTTGCCGCATCTACTCCGGCCAGCGAATCGTCCTCGCGGAGCAGGTGCTCACGTATCAGGACCTCGCGTATTATTTCAACGCGAAGAAGAACGTCTCGCTAGCGCAGGTCTTCCTCAGCGTCGATGCGGACGACGAAGTGCAGCTCGAAAAAGTGCGGACGCGCGACTCCGTGCTGGAGATCAAATTCGGCCTCAAGGTGCAGGTGCGTGCGCTGAAGGAAGTCGATGCGCTCTTGAATGGCGTCGCCCTCCGCGCCGGCAAAGCCGTCGAAGCCACGCTCGACGACCGCATCGTTTTTCACAACGACACCGAGCTCCCGCTCAGCGAACTCCGCCGCCGCGCGCGCGCCCTCGGCGGGCGTTTTCAGCTCAAGGCATACAAGTCCAGTTACCTCGTCTCGAACAACCCATCGCTCCTCGATGTCGATGACATCCTCCTTTCGCCCGGCACCAGCGGCGAGGTGCTCCTGAAAATCCTCTGCAACTACGAGGAGAAAATCGGCAAACTCGAAATCCTCCAGGCCGACCGACCGATCCTCGTCGGCGAAGTCGCGGTGCGCCATACCGCCGAGTTACAGGACGGCGACGTCATCCGCATCGACACCGGCCAGGTGCTGCGGTGCAACTTCTCGGAGCGCATCATCGAGGAAGAGCGCAACATCATTTCCAACCTCGAACTGCGCGATGTGACGCACAACTTCCGCCGCAGCGAGCGCAGCCTCGACGGCATATCATTCAATATCAGCCGCGGCGAGATGGTGTGCGTTATGGGCGCGAGTGGCTGTGGAAAATCGACGCTTTTGCGCGCCATCGCCGGCCAGCTCCAGCCCACGAGCGGTGAGGTGCTGCTCAACGACAAACCGCTCTACGCGCACCTCGATTCGCTCAAGCGCTTCCTCTCCTACATCCCGCAGGACGACGCATTCGACGAGCATCTCACCATCGAGGAGAACCTCGAATTTGCCGCCGCCATCCGCTCGCCGCACCTCTCCTCGCGCGACCGCTCGCGCCGCGTCGAGGGGAAGCTCGTCGAGCTCGGCCTCAGCGAGCGCCGCGAGTCCGTCGTCGGCCCGCCGATGAAAAAGCGCCTCAGCGGCGGCGAGCGCAAACGGCTGAACATCGGGCTCGATATGATCAGCTCGGCGGACGTGTTTTTGTTCGACGAGCCGACCAGCGGCCTCAGCAGCAAGGACAGCGAGCACGTCATCGAAATCATCCGCTCGATGGCGCACAACAAGATCGTCCTCGTCACGATCCATCAGCCAAACTCGAAGCTCTTCCAGATGTTCTCGAAGGCGATCCTTTTGGACAAAGGCGGCAAGCTCGTCTTCTTCGGCACGCCTCGCGAGATGCTGGAATATTTCGCGAAAGCCGAGCACGAGCAGCACTTCGGCACGGAGCTCGGCGGCTGCCCCGCGTGCGGCACCACGCGGCCCGAGTTCATCTTCGACGTGCTCGAGACTCCGCTCCGCGATCTCAGTGGCGACGTGATCTACGAGGAAAATTCGCACGGTCAATTCATCCCCGCACGTCGCTTTTCGCCCGACTTCTGGCGGGATAAATACGAGAGCTTTCGCCTGCTCCAAGACGTGAAGCAGGTCAGCCTCCGCCAGCCCGTCGCGCCAGCGCCGCTGCCGCTCCCCGACGAGACGCGCCGGCGAAATCCCATCCGCTGGCGCGATGAGTGGACGCAGCTCCGTACGTTACTCCGACGCGCCTTCATCTCGAAGCTGCGCAACCGCGGCAATCTCATAGTCACCCTCCTCGTTCCGCCTTCGCTCGCGCTCGTCATCGCATGGGCGCTCTACTTCAACGAAAAGACCGACGCCGGCCCCACCGGATACGACTTCGCGAGCGGCTTCCACATCCCGACCTACATCTTCGTCGCGCTGCTCGTCGCACTTTTCCTCGCGCTCATGAACAGCGTCGATGACATCATCCGCGACCGCGTGGTGCTGCATCGCGAGCGAAATCTCGACGTGCGCCTGCCGTATTACGTGCTCGCGAAATTCAGCACGCTCGCGCTTTTCTCCGCCGTCCAGTGCGCGCTCTTCGTGCTCGTCGGAAATCACATCCTCGAAATCCGCGGCATGTTCTGGCCGTACTTCGCGTTCATGTTCATCACCGCATCGAGCGGCACAAGCCTCGGCCTCCTCATCAGCTCGCTCGTAGCGGATGCAAAAACGGCGGCGAATTTCGTCCCGCTCATCCTCATCCCGCAGCTCATTTTCAGCGGCGCGCTCATCAAGTACGAGGAGATGAACCAAGACCTCGACCTGCGCTACACCTTCAACCGCTGGTTCGACACGCACCCCGGACTCCAGCCCGAAAAGCACACCGAATCTTCGCTCGCGATCCCGCTCATCAGCCGCTTCGTGGCCACGCACTACAGCTACGAGGCGCTCATCGTGGCGCAGGCAAAGCTCAACCCCCTCGCGCGCCGGCAGGACGATTTGCAAAAACAAATCGACGCGCTCGTGGAGCAAAAAGAGCGCACCACCGAGGAGGCCACGCGGCTCGAGGATTTGAAAGACACACTCGCGCTGCTCAGCGGCCTCGAGTGCGGCTCGATCGAGGATGTGGAAAAGCGTCTGCGCCGCGTGGATGGGATCATCGGCGGCAAGCCGCTCGACGCCGGCGGCCTGCGCTGCCGCAAAACTGGCGTCACCGCCGAGCGCCTCTACACGAATCAAAAAGTCACCGACCTCGTCTCCAAAGCCGAGACCGAGCAAAGCGATTACCGCCGAGCCGAGCCCGTGAACGCGTTCTTCAGCCCAGTGAAAAACTATCCGCTCTTCCACCTCGGCGCTCGCGAGATCGCGATCACCGCGAGCGTCTTCACCTTCAACGCTGCCGTCCTCACCCTTTCCTCCCTCGCCCTCCTCGCCGCCCTCTACCTCATCCTAAAACGCCAGCTCCGCCCTCGCGGCGTGTGAGCCGCAGCGCGCGCAGCGAACTCAGGCGCACCAAGCTGAAACTTGGGAATCCAGCGGAACGGCGAACCAGCGCTCGGGACGAGCGAGCTCTCCAGACTGATCCGTGCGTCCTTCAAAACCGCAGCCTCGCATTTTCCAGAGCCACCTGCTACGTCGGCAAAAAACCCATCCTCCCATGAACCTCGACTCCGTCCGCGAACTCAAACAGACCCTCGCCACCAAAGTCCTCGCAAAAGCAAAGACCGGTCTGCACGCGCTCGCCGCGCAGCCGATGCCGGATGCCGATGCAGCCCCTCGGACATTCGCGCTCGGCATCGCGCCCGATGGCAAAGGCTTCAAGCTCGCCGTGCGCATCCAGCGTCGGGCGATGGAAGGCAGCAAGGAACTCGCCGCGATCATGAAACAGGCGAAAGGCGAGGTTGATGTGCGCTACATCGGCCGCGTCGTGAAGCGCGCCGCGGTGAATTTCCGCGCTCGCCAGCGCCCGCTCATCATCGGCTGCTCCGTCGGCCATTTCAAAATCACCGCGGGCACCCTCGCCTGTTTCGTGAAACCGCGCGCGGGCGGCGGTGTCGCGATGCTTTCCAACAACCACGTCCTCGCGAACGAAAACAGCGCGAAGAAAGGCGACCCCATTCTACAGCCCGGACTCTTCGACCGCGGACACAACCCCGCCGACCTCGCCGCAAACCTCGCAGACTTCGTGCGCCTCAAGCGCTTCGGAACGAATCTGATCGACTGCGCCTTCGCCACCATCGCGCCCGGCGTCACCACCGCGAACACCCGCCTCTCTGGCCTCGGCACTCTGAAAGGCCTCGGCCCCAGTACTGTCGCCACCGGCACGCGCGTCTCAAAACTCGGCCGCACCTCCGGCCTCACGAAGGGCCGCGTCACTGCATTCGAACTCGACAACGTCGTGGTGGGATACGGCATCGGCGACCTGCGCTTCGACAACCAGATCGAAATCGACAGCCTCACGAACACCCCATTCAGCATGGGCGGCGACAGCGGCGCGCTCATCGTCGATGCGAACCTGCGCGCAATCGGCCTGCTCTTCGCCGGCTCCGACCAGGGTGGCAGCCACGGCCAGGGTGTCACCTACGCCAATCCCCTCCACGTCGTCCTCGACACGCTGAAACTCGACCTCGCGCTGTAGGCGATTCGACCACTGCTTTTCCACGATGAAAAATCCGACGCTCGACGACGCACGCGCCGCGAAGGCTGCTGCGCACAAGGCTTTCGAGGCATTCGCTCCGGTCGTCGGCGTGGGCATCACGCAAGTCGGAGAAAGCTACGCGGTGAAGATCAACCTCGCGCATCCTCCGAAATCCGCCGCTTTAATGCCCGCGGAAATCAACGGCGTGCCGGTCGTCGTCGAGATCGTCGGGCGCATCACGAAGCAAGCTGCGGAGTGAGTGGTTAATGAGGCTATCGATCCGGCAACGCGCGGAGGCGATCTCGGGGCGGGCGGCGGGTGGACTGTTGAGCTTGTTTTAAGCTGCGTCGAACGGCACGACTTTCATCGATGAGCTACATCCTCGCGCTCGATCAGGGCACCACGAGTTCGCGCGCGATTTTGTTCGATCGCGAGGGGACGATTCGCGCGGTCACGCAGCGGGAGTTTCGTCAGATTTTCCCGAAGCCGGGATGGGTGGAGCACGACGCGGAGGAGATTTGGGAGACTCAATGGGCGGTTGCGACGGAGGCGCTGGCGCGAGCTGGAATTGGGGCTCGTGATGTGGCGGCAGTGGGCATTACGAATCAACGCGAGACGACCGTCGTGTGGGATCGCGCGACGGGTGCGCCCATCGGGAATGCGATCGTGTGGCAGGATCGGCGGACGGCGGAGGATTGCGAGCAGATGTCCGCCGATGGGCTCGGGGAGATGATTCGTGAACGGACGGGGCTGGTGCTCGACGCGTATTTTTCCGGCACGAAGCTCGCGTGGCTGCTCGATCATACGCCCGGAGCCCGGGAGCGGGCGCGGCGCGGGGAGCTGGCTTTTGGGACGATCGACTCGTGGCTCATATGGCGGCTCACGGGCGGCGCGCGGCATGTGACGGACGCGACGAATGCCTCGCGGACGATGCTTTTCAACATCGCGCGCGGCGAGTGGGACGAAGAGTTGCTCGCGCTTTTCGGCGTCCCGCTCGGGATGCTGCCGGAGGTGTGCGTGTCGAGCGGCGTGCTCGGCGAATGCACATTGGATGGGCTGCGAGGGGTGCCGATCGCGGGAATTGCGGGGGATCAGCAGGCGGCGCTTTTTGGCCAAGGCTGTACGCGCGCGGGAATGGCAAAGAACACTTATGGGACGGGCTGTTTTCTGCTGATGCACACCGGCGAGGAGCGAGCCGTATCGCGGCACCGGCTGCTGACAACAGCGGCGGCGAGTCTCGGCAGAGCGCGCGAATTTGCGCTCGAGGGGAGCGTTTTCATCGCGGGCGCGGCGGTGCAGTGGCTGCGCGATGGGCTCGGGATCATCCGCGATTCGAGCGAGGTAGAGGCGCTGGCGAAGTCCGTGCCAGACAGCGATGGCGTGCATTTCATCCCAGCGTTTTCGGGGCTCGGCGCGCCGCATTGGGACCCGCACGCTCGCGGAATGATCGAGGGACTCACGCGCGGCAGCACGGCGGCGCACATCGCGCGCGCGGCGCTGGAGAGCATTGCGTTTCAGACCGCGGATGTGCTCGATGCGATGCGCGGCGACGCGCGCGTGCCATTGACGGAGCTGCGCGTGGATGGCGGCGCGGCGGCGAATGATTTGCTGATGCAATTTCAGGCGGACATCGCGGGGGTGCCGGTGCTGCGTCCGGCGATCACTGAGACGACGGCGCTCGGTGCTGCGCGTCTCGCGGGACTTGGCGTGGGGTTTTGGAAAGACGCCGCGGAACTCGAATCGCAATGGAGCGTGGAGCGGAGATTCGAACCGGCGATGACTCGGAGCGAACGAGATGATCGGCTCTCGAAATGGCGCGCGGCGGTGAAGCGCGCGAAGTCGGAACGGCGCGCGCCGGCGGCATGAACCGCGACGCGAGCCTGCGCGCGCTGGGCACGGCGGAGGTGTGGGATGTCGTGATAATCGGCGGCGGAGCAACGGGGCTCGGCGCTGCCCTCGATGCGGCGACGCGCGGGTTACGAACAGCTTTGGTGGAGCAAGGGGACTTCGCGCAGGAAACCTCGAGCCGCAGTACGAAGCTCATCCACGGCGGGGTGCGGTATTTGCAGCAGGGGAATATCTCGCTCGTCCGCAGCGCGTTGCGCGAGCGCGGCTTGCTGCTGAAAAGTGCGCCGGGGCTGGTGCGCCCGCTGACGTTCGTGATTCCAAACTACGCTCGGTGGGAGGCGCCGTTTTACACCATCGGATTGAAGCTCTACGACGCGCTTGCGGGCTCACTCGGGCTGGGCGTTTCGCGTCATCTTTCCCGGGCGGAAACGCTCGTCCATTTGCCCACTGTCGCGCCGCGCGGACTCCGCGGCGGGGTGCTGTATCACGATGCGCAATTCGACGACGCGCGGCTCGCGATCTCTCTCGCCCAGACGTTTTCGGTGCACGGCGGTATCGCGCTGAATTACGCCCGCGTCACGGGTTTGCTGCGCGAAAGTGGGCGCGTTGCTGGCGTGCGGGTGCGCGATTTGGAAAGCTGCGCGGAGATGGAAATCCGAGCGCGTGCGGTGATCAACGCGACGGGAGTTTTTGCGGATGAAGTGCGCGCGCTCGATGACAGTGAAGCTTCACCGATGCTCGCTCCGAGCCAAGGCGCGCACATCGTTGTCGCTCGCGATTTTCTACCCGGCGCGAGCGCGATGATGATCCCGCGTACGGAGGATGCCCGCGTGATTTTCGCAATCCCGTGGCATGACCGCGTGCTCTTCGGAACCACCGACACGCCGGTCGCGAACGCGGTGCGCGAGCCGCGTCCGCTCGATGCGGAGATCGAGTTCCTGCTCGCGCACGCGGCGAAGCATCTCGCGCGAGCGCCGGGACGCGCCGATGTGCTGAGCGCGTTTGCGGGGCTGCGGCCGCTGGTGCGGCGTGGCGCGGGGCGTGGAGCGGCGTTGTCGCGCGATCATGTCGTGGCGATTTCGCCGAGCGGTCTATTGACGATCACGGGCGGAAAATGGACGACTTATCGGCTGATGGCAGAAGACGTGGTGGACGCGGCGATCAAGACTGTTGGCTTGTCGGCGCGTGATTGCGTCACTCGCGAGCTCCGTCTTATCGATGTGGCGTCGAGCACGAAGAACCCCTCCGAGGCTGAGGTCGTGCACGCGGTGCGTGAGGAGATGGCGCGCACGGTGGAGGACGTCCTAGCGAGCCGTTCGCGTACGCTTTTTCTCGATGCGCGGGCAAGCGTCACTGCCGCGCCAACGGTGGCGAAAGCGATGGCTGCGGAACTCGGCCGCGATGCGCTATGGGAGGCGGAACAGGTGAGCGCATTTGCAGCGCTCGCTAGCAGCTACGTGTGCGATGCGTTGGCACCGGGATCAGCACGCCCTGGGAAGCTTAGTATCTGAGCACTTTCGCGAGGAATGCGCGGGTGGCTTCGTTTTGCGGGGCATCGAAGAAGGTGGACGCAGCGGAACTCTCCAAGATGCGGCCGTCTGCGAGAAATGCGACGCGGTCGGCGACGCGGCGGGCGAAGCCCATGTGATGCGTGACGACGATTAGGTCGCGGCCTTCGGCGCGCAGTTCCTCGATGACCTCGAGGACTTCGGTGGTCATCTCGGGATCGAGCGCGGAGGTGGGCTCGTCGAAAAGCAGGAGCTGCGGCTGGATCGATAGCGCGCGGGCGATGGCGACGCGCTGGCGCTGGCCGCCGGAGAGTTCGGCAGGCGTTTTTGCGGCGTGGGTTTCGAGGCGGAATCGAGCGAGTTGGGCGCGCGCGATCTCGGTGGCTTTGGCGGGGGAAAAGCGATGCACTTTCTCAAGCGGGAGCGTGATATTTTCAAGCGCGGTGAGGTGCGGGAAGAGATTGTACGATTGGAATACTGTGCCGATGGTGCGGCGGTATCGGAGGAGCGTTTCTTCGGTGAATGCGAGCGGCTCGCCGTTGACGGCGACCGTGCCGGCGTCGGGCGTTTCGAGGCCACCGAGGATGCGGAGGAGAGTGGATTTTCCGCCGCCGGATGGGCCGATGAGCACGAAGCTGTGGGCGTTTTCGACACGCATAGAGACGCCGCTGAGGGCGACATGCGGGCCGTAGCTTTTGCACACGTTTTCCAGCTCAAGTTTCATAGCTGGTGCGGCTCTCGAGCCAACGCGTGCCGAGCGAAATCGGCAGCGTGAGCGCGAGGTAACCGAGCGCGAGCGGGAGGTAACTTTCGAGCGGGAGATACGTGTAGGAATTCACCTCCTGCGCATTCAGCGTGAACTCGCTAATCGCGATAACGGAGAGCAGCGAGGAGTCTTTCACGAGCGATGCGAATTGGCCGGCGAGGGGCGGCAGTGCCTGGCGGAGCGCCTGCGGGAGGATGACGTGGCGATACGTTTGCGCGCGCGTGAATCCGACGGCGCGCGCAGCATCGAGTTGCGATTTACCGACGCTCTCGATACCGGCGCGGATGATTTCGCTGATGTATGCGCCGGAGAAAATCGATAGCGTAGTGACACCGACGACGTAGCGATCGGTCACGCGGAAGGCCTCGGCGATCACGTAGAAGAAGATGAGAATCTGGACGAGCAGCGGAGTGCCGCGGATGAGTTCGACCGTGATTTTTGCGGCGTAGCCGAGCGCCAGCACGCGGGAGCGGCGGGACAGTGCGAGTGCGAGTCCGATGGCGGTGCTGCCGGCAAGGGAGGCGATGGAAAGGGCGATCGTGACGAGCCAGCCGTGGAGAAATTTATCGCGGTATTTGAAAATGGGAGCCCAATGCCATTCGTATGCGAGTTGGTGAAACGCGAAGGCGAATACCGCCGCGAGCAGCGCCAGCGCGACCACGAAATGCAGCGCGCGGACCGCGATGCTTTGCGCGGTGGGATTCATTGATTTCGTCAAAAGACGAAGGGGATTCCGCGTTCGATGAAGGCGGCTTTCTGACCACGCAGCCAGCGGTTACCGAGGCGTTCGAAGCCACCGGTGGTGCGGAATTCTTTCAGGAATGTGTTCACTTTCACGAGGAGCGCGTCGTCCTGCTTGCGCAGTCCGATTGCCCATTGCTCTTTCCGAAATGCCTCCAGCAGCGGACGCGTCGTTTGGCGGTTTTGCTCCCAATTTTTCAGCACGGACATCTGGTCATAGATGAACGCATCGGCTTTGCCCTGAGCGACTTCCAGCACGCACGCGCCTTCTTTGTCGAGGAGGAGGATGCGAGCGGCGTGGAGGTTTTGCGTGGCGAAGATGTGACCGGTGGTGCCCTTTTTCACGGCGACTGTACGGCCCTCGCGGTCGAGGTCGGCGATGCCGTGGATTTCGGATTTTGCGCCAGCGAGGAGGGCGAGGCCGGTGGTGAGGTAGGGGTCGGAAAATGCGATGGATTCAGCGCGCTCGGGAGTGGCGGTCATGGAGGAAATGATGAGGTCGATCTTACCGGTTTTGAGCGATGGGATGAGGCCGTCGAATGCGGAATTTTGAATCGTAACCGGGCGGTGGAGGCTCTCGCCGAGAGCGCGCGCGAGGTCCACGGAGACGCCTTCGGGGGAACCACTTTCGTCAGTCATTTCGAAGGGCGGATACGCGAGTTCCATCCCGACGACGAGCGTCTCTTTCCCGCGCGGCGCGCAGCCTGCAGCGAGCACGATCAGCAGCGCGAAAATGAATGGACGCAGGCACATCTCGCCGACTTTACGCGAGACGCGTCACTCGCCGCGAGACTGAGTTCGATTTGCCGAGGTCGGTCGGGACGTGGGCTGGAGGGCGTAGTTGAGGGCTTTTTCGAGGTCGATTTTGCGAAGGCCGGCGGCGAGGTCGGGGTCGTTGACCGTGGAGACGATTGCGGGGTTGCTGAGGAGGGCGAGGAAGTTGTGGTCGAGGGCGGCGCGGGCGATGGCAGGGTCGTCCTGGAGGGCGGTGATTTTGCTGTGGCCGGCGAGGTCTTTGATACCGGGATAGTTGAGGAAACGGGCGATGTTGCGCTCGTCTGCGAGGACACGGCCGAGTTTGTCGAGGGTGGTGTAGAGTTTGTCGGGGAGAGGGTCGAGGTGCTCGGCGACGGTGCCGGCGACTCCGGTATCGATGGAAGATTTGGCCTGCGCGAGGCCGCGAATGACCGGGTTGACGGGGCGTGGGGAGTGGCTGGCGACGGCGACGCCGGTCTGGGCGACTGTGCCGCAGAGGCGCAGGACGATGAGGAGAATCCAGACTTTGAAGATGCCGGAACAGGCTCCGAGGGCGGCTCCTAGGCCGCCGTAGCCGAAGCGGATGATGCCGACGCTTTGTTCGGAGGTTTTTTTGAAAAGGACGGCGGCGATCGTCTGGATGAGGATGTAGATGACAATGCCGAGGAGAATTCCGCCAATGGCGGAGAGGGCTTGGTCGGGGAGACCGATTGGGCGGAGGAAGGGGACGATGAATGGGCCGCCGAAGTAGGCGGCGATCCACACGGCCAGAGTTGCTACGATGCTGACGGCCTGTCGGACAAACCCGGCGCGCCAGCCGCGCCAAGCGTTGTAGGCGACAATCAGGACCGCTACGACGAGCAGAAGGAGGCGGAGGGAAGCAGGGTGGTCGGTCACGATGTCGCTCGATTTTGACCGCGTTATCCGCAGTCAATTTCCGGTTTTGTTAGACGATCCAGTGATCGAAAGCATTCTCTGGGCTCACTAGGGGGAAGCAGATAGGGGCGGCTTCGGGGTGGCGCTCGCGTTCAATGCCGTTTTCGATGAGGCGGATTTGGAAGGCGATAGGGTCGCCGGGTTTTAGGGAGAGGTCGGCGAGGGGGAGGGTGAGAGCGATGACTTCGCCAGAGGCGATCCCGGGTCGGGTGACGGGTGCGGCGTTGACCCCGGTGAGCGTGTAGCTGTGGGCACCGAGAGGCAGGAGAGGGGTGCTTTTCAAAGTGAAACCCGCTGGCTCGGAGAAGTGGATCTGGAGGGTGAAGGCGGGAGTGTCGCGCAACTCGAGGAGGAGGTGGAGGTGTGTGGGGTCGTTGCCAAAGCGGATGCGGGTGACGGTGCGCGTGGCGCGGCGCATGGTGGTTTGCTCGGCGCCGGGTAGGTAGGTGCCGGCGCCGGTCCATGCGAAGAAGGCGGGACGCTGGCCGTCGATTTTTGGCGTGATGAATGCCTCGGGGAGGTGGCGGAGCGGGGCGGTGCGGGCGGTGGTGATGGGGTGGTCGAGCTCGGGCGGGGTGGCGGCGCGGCAGAGGGTGTGGACGTTTTTGAGGTGCTGACGGAAGAGGGCGTCGAAGAGTGGGTCGTTGTCTGTGGTGAAATCGGGGCCGTACCACCAGAACCAGTCGCTGCCCTCGGCGGCGTAGATTTCACGCTTGGCGGCGCACTCGTCGGCGGCGGTGAGGGTGCGATTTTCGATGGAACGCTGAAGGAGGTCGCGGGTCTGGCCGAGGAGCTCCCAAGCGCGATTTTCCTCGGGGTCGCCGATCCAGATGTCGAAATTGCTGCTGATCCAGGAGCCGGTGTGGAGGGTGGTGATTTTGCGCCGCGGCGGGTGGGCGCGAAAGTAAGCCTCCATGGTGCAACTGTGGAGCTCGGCGGGATGGGCCGCGATGCCTCCGTAGAGGGCGCGCAGGAAGCTCTCGCCGCCATCGGGGAATGTCTCCCACGCGTTTTCGCCATCGAGGATGAGGGGGATGACGCCGTAGTCGGCTGGGACGAGTTTGGCGATGTGGCGGAGATGGGTGAGGAGGTGGGAGGCGGCTTGGGCGGGGCCGTTTTTGGCGGCGGTGAAGCCGATGAAGTCGGAGAGGGGTTTCTCGCGGAAGAGGGCGTGGACGGTGGCACCGGCGTGGGTGACGCGCCAGCCCTGAAAGAGCTCGAGGTGGTCCGTGCCGGTGCGGTGGGTGGGTTCGGTTTTGAGGGAGTTGAAGAGGTTTTCTTCGTCGCTGCAGAAGTACTCGATGCCGCACTTTTCCATGAGCGGGATGAGCTCGGGGGCGATGGAGCCTTCGCTGGGCCAGAGGCCGCGCGGGGGCTTTCCGAAGAGCGCGGCGTGCTGCTCGACGGCGAGGGTGAGGTGGGCGGCGGCGTCTTCGGGATGGTGGAAGCGCGGGGGAAATTCGCGACCGGGTAGGCTGCGGGCGGCGAGGTCGCTGTCGTAGATGAGGGGGAGAATGGGGTGGAAGAAGGGGGTGGTGGTGAGCTCGACCTGGCCGCGCTCCTCGGCGGCGCGATATTTCCCGATGAGGAGGCGCATGATCTCGAGGTGGAGGTCGAGGACGCGATTTTTCTCCTGCTCGGTGAAGTTGCGGCCTTTCTTTTTGAGGGCGGCCAGCTCGGGGAAGAGGCGGTCGGCGGTGTAGCCGCACCAGGCGAGATTGAACCAGGTCTGGAGGTCGCGGAACTCTTGGGTGGTGAAGTATCGGAGGCCGCGGCGGATGTCGTCGTGGTAGAAAGTGCGGCCGCGTTTGTTGAGGAGTTCCCAGAAGCGCGGGTGGGGTTTGACGAGGTGGTCCCAGTGGAGTTTGAAGAAGTTCTCGAGGAGGGTGAATTTGTCGCTCTCACCGAGGTCGGCGGCGGGTTTGCGGCTCCAGTCGAGCCAGAGGTCGGTGATTTTGCCGTCGATGAGCTCCTGAATCTGGAGGAGGAGGACGGGGGTGAGGTTGAAATTGACGCGGATAGCGGGGAACTCCTCGATGACGGAGATCATGTCGAGGTAGCCTTTGACGCTGTGGAGGCGGACCCAGGGCATCATGGCGGTCTGCGTGGTGGGATCGACGTAGTAGGGCTGGTGCATGTGCCAGAGGAAAACGACGTTTGCCATGAGGCAGGTGCTTAGTCGGAAAGTGGGGCGAGGGGAAGGCTGGGATGCGAGGGGAGGGTGGACGGGATGTGCGGAGAGCGCGCTCGTCCCGAGCGCTGATCGAGGCGTCCCGACTCTACGGATTTTGGAAGATGCCTTGCACGGGACGCGCGCAGGATGCGCACGCATCAGAAAGTTCGTTTCGGCAGTGCGCCGAACCCAGTGCTCGAGACGAGCTTTCCCCGGAGGAATGGCGATCGGGCGGCTGCTGCGACTTTAGAAAAGCGACGTGGGCGGCTTCACCGTGCCTGTGGCGGGGGCGCCGGGGGCCGCAGGAGGAGGCGCGAGTGGGTCGGGAGTCGCCGGCGCAGCGGGCGCGGTTGCTGTGGAAGGCGCGGGAGCGGGCGCGGCGGGGGCTTGGAAGTCGGTGGAAGAGATGGGGACGACGATGATGTCGGGGCCGTAGCGGATGCGGAGATTGGTGCCCTCGACGGCGACGATCTTGATCAGCGTGCCAGGCGGGAGCTTGGCGCGGCCGAATGGGAGCGCGACGTCCGTCGATTTCGTGATCATGAAAGTCGTGCGCGGCTGGACTGGGACGGGCTCCGGGGCGGGCGGCTCGACGGGTGCGAGTTCGACGGGTGCGGCCGGGGCGGTGGCCATCGCGGGGTCGCCGGGGGCCATGGACGGATCGCCAGCGGGCGCGAGCATGGTGCCGGGCTCGCCGGGGATTGCGCCGGGCTGGGTGCTTGCGGTGAGCGCGGTATTTTGCGCGGCGGTGCGGGGGGCGGCTGTGGGCTTCGTGCGCGGATTTTTCGGGGGAGGCAGGTCGATTTCGTCGGTCTCGGGCTTTGCGCGCTGGGTGGAGGCGAGGAGTTTCGCGTCGTCGAGCTTCTTCTGCTCCGCCGAGATTTTCATCAGCTTGCTGCCGTAATAGAGTACCGCTGCGATCGCCGCGAAGGTGATAACGCCGCGAACGATAGACGCGATCGGAAACGATTTACGCGCGACTTTCGACGTAATCGGGTGCGTAGCCACGCCGGCACCCACTTTCGATGCGCCGAACTTGAATTTCCCTTTCGCCGATTTCTCGACGAGTTGCGGAAACTTTTCGGCGATAGCCGGGAAGAAATAATTGCGCGCTGCGTCCGCCTCGTTCGCCTCCCAATTCGGGTGATGCACATCAAGCCAGCCGACGAGCACTTGGGCGTGCGCCTTCGTCACATCGTGAAAAAATCCGGCGCCTTCGCGCTGCGCGATCTCGGCGTACTGGTTCGCGCGATTTTCTTTCTTCGCCTTTACCTCGGCGGGGAAAAGCTCCGGGTGCAGCCGCAAGCGGTCCGCATTCCACTTCGCGAGGCGCGCGGGATCTTTTGGATTTTCCATCGCGTCGTTCACGAGGAGCGCGGCCTGATCCTTCGAGGTCTCGGCGGTGAAAGGGATGCCAATGAATGTGAGAAACGCTTTCTGCTTGGCGGTCGCGGCCTCGGCGGGCGGCAACTCCTCAACAGGCACGGGCACGGGCGCGAGTGCCTCGGGCGGCGGCGGCGGGCGCTGCGGAGTGGTCTGCGCGGGACCGGGATAGAGCACACTATGAAGCGGAAGCCACTGCGCCATGCCCGGCTGCCAGGCGAGATCGCCAATCGCCGCACTCCCCTGTTTCAGCAGCGTCTGCGTCTCTTCTTCGGTGAAAGGGCCTGTCTCCTTGCCTTCGCGCAAGATGTAAATTTCCATGGTGTTGATTGATAACCCCGCACCTCAGCAGGTTGCGGGCAAAAGTTTACCGATATTCCCGAGGCGAGTCGGCGATCAGTCCGCGTGTGCCTCGAAAATCAAAGTCACGCGTGCCACCGCGAGCGTCCGCTTCAACCTGCAAGCGCCGCGCTTTTATCCGGAAAAATGCGGAAAATCTGGTCGAGACGCGCGATGTCGAAAATGGTGCGGACGCTGTCTGCGATGCTGCACAGCGCGAGCTTCCCGCCGTAAGACTGGATGCGCTGGAGCGCCTCGATGAGGAGCGCGAGCCCCGAGCTATCGATGTAAGTGACTGCGCCGAGATCGATGACCACAAGCGGCGTCTTTTTAGCGATGATCGGCTCGAGCGTCTCTTTGACGTGTGGCGATTTGTGCAGGTCGATTTCGCCTGCGAGAGCGACAACGCCGGGTTCTGGATTCGTGGCGGAAGGCATGATCGCCAAGAATGATCGGCGATTTCCGCGCAGGTGGCAACTACGCAGTTGGGATGCTCGATGTCGGCTTCGATCGACGGCAAGCCGCTAGCGTGTGCCGGTGTGCCCATCCACGTACACGACATTCATCCGCAGTCGCGTGCCTGACACGTCTGGCTCGTGAATCGCCTCGTAATCCGTGAGCAGCGCAACGCGGGACGGCTTCGCGGTGAATGTCCTCCGCGGCGTCACGATCCTCACGTTTTCCTGCGTCTCGTCCTCGGCTGGCGGCTGCCACATGTAGCTCGTGTGAGCCTTCGCAAACCAGCTCGGCCCCGGGCTTTTTTTCATGTCCGAGGGACATTGCAGCGTTTTGTCGGTGATGCCATAGGGCTTCAGCGTCTCCCACAGCTCTTTCGCCCCCTCCTCCGCCTTGTCGTCGTCCGGATCGATTTTGATCGCTGGGTACTTGTTGTCGTTGTCGTTGGTTGCCGCATTGATGCCGGTCCACAGCTGCCGCAAATTATTCATGCAGCCGATCGTCTGCGTCCTCTGCGCCATGGTCTGCGTGACGGGAAAAAGGAGCCCTGCGAGCAGCGCGATGATAGCGATGACGACGAGCAGTTCGATGAGCGTGAAGCCGGCGCGTCTCATCTCCCCTTCCCTCCGCCCCCTTGCCCGCCGCCTGCCATTATCTGCTGTTTGCGCTCGCGATATTTTTGCGCGCGCGCCATCCGCTGCTCCGGCGTGCGACGCGCGTCGCGGTCGGCTTGCATTTTTTCCATGCGATCCTGCACCTCGGTCTTTTCGAAAAACTCCTCCATCTTCGCCCGGCGCTCCTCCTGCGGCAGGTCGCGCAGCGCGGTGAAAAACGACTTGCGCTCATCCTGCTCCGCCTGCGCCGCAGCGCGTTTTTCCGGCGGCAGTTTGTCGATCTCCGCCTGCATGCGGTCGCCAATCGCGCCGCGGTTTAAGCCGCCTCCAAATCTGCCACCGCCGCCGTCGCCCGGATCGGGCCGCTCGCCGTCGTCGCCGCGCGGGCGCTGGTTTTTCGCGAGGAGAAATATCTCCTCCACTTTGCCTTTCGCGGCGCTCGCGAGCTTCGGCGCGACTTTGCGAATCTGCCCGGAACTCGGTGCGGAATTCACGTCGGGATTCCAACTCGCCGGCACGACGAACTCCGCCGAGACGCCTTTCGCCGCGCCTTCGAGATACGCCTGAAGCTTGTGTTCGTCGGGCACTTTCACCGCCCATGTATCGCGGCGCGGATCGGGCAACGGGCCGTCGCTGTCGGCGCCGATCGGTGGCAGTGGGACGTAAAGCGACGTAAGCGACTCGTCGCGTTGGTCGCTGGAAAGTGTGGCGATTTCTCCGCGCACCGCAGCCGCGTCGGAGCCGAAAACATACGTCAGCCGCCAGCGCGATTCCGTGACGGTCGAGAGCGTTTCGAGCGCTTCACTCACCGGTACGCGCACGACGTTCATGCTGACTTTCGTCGCGGGATCGAGGTCGTATTTAAGCGTGACGTGGCCCTGTCGTTCGATCGAACGCGCGATCTCGGAAAGCGGGCGATCCTGCGCGTGGATCGTGATGAGCCCCCACCCTTTCCAGACGTAATAAAAGACATTGCCCGCGAGCAGGAGCACGGCGAGGACGATGAGGATGCGGCGACGATTCATGGTGCGGTGAAACCCTTGAAGGAAGATGGAGTTGCGCGCTGGGTGGATGCGTTCGAGCGCTGCTGAAAATTAGAACGCCGCAGACAGTTCGCTTTGTTCCCAGTTCACCGATCGTCGATCCAGCCGCGGCGCCGGTAGATCGCCCAGCCGATTTGCTCGTGCATCCAGACGGAGATTTTTTCGAAGCCATTCCAAGTCGGAATATGCCAGCCGGGGGCGGACGGCGCGGTGCTGACTTCTGTGAGAAAATTGCACGGCGCGGGGATGACTTCGAGGCCAGTGGTCGTCTTGAAAACAGCGCTGGCGCGGGCCATGTGAAAAGCGGACGTGACGAGCGCGATGCGCCGCCAGCCATTTGTGGAGGCCAGTTCGTGCACTTTGAGCGCCTCGTCGTGCGTGTTGCCGTTCTCGCCGAGGCTGATGACTTTTTGCCCCGCGCCGCCGGGCAATTTCCACGATGCCAGCAAGTCGCGCGTGAGGTCGGCCTCGACGTGCAGCGATCCATCCATCTCCGAAGCCGCGCCGCCGAGCACGAGCACGGGTGCCTTGCCGAGTCGCATCAGCTCCAACGCCATGATGATCCGATCTCCGGCCTTCGTGAAATGCACGCCGCCGACTTCGTACCGCGACGGCTCGAGCCCGCCGCCGAGCATCACGACGGCATCGCATGGCAGAATGTCCGCGATTTTCCGCCCCGCAAATGGCCGCTCCAAGCTGGCGAGCATCGCGCCCGGGAGGCCCGTGCTGCCGACGATCGTGAGGACGAGCGCCGCCGCGAAAACCGCTCCGGCAAGGGCGCGGCGGCGCCTCCAGAAAAGCAGCGCGGCGATGACGATGAGCGCGA
This sequence comes from Chthoniobacterales bacterium, assembly GCA_038207335.1. Taxonomy (GTDB): domain Bacteria; phylum Verrucomicrobiota; class Verrucomicrobiia; order Chthoniobacterales; family Chthoniobacteraceae; genus CAIURC01. The sequence continues at coordinate 127,507 of JBBQZX010000005.1, read as the reverse complement.
GCCAGAGGAAACCGACCGGCTCCAGGAGTGGCAGCAACTGCCGCAGGATCGCGTCGAGCATTCCAAAAAATCAGAGCATCACGCCGACAACGGTTGCCGTGAGGTAGCAGCCCAGCAGACCACCGACCATCGACTTCAGACCCAGCGCCGCGAGGTCGCCGCGGCGCTCCGGCGCGAGTGCGCCGATGCCACCGATTTGGATCGCGATGCTGGAGAAATTCGCGAAGCCGCAGAGCGCGTAGGTCGCGAGGGTCATCGACCGCGGATCAAGCTCCGAAGCGTGTTTGGTGAGCGAGAGGTATCCGATGAATTCATTCAGTACGACCCGCTCCCCCAGCGCCTGGCCGACGATCGCGCAGTCTTTCCACGGCACGCCGATAAGCCACGCGAAGGGCGCATTCACCCAGCCGAGGAGCTGCTGGAAAGTGACCGGCTCCGCGATACCGACGTGCGTTTGCACCCAGCCGAAAAGCGCGTTCGCGAGCGCCACGATGGCCACGAATGCGATGAGCATCGCCATGACATTGATCGCCAGCGCGACTCCTTCGCTCGCACCGCGACAGAGCGCGTCGATGCCGTTCACTGTTCCTTTTTCCACTCCCGCCGATGCGCTCGCGCCGGTCTCACTTTTCTGCAACTCGGGGAACATGATTTTCGCAATGATGAGTCCCGCCGGCGCGCTCAAAACCGACGCGACGAGCAGGTGCCCGGCACCGACGCCCATCTCTGCATAGACAACCATGACGCCGCTCGCGATCGTGGCCATGCCGGTCGTCATGAGTGCCATGATTTCGCTTTTGGTCATGTGCGGGATGTATGGCCGGATGAGCAGGGCGGCCTCGGTCTGGCCGAGGAAAATATTACTCGCCGCGGCCAGGCTCTCGCTGCCGCTGGTGCCCATCGCGCGCTGCATCACCCAGGCCATTCCCTGCACGACGCGCTGCAAAATTCCCCAGTGGTAGAGCAGAGACGAAAGCGCTGAGACCAGGATGATCGTGGCGGTGACCGAGATGGCAAAAATGTAGCTGTTCGCGCCGAAGACCGTGCCGAGCGAAGCGCCATCACCGAGCGGGCCGAAGACCATTTTTGTCCCCTCGATCGCGTAGTCGTTGAGGTGATTGACGGCTAGCTGCGCGCCGGTGAAGACGCTCGCGCCGAGCGACGTTTTCAAGATGAAAAGCGCGAACACGAATTGCAGCGCGATGCCGAAAATGGCGGTGCGCCAGGGGAAAACGCGGCGGTGATTCGACATCGCCCACGCGATGAAAAGCAGGGCGAAAAGGCCGAAGATGCTGACGAGGCGCGGGAGCATGGCGGCGGACGGTATTTGGGAAAACGTCGCGCGTCGAACGCTGATGAGAAGGACACCGCAAGAGTGCGTTCCCGGCGGGCGTTTCCGCGTCTTGCCAAGAGCCTAGTGGCCGCTAGTCTGGGCGACCTACTTATGAGCACTGCGACCGCTGAAAATCCGACCAACGACACGCAACTGAGCCAACTCGAGCAGCTCAAGAAATTCACCAGAGTCGTCGCCGATACCGGTGATTTCGAGTCGATGCGCGACTTTCACCCGCAGGACGCGACGACGAATCCGAGCCTGATTTTGCAGGCGGCCACAAAGGCGGAATACGCGCACATCTTGGACAAAGTCGTCGCCGACCGGAAAAGCGTCGACCTCACCGGCGCGGCGCAGGTCGAAGACATCATCGACAATGTGCTCGTCGCCTTTGGGCTCGAGATTTTGAAGATCGTGCCGGGTCGCGTCTCCACGGAGACGGATGCAAGATTGTCGTTCGACACGCAGGGGTCGATCGACAAGGGGCGGCAGCTCATCGCGCTCTATGAAAAGGCGGGCATCTCGCGCGACCGCGTGCTGATCAAAATTGCGTCGACGTGGGAGGGCATCAAAGCCGCCGAGGTGCTGGAGAAAGAGGGCATCCACTGCAACCTTACGCTGCTCTTTTCACTGGCGCAGGCGATCGCGTGCGCCGAGGCAAACGTGCAGCTCATCTCGCCTTTCGTGGGTCGGATTTACGATTGGTTTAAAAATGCGAACAAGCGCGACTACACAGGCGCGGAGGACCCTGGCGTTCAGTCTGTGGCGCAGATTTTCAACTACTATAAAAAGTTCGGCCACAAGACCGAGGTGATGGGCGCGAGCTTCCGCAATGTGAGCCAGATCATCGAACTGGCGGGCTGCGACCTTCTCACGATCAGCCCCGATCTGCTCGCGAAGCTCGCTGACAGCACCGAGACCGTGGAAAAGAAACTCGACGCCGCAGCTGCCAAAGACGCGGACATCGAGCGGGTGAAGATCGACGAGAAGACCTTCCGGTACCTGCTCAATGACGACGCGATGGCGACGGAGAAAACCGCCGAGGGCATCCGGAAATTCGCCGTGGATATCGTGAAGCTGGAGAAAGTGATCGCGGGGAAAGTGTAGCTCCAGACCAGCGGCGCGATGAGTCGCGCACGTTTCTAGGTTTATTGGGCGGGTTGGAATTTCGACCCATCCCATGTGAGACGCTGGAGAACGCGACCGCTTCGCTCGTCCCGGACGACGATGGTGCGTCCGTGATGTGGCAGCTCAAAATAGTGGTGCTGAGCCGCTTTCTCGGGGAATTCGGACCGCTTGACCTCGCGCATGTTTCCATCCCATGCCTGCGTGAAGAAGCGGAGGTAGATGAGCCGGGAAGATTCGGATTCGAGCTGCTCTTCACCCAAGGCGAGGAGCGGCGTGCCATCTCGAAAGCGAAAGAGGACTACTTGAAAGGAAGGCTGGGCGCCATCGCCCGCGACGGCGATGAATCCATTGGCGCGGTCGATCCCGGCGTCGGTGAGCCATGCTTTGGGCGGCGCTTCGAGGGTGTCTTTCGGCAGGCGGAGAAAGTATTCGACGATCCCGGGCTTTGCGTCTGGCGGAGGCGCGCTTTTCTCCGCAGATGTGGCTCCGCCGGGATACAGGAAATGCAGACAGAGAACGAGGAGGAGTCGCACTTTCATCCCAGAATGAAAGCCGCATCCGCAATGGCCTGCCAAGCATTCTCCGACATGGCAGACCGGAGGACTTTTCGGGATTGTTTCGCGGGCACGCTTGCCCAAGATTTTCGGCATGAAACGCTATGCTGCGCGACACGGGTGCCGCCCCCTGGTGTTCACGCTGGCGCTTTTCGGCGCGGCTCATTGCGGGACGGCTTTGGGTGAGAAGGAGGGCTTGCCTGCGGTGGCGACGAGTCCCTCGGGGAAGCTGTGGATCGAGGCCTCGGACCGCGACGACAAATCGGAGGAGTGGGTGGTCTCTGCCGCGGACTCGAAGCTCCGCGCCCGCCTCGGGGAAAGCCGGGACGCCCAGCCCGGGAGCTTTGTTTTTTCACCGGATGACCGATGGATCGCCGCCACGTATCATCTCGGCTCTGGCATGGCTTCCGCGGAGCTGTTCCGGCAGATGGAAGGCGTGAAGTTTGCGCCGGCGCATGACAAGGGCACGATCGGGCAGTCTCTCTGGCAGTTTTATGACCGCTCGACGGGGCGGAAGGGAGCGACGGATGCCTCCCGGGAGGATGAGACGCGCGGCATCGTGGATTTCATCGCGTGGAGTCCCGATGGGGCGCGGGCGCTGTATGCGGTGCGCGCCGGGGAGAGGGGCGGCGAGGGGGTGTATCACTGGGGCGCGTATTATAATGTGCGCGGAGGGCGGTGGGAGGTGAGTGAGTATTTGCGAGATTACAACAAGCGCGCGGGAAGGCGCTGGAGTGGACAATTTGAAGATGATCCGGCGTATGAACTGGTCTCGGCGGAGTCGGTGGACGCGCTGCCGGCGGAGGCTGTGATGCAGGGGAGGCTGGATGCGGTGGACCGGGAGCTGAATGGGGCTTACCAAAAATACCGCGATGGGCTGCCGGAGAAGTCGCGGCCCTCGCTCCGGGAGGGTCAGCGCCAATGGCTGGCGGAGCGGGATCACGGGGCGAAGGCGTTTGGGCGCTTCGGCCCGCGGGATGAGGCGGCGCGCCGGGAGATGCAGTACCGCACGGATGCGGAGAGGGAGAAGCTGAAGGAGCTGCGCCGGAAACTGGAGTCCGGGGAGTGAGACGGGGGGTCAGCCGTTGACGACCGACTCTTTTTCCACCAGCGGCACGAGCTTGCGGATGAACTCCTGGATCATCGCGTCGAGTTCCTTTTCGTCGTGGGCGAAGGCACCGTTTTGCACGTTTGCGGCGATGGTGACGTAGGCCCAGCGCTGGTTGTAGCCGAGGAAGAGGCGGTCGCGGATGTCGATGAGGGTGCGGTCGAAGTGGGAGCCGGTGGTGACGTTGTGCCCGACGAACCAGTAGTAATCGAGGTTGTAGATCTGGATGGGGTTTCCGCGCGCGTCTTTCGCGCTGCGTAGATTGCGCAGGCGCGTGACGCTGAGGGTGCCGCGCTCTGCGAGCGGGATGATGCGCGTGGCTTTGTTCGTAATGGTCCAGCCCTGGGCGGGCAGGCAGCGCTCGGGGCGGTGGATGCCGGTGTTCATATCCTGCCCGGCAAGGACGATGGAGGCGAGGATTTCGTCGCCGCGGCCATTGGTGTATCCCTTTCGCGCGAACTCCGTCTCTGGACCGAGGATTTGCTTTTCACGGTCTGTGACGGCGACGTCGATGCCCCACCATTCGTCGATGTGGCTCGGCAGATTTAGCGAGATCCCGACGGGCTGGAAGTTGAGTTGTCTCGGCAGCAGGAAGACGCCGCTGAGGCCCGCCAGCAGGACTGCGAGGAGGATCGCGAGGCGGTTAGTAGTCATACGAAATCGGCGCGGTGGGCTTGCCGCTGGCATCGATCTGAGGAGGCTCGGTCTTTGTGGCTGACGCCGCGATTTTGCTCCAGTCGAGGTTCAGCAGATTGCCAAAGGCGACCATCGCACCGACCGCGATGGGGAAGAAAACGAAGCCGGAATAGTCGTGGTAAAGCCCGCTCGCGAGTTTCGGACTGATGAATTTCGCGACGAGGATGACGGTGAAGATGCGGCCAATATTCCCGATCACGGCGAAGACGAGCGAGGCACAGAAGATGGCGGCTTTTTTCCACAAAAGCCGCTGCGTGAAATGCACGTAGAGGGCGGTGAGGGTCATCATGGCCATGAGCGAACGGATGCCGCTGCAGCCTTCGGCGATCTCGAAATTGAAGCTGCCGTCAAGCGAGCGGATCGTGGTGCCGCTGATCTCGATTTTCACGCCGATGAGGCTGGCGAGCGTATTGCAGACCGATGAGACGAGGAGCTGGAGCGAGACGGTGCCCTGCACGAGGCCGCCGATGGGGATCATGAAAAGCAGGAAGACGCACGGGAATAAAAAGACGCGCGCGACGGCCCGCCCCCACAGGAACCAGACGCCACCGAGGATGATGAGCGGGAGGGCGAAAACCGCAATGCGCGGCTGAAGAGTGCGGGCGGCGAGGAGAAACGCGAGGATGCCGGCGGCTGCGATGGCGAGGCCGGCATTCGAGGGCTGCTTCGGCGCGGCGGAGAGTCGGTCGCGGTGATACCAGAGGAGGAAAATCGCGACGGGCAGGATGACGACAGAGTGCTCCTGATTGTTCTCGGGATTCCACGCGCTCCATGCCCACACCGCTGCGGAGAGGTCGCCGTTATTGAAGATTTTGAAGAACCCGAAAAAGTAAATGAGCGCGCCGAAGATCGCGGCCCACAGAAGCGCATCGAGCGGACGCGCGCGCACCCACTCGATGAAACGTCGCGACACTTCACCGAACGTCGGCGAAGCAACAGGCTGGGATGGGGCAGGCTCCGGCATGAGGGAGTCGCAATCTATTCGCGATGCGCGGGCGGTCAAAGGCGCTCTCGCAGTCGGGCGCAGGCGCGAAAACTACGCGACGTTCACGACGGCCGCACGCCCGGTGGCACGAGCCTTCATGATCTCGTCCAGAATCCACGCATACGTTTTTTCCATCCCCACGCGCAGTCTCGTCGAGGGCTCCCAGCCGAAGACTTTTTGGATCAGCGTGTTGTCGCTGTTGCGGCCATTGACGCCTTTCGGAGCGGAGAGATTGTACCGCCTCTCGAGCGTGATCCCGGCGATGTCCTCGACCATCGAGACGAGTTGATTGATCGAGACGAGTTCGCTGCTGCCGATGTTGATTGGCTCGAGAAAGTCGCTGTTGGTGAGCATCTGCGAGCCGTGCAGGCAGTCGTCGATATACATGAAACTCCGCGTCTGATGCCCGTCGCCCCAGATTTCGATTTCGTGTTTTCCGCTCAGTTTCGCGTCGATGACCTTGCGGCAAACTGCAGCCGGAGCCTTCTCCCGCCCGCCGTCGTAAGTGCCGTGCGGACCATAGACATTGTGGTAGCGGGCGATGCGCGTCTGGACGCCGAAATCTTCGCGAAAATGACGGCACATCCGCTCGCTGAAGAGCTTCTCCCAGCCGTAGCCGTCCTCGGGCAGCGCGGGATAGGCATCTTCTTCTTTCAGCGCGGTGACGTTTGGATCGCGCTGCTTGTCGGCGTTGTACACGCACGCGCTGGAGGAGTAGAAAAAGCGGCCGACTCCGAATTTTCGCGCCGCCATGAGCAGGTGCGTATTGATCAAGACGGTGAGCATGCAGAGCGCTTTGTTTAGTTCGATGAAGCCCATCCCGCCCATGTCGGCGGCGAGGTTGTAAACGACGTCCGCGCCGTTCACAGCAGTCTCGCAGGCGTCGAGCCGCGAGAGATCGAGCGAGAGATTTTCGACGTCGTCGAACCGTTGATACCACGCGTCGAGCGGTTTCTGATCGACAGCCCGAATATCGGTAAAACCTTGCCGACGAAGGTCCGCAACGAGATGTCCGCCGATGAATCCACCTGCGCCGCAAACGAGTATTTTATTCATGAAAAAGGGTGGGGTGATGGGTCGGCGAATGTCTCTCAGTTGACGACTCCTTCAAGCGGATAGTGCCGGAGGTGGAGAAGCTGCGCGGCGATGCGAAACAGGAAACGCGGATTGTTCACCAGGTAGCGGCGCGCGAGGCGGCGCGGCTCGCAGATCGTGCGGAAAAGCCACTCGAAGCCAGAGCGCTGAATCCAGCGCGGCGCTTGCCGGACCCGGCCGGAATGAAAATCGAATGCCGCGCCGACGCCGAACATGAGCGTCGTATTGAGTCGCGGGAGATATTCCGCCATGAAGCGCTCCTGCTTCGGCGTGCTGAGGCCGACCCAAATGATGTCGGGCGTTTTCTCCGCCACGAGCGCGATCAGTTCGGCCTGTTCCGCCGCATCGAGCGGGCGAAAAGGCGGGCAAAAAGTACCCACGATTTGCACGCCGGGCAGCCGCGTTTCGAGCCGCGTTTTCAAGTCTTCGGCGACACCGGGCGCGCCGCCGTAAAAAAAATGTCGGCACGTTTTTGCCCGTGTCGCTTCGAGCACGGCGAGCATCAAATCGGGACCATAGACTCGATCCACCCGCGCGCCGAATTTTAACTTTCCCAGCCACGCGAGCGGCATCCCGTCGGGGGTCACCAGAAATGCGCGGTTGAGGATTTCGCGAAAGTCCGGGTCGTCTTGTGCCTCGATCACTCCATGCACGCCGGTCACGCAGACGTATCCTTTTCGCCGGGCAGCGGTCGCTGCGAGAACTGCGGCGACGGCACTTTCCAAATGAATCGCGCTGACACCGATGCCGAGGACATTGAAGCGTTGTGGGGCGTGCGTTTCCATTGAAGGCGTGCTAGAAAATCGAGTGTACCTGTTGTGCGGCGACGATGGGTTCGGGTATCCGTCGATGGCGTGGACGCGCAAGGCTTTTCCGAATTTCAACGCGAGCCTCTCGGTCGTGGGAAAAGAGACGGGCGACAAATGTCACAATCGCGTGGCGAAATCGTGACGTTTTGGAAAACGGCGGATATTTGATTCGCGTTTGCCTTGGATCACCCGCTTGGTTTCCCTACCCATCCACCCGAATGGCCTCTTACTACGAAGCATCCATGCAGCGCGACATCGACCGCATCCGCGGCCGCATCTCGGACATGGCGAATCTCGCGACCGACGCGCTGGAAGCCGTGTTGCGCGCATTTTCAAATCGCGACCGGCAACTCGCCTACACGGTGATTTTGCGCGACCGGCGCATCGATGAGCTGGAACTGGAAATCGACCGGCTGTGCCTCGAATTCCTCGTGCGCCAGCAGCCCGTCGCCCTGCAACTGCGCTTCGCCTACATCGCGATCAAGATCAACCAAGACATCGAGCGTATCGGCGACTACGCGGAAAGCATCGCGCGGCAAGTGCTGAAATTATCGGCATTCGACTGCGAATTTCCGCTCGCGCGATTCGAGCAAATCGCTTCGCTGAGCATCCCGATGCTGCGCGATGCGGTGCGCGCTTTTCTCACCGAGGATGTCGAACTCGCGCGCCGCACGATGGCCGTGGAGGACGAGGTGGATGGTCTGAAATCGACGATCAATGCCGAGCTCTTCGCGCTGCGCCACGACGGCAAGCTGCCGCTCAAGGCGCTCACGCCGCTGATGACAGTCGCGCGGCGCTTCGAGCGCGTGACCGACCAGGCTCAGAATATCTGCGAGGAGGTCATTTACATGACGACCGGCGAGCACTCGAAGCACCTCGGCGGAGATGTGTGGCGCATGGTTTTCGTCGATGACGACAACGGCTGCGCGAGCCAGATGGCCGAGGCGATCGGGCATTCGCTGAATCTGCCTCTCTTCGTTTTTGCGAGCGCGGGAATCACCGCGGGGCAGGTCGATCCGGGTGCGATTCAGTTTCTCGTGGAGAAAGAAATCGACGTCTCGCGGACCACGACGCACTCGATCGATCAACTGCCGAATCTCGAGCACACGCAAATCCTCGTCGCGCTCACGCCCGATGCGAAGCGCGCATTTTCCTCCGTGCGAAAAGCCGTCTGCCTCGACTGGAGCGGGCTTCCGAATCCGGGCGGCGCAGACCTCTCCGGCGAGGAAAAAGCGGGTGCCTACGCGGCGACGTTCGACTTTCTAAAACAGCATATCTCCGATCTCTGCAAAGCCGTGCTCGCCGACCGCATTCCCTAAATCTCCACACCAAAACATACCCATGAAAACCACCCTGAAACTAACCTGCGCCGCGCTTGCCGTGTTCGCGTTCACGCTCACTGCATGTAACAAATCCGGCGACGCGAGCTCGGCGGGAGGTGGCAAGAAAACCACGATCACGAACATCGGCTCCGACACGATGGTGAACCTCGCGATCGCGTGGGCGGAGGCTTACGGGCACGTCGAGCCCACCGTTTCGGTCGAAGTGAATGGCGGCGGATCGGGCACCGGCACGGCGGCGCTGATCCAAGGCACCTGCGACATCGCGAACTGCTCGCGCACATTCGAGGAAAAGGAAGTCGCCGAGCTGAAAGAGAAGCGGAACGTGGAGCCGAAGGAATTCATGGTCGGCTACGACGCGCTCTCGATTTTCATTCACAAGGACAATCCGCTGAATGAAATCTCGCTCGAGCAGCTCGGCGAAATCTATCGCGACAACGGCACGATCACGAAATGGAGTCAACTCGGAGTCACCGTGCCCGGCGGCGAGAAAAGCGACGAAATCGTGCGCGTCAGCCGGCAGAACAACTCGGGGACATATCACTATTTCAAAGAGGCGATCATCGGTAAAAAAAGCGAATACAAGCAGGGCACACTCGACATGAACGGCAGCAAAGACGTGGTGGAACTCATCGCAAAAACGCCCGGCGCGATCGGCTACTCCGGCATGGGATACGCCACGCCCGACGTGAAGCAGATCAAAGTTTCCAAAAAAACAGGCGAGCCTTCCGTGACGCCTTCGATCGAGACGACACTGGACAAAACCTACCCGATCGCGCGCCCGCTCTTCATGTACACCGCAGGAGAGCCGACCGCGGCGGTGAAGAAGTATCTCGACTGGATTCACAGCGACGCGGGCCAGGCGATCGTGAAGCAGACCGGCTACGTGCCGCTCCCGAAATAGCGCGCCCACCGCACGGAGCCCGCGCTCCGAGCAGCCTGCGAGTATGGCTCCCGACGACGAACGCACAGCCTCCGACGCCGCCCCGGCAACGCCGCGCCGCGCTGTCATGCCCGGTCGCAGCACGCTCGCGCTGGTCGGCGAGCGTGTGCTCGAGCTGGTCATCCGGCTCTGCGGCATCAGCGCGATCGTCTTCGTTTTCAGCATCTTCTTCTTTGTCCTCCGCGAGGGCGCGCCGTTCCTCTCGAAGCTAGACTTCGGGCAGTTCCTCTTTTCCATAAAGTGGATCCCGACCTCGCAGACGAACCCGCAATACGGAGTCGGCGCGCTCATCGTCGGCACGCTCAGCGTCACCGCGTTGGCGATGCTCATGGCTGTGCCGTTCGGGCTCGGCGCGGCGATTTTCGTGTCGGAGTTTTGCACGGGCCGCGCGAAGGAAACGCTGAAAGTCGTGATCGAGCTGCTCGCTGCGATCCCGAGCGTCGTGTGGGGTTTCATCGGGCTCAGCGTCATGTCGCCGCTGCTCATCGAGTTCGCGCATGTGCCCATCGGCGTGAATATGTTTAATGGCGCGATCCTGCTCGCGCTCATGTCCGTGCCGATCATGGTGAGCATCGGCGAGGACGCGCTGAAAGCTGTGCCAGACAGTTTTCGCGAGGCGGCGCTCGCGCTCGGCGCCACCCGCTGGCAGATCGTTCATCGCGTGCTTTTGCCCGCGGCAAAGAACGGCCTGCTCGCCGCCGTGCTGCTCGGCGTGGGCCGCGCGATCGGCGAGACGATGGCAGTGCTCATGGCCACCGGCCACTCGATCCGCATCCCGCACAGCATCTTCGATCCCGTCCGCACGCTCACCGCCACGATCGCCGCGGAACTCGGCGAGACGAGCAAAGGCTCGGACCACTACCAGGTGCTTTTCCTCATCGGCATCCTGCTCTTCTCGATCACCTTCGTGGTCAATCTCACCGCCGATCTCATCGTGAAAGGAGTGCGCCGCAAATGAGCGCCGCCCGCTTCACCACCACGCCCGCCGTCCGCCGCAAGCAGCGCCAAGAGCGCATCGCGCAGACCGTGCTTGGTCTCATGGCGCTCGCGATGGTGGTGCCGCTCATCCTCATTGTGATCTATGTCGTGAGCAAAGGGATGCCGTCGTTGTCATGGGAATTCCTGACCGAAAATCCGCGCGCGGGCGGCGTCCGCGGCGGTATCTGGTCGGCGCTCGTCGGCACTATTTACATCGTCGTCATCTCGCTCTGCCTCAGTGCACCCATCGGCGTTTTGGCAGCTGTCTATTTGAACGAATACGCGCGCGAAAGCTGGTTTACGCGCATCGTAAATCTCGCGGTCGTCAACCTCGCGGGCGTACCCAGCATCGTCCACGGGCTCTTCGGTCTCGGCGCTTTCGTGTATGCGATGCAGTTTGGAAAAAGCATCTTCGCCGCGTCTCTCACGCTCGCGATCATGACGCTCCCAGTCATCATCGCCTCGACGAAAGAAGCGCTCGCGAGTGTGCCGATGCAGTTTCGCGAAGCGTGTTGGAACGTCGGCGCGACCCGCTGGCAGACGATCCGCGCGATCGTTCTGCCGAATTCGATCAGCGGCATCCTCACTGGCGTTATCCTGCAAGTCAGCCGCACCGCAGGTGAAACCGCGCCGGTCATGCTCACCGGCGTCGCGACTTACAAAGCTGTCGAGGGCACGGGGCTGTTTTTGTATTCGCCATTCAAAGACCAGTGCATGGCCCTCTCGATGCACCTCTACTACATCGCCACCCAGGCGAGCGGCGCGGCGAAATCGCTGCCCTACGCCATCGCCACCGTCCTGCTCTGCGCCGTGCTGCTCGTGAATGCCACGGCCATCGCGCTCCGCGCCTACCTCCGCTCACGCAAAAAGTGGTGACCTGCCGATGAACACCAGCGCACACAAAGTCGAAGTCGAGAATCTCCGCGTCAGCTACGGCGCGAACGAAGTCATTCACGGCATCGGGTTCCACATCGAGCCAAATGAAATCCTCGGGATCATCGGCCCCGCGCAATCCGGCAAAACCTCGCTGCTGCGCTGCATCAACCGCACTATCGAATTCAACGCCGCGGCGCGCGTGAGCGGCACGATCCGCGTCGATGGCGAGGACGTGCAGAAAATGCGCAACGTCTTCGAGCTTCGCCGCAAAATCGGCATGGTCGCGCCGCTGCCCGTCGGCCTGCCGCTCAGCATCTACGACAACGTCGCATTCGCGCCGCGCGCCGCCGGCCTCACGAATCGCAGCGACCTCGACGGCCTCGTGGAAAAATGCCTGCGCCAAGCCGCCCTGTGGGACGAGGTGAAAGACCGCCTCGATTCGCTCGGCACGAAGCTCTCCGGCGGCCAGCAGCAGCGCCTTACGATCGCCCGCGCGCTCTCGCATTCGCCCGACATTTTGTGCCTCGACGAATTCAGCATCGCGATCGACCCCGTCACCACGATGCGCATCGAGGACGTGCTGAAGGAGCTGAAGCGCGAGATGACGATCATCCTCGTGACGAATCTCGTGCAGCAGGCTCGTCGTCTCGCCGCGCGGACGATGTTTTTGTGGAATGGCGAGATCATCGAGATGGGCGCAAGCGACGTGATCTTCAGCGACAAGCCCGCGGACCGGCGGACTTATGAATACGTGAACGGGATCTTTGGATGATGCAGAGGATGTTCAGCCAGCCGCAGGCGCTTCCCGAATGCTCCGCGAGATGACCCCGGCCCCCGGCATCCAAACCCGCGACCTGTCGCTCTGGTACGCCAAATTCCAGGCGCTCAAGGGCATCACCGTCGATATCAAGCACGGCCAAATCACGTCGCTCATCGGCCCGAGCGGATGTGGAAAGACAACACTGCTCCGCTGCTTCAACCGGGTGAACGAGCGCTACGGATACGTCACCACGAAGGGCGAAATCTTGCTGAACGGCAAAAACATCTACGACCCTGACATCGCGCTCACCGAGCTGCGAAAGAGCGTCGGCATGGTTTTTCAGCGTCCGAATCCGCTGCCGATCAGCGTTTATGAAAACGTGGTCTTCGGCCTCCGCATCCACAACGAAGGCGGCTTAAAGAAGTCCGACCTCGACGGTGCGGTGGAAAAGGCGCTGACCGAAGTGAACCTCTGGCGCGACCTCAAAGACCGGCTTCACAGCAAGGCCACAAGTCTGCAACTCGAGCAGCAGCAGAAGCTCTGCATCGCGCGGCTGCTGCCGCTAAAGCCTGAGATCATCCTCATGGACGAGCCATGTAGCGCGCTTGATGTCGAGGGCACTCGCGCGATCGAGGAACTCATGTGGAGCCTCGCCGGGCGGTTCACGATCGTGATCGTCACACACAACATGGCGCAAGCGCGTCGAGCCTCGCACGAGTGCATCTTCATGCTGCTCGGTGAATTCATCGAACACGCCCGCACCGAAGATCTCTTCCTCTCACCTAAGCACGAAAAGACCGCGGAATATATCGAAGGCCGCTACGGTTGATCGCCATATCAGCCGGCGACCGCGAGTTCTCTTTCGACTGCGGAGGGGCTCGAATACAAGCTTCGCGCAGGATGGGTGAGGAGGTGAATTTTCCCATCGAAGTCCTCGACGAGCGCGGTGCGGCTCTCGACCCAGTCGCCGGAATTGTAATACGCCGTCTCGCCCTCCTCTCGAATCGCCGCGGTGTGAATGTGCCCGCAGAGGACGGCATCGACTTTATCCTCACACGAAAATCGGATGATCGCGTCTTCGAATTTCCCGACGAAACTGACAGCGTTTTTGACCCGCTTTTTCACGTAGGCACTGAGCGACCAGTATCCGAAGCCGAGCCGTCGCCGGATCGTGTTGATGGGCGTGTTGAGCTTCAGCAGGAGCTGGTATCCGACGTCGCCGATGTGCGCAAGCCACTTGATGTTTTGCACGACGGTGTCGAGTTCATGGCCGTGGATGACGAGGATTCGGCGCCCGTCCGCGGTCGTGTGGATCGCGCGGTTGCAGACCTGGATGTTGCCGTAGGAGCCGAGAAATCCGCTCACAAACTCGTCGTGATTTCCCGGGATGTAGATGACGCGCGTTCCTTTGCGTGCGGCGCGCAGGAGTTTTTGCACGACGTCGTTGTGAGACTGCGGCCAGTAAATCCCGCGCCGCAGCGACCAGACGTCGATGAGGTCACCGACGACGTAGAGTGTCTCAAATTCGTTTTCGCGCAGGAACTCGAGCAGCGCCTCGGCATTGCTGCCGCGGGTGCCGAGATGCACGTCGGAAATCCAGCCAGTGCGGTATTTTTTGAGCATGCGATGTGTGAGTTTCGCGACGGTGCGAGTGGAGAGGAAAAGGAAGCTGTTTTCCCGGACGCACGCGACGGGGTGCTTCGGAGTATGCGCACAGAGTGGCGTCAGCCGCACGTCACGTTCGCGTCACGTTCGCGTCACACGCGTGACAACGGGGTGAAATCCGGCGGTGGCGGATGGGGGGGGATTCGAACCCCCGGTGCCGATAAAAGCACACACGCTTTCCAGGCGAGCACAATAGACCACTCTGTCACCCATCCGAGTCCTGCGAGGCGCACTAAACGAGGGATGCGCGGTGGCTTCAAGCGCGATGTTGTAGCCGGTATCGGTGATACCGCGGGCGAGATCATCGATACCGACTACAGCAACGTGCGGATGAATGCGGCGAGTTCTGCCGGAGTCGCCAGCGGGCGTGAGGCAGTGGGTGCGTTTCGCTGGAAGACGCGGCTGTCTTTCCAAATCCATGCGTCGCGGCGATACGGGCCGACTTTCTCGGGATCGCTCCATGTGTGGATGGAGAGCAGGCGCGACGTTATCGCGGCCGCGATGTGCATTGGGCCGCTGTCCACGCTCACGACGAATTCCGCGCGACGGATGAGCCAGATGAGTTCGGAAATCGATGTGCGGTTGAGGAGGTCCGTGACATTTGCGAGCGGCGCGAACGTTTCACCCGCGCGACCGGCGACGACGACTCGCATCGGCGCGAGCCCGGCGCAGAACGCATCAACATCGGCAGAGGAGAGAGACTTTCCCGCGCCGCGGGAAAACGGGTGGAGCAGCACGAACGGTTTGCTTTCATCGAAGCCCGCGGGCTCCGAACCCTGTGGCAGCGGCCATTCGAGCGGCGCGTCGTCAGCCTCACCAATCGCGAAGCGGGCGAGCGCGAGGTAGCGATCGACGGCGTGCGCGATGCCTCGCACGTCCGCCGTTTGGTCGTAGAAATATCGCGCGCCTTCCCGGGCGTCGGAGAGCCCGAGCAGCTTTTCGCGTCGGCACACACGCCCGATCAGCGCGCTGCGCAACAGCCCCTGAAAATCGACGACGAGTTCCGACCGCACGCTGCCCCGAAGCGCCCTCGCCCACGGGACGATTTTCAAAATCCCGCGCGGCCCACGAAACTCTCCGCGCGGGAAAAGCACCACTTCATCGACATGTGGATTCCCTTCCAGCAGCGATGCCCATTCCGGATTGATGAGCCAGCGCAAATGGCTCGCAGGCCATCGTCGCTTCAGCCGCGCCACCGCGGGCAACGCGTGGACGACATCCCCGAGCGAACTCGGCTTGATGCAGAGTATGTCTGATGGCTGATGGCTGACGGCTGATAGATCGGGAAGCACGCGCGCCGACTTCAATTAGCCATCAGCTACAGCTATCAGCCATCAGCTGTCTCACTTCCCAAGCGCCAGCCGGTCCGCAAGCCGTTGCGGAAGCCCAGCATCCACGATTTTATCCTGCGCGGTCCAGATGTCGTACTCGAGGCGGCGCACCTCTACGAGCTGCTTGTCCGGGTAGTAGAGGCAATACGAGGCGTGCCAGTCGCCGTCGCGCGGCTGGCCGACGCTACCGACGTTCACGAAATATTTTTTCCCCGGCTCGATCGCCAGTTTGTCGAGCACCTGGCTCTTTACCGAGCCGTCGCGAACGTAGGCGCGCGGCGCGTGCGTGTGGCCGTAGAAGCAGATATTCGTGTGCTGGTAGTTGAAGCTCGCGGCGGCATCGAGCTGATTGAAGACGTAGCCCCACTTGTGCGGCGTATCTAGCGTCGCGTGGACGATCGTGAAGTCGCGCACCTGCCGGACCATTTTCAGCTCGCGCAGCCAGGTTTTGTCCTCCTCGGTGAGATGTTTGCGCGTCCAGTTGATCGCCTCCTCCGCGAGCGGATTGAAGCCCGAGAGATCGTCCGTGACGGATGCCTGCTCGTCGTGATTTCCCTTCACCACCGGGCAATCCAGCGCGCGCACGCGCTCGACGCATTCGTGCGGATTCGCGTTGTAGCCGACCACGTCGCCGAGACAGACGTAGTGCGTGACGCCGTGGGATTCGGCGTCGGCGAGCACTGCCTCGAGGGCTTCGAGATTTGCATGGATGTCGGCGAATACGGCGTAACGCATCAATGTGGGGACTCCACTTTGGGGATTCTCTGCGCGGGAGGCACGTTCAATTTCACCTCCAGCTCGCGCAAAAGTCGCAGCAGCGTCGGGAGACGCTCCTTTTCACCCATGCGATAAAACTCCGTAAGCCGGTTGTATGCCTCGCGCTCGCGGCCCGGCACCTGCGCCATTTCGTAGGCCGCGAATCGCCTGTCATACTCCGGCGCTTCGGGAAAACTCGCGGCCTTTTCGTAAGCCTCGGCCGACTTCGCGTGGTCGTTAAATTTGTCCCGGTAGAGCCGCCCGAGCGCGTCGTAGAGCAGAGGACGATCAGGATTATTCTGGATTCCGCGCAGCAGAAAATCTTCGCCGACTTTGAAATACTCGCGCTGCGCCTTGATCCGCAGGGCCTCGCGCGGCTGCGTCTTGTCCTCTCGCGCGGCGACGCTCGCATTCCACGCCATGTGCCACGCGGCCATGTCCCAAAAGAACATCGCGCGCGGCTGGAGCGCGGTGACGGTGTCGAAAAGCAGCTTCATTCGTCCCCACTCCGTGCGCTCCCAAGCCGCGTGCGCCTGCAGCCAAAGAATGTCCGCGAGCACCGCGCGAAAGCCGCTGAGCGCGGCGAGGAATCCCATCTGCCCGAGCTGCTGCCTCAGGCTGAGATCGAGCTTTGCTGTGTGGAAAAATGCGGCGCGGTGCTCGTCAGCGAGTTGCTGCTCGAAGCGCATTTTCCCCGCGCCAAATAGCGCCAGCACAGCCATGGCGATCAGGCGCGTCCTCCACATCACAGTTCCTTGTTTGCAAAAAACAGATACGCGACCAGCGTATAGATGCTGATGTAGCCGAGCCCGAGCCCCGCCGTTTTCAGGAACATCGCGAGCGGCACGGCATTCCCGACCACGATGTCATCGACGAGATTGAAGAGCTGAAAATCGGGGAAGACGAGCGCGACAAGACCGAGCAGCACTTTCAAAAAAGGCGACGGATCGGCGCCACCGGGAAGCGCGGCGAGCCAATACTCGCGGGCGATCGGCTGGAGGTGGCCGATGAAATAAACGACGACCGAAACGATGATCGTGAAGATGGAGGACGACGCGAAAGTCGAGATGAGGAGCGTGAGCGCGGCGCACACCGCAGCCTTTAGATAAATGATGAGGATGCCGGGGATGAGGTTGGCGTTGAAGGTCGAGGCTTTGACGTTCGCGAGCGCGGCGGCGAGTTCGTCGGACGGCGCTTCGACTCGCGCGGTTTCGGCGAGCACCATCTGCTCGCGCGCGTAGAGCACGATGCAGAAAACGGCGGTCATGAGCGTGATCGCGACGGCCAGCAGCAGCAGCACGCCGAGGAGTTTGCCGAGAATGTATTCGAGCCGCGGGACGGGCTTCGCGAGGATCGTGTAGAGGGTGCGATCCTCGATGTCGTTCGGCAGCAACATCGCGGTGGCAAGCACCGCGAGGAGCCAGGTGAAGATGGACATCGCGCCGAGCGAGACGTCTTTGAGCACTTGGAATTGCTGCTGGAACGTGAAGTTCACCATGAACAGCGAGCTGCCGATGATGAGCAGCGCGAAGAGCAGCATGAAGTAGAAGACCTTCAGCCGGACGAGCTCGAGGAGAGTGTTCGACGCGATGGCCCAGATTCGGCCGGGGGAAAATGCGCGGTGGGCTGTGGGGGCGTTCATCGCGGTGAAAGTGTGGCGGCTTTTTCGGTGCGGAAGCCGCCTGTAGCGGGCTCGAAGGCTGAATCCCCTTTCATTCCTCGCCTCCCGTCACTTTGAGAAAATACCGCTCCAGCGTCGTTTGCGGCTTTCGCTTTTCCACGACTCTCCCATGTCCCCGAGCGATCACCTGCTCGACTTCCGCGAGCACATCCGGCGACGCGTTTTCCAAAATCAGCTCCGTCTGGTTCCCGATCGATATCAGTTCCTCGAGCCGGCCTTCGCGCACCAGCACGCCCCGATGCAGAATGCCCACACGGTCGCAGATTTCCTGCACCTGCCCGAGCAAATGTGAGCACAGCAGCACGGTGATCCCGCGCATTTTGAAATCCAAAATAAGATCGCGAATCTCGCGCGAACCCGCCGGATCGACGCCCGCCGTCGGCTCATCGAGCACAAGCAGCCGCGGCTCCTGCACGAGCGCCTGCGCGAGTCCGATGCGCTGGAGCATCCCTTTGGAATATCCGCCGATGCGCCGGTCCGCGGCGTTTTCGAGCCCGACCAGACTGAGCAATTCTCTCGTCCGTTCGCGCCGCTTTTTCCCACCGAGCCCGCACAGCTTTCCGTAAAAATCCAGCGTCTCCGTGCCCGTGAGATATTTATAAAAGTACGGATTCTCCGGCAGAAATCCGACGTCCTCGCGGCTCTCCACGCGCCGACTATCGCGCCCGAAAATCTCCGTGCTTCCCGAGCTCGGCGCGACGAGCCCGAGCACGATTTTCATCGTCGTGCTTTTGCCCGAACCATTCGGCCCGAGCAGCCCGTACACCTGCCCCGACTCGACCTCGAGCGACAGCTCCTTCACCGCCACCACGCTCTCACGCTTGAACGGAATCGGGAAAACCTTCGTCAGGTTTCGGATGGAAATCGCGGGGGCGCTCACGCTTCGTAGCAATTCAGGCTCTGCGGAGATCCATGTTCAATCGTTCGGTGGTCCGGCGAGTCTCAGCGACTGTATTCATCCGAGAAATTTATGGATTGGACTCGACCGGAGCAACGGTGATCACCGTGCGATCTCGAAGCCACGCACGCCTTCCAGCGCGGGCGCGGCGTGCGCTTCGACGCTCTTGATGTGGCTCTTCAACTCGCTCTCCGCGATCGCCTCGATGAACCCCTCCACCTCCCCGCGCTCGCCGCTCACCTGCATCTCGACGCGACCGTCGGCGAGATTTTTCACCCAGCCGACGACCTCGTATCCGCGTGCCAGCGACTTCACCGTGAAGCGGAATCCGACGCCCTGCACTCGCCCCTCGTAGAAAATCTGGCGCCCGATCATTCCGCCACCTCCAGCGCACAGAGAAATTCCGCGGCGACCTCGGGCCACACGCCATTCACCCAGCAGCCCGTGCCGAGTTCCAGTGCGCTGACGGGCTCGAGCCGCGGCAGGATTTCCACATGCCAGCGGAAGTCCCGCTCGATAGTCGTCCAATGGTCGCGCCTGTCGGTGCGCGTCGGTGCCGTGAAAAGCATGAGATGATACGCGGGTCCGTCGAGCGCGCGCACGAGCTTCCGCAGCGCGGTACCGAGGGCGTCGGCGAATTGCGCGCACTCCTGGTCGCTGATCCCGTGAAAATCCGAGCACTGCCTTTTCGGGTAAATCGCCAGCTCGAACGGCGCGCGCGACGCATACGGGCAGAAGACCGCAAACCCATTGTTTTCATACACCAGCCGCGTCCCGGCGCGCACCTCTTCGGCGAGGATGTCGTCGAAAATAGAGCGCTTTTTCCGATCATAAAAATCGCGCGCGGCTTCAAGCTTACGACGCAGCAGCGGCGGGATCACCGCCATCGCGATGAGCTGGCTCACCGAATGATCCACCCGCGCCCCGGCCGCGCGCCCCACGTTTTTCACGATCGAAAAGGAACGCATGCGCGGATCGCGCATCAGGTCGAGCATCCGAGTTTTCCACGCCGAAATCACCTGCTCGATCTCGCTCCGTGAAAGCTCGCAGAGCGCACGACTTCCTGCGTCCTCGACGATCACCTCATGCGCACCGACGCCATCCATCCGGTCGTAAATCCCATCCCCACGTCGCGACGCATCCCCCTCCACGCGAAGCACTGGAGCGCGATTCGGCACCACGCGCACCCGCCATCCCTCATCCTCCGGCATCTGGTGAAGCGCGTGCGGCGCGTGCATCTCGCACCCCGCAACGAACGGATCCGGCGCACCCTCCGCGCTCGCGGAATCGAAAAACGGACGCCCCGCGCGAGCCGATGAAAACAGCGTCCACACGCCAGTCAGCGGATCGAGACGCATTTCGTTTTTGTCCATTTCGGAAAAGCTAAAGCACCCGGCATCCCCCGCGCAATGCAGGCGGCGACGGCTCAATTCCCTTCACCCGCCAAACTGCGCGCCCAGCTCATCCGCCGCCGCCGCATCCGTCGCGTCGATCACCACCACCGCCTCCGCGCGCTGCGTAACCAGCGTCACCCGCGTCGATGCCCCGTATCGTTTCGCGAGCGTCCGCTTCTCCGCCTCCGCAAATTCAGACGCCTCATCCGCACTCGCCCACACGCTTTTCCACACGAGCGTCTTTCCGCCGTCAAAGCACAAATACCGATCACCGCGCCAACCCGCCGCAGCGCGCTCCGCCTCCGCTGCCTCCACTCCATCCCCGAGCAAAATCCGCGTCCCCATTTCCCCGAGCACATTGTCCGCGATCGGCTCCTTTCCGCGAAATTTCAGCTCCTTCCACTCGATCGCCACCGGCTCCTCGTGCTCGTCGCCGAGAAATTTCACCGGATGCAAAATCTGCGCCGTCGAGCTGGGAGGCCGCTTGTATGCTTGATTCACAGCCTCATACCCCCCGCCCGAAAACAGCGCGCCGCAAAATTCCTGCCCACGCAAATACGGAAACACGAGCATCTCGCGCAGAAACCGCGGCGCCTTCGCCAGCTCGTCCATGTTCTGCGTCAGCGACGCCGACACGTTGTCCTTCAGCGCGCCGAGCGACAGATTTTTCATCATGAATTCCGTCATCACCAGCGTCGCGTCCCCCTCGCACAGTGCGCTCGCCGCCGCCGCGCGATCGTCGTTCGTCTTTGCCTCCAGCGGCAGGCGCGCGAGCCCGAAATGCTGATCCTGCAGCGCGTGAGTCAGCTCATGCGCCAGCACCACGCGATTCTGCGAATTCTCCAGCGACGCATCCTCGAACATGCAAAGCTTGTGCGTGTGCTGATCGTAAAATGCCGCCACCTGCTCCCCGAGCAAATCGACATATTTCTGCCGCAGCGGAAACCCCTCCTCCAGCAACCCAAGCCGCGCAAGCGCAGCCGTCATATTCGCAAATTCCTCCTCCGAAAAAACCTCCGACATCTTGCGTGAAAGCGTCGCCTTGATCTCCTTTCGATCGAGCACCTGATAGTCCACCGGCGTCTTGAATTCCAGCCCGCGAATCGCCACGACCTCCCGCTCGATCGCCTCCCGCTGCGCCTTGTTCTTCGCGAAAGCCTTCGCCTTTTCGCTCTCCGCAACCACCCCTCGAAGCCGTGCATTTTCTTCCCGCAGAATCTGCACCTGCCGCGCGCCGGCATCCGACTTTCCCGAAAATCTCCCACCCGCAACCAGCGCAACCAACGCCCCGACGACAAGTCCCGCGAGACATCCGGCGACGAGCGAGGGGCGATGCGAAAGACTCATAAATCGCGCCGAAGCTACCGTCTCGAACCCCGCCCGCAAAGCGCAACGCCGCAAAGATCGGACCTTTTCGCTCAGCGCATTTTCGCCGCATCCGCCATGGTTGAAAAGATCCGTCCGGCAAATCGGAATCGCAAAGTGCTTCCACGTTCCCCGCGCCTGGCGCGAAGATGCACCGCATGATTCTGCGTCCTTCGACAGTCGTCATCGAAAACGTCTCGCCGCTCGTCGATGCGGGCCGATTTCCGATCAAGCGCGCCGCCGGCGAGAGCCTGCTCGTCGCGGCCGACATCTTCAAAGACGGCCACGACATCATGTCGGCCATGCTGAAGTGGCGCAAAGCCGATGCCGCCCGCTGGCACGAGACGCCGATGGCGCCGATGCCAAACGGCAACGACCGCTGGCAGGGGGCGTGTTCATTTTACGAAAACGCGCGCTACGAATTCACCATCGAGGCATGGGGCGACGTGTTCCTTTCGTGGCAGCACGAGTTTCACACCAAGCACGCCGCCGGGCTCACCGACTTGAAAAGCGAGTCGATCGAGGGCGCTGGCATCGTCGAGAAAGCCGCCGCGCAAGCCGCCGCGCAGGGGCAAAAGGCGGACGAAAAACAGTTACTCGAAATCGCCGCGCGGCTTCGGGCGGGCACGCCCTCCGAAGTCAACGACCTCGCCCATCGCCCCGAACTCGAGGCGCTCATGCACACCTATTCCGACCGAGGCGACGGCTCCGAATTCATCCTCGCCACCCCGCCCGTCGCCGTCCTCGTGGAAAGCAGCGCGCCACCCCAGTCCGCGGCCGCAAAAAAACCAGTCGCCCGAAAGAAGAAAGCCGCTGAGCCCGCCATCGCCGTCCTCACCGACCCTGCGCCACCCGTCCCGGTCCCCGCCTACCCGTTCATCACCGTCGATCGCGACCGCGCCCTCTTCTCGCAGTGGTATGAGTTTTTCCCCCGCTGCGCCGAGGGTCACGGCGACCGCGGCTCGAAGTTCCGCGACTGCCTACCCCGCGTCGATGACGCCCGCGCCATGGGCTTCGACGTCATCTACTTCCCGCCTGTCCATCCCGTCGGCATCACCGCGCGCAAAGGCCGCAACAACGCCGTCACCTGCGAGCCCGGCGAACCCGGCGTCCCTTACGCCATCGGTAATCGCCACCAGAAATGCCCCAACGGCGGCGGCCACAAAGACGTCGCACCGGAACTCGGCACCCTCGCGGATTTTGACTGGCTCGTCGCCGAGATCGAATCGCGCGGCATGGAAGTCGCCCTCGATTACGCCATCAACTGCTCGCCCGATCACCCCTACGTCCACGACCACCCCGAGTGGTTCTACAAGCGGCCCGACGGCACCATCAAATACGCCGAAAACCCGCCGAAAAAGTACCAGGACGTCTATCCGATGAACTACCACAACCCGAACTGGCGGGCACTGTGGGAGGAACTGACGAGCGTCATCCTATTCTGGTGCGAGCACCGCGTCCGCATCTTCCGCGTCGATAACCCGCACACCAAGCCCGTCGCCTTTTGGGAATATCTCATCGGCAAAGTCCAGGAGACCTATCCCGACGCGATCTTCCTCAGCGAGGCCTTCACAAAGCCGAAGATGATGAAGGCGCTGGCGAAAGCAGGCTTCACCCACAGCTACACCTACTTCACCTGGCGCAATACCAAGCAGGAACTCATCGAATACTTCACCGAGCTCACGCAGACCGAGATGAAGGACTACTTCCGCGCAAACCTCTGGCCCAACACGCCCGACATCCTCCCCTTCTTCCTGCAACAAGGCGGCCGCCCCGCCTTTATGATCCGCGCAGTCCTGGCCGCGACCCTCTCCTCCATCTACGGCATCTACTCCGGCTTCGAGCTATGTGAAAATGCCGCCCTTCCGGGTCGCGAAGAATACTACGACAGCGAGAAGTATCAGTGGAAAGAGCGTGACTGGGACGCGCCGGGAAACATCAAAGGACTCATCACCGCGCTCAATCGCATACGCCGAGGAAACCGCGCGCTACAGGAATACACAAACCTGCGCTTCTATCCCTCCGACAGCGACAGCGTCCTCTTCTACGGCAAAATGACCGAGGCCCGCGACAACATCATCCTAGTCGTCGTCAACCTCGACCCGTACAACACGCGCGACTCATTCATCCACGTCCCGGTCACGGAGTTTGGATGGCTGGAAAGTGACACCTATCAAGTCCACGATCTCCTCACCGACGCCCGATACCTCTGGACCGGCGAACGCAACTGGGTGCAACTCAACCCTCACACCAACCCCGCTCACGTCTTCCGAGTCCGCCGCTGGATCAACCGAGAAAAGGACTTCGACCAATTCGCGTAGCCTCACCCTTCCGCGAGGCAAACACGAAGCACCAAAGCACGAATCCACAACGCGGGGCGAGGAGAAGGCGGTGGCAGAACCAGGCGCCGGGAAGCACGCAGTGGTTCTCGCCGGCGAACGGCTAGAGATCTTTCTTTGGTCTCAGTGGTGAGTTGGGCGTGCGACTTCCTTTGGCACTGCAGGGCGCATGATTAGGCGCTTCGTTCATTTGGGAGTATACACAACTGGGTAAGAGGTTTGGATGCCAACCGGCGCACTAATGATACCGTTCACTGACTTGGCGGAGCGAACAAATGCCTCGACTGCCTGATCGAGTTCGTCCTCCGTCGAGGCCGCGAGGACGGTGCCGCCGGGTTGGTGGTTGATGATGTAACCCTTCGCTCCGTTGGGAAGCCAATGGGTGATCTCGAGATAGATGCAACATGTGGGGTTGCGGTCGGTCTGCAAAGGCTTGCGGATGCTGATGGCGAATGCGGCGGCGACCTTCTTGGCGGCTTCGATATGGCGTTTGGTTGCGCTCGTCGGGACACAAACGATCGAGAGCGGTGGCGCGAACTGAGGCTCGGCTGCGAGCATTGAGAAAACTCCGAGGGCAATTCCGAAGACGAATGCGACGAGAGATTTCATGGTTCAGTCCACCGGATGCTCACAAGCCAAAAATATCATCTGCCGTGATACGCGGAGCTTTTCGCTACAGCGCATTGTTAGCGCCCGAATCGAAGCGACAGAACACCTGACGGCCCGTTAGGCCTACTTCGCCGCTACCGTTGGCAGGGGCTGCCAGCGTTTGTCGAATTCGGCGCGCACTTGCTCGGTTTGAGCTTTTAAGGTTTCGAGTTCTTTTGCGGCTAGGGCTGCATCCTTGTCGGCTTTGGCTTTTGCGGCCTTTGCTGTGGTCACGATTCCGGGCGCGTCTTTGCGGAGTTTCGCGAGTTTTTGAGTCGTTGCGTCGATGTCCTTCTTTGCGTCGGCGAAGGCTTTCTCGGCGGTTGTCACCACCACTGTCGCTGCTTTCACGTCCGCACGGTTCTTCTCCAGCGCGTCCTTCATCTTCACGATTTCAGCCCGCGGCGCTTCGGTCTGTGGTTTCCGTTCTTCGACTTTCGCCTTGGCCGCTGCCAGCACTGCTTCGGTCTGCGAAATCACGGTTTTGTAGTCTTGTACGTTTTTGTTCGCGGTTTCATACTCCGGCGATCCGGCCGGCTTTCCTTCACGGGCCTTGCGCCGATTGGCGATCTCTGCGTTGTCTTGTTCGAGCTTCTTAGTCTGCTCGGCCACGATCGCGTTTGCCTTGTCGAAAGCCTCGGTTGCTTCCTTGGTCTGTTTCTCTTTTTCGGCAAGCGCAGTCTCGCCCGCGACCACCGCTTTCGAGAGTGGATCGAGCGTCTGTTGAGCCTTCGTCAGTGCCGCTTGTTTCTCTTGAAGCTGCTTCGGAGCTTCTTCCAAAGCCTTACTCATTGCCGCGATACTTCCACGCACCTGCTCCGCCAGGTCGAGCGCGCTCTTGGCGGCTTCCACGAGGTCGGCGTATGCCGCTTGTTTCTCGGCGAGCGTCGCTCGCGCCGAGTGGACAGTCATGAAAGCCTGCGCGCGCGTCCACTTGTCCACTGCCGCAGTGGCGTTCTCGATTTGTGCATTCGCCGCATCCAGCGTCGCCTTGGCTTTCGCGAGCCCTTCTTGCGCGCCGCTCGGCTGTGGTGCTGCCGGCGCGGTTGGGGCTCCCTTTGTCGCGTCGATACTGGCCTGGGTCGTTGCGATTTCAGCCTTCTTCGCCTGCACTTTGTTATTGGCGTCGTTGTATTCCGGCGTTCCTTCTTTCTGTGAAGCTCTCGCCTCACGCAGCTTCGCGACCTCCGCAGTCTGGGACTCCAGCGCCTTTGAAAGTTCCGTCAGCTTGTTGGCATCGGTCGCCGCGGGCGGCATCGCTTCCTTTCCACCCCCATCGGCTTTGGTTTGCTGTTCCGCGACGGCGAATTGCTGTTGCAGCGGCGCGGCAGCGGCCTTCGCATCCGCAAGCGCTTTCTGTGCGGCTGTAAGCTGGTCCGTGATCGCCGGCGGCGTCGCGCTCAACTCACCGATGCGTTTCCCATCGAGACTGCAAACGCGGATATCGCCAGTCCAGTCACCCGCAATCACGCGGTCGCCACTCACCGTCGCGCGCAGTGCGATGTCCGCAAACGCCTCGGTCTTCCCGAGTTCCTTGCCGGTCTGATCAAAAATCTTCGCAGTCTTATCCCGGCCGCAGGTTACGAGGCGCCCATCCGGCGTGAACTCCACCCAGGACACTCCGCCATCATGAGCCTTCCAGCTCTTGATCTCCTTGGCTTCCTTCACATCCCACAGCTTCACAGTCCCGTCTTCACTCGCGGAGGCCACGACTCCCGTCATGAACGCCAACGCAGTCACGCCGACTTTGTGCCCCGGCAAGCTGTTGAATTCCTTGCCGGTATCACCCTCCCAAATTTGAATGCCGCCGTTGCGATCCGCGCTGGCGAGTAGCTTGCCATCCGGCGAGTAGGCGATCGCAGTTACCCAGTCGGTATGCTTCTTGATCGATTGGATGAGCTTGCCGTCCTTGGTGGAGTAAATCTTGACCAACTTGCTTGGCCCGCCGAGCGCGACAAACTGCTGATCCGCGCTGAGATCCGCACTGAGCACCTGGTCGAATTCGTTGCCGACCGTCGCGATGCGATCCCCCGTCTTAATGTCCCACAAAACGACCTTGCCGGATTTGCCGCCCTGTCCGCCACCTGTGAGTAGCACTTGTCCATTGCGGCTGAAGCGAATGACATCAGGAAAGCCTTCGGGGAAAGGGAGGACGCCGAGCGGTTCGAGCGTCTGCGTGTTGTAAAGGACGATCTGCTTCTGCCCTCCGACCGCGACGAGAGGAGCCCAGGGACTTGCAGCCAGCGCGACCAAGGCATTCTTGCGCGGGCTTTGCACTATAGGCTCAAGTGGAAGCTCGCCCGGCATGGGCGGCGGACCGGCAGGCCGTTCGAGGGACACGACAGCCACTTGCACGTTGTTATTGGACGCCGCGACACCTTTCCCGCTGGCGGTTTCAAGTAGCTGGCCCGTGATCCAATTCTCGATGACTGCGATGTCCTTATCGCTGAGTTTGTCGCCTTTCGGCGGCATCTTCGGATCCTCCGTTTGCTTGATGCACTTGAAGAGCATACTCGCGCCAGCATTCCCCGATTCGAGAATCTTCCCGTTCTCACTGCCTTGCAGCGCGCTTTGGTAAGTCGATAGATCCAGCCCGGCTTTCTTTTTGTCCGGGTTATGACAGTTCAGGCACGAGTTCCGAAAGATCGGAAGGACGTGATCGTTGTAAGTAACCTTCTCCGCAGAGTGAGCCGTGACGGCGAACGCGGTGACTGCGATAGCTGAAAGGACGCTCTTCATCACAAACACTTCTTAATGATTGAACATGAACTCTTTGGCATTCAGCAGCGCCCAGAAGACATCGTGGAAGACGGCGGGCTGCTCCTCGCTCACGCCCCAAGTCGGCTCGAGATGAACGAGTTCTTCCTCGGTCGGGAAGCGCCCGAAGGTCCTGAGATAGAGCTCGGTAACGGTGTCGCGAGGGGTCTTGTTCGCGGCCATGAGCTTCTTGATGACTCCCCCTTGCGTAATCTTCTCCTCGACCGTCGTCCCGTTGATCA
This sequence comes from Chthoniobacterales bacterium, assembly GCA_038207335.1. Lineage (GTDB taxonomy): Bacteria > Verrucomicrobiota > Verrucomicrobiia > Chthoniobacterales > Chthoniobacteraceae > CAIURC01. The sequence goes on along the minus strand of JBBQZX010000005.1, from coordinate 99,826 downwards.
TATGCAGTGCCTGGCTCAGTGTCGGCCCGACTTCTTCGCGTGAGCAGACCGACTCGCGATCGGTGCGGCCAAAGGTCGTGAGGAAGTAGTTCGTCGTCTTGCCATCGGCGATCTCCACCGAGCGGGCACCGATCGGCAGGCCGCGATACTTGTCCTGCGTCTCAGTTGCTTGCGAGATGCAATCGAGCATCACCTCGGCGCGCATCCGGCGGATGGTTGCGTGGGCGAAGTTGCGGTCGTCCAGCGCATTGGTTTCATTCGGACGAGTCGTAAGCTGGTAGGTGCGCGAATTGCACACATCGCGCACGATGTGGCGCAGGTCGTAGTTGTATTCGACGAGCTTCTTTGCCAGGGCGTCAAGCAGTTCTGGGTTCGAGGCGGGATTCGAGATGCGGACGTCATCGACCGGTTCGACGATCCCGCGACCGAGGTACTGGCCCCAGATTAGGTTCGCAACATGGCGCGGGAAGTAAGGATTATCCGGCGACGCGATCCAATCCGCGAGCACCTGCCGGCGATCCACTCCTTTGCAGTCCGGCGAGTCTCCGCCGAGGAATTTCGGCGGCACGACCTTGTCGCCGACGGGGTTCTTCGACTCACCGCCGCGGCTGTTGAAGATCACCCGCTCGCGGGGGTCTTCGCCCTGCTTGCGGCCGATCTGCGTAAAGAAGGCCACGAAGCCACGATAGTCATCCATCGTCCAGCGATCGAACGGATGGTTATGGCACTGCGCGCATTTGATCCGGATTCCGAAGAACGCCTGCGCGGTATCTTCAGCGAGCTTCAGCGGATCGGTTTCGAGCTGATAGTAGTTGGCCGGAGGATTCTCAAGCGTGCTTCCGCTGGCTCCGAGAAGTTGGCGCGCAATCTCATTGATAGGCACATTTTTCCCCAACTCCTCCCGCAGCCAAGTGTAGTAGCCGAGCGTGGTCTTGTAACCGCCGTTGTTGTTCTGGCCGGTGCGGATTTGCAGCAGTTCGCTCCATTTCAACGCCCACATATCGACGAACTCGCTCCGCGCCAGCAACTGATCGACCATCGCCTCGCGCTTCTTCCCGTCTTTGTCGGCCACGAATTTCTGCACCTCCGCGCCACTCGGCAGCGTGCCCGTGATGTCGATGAATGCCCGCCGGAGAAAGGTTTCGTCGTTGCACACCTCGCTCGGCGTGATCCGCAGTTTCTGCAGCTTTGCATCCACGAGCTCATCGATGAAGTTCCGCTCTTCGACTTTCGGCCACTCGTATTTGAGCGCCTTCGGGATCACGATCACCTGCGAGCCCACGGTGAAAGTCGCGAACCGCGCCATCACGAACGCCTCACCGCGCTGACCGGTCGTCAGCGTCCCGTCCTTCGCGATTTTCGCCGAGGAGTCGTTGCTTGAAAGAAAGAGCGCCAGGTCGGTTACGTCGCGATCCGTGCCGTCGGAATAGTGCGCGCGCGCCGTCATCTTGAAGTTCTGCCCGGGGCTCTCGAGCAGCAGATGATTCGGCAGAATTTCGAGGCTCACCGGCTTCGCGACTTCGGGCGCGTCATTCGGCGCGCCGGCCTCCAACCAGCGGATGAATGTCTTCGCGAGCGGGCTGTCTTTTTCAAAAAGTTTGCCTCCCGTGTGGGGCGCTTCGCCGGTCGCCTTCGTCACGAGCATCGACTCGGCGGGCAGGCCGAGATTGATCCGCCGCCCGGGAATCTCTCGCGTGATGCGAAAGTGATCCCCCTCGGGATCGAAGCCCCACAGCGAAAGCCGAAATCCATCCTGCCCCCGCGCGGCGCCGTGGCAACGGTTGCACTCCGCTTTCATGAAGACCGGCATGACATCCAGCCGAAAGCTGACCGGCCGATCGACCTGCGCCTGCACGACTTTGACCGGAACCTCCGCGGTCTTGCCATTCCACTCCACCTTTAGCTTCGTTTCGCCGTCTGCGATGGGAAAAACGACGCCGTTCTGCACCTTCGCCTTTGCCGGATCGCCGAGCGTGTATTTCGCCTCCGCGGTCACGTCGCGGTTGATGCCACCCGGCTCGGTGACACGCACCACGAGCGACTGAGAATCGCGCGAGGTTGTGAGATTCACATCGGCTGGAAAGACCTCGAAATCAGAGGTGAGCGCGGCTCCCGCAGTAGCTGCGGCAGCGAGGAAAATGGGCAAAATTCGTGTGATCATGAGCAAGAGGGGGTTCGCCGGGCTGACGACGATTCACCGCAACAATCCCCTCTGCCACCGTTTCTTTGCGATTTCCGGCTGTTCCTGGTGAAGCGAGGCGAGGGGTTCGGGGGGAATGCGCGAAGTTTGGGCACCACCACGCACACGCCTCCTTCGCGAGCGCTATTGCGACTCGACAGCGCCGATGTCGATCCCCGCTCCGACGACACGGTCGTCGCCCTGCTGATCTTTCGCGAGTGCGTCGGGATTGCTGCCCGCATTCAATGCCGGGCTGCTGCGAAGGAGGAGCATGACCTGCGTCGGCCCGCCACGCGTACCGAGCGCCTTGAGCTTCGGATCGACGCCGGTGACGTTGCTCGCGCCAGTCAGCGTCGTGCCGTCGGTTATTTGAATCAGGCTAAATGAGGCACTGATCGTCCCGCTCACATCTTTGGCCCCCGCGGCGGAGTTCTTCGCGATGATCGTACTGATCACCAAGACGACGTCGCCCATCGGATCGAGTTCCGCGTACAGCCCGCCACCCGCCGCTTTGGCGCGGTTGGCAGCGATCGTGGAGTTGTGGACCGACGTGAACACGTTTTCGATCACCGCGATACCCCCTCCATTTCCGCTCGCGCTGTTTTTCGCGATGGTGCTCTGCGAGATCGTCAGCGAACTGTCCCCTGAAAATATCCCGCCGCCCTCGCCCGGCACCGGTTCGGCATCCAGCCCACGTTCACCGCCCAATGCTGCACCGCCACTACGCCCGGCACCGGCTTTCCCACCATTGCCACCCTTGCCCGATTGCGCCCCTTTGACCACGTTGCCGGAGATGGTTGAGTCCCGGACGACCAGTGTGGCGTCGATATCGTCTCCATTGAAAATACCACCTCCCTGCGCCGCTCCCGCAGCACCTCCCTCCCCGCCGTAGCCTCCGTTCGCGCCGTAACCGGCAGCGCCGTGGGCTCCTTTGTGCCCAGCCGGGTAGTGGTAACCTTCGTAACTGTAAGCCTTCCCTCCCCGCCCGCCTGCACCCCCTGCACCGCCTTTTCCGCCGTCGCCCCCGCTCCCACCATTCCCACCGTTCCCGGCAATCGTCACATTCCCGGAAATGGTCGATCTCTGGATCGTCACCTCTGCCGAATTAAAAATGCCTCCACCTTTCGCGAAGCCGCCGGGGTTTCCCGCGGCACCTGCGCCGCCTTCACTCCCGTCCTCACCATCGCCGCCGTCGCCGCCATCTTGTCCCCTATCACCATTTTCGCCCTTCTCCCCGTTAGCTCCATTTGCGCCTTTTCCTCCCGCCGCACCGTTCGGCCCATTCGCGCCCTTTGCCGAGTTGCCCGCGATCGTTGAGTTCACCACTTCGAGCGTGCCAGTGTTGTGAATACCACCGCCGCTTGCGTCTCCGCCGGCCACAGAGTTCCGGGTGACAAACGTCTTCTCTGCCATCGACACCGAGCCTTCGTTGAAAATCGCGCCGCCAGCGGCAGACGCACCATCGACTCCGGCAGCGCCGTTTTCGCCCGATAGACCGCCCACGGCTCCGCCTTTTCCACCCGTTCCCGCCTTGCCCGCAGTGCCGCTCTTTGCGGAATTCTTGGAAATCGTCGTCCCGGAGATCGTGACGACTCCATCGCTGCCATTCTGAATCGCACCGCCGCTCGCCACGCCGCCCGAGCCCGACGCGCCGCCGTAGCCACCCGCGCCGCCGTAGCCACGACTCCCTCCAGGATAATGGTATCCGCCGTATGAATATCCGCCCCCACCCGCGCCGCCACTTCCGCCCGCGCCTCCATTGCCTCCGTTGCCGCCATTGCCTCCGGTAGCCGCATTTCCCGTGATCTTCGACCTCTCGATCGTGAGCGTGCCGAGATTGAAAATCGCACCTGCCTGTCCATTCCCGCCATCCGTGCCATCCGCTCCGCTCACGCCGTCTTCCCCGGGTTCGCCATCCTCGCCCTTCGCCCCACGGGCTCCGTTTGCGCCTTTGCTCCCGTTCACACCTGCGATGCCATTCGCCCCTCTCGCCGCATTCTTCGAAAGCTGCACTCCATCGAGCTTCACGCTCCCGCCTTCATCGTTGAAAATCGCACCACCCATCGCAATCGCACCAGTCGCGCTGTTTCCGCTGATCGTCGTCTTTCCAGAGATCTTGAGCGTCCCCGCATTGAAGATCGCACCGCCGCTCGCGCTCGCGCCGTCAAACGCCGTCTTCGCCTGATTTTTCGTGATCTTGCTCGACGTGATCTCCAGCGTCCCCGCCGCGTTCGTGATCGCGCCACCGCTCACATCCGTCGCTCCGACTGCGTCGCCATATTCATCGACCGTGGGCGCCGCGACATTGCCCGTCACGATCGAGTTTTTGAGCTTCAGGGTGCCGCCCTCAGCATCGATGAAAAGCGCGCTGCCAGTCTCGCCGAAGCCATGCGTGAGCTTCAGCCCGTCCAGCGTCACATCGAGGCCCGCTCCGGAAACCGACAGCAGCGACACCTTGTTCGCTCCGTCAATGCTCGCCTTTTTCCCTCCCGAGACAATGAGATCGTCCGTAATCGTCGGCAGTGCCGACAGCAGCTTCACTACGCCTTTCGATTTGAAGACAATCGTGTCGCTTCCCGGGTCCATGTTCGCCTTCTCGATCGCAACCCGCAGGCTGCCGGCGTCGTGATCCGAATAATTCAGCACCATGATCGTGGCGGGTGCGATACGTGACTCGAGCCTCTCAAGGCGCGAGCAATGCGAGACCATTCGGGGGTTCCTCATCCTCGCGTTATCGACAGCGCCAATCGCTTCTGTCAAGTGCGTCTCCCGTGAGCATCGAAACCCCTCCTGGCGAGCCATCGCCCGCCGATCCGCCGCCTTTCACCAGCAGCCACACGAGCAATTTCCCAGCGCTCCTCCGCGAACTCGGCATCTCCCTCGCCGTCTCCACCTACCAAGCCGGCCGCGTCATCCTCGTCCGCCCCGACGACGACGCCCTGAATACCCACTTTCGCAACTTTCCCAGCCCCATGGGCCTCGCCTACCAGCCCGAGACCGGCCGCCTCGCGCTCGGCACGAAAAACGAAGTCTGGGAATTCCGCGACCAGCCCGATGTCGCGCGAAAAATCGAACCCGCCGGCTCGCACGACGCCGCATTCCTCCCCCGCCGCCGCCACCACAGCGGCGACATCCGCATCCACGAGATCGGCTGGATCGGCTCCGAGCTCTGGGCCGTCAATACCCGCTTCTCCTGCCTCTGCACATTCGATGCCGACCACAGCTTCGTCCCGCGCTGGCGTCCGCCCTTCGTCACCGCCCTTGCCCCCGAGGACCGCTGCCACCTGAACGGCATGGCCATCGTCCACGATCACGTAAAATACGTCACCTGCCTCGGCCGCACCGACACCCCCGGCGGCTGGCGCGAAAACAAAGCCACCGGCGGCTGCCTGCTCGACGTAAACTCCGGCGACGCCCTCCTCACCGGCCTCTGCATGCCCCACTCGCCGCGCATCCACGCCGACCGATTTTACATCCTCGAGTCCGGCATCGGCGCGCTCTCCGTCGTCGATATGAAAAGCGCGTCCACCACCGTCCTCGCGCGCGTCCCCGGCTTCACGCGCGGCCTCGACTTCCACGGCCATCTCGCATTCGTCGGCCTCTCGCAGGTCCGCGAAACCGCCACCTTCGCCGGCATCCCTCTCGATGAAATGGCCGAGCGCAGTTGCGGCATCTGGGTCATCGACCTCCGCACCGGTGCCACCGTCGCCTTCCTCCGCTTCGAGGGCACCGTGCAGGAAATCTTCGCCGTCCAAGTCATCCCCGGCATCCTGCATCCCGACATCCTCCACGAGCCGAGCCCGCTCACTTCGTCCGCATTCATCCTCCCCGACGCCGCTCTCCGCGAAGTCCCTGCCCCTCTGCGGAACTGACCGCATCGGAGCGGGAAAAGCGAACGACGGGTTTTACTTTCCCGCAGCCCAGAGCACTGCGTTCTTCAGCAGCGCATGATACGCCGGGAGATCATGCGCGCGCTCGTCGTGGCCGAGCGTGATTCCGACGATCCGCGCCTTCGGATTCTTCACGATCCAGACTTGCGGAAAGGTCTTCCCGCTCTTTGGGCTGGTCGCTGTCGCGAGCACTTCGATCGGCGTCGCGGCGTTGTCCGGGGTGTAATTGTAGAGCTCGTCCGTGATTTCGAAATCGGCCGGAACTCCTTTGGTGATCGGGTTCTCCGGCTCTTTCACCTCCACTTTGTAAGGCCCGAGCGCGTCGTGTCCGCGCGTCCCGCCGCCGACGATCTGCTTGTTCCAATCCGCGAAATTACTCCACGCATACCAAGTCCCGGGATGCAGCGCGACGATCCCACCGCCGCGATTCGCGAACTCGAGCAGCGCCGCTTTCGTCTCGTCGTTGATCGGCTGATTCGCGCTCAAAACGATTACGTCGATGTTCGGCAAAATCGCACCGATGCCGTTGAGATTTTGCGTGAAATCGACCCAGCCTGTGACCGACTCCAGCGTCGCCTTGTCCGACGCGCCAAAGAATTTCACGAAGTCGTGCGAACTCCCACCTCCGACGAGCAGCACGCGCGGGCCTTTCTCCGGCTTGGCTGCTGGCGGCTGCGGGACGGCGTCGGTGAATTGCGGCTTGAACTCCGCCGCGCGCGCATCGAGCGCGGCGAAAGGCAGGAAGAGGGCGAGAGCGAGGAGGTGTGTTTTCATGGGGTTTTTGCGAGTTCTGCAGTGATGGCGAATGTCGTCGGCGCGATTGCCGTCGCCGGGCTTTCGAGGATGATCTTGTCGATCGCTCCGCCTTTGGCGAGCCGCTTGGAAAAGTAGCGGATTTGTCCGCGTGCCGAAAGCCCCGCCGCGAGCTTCGAGCCCGGCACTTCCGGCTGCCCATTGTAGTCGGCAAATTCCACGCCATTCTTGAACTCCAGCGTCTCCTTTTCGCCGCCGACGTACTCGACCGTCGCGCGCATCACGACCACATCGTCGCGATCGTACGGAAAAGCCCAGCCGCCAATGCCGCCGAGAAAATGGAGCCGGTTCGCCTTAAAGCCGCCCGCCTTGATCTCTACCGTCTTCGGCATCTTCCTCGCCAGCGTGTCACTCGGCCCACCCCGGAGCACGACCACGTTCTTCGGCGCCTTCTTCTCCGACACCAGATCGAACGGCACCGAGTCGAAAAGCACGTTGCCGCTCTTCACGAGTTCGATGTTCGCAGCCGCTTCATTTTCGTAAATCCCATGCGCCGTCGTCGTGGTGAACGCGTCCTTCAAATTCAGCACGCGGAACCGCGCATCCTCGCCGCAGACGTAGCTGAGGATGTCGCGCAGCGCTTCGCCGCCGAGCGCCTCGAAGCCTTCTGGCATCAGCGAGCGACCCGTATTCACGCGGCTTTTGATGTCCGCGACTTTGATCTCCTCCTGCCCCGCGAGGCTCTTCAGCAAAAGGCTCGCGGGGTTTTCACGTGCGATAACACCGGCGTGAAAATTGCCGTCTTTCGTCTCGATATTCCACGCGACGAAGCTCGGATCGACCTCGCGATTCGGATCGACGATCGCCGTGAGCAACTCCGCTGCGCCATGCGCGCCCATGCCTGTGAGCGCCGGGCCCACGTCCGCACCCGCGTCGCCGAGCTTGTGGCAAATCGCGCACGTCGCCGTGAAGAGCGCCTTGCCTTTCACCGCGTCACCCGGCTTCTCCACCTCCGGCGTGAGCTTTGCGATCACCTCGTTTTTCGCCGCAATCGCCGGGCCCATCAGTTCATCGAGCACCGCGTTCGCGCGCTTCGCGACTTGCTTGTCGGGATGCGTCCGCAGCCGCGCGAGATTCGCCGGGCCAAAAGTCGCGAGATCGACCTGCTTCGCCTTCACCGCATCGAGCATCGCCAGCGACCAATCCGCGCGCTGCAGCAGCGCCTCGAACGCCGCAGTCTGCGCCTCCGGCGGTAGTTTGGAAAATGATGCGACTAGCGCGGAGCCGATCGCCGGGTCGCCGGTTTCGCCGAGCGCCACGATGATTTGGCGCTGCAGCGAAGCGGGCGCGGTGGTGTCCGTCCCGAGTAGTTTCGTGATCGCTGGAAAGATGCGCGCGTCCTTTTCGCGCAGCCCGATCAAGCTGCGAACCGCCGCGATGCGCGCCTCGTCGCCATTGGCGAAAGTGAGCGCGCTGAGAAGACCGGTCGTGAGTTTTTCAATCGCGGGCTTGAGTGCGCCGGTCTCGTCCCACTTCGCCGCCAACGGCAGCACGCTCCCGCTCGCGCCGCTTGCCAGCAGGTTCCCGAGCGCATCAGCGATCTCCGGCGTCATCGCTGGCGCGTCTTTGAGCGATTTCGCGAGCGTGTCGAGGATGCTGCGTTTCAGCGCATCCGCGCCCGCCGGTTTGGTCGAAAGTGCGACCACCAGCTTTGCCGCCGCAGCCGTGTCATTCCGCTCGCCCACCGTCTCCGCGAGCGCCGAAACCAACGGCGCAAGAGAAGCCGAATCCGCCGCATCCAAAGCCGCCGCAATGCTCGCCGCTGGGTTCTGCGCCGCCGCCCCGATGGCCGCAGATTTTTGGAAGTCGTCATCAAACTTCGGCCACGCCTGAATAATAAAGCGAGCAGCGTCACCGCTGTCTGACGCAGGGCCGACTGCAGCGGCAGCAGCGCCACTCGCAGCAATGGCGCGTAGCGCCGCGACGCGGACTTGAGCATCGGCATCGGTGATCAGTCCATAAGGCAGCAGATCAATTTCTTTCGACCGATTCGGATTCGTTCCGTCATTTATCCTGCTCCAGAAGACAGTGTTTAACTCTTCGGCAATAAGCGCGCCATTCCGGCGAACCGAGGCATCTGTGTCAGTAGTGGCCTTGTTGAGTTCATCTCCCGTGATGCCTCGGATGCCGAGAAGGGTCCACAGCGCCGCAATTCGACTCTCGGGGTTTCCCCGCGCGAGAATCGGATTCACTGCCCGCGCAATCGCAGTTGGTTGCAGCGCGGCGGTCGCGTCTTTGACTGTCCCTTTCTCCACGAGCAGCCGACTCGCCGTCATCCGCACCACGCGGTTCGGATGCTCCAGCGCCTTCGCCAATTCCTCCACGCCCGCCTTCGACAAATCCGGCACCGCCAGGTTCTTCGCGTCCTTGTGATCGATCCGCCAGATGCGCCCGAAATAATGATCCCGATCCGGTCGCACCGCCGCGTTCACCTTGTTATGATCCGGCCCGCGCGTGTCGTTGTGGATCACCGCCTGATTGTAAAAATCCGCCACGTACATTGCCCCATCCGGCCCCACCCGCACCTCGATCGGCCGCCACCACATGTCGCCGCTCCGCACGAACTCCGTCTCTTCCCGACCCGGCAGCTTGTGAAAAGTGGAGCTCGAACCCTCCGGCGTCAGCCGCGCGTGATGGATGATATTGATCGTCGGCTCCGTGCAAAAATAGTCGCCGTTGTATTCCGCCGGCCACGAGCCGCCGTCGTAAATCACGCAGCCCGCCGCCGCCGTGAACGACCCGACCCAATCGATCTGCCGATACGCCTGCTCCTCCCAAGTCATCAGCGGAAACGTCTTCTTCGACGGCTCGACGACGTGGTAGCTCGCCGTCTTCCCGATCTTCCCGCGCGCCAGCGCGTACTCCGGCAGCACCGTCTGCATCAGCAGTTCGCCGCTCGTCGGCTGCGTCCACATCACGCGATTATCCCCCGTGATTTCCAGCCCCCACGTATTCCCGCCTTTCGAGCTGTATTGCTCAAAGGCTGAGCCGTCCGGCTTGAACCGCACGACACCGGAACCGATCGTCCCGAAATGCTTCGAGCCGTCGCCATTCGTCACGTCGCGCGAGCCGCTGTAGCCGTGCGTGCAGTAAATCCACCCGTCCCAGCCCCACCGCGGATTATTGATGACTGCGTGCGTGTCGCCCGTGCCGAGCCCCGTGTAGAGCTTCTCCACCTTGTCGCACTTCCCGTCGCCGGTTGTATCGCGCAGCCAGAGGATGTCCGGCGCCTGCGTCACGATCACGCCGTCTTTGTAAAAAACGAGCCCCGTCACCAGCTCGAGCCCTTCGTAGAAAATCTCCTTTTTATCCATCGCACCGTCGCCGTCGGTGTCTGTCAAAATGCTGATTTTATCCTGCCCCTTGCGCTCCTGCACGCCCGGCTCCGGGGCGAGACCACCGTGATCTTTCCACTCCTTCCCGCGATAATCCGGCCGCATCCCGCGCCGCCCATTCGGATACTCCGGCGTCTCCGCCACCCACATCCGACCCGCCGCATCCCAGTCGAAATTCATCGGCTTATTGATCATCGGCTCGCTTGCCACCAGCGTCATCGTGAAATCGGGATGCACCTCCAGCGCCTTCCGCGTATCCGCCGGCCGCTGCGGTCCGCCGGGCGGATACGTCAGCGACGCGATTTCCTCTTTCGTGCAAAACTCATCCACATTCTCCCGCTTCCCCGCCCACGCGATTCCGCGCAGCAAAATCGCGCGATAATTCGGCAGCTCGAACGTCGAGTTCATGTGCCCGGGAATGCTGACGAACGCCCGGTAGCCGTCTTTTTCGTAAGCCCACATCTGCGGCTGGATGTCGTAAATATTCACCTTCCCGCCCTCCGCCACTTTCTTCCCCGCGGGCACATTTGGCGTGTAGCTCGTCGCCAGCACGCGCACGTCCGCCGAGATGCCCATGTCGTAGTAAATCTCGTCGTCGAGGTGAAAATTCGCCGCGCCTTTCGTGATCGGGTGCTGATGTTCGATCCGCTCACTTTCCACGAAATACAAATCCATCGGCCCCTCCTTCCACTTCGTTTGGCCCTTCACCCAAGACCCCCCAATCGTCGCTTTCCACCACGCGGATTCTTTCATCGCGACCGAGGCTGCGTGAATCACCACCAGCCCTCCGCCGCGCTTCGTGAACGCATCGACGTTCGCCTTTTCCTCCGGCGTCACGTCGCCCGCCTCATCTGCATCCACGATGATCACATCCGTCTGCGCCATCTGCTCCGCCGTCGGCCACCCGATCGCGCCCTCCACTTTGATCCCGCGCTCCGTCAGCAGCGGTACCCACGTCGCGAGGAAATGCGGATGGTCGTGTGCATTCGGCCCATGAGTCTTCACGCCGCTGCGAATATAGACTCGAAGCGGCTCCGCAGCCGATGCTAGGGCCGCGACCAGCGCGAGTGAGAGAAAGAAAAGCGAGAAGAAATGACGTTTCATGGGCGTGTGGGAGAGTCGCAAAGGGGCGCTGAAATTAGCGCATTTTCAAACCGGTGGAAGCGCGATGACCGCCCAAAATCCTCCGCGAAATCGACGTTCACTCCTCTCTTTCTGCCGTCGCGTCTTTGCTTATTCGCGGCGAAAACTCCTCCTCCCCCGCTGCTCAAACGGTCCGAATCACCCGCGCCGGATTCCCCGCCACTACCACGCCCGCCGGCACATCCTTCACCACCACAGACCCCGCCCCGATCACTGCCCCGTCGCCGATCTTCACCACCCCGAGGATCACCACATTCGCCCCCACATCCACGCGATCCCCGATCACCGGACAAGCGCCGAGCGACCCATCTGCGAGCGTCTTGTTCCCGATCGTCGTCGATTGTCGTAGCGTGCAATCGCGCCCGATCACCGTCCCTTCATGCACCACCAGCGCCTGTGCATGAAAAAGCCGCAACCCTGGCCCCACGCGCATCCGGTATCGCAACTCGATCCCCAAAAAAGCGCCGACAAAAACCCGGTAAAACACGAACAGCGGTCCCCCGATCCAGCACCACGGAGCGGGCAGTTCCCTCACCCAATGCGCTTTCCGAAAAAGGAACATCACGAGCTGTCCCTTTGGATTCCCGCGATTTGCCTCCCAGTCCTGAAACCAACTATTCATGCGCCTTCCCGGCCCATTGCCGGTTCCAGATACTTCCAATAAATCACCTCCACTGCGCGAGTCATCGCCTCCGCAGAATACCCCGCGCGCACTTTCGTCAGCGCCGCGTTCGCGAGTTTTTTCGCGAGAAAAGGCTGCGCAATCAGTGAACTCACACGCGCAGAAAATGCTGCGAGATTTCCCGGCTCCACGAGCGCCGCATCTTCACCATCGCGCAAAATTTCGCGCACCCCATCCAGCTCCGCCGACACGATCGGCACGCCGCACGCCATCGCTTCCAAAATGGTGATCGGCAGACCTTCATAACGCGAAGTGAGCAGCAGCATATCGAGCGCAGGATACAGCGCCGCCATGTCGCCGACATAGCCGAGAAATCGCACCGGAATCCCCGCACGCCGCGCCTGCTCCCGGAGCGCCACATCGTCCTCACCCGTGCCCGCGATGACGAATGTCGCACCAGGGTTCTTCGCAAAAACCTCACCAGCCACCTCGATGAACAGGGCGAAATTCTTCTGAAAAGTCAGTCGCCCGATTCCGCCGACGACGAACGCATCCTCCGCCAAATCCAAGCGCTTCCGCGCCTCCGCGCGTCGCTCCGGTCGCGGCTGAAAAGCCTCGAGATCGACGCCGTTGTGAATCGTCGTCACGCGCTCCACTGGCACGTCTTCCTCCTCCACCACATACCGCCGCGTCGTCTCTGAAACCGCAACGACATGCGTCGAAAACCGGTTCGTGAATTTGTCCGCCGCCGGCGCCCACTTTCGCGGGTCCGTTAGCTTGTCGTTGCAGTGGTCGTGATTGATCCGCACCGGCACCCCGCACAGCGCCGCAATCGGCTTCGCCACAACATTCGCAGCCAGCAGATGCGTGTGAACAACATCGTATCTCCGAGTCAGGCAAAGCCACGCCATCCGCGGCATGTAGCTCGGAAATCGCGGATGAAAAGACAGCGAAAAAGTCGGCACCCCGAGCGCTCGAAGCGGCTCCCAATAAACTCCGCGCCCATGAATCGAAGCCGCCGAAAACTCGAACCGATCCCGGTCGCCATGCTTGATCAAATTCATCATCACCGCCTGCGCCCCACCGAGGTCGAGCGAGTCGATGACATGCAAAACTCGGTAGCGGCGATTCATCGGGAAGGAGCGAGCCTTTCGTAAAATGCGCGCGCCGAATTTCCAGCAATCACCAGCGCCGCAATGCGCGCCCAGGGCAACGAAATCGCCGCCTGCGGAGACGCGCAGAACGCCCGCCACAAAACGCGCAACGCCGCGCCACGGTGCTCCGGCAAAAGGTTGTAGCCAACCCGCCCGATCTGCACGGCGATCGTCTCGCGCAAGTTTCCATCTTCTCTCGCAGCCGGGTGCGCTGCGTGAAAAGCCGTGAGCATCCGATCGAACAGCGCCCAAAACTCCGCGAGAGCGGACGGCTCCAGCTTCCACCGAAACTGCCCGAGCAACTCCATTTCGCGTTCCGAAAAACTGAGTTCCGAAAACTTCGCCGCGACGCTTGCCGATTGAATGCGGCGCGTCTCCGCATCGAGTTCCTCTCGCCGCGAACGCATGAGCGAATCGCCGTGCGCGCGCAGCGTGAGCAGCCGCTCCGACAGATTCGCCGTGGGATATTTACGCGAGATCCGCGACCACAATTCGTAATCCTGCGAGATCGAAAACGACTCGTCGTAACCCGTGAATTCTCCGACCACGGCGCGGCGAAACATGACCGCCGTGTGCAGAAACGGATTGTCGAAAAGCATCGCCCATCGCACCGCGAGCGGGCTGCACGGCATGTCGAGCGCACCGAGTGAACGCCCCGCCGCATCGAACTGCCGCGCCGCCGTGCCAAGCAGCATCACGTCGGGATGCTCGCGCAAAAACGCGAGCTGCTTTGCAAATCGCTCCGGCTGCGAAACGTCGTCCGCGTCCTGTCGCACGATCAATTCACCGCGCGCCTCCCTCAGTCCGCGATTGAGCGTCGCTGTGAGTCCGATGTTACGCTCATTCACCAGCAACCGCAGCCGCGGGTCGCGATATTCCGCGAGAATCGCCCGCGTCGAATCGGTCGAGCCGTCGTCGATCGCGAGCAGTTCAAAATCCCCGCAAGTCTGCGTCAGCACGCTCTCAACTGCCGGACGAATGAACGCCGCCGCATTGTAAGCGGGCAAAAGAACGCTGATCGCGGGCGCATTCACGCGAGCACCCTCTCAAAAATCGCGCGATGCCGCGCCACCCAATCTCGGTGATCGAAAAGCCGTTCCGCCCGCCCCCGAGCCGCCCGGCTTCTTGATTCCCAGTTGGCCATCACATTTTGCACCGCCGCCGCCATCGCCCTCGCCGTCGGATAGCGCGGCACATCCCAGCCCTCTGCCACCGGTAACAACGCGCCGAATTCCGCGCCGACCAACTCTGGCATCCCGCCGCTCGCCGAGCAGATGACCGGCACGCCGCACGCGAGCGCCTCGATCGGCACGGTAGGACATGGGTCGTTGAACTTCGGGTGCAGCAGCACATGGCTCTCGCGATACATCCCCGGCGCATCCGCCTGCGCGAACGTCGGCGCAAGCCGCACATTCGACCCGACGCCCGCGAGAGAAATCGCCTCGTGAATTTCCGCATCGCCTCCCGGCCAATGAAACCGACCCGCAATCGTCAGCCGCGCCGAGTGCCCGCCTCGCAAAATCTCCACGAGCGCATCGATCGCGAGCGTCACGCGCTCGCGTTCCTGATGCGTCCCCGCCGCCAGCAATTCCCACCGTTCCCGCGACAACGGCTCCGCCGCAGGCGAGAACGCCAACAGATCGACGGGATTGAAGAGCACTTGGCTAGGCGCGCTCGCCGGCCCTAGAAATCGCTCCGCCGATCGCTGGCAAAAGTCGCTCTGATAGACGACGAAGTCCGCGAGCCGCCGCAACTCGCGCATCGGCCGATTGAACTCTTCGCTGTGCCTCCCGGCCCACGCCGGAAAGCCGACACCGTTTTGATTCCAGACGAATTTCGCGCCGCACGCTCGCGCCCATTTCACCAGTTCGATCGCGTGCCGTGGGATCGCGCTGCTCACGAGGTAGAGGATGTTGAAATCGTCGTCGCGCTCGGGGAACGCGGCGTCGAGATGCAGCAGTTTCACCTTCCCTCCGTGAACGAGCGCGCCCGGTTCCCGCGGAAGGACGCCGCCGAAATTCAGCGCCACCTCGCCCGCACGCGGCGACAATTTTCTGGACCCCAGATTCTGACGAAATCCGAGCCGCGAAGGCGTCTGCAAAATGCACCGCCCGAGTAGGCGTAAGGGAACCGGCAGCAGCTCAGAAACCATGTGGCGAAGCGGCTTCACGGGCGGTCGATGATTTTCTCGAGCAGCTCGCGGTGCCGCCGCGCAACGACCGCGGTGGAGTAATTTGTCTCCACAACATCGCGCGCCGAGAGCTCCTCTGCGGCCCACACTTCGGGCGGGTCGGCGAGATGTTCCGAGAGCACGGCCGACCATTCGGCATCGGTGTGGCAAATGCGAATTCCCTTTCCACCCGCGAGCCGCTCCACATCGCAGTAGCTCGCCACCGGGCTTCCGATTGCGCGGCGTCCGCACGCCATCGCGAGCGTCAGTTTCCATTCCGTGTGGCCGAGGTTGTAGGAGTTGTCGAGGAAGCGCGGCGAGATGACGACACCGCCGCGCCGATAGATTTCAAACAGCCGGGGAATCGAGCGAAACGAAATGATTTCGTGTTCGATCGCGGCCAGCATTTTCTCGAATCGCTCCCGCTCCGCCGCCTCCCAGCGGTCGAGTCCCGTCATCGCGCTCGTCACGATCGTGAGCTTCACATCGCGCGCAAAATCCCGCAGCACGCCCTCGATTTTCAGCAGGTCGAAGAGCTTCACAGACTCTCCGCTCCACAGAAGTGGCAGCTTGCCTGACCCCTTCCACACAGCGTTTGCGGGCACGAAGCCCATGTCCACGTTGTCGGGAATCCAATGAACCGCCGCGTGATGCCGCGCTGCGATTGAGGCGAGGTGGCTCGAATCCGCAATGACCGCATCGGAGAGCCGCAGCATCTCGTGTGCGGCGTCGTGCTGCACGGCGGTCGGCGCCATTCCGGGGTAGTGAAACCGCCCCTCCGCGGGCGTGAGATAATCGACGTTCAGGTCGAAAATTACACGCGTCCCCGCGAGTCGCAGCCGCTTCGCGAGCGCGGCGGATTCCGCGCCCATCGACTTCAAAAAGATCACCGCGTCGTATCGCCGCCACGGCTTGAAAAGCTCGTAGCGAAGCGGACTCGCGGGGTCGCGATTCACGGTGCTCGCGATCCAGCGGAAGCGCATCATCGGCACCGATCCGCCAGTCGGCGCGCCAGTCAGCAGCGACCACGGACGCACGCGCCCGGCGGCGACGCTCGCCCACTCGGGCACGCGATTTTCCAGCACGAACCCGACTCGCAGCTTCCGGCTCAAGACCCGCGCGGTGCGTTGGCGATCAGCGACTGGATGAGCGCGCCGAAATCCAGCGCCATCCGGTCGCCCGACGGCGCCTCGGTGAGCGCCGCGTGCCGAAGATCGGAGAAGCGGTCGCGAGCGGCGAGCAGTGCGCTTTTCACGTCGTCCGAAAACCCAATGCCGTATCGCCGCCCTGCCTCCACGACGCCACCACCATCGGTGTGATAAACGAGGGGCAATCCGCATTGCGCGCCCTCGACGTGATGCATCCCGCACGGCTCCCATCGCGTCGCGGTGAGGTAAAGATGGCACTGCCGCAGCAGGTCGCCGAGCGCCAAACCGTGCGCCGGTGGATACGTGCGCGCAGCCCGCCACGAGATGTTTTTCGGCCACCGCCCGATCACCCGCAGCTCGAAGCCGGGTAGCTCTCCGTCGGCGATGAGACGGTCCACGATTTCATACACGTCGAAGCCCTTGAGCGGGTTGTCGGACCAGTGGTGCGTGACGATTCGTATCGGCTCGCCGGGCGTCCATCGCGCGCTGCCGATCGGGTGAAAATGGGCGGCGGCGGCACCGTTGTAGATGACCGAGTGGGGCCGCGTGGTGTCGAACCAGCGCTGCGCAAAATAATCGCGCAGCCACTCCGAAATGAAGACCGTGTGATCGACGGTCGCGCTCGCCTTTTCCAGCAGAGCGTCGATGAAATTCGAGTTCTTGCGCTGGTCGCATTCGTTCACGCGATGGATCACTTGCACCTCGGGATGCGCTTTTTTGTAGGCCGCAATCGCGCTCATTCCGAATGCCTTTCCCTCCAGATCGTCGCGCGGATCGATCACGATGATCGCGTCCGTTTTGCGCGAAAGATCAAACCGCACGGCGTATCCGCGCGCCTGTAAAAACGCGCGGAGCTGCCAGACGAAGGGGCTGCTGCCGCCCCACGGGCCGCGGCGCGGGCGCATATTGATCGCCACGGTGGCGATGGGCGGAGGGCCGAAAATGATCATTCGCGCGCGAGAATTCGCGACGGCTGCGCGAGGTAGTTTACCGCGCGGATGAGCGGGGCGGCGGCGCTGGGCGGCTGCCAGATGCACCAGCCGACGGTGCCGCGCGAGCGGCAGCGGAGATGGCCGAAAAAGCGCATCGCCAGCGCGCGCTCGTGGCCGCGTTCGTTGTCGTGCCAGACGATCGTCGATCCGGGCCGCGCGTGCTGTGTGGCAAAGAGAAAGCTGCCGCTGCGTCCAAAGCTCGGCGGGTGGGCGGAGCGCGGCCCGTCGAGAAACAAAAAGTCGAACGGAGCGCCGTCCCACGGCACCGCGTCTTTCTGCACGATGCGCGGCCCGCCGGGCGAAACGGAGTAGCCGCGGAACTCCACGCGCTCGAGCCACGGCGCGCCGGCAAACGCGGTTTTCAACTCGGCGATCCACTCGGGGAAATTGTCCCATGTCACGATTTTCGCATCGCTTTGCTGGGCCCAAAAACGCGTGGTGAGGCCCGAGCCGAACTCCGCGATGGTGCGCGGCGCGGTCTCGGCGAGCAGCTTTGCCAGCAGCGCCTCCTCCGCAGGATCCATTTTGAATTGCTGGAGGTCGATCATGGAAAAAAAGGTGACGCATCGACGGTCACAAGCTCGCCGCGCGTGTATTTGTCTTGTTTCCAGACCGATGCGGCTTCCCGGCCGGCGGCTTTGGAGAAGGTTCGGCTGAGCCAAGAAGTGGGGGAGAATTTTCGCAGTTCGGTGATGTTTTCGCGTGCGGCGCTTTGCGCGGAGTCGGCGGTGCTCCGGGGGAGGAAGCAGGCGTGGAGGCAGCGAAATTGCGCGTCGTCCCACGCGATCGCTTTGTGGACTTCGAGGCGTTGAGACGCGTCGAAGCCGGGATTGAACACGTTGTTCAATCCCATGAGGCGCTGCGGAGAATCGGGGTCGAGCGATTGCACGGCGGCGAAGTTATAAAGTTTCGTCATGCTCCGGCAAGGTGGAGCGAGCCAGCCGCGCGCGGTCTTTGCGCGCTCGTCGATCTCGATGCAATTCACCACGTTTCCAAAGACGATCCACGAGTCGCTCCACGCACCCGCGACGAGTTGCGCGCGCGTGAAGGCGAGACCGGCGGGATCGTAGATTTCATCGCCATCGACGCCGAGAACCCAAGTCTGCGTGTTGGCAAAGGGCTCCAGCATTTCGCTCGATTCGCGCGGATCGCGGATGCGGTGCGGCTCGATCTTCGCGGACTCACGCGCGAGCTCCTGCGCGAGCTCGAAAGTGCCGTCCGTGGATTGGTGATCGGCGATGAAAATGCGGTCGCAGAAGTCGAGCACGTTACCGACTGCGCGGCGCAGAAAGCGGTCTTCGTTGCGCACCAAAAGGATGCCGATGAATTGCGGCTCAGACATGCGGGGTGCGGGCCCGGAGGAGAAAGGCGAGCGTCCTCAGCCAGCTCGGCGCGAGCAGCATGAGCGGGTTCTGGCGGGCGCTGGTTTTGAGATTTCGGAAAGCGTCGGCGCGGTGCGCCAAGCCGCTGAGCTGGGCGAGGCCGAGGTATCTGCGGCCCATGCCGAGGCGGCGGGAAAGCATGTGCTGGAGCCGTTTCCCGGGCTGCGCCTCGTGGAGCAGCGGAGCGAAGACGCGCGCCTTTTCCTCATAAATTCGGTGCGCGTGTTTCACGGTTTTCGAGTCAGGCTGCCGCTGCTGGAGCGCGAGCGGCTCGGGGATGTAGTGGAAAGTGGAACGCTCGGAAAGACGCCACCACAGCTCAGTGTCGAGGATGAGGTGGAGGTCTTCGCGGAGGAGTCCGGCGCGATCGAGGAGCGACCGGCGGAAGAAGACGGCGGGCTGCAAAATGTCGGTGCGCTTCTCCCACCAGATGAGCAGGTCCGCGCGGTCGCGGAATCGCGCGCGGCGGAGCGAGGGAGGGCGTCCGTCGCAGGCATCTTCGAGCGCATCGCCGAAAATCACATCGACGCCGGGCTTTGCGAATTCGCGGCGGACGACTTCGAACGCGCCGGGGAGATATTGATCGTCGGCGTTGAGCCAGCAGACGATTTCGCCGCGTGCGAGACGGAGGCCTTTGTTGAGCGCGTCGGCCTGGCCGCTGTCGGGTTCGGACTTTGCGATGAGGTGCGGATGGGGCGCGAGGATGGCGCCGGTGCCGTCGGTGGAGGAGTTGTCGAAGAGGATGTGCTCGAAGTCGGTGACGCCCTGCACGAGGACGGACTGAAGGCATCCTTCGAGCCAGGGCGCTTGATTGTAGGACGGCGTGATGACCGAGAAATAGGGCGGGCTCATCGGTTCAGAAGTTCCCGCACTTTTAGTTCCGCCTCTCGCGCGAAGGCTGGCATCGCGAGAATTCGCCGGGCGCGCGAAACAATAGGCGAGTCCATTTCTCGGCGCGCGGCCTCGGCGCAAATCCACTCCGCAGCGGCGAAGCTGCGCGTCTCCAGTGCGCGCTGAAGATTGCGCTCGATGATCTCGCCCGGCGAGGTTTGGAGGAAGTCGATGGAGATGCCGCGCGCGCTGCACCAGTCGAGGAAGCTGAACTGAACCTGGACGGCTTGAATGCGGGCGCGGCTGAGATCGCCGGACATGTTTGCACTATGTTCGCGCTTTTCGATCACCGGTTTTGGGATGAAGCCGAACTCGCGCAATGCACCCGCTCTTATCCAGAAGTCGCGGTCGGCGAGGGTGTTCACTACCGGATCAAAGCCGCCGATTTCGTTGAAGAAATCCGCGCGGATGAGCGCAGCGCCGGGGGTCGCGATTGCGGCTTTCCAAAAGCTCGCGCGCGCGGCGGCGGGTGGTGGGCCTTCGGACTCGGAAAGCCCGTGGAGCCTGCTTTCGCGGGTGGTATCGTCGAAGAACTTGGTCTGCCCATAGACCACTCCGAACTCAGCACACTCGGCTCGAGCGAGCATGTTCTCGATCGCCGCGGGGAGCAGGCGGTCGTCGGCGTTGAGGAAGAGCAGCCAGTCGCAGGTGGTCTGTTTTGCGCCTTCGTTGCGCGCGGCGGAAACGCCTCCATTTCC
Organism: Chthoniobacterales bacterium; assembly: GCA_038207335.1. GTDB lineage: Bacteria > Verrucomicrobiota > Verrucomicrobiia > Chthoniobacterales > Chthoniobacteraceae > CAIURC01. The sequence continues at coordinate 79,409 of JBBQZX010000005.1, read as the reverse complement.
GCGCCGCAGGAGCATGAGCGCGTCACCGAATTTTTCGGCGGAAGCGGCGGTGGAGTCGGTGCTGCCGTCATCGACGACGATGAGCTGCGAAGCGGACGCGGTCTGCGCGAGAACGCTTTCTATGGCCTCGGCGATGAAGGGCTCGGCATTGAACGCCGGGATGATGACGGCGACGGTCTCACGCATACGTCGTCACGATTTCCCAGCGGCGAGTGCGGCGGTTGTGTCGGCAGATGCGCGCGGGATGCAGGAGGCCGAATTTGCTCGCGATTGGCTGCAGCGAGCGCGGGCAGCACTCGTAGGCGATGCGGCGCGCGGTGCGCTCAAACGCACCGTGGCGGCGACCGCCGTGGAGAGTGAGGGCGCGCTCGCCTTCCACCACGTAGCGGCCGTGGCCCGCGCCCGTTTTTTGTTCGCCGTGGAAGCGAAATCCGCCGAGCGGAGTCTCGACGGAGAAAAGTTCGGCGTGCTGGAAGAAGCGCGCCCAGAGCTCGAAATCACCGGCTTGCTCAAACTCCGCGCCGACACGCGCGCCGGCTTTTTCCCACAAAGATCGCCTCCAGAATGTGGACTCCTGCTGAATCCATCCGGTGCTGAATTGTTCGGCATACGGGAGGTTTTCGCCGCGCTGAAAACCGGCACGCGAAAAGCCGCGCTGCGGCAGGCAACGGACGGCGCGGCCGCGTTCGTCCCAGCGGATTTGGGCGAGTGTGGTGAGCCATTCGACCTCCGGAAAAGTCGCGAAGATTTCCGCGACGATGCTGAGCGCCCAGGGCATCAGCTTGTCGTCGCTGTTCAGCCACGCCATCACCTCGCCGGTGGTGCGGGCAAAGCCTTTGTTGAGCGCGTCGTACATTCCGCCGTCGCGCTCACTCACGGACCACGCGAGGCGCGCGGCGTGGCGCTGGATGATCTCGGTGCTGCTGTCGGTTGAGCCGCCATCGACGACGATGTATTCCAGAGGCTCGTGATCTTGCGACAGCACGGAGAGCATCGCCTCCTCGAGGAATGCGGCTTGATTGAAGGACGGAGTGACGATCGAGATTTTCACGTCGAACGGAGCTGCGACATGGCGACTTTCACTTTCGCACCATGCCGCCGATAGAGCCCGCGGTGAAGCCATGTGCGGAAGCCGTGGAGATTGATCCGGCGAAGGCGGTCGTGGCTGTCAGCGAGCGCCGTCATGTTGGCGGAGACTTCGCGGAAGGCCGCGCCCCATTCCGGGCCGGCGTGCTTTTCCACGAACTCGACGACCTCACGCGTGCGGCGGTCGCTGCCGCTGCCGCTTTTGTGCGCGGTGTGAAAGCGGTAGAGCGAGAGCGGCTGCGGGATGGGCGTGAAATCGCAGTGTGCGGCGGCGCGCAGCCACCAGTCCCAATCGAGGGTGAAATGGAGCGCTTCATTCAGCTCGCCAGTGCGCTCCCAGAGAGCGCGCGTCCAGAATGCGCTCGGCTGGAAAATGTAGTCGCAGTGGCGGAGGCGCTCGCGATCAAACGGCTCGGCGAGGAGCGTGCGCGCTTGAGATGAGCCTTCGTAAAAGGTGATGCACGCGCCGTATGCGAGGCATGGCGCGGAGGTGTCGCCGAGCGCTCGGACGGCGGTTTGCAGAGTGCACGGGAGATACATGTCGTCGGAATTCAGCCACGCGAGGACATCGCCGGTCGCGAGCCTAAAGCCTTTGTTGATCGCGTCGGCCTGGCCGCGGTCGGGCTCTGAAATGAAGTGCGCGATCGCGTGGCGGTAGCGCTCGACGACCGCGTGCGTGCCGTCGTTGCTGCCGCCGTCGATGACGATGAGTTCGAGACGCGGCCAGTTTTGGCCGACGATCGAGGCGAGCGTTTGCTCGATGAAGGCGGCCTGGTTCAACGTCGGGACGACGATGGAAACGAGCGGCTCGTTCATGCCCCGGCGGCGTGCGCGATTTCGATGAACCGATCGCCAACGCCGATGATTGCAGCATCCGCGAGCGATCGTGCTTTTTTCTCTGCGTCGCTGTCGATACCGGGCGCGAGGATTTCCCACGCTTCGGCGAGTGCGTCGGCGAGTGCGTCGGGATTGTCGCGGGAGAAATATTTCGCGCCGGGTGGCGACTGCTCGAGATGAACATCGAGGTCGGAGAGAATGGTCGGCCGGCCAAGCACACGCGCATCTTCGACTACGGTGCTCCAGCCCTCGAAAAGCGACGGCTGCACGACGGCGAGGCAGCGGCGCATGAGTTCGATTTGCGTGCGGCGGGCCACGAGTCCAAGGAGCATGACCTGGCTCGTGAGGCCGCTGCGGTGGATGGTCTGGAGGATCACGTTTGCAAAATCGGCGTCGCGAAAATCGGCGAGTGCGCCGGTGCAGACGACGGCGGGGCGGATGCCGCGCGCGGCTAGGATGCGGAGCGCCTCGAAGAGCACGAGATGGTTTTTGTGTTTCCAGAATTGGTTGCTGACGAGGAAGAAACGCGGCGGAAGCCAGCGGAGATCCTCGGTGGAATCGGCATACCAATCGGCGTGCGGAAACGTGGCGAAACGGAGCACCTCGGCTTTGCTGTTTTGTGCGGGAAATGCGGCGCGGAAATCGGCGGCGGCGGCTTCACTACTGAGAACGACACGCGGAGCTTCATCGGCGAGCGCGGCGATTCCGCGCTCGCGGCGGGCGACCTCTTTCTCGGAAAAAAGATGCGGGAGGTGGCGGTGCTGGAAGTCTGGAATCCAGCCCGCCCAGCGGCAGCGGCCGAGCGCGTTTCCGAGCGGGAGGGTGACGCCGACGTTGTGGACGTTGTCGTAAGTGAAGGGGTAGATGAAGCCGCAGCCGGAGGCGCGGACGGCGGCGCTGAATGCGGCGTTCGGCGATGTGAAAAGGCTGCGAATTTTGGAAGGCGCGGCTTTTACAGGAACGGTGGAAAGCCTGTATTCATCGGCATTCGTGGGCTTCCAGGCGGCGCGCTGGCTCTCGGCGCACACCACGGTGCGGTCTGCGATTCCGGCGGCGGCGAGGGCGCGGAGGAGATTGCGAATGTACTCGGTGCCGCCGGCCCAGCCCGGTCCGCCCTGCGCGACGAGGCCGATGTGGAGCGGAGCGCTCATGCGTTACCGAGTTCCGCACGACACCACGCGGCGACGCCGCTGAGACCCTGCTCTAGCACGACAGATGTGGTGAAGCCGAGCGAAGCGGCGCGCGCGGTGTCTGCGCGCCAGTTGCGCGGCTGGCCGGGGGTTTCCGCGCCGTCGAATTGCGCGACGATGTCGGTGCCCAGTTCGGCCAGCACGAGCGCGGCTAATTCGGCGATGCTAACTTCGCGCCCGCTGGCGATATTGTAGATTTCTCCGCCACACGGCGCATCGGTCGCGAGCATAGCGAGGGCGCGGGCCACGTCCGCGGCGTGGATGAAGTCGCGACTTTCCTCACCCGTGCCGCGGAGCTGCAGCGCGCCGGTGACGAAGACGCGCTCGCACATGTCCCAGATGACTTGCCGCCGGAGGCCGGGGCCGTAAGCGGAGAAGAGCCGCAGCGACGCGGTCGGGACGGCGTAGATTTTCGAGAACTCCTCGCACAGCAACTCGCCCTGCCGCTTGTGGTATCCGTACGGCGAGAGCGGCATGATCGCGTGCGACTCGGAGACTGGAAGCGACATCGGATTCCCATAAACCGCGGCGCTCGAGAGGAAGAGGAAGCGACAGTGCGGCGCATCGCGGCGTAGCGCCTCGAGGAGCTCGAAAGTGAGCACGGCGTTGTCGCGAAAATCGTCGGCGGGATTTTCCATCGAGAGCGGCACGGAGGCGCGTCCGGCGGCGTTGATGCAGACTTGCGGCGACTCGGCTCGGAGCAGCGTGGCGAGCTCAGGCGACGGGAGCGGCATCTGGAAGTAGATGATGCCGTGCGGCCCATTTTCTGGCGGCACGATGTCGAGTCCGACGACGCGCCAGCCGAGCCGGATAAATTCACGCGCGGCGTATCGGCCGAGAAAACCGGCGACTCCGACAATGAGCGCGGTGCTCACGCGGGCACCTCCACGAGTGGCAGCGCAGCGAGGATCCCATCCTCCTCGGCGGCGGTGGAAAAGGTGAGCCGGCCCGCGGGATCGCGCGTCTCGCGGAACTGGCACCGCCGCCACGCCTGCGCGGGCGCAACCTCCGCCAGCGGCGCACGCAGCAGTTCGCGCCGCACGAAAAACGCGTTATTCCCCGCGCTATTCCCACCGACGAGCACGTAGCCCTTTCGTCCGGCGAGCGCCGTGAGCGCGGCGATCGACGCGCCGTAGTAGATCGCGGCGTGGTGCGCGGCGGTGCGTGAAAAGTGCGGATCGTACGGCACGGTCACGCGGCGCTCGGGGCCGAAGCGCGCGTTGTATTCCGCGACGACGATCGCGGGCTGCACGGCGGTGATCGCCTCCCAGACCCAGTAATCGACCCCGTCGATATCGACGGAGAGCAGCCCGATGTCGCCAGTCGCTCCGTGCTCCACGAGCAGCGCGTCGATGTTCTCGCGTGTGATGAACGCCTGTGCCGCCTTGAGATTGTGCCGCCAGTAAATCGGACTGCGGCGGACGGCCGCGATATTCGCCTCGCTGCCGTCGAAGACCACGCCGCTCCAGTTTTCATTCACGAGCAGCCAGCGCGTATTCGCCTCCGCGTAAGTCTCCACGCCAAACTCCACGAACACCCGCCGCGCAATTGGCACATGCCGCAGCAGATGCGCGATGATCCCGTCCTCGCCCCATTGCGAGAAAACGCGGAACTCATTCGCCTCCAGACCCGAATCCGCGGCCGTGGCCGTCTGCCTTTCCTCGATCCGCCCGAGCGCCTCTCGCACCTGCTCCAGCGCGCCCTCCAGCCGCGCGACGCCGCGATGCGAAGCGGAGATTTGACGCCCGAGGCGGCGCAGCGGTTCAAGCAGAGACATGGCGCGGGATTTTCAAAAGACCCCCGCACCGTGCCCTGCCCGCGCCCGATGTTCCAGCCGCGACGCAATTTTTTTGCCCACTGCCCTACCGCCGCCGACGCAGGCCGAGCGCCGTCGCCCCGAAGAGCAGGAGCGCCGCGGATGCTGGCTCGGGCACGGGCGTCAACGTGAACCCATTCACCAGCGCCACACTCGTGCTGCCGCCTGTCCCCACACCAGACTCCGTGAAAAAGAGCCGTCCTTGCGCATCGGAAGTCGCGTTGAAGCTCGTGGAGAACACATCGTTCGGTGTCGCGGAGTTGAATGCGAACCCCGCTGTGTAGGTCACCGTCCCAAACGGCGCGGACGCTCCGCCCGTAATATTGGTGAAAGTCTGCGTGCGGTTGCCGTTGTTGTCGTACGCGTAAAACGTCAGCAGATATTCCGTGCTCACAGTCAGGCCCTTGAATTCGATCGCTAGAAAGTTCTGCGTCGCAAAATCCCGGTAGAGTTCGCTGAAAGTGAACGCCCCAATGTCCGCCGCGGGTGTGAGGCGATCCCGGTGCACCACCTGCGCCGTCGAGCTGAAATCCCCGTTCGCATCCGTCGCCGTCGCGCCCGCCAGCGTCGTGCCGCCGGCGATGATCCCGGTGATCCCGCCCGCCACGACCGCGTTCGGCCCGAGCCCGTCCGCGAAGCTAAACGCCGTGAACCCCGTCTCCACGGGACTGGTCGCGCTTCCGGCATTTCCGCCGACGTCAAACGCGGCGACCGGGGTCTGCGCGTGCGCGCTGATAGTGGTGAGAGCGAGCGCCGAGGCGAGCGCCAGCGAAGTGAGGTGCATGGATTTCATCGTGTGGTTGGTAGGTTCTTGGGTTGGGTTGGAAAGTGGAGTGTGCCGGGCACGGCGGCGGCGCAGCCCGAGGCCGAGAGCGCCGAAAAGTAACAGCCCCGCCGTCGAGGGCTCCGGCACGAGCTGCGTCTGCATCGTGGTCGCAAAGCCATTGCCGAGCTGCTGCTGCCCGACCGTGTCCCAGTGCAGATTGTCGGGCTTCAGGCTGTAGCTATTGGTATTCAGGATGCTCGTCAGCGGGTCCGCAGCCGCAACATGTTCCTGCGCCGCGCGCACCGTCGCGAGGTCCGCCGCTGGCCCGGTGCCAGTCTGGCCGGTCGAAAGCTCGCCGATCGTGAAAAACAGCCCCGCTCCGTATGTCTTCCGAATATCGCTGATGAATGCTGTCAGATTCGCTTCGTAATTCGCGCTCTGCGCCGGGATCGCATCGCTCTCTCCCTGCATCCAGATCATCCCGCGCAGCACCAGCGTCATTCCGGGATTCGCCATCTGCAGCGCGATCATCCCCGCGCTGATCGTCGTCTGGAAATCTTGGTAGAGCGGACCATCCCCGGTCGTCGTCGCATCGCCCCCCGCTTTCCACTGCGAATACAGATTCGTCCCACCCACCGCATATTTCAGGATCGCGATCTGCCCCGCCCGCGCCTCGTAATAGTCCGCCATCGCCCGCCCAAACGTGATCTCCGGGCCAAACTCCGTCGCCCGCGGCCGCAGCGTCGTCAGCCCCACACTCGTCGAGTAGTAGTAGGGCACATCCGGCTGCGGATTCTTCAGCGCCGTGGGCAAAGTCGAGGGATCGGCGCGGCCCAGCGCATTCGATTGCCCGCCGACCAGAAAGACATCGATCACCCCGGCGTGCGCGAACCCGCCGGCCATGAGCCCTGCGCCTAGACAGAGACGCGGGAGAATATTGCGGACGTCTTTTGAGAGGATACGGGAGCGGGACATAGGAGTGTTTTTGTGGGAACGAGCCCCTCCGATACGCCGATCCGCACCGATATCAATCGCTTCTTAAAAGAATCGTTTCTACCAATTGATCGATGCTACAAAACAGGTCCCGTCCTCCACGGATAATCGCCGACGGCCGTTAAAACCAAGCGTCACGAAGCCCTTGCATCCACCCGTGTGCAAGGGCTTCACCGCCGCGCATCGCACTGCGGAACGATGCGAGGGCCACGTTTCCAGCGCCTTTACCCGACGAAGAGGCCGGTGCGGGAATCTTTGTCGGTCAGGGCGATCGTGTTTAGGAGGCCGGTCGTCGCGCCGTCGTAGATACGGATTTGCGGCGTTTTGGACTTGCCGGTGCTGGCGATGATATCGGCGATGCCGTCGGCATTCACATCGGCGGAGGCGACGCGCACGCCGCCCGCGTAGGCGGCGTCGAGGAGGATGTCGGCGAGGACGGCGGACGGGATGCCGAAGCCGGGGCGGCTGAAGGCGCGGAGATTCGGGGCCTTGGTCGCGTCGGTGCCGGCGATGATGTCGGCACGGCCGTCGCCATTGATTTCGCCCGCGCTGACGAAGACCCCCTTCACGCGCTTGTCGTCGAATGCAAGGAAGCTGTCGATCTGGCGTCCATTTTGGCCGCTGAAGACGCGGACGAGCGCGCCGAAATTCGAGCTGGCCGACGCGGTGATGATGTCGCCGAAGCCGTCGCCATTGTGCGCGCACCCAGGGCGCTGGAGTTCACCGTGAGGGTGCCCGTGCCGGAGTTCCACAAGCCGCCGCCCTCCTGCCCCGCGGTGTTGCCCTTAACGATGACGCCCGTGATCGTGACCGACCCCGCTCCGCTCGTGTGCAGGCCGCCGCCATTGACCCCGGCCGCGTTGAACTGCAAATAAACGCCGGTCAAGGTGACCGTGCCGAGATTGTTCTCGATGCCCCTGCCCGCGCGCGCGGCAGAATTGTAGCTGATCGTGCCGCCGATGACCGTGAGCGTCCCTCCGTCGCAATTCAAAATGCCACCGCCATACGCCATGGGGGAGTCCGCGCGATTCGAGGTGACGGTGACGTTCTCCAGCATTAGGCGCCCGTCGTTGAAGATGCCGCCGCCGCCATTCCCGATCGCACTCGCCGTCGAGACGTTGTTGGCGATGGTCGCCGATCTGATGATTACGTGCCGCCGTCATTGAAGACGCCGCCGCCACCCTGCTCGGTTCCGTTCCCGTCCGCGATATTGCTATTAATTACCGTCCCCGTGCCTTGGTAGGCGCGGATGAAGAGCGTGCCGGTCGCCGAATTCCACAGCCCGCCGCCCTCCTTCGCCGCTTTTTTGGAGCTGAATTGCCCGCCGTTCACAGTCACCGTCGCCGCGCCGGTCACATGCAGGCCGCCGCCATTTCCCGGCGCCGCCGCGGTCGTGAGTGTCCCGCTCGCCGTGACATCGTTATTCGTCACCTTCGCGCCCGTGATCTGCACCGTGCCCGCCACGATCTCGATGCCGCCGCCCGCGCGCGCCGCGAGATTCCCGGTGAATCGAGCCTCCATTCACCGTCAGGCTCCCCGTGGCACCGCCGATCAGTATCGCGCCGCCATTCCCGAGCGCAGTCAATGCGGTTTTTGTCGAGATCGTGGTTTTCGATATGACCACCGTCCCGCCCGCGCTGAAAATGCCGCCGCCGCCGCCGATCGCTCCGCCGATCGCGGAGTTGCCGGTGATTTTTACCGTATTCGTCACCGCTGTGCTGTCGATCGTCAGACTGCTCCCATCGTTGAAGATCGCGCCGCCATTGAGGTCGGCGTGATTTCCCGTCAGCTTCACCGTCTCCCCGGTGGAGATGAAAATGCCGCCGCCCGAGTTTCCCGTGCCGCTCTCGCCGCCGATGAGCGACAGGTCCGTGATCGTCACCGCGCCATTCGCGTCGATGTTAAAAATGCGGCTCGCGCCGCGCCCATCGATCGTGATTCCGGCAGGCGCATTCGTGCCGTTCGAGCGTCCGTGATCGAAAGTTCACCGTTGCCCAGCGTGATCGTCCCGCCCGCGAGCGTCGGCGAGAAAATGATCTGATCCACGCTCGCCGAATCCCCCGCGGGAGCGTCGCCGAAAGCCGTGTTCGTATTCGCCGCGATGATCGCCTCGCGCAGGCTCAGCACCCATTCGTCGATCCGTCCGCATCGCCGGGACCGTCGGTGAGCCTCGTGATGATGAAGACCGCCGGCGCGATGCGCGACTCGAGGATTTCAAAGTTGGAAAAACAGGCGGCGAGGGAGGAACGATGGGGGCGTTTTGTTTTCATAATCGCGCACCCTGAACACCGTCCCGGTTAACACAATCGTCATTTCCCTTTTCTCTCTTTTCTTTTTTACCGACTCGCGCGACCCGCGCGCGACGGTGAGGCTTCGTTGATTCGCAGACACCCGATCTGCGACTTTCACCCCGCCGCCCGCACCGCGCGGATTTGAAGCTGCGGGCTCACACGGCCCTGCCATTCATTGCGCTCGAGTTGAAAAGCCACGTCCCACGGCTGCGCGGGCAGCTCCTCCGACGCGCTGCCAAACCACACAGCGCGCTGCTCGCGCCCCTGCTGCCGCAGCGTCAGCGAGAGGTGCTTTTCCTTCATCACGCGCGGCTCGCACGCCAGAGTCACCCCCCGCGCGACAAAGACGGGCTGCGGATTTCCCATCCCAAAAGGCTGCATCGCCTCATGCTGCCGCAACAGCTCGATATCGATCTCCCGGAGCGCCACCAGCGAGTCCAGCCGCAGCCGGGGCTGGAGCTGCTCCGCGCTGAGAAGACCGCTGGCACAGGAGCGAAAGGCCGCACGGAACTCCTCGAACCGCGTGTGCCGCATCGTGAGCCCCGCAGCCATCTCGTGACCTCCAAATTTCTCCAGCAACGCGCCGCACTCGCCGAGCGCATGCACCAGCGACAGCCCCTCGATACTGCGCCCGCTCCCCTTTCCCACTCCCGCCTCGTCGAAGCCAACAACGAGCGTCGGCCGATGGTGCCGCCGCATGAGCCGCGACGCCACGATCCCGACCACGCCCGGATGCCACCCCGCCGCCCCGACCACAATCGCCGCATCGCGCCCCGCATCGAAACACTCCTCCATCTGCGCCTCCGCCTCGCGCAGCACAGCGTCCTCCACCGTGCGCCGTTCGCGATTGCTCGCATCCAGCTCCTGAGCGATCTCGCGCGCCCGCCCGGCGTCGTCCGTCAGCAGCAGCTCCAGCGCATTCTGCGCCGTACCGAGCCGTCCCGCGGCGTTCAGGCGCGGGCCTAGCGCGAAGCCGATATTCGAGGGCGAAAATGGCGCGCGCAGGCCGGAGACATCGATCAGCGCTTGCACGCCGGGCCATCGCGTCCGCTCGAGCTGCGCGATACCGCGCTTCGCGAGGATGCGATTTTCACCCACGATCGGCACGAGATCGGCGACCGTGCCGAGCGCGACGAGATCGAGATATTCGCGCAAGTCGATCCCCTCCACAGGACGCCGTTTCAACAGCGCGTGCGCGACTTTGAAGACGATGCCGACGCTGCAAAATGGCGCGTGGCCGCTGCTCAGCTTGGGATTAACCAGCGCCACGCACTTCGGCAACTCGCCGCCGCATTCGTGATGATCGAGCACGATCACATCCACCCCGCGCGCCCCGAGCCGGGCGATCTCCGCCGCCGAGGATGTCCCGCAATCCACCGCCACCAGCAGCCGCGGCGAGCACTCCGCCACGCAGCGCGCAACTCCCTCCGCGCTCAGCCCGTATCCCTCATCGATCCGCGACGGCAAAAAGCACTCCACTTCCGCGCCACACGCCCGCAGCACCCGCGCCATCAGCGCGAGCGACGTGACGCCATCCACATCGTAATCGCCAAAAAGCACAATGCGCTCGCGCCCTTCGATCGCCACGACGAGCCGCTCGATCGCCGCCGTCATGCTCGGGAGTAAAAACGGATCGCTCAGCGACTTCAGCCGCGGATCGAGGAAAAGCGCAGCGTCCGCATCCGAGCGAAACCCGCGGCTCCACAAGAGCTCCGCGACGAAAGGCGCGACATCCAGCCTCTCAGCAAGCGTCCGCGCGGCTTCGACATTCGTCTCGGGGAAAATCCAGCGCACAGGCATGGGTGAAGTTACAACGCCGCACACCCCCTCTGGGAAGCACGCTGTTCCTGAGCGTCAGCCGGGCACCGTGTTTTTCGACACGCGCCCGACGATGCCGAGGCAGCGGGTGATGAGCGCAGTCCAGCCGGTCTGATGGCTCGCGCCGAGGCCGCAGCCGATGTCGGCGTGAAAGTATTCGTGGAAGAGCACATGGTCGCGCCAGTGCGGGTCGGTGGCGTATCGGTGGTTGTCGCCGAAACACGGGCGCTTCCCGTTTTCATCCAGCGTGAAAATCAGCGAGAGCCGCCGCGAAATCTCGTGCGCGATTTTGTCGAGCGTGACCATTTTCCCAGAGCCGCGGGGAAACTCGACGGTGAGCTTTTCCCCGTAGAAGTGGTGGTAGCGCTCGAGCGCCTCGATGAGCAGGTAATTGATCGGAAACCAGATCGGCCCGCGCCAATTCGAGTTGCCTCCGAACATGTTCGAGCGCGACTCCGCCGGCTCGTAGTCGATGCGGTATTCGCTGCCGTCGAGACTGATCTCGAACGGATGCTTTTCGTAATGCCGCGACAGCGAGCGGATGCCGAACGGCGATAAAAATTCGCTCTCATCCAGCACGTAAGTCAGCACGCGCTCGAGCCGCTCGCGCGACGGTATCGCAAGCAGCCGCAGCGTGTGCAGACCCTCGCGCTCCTGCCGATCCATGCATGAAATGTGGCGCGCCAGATCGGGCCGATTGTCCACGAACCAGCGCATCCGTTTGCGGAAGCCTGGCAGCTTTTCGACCGTCCGCTGATCGAGCACCTCGCACGCGAGCAGCGGAATGAGCCCGACCAGCGAGCGCACGCGGAGCGGCACGGTGTCGCGCCCTTCGATCAAAAGCTGATCGTAATAAAACCCGTCCGTTTCGTCCCACAGCCCACCGCCGCCGACCGCATTCATCGCATCGACGATCTCGATGAAATGCTCGAAAAACTTCGACGCGATGTCCTCATACGCGGGCCGCGTGAGCGCGAGTTCCAGCGCCATCGAAAGCATGGTGCCGCAGTAGAATGCCATCCACGCCGTGCCGTCCGCCTGCGCGAGCGTCTGCCCGCTCGGGAGCGGCTTTGAGCGGTCGAAGAGTCCGATGTTATCGAGCCCGAGAAATCCACCAGCGAAGACGTGGCGGCCCTGCACGTCCTTGCGATTCACCCACCAGGTGAAGTTCAAAAGCAGTTTTTGGAAGCAGCGCTCGAGGAACAGCGTGTCGCGCTCCCCGGCGGGCGCGCTGACTTTATAAACCCGCCAGCAGGCCCACGCGTGGACGGGCGGGTTCACGTCGCTAAAATTCCACTCGTACGCAGGCACCTGTCCATTCGGATGCATGTACCACTCGCGCAGCAGAAGTTGGAGCTGGTCCTTAGCAAACTGCGGATCGACGCGCGCCATCGGGATCATGTGAAACGCGAGGTCCCAGGCGGCGAACCACGGATACTCCCATTTGTCCGGCATCGAGAGCACGTCATTCGCGTAGAAATGGTGCCAGTCGCAGTTGCGCGTGTGGGCGTGACCCGGCGGCGGCGCGGGCATCGCCGGATCGCCCGCGAGCCATTCCTTCACGACGTAATGGTAGAACTGCTTCGTCCACAAAAGCCCCGCGTACGCCTGCCGCACAACGTGCTGCTGATCGGCTCCGAGCGACTGCGAAATCTTCCGTCCGTAAAACTGATTCGCCTCGCTTTTCCTCAGCTCAAAAATGTGAGCGAACTCCTCGCCAAATGGCTCCCCGCCCTGATCCGCGGTCCGCAGCCGCAGCCGGATCACCTCCCGGCCGCACGCCGGGATCGTGAGCTGAAAATGCGGCGAAACCTTCGTTCCGTCGTCGGCGCGCACGGCCGATTTCACACCGCTCACGACGAAGTCGTTGATCCCGTCCTTCACCACGTCGCTCTCATTTTCGCAGCCGTAGAGTCGCATCCGGTTCGTCTCGTTTTCGGTGAAAAGCAACGGTGCCGCGCGCTCGATCTCGAAGCGAAATTTGCCAAGTGTCGGGTGGGTCGCGAGAACCGCGGCCGCGGCGTGCTTCACCAGCGAGGGCTTTGCCGAAGCCGTTTCGCAGGCACCCCAACTCCACGTATTGCGAAACCAAAGCGTCGGCAAAACGTGCAGCGCCGCCGGCTCGGACGCCCGATTTTCCACGGTGATGACGATCAGCACATCGTCCGGCTCGGCCTTCGCGTACTCGACCGTCACATCGAAGTATCGTTGGTCGTCGAAAATGCCCGTGTCGTGGATTTCAAACTCGCGATCCCACTTTCCCCGCGCCGCATTTTCCTCCACGAGCCACCGATACGGATACTCAGCCTGAGGGTATTTGTAGAGCGCGCGGGCGTAAGAATGCGTCGGCGTGGAATCCGAATAATACCAGGCCTCCTTTGCGTCCTCGCCGTGATTTCCCTGCGGATTCGTGAGCCCGAAAAGCCGCTCTTTTAAGAACGGATCACGCCCATTCCACAGCGCGAGCGCGAAGCAGAGCCGTCCCTCGCGGTCGCAAAAACCGAGCAGCCCATCCTCGCCCCAACGGTAAGCGCGGCTCCGCGCATGGTCGTGCGGGAAAGAATTCCACGCGTCGCCATTTGCCGAATAGTCCTCGCGCACCGTGCCCCACTGGCGCTCGGAAAGATACGGGCCCCATCTCTTCCAGTTCTTCTCTCGGCGCGCCTCCTCCGCGAGGCGCACATGCTCCGGGGTAGGTGGCAAAGACATGTGCGGACGCTAGCCGCGCGCGCAACACAGCGACAAGCCGTTCCGCCTTTCAAACCGCGTGACAGCAATTTGCGCAGGGTCGTAAGTTCCCGCTCCCGCATGGCCCAGATCACGAAAGAACAAATCGCCGACACGCTCGAGTCGGTGGCGAAGCTGCTCGAGCTGAAGGGCGAGAATCTCTTCAAAATCCGCGCCTACACGAATGCTGCGCGGGCCCTGGAAACCTTCAGCGGCGACCTCCCAAAGCTCGTGGCGGAGGACCGCCTCGGTGAGATCGCGGGCATCGGAAAAGCACTCGCGGACAAGATCACGGAACTCACCGTGACCGGCCAGCTTGCCTACTACGAGATTTTGAAGGCGGAATTTCCGCCCGGGTTGTTCGAGCTTTTCGAGCTTCAGGGGCTCGGGCCGAAGAAGATCAAAGTCATGTGGGATCAGCTCGGCGTCACCTCGATCGCAGAGCTCGACGCCGCTTGCAAAGACGGACGCATCGCTGCGCTCGCAGGCTTCGGAAAGAAGACCGCGACGAATCTCGCCGCGGCCATCGAAGGCCGCGCGAAATACGCGGGGCGCTTTCGGCTCGGCGACATCGCCGCGGATGCCGAGCGGATGCTCGAAGGACTGTGCGAGCAGCCCAATGTCTTCCAAGCCGCGATCGCCGGGAGCTACCGCCGGCGAAAGGAAATCGTCGGTGACCTCGACTTCATCGTGGCGACGAATTCTCCCGCCGAAGTGTCGAAGTTTTTCATTGAGCACGAGATGGTCGAAAACGTCATCGCCAACGGCGCCACGAAATCGAGCGTGCGCTGGAAATCAGGCATCCAGGCTGATCTCCGGGTGGTGAAGAGCGCGGAGTATCCGTTCGCGCTCAGCTACTTCACGGGATCCAAAGAGCATAATATCGTCATGCGTTCCCGTGCCCTCGCCCGCGGCTGGACGCTGAACGAATACCGCCTCGGCCCGCTCGAAAATCCAAAAAACGAGCCCGAACCGATCCCACCGATCCACGAAGAGCGCGACCTCTACCGCGCGCTCGATCTCGATTACGTCGAGCCCGAGCTGCGCGAAGATCGCGGCGAAATCCAAGCTGCCGAAAAGCACGAGCTTCCCGACATGCTCGAGTTGCAAAACCTGCGCGGCACTTTCCACAACCACACCACCGCGAGCGATGGGCGCAGCACGCTCGCCGAGATGGCCGACGCCGCGCAGGAGCTCGGCCTGCAATACCTCGGCATCGCCGACCACAGCAAAGCGTCCTTTCAAGCGCACGGGCTCGAGACCGATCGGCTGCTCGCGCAGATCGAGGAAATCCGCGAACTGAACAAAACATTCGGCGACAGTTTCCGGCTCTTCGCCGGCATCGAGTGCGATGTCCTGAAAGACGGCACGCTCGACTTTCCCGACGACCTGCTCGCGCGGCTCGACTACGTGGTTGCCTCGATCCACTCCTCATTTTCCATCCCCGAGGCCGAGCAGACCGCGCGGATAATCCGCGCGATTTCTAATCCTCACATCACCATGCTCGGCCACCTCACTGGCCGCCTCCTCCTCTCTCGCGACGCCTATCAGGTCGATGTCCCCGCCGTCATCGAGGCAGCGGCCGAGACCGGCACGATCATCGAGCTGAACTGCTCTCCACGCCGCCTCGACATGGACTGGCGCTGGTGGCCGCTGGCGAAATCCAAAGGCGTGAAATGCGTCATCAACCCCGACGCACACCACACCTCGCAGCTCCAGCATCTGTGGCTCGGCGTAGGCGTCGCGAGGAAGGGCTGGCTCACGCGCGACGACGTCGTGAACTGCCTCCCGTTGGGCAAAATCGAAGCCGTCCTCGCCGCCAAGCGCAACGCCGCCCACCCATGACCAGCGGCGTCATTTTCGCTTACACGGAAATCCTCGCCGCCGGCTATCTGCTCGGCTCGATCCCCTTTGGCTACCTGGCCGGGAAAGCTGCTGGCATCGACGTCCGCGAGCACGGCAGCAAAAACATCGGCGCCACGAATGTCTGGCGAGTACTCGGCAAAAAGTGGGGTCTCCCGACCTTCCTCTGCGACGCGCTGAAAGGCACGGTCGCCGTGCTGCTCGGCTTCTGGATCGCGCGCCACACGCCCGGCGCATTTCAGGACACCGCATTCGCTGGCATCACCGCCGCGATCGGCTGCATCGCAGGGCACAATTTTCCAATCTGGCTGCGCTTCAAGGGCGGCAAAGGCGTCGCCACGTCGCTCGGCGTCATCATCGGCATGGTGCCGCTCGCCGCGCTCATCATCTTCATTATCTGGGGCATCGTTTTCAAAATCACCCGCTACGTCTCGCTCGCATCCATCGTCGCCGCCGTGGCCTTTCCGCTCACCGTCGTCGTTCTCCTTTTCCTGAATCTCTGCCACGGCTGGGCCAATTTCTACTTCGCCCTCGCAGCCGCCCTCCTCGTCGTCCGCCGCCACCGCGAAAACATCCTCCGCCTCCGCACCGGCACGGAAAACCGCTTCGGCATCCCGAAGCCCGAACCTGTTCCGCCGCCGATTCACGGGCCGAATTGAACGAAGAATTTTAGAAGTGTCGCGCGCGAGTGGGCTCGATATCGCCCGCCGCCGGCGGGCGTCAGGGGCGCACCACGTCGAGGAGCGCCGTCACCTTTTCCTTGCCGGTCGCTGCGTCCACCAGTTTACCGAGCACGGTGGCGCGGCCCGCGGTGTCGTAGCCGCGCGCGGCTCCGATCGAACCTTTCGCAGGAACGAGCGCGACGAAGCTTTTCAGCACATACGGCTGGCCGCCGAGCTGGACGGTCTGGCCCGCGATGAGCAGCCGACTCACCACGCCCTGGCTATCGGACGCCCAGAGGCCAGTGTTGTTTTTTGATGAAATCGCAGCGGCTTTGTTAGGCTTGAGTTTGGCCGTGAAAAGGGTGCCGTCGCCATTGCCATCCGGTGCAACCAGCGTGCCGAATGTGGCAAACTGCCCCCCGCCGGGGGCTCCGGCACCGGCGCGAGCCAGCAGCGTCGCGGTCTCGGCGAAGGGCGCGGCCCACCAGATGGAGGCGCCATTTTTGACCCCAGCGAGCGTCGCGGTAAATGCCGTGCCGCCGTAGAGACCCTGCACGGGTTCGCTGAGAGTTTTGAAAGTCGCACCTGCAATTCCCGGCGCGGCTTGGCCTTCCCGCGCAAGGACGAAATCGCCGAAATCGCTGACGGGCCGGAGAATCGCGACGTCGTCCTTTTTCGTCACACCGCCAGCACCGATCTTCAGTTGCAGACGCTTTGCCGGATACGCGGGCAGACCGATCCCTGAGATGACAGCGCCTGCGAGCGGCGCCTGCAGCATGTCGCCGACGCCAAAAATCCGCGATGGCTGGATCGTCCCCGGGTTGGCTGAGGCGGCGAGAAAATAGAGCGCCTGCGATTTGTCGGCGAGTGTGAGCCGGGCAAGGAAAGCGGCGTCGCCGGCCCGCCAGCGGCCTTCGGGGAGTTCGCCTTTCACGCCGACGAGCGTCGCGATGGTCTTGACCGTGCTTCCGCCGATGGACTCGCCGACGCTCACGAGCACGCGCACGCGGCCATCGGGCGATGCGGCGCAGAGGGCTGCGCGTCCGTCCAGATCGCCGCCGTTGAGCGTGGCGAGGAAAAAGATCACGCTGCCATTGCCGTCGATCGTGCCGAATTTCTTGATCGTCACGCCGGGCAGATCGGTGAGCTCCGTGCCCGTGCGCGCGGCGATGCGCACCGGGCCTTCCGTGAGTCCCGCGAGCAGGACACTCTCCGTCCCTTTCGGCACGGTGCCAGACGCGCCTCCGATCGTGGCGAGCGCCGCGTCGCCGCTGGGCGGGCTCAGTTTCGCAAAGTTCGCGCCTGCGATGGGCGACTCCTGACCGACGCGCACCCGCACGCTGCCATCACCGGCGAAGAGCGCGGCCACCTTTACCTTGCCGACTTTGATCGACCCGTCGAATGGCCCCGCGGTCGGCGCGCCGAAGCTCCCGAAGACCGTGCCCTCCGGCTCTCCCGGCACTTGGCGACCCAGGATGCGCGGCGGCGCGAGCACAAAATCGCTGAGCACGACGGCGTTGGGATTTGCAGCACCGGGGCCGAAACTCACCAGAAAGCTGCCCGCGGCATCGGCCGTGCGCAGGCGCTCGCCATTGGAGACATTCGCAAAAACGCCGCTGAGCGCCGTGGAGCTCAGCACGGTGAAAGTCGCCGTCCCATCCGGCGGCTGCGAGAGCGAACCGAGCCGGAGCACGAGCCGACCCGCGAGTGCGACCGGGCCGTTCACGGTCACGCTGTCATTGCGGCGATTGAACTGGTTCAGCACGCCTGCGCGGAGCTCGAGCGCGGAATTGCCCGTCAATGTCAGGCTGCCGTTGTTGATCGTCAGCCCGGTAAATTGCCCATACCTTGTGAAAGGCGAAATCACCGCGTCACTGACGACCTGGCCCGACACGCTCGCGCCGCCTTCGAGCCGCCCGCCACTGATCGCCATTTGGAATCCCGCGCCGATTGTGACCGGCGAATTGAGCGCGGTCGTGCCGCCGAGCTTCAGGCTGCCCGCCGTCTGGGTCATGCCCTGCATCAGCGTGAGTGAGCCCGAGTTGTTAAAGCTGGAGAGCTCGATGCTGCCCGTGTTGGTCAGCGGGCCAGTCGCAGTAAAACCGCCGTTGGCGACCGAGAGCGTCCCGGAGTTGCTGAATGCGCCCGCAGTCGTGAAGGGCTCGGCGTTCAGCGTCAGCGAGCCGACATTGCTCTGCAGCGCCTCGAGCCCGCTGAAGACCGCGCCGAGACCGAGTTCGATCGCGGCGTTATTGATCAAAATCGGGCCGACATTGAGCTGGATAGTTGCCGAGTTATTCAGCGCCAGCGCCCGCCATGAGCCGCCCGTGAGCGTCTTTGTGACTGCGTCAAAATTCGTCAGCGTGCTGCTCGCATCGCGGGTGAAAAGCCCGGGGCCGTTTCCGAAATTGTTGTAGACCGAGACGGTGCCCGCGATCGTGAATGCGCCATTGCCCGCCAGCCGCATCGTGCCTTTCGCGAGGCTCATGATGCCCGTGCTCGTCTGCTCGAAAGTCGACAGTGGCTCGATCACGACCGTGGTCGCGGCTCCTGGATAGAGCGCGGCTTTGTTCACGATATTGAGCTTCCCGTCGCCGATCACGGCAAAGCCGGAAGTCTGGAAATCGTCGAGCGTCAGGCGCGCACCGGACGCGCCGGTAATGATCGTATTCGCGTTCCCATTGCCCGTGATGAAACGCGTGACCACCACGTCGCCGATGACGAAAAGGCGCGTCGGATTCCCGCTCGCAGTGAACTCCGCATAGCCGCCCGACACGCCGCCGAGCGTGCCAGCTCCCGCGAAGCCCGCCGTCGAATCGATGGTCAGCGTGCTGCCATCCGCGACGATGAAATGATCCGAAAGCGTGAGCGCGCCGACGGTGAAGCTGCCGTCGAGAGTCACGGTGGAAGCCGCGGCATTCCCGCCATCCACGCGCGCCTCGGTGCTCGGGCTATTCGGGATGCCGCCGGTCCACTTCGTCCCGTCGCTCCAGTTTCCATCCCCGCCTTTCCACGTCGAGACGGTCTGCGCCCTGAGCGGGCTTACACCCAGCGCAGTGAACCCGGCGATCACGAGCGCCGCGCGGAGGAGGAGAGTGGAGACTATCATAAAAGAACGGTCGGACAGGCTCATGGCAGGCGCAGTCTTTACAAGCGCGAATCCCATGGCTCGGGTATTGAAGCGCTCATGAGTTTTCAAAATGTCGGCATCATCGGAGCTGGGAGCTGGGGGACGGCTCTGGCGCTTGTTTTGCGGGAACAGGGACTGCCCGTCACGGTCTGGGGGCACGATGCGCGGCATGTCGCGGCGGTCGCGGCGGCGGGTGAAAATGGCGCGTATCTGCCGGGGGTCGCGCTGCCGGAAGGGGTGCGTTTTACATCGGAACTCGACGCGCTCGCGGAGTGCGATCTCGTGCTCCTCGTCACGCCGTCGTGGGCGATGCGCGAGGTCGGCGCGCGGCTCTCGACGACCTCGCTGCGGGGCGATGCGGTGCTGCTTTCCTGCACGAAAGGCGTGGAGCGCGGCAGCGGGCTGCGGATGAGCGAAATCCTCGCGGAATGCCTGCCGCGCAATCCAGTCGCCGTCCTCTCCGGACCGAGCCATGCGGAGGAAGTCGCGCGCAAAATGCCGACTGCGATCGTCCTCGGCTGCGCGGATGAAGCGCTCGCGAAACGGCTCCAGCACTCATTTTCCACACCGTCGCTCCGTGCCTACACGAGCGACGACGTCGCAGGGATCGAGCTTGGCGGCGCGTTGAAAAACATCTTCGCCATCGCGGCCGGCGTGAGCGATGGGCTGGGACTCGGCGACAATTCCAAGGCTGCTTTGGTCACGCGTGCTCTGCCCGAATTGATCCGCCTCGGCACCGCCCTCGGCGGCCGGCGCGAGACTTTCCACGGGCTGAGTGGGCTGGGAGACCTGATGGTGACTTGCTTCAGCCAGCACAGCCGCAATCGCGCGGTTGGTGAAAGGCTCGGCCGCGGCGAGTCGCTCGGCGCGATCGTGGCGTCGATGAACATGGTGGCCGAAGGCGTGCCGACGACACACAGCGCCTTCGAGTGCGCGCGGCGTTTCGGCATCGAGACGCCGATCGTCGATCAAATGCGCGCGCTGCTCGACGGCGCGACTTCGGCGAAAGAGGCGCTCAACGCGTTGCTCACGCGCGACCCGAAGGCGGAGTAGCGGCTCCTGGCACTACAGCCGCGCGAGGATGCGCGGGAGGTTTTCCAGGCCGGGGATTCGCGCGACGACGGTGCGGAGATTCGCGAGGGCAGCGGGGATGTGCGCGAGGAAGTCGGCGCGCTCTTTCACATGGCCGAGAAAGCCGTAAGCGCCGAGCGCCTGCATGAGGCGCTGCATCGCGCAGAGGTCGAGCGTTTCCGCAAAATCGGGCGCGGGCTCGATGCCCAGTTCGCGCAGGCCGCGCAAATAATAGGCGAGCAGTTCGTCGCGCTCCGTCGAGGTGAGTGCTACGTACGGGTCGAGGAGGAGCGAGGCGACGTCGTATTGCGCGAGCCCGGGGCGCATCCCTTGAAAGTCGATGAAGCAAGCGGAGCCGTCCTTGATCACGATGTTCTGTGACTGGAAATCGCGATGCACGAAGACCCGCGGCAGCTCGGCGAGATGGGTCGCGATTTCATCGAGACGCTCGCGGTCGCACTGCTCGGCAAGCGTGTCGGGATCGAGGTTGAAATGACCCGCAAGGCAGTGGTCGAAAAAATAATTTTGCTCCCACCGGTAGAGGTCGGCGTTGAACTCCGCCTGCAGCGCGGGCGCCTCGCCGTCGTGTGCCGCGTGGGCACGTGTGTGGAGCGTGAGAAGTTCGTCGAGCGCGCTCTGGTACAAGGATTGACGCTCCGGCCACGGCTCGTTGCGGTAGCTCCAGAGGTCGCGGTCGCCGAGGTCTTCCATCCAGATGAGCCCCTCCTTTTCATCGTGAAAGAAAATCTCCGGCACGCGAACTCCGAGCCCCGTGAGGAAGCGCGCGATGGCAACGTAGTGCCGGTTTTCCTCACGCTGGCTGCCGTATTTCGCGAGGATCAGCGATGCGCCGTCGGCGACGGCGATGCGGTAAAATTTGCGGTCGGAGCCGCCCTTCTCGAGCGCGTGGACGCGCGCGTGTTTGCCGTCGAGCTGCGGAAAACGTGAACAGGTTTGTTCGAGAAGGAGGTCGGTCATGTGGGTCGGAGTGAAGTAGGAAAGCAGGAATTGGAGCGTTCGCCTCTCTTTCCTGCTTTCTTGTTTTTCTGCTTAAAAAAGAGCCCGTCGCGTTACAGATCGGCATGCGAGTGAATGCCACTCACACGCGACCCTGCGGTGACGATGCAGTCGTTCAGCAGGCTGCCGGGCGCGATTTCTGCACCTTCCCAAACGATGCAGTTTTGCAGGCTCGCGTGGGCTCCGATCTTTGTGCCAGAGCCGATTGCCGTCGATCCGGTGATTTGCGCGGACGGGTCGATTTGCGCTGTTTCGGCGATCCAGCTTTTGCCCGCGTCGAGATGGGCGTGGACTGCGAGGTATTGCTCGCGGGTGCCGAGGTCCCACCAATTTCCGTCGTCAATCACGATGCCGCCGAGACGCGCGCCGGTGCGGATCATTTCCAAAAAGAGCGGGATGACGCTGAGTTTTTCGCCTGCGGGGATGCGGGAGAAAAACGCGGGCTCGATGAGGTAAATGCCCGTGAAAAGAAAGCGCGCGTCGCTGGCGGGATAGATGCGTTTGCCGATGTCGGTAATGCGTCCGTTGGCGTGGTCGAGCGAGACCTGGAGCGGGCCATCCTTCGAGCGGAGAACCATCGTGATTTCGTTGCCGGCATCGTGGTGGGCGCAGAGCGCGGACTCGAGCGGGAGGTCTGTCAGGATGTCACCGTTGTAGCCGATGAAAGGCTCGCGACCGATGAGCTTTTCGGCGTGCTTGATGCCGCCGGCGGTCTCGAGGACTTCGGGGAACTCGTGGCTGAAAGCGATAGGCGCGCCGAGATACGATTGCCCGGGAAAGGCCGTGGCATAAGCCTCCGCGCGCCAGTGGGTGTTCACGACGAAACGCTCGACGCCCGCGCCGAGCAGGTGGTCGAAGGCATACGTGATGAGCGGTTTGTTCGCGACCGGGATGAGCGGTTTGGGTCGCTGCTGCGTGAGTGTTTTCAGCCGCGTGCCGAGTCCCGCGCCGAGGACGAATGCGGTCTTCAAACGGGTGCTCCCTGCTCACGCAGAAATGCGCGGATTTCCCAGCAGAGCCAATCTTTCTCCAGCTCGGTCAGCGCGCTGCCGAAGCGGATTTTCCGCCGTCCCGCGCCGATCTCGATGCCGTACACGGGCTGATAATTCTGCTGATAGAACTCCGCCTTTTTCACATGCACGATCTCCGCGGTCGGCAGGTCGTAGTTCTTGCGGCGGAAGAGTGCGCGCTGGAGGCGGACGAATTCCGGGCCGAGAAAAAGAAGGTGCGTGGCGTATTTCCCGCGGATGGCGACGTAGGCGAGAGCAATTCCAATGGCAGGGAAAAGGCTGCTGAAAAAGATCGGCGCGATTTCGACCACGCCCTTGTGCCTGCCGAAAACGAAGGCGAGGAAAACGGTCCACGAGATCAGGTTCCAGAAGATCGCGAAGAAAAGCATGAAGCCCCAGCGGCCACTCGCGGGGACGTAGAAAAGCAGCTCTGTCGCGGAGACGGGGCGTCGCTCGATGCGGGAGCCGGGCGGCTGCGAGAGCGGTTGGTCCGGGTCGGGTTGTGGGGACTTTTGCGCGTCGGTCGATTCGGAGAAAGAGAACGTCTTGCCGCACTTCGGGCATGCAATCGTGCTCAGCTCGGTGAAGGTCCGCGCCTCGTGATCCGCGAACGGTTTGAACCGGTGTTTGCAATTCGGGCACGTCATCTCGCGCATCGCGGATTGCGCGGCGGCGAGCAGCTTCTTGCGGATGAGGTTGAACATCGCAACGCGACATTTTCCGAAGCGCGCGGCGATGACAAGCCGCCTGAGATTTGCGCGCGACGCGGAGCTGCTTTTCTTTTATCCCCAAGCTGCGCGCACCTCGCGCGCATCAACACCGAAGCCACAAACAAAAGGAGCACACCATGGCCAAAGGCAACAACGCCCATCGCAAGGAAGTCAAAAAGCCCAAGAAGGAAAAACCGAAGACGCCGCCGAGCACGCGGTAACTGCTCAGGAGGGGCGGTGCGGGAAAATCTCGCGCCGCCTGCTTCCGGGCGTTGCGCTGCGGGGCTTTGCCGTTTAAAGCACACGCCCAATGTCCAATCAAAATCCCCAACCACAGCAGCAGCAACAGATTCAGGTCCGCTACGAAGACTTCACGGCGCGTTACGCAAACCATGTCCTCGTCAATGTCGGGCAGGAGGAAGTCTATCTCGACTTCACCAGCGGCATCGTTCCCGACCGGCCCGGCGTCTCGCTGCTCCCCATCCATACGCGCATCACCATGACCCCCGCGGGCATCGTGCGCCTCGCGCAACTCCTCACGCAGACATCGCAGAATTTCCAGGTCGTCCAGCTCCCGCAGGGCGGCGGACCGCCTCCGGCCCCGACGCCCGCTGGCAGCAGCGAGGCTCCGGCGGCTGAGAGCAGCGAAGAGTAAGCATCCACCCATTCCATTTCACACACACGCGCGCCGGTCTCCGGCGCGCGTGTTTTTTTGGTGTGAAAGCCCGCGCGCCTCCCCGAACGTGCGCGCCATGGAAAACGGCACAACTTTCGGCGGCACGCCGCCACAGAACGAAATCCTCCTCGCGTGGGTCGAGAGCGTCCGCGAGCGCACCCAGCCTGATCGTGTCTTCTGGTGCGACGGCTCCGAGGAGGAAAAGACGCACCTGCTTGTTGGGGCCGTCGCCAGCGGTGTCCTCATCGAGCTCAATCAGGAGACCCTTCCCGGCTGCTACTACCACCGCTCGAATCCCAACGACGTCGCGCGCGTCGAGCAATGCACCTTTATCTGCACCCCCGCCCGCCACGGTGCCGGGCCCACCAACAACTGGGCCGCGCCCCGCCAGATGTACGCCAAGCTCAACGCCCTCCTCGACGGCGCCATGCGCGGGCGCACCATGTACGTCATCCCCTACCTCATGGGTCCCCCCGGCAGTCCGCTCACCAAGATCGGCGTTGAGATTACCGACAGCATCTACGTCGTCCTGAACATGCGCATCATGTCCCGCATGGGCCGCGCCGCCCTCGACGCCCTCGACAAAAAGACAGACGGCGCCGCCTACACCGACGACTTCAACCGCGGCATCCACAGCACCCTCGACTGCGACCCCGAGCGCCGCTTCATCGCCCACTTTCCCCAGGATAACGCCATCATCTCCGTCGGCTCCGGCTACGGCGGCAACGTCCTCCTCGGCAAAAAATGCCTCGCCCTCCGCATCGGCAGCTACCTCGGCCGCCAGCAGGGCTGGATGGCCGAGCACATGCTCATCCTCTGCGTCGAGAGTCCCACCGGTGAGAAAACCTACGTCGCCGCCGCCTTCCCCAGCGCCTGCGGCAAGACCAACTTCGCCATGCTCATCCCCCCCGAGAGCTTCGAGGGCTGGAAAATCACCACCATCGGCGACGACATCGCCTGGATGCAGCCCGGCCCCGACGGCAAGCTCTACGCCATCAACCCCGAAGCCGGCTACTTCGGCGTCGCCCCCGGCACCAACCACAAATCCAACCCCAACGCCATGGCCACCATCGCGCGGGACACCATCTACACCAACGTCGCCCTCACCCCCGGCGGCGGCGTCTGGTGGGAGGGAAAAGACGAGCCCGCCCCCGCTGGCACCATCGACTGGAAAGGCAACCCCTGGGACCCCGCCTCCGGCGAGAAAGCCGCCCATCCGAATAGCCGCTTCACCGCGCCCATGGGCAACAACCCCGTCCTCGCCCCCGAGGCCAACGACCCCGCCGGCGTCCCCATCAGCGCCATCATCTTCGGCGGCCGCCGCGCCAGCACCATGCCCCTCATCTTCCAGAGCTTCAACTGGATCCACGGCGTCTATCTCGGCGCTACCATGGGCAGCGAACTCACCGCCGCCCAGGCCGGCGAAATCGGCAAAGTCCGGCGCGACCCCATGGCCATGCTCCCCTTCTGCGGCTACGACATGGGCGATTACCTCAACCACTGGCTCGGCATCCGCCGCCACCTCGCCGACCCCCCCCGCATCTTCCACGTCAACTGGTTCCGCAAAGACGCCGACGACAAATTCCTCTGGCCCGGCTTCGGCGAAAACTTCCGCGTCCTCAAATGGATCATCGATCGCACCCGCGGCCGCGCCGCCGCCCGCGAGACCCAGATCGGCTGGATGCCCCGCTACACCGAGTTCGACTGGACCGGCCTCGACTACCCCGAGACCCGCTTCCAGGAGTGCATGAAAATCGACCGCCTCGAGTGGCAGCGCGAGCTCATCTCCCAGACCGAACTCTTCCTCACCCTCCACGACCGCCTGCCCAAGGAGCTCATCTTCCAACGCGAGCTCCTCATCTCCCGCCTCTAGCCGCGCCTCGCCGGGATCATCAGGCGCGAATCGAACGTCGACGCGTCCGAGTGACGCGCCGACTTGTGTGTTTCTCATGTCGATAAGCGCATTTCCGCTGTCGACGGGTGCGCTTTGCGGGTCGATGGGCACGGGTGAAACATCGACTTGTCCGAGTGAAACACCGACGTGTGCGTGTCTCATGTCGATGTGTCCGTGTCGCATGTCGATGGCCTCGTGTCGCATGTCTATGGGCTTTGGGAGAACGCTGGTTAAGTCGGGGACGCGCGCGGGGTGACTGCGGCGCGTCCCCGGCACGTCGGGGCACGCCTTATTTATCTGTGGGAGGCGGGCGGTGTCCGGGATGCAACTTCGGCACGCCGGGGCACGCTCTGTTCACCTTGGGGAGGCGCGCGGGGTGACCGGGATGCGGATTTTGAGGGCGGCGCCTCGCCGCCGGGGGCTACTCCCAGCGGATGTCGTCGAGGTAGAAGGTGACGGGGTGGCCGGGGCTGGCGAGGGTCCAGACGAACCCGGTTTTGATGCGGGCGAGGTCCTGGCCGGTGACGTCGATCTCGTACTGCTTCCACTCGGGGGTGAGGGTGATGGGGCCGAGCTTGCCGTGGCCGGTGTCGGGGAATTTCTTGGGCTTGGCGAGGGTGCCGTATTCGGCGCTGATGACTTCGCCGCCGCTGGCGCCGCGGGCCCAGAAGGTGAGCTTTTTCGCCCCGGTGAGGTCGTAGCCGCCGCCGCGGTCGCCCCAGTCGCCGGCGGGATTCTGCCAGGTGACGCCGGCCCACCCGGCGCTGGCGGTGAAGTCGCAGCGGAGGCAGGTCTTGCCGCTGTGGGGCTGGTCGGTGCTGGCGGGCTTGAGCTCGATGGAGTGGGTGTCGCCCATCCAGCCGGCGGGGATGTAGGTGGGGGCGTCGGTGTCCTCGGCATAGACGGTGAGGGGGAGGGCGGCTTTCTGGCCGGGCGCGATGGTGACGGGGGCATCGACGCGGAGGGGGACATTGGCAACTGCGCCGCCGCCGTGGTTGTCGCGGACGGTGGCGAAGAGGCGGTAGAGGCCGCCGTCTTTGGGAAGGGTGACGGTGGCGCCGGTGGCGTCGCTTTTGGTGATGGCGTCGGGGTAGGTGGGCGGGGCGGTTTCCTTGTCGCCGCCGCTGCCGTATTCGCCGGGGTCGCGCTGGAGGGTCCAGGCGACGGTTAGGGGGTCGCCCTCTGGGTCGGAGGCGTTGAGGGTGGCGGTGAAGGTGGTGCCGGGCTTGGCGCTGCGGTCGCCGGGAATGGCGAGGGAGGCGATGGCGGGGACGCGGTTGGCGGGGGCTTTGCCGGTCCACAGCTCCGAGACGGTCTGGGCGGCGGCAAGCGGGGTGCCATCTTCGAGGAACATGGAGAACCAAGTGGCGGTGACCTCTTGCTTCTGCCCCCAGAGGAAGGCGTAGGAGCCGAGGCAGAGGTGGCTGGGATCGAGGACGGTGGCCTCGTAGGCGCGGCGGTAGTCGTCGCCCTTTGCGGTGCTGGTGGGCTCGGGGTACGCGCGGATGGCGTCCTTTTTCACCTCCCAGATGCCGGCGGGGCCGTATTCGGTGAGAAGGAAGGGCTTGGTGCCGCCGGCTTTCTGGTAGCGCTCGGCGACGGAGGCGGCGCCGGCGTAGGAGTTGATGCCGAGGATATCGACGTCAGGGCAGAGGGCGGTGAAGTTCTTCACTTTGTCGCCGCCGATCTCGGCGACGACGGTCATGGTCGGGTGCGCGGAATCGAGCTGCTTGACCATGCGGGAGAGGTTGTTGATCTGGCCCCAGACGGCGCCGTTGCGGCCCTGGGGGTCTTCCATTTCGTTGCCGAGCGCCCAGCAGAGGAGCGCGGGGTGGCTCTTGTATTTCTCGACGACGGCTCGGATGTGCTCGCGCTGCTTGATGAGCCCCGCGGCGTCCGACCAGTCGAACCCCTGCCGCACCTGCCCGAGCCAGATGCCGGCGCAGACGGTGAGCCCGAGTTTCTGGGCGCGGTCGAGGACTTCACCGAGGTTGTCGTCGCCCCAAAGCCGGATGCTGTTGCCCCCGGCCTTGGCGAGGGACTCAAGCGCATGCTCCCCACCACCGCCGCCTTTCACAAGGAAGGGAACGCCGTCGCGGGTGAGCGAGAAGCCGCCCTTTTTCTCAGGAACGACCGCGACCGTGGCGGCGTGAAGCGGGATGGCGAGTGCCAGGAGGACGAGGAGGCTTTTCATAAAGTAACGCAAGCCGCTGGCTTGCGGCTGGCCCTAGTTCGCCGGGATGCCTGCCGGGCGATCGGAGAGCTTCGGCGTGATCATGCTCGCGGTGGTCTTCTCGGCTTCGCGGTGGCCACCCATGATCTGGAGTTGGCCGTCAGCGAGACGGCGCATCATCGGGCGGGATTTGGTGGAGGTGTAGTTGGTCTGGCCCTGGAGATCGCCATTCACGCCGAACTTCGTGAGCGTGTAGGCTTTCGGCCCGACGCACAGCATCACGTAGAGATTGTTCGACGTGTCGAACTGCATCGTCGGCTCCTGCCCGTCGAGCATCGGCCCGATCTGCTGCGTGCAGAAGATGGTGCCCGCGTCGCGATCCTCGATGCGAACGTAGAGGTATTTGTGCTCCGTGTCCTGGTAGCTGATGACGGAGACGACGTGCGTCGCGCCCGCATTTGCCTGTCCCTCGGGGACGCCGACGCTCTGCTGCCACACCAGATGCCCCTCGGCGACGTTGATGGCATCCGGGCGGGAGGTGAAAATCTTGTCGAGCTCCGAGGAGTAGATGGTGGCCTTTATTTTATAAACGCCGAACTCCCCGAGCCCGAAGAGCGTGTTGAGATCCAGCGTGCGCTTCACGCTTTCGCCCGCTTTCAGCAAGAGCCCCTCGAGGTGGTAGTCGGGATTGCGCGGCGGGACGATGCTTTCGCCGGAGCCGTTGCTGTTGATCTGGAAGCCGAACCACTGCGTCGAGCCGTCCTCGAGGTGAAGATCGCGCCCGGAGAGATTCGTGATATTGACGGTGGCGAGGATCGGCTCGTAACGGAGAAAGTTGCGGCGCTTGATCTGGAGATCGACGGAGATCTGCGCGTGCGCGGTGGCGCAGGCGGCGAGGAGGATGAGGAGTGTGCGGAGGCGGTTCATTTTTTGACGGGAGGAGTGTGGGAGACGGTGCGGAAGCCGATCCACTCTTCGGCTTTTCCCGGTTCGCGGTCGGTGACGTTCTTGTCAAGGCGACAGTCGGCGGTGGCAAAGCTGCCGCCTTTCAAAGTGGGGAACTTGGCCTTGTCCGGCCACGCGACCCACTCGGCGACATTACCCGCCATGCCGATCACGCCTAAGGGGCTCTTGTCGCTCGTCATCTGGTCCACGTCGCCCCAGTAGTTGAAGCCGTCCACGCTCCCCTTGATCTGCGGCTCGGCGTAGTTGTAGTCGGCGCTGGAGTTGACCTTGCTCTTGTCGAACTCGTTGCCCCACGGATAGATCAAACCCTGCGTGCCGCGTCCGGCGGCCTCCCATTCATCCTCGGAGGGAAGATCGCGACCTTTCCATCGGGCAAAGGCGTAGGCGTCCCACCAAGTGACGACCATGACGGGCGAGTTCAGCGAAATCGGCGAGCTGTGCGCCGCACCCCTGACTTTTGCCTGGCCAAAATAGATGTCCCAATTCTGTGGAACGTGGCTGAGCTGGCGCGGCTGCTTCGGGTGGTTCAGCTCCTCCTCGGCGGTCGGGTGGGTGTCGAGATACTGGAGAAATTTCGCGTACTGCCCGATCGTGGTTTCGTATTTGTCGATCCAGAACGTGTCGAGATGCACGCTGCCGTTGCTGGTCTTGTAGGTGCCCGCGGGAATCTCGATCTGCACGTCCAGGATGCGCTCGTTGGTGGTGAAAAATTTCCACCAAATGACCGCGATGACCGCCAGCAGGGTGATCGTCATGCTGCCGACGGTGAGGATGAGCGAGCGCTTCTCGGACTTGCGCGCGGCCTCCACGGCTTCGATCGCGGCGCGATCCTGCGCGCTGATTTTCGCTGCCTCAACCGGGACGACTTTCGGTTCGAGAGCCTTCACGCCCTGAAGCAACGCGCCCCAGCCGGCGAGGGCGTTCGGCCCGACTTGCACCATGCGGCCGAGCAGCGCGCGGAGCCCGTGGCTGAGATTTTGTGCGGAGGGAACGACGGAGAGCATGATGCGCCCGAGGGCCTGCATTTCCTGCTCAGGCGTGAGTTGCTGGTCGGCAATTTGCGTCGCGAGATTCGCGAGATGCGGGGTGCCATCCTGGCCGAGATAGATAGAGGAGGAGTCGAGCGCGGAGTGCGGGATTTTGTGGGTCTGGAGGTAGGCGAGCGAATCGCCTGCGGCGCGCAGGATTTTCAGGGCATTCGGCTCGTCGAGCTTCTGCCCGCCAGCCTGATACTCGGCGAGCGTGTGGCCATCGACGTATTCGTGGGCGTAGAAAATGCGGCCCCCGACTTCGCCCGCCTCATAAACGGAGAGGATGGAGGGATGCTGGACATGCGCCTTTGCGCGCGCGTCGGCGATGAAGCGCGCCTTTTGGTTCTCATCCGCGGCACGGCGTGCATCGAGGACTTTGAGACCGACAGGACGGTTGATGGAAATTTGCACCGCCGCGTAAACCCGGCCCCAGCGTCCCGTGCCCAGTTCACTGACGATCTGATACGCACCGAGCGTCTCGCCGATCAGAGACTCGCTCTCGTCCGCCTCCGCCCCGGCTGGTGCGGGCTGCGGCACTGACTGTACGGGCGCTACCGGCAGCGGCAAGACCGCAGGCGTGGCGCGCGGGACGGCTGCAACGACAGCGGGCTGAACGGCGCGCGCCTGCGGAGCCGCGACCGCGCGTGGAGCGGCAGCCACCGCCCACGGCTGTGTCGCGACCGCTGCACGCACGGCTGGCTGCGCGACCGGAACCGCTGCGACCGCGCGGGGCACCGCAACGGGCGAAGCCACCGCTACCGGCACCGGCACCGGCGCGGGAGGCGGCGCTGCAAATTCCCGCTCGATCGCCGCAATCAATTCAGACGGCTCAAACGGCTTCTGCAACACCTGATGCCCCTGCGTCTGTTCCGCGTAATCACTCAAATCGAAACCGCTCATGAAAATCACCCGTGCGCTGGGAAACCGCTTCAGTACAGCATCGCGGAGCATCAGCCCATTCATCGGCTCCATCACCACATCGGTGATTAGCAGGTCCACACCGCCCATTGCCGCGGCAGCCTGCAGAGCCACGCCGCCAGCGCCAGCGCCGCGCACTTCCTGCCCAGGAAGCTGCTGTAACACCGCGAGCAGCGATTGCAAAATGTCCGGATCGTCGTCGGCCAGAATGATGTTCATTGGGAGTCTTTCTCGAGAGTTTTAGGGGCGGCGAATTGCACGGCGAGCCGCAGCGGATCGGCGCGTTCATCTTGAAGCTCGCCCTTGTAGTAGAGCCGCACGATGTATCCAAAATATTTTCGATCCTCGCGCCCCGCCTCGCGAGGATCTACCCGCGGCTGCACGTATTCCACCTCCAGCACCTCCGTGTCCCGTTCCGCCCAGTCGGGTGGCGTATTCGCCCAGCGCGACGTCACATTTGCGTTCGTCTCAACCACTTCCTTCCCGCCAATTTGGTCGTAAAAAAGAACGTGGATCACCACGTCGCGCACGCCGACTTTCGCACCCGCCCGCGCTTTCATCGGCACGCGAAGCACGAATTTTTTCCCACCACCGGAATCGGGCACATCGACCGATGCGATCTCTCCGAGCCCGAGCACGGCCTCCGGATTCGCCTTGGAAACCGGCGCGCCGGTCCCGACCGCCGCCGCCTCCTTCTGCGCCTCCATCATCGTCAATGCTTGGCTCTGCTTCAGCCGCGCATCCGCCGCAATGAAATACGATCCCGCCGATTCCCCCATCTCGTAAATCTTCCGCCACTGCTCCGCCGCGCGATCCGTCAGCCCCATTTTTTCAAAAGTGAGCGCGATTTCCGCAAACACCTGCGGGTTCGCCGGCGCCACTGTCTGCGCTTCGCGCAGCTTCGTCAGCGCGCCATTCATATCGCCGCGGTCACGCAGCGTGCGGCCCTGCTCGATCAGCTCCTGCTCGCGCGTCGCGGGGGCCGGCGTTTGCACCAGCTTCTCCGGGATCACAGGCATGGGACGCAGCGGCGGGATGATCGCCGCAGTCATCACGGTCGCTGCCTCATGCGCCTTCGTAGGCGGCTCCAGTAGGGGCGTCGCCACTTCCAATGCCTCCGTCGGTGGAGCGAGCGTGAACGTTGCCGGCTTGGTGATTTTCGCCGCTGTCATTGGCGAAGGGTTCACGCGCATTTCCACGATCGGACCCGGCAGCGGGCGCTTCGTCGCGAGCGCGAAAGTGATCGCCCCAATCTGCGCCAGGGCCGCCGCCCCGAGCACACTGCTCGCGACGACGAAAGTCTTCCCGACCGTCTGCCGGGTGATAGGAGAGCTCGCGGGCATGGGGGCGGGGAGCGTAGGAGGGGCGCGCGCGAGTGTCAAACGGCGCGACACTCAGCCTCTCACGTACTCGCCGACGCGCGCGAAACGGATAAGTTTCCACCCCTTCCGAGATTATCCCATCCCGCATGTCCCGCTTTTTCATCCCACTCCTCCTGCTCCCGCTCGCCCTATTCGCGGGAGAAAATGTCAGCCGTCCTGGCGTCCTCCACCTCACCCCCGAGTCGGCCATCCAGATGGCTCTCGCCAAAAACTTCAACATCCAAGTCCAGCGCTTTGAACCCCAAATCGCGCGCGCTCGAGTCACCGAGCAAATCGGCCGCTTCGACCCGCGTTTCGATATTTCCGCCAGCCGCGCCGAGACCTCCATGCGCGCGTTTTTTGAAAATGGACGCCACCTCTCCGACTCCGAGCTGCGCCTCCGAAATGGCGGACGCACGGGCCTAATCACCCGCGCCGACACCGTCAGCACGGGCTTCTCCGGCATCACCCCGCTCGGTACCGCCTACGACCTCGGCATCGGCACCGGCAACGCCACCGGCAGCGCGAACAACTTCACCGACACCTTTGGCACCAACGCCTCCCTCACCCTCATCCAGCCCCTCCTCCGCGGCGGCGGCACCACCGCAAATCTCGCCCAAATCCGCATCGCGCGGAACAACGTCCTCGTCTCCGAGCAAGCTCTCCGCAAGCAGATCATCGACACCATCACCACCACCTATTTCGTTTACGTCGAACTCCACCTCGCCGCCGAAAATCTCCGCGTCGCCGAGCGCTCCCGCGAGCTTGCGCTCCAGCTGCTCTCCGACAATACGAAGCGCTCTCAAATCGGCGTCATGTCCCCGCTCGACGTCACCACCGCGCGTGCCGAAGCCGCTGCGCGAAAGGAAGGCGTCATCCTCGCGCTCGGCGGAGTCCGCGACAACGAGAACCTCCTCAAGCAACTCGTCACCACCGACCTCGAGCCCATGCTCGATGTGAAAGTCGAAATCGAACCGCCGCCCGAGCCGCTCTTCAAAGCCGACGTCCCCGCCGGCATCAACGACGCCCTCGTCCTCCGCCCCGATTACCAGCAGGCGCTCCTCGAAATCCGCCGCCGTGACATCACAGTCGCGCTCACCAAAAATCTCGCCCTCCCGCGCCTCGACCTCACCGGCAGCCTGCGTCTCCTCGGCTTCGACAGCGGCTTCACCGGCAGCCTCGAGCGCACCGCCAGGCGCGACAGCAGCGAGTGGAGCGCCGGCGCGATTTTCAGCGTCCCCATCCCAAATCGCGAAGGCCGTGGAAGCGTCGCCGCCGCGAAAATTTCCGCCGCCCAATCACTCATCGATCTCCAGCGCCTCGAGCAGCAAATCGTCGTCGATGTGGATGCCGCATCGCGTCAAATCACCACCAATCGCGAGCGCATCGCTTCCACAGTCGAAGCGAGCGCATTGGCAAAAGAGAGCCTCGCTGCCGGTGAGCAGCGGCTCCGAGCCGGAGCCGGCACCACCTTCGAAGTCCTCGAGCTCCAGAAAAAACTCATCGAAGCCGAAGCCGCCGAACTCCGATCCCGCAGCGACTACAACAAATCCATCTCCGAGTACCAGCGCCAAACCGGCAACACGCTCCGCGTCCACCACGTCGAGTTCGACTGAGCCGCCTCCGCGGCGAAAATCCTGCTTGTCCTCGAAATCAGCGCCTGATCGAGGCAGGAGGCCGCGATCAAACGCTCGCCGCGTGACTCCTATCGCGAATTTTCCACCGCTTACCCGCCAGTCACCCGCCGCTCCGCAACCGTCGGGCACCGCTGGAAATACCACCACTCCACGAGCAGAGTTGCGAAGGCCGCACACGCCACCGGCCACCACAAACTTCGATCTGACATCGCCGACGGACCACTCGCCGCCTGCACTTTGATCTGGTCGGAAAACTCCAGCGCATCGACTCCCGCAAGGTCCGTCTCAGCCACCGAGAGCAAACTCGCGCCCACCTTCAAATCCAAAGCGCCCGGCCCGCGAATCAAGTATTCACCGGCACGCGGAGCCGGCACCCCGCTCAACTCCCCCGCCCCATCCGACCGTTCCTCACGATGAAAATTCGACGGCCCTGAAATCTCAAACTGCGATCCCGCTGCGACCGCGATCGACGGCAACACGCCGGTCTGCGCGGCGCTCACCTCAGCCAGCTTCGACTCGCCCTGCGCGGTCTGCACGAGATTTGACACGAAGATCGGAAACCCCACGCGATACGGCAGCGTCGAGCGCTCCGGCGCGAACAGCGCGTGAATCCGCACGCCATCTCGCTCGCGCTTTTCCAGCAGCAGCGGCCCGTGCGCGCCCTGCGCCAGGACAGCGAATCCGGCGCTCGCGAAATCCGGCTCCGACACCGCCGACGCCATCCGGGGCTCATCCATGAAAATCACATCGTCGAGCACCACATGCCGCAGCAGCGGCGAATCGCGCCGCCAATCCACGACCGCCGAATTTCCGCTCTGCATTGCGACCATTTTCGCAAGCTCCTCCGGCACGAATCCGACCGTGCAAACCACCCGCCCCGCGAGTGGCAAATCGCCCGCCTGATCCGTCAGCGCGAGATCGAACACGCTCGGCGACGCCATGCCATCCTGCGGCCACAGCCGCACACCATCGAGCGCCTCCAACGCATGCCGAAACGCCGCCATGCGCGGCGGCACGAAGACATCCAGTGGGCGAGGCGCGGGCAGCGTGAGCCACGCCGAATTGTCCGACGCCAGCGAATCGAAGCCGCCCGGAATCAGCCGCACCTCGATCGTCGTAGCGCCCTGCGCCGCGACTTTGAAAGCCAGCCCCGGAGCGCTCTCAGCGACCAGTGTCACCGGCTCCGTCGCGACCACCGCACCGTCCTGCCGCAGCTCCACCGAGCCCGTCGTCGCCTCCGCGCCCGCCGAGCCGCCGAGCTGCACGAAGACCTCCCACTGCCCGCTCAGCCCACGCCGCGCGCTGCACGCCGTGACTCCGAAATTTCCGCCTGCAGGCGCAACCCGTTCGTAGTCGATTTTAAACGGCAGCTCGAAGTTCGTCCGCGCGGGAAAATTGCCGTCCGAGAGCAGCAGCACGCGATCGAACGGCGCGCTGCGCGCCAGCCCCTGCGCTAGCCGCAGAGCCTCCTCCAAATCGCCCGGCACATCCTCGACATCGATCGCGTCCAAAGCCGTGCGCAGCTCTCGCGCGTTATTCGTGAATTCCGTCAGGCGCCGCGCGGTTTTCCCAAACGCGATGAGACTGATCTGCTGATCCGCCGGAAGCGCATCGAGCATTTCTCCAACGCGTCTTTTCACCGCGTCGAGCCGAGATATTCCGCCCGGCTTGTCCAACGCCGCCATGCTTGCCGACGTGTCTATGAGGACGGGAAGGCGTCCTGCTACCGAGCTCCGGTGGCGTAGCAGCGGCTGCATCGCGGCGAGCACGAGCAGCGTCAGCAGCAGAATTTGCAGGAGCAAAAGCAGATTCCGCTTGAAGCGCTGGAACGGTGAATTGACGCGCTGATCGTTCATCACCTGCCGCCACAAAACCAGCGACGGAATCACCTGCCGCGGACGCTTCAGCTTCAAAAAATAAAGCGCCGTCAGCGGCACGAGCAGCGCGAAAAGCCACGCGCTCGAGAGTGAGAGAAAGCTAGGAAACATCAGCCTTCGCAGGGGACTCGACCATTCCTCACTGCGCCACGCGCGGCTCGTTTCCGGGATGCACTGGATGCCGGTGCTTGAGCTGCAGGTAGAGATTTCGCAGATAAATCGGCAGAGGAAACACGGTCGAAATCACGCCCACCGAATCGCGCCGGTAGAAGCCGAAATACGCCAGTAGAAAGAGCGACCCGAGCGTGCTCAGCAGCCAAAATCCCGCCGGGATCACGCTCCGCTTCGCGCGCTCGGAGGCGAGCCACTGGTAGATGAATCGCGTGCTGAAAATCAGGTTGCCGATCCAGCCGACGATCTTCCACGGCGTGACGACGAGGCCCGCGACTTTGAGGGCGGCGAGGAGAGAAAAGGGTTCCATGCCGCTCGTCGTAACGCGAAACGCTGGAGTGGGGCATCAACTTTTGTGCTACACCTCCGCAGTGTCCGGAAAAGAAACCATCGCCCCGCGCCGCGTCGCCGTGACTGCGGCGGGCGTCGTCAGCCCGCTCGGAATCGGGTTGGAGGTGAATGCACGCGCGCTTTGGGAGGCGCGGGATTGCGTGGCACCGGTGACGACTTTCGACGTGTCGAAGACGCGCTCTAAAACGGCGGGCCAGGTCGGTGACTTACGCGCCGACGGCGATGGGAAAAAGTGGGCACGACTGCATCCCGCGAGTCGCATGATGATCCTCGCCGCGCGCGAGGCGCAGGCAGGCGACCCCGAGTTTTCACCCGAGTTGATGGTCGTCGGCACAACTAGCGGCGGCATGAGTTTCGGCGAGCAATTCTATCGCGCGCAGGTCGCGAAGGCTCGTCCACACAAGCGCGGCGGGTGGCTGGCAAATTATCTCCCGCAAAAGGCGGTGCTCGACGCGCAGGAGGCGTGCGGCTTTTCCGCCCCGAGCCAGATCATCGCAAATGCATGCGCATCCGGCAGCAACGCGATCGGCCACGCGTTCAATTTGATCCGCGCCGGCCTGCACCGCCGCGTACTCTGCGGGGGCTACGACGCGATTTCGGAAATGGTTTTCGTCGGCTTCGATTCGCTCCAGGCATCGACGCCGGAAAAGATTCGGCCCTTCGACAGAAATCGCACCGGACTCGTGCTCGGCGAAGGCGCGGCGATCCTCGCGCTCGAAGAAATGGAGTCCGCGCAGGCGCGAGGCGCGACGATCCTCGCCGAAATCACCGGCTACGGAATCTCGACCGACAACCATCATCTCACGCAGCCGCATCCATCCGGCATCGGCCCGCTGCAGGCGATGCAGCGCGCTCTCGCGTCCGCAGGCCGGTCGCCTGCGGA
Source organism: Chthoniobacterales bacterium (assembly GCA_038207335.1). GTDB lineage: Bacteria > Verrucomicrobiota > Verrucomicrobiia > Chthoniobacterales > Chthoniobacteraceae > CAIURC01. The sequence continues at coordinate 42,484 of JBBQZX010000005.1, read as the reverse complement.
GGTCGATTACATCAATGCTCACGGGACCGCGACGACCTTCAACGATGCGACCGAAGGCACCGCCATCGCGCAGCTTTTTGGTGACCACGCGGTGCCGGTGAGTTCAACCAAATCGATGATGGGCCACTCGCTCGGCGCCGCCGGAGCGATCGAGGCGGTCTTCACAATTCTCGCGATACGCGACGGATTCTTGCCCGCGAACATCAACCACACGGAGACCGATCCCGCATGGCCGCTTCAGATCGTTGCGAACGAAACGCGCGCCGCAAACATGCGCTGTGCCATCTCAAATTCGTTCGGCTTCGGCGGCACGAACGCGACGATCGTCTTGGAGAAACCATGAAAAGTCGTATCGCTGGCATGGGATGGGTGACGCCGCTCGGGGCTGACCTGGACTTGGTTTGGGAACGCTTGATACGCAGAGATGTCGCGGAAATCCGACAGCTCCCGAATCCCGAGACTGGCCGCATTCACGACTCGATGCCGGTGCCTCCAAAGCTTGTGGAGGCACTCGGGCGCAACCCGCGACTGCGCCGCTCCAGCCCGATCAGTTACTTTGCCGTCGCAGCCGGACTCGCTGCGCTCGAAAACGCCGGGCTCAAGGTCACCCCGGAGATTTCCGCACGCACCGCGATCGTTTTCGCGGTCAGCGACGGCGGAGTGCAATACACGCGCCGCTTCTACGAGCAGATTGTCAAGCAAGGCGCAAACACCGCGAGCCCGCTGCTTTTTCCCGAGACGGTTTACAACGCGCCAGCCAGCCATCTCGCTGCGCAACTCGGTCTCGACGGCGCGACGTACACGCTCGTCGGCGACGCGACAGTCGGCCTCTCCGCGCTGCATTTCGGGACACAACTCCTCGCGACGACCGACATCGATCAGTGCGTTGTCGTCGCCGCGGAGGAATGCGATTGGGTGCTCTGTGAGGCGTATCGTGACTGGCATTTCGCCCGCACGCCGCTGGCGGAAGGAGCAGGCGCGATCGTGCTCAGCCGCGCGGGGCGGCTCGGAATCGAGACGCACCCCGGCGTGCCGTTTTTCCAGCAAAGCGGCGCCACCGCAGCACTCCGGCGCGTGCTCTCGGAGCTCGGCCCCGGCGACTTCGCAGTCCGAAGCGCAAACGGAACCTTCATCGACCGCGCCGAAGCCAACGCGCTCGGGAATGCTATGCCAGAGCTGCTTCCCAAGCGATGCCTCGGCGAAGCGCCCGGTGCCAGCGCTCTCATCCAAACGATCGCCGCGACTCTCGCGGTGCAGAAAAGCGCGGCGCAACGCGCGGTCGTCTCGGTGATCGGATTCAATCAGCAAGCCAGCGGCGCACGGATCTCTCGGTAGCGCCTGTGCGCAATTGCCCGAGGATCGCACACGCGTCACTTCACCGCCGGGACGACCACCATCGCCACGCGCGCGTTGTGCCGCACGCGCTCGATCGTGCTGCCGTGGATGATGTCGCCGACGAGCCGGTGCCCGTGCGACGCCATCGCGATGAGGTCCACCTTTTCCTCGGCCGCGACTTTCAGGATTTGGTCAGGCGGGCTCCCGAGCGCGAGCCGGGTGCAGGCGACGAGCCCTGTCTCACTTCGCAGGTGCGCTGCCGCTTGATCGAGCCGCTGCCAGTCTTCTCTCATCTCTTCGGACTCGGCGAGGTTGAGCTGGTCGAAATTCCGCGCGACCCAGCCATCCGCGACGTGCACAAGCAGCAACTCGCTTTTCATCAGCACGGCAAGCTGCGTTACGTGGCGCAGCAGCGCTTCATCCGCGGCAGTGTGGTCGAGGGCGATGAGGATTTTGCGATACATGGGAGACGCGCTTTTAGAAGCCAACGGCCGCCTGCCACGAGGCGGGGGCGAATTGATCGAACAGCAGTTTGAGATTCAAAACCACGATGATGAATGCGGTGGACCACGCGAGAACCTTGATCCAGAGCGGATTTGCGAACTTTCCCATTTTCGCCCGGCTGTCGGTGAAGAGCAGCAGCGGGATCACCGCAAAGCCGAGTTGCATGCTCAAGATCACCTGGCTCCAGATGAGCAAATCGGTCGTGCGGCCTTCTCCCAATATGCCGATGACCAAGACAGCCGGAACGATCGCGATTAGGCGCGTGATGAGGCGGCGCAGCCACGGGCGCATTCGGATGTTGAGGAAGCCTTCCATCACGATCTGGCCGGCGAGCGTGCCGGTGAGCGTTGAATTTTGGCCGCTCGCGAGCAGGGCGAGCGCGAAGAGCGTGCTCGCGATGCCAACGCCGAGCGTCGGGCTCAGGAGCTGATACGCGTCTTGAATTTCCGCGACATCGCGATGCCCGCTCCAATGAAATGCGGCGGCGGCGAGGACGAGGATGCCGCCATTGATGAAGAGCGCGAACATGAGCGCGAACGTGGAATCGAGCGTGGAGAAGTGGATCGCCTCGGCTTTGCCCTCGGGCGTCCGCTCGAAGTTCCGCGTCTGAACGATCGAGGAGTGAAGATAGAGATTATGCGGCATCACGGTCGCGCCGAGGATTCCGATCGCGACGAAGAGCATCTCGCGATTTTTCAGAATCTCCATTGTCGGGACGAAGCCCGCGGTCATCGCGCCGAGGTCGGGTTTTACAAAAATGAGCTCGGCCAGGAAGCAACCGCCGATGGTGAGGATGACGGCGATGACGAGCGCCTCAACGTAGCGGAAGCCTTTGTTTTGCAGAAAGAGGACGAGCATCACATCGAGCGAAGTGATGACGCAGCCCCACACGAGCGGGATGCCAAAAAGAAGCTGCAGGCCGATGGCGGAGCCGACGACTTCGGCTAGATCGCACGCGGCGATAGCGGCTTCGCACAGCAGCCAGAGCACAATAATGACGGGGCGAGGATAGTCGTCGCGGCAGGCCTGTGCGAGGTCGCGTCCAGTGACGACGCCGAGCTTCACGCAGAGGTGCTGCAGCAGGATCGCCATGAGATTGGAGATCAGTATGACGGAGAGGAGCGAGTAGCCGAACTTCGCGCCACCCGCGAGGTCGGTGGCCCAATTGCCGGGGTCCATGTAACCGACAGAGACGAGGAAGCCGGGGCCGGCGAAGGCGAGGAGCTTGCGCCAGAAAGAGGCGTTTTTCGGGACTGGGATGGAGCGAAACACCTCTGGCAGGGAGACGCCGCCCTCTTTCTTCCAGCCCTCCAGCGGGGCGTGATCGTGGATCGGTTCGGACATCGGAATAGAGAATTAGCCTAGGCTAACATTGTTCCGCAAGACTTACTTTCACAGCCTTGACGCACATTTTTCGCACTGGCATCGTCTGCGCGTGCCTGCCAAGACCGCGCCTCCAGCCCGACCGTCCTCCGCAGTGGAGGACTACCTCGAACGCATCTTGGAGCTCATAAATACGAAGGGTTATGCGCGCGTGGTCGATATCGCGCAGTCGCTGGAAATCTCGCAGGCAAGCGTGACGAACATGATCCAGCGGCTCGATGCGGAGGGACTGCTGAAGTATGAGAAATATCGCGGGCTGGTGCTGACGACGGCAGGCGAGACATTGGCGCGGAACATCACGCGGAGGCATGAGCTGCTCACCGATTTCCTGAATCTTTTCGGCATCGATGAAAGCGTGATTTTCCACGACGTGGAGGGGATGGAGCATCACATCAGCCCGCCGACGCTGCGGGCGATCGAGGCGCTCACCGGGCAGCTTGCGCGGCAACCGGCGCTGCTGGCGCGCATCCGGCAGCAGATCGAGGAGCGCTGAGGAGCGCCAATTTTCGCGGTTGGATTTCCGGGAGAGCAGCAGCTACATCGTGCTTCTCACTCACCATTCACATGCTCTCGCGCTTCTCTTTCGTCCTGCTTCTCATGCTCGCAGCGGTCTTCGGCGGCTGTGCCACTCAGGAGATGCAGGGGATTCAATCGGCGCGGGTGGCGATGGTGAATTCCATCTCCGCGGAGCCGCCGGGGAACTATTTCATTGGGCGGCGCTTTTACAAAAACGACTATAAGTTTTGGGGCTTTGTGCGCAGCCCGGGGGAGCCGTGGAGCGCGGCGAAATTGGTGATGTTGAACGAGCAGCACCGGCTCGCGCCGGACCGCGCGCGGAACGAGGTCGGGAGCGACAACGGGTATGAATACAAGCTCTACGGCGAATATTCGGGGCAGACGGTTTATGAGCCGTCGAGCAATGGGTTTTATCCCGAATTCGTCCTGCGCGCCTCGGAGGTCCGATCGACGAATCCCGCACCGATTTTCAACATGCCCGGCGCGACAGATCCGGCGAGACGCGTGATTCCGAAACCGTATTGATGGGTGCGAGCGACAACGTTCACGCGATTGCGATTTCGCGTGTGTCGTGGGGAAGGTGGCGAAAGGTGATGCGGCGGGTCGTGGCGGGGAGGAGAGCGGCGAATTTTTCGGCCCACTCGATGGCGAGGATGGCGCGGGAATCGAGGTAGTCGTCGAGGCCGATGTCGAGGACTTCGCGCTCGGATTCGAGACGGAAGAAGTCGAAGTGGCAGAGCGGGAGCCGTCCGCCTGTGTATTCGTGGATGAGGGTGAAGGTCGGGCTCGTGACTTCACCGATATGTCCAAGGCCGGCGGCGAGGCCTTTGACGAAATGAGTTTTGCCAGCGCCGAGGTCACCGATGAGGGCGAGGATTTCGCCACCCCGGAGAGCGGCGGCGAAGGCGCGTCCGCACTCGAATGTTTCCTCGGAACTACGTGAAATGATCGAATCCACGGAGGGGAATGAGAGTTGAGGGTTGGGAATTGAGAGAGCCGATTTGCGTGAGCGGCAGGCGTGGGAAACTCTGTGGCCATGCGGCTTGGAGGCTGGCAAGACGATTGGCAGGAACGGCAATGAGCAATTCATAATCCTCCCCATCCGTGAGGGCGCGTTCGATCGCGATGCCGCGCGTGCGGGGAATTCTTTCTTTGTCCAACGTGAAGCCGCAACGGCTGGCGGCGGCGAGGCGCGGGAGGTCGGCGGCGAGTCCGTCGCTGAGGTCCATCATGGCGGTGGGCTTGAAATTTTCGACGAGCCAGCGGGCCTCTGCGAGGCGCGGGGTGAAGTCGAGGTGCTTCGCCTTTATCGAGCCGCCGAGCCTGCCGGTGACGAGGAGGACATCGCCGGGACGGCCGCCGGAGCGCAGGACGCAGCGGGTGCGCTCGACGCTGCCAGTGAGCGCGATGTTCAGGAAAAGCGAGCCGGGTGAACGCGCGGTTTCGCCCCCGACGATGCTGACTCCGAAGGCGTCAGCTGCGCGCAGCAGACCGGCGTAGAGAGATCGAATGCGCGCGATTTTCACCCCACTCCCGACGGCGATGGTGATGAGCGCGTAGTGGGGGATGCCGCCCATCGCGGCGATGTCGCTGATGGCGCGGCAGAGGGCTTTCCAGCCGATGCGGCGGGGGTTTTCGTCGGGGAGAAAATGCACGCCCTCGATGACGGCGTCGGTTTTCAAAAGCTGCCAGCGGGTGTCGCGCGGGGCGCCGATGACTGCGCAGTCGTCGCCCGCCGCGACTCGCACGCGGGCGTCTCGCGGGAGGCCGCGGGTGAGCATTTCGACCAGCGCGTTTTCGCCGATTTGCGCGAGGGTCGGCCCCGCCGCGGGATCAGCCGATGTGCGCACGCGCATTGACGAAAAGGAAGACGAGCTGGCCGAGATTGAAGAGCGCGTGCATCGTGACCGGGACGAGGATGCAGCCGGTGGACTCGTAGGCGATGGTGAGGCAGAGGGCGAGGATGAACAGGCTCGGCGCGGAGGCGAGATTCAGGTGGATGGCGGCGAAAAGCGCGGAGACAAAGACGGCGCTGACGAAGCCGCCGGAGTATCTTTTCAGCGCGCCGTAGAAATATCCGCGGAAGAGGAATTCCTCGGTAATGGGCGCGATCACGACGCCGGCGAGGATGATTTTCGCCATGGTAGCGGTGTCGGATTTTCGTGTGACATCGCGGAAGAGTGTGACGAGTTCCTGCTCGTGGGTGCCGGTGTCGAGGAGCTTTTGGGAGAGGGATGCGACGGCGACGATGATCGGGAACGCCGCCAGGATCAGGCCCAGGCCGGTGGCCATTGCGCGGCCGCGCGAAACGCGGTCGAAGCCGAAGAGGCGCCAGAGGTCGATGTTTCGGAGTCGCAAAAAGCCGGCGATGCCAGCGACGAGAATGAGCATGTAAACCGCGGTCGGGAGGATGCCGTCGGAATTCGGGAGGGGTGCCGGCGCGTCGCTGTGGAGCAGCGAGAGGAAGACATTGATCGTGAATAAGCCCGCGAGGACGACGGCGGTGAGCAGGTCGGCGAGCTGGAATTCCGCTGCACGGACGAGGCCACCGGCCTCGATGATGCGGCGCATGACGCTCTGATAGACGCCGATGGCGGCAAAGAGGATCGCGCTGAAAATCAGCAGCGTGGGCAGGTTGATTTGGGCGTCCACAGCTTCCGTGCGCTAGGTGAGCGCGGGCTATTCCGCGTAGAAACTCGGGAGGTAATACATCCGCCCAGCTTCGAGTTTCGGCACGATCGAGTTGGAAAGGTTCACCTCGATTTTGGATTTCTCGGACTGGCCGAGGAGTCGGAAAAGTTTCCCGAATGCGAATGACGATTGGTATTTCACGACGGCGGCTCCCGGGGCATGCGCGAGTTCCATCGCCTTTGCATACGCGTCTTCGACTTCGCCGAGGCCGTTGATCAATTTCTCGTCGAGCGCGTCTTTTCCCGAAACGACTCGGCCGTCGGCGATGCCCGCACGCAGTTGATCTTCGGGCAGTCCGCGCTCTCTCGCGACGATGCCGACGAACTTGCCGTAAGTCTGCATGACGAGTCCCTGGACGTATGCTTTTTCCTCGTCGGTTGGCTGCCGCGAGCCGCTGAGCATGTCCTTGAATTTGCCGCTTTTAAACGTCTGCATCTGGAGGCCGACTTTGTCGAAAAGCGCCTGGTAATTCAGCGTCTGCATGATGACGCCGATACTGCCAGTGAAGGTGGTATCGTTCGCGATGAGCCACGAACCGCCGCACGCGACGTAGTAACCACCGGACGCGGCCAGCGCGCCCATGTAAACGACGACAGGCTTTTTCGCGTCGTCGCGCACGCGGCGGACGGCATTGTAAATCATGTCAGATGCGGTGACTTCGCCGCCTGGCGAGTCGATGTAGAGGACGACGGCCTTCACTTTTTCGTCGCTGGCGGCTTGCTTGAGTTGAATGCGGAGGTCGTCGATCGCGGTCTCGCCGATGGAGCCGGGCTCGGCGTTTGTGATGATGCCGCGGAGGTAGATGAGTGCGATTTTGTCGTCGCTGCCGTCCTTGCCCGGAAGCACGAGCGATTCGTCGAATTTCGGGGGCTCGGACTTGAGGAGGCCGTTGGCGGCGACTTTCGCGCTGCGCGTGGCGAGGAAGATCGCATTCACCGCGAGGCTGAGCAGGAGCAGGAGAAAGATGAAGATGCCAAGGCATCCGAAGCGCTTCGTGGACATAGAGCGGAGACGGTGGCGGATGGGCGCGAGACCGGCAAGGCAAAGGCTCGACGAAGCGGACGCGTTGGGTGGAGCACATGGCTCTCGTACCGTGGCCTGAGTGCGTTTGGCGGGAGGGACGCGACTCCGGTCACAGTAGAGGACACGCGAGCGCGTTCTCCACCCGGACGTGATGACTGCGGAGCGGCTCTACTGGTTGATTCGCTGCTCGTTGAGCTTGTCGCCGAAGTCCTGGATCAGGTTCTCGAATTTCACACGGGTGATGCCGATGAATGGCTCGCGGGCGGTGAGAGCGTCGCCGAGACCGAACTTCTCGTAGCGGGCTAGGATCTCCTTCCCGAGCTTGAACATCGCGAGATTCCGCACCTGCTGGTCGGCGACTTTCCGCTGAAGCACGATCGTCTCACCCGCGAGTTTTTCGCGCTGCACTTCCTTGGTCGCGGCGAGTTCGGCTGCCTTTTTTTCGGCGACTTTCAGCTTCTCGAGCGCGGCTTTGTATTGGGCGAGTTCGGCTTCGCGCTCGGCGAGCTTGGTCTCGAGCGCGGCGATCTTTTTGTCGTTCGCGTCTTTGTCGGCGGCGAGTTGCTTGCCCTGCGCGGCCACTTGCTCGGTGAGCGTTTTGCTTTTCGTCTCGGCCTCGGCTTGCGCGGCGACTGCAGCGTCGCGGGCGGTTTCGGCCGCGCGCTGCTGGAGCATCGTGGCTTTCAATATGTCGCGCATCTTGGCGACTGCAGCGTCCTGCTCGGCGGCGCGGGCGATCGGATGGATGAAGAGAGTGAGAAGGAAGAAGAGTGGGAGACGAGACATGAGATTCAGAATTTGCCGTTCACATCGACTTGCAGGACGTCGCTCTTGAAGGGCGGGCCGGAGATGCTGTCCGCGCTGAGCCAGCGCAGGCCGAGATTCACGCGCGCACCGAGGGCGAGCGTCGCGCCGACCGTGTAGCCTTTCACATTTGTCCCCCCTAGACCGAAGTCGGAGTCGGTGAGGCCGTCAACGACCGCATCGGACTCGACGTAGCGGTATCCGATGAAGGCATTCCAATCCCACCGCTTCTCGAGCACGAGGTGCCCGACGCGCAGGCCGACGATCCACGCGGTATCGCCGCCTGAGAAACTTCCGATAGAGCCGCTGTTGGTGTTTGCGCCGCGGTTGTTGATCGCCACGCGTTCGACGTCCGAGCCATTGAAGGCGAGGTTTTTCACATACTCGCCGATGAGCGAGACTTGGAATGGCTCGAAGCGATTGTAGTCGAGCCGCGCGGTGATCGAAAGTTCGTGGAAAGGTGTCGCGAGTCCGAAGTACTGGAATTGGTTGGTGGTTCCGAAGTTGTTACTCGCATTCGCCACGATGTTTCGCAGCGGTCGGTAGGTGTTTCCTTTTTGGGCGAAAGATGGACGCGTGCCGTCGGTGTCACCTTGGTCGGAGGAGTTGAGCGGGGTGAAAGGACTGGAGAGGCGGCCCTCGATCTTGTCGTAGTGGTAGTAGGCCACGCCGAGTTTCGCAGAGAGGTCTTTGGTTACTTTCAAATCGGTGCCGATTTGCGCCGCGTAGAGATACTTGTCTTCGCTTTTGAACTTCGCCGGCTGGTTGCTAGAGAAGTTGAAGTCGGTATTGAAAACAGGGAACGCGCCCGCGGTGATGAATGGCGTCAGGCGTTCGAAGAACCGGTATTTTCCAGTGATCGCGACGCCGTCGAAGCCCACGTCGTCGTCGAACACGATCTCGGTGTTGAAGAACGGATTGTCGAAGCGCCCGACCATGATCGAAAAGTCGCGCTCCGGCGTGCCCCCGACTTGGTAGCGCAGGTAGGCGCGGTCGAGCCAGATGGAGTATTTCGAGAAGTCTCCGCCTTGCCCATTGTTGGCGAGGCCAAAGCTTTGGTTTGTGGAGACAGGGCTGTTGTTCTCGCCGGTCGCGATTCGGATACCAGCGCTAAAGCCCTCACCCATATCAACTTCTGCCGCGATGCGCAGGCGTAGACGGAAGCGATTTCGATCCTGATCGACATTGGTCTGCGGCGCGAACGTGTTGCCGCTCACGTCGAATGGCGCACCGGTGTTGATCGAGTTGAAGTTCGGAAAAGCGCCGGTGTTGTCGTTGCCGGAGACGACTTCGCCATTGGCGTTGAGCTTAGTCGATGGGAGGTAAGTCCCATCGTAGCGGACGCGGATGTCGCCGCTCACGCGGAAGCGCGGCACCCAGTCTGGAATCTTGACGGTGCCAGTCTTATCGTGGCTCAATTCTTCGAGCAAGTCGGCCTTGATTTCATCCCGCATCCTAGACACGACGACCGGCGGAATGTAGGCCACGCGCACCGGATCATCCTCGGGCGGGAGCGGGCTGGGCGTGACTTGTGCGTCGGGAAAAAGCGGCGGCTTCGCAAGCACTGGCTCCTCGGAAATCGCGGCGGACGGAGGAAGGACTTGCGCGACGTTCGAGGATTGTTCGCGCGCTTTGATCGCGTCTTCCTCGGCTTGCTTGATGAGATCGACAGCGTCCTCTTTTGCCAGCACTCCGCGCTCCACGAGCCGGTTGATCAGGTTGATCGTGACGTTTTGTGAAGGTGTCGCTTTCGCCGGAACCGCGGGCATTTCAGCGGCACCGTGAGCGAGTGAAGGCGCGCTCTTTTCCGATGGCGCTGTGGGCGCTGCTAGAGCAATGAGCGCGAGCGGGTTGCTCGGCGGAGGCGCTTCCGTGACGGGGAGCGGAGGCTCGACAGGACGCCCGGCGAATGCCTGTGCGGCACAGCATGAGGACGCAAAAAAGACTGCCAGTCGCCGTCGAAAGACGGTGGTTGGATGGGACATGAGAGGTGGAGAAAATGGTCAGCGCTGCTTCTTTGCGGTGAGGCGGATGAGCGTGGAGGAGGGCATCCCGGCGGGCGGCGGCTCGGGAAGTTGCAGACCGGTGAGCGCGTCGCGCTGGATGGCGTTATCGACATCGCGGTCGCCGCTTGTGCCGATGAGCTGGGCGCGTGCGATGCGGCCCGTGGAGTCCGGCCAGATACGGACTTGAAGGGTGAATTCCGCGCTGCGCGTCTTACGATTGCTGCGGAGCGCCTCAGCGACGCGGTTCTGGATTTGGCGCGCGTAGCCGTCCCATTTGCCGGCCGTGCTGCCGCCCGTCCCGCGGCCGCCGATGATGCCATTTCCACGCGAGCCGCTGAGGCCGAAGCCGTCGGGCGCGCCGCTGCCTTTGATGCCGGTGCCCAGCGCGGGTGCGGGCGGCTCGGGAGCTTCGTCCGGCTTTGGCGCGTCATCGACTGGAGCCTGGTCGATCATCTTGTCCTCCGGCGGCGGTGCCTGCTGTGGCGGAGGCGGAGGCGGTGGAGGAAGCGCGGGCGGCGGCGGGGCGATGCGCACCATCGTTATTTCCTGCGCGGGCCGCACGGTCGGGTGGGAATCGCCGGTGAAAATCTTCACCGCTCCGAAGCCAGCGCCGATCAGGATGAGGCCGATAACAATGAGAGCGGTGCGATTTTGGCGCGCGAATCCGGGTTCGTTGTCCAGCTCATCCTGATAGATATCGCGGACGGGAGGCTGAGGCTTTACCGTGGCGTTCGCGGGTTTCCGTTCGACGCGTTTTTCTTCTTCGAGGAGCAAGCTCATAAGTCAGGAGAGTTAAGGGTTATTTTGCGGGTTTTGTCGCGAGACCGACTTGGCTAAGTCCCAGTCGTCCGAGGACATCGAGGACGTCCATCACGCCTTGGTATTGGGTAAGGCTGTCGCCACGAACGACGACCGGGAAATCTGGCGTGAGTGACTTCTGACTGTTCAACCGCTGCTCCAGCTCTGCCAAGGTAACAGGGACGGTATCAAGAAAGACCTTTCCTTCGTTGTTAATGGTTATGGACTTGGTCTTTGGCTTCGCGAGGCTCGGTGAGGATGTGCTGGCTTTTGGCAGGTTGACTTTCAAGCCCTGCACGGAGGCGGTGCACATGAGGATGAAGATCACCAGCAGCACGAACACGAGGTCCACCATCGGGGTGATGTTGACTTGGTCGTAGGGAGCGTTGTCGTCTTGGAGTTGCATAGGTTATGTGGGGGTTGGTTAGTCGCGGTAGAACTCCGCCATTTTCGTCACGAACTCGTCCACGAAGACGTGCATGTCGGTCGTGGCTTCCTTGATCTTGGAAGTAAGGTAATTGTAGCCAAAGAGGGCCGGGATCGCGACGACGAGGCCGGCGACGGTCGCCACCAGCGCTGCCGCGATGCCGGGGGCGATGGCGTTGACATTCACGTCGCCGGCAGCGGCGATGGCGGCGAAGGTAATCATGACGCCGACGACGGTTCCGAGCAGGCCAAGGAAAGGTCCCCCGGAGATCGCGATGGTCAGAAAGACCATGAGGCTGTTGAGCTTCTGTGTCTCGCGGACAAGGCCACCATCGAGACTTGCGCGGATGGCTTGGATGGATCGACCGGAGAGCGCCTTGCGTGTCCCGTCGTTGCGGTCGGCGGCGAGGCGGTGCCGGATTTCCTCCGCACCGATGTGGTAGATGCGGAATACCGAGGCGCTGCGGATGAGCTTTAAGCCACCCGCATTCACGCGTCCGCCAAAGGTCTTTACCTTCTCCTCATCGGCGTCGTCGAGCACTGTGAGGTCGGCCGCGACGTGACGCCACTCCTTCATGAAGAGCGCATTGCCTTTCGAGATGCTGCTGAGGTAGCTGGCTTTGTTGAACATCACGAGCCAGCTAATCGCTGCCATGATGATGAGGATGCCGATGACGACCCAGCCATCGACGGTCAGCGACTTCATCAGGATGCCGAATGTGCCGCTGAGCCAGGTCGAAGTCTGTTCGTCGAGACCAAGCGCCAATAGTTTGCCCGCCTTCTCGCTCCCTTGCCCGAATGCGGCCAGCTTCAGGTATCCGAGTGGCCGTGCGACCTTTGAGATTTCCAGCTCATCCATTTCGCCGACGAGCCCTGCCGCGGCTTCATTTGCGGCGTCGCCACCGATAGTTAGCGGGCCTTTGAGCGCGGGTAGTCCGGCGGCTGCCGTGGTATAGCTCTCGCCGTCGAGATAGAGCGTCGTCTTTGCGCCATCGGCTACGACGGCTAGGTGATGCCATGAGTTCACCGTGATCGGTGCGCCTACGCCTGTGCGCTGCTTGCCGCCAGCGCCGGTGACTTCCGTGAAAGGCACGCCGTTGTCGATGCCGATAGTGAAGGCGTTAGCGCCCTCTTGACGGGAGAACATCACGGCGTTGGCTTCCAGCGCGGTCGGTTTGACCCACGCCGACCATGTCATCGCGCCGCCATCACTCCATGTCAGGGAATCGGACTCGGGAATGGTAACCGATGGCTTGCCGGTGAGGCGCAGACCAGCGCCGATCATCGAGCCGTCAGATGGGGTGGCAGCCTTTTCGGCGTTGTTGCCGGAGGCGCTGGAGTCGATCGGTGGCTGGCCTTTGTCGGCGAAGTGGTAGGCAAGGACTGTGTTGGTGTCGAAGGATCCTTTTGGGTCGTCGGCTTTCGTGGCTTTCGTGCCTTGGTTGCCGTAGTAGAGCCAGAAAGTCGTCTGCTCCCCGGGCTTCACGTCCGGTAGCTTCACCCAGACGAATGCCTCACCCATCAGTGCGTCGAATTTCTCGATGTGATAGGTCAGCGGCGTCTTGTCATCGGCTGCGACGAAACGCAGGTCGCTGCCATCTTCGCGCGCAGCACCGAACTGGAACTCGCCGTCGTGCAGGCGGATGAGGATCGGGCTTGTGCCAATCTGCTCGTCGATCGCCGCGCCTTTTGAAGTCGTGTCGAGTGTGACCTTCTTGCGCATCGTCCACTCGTCGTTCCACCAAGCGTGGGCGGAGGTCGTGAGTGTCAGCACGGCTAGAGTGGCAGCTAGGAGCGAAGTCAGGCTCCTCTTGTGTCGCGGGGTGAGTGTCATCGGGATCGGGTCTTAGAAATCGGTGAAGAGGCGGAAGGTCAGGAGGAAGTCACCGGCAGCGGAGCGCGGTCCGTCGATGAGTGGCACGCCGGCGTCGAGTGAGCCATTCAAGCGCTGCAGGACTCTCATGCGTGTGCCGATGCCCACACTTGCCAGTTCAAAGTGCGCGGTTTGCTCGGGCAGTGGGTCTTTGATCGTAACGTAGCCGGCGTCGGCAAAGGCATAGACGCGCCATTCATTGACGACCTTCTCGCTCCACCAGCCGAGGAGTGAAGGACTGCGAAGCTCCAATGTTCCAAAAACTGCATTGTCACCAGGGACTTCACCTTCCAAATACCCACGCGCGGTGCCGAGTCCGCCTCCGCTGAACTGCTCGCTGCTGACGAGCGGACTGCCGGAAATTTGGCCCTGCACTTTACCATAAGCAGCAAAGCCGCCGGGCAGATCATGTGTATGCGATAGGTCGCCACGCAGGTAGATGAAGTTGCCATCCGAGCGGAATCGGCTGTTCTCGAATTCCTGCTGGTTGCTGCCTGTTCCGCGGACGTTGAAAGTGACGGCAGCGTTGAGTTCGGTGATCGCGCCTTTTGCCGACCAAACCGCGCTGTAGGCCGCGCTCAGCGGGTAGTAGGTGATCGGTGAAGTGATGAGCGCGGTGCCGAGCAGGATGTCCTGATCGAAGTGCTTGTAGTCGAGGCCTAGACTGACCGAGTGGTAGAAGCCGCTTGCGGATGGGAGGGTGAATTGCGCACGACCGCCCACGATCTGACCGCGTCCATTCACCGCCGCGCCGCCGAGGGTGGAGACGTTGCTGTCCTGCTTGGTGCCTTGCAGGATGAGACTTAGCCAACTGATATTTTGAAAGCGCGCGAGGTAGAAGGCGGAGAAGACTTTCGCATCGCTCGGACGCTCGGGCGCGATTTGGTAGCTCGCGCCGATGGAGTGTCCGAGTTGCCAGAGATTGTTGTAGCTGACGGAGGCATTTAGGCGCAGCGGGACGGTATCGGGGCTGTAGCGGTTGTTCAGTTCGACGCTGCCGTGGAGCGGGAAGGTGTCTTTGACATTGAGGTCGATATCGACCGTGCCGGGGATGACTCCTGCGCGCAGGCTCGGGGTGATTTTTCGATCGGAGAGTTGGTTTAGATTTACGATGTCCTGGGTGACGTCGTTGAAGTTCGGCACGTTGCCCTCGGCGACGGAGGGCGCGCCTTTCTTAATATTGGCGAGCGAGAAGTATCGCGAACCGTGGACTCGGAGTTGGCCGACGGGTGCCTCGACTACTTTTAAGATGACGATGCCGTGTTTGACCTGCTGTTGCGGGGTTTCGACGGAGACGGTCTGGAAGCCTTTTTCTTTGTAGAGCTTCTCGATCGCGGCGCGGGCGCCCTCTACATCGACGCTCGTGCGACCAGGGCCGAGGTAGGGATAGACGGCTTCGCCGACCTCGAGTTCGCTGAGCTTCTTTGCTCCGGAGACGCGATATTCCTGGATGTAAATGGGACGCTCAGGCGGGGCAGGCGGTGTGGCCTCGACGGGGGGCGGGGCCTCGACTGCTGGTGCGGGGGCCGCGGCTGCGCCTGCGCGCTCCACTTTCGCACCAAAGCACAGCACAACCGCGAGAGACGCGGTGCGAAAGTATGTGCGAAGGGTGGAGGCGAGGGACATCGGGATGGCTGTGAGCGCTTACTAAGCGGCTCGAAAACGACATCCCGGAGACACGCGTGTTACGTTCTGGTGACTTCCGCCCTCCGCTCGCTGCCCGTCCCGTTCAGTTTGCGGCGCTGAGACGGTAGCCGATTCCGCGGACGGTTTGGATTTGGTCGGCGACGGCGCCGAGTTTTTCGCGGAGGCGGCGGAGATGCGTGTCGATGGTACGGGAGTCGATCGTGGTCTCGATGCCCCAGATATTTGCCATGAGTTCGTCTCGCGTGAGGACACGGCCGGAGCGCTGCATGAGGAGCGATAGGAGGCGGAATTCCATCGCGGTGACATCGACGGGGTCGCCATCGACGAGGACAAGATGGCGTTCGCGGTCGATGGATAAAGCGCCAGCGCTGAGCATCTTGCCGCCGGTGAGTTCTTCGCGGCGGGAGAGGATGATTTTCACCCGCAGCGTGAGCTCGCGCGGGCTGAAGGGTTTGGTGACGTAGTCGTCAGCGCCGAGCTCGAATGCAAGGACGCGGTCGATCTCGTCTTTTCGCGCAGTGAGCATGAGGACGGGGATGGCGGCGGTGCGTTCGTCGCTTTTGAGGGCGCGCAGGACCTCGGTGCCGGAGAGCTGCGGCATCATCATGTCGAGGATGATGAGCGCCGGCGTGAAGCGGCGCGCTCGCTCGAGGGCCTCGGCGCCGTCTTGCGCTTTGATGACGAGAAAACCCGCTCCGGAGAGATTCGTGGCGACCATGTTCAACACGTCACACTCGTCGTCGGCGACCAATACCTGCAGTTTTGTGTGGACGCTCATTTGCCCGCTGCGAATGCACGCGCTGCGAATACGCACGCGAGGGTGCGGGGTGGCTCGGGGAGCCTTCGGTGGCAGCGGATTGCAGTCGTCACAATCGGCGAAGATTGCGCACGGACGTTACGGGCAGATGACGAACGGGAAAATTCACGGCGTCGCCCGCGCGCTGTGGGCGGGATCGGCGATCCCGGCTACAGATTGAGCGTGGCGATGATTCGGAGGCCCTGGAGCGTGAGGTCGGGACGGACGGTTTTGATCTCTGGGAGGCCGGCGGCGATGAGTTCCGCGTAGCCGCCGGTGGCCACGACTCGCAGATTTTTCCGCACGCCAAGCTCGCGAGCGATCTCGACGAGAATCTGCCGGACGAGCCCGCGGTAGCCATGCACCGCGCCGGAGAGCATCGCGGCGCGCGTGGATTTTCCGATCGCGGCTGGCGGCTCGAGGAGGCTGATTTTCGGCAAAAGCGCAGTGCGCTGGTGGAGGTAGTCGGTCATCGCCTCGAGGCCGGGCGCGATGACTCCGCCGACGTATTTTCTCTCGCGCGAGATGATGTCGAAACTGACGGCTGTGCCGAAATCGACGACGACAACCGGCGCTCCGAAAAAGGAGGCGGCGGCGGCGGCATTTGCGAGGCGGTCGGCGCCGATGGAGCGCGGCTTTGGGTAATCGATGCCCACGCCGAGCTGGATTTTCGCGCCGACTCGGAGGGTGGGGATCGGGGCGAGGAATTGCGCGATGAGTTCGCCTTTTTCCGGCACGACGGAGGAGAGCACGGCGGCCGGAAAGGCCCATCCGCGGAGGGTTTGCGCGAGGGTGGCAGCGGTGATTTCGCGAGTGAGGAGCTTGCGCGTGGAGAGCAAATCGTCGCGCGTGGAGAGGGCGAATTTTGTGAAGGAGTTGCTGTTGTCGATGAGCAGAAACTCGGCTTCGCGGGCGGGCATGAGATGGGACTTATCGCGGCGGGCGGGTGTTGGGAAGGGCGGGGACAAGTGGGTGCTGCGAGGCATTCCCCTCCCCCGCCTTGCCGCGCCCTCGCCCCGTCGCTACCCTCCGCCTCCATGAATCTTCCACGGCGTCCCCGGCGCATGCGCTCTTCGCCCGCGATTCGCACGCTCGTGCGGGAGCATTCGGTCGCGGTGCGCGATCTCATTTTGCCGCTTTTTGTGAGCGAGAAAATCAGCGGGCGTGTGCCGGTCGCGAGTATGCCGGGAGTCGCGCAACTTTCGCTCGAAGAACTCGTGATGGAGGCCGCGGATGCTCATGCAGCGGGTATCTCCAGCGTTTTGCTCTTCGGCATCCCGGCGGTGAAGGACGAGCGCGCGACGCAGGCTTTTGCGGAAAATGGGATCGTGCAGCGGGCGGTGCGCGCGCTGAAAGAGGCTTGTCCTGAACTGATCGTCATCACGGATGTGTGCCTCTGCGAATTCATGAGCCACGGGCACTGCGGCATCGCGGATTTTCACGGCGACCGAGTGCATGTGCACAATGACGCGTCGGTCGAACTGCTCGTGAAAACGGCGGTATCGCACGCCGCAGCGGGCGCGGACATCGTGGCACCGAGCGACATGATGGATGGGCGCGTCGGAGCGATCCGCGCGGGGCTCGACGCGTCGGATTTTACCGGCACGCCGATCATGAGCTACGCGGCGAAATTCGCGTCGGCATTTTACGGGCCGTTCCGGGATGCGGCGGAGAGCGCGCCGAGTGCGGGCGACCGGCGGACGTATCAGATGGATGGCGCGAACGCGCTGGAGGCGCTGCGGGAAGTGGCGCTCGATGTGGAGGAGGGCGCGGACATGGTGATGGTGAAGCCAGGGCTGCCGTATCTCGACATCGTGTGGCGCGTGAAGGAGCGCTTCGGGCTGCCGACGGCCGCTTACAATGTCTCAGGCGAGTACGCGATGCTCAAAGCCGCGGCGGCAAATGGTTGGCTCGATGAACGCGCCGCGGTGCTTGAGCAGATGCTGTCGTTCAAGCGCGCGGGGGCGGACCTGATCGTGACTTATTGGGCGAGGCAGCTCGCGGATTGGCTCCGCGAAAGTTGACACCGCGCACCCTCGAGGCTACTGGCGCGCGCCATGTTTCTCCCGAAGCACAACTCCCTCATTTTCGCGGCGCTCCTCCTCGCCGCCGCCCTCCCCGCGCATGCGTTGATCACGCCGAGCGGCACCGCCGCGAATAGCGCGAGCGACCCCACTTTCGCCCCGATCTCGCTGTGGGAAAATGTGGGCGCGGCGGGCGACTCGACGGGCGAATACCTCGGCAACGGCTGGATCATCACGGCGAACCACGTCTATCGCGGATCCGACCCGAGCAAGATCGTTTTCAGCCTCACGATCGCCGGCGTGACGCACTTATGGAGTGGCAACGGCACGCAATTCGGCGCGCACGACATCTTCCTCGCGCAACTCGACCCCGACGGGCTCGGAAATCTGCCTGACGGATACGGCGCGACGGGCATCCCGCTCGCGACCGCCACGCCGGCAGTCGGCACAGCGGTCACTTACATCGGGCTCGGAGACACCTTCTCGACGACCGCGCTTTACATTGCGACGGGCAATCCGTGGCCCACGACGGTGATCGATGACGCGGCGGTGAGCGTGCGCGTATATCCGTGGGCCACGCAGGCAAAAACGTGGGGCACGAATCTCATCTGGGGCACGACCGCCGCCGGCTCCACCACGAGCGGCGGCTCCCCGATCGCCACGCAGACCGTCGCCGGCGACAACGCCCTCGCCACCGATTTCAGCAGCACGCGGCACCCGAATCTCCCAGCCTCACGCGACGCCGCGACGGCCTTCGAGACAGGTGCGGCGCTCTACGATTCCGGCAGCGGCGTATTCGTGAATGTCGCCGGCACATGGCGCCTCGCGGGTCTCACAGACACGACCGACGCATTCGGCGGCCAGCCTGCCAACAGCATGACCGTCGATAACAACACCTACTCAATCGACCTCGCCAGCTACTCCCCCCAAATCAGCGCGATCATCGCCACCCCCGAGCCCTCCACATTTCTCCTCGGCTGCGCCGGAATGCTCACGCTCTTCTCGCGCCGCAGCCGCCGCGCGAGTCGCTGACTCGCGGCTCTCACGTGCCGCCCGCGTATTTGACAAGCAGGCGTGCGGGCGTTTGCAGTTCCCGCCCCATGTCCCCCGCGTCCCGCTCGTTTTTTCTCCCCGGCATCTTTGCGCTCATCGCCCCGCTGGCGTTTGGAGCGGATGCGCCTGTCGCTTTCACGAAAGACAAAGTCGGCAAGCTCGCACCGAATCGCTACTCCACGCCCACGAATCAAATCCTCACGCCCGCCGGCATCCAGGTCGAGCTGCCGGGGATGCGCCCGCAGGCGATTGCCATTAGCCCGGATGGGCGGCTGCTCGTCACTTCGGGAAAGACCGCGGAACTCGTCGTCCTCGACGCGAAGACCGGGGCGATTTTGCAGCGCGTCGCTTTTCCCGGAAAACTCCCGCCGCCGGAATCGACGGTCGCGGAACTCGAGAAGCCTGCGGAGACGGCGGGCACGCAGACCAAGCCCGACACCGGCGCTCAACTCAGCTTCACGGGCCTCATTTTTTCGCCGGATGGGCAGCGCATATTTCTCTCGAATGTGAACGGCGACATCAAAGTTTTCACCGTCGAGAAAACCGGGAAAGTCGCGCCGCTGAAGACGCTCTCGCTGCCCGACGCAAAGGCGCCGAAACGCAAGCAGGCGATCCCGGCGGGGCTCGCGATGTCGCGTGATGGACGGCTGCTCTACGTGGCGCTGAATCTCGCGAACAAACTCGCCGAAATCGACACGGCGACGGACATGGTCACGCGGACCTGGGAGGTGGGTGTCGCGCCGTTCGATGTCGCGCTCGCGGAGGGCAAGGCATACGTCAGCAACTGGGGCGGGCGCCGCCCGGGGAAAGGCGACCTGACAGGGCCCGCGGGCCGAGGCACGGTCGTGCGCGTCGATGCGGTGCGCAGCATCGCAAGCGAAGGGAGCGTGTCGGTCATCGACTTGAAAACAGGCGCGGTGGGACGCGAAATCCTCGTCGAGTTGCACGCCTCCGCGCTCGCCGCGTCGCCGGATGAAAAACACGTCGTCGTGGCAAATGCGGGTAGCGACACGCTCAGCGTCATCGAGACGAAGACCGACAAGCTCGTGGAGAAAATCTGGGCGCGTGAACCGGCGGGATTGTTTGGCGCGATGCCGAACGCTCTGACTTTCGACAAGACCGGGAAGTGGATCATGGTCTGCAACGCCACGCAGAACGCGGTCGGGCTCATCAAGTTCGACCCCGCGGGCGACGTCGGCTCGAAGCTGCTCGGGCTCATCCCTGTCGGCTGGTTTCCGGGCGCGGTCGCTTTCGACGCAGCGCACAAGCAAATCTGCGTCGCGAATATCAAGGGCATCGGCTCGACCAAGCGCTTCAAGCCGGGCGAAAAAGTAAAGTACAACTCGAAGGATTACTTTGGCACGCTGTCGTTAGTGCCGGTGCCATCAGAAAAAGACCTCGGGGTCGAAAACGCACTCGCCCTCGCAAATATGCGGCATCCCGTGATCCAGGCGGCATCGCTCCCACCGCGGGACGGGCAGCCCGCAAAGCCTGTACCAGAGAGGGTCGGCGAGCCGAGCATCTTCAAGCATGTCCTCTACATCATCAAGGAAAACCGCACTTACGACCAAATCCTCGGCGACATGAAAGCCGGCAATGGCGACGCGAGCCTCACACTTTTCGGAGAAAAGGTAACACCCAACCAGCACAAGCTCTCGCGCGATTTCGTGCTTCTGGACAACACGTATTGCAGCGGCATCCAGAGCGCCGACGGGCACCAGTGGACGGACAGCGCGATCAGCACGGATTACGTCGAGCGCCAGCACGCGGGATGGCCACGCAGCTACCCGAATCTCAAGACCGACGATTCGATGGACGCGCTCGCATACTCGCCCGCGGGCTTCATCTGGGACAATGCGATCGCGCACAAAGTGACACTGCGGAACTACGGCGAAGCGTGCGTCTCGGAATCCGGGTGGGCGGATAAATCCAAAAAGGGCAAGCCGGCGTGGAAGGATTATCTCGGCGATCTCACCGACGAAACGAACCTGACTGCGATCCGCTGCAAGCCCGGGATCGAGACAATGCGCCCCTTTTCAAAACTCGACACCGTCGGCTGGGATCTGAATGTGCCCGATGTGATCCGCGCTGCGGAGTTCATCAAGGAACTGAAGCAGTTCGAGAAAAAAGGCGAGATGCCGCAACTCATGATCATGGCGCTCCCGAATGACCACACGGGCGGCGCGAAAGCTGGCGTTCCGAAGCCCGCGGCTCAGGTCGCTGACAACGACCTGGCGTTTGGCCGAATCGTCGAAGCGATCAGCCACAGCGCATTTTGGAAAGACACCTGCATCTTCGCGATTGAGGACGATCCTCAGAATGGCGCGGATCATGTAAGCGGCTATCGCACGACGGCTTATGTCGCGAGCGCCTACACGAAGCGCGGTAAAGTCATCGGCACGCAATACAACAACACGAGCCTCGTTCGCACGATCGAGCTGATGCTCGGGATGCCGCCAATGAATACCATGGACGCGAGCGCGACGCCGATGAGCGACTGCTTCACGGACACAGCGGACCTCACCCCATTCACGTCCGTGCCAAATCAGACGCCGCTCACGACACTCAATCCTGAGCCCAAACAAATCGCCGACAAGCAGCTCCGAAAAGACGCGATCCTCTCCGCGAAACTCCCGCTCAGCGAGCCCGACAAATGCAACGAAGACGTGCTCAATCGCATCCTCTGGCGCGCAGTGAAAGGCACATCCGTCCCGTATCCCGCGTGGGCCGTGAGCAAAGTGGAAGACGACGACTGAGCGCCACCCCCCCTACCTGAGTCGTTTCTTCGCCGCCTTTTCCCCCGCCGCCGCGCACGCGTCGGCGATTGTCCCCAGCTCTTTCAAAAATTTCTCCCGGCGAGACACAGGCAGCGCTTCGAGCACCTGCTCCTGCAGCTCCAGCGCGACCTTTTTCGCGCGCTCAAATATCCGCTTTCCCGCCGCCAAAACCCGCACCCGCCGTGCCCGCCGATCGACCTCATGCGCGCGCCGCGACACGAGGCCCGCGGCCTCCATCCGTGAGAGCGTCGAGGTGATCGTATTCGGGTCGCTGGCCATCAGGTCGGTCAGCGCGCGCTGCGTCATCCCCTGCGGATCGCCCTCCGTCAGCCAGCGCAGGATGCTGAATTGATCAGGCGTCAACTCGAGATGCGACACGCGCTGGCGAAAGGATTGATTGAGCCCATACCACGCGCGGCGCAGCAGAGGCGGAAGCCGTTTTGGATCGGCTTCTTCGGGTGAAAGTGAGGGCTTTTTTGCGGCCATGAGTTGGCAGCAATTTAATACGTGTAAGTAATGTTTTGACAAGGCCCGCGTGCCGCGCTTTATCCATTCCCTCCCATGCCGGTCGCCCCACATCCCGCGACTCCACGCCCGCCCTCCCGGCGGCGCACCCTCCCTTGATCCCATCGCCATGAACACACGCATCGTCTCCTCGGCCGCCGTCATTCTCACCCTCGCCGCAACTCCGCTGCACGCCGCGAAAAAAGCAACCACTCCCGCAAAAGAACCTGCGGCCACAGCAGCCGCCGATGCCGGCAAACACGGCTGGTTCGACTGGCGCGGGCCATTCCAGACGAGCGTGTCCACCGAGAAAGGCCTGCCCGAAAAGATTGACGCAAAACACGCGCTCTGGACCGCGGATTTTCCCGGCCAATCCGCTCCGGTCATCGCGGACGGAAAGCTCTACATCATGGGCTTTCAAGGCGAAGGCCCCGACCTCCAGGAAGGCGTCGCCTGCTTCGACGCCGACACCGGCAAGCTCCTGTGGAAGCAGCTCTTCAACGACTTCCTCAGCGACGTCGTCTATCTCCGCTACGCAAATTCTTCGCCGACGATCGACCCTGAAACCGGCAACGTTTACATCCAAAACAGCTCGGGAATTTTCGCGGCCTTCACCGCCGACGGCAAGCCGCTCTGGAAGCACTCGATGATGGAGGAATTCGGGCGCATGACGTTCCCGAACAACCGCACCGCCTCGCCGCTAATCGACAGCGACCTCGTCATCACGCGCGGCATCACCGCGGCGTGGGGCGCATTCGGCCCGCCCGGAGACCGCTTCTACGCCTTCGACAAAAAGACCGGCGAGCTCGTCTGGTCGAGCGCTCCCGGCGCGCTGCCGCAGGACAACACTTTCTCGCACCCGTGGCTCAGCTTTCACGATGGAAAGCGCGTGCTTTACTCCGCTGCCGGCGACAGCAGCGTACTGGGTATCAACGCCCGCACCGGCGAGCCGCTGTGGCGCGTACCGGTCGCAAAAGCAGGAGCAAAGGGCGGCATAAACGCCGCCGTACTGGAGCACAAAGGAAACATCATCGTCATCCACGAGAGCGAGAATATCGACACCAGCGACGTCGGCCGCACCGCTGCTTTTAAAATCCCCAACGACGCCAAACCGCCGAGTACCTTCGCACCGCAGGTCTTTGAAACCGCCGCACTCGAGCAATGGCGCAACCCTGTCGGCTCACTCGCCAGCTCGCCCGTGCTCGTCGGCGACCGCATCTACGAAGTTACCGGCACCGGCGAACTCGCCGCGATGAACGCCGACGACGGAAAGGTCTTGTGGAAAAAGCGCCTCGGCATTGAGCAGCGCCAGAGCACGCCTTTCTATGCCGATGGAAAGCTCTACATCGCCATGTATCTCGCAGGCGCCGCCGGTCAGGCGGAAGGCGCGGGTACCGTCGGCGACGGCGAACTCTTCGTACTCAAGCCAAACGACAAGGACGTGGAAATCCTGAGCCGCACCGTGCTCGACGGCAAATGTTACGGCTCACCCATCGGCTACAATGGCAAGCTCTACATGCAGACCGAGAAGAAGCTCTATTGCTTTGGCAAGGCTGGCACAAAGCCGGGGCCGACCGCGCCTGTGGCGCCCGAGGTAAAGCCAGTGACTCCCGGCCCTAAGACCCATCTGCAAGTCATTCCCTACGAATTGCTTCTGGCGCCCGGCGCGACCGAGTCCTTCCGAGTCCGCGCACTGGATGCCAATGGCTTCACCGTCGAGGACAACATCGATCCAAAGACCGTGACGTGGACACCCTTCGTCCCACCGACTGCTTTGGTCAAAGCGCAAGTCAAAGGTGCTTTCAACGCCGATGGAAAGCTCGTGACCTTCCCGGAAAACGCTCCTTCCGCTGGACAGTTCCAAGGCGTGCTGGGTGATCTCAAAGGTTACTTCAAGGCGCGCGTCCTGCCGGAACCACCGCTCGTGCAAGACTTTGAAAAGTACGAACTGACCGAAGACACCTCCAAGCCGCCACCACCGGGCGTTCCCAACACGATGGAGCCGCCCACGCCTTTTGCCTACCCTCCGCTCCCGTGGAATGCCGCACGCTTCAAGTTCGAGGTTCGCGAAAAAGACGGCAACAAGGCGCTCTGCAAGACGATCGACAACAAGCGGCTTCAACGCGGCTCGGTCTTCATCAACCGCTCCGACCTCAGCAACTACACGATCGAAGCCGACGTAATGAGCGAAGGTAACAAGCGCAAGATGTCCGAGGTGGGCATCATCAATCAGCGATACCTCATCGACCTCAAAGGCAACGCGCAGCAACTCGAAGTCAGCTCGAATCAGGAGCTGTTCAAGCAAAGCGTGCCTTTCAAGTGGTCGCCCAATGAGTGGATTCATCTCAAAGCTCGTGTCGATGTCGCTGCCGACGGAAGCGGAGTCGTCCGCGCAAAAGCCTGGAAAAAAGGCGAGCCAGAGCCGGAAGCTTGGACCATCGAAGTCCCGCACAAACATGCGCACACCGAGGGTTCGCCCGGACTCTTCAGCTTCACGCCGCAGGAACAACGCGCCTGGATCGACAACATTTCCGTGACCCCAAACAAGTAACTTCATGAACCTCTCCCGCACACTCGCACTCACGGGCAGCATCGCCGCCCTCACACTCACCGCCTTTGCCGAAGACTGGCCTCGCTGGGGCGGCAACGACCCGGGCCGAAACATGTATTCGACGGCGAAAGGCATCCCGCTCGACTTCGATCCCGGCAAGTTCAAGCCGAACTCCGAGGAGATCGACCTGACGACGACCAAGAACGTCAAGTGGATCGCAAAGCTCGGCTCGCAGACCTATGGCAACCCCGTGGTCGCGAACGGCAAAATCTACGTCGGCACTAACAATGCCAGCCCGCGCGACCCGCGCTTCACGGATGACAAGTCGATCCTGCTGGTTCTCAACGAATACACGGGCGAATACCTGTGGCAGTTCGTCGTCCCGAAGCTCGCGAGCGGGAAGGTGAACGACTGGGAGTATCTCGGCTTGCTGAGTTCACCCGACGTCGAGGGTGACAAGGTCTATCTCGTCACCAGCCGCTGCGAAGTGGTCTGTCTCGACGCCAACGCTCAAGCCAATGGCAATCAAGGTTTCGCAGATGAAGGCCAATACATGGCCGGCCCCGGAAAGCCGAAGGTCGAGGTCACCGAAAAGGACGCCGACATCCTTTGGAAATATGACATGATGGACGAGCTGGGGGTCTTTCCGCACAACGCCTCGAACTGCTCCGTCATCACGCTCGGCAACACGCTTCTCACCTGCACCTCCAACGGACAGGATTGGACGCACGTCAATATCCCTTCGCCCCTTTCCCCTAGCTTCATCGCACTCGATAAAAGTTCCGGTGAGTTCCTCGCAGAGGATGACGCGAAGATCGGCGAGAACATCAAGCACGGCCAGTGGACTTCACCTTCCGTAGGCAAAGTGAATGGCAAGGATCAGGTCTATTTCGGTGGCGGCGACGGCATTCTCTACGCCTTCGATCCGACGCCAGTGAAGGATGGCGACTCCAGCTTCATCAAGAAGGTCTGGTGGTTCGACGCCGTGCCGGAAGAATATAAGCACGACAAGGACGGCAAGGTGATCAAGTATCCCGCCGCGGAGGGCCCGAGCGAGATCAACGCAACGCCGGTCTTCTACAAAGATCGCGTCTATGTCGCGATCGGGCAGGACCCGGAACACGGCGAAGGTGTCGGTCGTCTGGTGTGCGTCGATGCGACCAAGACGGGCGACATCACCAAGACCGGACTCATCTGGGACTACAAAGGAATCCACCGCAGTATCTCGACGGTATCCATCGATCCCGAGACAGGCTTGCTCTTCGTCGGCGACTTCAGCGGCTTCGTCCATTGCCTCGACGCCGAGACCGGCAAGCTCTACTGGACGCACGACATGCAGGCGCACATGTGGGGCTCCACGATGGTCGCAGACGGCAAAGTCTTCTGCGGCGATGAAGACGGCGACTTCGTGGCTCTCGCGGACTCGAAGGAGAAAAAAGTCCTGCACGAGGTCAACATGGGCGCTCCAGTCTATAGCACGCCGATCATTGCGAATGGCACGCTGTTTGTCGGCACGCAGACTCATCTCTACGCCATCGCCGGCGACACCAAGTCGGACGACACTGCAAAACCCGCACCCGCTGCGTTGAAAGTCACCGTCGGCGAGACAAAGACCACCGTCACCGAGCATACTCCTGAGCCCGCCGCGAAAGCTCCCGTGAAGCCTGCGTCCAAGCCGAAGGCAAAGAGTAAGAAGTAACTCCGACTCGAAGCGCGCAGCGGGTTTCGCAGGCGGTGACCTTCCGCCAGCGATGCAGCACGCACTCGAAAGATCCGCCTTTTCCACCCAATGAACACCGCGCCCTCATCCCGCCTGACTGTTACCCACTGGCTCATCATCGCCATCGCGGCGATTGGGTTTCTCTTCGATACCTATGAGCTGCTGATGACTCCCCTCGTCGGCGTGCCGGCGATTGCGGAACTCACCAAGCTCCCGCCGAACCACCCCGACGTGACCGCCTGGATGGGGCGCCTCCTCTGGATGACCGCCCTCTGCGGCGGCACCTTTGGCTTGCTGGGCGGCTGGCTCATCGACCGCTTCGGGCGCAAGGCCATCCTCGCGGCGAGCATCTTCCTGTACGCCTTCTCGCCGTTCGCGGCGGCGTTCAGCACCACGTTGGGCTCGTTCATCTTCTTCCGCTGCACCACCTTCATCGGCGTCTGCGTCGAGTTTATCGCGGCGATCACCTGGCTCGCGGAACTCTTCCCCGACGCCAAGCGCAAGAAGCTCGTCCTCGGCAGCACCCAAGCATTTGCCTCACTCGGCGGCATCGTCGTCACCGCGATCAGCCTTTGGATCGGCACCCATGCAGGCGACCTTCCCGGCCTGCCGATCTCCGCCGCCTTCAATCAACACGCGCCGTGGCGCTACCTGCTCATCACGGGCCTGCTCCCCGCGATCCCCATCGCGCTCATGCTTCCCTTTGTCCCCGAGTCCGAGGTGTGGAAAGCGGGACGCCGCGCGGGCACCTTGAAGCGCCCGAGTTTCGGAGCCCTCTTTGCCCCCGACCTGCGCCGCGCCACCCTTGTCACCGCCGCCCTCTCGGCGTGCGCTTACGCTGCGGCATTTGGCGCGCTCCAGATCACCACCCGCAGCGTCGTCCCCGGCCTGCCGGAACTCGCCGAGCCGCGCGCGCAGCTCAAGCCCCTCCGCGACGAAGCCACTGCCCTCAACAAACAGCTCGACGCCGTCATGCCCGCCTTCAAGCAAGCCCTCGCCGACGTCCCCGGCCTCGAGCTCGTCACCAGCGAACGCGCCAAGACCCGCATCGCCCAGCGCGCCGCGAAGACCGCCGGCAACACAGAAAAACTCGCCGTTCTCGGAAAACAATTCGCCGGCTACGACGCGGAACTCGCCACACTCACCGCCCAAAAGCCCGACATCAAAAAGACCGTCATCGACCGCGAGAAACTCCTCAAAGCCCTCGGCGACAACCGCGAAAAGCAACTCCCCGCATCCGACGCCATCAGCGCCCGCGGCGGCCAGGTCCAGTTCGGCCAGGAACTCGGCGGACTGCTCGGCCGCATCATCCTCGCCGTCCTCCTCCTCACCGCCATCGCCCGCGGCACCATGCTCCGGCTCTTCCTCGTCCCCGGCGCCATCATCTTCGCGATCACCTACACCCAGTTCTACCACATGGGCGGCACCGCATTTGCCGCGGGCGTCTTCCTCTGCGGCCTCTTCGTCGTCGCGCAATTCTCCTACTTCGGCGAGTACCTGCCGAAGATCTTCCCCGTCCATCTCCGCGGCACCGGCGGCAGCTTCGCCACCAACGTCGGCGGCCGCATGATCGGCACCTCCGCGGCATTCCTTTCCACGAACATCATCGCCCCGATGCTCAACCCGCACCCCACCTTCGACCACTACGCCATGGCCGCCGGCATCGTCGGCGTCAGCGTCTTCGTCATCGCCTTCGCCCTCAGCTTCCTCCTCCCCGAGCCCCCCGCCGAAGAGAAGTCCATCGCCTGATCGGCCACCCTCGCCCATCTTGGAAATGCCTTCATTGAGAAGCGGAGGACAATTAGAGACCCGTTGATTCCAAGGTTAAAACGCGTGAGTCATAGGCAGATCGTTTTAAAGGCACGCAAGACTTTGAGAGGTAATCGAGAGCATTCGCCTCAGCCTCGAGCCGTAGCCTTCCATTGATAAGTCAACGCCGCACCCGTTGCCCGACCCACCGCGAGCGCGCCCCGCTAAGCCGGGATCGATGATCCCGGAAGCGCGTGATTTTCAAACCACCACCATCCAAACCTCACCCCGCGACTTGCGCGGCGCGACTCCTCAGGCACTCGACGAGCAGGCTCAGCGACGGCGTGATTTTCCCCCGCCAGATGGCGCACAGCGAGATGGGCGCGAAGCCTTCCAGCGGCAGTTGGCGTACGCCTTTCATCCGGCGGACGCTGGGGATCGCGACGGAAAGGCCGATGCCGAAGCCGTTCGCGACGTAGGTCTCGATGAGCTCCAGCGAGTTCACGCGGATGCCGGTGAGCCAGTCGATCTGGCGCGTGGCGAGGCCGCGCTGGAAGATGCGCGCCAGCGCTTCGCCCGGCGGCGGCGCGATCAGCGGGTCTTCGATTTTGTCCCGTTGCCAAAGGGCGTCGGCCGAGCGCAGCGGGCTCGCGGTGGGGACGAGCAGGACGGGCGGGAGGCGGAGGAGTTCCTGTGCCGAAAAGCCGGCATCCGGCTTGCCGTCGATGGAGGTGATCGCGAGGTCGATTTCCTTTTTCTCCAGCTCGGAAAGCAGCCCCGGCTCGAGCCCCTCGTGCAGCGTGATCCGCACCCCGGGCATCCGCTCCCGCAGCTCGCGAAAGACGGCCGGCAGATGATCGCGGAGCACGGCAGTCGATGCGCCGACGCGCAGATGCGGCGTGGCTCCGACGCGAATGGCGCGCCCCATTTCCTCCACACCGCCAAAGAACGGCTCGACGAATGCGAAGAGCTTCGCGCCCGCCGCGGTGAGTTCGAAAGGCCTGCGCTGGAAGAGCTTCGTGCCGAGCGATTCCTCGAGCGCGATGATCTGCGAGCTGACCGCCGGCTGCTGGATGCCATACGGAAAATGCCGCACGGCCTCGCTGATCCCCCCATGCCGCGCGACGTAGTAGAAAAGCTCGAGGTGATGGATATTCATGCGTGGGCCAGCGGCGCAGCGAGAGGGTGGCAGACCTCGCCGAGGATGGCGACCATGCGCGCATTGGTCGCCGGGTCTTTCACCGCGATGCGGATCGCGCGGTCTCCGAGGTCGGCTCCCATCGCCGCGGCATCGCGCAGGTAAAGGCCACGCTGCTGGCACGCACGCACGATCTCCGCCGCAGGTGGGCCTTCCTCCGGCAGATGGGAAAGGATGAAGTTTGCCGTCCCTGCGATCGTGTCCCAGCCCAACTCGGCTAACTCTCGCTCCAGCCAACCCCGCTGCGCATGAGTCTCGCGATACCTCGCAGAATAGTAAGCGCCATCCTGCAACGCAGCAACCGCGGCAACTTGCGCCACGAGACTCATGACCCACGGCGGCGTGATGCCGCGAAGTTCCGCGATGTGCGCCTCATTCCCGCAAATGTAAGCCGCCCGCGCGCCGCTGAGCGCATAGACTTTGGACATGGATTTGCACACGAAGACATTTCCGCTGCGCTCCGCGAAGCGCTCCAGCGACTCGCTCGCGCCGACGAAGTCGATGTAAGTCTCATCGACCCACACGCGCGTCCGTGCTGGCGCGAGGCTCAGGACTTTCTCCAGCTCTCGGCGGGAGACGTGGCGGCCAGTGGGGCTGTTTGGATTCACCAGCACCACAAGGTCGTAGCCGCGGGCAAGCTGTTCCGCGAGCCGATCGAGTGGAACGTCATAGCTATCTTCGCGGCGGAGCGAAAGGCGCGTGACTTTGCAACCAATGACCAGCTCGAGGACGTGCGCATATTCGCCATAGGTCGGGTCGAGCAGCAGCACGCACGACGCCGGTATGAGCCAGTGCCGCAGCGCACGAAAGATGAGGTCCGAGGAACCCGCGCCGGGAAGGATGTTCGCAGGCCGCACGCCGCGCACTTCGGCCACGGTCTGGATGAAACCCTCACAACCCGTTGGTGGCGATGTGCGCAGCAGCCACGGCAGACTTTCCCGCAACGCCGCAAGCGCCCGCGGCGACGATTGGAACCAAGCGTCAAGCACGTCGGCATTGATGATTTCCCGGGCGCGCTCGAGGTGATCGAAACGCGGGCCGATGGCTTCGAAGAACTTGCCGCCGTGAAAGCACGGCGTGGCTTTTGGGAGTGCAGTCATGTGCGGCTTTTACTCCGCGCGACGCGCATCACGTGCATTGAAAAAACGCAACGCGGGGCCGCCGAAAATTCATGCGTCTTGTCGCCGACGCGTGGGGCCGCTTACAACTACCGCCCGCATGAAACTCCCCGTCTGCCTCGCCCTCCTCGCATTCTCCGCAGCCTCAAACGCCGCCGACTGGCCGCAATGGCGTGGCACACAGCGCGACGCCACTGTGACCGATGCAAAGCACGCGCTCAATACGCTGCCGCC
This sequence comes from Chthoniobacterales bacterium, assembly GCA_038207335.1. GTDB lineage: Bacteria > Verrucomicrobiota > Verrucomicrobiia > Chthoniobacterales > Chthoniobacteraceae > CAIURC01. The sequence continues at coordinate 11,754 of JBBQZX010000005.1, read as the reverse complement.
CGAGCCAAAAGTGCTCTGGAAAATCGACGCCGGGCCGGGACAATCGTCGCCCATCGTCGCAGGCGGGAAGCTCATCTTCATGGATGGCGTGAACGGTCAGGAGACCGCGCACTGCCTCGACGCGGCGACCGGCAAGACGCTCTGGAGCCAGCCGGTCGCGCCGATGGTGGAGTTTCAGAATGCCTATGGCGAAGGCCCGCGCTGCACGCCGTTCATCGACGGCGACCGCGTCTATGTGCAGTCGTGCAGCGGTGAGTTTCGCTGCCTCGCTATGGCCGATGGGAAAATGCTGTGGCACATCAACTTCGGGACCGACTACGGCGCTTACTTTCTAGGCAACAAAAGCGGCGATCCCGAGCTGAAGGAAACCGCCTCGCGACGCCACGGCAACAATGGCTCTGGCATCATCGACGGTGACCGCGTCTTTGTCCCCGTCGGCAGCCCGAAAGGCGCGACGCTCGTCGCATACGACAAGAGGACCGGCAAAGAACTCTGGCGCGCGGGCAACGACAACAGCGCCTATGCCTCGCTCATGGTGGCGACGCTCGCGGGCACGCGACAGGTCGTGGATTTCACCGCCGACGCACTCATGGGCGTGGAAGCGGCCACGGGCAAAGTCCTCTGGCGTCAGCCGCTGAAAACCGGCGCCAAGCGGCACGCCTGCACGCCGGTCATCTCAGGCGATACCGTCACAGTAGCTTCCACAAATATCGGCACGATCAAGTTTCACATCACCAAGTCCGGCAGCGAGTTCACCGCCAAGCCGGATTGGACGAACCTCTCGCTGAAGACAGTCATCGGCACGCCGACTATCGTCGGAAAAGACCTCTACACGCTCGGCTCCGGCGACCGCGCGGACTTAGTGTGCGTGGACTTGGAGAAAGGCACACCCATCTGGTCGCAACCCGGCTTCGGCGACTATTCGAGCCTTACCGGCGTGAACGACCGCATCCTTGCTTTGACTTCAAAAGGCGAACTCATCCTGGCAAAAGCCAGCCCCACGAAATACGAAGAACTCGGACGCTTCCAAGCCTGCGCCAAGACTTGGGCCAGTCCCGCCTATGCCGATGGAGTTCTTTACGTAAAAGACGAAGCCCATCTGGCCGCGCTCGCCATCGCGCAGTAAGCCTTTGAGCCTCCAGCTCTACACGAGCAACCGCCTCGACGCACTCGCGCAGCAACTCGCCGCCGCGACAGCCTCTCCGCTGCACTCTCCGCTCACGCCGGAGATCGTCATCGTGCATAGCGGCGGCATGGCCCGCTGGCTCTCCCTGCAAATAGCCCAGCTGTCGGGCATTTGCATGAACTGCAAATTCCCTTTCCCAAAGCTATTCGTCGAAAGAACGCTGCGGCAGTTCTTTCCGAAGATGGCGCCGGAGAGCGACTTCAGTGTGCATGTCATGGCGTGGAAAATCTTCCGCCTGCTGCCTTCCTTGTCGGAGAAACCGGAGTTCAGGCAAGTGACTGGATACCTCGCAAAGGACGATGGCTTGAAGGCCTTTCAACTCGCCGAGAAGCTCGCGCATCTCTTCGATCAATACTTGGTCTATCGGCCAGACATGATGATGCGCTGGCAGCGCGACCGGACTGAAAAAGACTGGCAGGCGATCCTATGGCGTGCATTGGTCGCCGAGAGCGAGCCATTGCACCTGGCAGCCATCGCCGAGGCTTTGGAACAGCGCATGGCTGCGCCTCCCGAGCGCGGGGACCTGCCGGAGCGCATCTCGATCTTCGGCCTTTCCTCGATCCCGCCATTCTATCTCCGAGTCTTCTTCCAGCTTTCGCGCCACTGCGAAGTCCACCTTTACTCACTCGAGCCTTCGCAGGAGTATTTCAGCCACGACCTTTCCGGGAAAAAGCGAGCCATGCTTGAAACTGGCGCCAGCGACGAAGCGGGCAATCCTTTGCTCGCTTCGCTAGGCAAGCTCAACCGCGACTTTACCGACCTCCGTATCGCCTTGGACGAGGAAGCCGGCTTCCTCACCCGCGACCAGCCGCCCGTCTTCATCGACCCTGCTTCTAGCTCGATGCTGGAACTCATCCAGCACGACCTTCTCCACGCGGCGAATCGCAACGACGGTGATCTACCGAAAGTGGCAATCAGCGCGGACGACGACTCCGTGCAAATCCACTCGTGCCATTCGCCGATGCGCGAGGTTGAGGTGCTTTACGATCACCTGCTCGCGATGCTCGACGCCGACCCTGAGCTGCAGCCGCGCGACATCCTCGTGATGACGCCCGACATCGAGAAATACGCGCCCCTGATCCACGCGGTCTTCGGCTGTCCAGAGGACTCGCAGCGTCACATTCCCTACAGCGTCGCCGACCGCCGCGCGGGCACCGACAACGCCGCGGTCGAAACACTCACCGCGCTCTTCGGCCTCGCCGGGAGCCGTGTCACCGCCTCGGAAATCTACTCGCTGCTCGAGCGGGTTCCCATCCGTCAGCGCTTCGAGTTTTCCGATGAAGAACTGGCCACGATCCGCGCGTGGATCGCCGAGACGGGCATCCGCTGGGGCATCGATGGAAAGCATCGCGCCGGCTTCGACTTGCCCGATTTGGAAGGCCACACTTGGCGCGCGGGCCTGCGCCGTCTGCTGCTGGGCTATGCGATGCGCGGAGGAAACCGCATCACTTTCGATGGCATAATGCCGCACGACGAAGTAGAGGGAACTTCCGCCGAAGTCCTCGGCCGCTTCCTTTCCGCGAGCGACGCGATGTTCGACCTCGCGACGACGCTCCCCCGCGCGCGCCCGCTGCGGCAGTGGCCCGATGCGCTCGCGAAAATCGTGCGGCGATTCTTCCCGACCGAGACTCCAGAAGACCTTGCCGAGCTGGAAACCATCTGGGCCACGATCGACCAACTCCGGCGCGACTCTGCGGCGCTCGACTACGAAGAGCCGGTCGAGTTCCGCGTCATCCAGCATCACTTGCGGCAGCTACTCGACGAAGGCGAGAGCCGTGGCGGCTTCCTAGCTGGCGGAGTGACATTCTGCGCGCTCCAGCCGATGCGCAGCATCCCCGCGAAGGTCGTCGCGCTGCTAGGCATGAGCGACCAGGCCTTTCCGCGCCAGTCCAGCGCGATGGCCTTTGACTGGATGACAAAGGAGCGCCGCCTCGGCGACCGATCCTCGCGCGACGACGATCGCTACATCTTCCTAGAAACCCTGATCTCCGCCCACGAACGCCTCTACATCAGCTACCTGGGCCGCTCGGTGATCGACAACGCGCTGCTGCCGCCTTCTGTCCTAGTCAGCGAGCTGCTCGATTGCCTCGACCAATCCTGCACCTTTCCTGATGAAGTGAAAGCCCGCGACCATCTCACACGCGAGCATCGGCTCCATGCTTTCAGCGACCGCTACTTCACGGGAGATCACTCGAAGCTCTTCACCTACTCGCGCGCAAACCTCGCCGCGGCGCAAAGGATTCGCGGCGGCGAGACGCTTGCCGCACCTGCCTTTCTAACCGGCGCGGTTCCGGAGCCGGGTGATGAATTCCGCACCATCGACCTCCACAAGCTCGTCCAGTTCTTTGCCAGCCCGGCGGCTTACTTTCTTCGCGAGCGCGCGGGCATCCGCTTGGAGGAAAGGGACGACTCGCTTGGCGATAGCGAGCCTTTCTCCCTCGACTCGCTGCAATCCTACCACTTCCGCGAAGAACTCCTGTCACGCGCCGTCGATAGCGCCCCGCTGGAGCCGTCGGGCCACGCCGCCCTGCCACTCGGCGAGATCGGCGTCTCGCACTTTCATGAGATGAAAAAGGACACGGAAACCTTTTGGGCAAAGCTCCAACCGGAACTCGCGGGACACACGCAAGCCGAGCCGTTGCTCATTTCCTTGCCTTTGGGACAATTCGTCGTCACGGGCAAGATAGAATCCATCTACGGCAGAAAGCTCGTCCACTTTCGCAGCAGCTCCATCAAGCCAAAGGACATGCTCCGCGCGTGGGTCTTTCATCTTGCGAAATGCGCGGTCCACCCCGAGTCCGCGACCGAGACCGTGTTGCTGGGCACCGATACCATCGTGCGTTTAGCGCCGCCCGCCGACTCCGCCTCCATCCTCGCAGACCTATTGGATACCTACTGGCTGGGACTTACCCGCCCCCTGCCATTCTTTCCCGCCTCGGCGATGGCCTTTGCCGCGGCCACGCTTACGCCGCCGCCTAGATCGACAGCCATGAGAAAGGCCGAGGCCGAATGGCATGGCTCGACTTGGACAGGCGGCGGCGAGAAGAACGACCGCCACAACGACTACCTGTTCGGCGATGGCAACCCGCTCGGCGAAGAGTTCACAAAGCTGGCGCTCGCGGTCTTCATTCCCATGCTCCAGCACGTCTCCAAACCCGCATGAAAGGCTTCGCGCCTTTCGACGTCGCGGAGACTCCGCTGGTGCCCGGCGTCACGCTCATCGAGGCCAGCGCGGGCACCGGCAAGACCTACACCATCGCAGGCATCTTTCTGAGACTCGTCCTGGAAGATCACGTGCCCATCGCCCGCATCCTGGCCGTGACTTTTACCAATGCCGCGACCGCGGAGCTGCGCGACCGGGTGCGCCGCCGCCTGCACGATGCGCACGAGGATTTGCGCCGCGGCGAGAGCGACGACGCCATCACGCAAAAGGCACTCGCCAGCGGCGACGTGCGAGGGGCGATCCGCGAGCTGAACGTCGCCGTGCAGAGCTTCGACGAAGCGCAAATCTTCACGATGCACGGCTTCTGCCAGCGCGTGTTGCGCGAGAATGCTTTTGAAAGCGGCCTGCTCTTCGACATGGAGCTGCTGGCCGATCCCGGCGCGATCTTCGAGGAAATCGCGCACGATTTCTGGCGCTCGCAGTTCTACCACTGCTCGCCGCTGCTCGCCCGGCTCGCCCTGTCCGCAGGCCGTTCGCTTGGCGATTGGATCGCGCTGCTGCAGCGGATGAGGAATCATCCCGACCTCGCGATCATCCCGCCGCCCGGCGAGATATGCTGCGAGGAGTTGCTGGGAAAGATCGAGGAGAGCTTTGCCAAAATCATGGCCGAGTGGAAGACGAGCGGCGACCGAGTCGGCCGGCTTCTGCGCGATGACAAGAGCCTCTCGCGAGACAAGAAGAACTCGCACTTTTCGCAAGAAGGCGTGGAGCAAATTGTCGCGGCTTTTGAGGAACTCACCGCCGACCTGTCATCCGCCACGCCTGCGAGCCTGTCGGCTTTGACGAAGCTCGCCACCTCCGAAGTCGCGGGCTGCACGAAGAAGACTGGCACCGCACCCACGAGTCCGCTCTTTGACTTATGCGAAGAGTTCAAGGGCCTTTCATCGCTCTACTTTCACCAGCTAACCCACGACTTCATCGCCTTTGCCCGGCGCGAGCTGCCGGTGCGAAAAGAGCGGCTAAATGTCCTCACTTACGACGATCTCACGACGCAGTTGCGAGACGCGCTCGCCGGCCCGGGCGGCGAGGCATTCACAGCGGTGATTGGTGGAAAGTATCACGCGGCGCTGCTCGATGAGTTCCAGGATACCGACCCGGCCCAATACGAAATCTTCCGCCGTCTCTTTGCCGGAGGTGCGCATCACCTAGTCTATATCGGCGACCCGAAGCAGGCGATCTACGGCTTTCGCGGCGCGGATGTCTTCACCTATTTGCGAGCCGCGGATGGAGCGGCGAAGTTCACGCTGCGCACGAACTTTCGATCGGAGGCAGCACTGCTCGATGGCACGAACGCGCTCTTTGCGAATGTCAGCCAGCCTTTCCTCATCCCGCAAATCGCGCACCTGCCAGTCAGCGCGCCGAAGGTACCAAAGAAGTCATTCGTCGCGCTGCAGGAAGTGGAAGCCGAGCCGCCGCTGAGGTTTCGCTGGCTGGAGGAAAATCACCATCAAAGCGATGCCGAGGACGCGATCAGCGATGCAGTGGTCGAGGACATCGTGCGAGTGAAAGCCAGCGGTGCGCGGCTGGGCGAACGACCGCTGGCCTATGGCGACATGGCAGTGCTCGTGCGCTCGAACGCACAGGCGGCGAATCTGCAAAACCTGCTACGGGCACGTGGGATCAAGAGCGTCCTGCAGACCGAGGCGAGCGTCTTTCACACACTGGAGGCTTCGGAGCTGCTGCGGCTTTTGAAAGGTGTGACAACTCCGAATCACACCTCCTCGCTGAAGACTGCGCTGGCCACGAGGCTCATTGGTTCGACTGCCACGGAACTTGTAGGTCTCGAACAGGACGAGCCAGCGTGGCAGCGCTGCCTTACCGAGTTCATAGGGTATCGCACGCTTTGGGAAAGCAGCGGGTTCATCGCCGTTTTCCGACAGATACTCATCAAACGCCAAGTGCGCGAGCGGCTGGTGCTGCTGCCGGGTGGCGAGCGCGCGCTCACGAATTTCCTGCACCTCGCGGAGCTGCTTCATCAGGCCGAGCGCGAGCGGCGGCTGACTCCTGGCGGGCTTTGCGCGTGGCTTCTGGAGAGGCGTTTCAGCGAGATGGGATCGAGTGAGGAAGATCAGCTCCGGCTCGAGAGCGATGAAGATGGCGTCCAGCTCACGACCATCCACAAGAGCAAGGGACTGGAGTATCCGGTGGTCTTTTGTCCTTTCCTGTGGAAGGCAGGCGACGGCAGCAAGCGCTCGGAAATCATCTTTCACGATCCCAGTGAAAAGGACCGGCTGACACTAGACCTGCGCGACAAGAGCGCCGCGCCCGACAACGATGAGAAGACAGGCGAGGAGCGCCTGGCGGAGTCTTTGCGAGTGCTATACGTCGCGGTGACGCGCGCGCAGAACCGGTGCTACATCTACGCGGGGAATATCAGCAACTTCGACAACTCTCCCCTGGCCTATCTGCTGGGAAGCACGGAGGCCGCGCAGGCGCTGCACGCGCTAGCTGCAAAAGCGCCGGATGCGATCGCTGTCACGACCATTGGCGTGCCTTCCACTTTCACGCCGGAAGAAGGCTCGGAAGCGCGCGAGGACGAGGCGCTGAGTTGCAGGACTTTCCACGGCACGATCCCGCAGGTTCAGATGATCGCGAGCTTCACGGGACTGACCTCGGGCAAGTCGGAGGAAGCGCCGGATCGCGATGCGGTGGCGATGCCGGAGGACGCGCTGGAGGAAGATGGAGAGCTGGCGGAACTCGCGGAGTTTGAGCGCGGGGTGCGCGCGGGCGTCTTCATGCACGACGTGCTGGAGAATCTCGACTTTACCGCGCCCGAGTCGATCGATGCACTGGTGAGTGCAAAGCTCATCGCGCATGGGATGCACGAGCCGAAGATTGGCGAAGGCTTTGCCCGGCAAGTCAGGAAGCTGCTCGATGCCGAGCTGGCTCCCGGTGTGAATCTCAGCAGAGTCACCCCGGAGGCGCGGCTGAATGAAGTGCAGTTCACGCATCCGGTCGCGGACTTGCGCCCGGCGCACTTGAAGCGTGTGTTCGAGCAGAGCCGCGACCTTTCCAATTTGCCCGATGCGCTGCCGGAGCGGCTGGGGCGGATGCAGTTCAATCCGGTGAAAGGCTATATGCGCGGCGTGATGGATTGCCTGTTTCTGTTCGATGGCCGCTACTATCTCATCGATTGGAAATCGAACTGGTTCGGCAACCGGCTCGCGGACTACGACGAAGCCGGGATGCGCGCTTGCATGTCGCAGCATCTCTACTTTCTGCAATACCATCTCTACACGGTCGCCGCGGACTTATACCTCCGGCGGCGGCTGGCGGGCTATGACTACGAGACTCACTTCGGCGGCGTGTTCTATGTCTTTGTCCGCGGGATCGACTCGGCGGTTCCAGGACGCGGGATTTTCAAGGACAAGCCGGATGGGCGGCTCGTGGAGGCCTTGAAGAAGGAACTCATCGGCGCATGACATCTGAGCTGCTGGCGCGACCGGATTTCGATGACCTCGACCGCCACTTTGCGGAGTTCATCGCGAGCTTTGGAGGCGGTGAGCTTTTGGAAATGGCGGTCGCTTTTCTCAGCCGCAACATCCGTCTCGGGCATATCTGCCTCGATCTCACGAAGCCGCCAATGATGGATGTGGCGTGGCCAGACCTGGCGGAGTTGCAACGCGCGCTAGGTCTCAACCGGGCTATCGGCACGGCGGATGAAGCAACGCCGCTCGTCCTGACGAGTGAAGGCCGGCTCTACCTCCGGAGGTATTGGGACTACGAGACGCTCCTGGCTCGCGCGATCGTGCAGCGCTGCGACTCGCAGGCGGTGGTGAAGGCCGAGCAAGACTTGCAACAGCTCGCTATCGAGACGGCAGTGGCGCGGCGATTTGTAGTCATCTCGGGCGGGCCGGGGACGGGGAAGACCACCACTGTTTTGAAGATTCTCCGGCGTCTCATGAGTGGCGCGGATGGAGCGGGGCTTCGAATCGCGCTGGCTGCGCCGACGGGCAAGGCGGCGGCGCGCTTGCAGGAGAGCTTGCGGTCTGCGCGCGAGTCGTACGCGGAGGGCAACACGCTGCCGAAGTCAGTTTCCACACTCCACCGGCTGCTCGGCTCGCGGCCTGGCTCGGTCTTTTTCCGGCACGACTCGAAGAACCCGCTCCCGGTCGATGTCATGATCGTCGATGAAGCCTCGATGGTGTCGCTGACTCTCATGGCAAAGCTCTTCGACGCGCTGCCGGCCAGCGCGCGGATCATCCTGCTTGGCGATCGTTACCAGCTCGCCTCGGTGGAGCCGGGCGCGGTGCTGGGGGAAATCGCGGACGCTGCTTCGGAGCCTGCGAGTCCTTTGCACGGCAGCTTGGTGACTTTGCAAAAGAACTATCGCTTCGGGGATGACAGCGCGATTGCGAAGCTCTGCGAGCTAGTCCGCACCGGACAGGTGAATCCAGCCCTCGAGGTCTTACTTTCCAATAGCACCCCGGAGCTGGGCAGCGCGCTCGTGCCGAAACCGGGGCAACTCCCGCTGACACTGCGCGAGCATGTCATCGCGGGTTACTCGGGCTATCTCCGGGCGGGGAGTGTGGGCAATGCGTTGAAGGAGTTCCTGCGCTTCCGGGTGCTTTGCGCGATGCGTGTCGGGCCTTATGGCGTGGTGAAGCTCAACCGCGCGATCGAGAGTATCCTGCGAAAGGAAGGACTCATCGCGGGCGGGCAGCAAACCTATGCCGGGATGCCGGTGATGGTGACCCGCAATGACTATCAGCTTCACCTTTTCAACGGCGACATCGGCATCCTGTGGCCGGATGAAAGCGGCGCGCTGGCCGTGTGGTTTTCCGATGTGGATGGCAGCCTGCGCCAGGTCTCACCCCCGCGCCTGCCCGAGCACGAGCTGGCCTATGCGATGACAGTCCACAAGGGCCAGGGCTCCGAGTTTGAAAACGTGCTCCTCATCCTGCCCGCCGACGAAAGCCCCGTGCTCACCCGCGAACTCCTCTACACCGGCCTAACCCGCGCCCGGGCGCGCGTGGACGTCTGGTATCGCGAGGAAAGTCTGCGCGCCGCGATCGGCCGGCAGATTCAGCGCGACTCGGGGCTGCGGGCGCGGCTGAGCCTCCCCGTCACGGCGCGCGCTTGATGACCACATCTCTCCACGGCCCCACCACCTGCCCCGCGCCCACCATCGCCAGCCGCACGGCATAGAGCGTCCCGCTCGTCAGGCTGCGCAGCTTCAGGTGCGAGGCCTTGGATGGCAGCCCATTCTGCCAGCCCGTCTGCCCCGTCACATCCGCGTGTTTTGGGGGAGGAAGCTCGCAGGGCATTTCGTCCGGCTCGCAGGTGAGTGAACCGGCGCGGTCAGCCCGCCAGGTCGCACCGTTGAATGTGGGCGCGGCGAGTTCCTGGCCGTTGGTCGCACGGCCCGTCCTCACCGGATAGCAGACGTGGTAGCCCGACGGCAAGGCCGAAGGTGCGCGGCACTTTGGTTTCAAGTTCAAAGGCCTCGGGTTTTCGCTGACTACGCAGAGTGCGTAATCGTTTGCGCATGGCTTGGGATGGTGGTTGCAGACATGCCATTGCCTCGTTCAGCCAACCCGCGAGCGGGAAGCGGAAGTGTTGCGCTATATTTTTCAGCATTGTTCGGAGCCGCCTTCGGTTGGCGCGAAAGATGAGGCAAATGGCGGAATTTAAGCCAAGGCCGGAGCGCTTCTAGCAAGACACGGCGCGTTTTCCGCTGCCCGAATCGGAGAGCGGGGTAGCGCGATAATTTCGTTACCGACATCCGGCTGCCACACTGGTGGTTGAGGTTTCAGGCGTGCGGAACACCACCTTCCGCCAATCAACACAAACAACACAAACACACTCCATGGCAATGCTTACCTGCAAACCACTCAACCTCACCATCCACAAACTGACTGCCGTCTTCGCGGCGGCCCTTACCGCCGCCGTTTGAAGCTTCGCGCCTATGGCTTCGACGACCAGTTCGGCCCGACGCACCTCATAAAGTCCGTCACGCTGCCGAACTGACGAGCGGCGGCTGGAAACAGCCATCCTGCTGACCGTCCGAAGATCGCAAGAAGGTCTTCGATTCATACTGCGCCGCGGCGAGTCCTCCAGCGACTCGCCGCGGCCATTTTGTGCAACCATGCGAGCGTTTTCGGAGGCGAGCCCCGGCGCCTGCATCACAGGTCCCACGCCTCACGGAACCCGGCAAGCTTCGGGAACCGCAGCGCTTCCTTCGTGACGCTGGTCTGGTGTTTGAACTTGATCATACGGCCGACGAGCGACACGCGCTGTTCCCAGAGTGTGACTCGGTCCACGCCGCCGAGCACATGATCGTAGGCCACGTGGAACACCACATTGGAATCCACGGCACTCACGACGAAGCCGCCGCGTTCGTCTCAGCCGCCTGCGCCGGACTGTTTTTAAAATTCACCGAAGCGATTTCGTCGCGGACGCAGCGTGCGGCTTTAATGTGCGCCAGACGCTCGAGCACATTCGCAAGCCCGGCTGGCAGTGGAGCTGAAAAGATCCAGATTTCTGCCGCGGGCGCGCACTCGCGGTTGCGGGCAGCGTGGCGGTCTGGTATCCACCTCGCCACTTTTGCCGAAAGCACGCCCGCGTCCCCGCCTCCGTGGGCGTTTCACGCTACTCCTGCCATGCCCAAAGACACTTCTCTTCACAAAATCCTCCTCATCGGCTCCGGGCCCATCGTGATCGGGCAGGGGTGCGAGTTCGACTACTCGGGCGTGCAGGCTTGCAAGGCGCTCAAGGAAGAGGGCTACAGCGTGATTTTGGTGAACTCGAATCCGGCGACGATCATGACCGATCCGGAGTTTGCGGATCGCACTTACATCGAGCCGATCACGCCGGAGGTGGTGGAGAAAATCATCGAGCGGGAGAAGCCGGATGCGCTCCTGCCGACGCTCGGCGGGCAGACGGCGCTGAATTGCGCGATGAAACTTTTCGAGAGCGGCGTGCTCGAAAAGCATGGCGTGAAGATGATCGGCGCGAATGCGGCGGCGATTCACAAGGGCGAGGATCGGCAGGCGTTCAAGGATGCGATGATCAAGATCGGGCTCGATATGCCGCACTCCGGCACGGCGCACACGATGGAGGAGGCGCGCGCGGTGGCGGCGGAAATCGGGACGATGCCGCTGATCATCCGGCCCGCGTTCACGCTCGGCGGGAGCGGCGGCGGCATCGCTTACAATCGCGAGGAGTTCGAGGAGATCGTCACGCGCGGGCTCGATTTGTCGCCGGTCACGGAGGTGCTGGTGGAGGAAAGTTTGCTCGGCTGGAAGGAGTTCGAGATGGAGGTGATGCGCGACCGCGCGGACAACTGCGTGATCATTTGCTCGATCGAAAACGTCGATCCGATGGGCGTGCACACCGGCGACTC